>CAVXVH010000010.1:0-42745 GCA_963765065.1 uncultured beta proteobacterium | reverse complement strand
AGTTGCGAGCCGCATGCGGGTTCGTCGTAAATGCCGCGGAAACCCAGTGCCCACAGCTGTGGCGTTCCCGCATTGGCGGCTCGCAACACCGCGCGTACCGATTACCGAATCAAGATTGAATTGGCTTCCTCGAGCTGCTCCAGCGCTGCCCATCGCCAGGGTCACGCCGCGGCAGCCACCGGCCTAGCGCCGAGCGCCTGTGCCAAGCCGCGTAGCAGCGCCGCCCCGTCGCCCCGCCAGGCGCTGCCGTGCATGCAGGCCAGCACCTGCGGCTGCTCGCGAACGTGGCGCTCGAGTACCGCGGCGGTGTGCGGGGCGTGGGCGTAGTAGTCCATCGGGGAGCGGACCGCTTCGCTCTGCCCGAGGATGTCGGATTCGGAGATCGGCGTCGTGCCGCTGCCGCCCTGCGTGAAGAGGTCGCCCGTGCGCGTCATCCGCCAACGCGCGATCGCGCGGCTGCGCGGGTGCATGGGAGCAGTGGTGTCATGACGTCGCCGCATGTGCCCCAGCCGGATCGCGCGTTCGAGGCGCTCGTGGCGTACTGGCTCGGCGAGCTGCCGGTGGGCGCGGCAGCTCCGATCGAGGAGCACATCTTCGGGAGTGCCCTCATACGCGTCGTGGTGCGCAACGGTGGGGTAGGAGCCGTCATCACGCAGCCCTTCCTCGAACACATGAAGAGCGAGGGCATGCGCATCCGCGAGTACCGCCTCGCGCCGGGCGAGCGCGTGGCCTGCACGATCCGCGCGGACGACGACGCGGTGGTCAGTCGCATGCAGGTGGCACTCGCGGGCGTGAAGCGTGTGGATGCGCTGCACAGCCTCGATCTCGGCGACGGTCATCTGCAGCAGTGGCGCCTGCAGGACCTGCCGTTCGATCAGAGTGCGGGCGAGGTGCTCGCGTTGCCCTCGGCCGAAGAGTTCAGGACGCTGCCCGCTCACATCTTCCGCGTCCGGCTCGTCGAGGCGGAAGAGTCCGGCGAGCGGACGCTCGGCGAATGCACATTCGCGCACATGCCGAGCTGAGGGAAGTGGCATTGTGGGCGTCTGTTCCGATCGTTTGTTCAGGACAAACCTGGCGCTCGCTCGTGATGGTCCTAGCGAGCATCCGGAACCAAGCTCTACTTTTCAATCTATGTTCGAACGCACATCGCAAATATCTTATGCCCGATGTGCAGGACAGCAGGGCACGTTGTCCCTGCCGAATCCCAATCGGCGTAGCGTATCCCATTCGTTCGCGCGAGCGATGGGGAGGCGTCATGAGTCGTGGTCGACCGCATGTTCTGTTGCAGATCGTCGTTTTGCTTGCCAGCGTCCTGGCAACGGTTCCCGCGATCGCGGCGGGCGATGTCCTCAATCCCTGGGCGCGCGAGGCCGCGGACGCGACGCGTGCGCCCACGGTCTCCGACGATGGGTTGTGGACCGAGATGGTGGGCCCAAAAGCGGCGTCCGCCGGCAAAAGTGCACCCAAGCTCGCCGCGTTCCGCGTGGTGAAGGCCGACCGCGAGGCATTGACGAAGCGGCTTCTGGCAGCGCCACGCGTGCATACGGATGCCGCGGCTGTGCTCGCCGCGGTCATCACGCTCCCGCTTCCCGATGGGACCTTCGAGCGGTTCGCGGTCGAGCGCGTCGACCTGCTGGCTCCCGATCTGCAGGCGCGCTTTCCCGACCTGCACACGTTCCGCGCGCAGGGCATCGACGACCCGTCGGCGAGCGCGCGTCTCGAACTGTCGCCGTTTGGCTTCAGAGCCTACTTGATGCGCGACGGCGACGACGTCGTCATCGATCCCGTCGATGACGGCGATCACTATCGCGTGTACCGCAAGCGCGACGCCACCAGCGAGCCGTTCACCTGCGGCTTGCACGAGCCGGCCGCGTCCGACGATGGACTGCCGCGTCTGCGCGGCATCCAGAAGGCGCGTCCGAACGGCAACAACCTGCGCACCTATCGATTCGCCGCTGCGCTCACCGGCGAATACACGCAGTTCTTCGCCAACCTCAATTGCCCGCCAGGCAGTCCCGCGGGCTGTCCCCAGACGGCCGCCGCCGCCGCATTGACGACAACGATGAACCGCGTGACGGGCCTGATGGAGCGTGACACGGTGGTGAGCTTCAATGTCGTCGCCGTACGCATCTTCACCGACCCGGCGACCGATCCGTACACGAACGGGACCAGCGTCGACGCGACGCTGCTCAACGAAAATCAGACGACGCTGGACGCGAACCCGGGCAGCGCCGCATATGACCTCGGTCACGTCTTCACCGCCGCCACCGGCGGCAGCGGTCCCGGGCGCGCCTGCAGCCCGACCAAGGCACGCGGCGGTACCGGTCGGCCGAATCCGAGCGGGGACCCCTTCGACGTCGACTACGTTGCGCACGAGCTAGGGCACCAGCTGTCGGCATCGCACACCTGGACCGGCACGGGGAACTCGTGCACGGCAGGCCAGTTCACGGCCACGTCCGCATTCGAGCCCGGCAGCGGCTCAACGATCATGGGATATGCGGGCATTTGCGCGGGTGACAACCTGCAGCCGAACAGCGACGCCTACTTCCACGTGCGCAGCATCGACCAGATCACCGACTTCAGGAACGATGCGGGCAGCGGCGGCTCGTGCGGCACGCTCGCCGCGATCCCGAATACCCCACCGGGCGTCAACGCGGGTCCGAACTTCACGATTCCCCGGGATACGCCTTTCGTGCTGACGGCGACCGGCGGCGATGCAGACGGGCAACCGCTGTCGTTCACGTGGGAGCAGTTCGACACTGGCGCACAGGTCACCGGCATTCCGCCCGCTACGCAGGCGACCGGCCCGCTGTTTCGCTCGTTCTCCCCCACCGCGTCCGCGTCGCGCACATTGCCGCGCCTCGAGGCATTGCTCGGCACCGCGGCCAGTCCGTGGGAAGTGCTGCCGAACGTCGACCGCACGATGAACTTCCGCGCGACTGCCCGCGACAACCGAGTGAACGGCGGAGGCACGGACTTCGCGCAGATGACCGTGACGGTCAGCGGTGCGCCGTTCTTCGTCTCGACGCCGAACGCAACGTCGAGCCTGCAATGTGCGACCACCGGGTCGACGCTGTCCTGGACGGTCGGCGGCGGCAGCGTCGCGCCGACCGTGCGCGCCGACTATTCCGGCGACAACGGCACGAGCTTCGTGTCGCTAATTGCGAGCACCGCGAACGACGGCTCCGAATCGTTCACCGTGCCGCGGCCGCCGACGGCAAACGGCCGCATCCGGCTCGCGGCGAATGGCAACATCTTCTTCGACATCTCGCCGCGCTTCGCGATCGTCGATACGTTGGATCCTACCGTGACAGCCCCGTCCGCCACCGGGGGCGAGTGCAGTTCGCCATCCGGAACGCCGGTGGCGCTGGGTACCGCCGCCACGGCCGACGTCTGCGATCTCTCGCCGACACTCGGCAACAACGCGCCACCACTGTTCCCGCTCGGGACGACGACGGTGACGTGGTCGTCGCGCGACGCATCGGGAAACACCGGGCAGGCGAATCAGCTCGTCACGATTCTCGACACGAAGCCGCCCATCGTGACGCCGCCCCCGGCCATCACCGCCGAATGCACGGGCCCGTCGGGCACGCCGGTCAACATCGGGCACGCAACTGCCGCGGACGTCTGCGACGCTAGCCTCGTCATCGGCAGCAACGCGCCACCACTGTTCCCGCTCGGCACGACGACGGTCACGTGGTCGGCGCGGGACGACAGCAACAACACTGGAACGGCGACACAGACAGTTCGCATCGTCGACACCACGCCACCTGCGCTCGTGGTGGCGTTGTCCCCTGACCTCCTGTGGCCGCCTAACCACAAGCTGGAGCGCATCCAAGCGGCCCTCCGGGTCACCGACGTCTGCGATCCCAATCCCACGGTGCGGCTGATCTCAGTGACGAGCAACGAGCCTGACAATGGTCTTGGCGACGGCAACACCGTCGGCGACATCCAGGGGACGCAGGTGGGGACCGACGACCGTGAGTTCGACCTGCGTAGCGAACGCAGTGGCGCCGGGGAGGGACGCGTATACACGATCGTCTATGAAGCGCGCGACGCGAGCGGCAACGCGACGGTGCGCACGGCGACGGTGGTCGTGCCGAAGAGCATGCGCTAGGCGGTAAAGGAATGGCGCGATCGCTCAGCAGGTGCGCCGCTCGCGGGAAACCGGACGCGCGGCGTGCCGGCGCGTTGTGATCACCGGGCCTCACGTCCACCGAGAGATTGCGGACGGTCCGGCGCTGCAGCGTCAGCGCGATAGCCGAGGGACGCGTAGTCGCATCGACATGCGCTGGGTAGACGCTACTTGCAGAGGCCCAGGATCTGCTCCTGCTGCGTGCAGGGGCGGGCGGGACGGGATGGTGCCTGGGCGTCCCGACGCAGGGCCTTCGCCGCGCAGCCGCGCAACTCGCGCTCGGTGAGCGAGTAATAGCTCCATCCGCGACCGAGCGCCGGGAGCGTAAGGTCCACCTCCCGCCACTTGGAGTGTCCTTTCTCGCGCAGGGCCGGGAAGTTGCTGCACAGCGACTGGGCGAACCGGCGCAGATGCTCGCCGGCGCCGCGTCGGTTGAAATCGTACGTCACGAGGAACGCCTTTACCGCGAGCGCGGGGAGGTCATCGGTGAGCAGGCTGGGATAACTCGACGCGCGGACAGTCGCCGAAAAGTAGGTCTTCAGCGCCGCCTGCGTCGACGGGTGGTCCGGGTCGACCTTGAGCAACTTGATGAGCTGCCGCGCCTCGGGCTTCATGTCGACCAGCAGCTTCGCGGGCTGTCCGGCGACGACGGTCACCACGTCGATCGACTTGTCCGTGATCAGCTTGACCAGTGCCTCCTCGTTCGACACGTACGTCGTGCCCGGCACCGGAAGGTCGCGGTCGAACATGAGCCGGTACAGCGTCGCCGAGGTCAACGCCGTACCGCTGCCCATCTCACCCGCATTGATCCTCGCGTTGGCGATCTCGTGCACGAAGTTCCATTCGGCATCGGCGCGGACGATGTAGTAGATCTCCTCGTTGTACAGCGGCATGACGACGCGCAGAGGCCGGATGAGAGTCGCGGCCGACGGATTCCCGCGATCGGCCATGTCGAGGTACCCCTGGTATACGTCCGATTGCACCAGCGCGAGCTTGACGCCGGGCTCGAAGCGCAGACGCTGCACGTTCTCCACCGAGCCCGCCGACGGCACGGCCTCGAGGTCGATGTCGGCCGAAGGCGCGACGAGCGCGGCCAGATCCTGCCCGATCCGGATGTACGTTCCCCGCTCGGACGCCGTCACGATCTTGTATTCGACTGCAGACCACGCGGACGGCGCGTGGCCAGTCAATACGACCGCGATCAGGGCCAGGAGAGTCAGAGTTTTCATGTCATTTCTCCGCGGCCGGGGCACCGGGGCTGCAAAGTCCGATGGCGGCAAGTGCAGGGCTGCATTCGGGAGGGACGTAAGCCTTACGGGGCCGGGGCAGCAGAACCGCTGCGGGCGGTACTGCCGTGGGCGGCGGCTTCGTCGCCACCGTGGCCGGTTGCCGCTCGAGTGCGCCGGGGGACGCAGTGGCTGCGCC
Source organism: uncultured beta proteobacterium (assembly GCA_963765065.1). GTDB lineage: Bacteria > Pseudomonadota > Gammaproteobacteria > Burkholderiales > Casimicrobiaceae > VBCG01. The sequence goes on along the minus strand of CAVXVH010000010.1, from coordinate 37,185 downwards.
TGACGCGCCCGCCTCGGGCTCCAACCTCCTGGCGCCCGCCCCGGATGCCGGTAGCGGCGCCGCGATCGTCCCGCCTGCGCCCGGGTCCGACAGGACACGCGCTTCCGGCAATGGTGGAAGCGAAGGACCCGCCACGGGATCGGACACTGGCGCGCTCCGGGACCCGGCGATCGGGCCGGCGGTCGTGTTCGTCGACGGCGACGAACTGCCGCTTCGGCTTGCATCGGTATGCGCCGGGCGAACCTCCGGCACGGTAGCCACCAGGCGCTCGTCACGTTCGAGAAGCGCCGTCAGCATGACGGCACCGACAGCCAGGACCACTACGGTCAGCACGATGGAGCGCAAGCGGCGCACGGATGACTGTCGTTGCCGCGCCGCAACAAGGTTCGCGCCGGGGGTGGGCGGCGGCGCCGAACCAACGACAATGGGTGCGCGATCGGGTTCACGTTGCCGCGTCGGTTGGACGCCATTGGCGAGCGTCGCGTCGGGCGCCGCGACGGTGTGTCGAGGAAGGAGATCAACGCCATGGTCCCGATCGGGCGTGCCCGCGGAGGTGGCCTCCTTGCCTTGGCCGGACGCGTGCGACACCCCGATTGGCTTCTCGTCGGAGCCGCCCGGTCCCCGTTCGCGAAGCGGTGTTGCGCTCCAGGGCCGAAACAGCGGTGCTTCCGTGGCGCCTGCGTCGTAGCCCATCAAGGTGGACGCCAGGCGGTTGGCCTTGGTGGCGTCCCGAAGCGCGTCAGCCTCCGCGGAACTGGCAAAAGGCGCACCGCACTGATCGCAGTGGGTCGCCGAGCGCTTGTTGACTGCGGTGCAGTGCTTGCAGGGTCGCCCGTCGGTCGGGGATCCGCACATGTTGCAGAAGTGCGCGTCCGCCGAATTCTGATGGTTGCAGAAAAGGCACGTGATTCCCATACCTGCTCCAGGACCCGGAAGCCAGTCTACGCCCGAATCTAGGGTCCTTGCACGGGACGTTTCGGCCCGCCAGGACGTCTGCGCCACCGCTGGAACGCGGCTGGCGGTACGAGTCTTCGGTGGCTCGGACCTCACGGCCAAGCACATCGAGCGGTTGGACTACGTGGTGCAGGGCTGCAAGCAACCGTGGCGCTAGCTCTGCGCATGGCCGACGTCGCGCAGGAACGCGACTCGGGAATCCTCGTCGAGGTCGGCGGCCACCAGGCGGACGAATTCATCACGGCCCACCGCTTGTTGGGCGGCCTTGCGGGCGACGACTCGCGCGATCGGGCCGATGCGGGTCGCAAGGCAGCGTGTCACCCGGTCGATGAATGCGTCGTCGAGTGGCTGGTGCACGACCGGCTGTTGCTTGCCGTCCCCGAGTGCTGTGTGCGCGGTGCGGGTGCCGTGCGTCGTCCCGCGCGGTGCAGTCGAACTCCCGGTGGAGCTTCGCACGCTGCCCGTGGTCCTGTTGTAGGCCTCGACGAACTTCCTCCGCGTGCCCGGGTCGTCGATGCTCTCGGCGAGCACGGAGCACAGCTCTGCGCGGTTGCGCGAGACCGCCATCGCCTTGTGCACGATCACCTTGGCCATCGGGCCGAGGAAGCGGGCAAGCTCGTGCTCCACGGAATCCATTGTCGCGTCATCGAGTGCCGCAGCGGGGCGCTTCAGCATGACCGTGCCGATGTTTACGACGGTTGTTCCCTGTCCGTCGTCAACCTCGATGGCAAGCTTGGCGACGTCCTGCAGCGCATCTCGGAATGCGCCCGCCGTCGGGAAGCGCGCGTCGGGCTTCTTGGCGAGTGCCCGGGCGAGGAGTTGGTCTACCTCGGGAGGCAACTTGAATGCCGCATGCTGCGAGGGAGGCGCCGGCTCCTCGTTGCAGATCCGGTGCGCGACGGCTTCGGCAGGCCCGAGGAACGGCCTGTGCCCCGTCACGAGTTCGTAGAGCACCACGCCGGCGCTGAAGAGGTCGGACCTGGCATCGGTCTCGTTGCCGCGGCATTGCTCGGGGGACATGTACGACGGCGTGCCGATGACCGTGCCGTAGCTCGTGAGGTTGCTGCGATCGACCCTGGCGATGCCGAAATCGGCCACCTTGAGGACACCGGCGCCGGTGACGAGGAGGTTGGCCGGCTTGATGTCGCGATGCACGATATGGCGCTCGTGCGCGTACTCGAGCGCATCCAGGAGTTGCGTCACCAGCGCGACCAACTGGCCGAACGTGAAGCCGCCCTGCGCAAGCACGTAGTCGCGCAGCCCCGTGCCCTCCACGTACTCCATCACGATGTAGGTCACGAGGGCGTCCTCGCCGAACTCATAGACGCCGACGATGTTCGGGTGATGCAGCCGCCCCGCGGCGCGCGCCTCGTTGCGGAACCTCGCCATGAACTCGGTGGCGAGGTCGGCGTCGATCAGGTCCTTTCGGATCGTCTTGATCGCGACTTCGCGCTCGATGTCCGGGTCGAAGCCGAGGTAGACGGTTCCCCAGCCACCACTGCCGAGGACGCGCCGGACCTCGTACTTGCCGAGACGGTCGAGCCTGGACACGAAGATCGCGCCGTCAGCCGTCGAGCATCTTCATCGCGTGCACGAGACTTGCCTTCATCCTGCCCATCGCCTCCGTGAGCACGCCGATTTCGTCCTTGCTGCCCGTGCGGAACTCGCCGGCATCCAGATTGCCGAGGCTGACCTGGTCAGCGATGCCGGCGAGCCGCGTGATGCGGCGAATGACGATCGTGTAGAGCATGGCGTTCAGCAGCACGAAGATCACCAGGAAGACCACCGCCAGTGAGCCCATGAATGCCTTGAGCGTCTGGTTGGCGCGCTCGATCGGCACGGACATCGGCACGGACACGATCTGCGCCCCGATCACTTCCTCCATCTTCCAGCCGAATCCGTTCGCACTGCCGTAGAGGTCCACCATGGTCCTCGGGGCGACGTCGACGGTGCTGTGGCAGACGAGGCAGCTCGGGCTCTTGACCTGGATCGGTCGGGCGAGATAAAGCGAGCGCCCAAGCGGCGTATCGCGCTCGCCGATCACTTCCGGCGTCGCCTGCGTCTGCCGAAAGACGTTGACCACGTCGGCCTCCCAGTCGGAGGCGCGATTGCGCGGGTTCGACGGATTGAGCGTAGCTTCCTTGTACGCGTAGTCCGGGTGCTTCTTGCGCAACTCGGCGAATTGCTCGGCCGCTGCGTACGCCGGAACCGACTGCGGCAGGAATGCGTACTTCATTTGCGTGGCCAGCAGTGGCGAGACCTGCGTCGTCGTGTAGTTGCGCGCGGACAATGCCGCTTCCATCATCAGGCGCGCGTGCTGCAGGATTTCCTCGCGGGCGTTTTTCTGCAACGCGGTGTGCGAGATGTATCCGGCGATGAGGAAGCCGAGCACGAAGATTCCGACGAGGACCAGGTTGAACTTCCAGATCAGCTTCATGGCAAATCCTCCTCGCCGGGCCACAACGGCGATGTGCGGCTCACGGCGACGTCGGCGGCTTGGGGATCACTGGCGGAGCATACTTTTCCGGATGTAGGCGGCGATCCCAGTTCGGATAGCGGGCGACATCGGGTTCGACCGCCTTGCGAAAGGCAGGATCAGCCAGACGGCCGGCGAATCGCCGCTCGAACACTGGCCGGTCGCGTCCCGCGAGCCAGGGTTGCGCCTCTGGATAGCTGACCTCGCCGTCCGCCGCAAGCTGGGGACGCGACTTGTACTTGCCCGCAAAGCTCGGCAGGGGATCTGCGAAGTGTCGCGGCATGGCGTCGACGAACGCCTTCGGCGGACGCGCCGACGGCACGAAAGCGCCGGATGCCGCCTTCGACCAGAACTCGTCCTGCTTCGCATCGTGCGTTCCCTGCGCTGCACCCGATGGCGCGAGCGTGGTGAAGCGGACAGTGCCCAGTTCGACGAACGTTTCCAGGCGCGTCCCATCGGTTCGCACGACTGCCGCGCCGGCAGCAATCCCGACTTCGGCCGAGGCCGCGCGCAACCTGACACCCGGTGCCTTCGCGACTACCTTGACCCATCCACGTGGAATCACGAGCAGCGTCGCGCCGGAAGTGCCTTTGGGCGCGGCGGGCATGATGTACAGGTTGCCGCCCACGAAGTTTACGATGCTTCCGCCGGCAAGCTCGATCTGAACCTGCTCTCGATCGCGCATCTCGACGATGTCGGCCTCTTCCAGCCGCGCGCCGGGTACGAGCTTGTACCATGTCGTCGCCCGCAGCAGGCGAGGCTTCCCGTCGACCAGCGTGACTACGCCGGTATCGTCCCCCATTGCCGTTCCTGCGAACAAGGCGAGCGCTAGGAGGAGCCACGGAAGCATTTGGGCATCCGGTTGGACGCGACTGCGCAACTCTGCGGAGCAGCGCAGGACCGCGCGGGGTGGGGCTGGGAATCCTAGGACGCGCTTGCAAGCACGTCAAGGTGGGATGGTTCTGCTGACAGCACGGTCCAGTCAGTGTGCCCGACGCTATAGTGCTCCTACGGTCGGAGACGCAGCCAGGTTGCCGCACGGCGATGTCGTGCGCGCCGGCATTCCTGCATTGAGAATCAACCGGGTGCTGGTACTGCACCGCGATGCTGTGCCAGGGAACCGAGGTGACTCAACGACCGTCGCTTCCTCCTCGCCCCGTTTCATGTTCACCTGTGAGTTTGCGACGGCCTGCTCGAGAGACGCTTGGGTGCCTCCGTCGTCGGCCTGGTGGATTGCGAACCGATCGCGGGCGAGTTGCTCGCGTTGCCCTCGGCCGAGGAACTCAGGAAGTTGCCGGCTCACATCTTCCGCGTTCGGCTCGTCGCGACGGACGAGACCGGCGCGCGGACGCGCGGCGAATACACGTTCGCACACACGCCGAGCCGAGTGAACCGCATCGACCATCGACGGATCGCGGGTCGGAACGTCGACGCCGCACCCGCGATCAGGCGCCGGTCTGAGCGGCGTTCGGCCGCGCGGTCGGCGTGAAGGCGTCGGAGAAGCAGAACTGCTCGCCCAGGCCATGCGCGAGGAAGTCGGGCACGGCAGCCTCCACCATGCGCACCGAACCGCACGCATAGACTTCGTAGCCGTTGAGATCGGGGTGGTCGGCCAACAGTGCTTCGTGCACGAGGCCATGACGCCCGGGCCAGCTCGTGTCGTCGGCGGCGTCGGACAGCACCGGGACGAACGTGAAGTTCGGGTGTTCGCGCTGCCAGCGCTCGAGCGTTTCCAGCAGGTAGAGGTCGGAAGCCGTGCGCACGCCCCAGTACAGCTGCATCGGGCGGCCGAGACCGCGGCGGAAGGCATCTTCCAGGATGCTCTTGATCGGCGCGAAGCCGGTGGCGCCGGCGACGAAGAGGATCGGGCGGTCGCTGTCGTGCAGCGTGAAGCGGCCGATCGGTCCTTCGAAGTCGACCGTGTCGCTGACCTTCATGCCGTCGAAGACGTGCGTGGTGAAGCGCCCGCCGGGAATGCGCCGCACGTGAAGCTCGATCAGGTCGCCCGCGGACGACGGCAGCCGGTCCGTCTGCGGCGGCGCGTTGGCGAACGAGAATGCGCGCTTGGCGCCGTCCTCGAGCAGGATGTTGACGTACTGGCCGGCGGTGAAGGGCAGGTGCTGCCCGTCGGGCAGTTGCAGGAACAGGCGCATCAGGTCGGGTGCGAGTCGTTCCATCGTGCGCACCTCGGCACGCCAGCGCTTGGGCGCGACGGCAGTCCCCTCGGCGCCGGCAGTGCCGGACAGCGAGGACACGTCCGGGACTTCCAGCTCCACGTCTTCGAGAGCCACGGCGCAGCACATCAGCGCCTGGCCCCGCGCCCGCATCGCGTCGGTCAGCGCCGCTGGCTGGTAGGCGCCGAGGTCGACGCGGCCAGCCAGCACCGTGCAGACACACAGGCCGCAGCCGCCGGCCCGGCAGTCGTAGGGCAGGGCGAGACCCGCCCGCAGACCGGCTTCGAGGAGTGTCTCGCCAGGGCGGGCCCGCAGGTGGGCCGGTCCCGGGTGCAGCGTTACCTGCCGCGGCAGGGCGCTGCCGCGCCGCGGCGGCAGCCACGGCAGCGCGACGAGCAGCAGCGTGCCGCCGAGCACCACGCCCCACACGGCCGCCAGCGGCCACGAGTAGATGAGCGGGAACAGCGGCAGCAGGAACCAGTCCAGCGCCAACTCGGCCGGCGCCGTGCGCAAGTCGGCCTGCCCGCCCTGGCTCAACACCGGCGTCGCCAATGCCAGCGCCAGCAACGTGCCGAGCAGCGCGATCGCAATGGGCCGCGGCGGCTGCGTCACGGCCTTGGGCACGCGTTGCACATGCACCCACATGAGCAGGAGCATGATCAGCGGCACGCCGATGTGGATGAACACCAGCAGCGAGAACAGCCGGTCGCTCACGCTCTCGGGCAGGATGAAGTTGCGGATCAGCCGGCCGCCAAAGCCGGGCAGCCAGTCGAGCCACTCGAAACTGGCCTGCGTGACGAACTGCGCCAGCCGGTCCCAGGGCAGCATGTAGCCGTTGGCCCCGGCGACGTAGGCGAGCCACAGCAGCACCACCCCGGTGACCCACGAGAACCAGCGGAAGCCGCGCAGCCGGTCGAAGGCGAAGTAGCGCAGCATGTGCATGCCCATCGTCAGCATCATCGCGTCCGAGGCATGACGGTGCACGCTGCGCAGTACGCCGCCGATTCCCCACAGTCCGTGCGTGATGGTCTCCACCGAACGGTAGGCGCCGCTGACGCTGGTGTCGAAGAAGGCAAACAGCACGAGGCCGGTGGCGCCGACCACCCAGAACAGGAAGAAGCTGATCGCGCCCAGGTGGTACAGCGGGTTCAGCCGGTCGCCGAAGGCACGGTTGAACAGCGCCTCGGCGCGCATGAACAACGCGCGCAGCGCCCGCTGCAGCAGCGCGATCATCGGTTCGCCTTCAAACGCGCGGGCGGCGCATCGCGCCGAGCACCACCACCACGAACAGCAGCCCGCCGGCGATCGCCAGCAAGCCCCCCAGGCCCATCAGCCCCATCCCGACCACCTCGCCGGTGCTGCGCAGCACCTGCTCGGCACCGGCCACCTTGCGCTGCACGCCGTAGCCGCCCGACCACACCAGTCCGATGATGTGCAGCAGTTGCCCGATGCCGTACAGCCACGGCTGCAGCACCGCGGCGCGTCCCGTGGGTGCGCGCCAGCCCAGTTGCGGCAGCAGGTGGTACACGAGGCCCATCAGCGCCAGCGTCACGCCGACGATGCAGCCGTGGTAGTGCGCCGGGATCTTGACGTTGTTGCCGTGGATCGTGAGGCCGATCACGCCGCCGGCGACGAACAGCAGCATCGATGCGTACAGCGCAGCGCGCAGCGGCCGCCGTGGCGCACTCAGCCGACGCAGCGGCGCGATGGCCAGCAGCACGGCCAGCGCGACGGGCGCGATGGCCAGACCGCCGCCGAAACGCATGCCCCACGTGTGCATGTCACGGTGCTCGACCGTGCCGACGTCGTGCATCAGGTAGGCGAGCGGCGTGACGAAGACGCTCGCCAGCGCCAGCGCGAACATCAGCACGACGACGCGCGGGCTCAAGGGGATGCGGCCGCCGCAGGCCTGCGCCAGCGCCAGCCAGGCCGCCAGCATCAGCAGCGTCCACGTGAACTGCAGCGCGTGGCCGCCGCCCCAGAACAGGATCTCGTAGTAGGCTCTCGCCGGCAGCTCGGTCGGCACCACCGCGAGCGACCAGCCGAATGCCAGCAGCGCCACGGCGGTGGCCACCACGCTTGCGTGCAGGCCGAAGCGCAGCGCTCCGGCGCCGTCCACCGCGGGGCCGACGGGCCGCGCCTGCACCAGGCTGCGCAGCACCAGCAACAGCGCGCCGGCGCCGAACACGACCACCGCGGCGCGGAACGTGGCGCTGTCCAGCATCGGAATGTAGTTCGCCATCACGGGGCTGCCCGGGTCGACGAAGGCGGCGAGCGCCATGCCGGCGGCTCCGATTGCGCACAAGCCCAGCGTCAGCAGGTCCATCACGGCGCCACGCGACGTGGGCGAGCCGCGCAGGTTCAGGCTCCACAGCAGCCCGGCGATGGCGGTGAACCACACCAGCACGGAGAGGTCCACGTGCACGACCAACGCCACGCGGAAGAAGTCGCCCGCCGGCAACCAGGCGTTGATTCCCGGGGTGCGTGCCAGCACCAGCAGCACCGAGAACAGTCCCGAGCCGACCAGCGCTGCCAGTCCCAGCCACAGCCAGGCACGCGCCAGGCGGCGCTGGAGGGCATCGACCGCCGGCAGCGTGTAGGCGGCGGGCGTGGAGGCGGTGACGCGCACCGTGAGCGCGGGTGCGCCGGGCCGTGCCCGACTGCCCTTGGTGAGCGTACTCATCGGAAGGTGATGCCGCCCTTCTCGGCGTCGAAATCGATGACCAGCACCTGACCCGGGCTGAGCGAAACGGTGTCCTCGCGCTGGTAGGCGGCGTCGCGCGCACGCACGTCGTCGCTCAGCCGCACGGTCACGCGCTGCTCGCGTGCCGGCACCACCAGGCGCTGGTAGACCGCCGAGGCGCCGTCCTTCGAGAGGCCGGAGGGCGGCGCGCTGCGGGTGAGCACGTTGACGCCATCGATGTCCACGGCCACCGTCACCGGCGAACGCTCGCGCGGGCACTTCGTCGGCGCCCGCATGTTCGGCGGCAGGCGGGCGAGCTCCGCCGCGCTCAGCGACACGCAGTCGGACACCGGCTTGCCGGTGTGCGTGAAGCTGACCTTGATCAGCGCCTCGTCGGGGGCGAGGTGCCGGTATCTCGGCCACTGCGAGAACACCCCGATGCAGAGCGCGAACAGGCCGTACAGCAGCAACTGTCCCACCCACGAGGACAGCGGACGCGCGGCGGCGGCACGGGCGCCGGAGTCAGGCATGGTGCACTCTCCGGTGCAGGTCGGTACGAATGGGCATCGACTGTACACGCTGGCGCAGGCGGGCGAGCGCGTCGGACAGCGCCGACTCGTCGCCGGGGCCGGCGGCGACGAGCTCCAGGCGCCCGGTAGCCACGCCGGCGCGCAGGCGCGGCTCGCGCGTACCCTGCATGCGCTCGGCCGTTACGCTGTCACCGAGGCGGAACTCGCAACCGCCGTCGCGGCACGCCGCCACCAGCACACCGGCGGCGCCGTCACGCAGCGCATATTCCACGAACGACGGCGGCAGCTGCCCGGCGCACAGCAGGCTGAAGGCGCTGACATCGGCACCGCTCGCCGCCGCGCAGCGTGCGCCGTGGTCGCAGCCGAAGAACACCAGCGGGCGCGCCGCTTTCGACGTCGCGAGCGCGTGTTGCAGACGGCGGCGCAGCTCACCCACGGTGAGCTGCGGCAGGTCGATGCCGGTGATGAGCAGAGACGTACTGCGGAAGGGCGTGGACGACGGGCACGCACCGGCGCAGATGCCGCAGCCGGCGCACAGGTCGCCGTCCACCTGTGCCAGGAAGCGGCCGATGCGCTGATTCGGGTGCGGCACCATGGCGATGGCGGCATAGGGGCAGTCGGCGAAGCAGCGCCGGCAGCCGTTGCAGTTGGCGGCATCCACCACGGCCACCGGCGCTCGCGCCGGCTGGGGCAGGAACGGTAGCGCAAACAGCGCGAGCGCACCGCCGCCCACCAGCGCCCAGACGAAGCCGGGCGAGGTCGCCTCGGTCAACGGGTGCAGGAACAGCAGGATCCAGTCGAGGCGCAGCAGCGGCGGCACGCTGTCCAGCGCCGCCGGCGCGTGACTGGTGACGGGCACGGCGAGCGCCAGCGCGGCCAGCACCACGATCACGCCGATCGTCAGCGAGCGCGGCGGCAGCACGGCCGCGCGCGTGATGCGCTGCACGTGGAACCAGAGGCCGAACAGCAGCAGCAGCGGCATGCCCACGTGGACGAACATGAACAGCGAAATCAGGCGATCGTTGACGGCGTCCGCGACGAGGAAGTTGCGTGCGAGCGGAGCGCCAAGCAGCGGCAGTGCATCCAGCCACTCCGCGGTGGCGATGGCCGAAAACTGGCCCAGCTGGTCCCAGTTGAGCCAGAAGCCGCCGATGGCGCTGACGAAGACGAAGCCGATCAGCGGCACGCCGGTGAGCCAGGAGAAGCGGCGAAAGCCGCGCTCGTGACCGACCAGCCACTCGCGCAGTACGTGCAGGCCCATCGCCACCACCAGGGTGTCGGCAGCGTAGCGGTGCACGCCGCGCAGCAGCCGGCCCAGCGGCTGCCCGGCGAGGTCATCGATCGAGCGATACGCCCCCATCACCGAAGTGTCGAGCACGACGTAGAGCACGACGCCGCTGATCGCCAGCAGCCAGAAGGCGAGGAAGCCGATGGCGCCGAGATGGCGCAGCGGGTTCCGTGCGGAGCCGAAGGCGGTGTCGAAGCGCCGCTCGACCGCGCGCCACCCGGTCAGGCCGTACTGCCGGAAGGCTGCGCTACCGCGCATGATCGCTTGCGAGCACGGCGGCGATCCCGCCACTCGAGCAGAAAGTAGATGGCGACGCTGCCGAAGAACAGCAGGCCACCGATGATCTCGAAGATGAGCTTGTAGTCGTAGCGATATTCGCCGGTGTCGGGGTCGTAGATGGTGCACAGGATGCGCACCCGCTCGACCAGCGTCGACAGGGTCGGAGCCGCGGGGGCCGGCGCATCCAGCAACAGCTGGCGCAGCGGGCCGCCGAGCTGGTCGGCGCGCAGCCGGTCGCCGTAGACCTGGCTGTGGATGCGGCCCTCGGCGTCGACCACGGTGACGCCGAGCACGTGGTCGAAGCCGGCCGGCGTGGCGACGTAGCTGAAACCGAAGGCGCGTGTCAGCGCTTCCACCTGCGCGGCGGCTGGGCTCAGGAACTCCCAGTTCGGGTAGTCGATCAGCTGCTGCGCAGCGAAGGCGCGCATCGCCTGGTAGGAGTCGGAGGGCTGGTTGAAGCCGATGCTGACCACGTTGAACTGGTGCGCGCCGAGCATCCTGTCCAATCCCTTCACCGCTTCGTGCAGTGCGCGCGTCTGGGTGGGGCAGACCTGGAAGCAGCCGGTGTAGATGAAGCTCACCAGCAGCGGCTTGCCGCGGTAGCTGTCGAGTCGCACCGGGCGGCCCTGGCGGTCGAGGAGCGTGACGTCGGGCACGCTTCGGCCGATCGCGGCCTCGCTCACGCGCAACGCCTCGGCCTCGTCGAGCGTCGGTACGACGCCCGGGGCGCGCGGTTCCCGCGCGGCCCGCTCGACGATCGTGCCTGCCGCCGGCGCTGCCGGGACGTCCGCCAGCGCGGCGGCTGCCGCGGCAAGCGCCAGGACCGCGAAAGACGTCCTCGCTGCCAGGGTGATCAGCCGGGCGCCGACGCCCCGGCGCGAAGTCGGCAGCGGTCGGGGGCGCGCGCCGCATCCATCAGCGCATCGCCGCATCGACTGCCACCGCCGCGAGCAGGACGCTCAGTTGCACCATCGAGGCGAAGAACGATGCCATCGCAGCCTTGCGCGTCGGCTGGTGCGCCAGCGCCCTCGTCTTGCGCAGGAAATGCGTGCCGCCCAACAGTGCTCCGGCAAGGTAGATCGAACCCGCGCCGAAGAACATCGGCAGCAGCGACGCGGCCACCAGCACCACGGCATGCGCGTGCACGATGCGTGCGGCGCGCGCGCCGCCCACCACGACGGGCAACATGGGCACGCCGGCGGCCGCGTAGTCGGCCTCGTTGGCGATCGCCAGGCTCCAGAAGTGCGGCGGCGTCCACAGGAACAGCACCAGCGCCAGCAGCATCGCGGGCATGCCGAGCTGCGGGTTCGCGGCCGCGGCACCGGCGAGCACGGCGAAGCTGCCGGCGAGTCCGCCGACGACGATGTTCCAGTGCGTGCGGCGCTTCAGCCACACCGTGTAGACCACCGCGTAGGTCAGCGCGCCCAGCAGGACGAAGCCGGCCGAGGTCAGGTTGATGAACCAGGCCGCCGCCGTCACCGACAGTGCCAGCAGTGCGCACGATCGCCAGCAGCCAACCGCGGCTGCGCGGCAGCGCGCCGCTGGCGAAGGCACGCCGGCGCGTGCGCACCATCAGTCGGTCGCTCTCGGCCTCGACGAACTGGTTGAAGGCGCCGGCACTGGCCGACGCCACCAGCACCGACAGCGCCAGCACCAGTGCCTGCAACGCGGTGGCCGTGCCGCCGGGCACGACGGCCAGGCCCGCCAGCGCGGTGATCATGATCAGCGTACCGATGCGGAGCTTGAACACGCCCAGCACGGTGCGCCAATCCGCGGCGGCGCCGGCGGCGCGCGATTCGGCTGCGGGCGCGGCACCGTTGCAGACGCCGGAGGCGAGGATGCGGCTCATTGGACAACCCTCCGCGCTGACGCGCTCCGGGGCAATTCGCGGCCTCCGGTGACGCCATTGCAAACGGAAACGTCTGGGTGTCGGCCGCCGCCCGCGCGCGCGGACGCGCCCTTCGGGCCTGGCTTGCGCCCCGCGCGCGCAGGCGTCCCGGGACGGCCCGGTGCGCTCATGCCAGTCTCCTGTCGTGTCGATCTGCCGATACCGTGTCGCATGTCAAGTCAGCTCAGGCCCCACAGCGTGGACAGGTACTTCCAGTTGATGAAGTAGTACAGGACGAAGGCGAGCAGGAACACCATGGCCAGCACGAAGGTTCCCGGCGCGGCGAAGCCGATCGACCCGTAGCTCTGCGCCGCGATCGTCGGCGCGGCCCGCGCCACCGGCGTGAACGTCGGGCTGGCGGCACCGCTCTCCAGCCTCCTGCCCCACAGCAGCGAGCCCACCGTGACGTAGACGTAGATCGCGCCGCCGACGATCGCGGCGATGCCGCCGATGCCCACCAGCGCCATCATCAGGTACGCCGCGCCCGGCCATTCGTAGGCGAGCGCTGCGCCCTGGAACGCCATGTCCCAGTGCCGGCGCGAGACGCCCAGCGTGCCGGCGCCCATCATCACCAGGCAGAAGAAGTACATCGAGAAGCCGAACAGGTAGGGCTGCCACCTGGCCAGCGTCGGCGCGATCATCTCGCGCTTGAACAGCACCGGAATGAGGTAGTAGGTCAGCGCCATGAAGGTCAGCGTGGTGCCCACCACCACCGTGGCGTGGAAGTGCCCCGGCACGTAGATGGTGTTGTGGATGATCATGTTGAGCTGCTCGGTGCCCATCATCACGCCCGAGATGCCGCCGAGGAAGCCGAAGCCGATCAGCGCGATGAACACGCCCGAGAACGTCGGGTTGCCCCAGGGCGCCTTGCGCAGCCACTCGAACAGGCCCTTGGTGAAGCCCTTCTGGCGCTGCGCGACTTCCATCGCGCCGGGGATGGTCAGGCCGTGCAGCATCGACGCCAGCACCGCGAAGTACATGAAGTAGCTGGTGTTGACCACCTTCCAGCCGGTCGACAGGCCCGGGTCGGCCAGCAGGTGGTGCGCGCTCGCCAGTTGCAGGAACAGGATGTAGAGGAGGAACGCCGTGCGGCTGACGCGCTCGCTCATCGGCTTGGCGCCGAAGGCGATGGCCGCCACCAGGTACCACACCGAGATGTGCGCGGCCACGTTGATCTGCTGCGACGAGTGGCCGAACGCCCACCAGATCGTGCGGTAGACCAGCGGGTCCACCTCCTTGACCACGCCCAGCGACATGAGCCAGGTGGGAATCAGGATGATGGCGCCGGAGACGATGGTGAACACCGCGATGATGGCCGCGGTGATCGCGCCGAAGGTGACCAGCGGCACCGAGCCTTCATAGGTCTTTTCGCGCTTGGCCACCACCAGGGTGCCGAAGAACACGAAGCACGCGATCAGCGCGCCCACGGCGAACAGGATCAGCCCGAGATAGAAGTTCGGCTCGGCCATCATCGGCACGTAGGAGGTCATCATCACGCTGGACGCGCCGCGGAACACGGCGACGTTGTTGACCACCGAGCCGATCACCATCAGCGCGAACGCGAGCCAGGCGACCTTCGGCGTCGCGATGCGACAGCGCAGCAGCGTCGACGCGCAGAAGTAGAGCACCGCGATCTCGAAGAAGATGATCCAGAAGATCAGCATGTCGATGCCGTGGGCCGTGAGCACCATGTAGAAGGTGTCGGCCTCGAGCCAGTGCACCGCGGGCCAGCGCGTGAGCACGACGCCGATGGCCAGCAGGCCCCCGACGAGCAGCCAGACCACGGCGACGAAGGCGTTCGCCTTCATCAGCCATTCGGCCTGGTGTTCGAACTGCAGTCCCGAGCGCGGGCAGGTGCGGTAGGTGGTGGCGACGGTCATGGCACGCCCCTATTTGATGTAGATGCGGCCCACCATGCGGTGGTGGCCGATGCCGCAATACTCGTTGCAGACCACCGAATACGTCCCCGACTGGTTCGGCGTGATCGTCACCACGTGCTCGAAGCCCGGCACCATCTGGATGTTGATGTTGGCCGGCTGCAGCGAGAAGCCGTGGTTGTAGTCCATCGCGGTGAGGTGCAGCCGATAGGACTTGTCCTTCTCCAGCTCGAGGATCGGCCAGAAGTTCCAGAGACGGGCGAGCAGGTAGACGTCGCTGCCGGGCGGCGGCGCCACCACCGGCGTCTTCTCGTCGGTCTCGGTGCGCACCGTGTACTTGTCGACCATGGCCTGCGCCTTGGCGGTGAACTTCTCGGGCGTCGTGCGGTAGGTCTCGGTGGACAGGTTCTGGCTGCCCCACACGTGCCAGCCGACCATCATCGCGAACATGATCAGGCACCACGTCAGCGCGATGACGATCCAGGTGCCTTCCACCCGGTCGATCGGGTGCTTGTACCAAAGTCGCTCCGCCGGGGGGAGAATGGCGCTCATGTCGTGGTCCCCGGCCTACTTGGCGATCGGCAGCGTAAGGATGTCGTACACGCCCCAGACGGTGTACACGACCATCGGCACGAACACCCCGAGGAACAGCAGCAGGAAGGGGTTGTCGAGCAACTGCTGCACCCACGGAATGGGGCCGGTTTCGTCATCGTGCGGATGGGGTGTGTTCATGGCCGTCTCCTCGGTTGCAGGTCGATCGCGTCGTCCGGACCCCGCACGGGCCGCCGGGAAATCGGCGAGCCGGTGCGAGTGAGCGCCGATTCTGCGGGGTGCGCGCAGCGGCAGAAAATGAACTAGGTCAAGAAATCGGCCTTTGCCCGCGCGGAATCGGCACGTACTCCCGGCTCGGGTCGAAAGCATCGGCGCGCGGCCACGCCGCGTCGCCCGCCCATTCGTCCAACCACCTTGTCACCATGGACATCGATCGTCGTCGACGCCTGATGCGCCGCCTGGCCTGGACCACGTTGCTGCTGATGCTCGTCGTCACCGGCGCCAGCGCCTGGCTCCGCCTGGCCCAGCCCAGACCCGCGTGCGCGGACTGGCCCAGTTGCCGCAGCGTGGATCGCCCGGCGCTGCGCGTGGCGACGCCGGCGGTGATGGGCGACCCGGGCACGATGGCGCTGGTGCGCGGCACGCACCGCGTGGCCGCGTCGGCGGTGTTGTTGGCCGTGCTTGCGATGGCGTGGCTGGCGCTCGCGTGGCGGCCGCGTCAGCGCGCCGAGGGTGCCCTCGCCGTGGCGCTGTCGACGCTCGCGCTGGCCCTGTCGGTGCTGGGCATCGTGACCCCCGGATCCCGCGCGGCAGGGGTGCTGCTGGGCAATCTGCTCGGCGGGCTGGCGATGCTCGGACTGGCGTGGAGCCTGACGCGTCGACTGCAGTCCGCCCCGGCCACCGACGGCCCGCTGGCCCGGGCAGCCCTGGCAGGCGCCGCGTTGTGGGCGGCCCAGGCCGCACTGGGCGCGCTGGCAGGTGCGCGACTGGCCGCGGCGGCACCCAACGGGCATCTGGCGCTGGCGCTGCTGGCGGCGCCGTGGGCGCTCGGCGTGGGATGGTGGGCGCATCGCCAGGGCTGGCACGGCGAAGGCGCCACCCTCATGGCTGCGGCCGTGGTACAGGTGGTGCTTGGCCGCGCGGCGGCCGCGTGGGCGGCGGACCCCGCGGCCGTGCTGGCGCACAACGTCGTCGCCGGTATCGGGCTGGCGCTGCTGCTGGGCCTGGCGTTGGGGTCGGGTCGCGAGGCGCGTGCCGTGGCTCCGGCGGTGATCCGGGCACCTCGGGACCCGGCATCGACGTGAACGCGCGTGCCGCGCGCCGGATGGCGGCCACGCTGGCGCACTGACCTGAAAGATCTGGCATGAACACTCCGCCATTCGACCTGCCGCGTTATCTGGCGGTATTGCCGTTGTTCAGCGATCTCGACACGCCCGAGCTGGAGCGGCTGGCCCGCGGCTGCCAGTTGCGCCGCTTCGGTCGCGGCGAGGACATCTTCCGCGTCGGCGAGCCCTGCGAGGAGTTCCACGTCACGGTGACCGGGCAGGTGAAGCTCTATGCCGTCTCGCCGTCGGGCCAGGAAAAGGTCATCGAGCTGGCAGGGCCGGGCGCCAGTTTCGCCGAGGCGCTGATGTTCGCCGGGCAGGCGTACATCGTCAACGCGCAGGCCCTCGCCGATTCGCTGGTGCTGAGCGTCGACAAGAAGGCCGTGCTGACCGAGATCCTGGGCGATCCGCGCTTTGCGATGCGCATGCTGGCCGGGCTCTCGCGGCGGCTGCACGTCATGGTGCGCGACGTGCAGGCGTACTCGCTCGACAGCGGCGTGCAGCGCGTGATCGGCTACCTGCTGCGCTGCCTGGTTCCCGACGACTGCGCGAGCACCGGCGCGGCGACCGTTTCGCTGCCCGTCAGCAAGTCGGTGATCGCCTCGCGGCTGTCGTTGACGCCGGAGTATTTCTCGCGCGTGCTGAACGAGCTGGAGACGGCGCGGCTGATCGAGGTCAACAAGCGCGAGATACGCATTCCCGACCCGCTCAGGCTGTCACAGTTTCGCGCCGGCTGACGGCGCGCCTGCGGCCGCCGCACTCAGTCGAGGAAGAACTTGTAGTAGGGTGCCTGCCGCGCGAGCCGCCCGATGTGGAGCGCGAGCTCGCGCAGGTGGTAGTCGCCCCACATGCACGACTCGCCGCAGGGTATGCGGCGCCCCTTCGGCACGTGATCCCAGCCGTTCGGCCGATGGTAGATCGCGTGCAGCAGCAGCCCCTGGTGCTGCGCGGTCGTGGACAGGTAGGGTTCGTCGAACAGCGTGCGCGCCACGGTCAGCCCGGCGGCCATGTAGCGCTTGCCGTCCCGGCCGCCGAGGTGGTGTCCGAGCCGGATCAGGCCCTGCGCGGTGATCGCGGCGGCCGAACTGTCGACCGGCTCGTGGTCGTTGTACGGTTCGGCCGGGCGGTCGAGGTAGTCGCCCAGGTGGACCAGTCCGGGCGCGCCGGTGTCCCAGTACGGCACGCCGCAGGACGGCGTGTTGCCGATGTAGAAATCCGCGGTCGCGCGCGCCGCGTCGACGTAGCGGGCGAGCAGCGCCTTCCTGCCGCCGAAGGGCGTCAATTCGGCGTTGCCGAGCGTGGCGAGGAACTCGACCTGCTCGGCGTAGCCCAGCATCACCCAGGCGAGGCCGCGCGTCCACGTCGAGAACGGCGTGTAGCCCTGCTGGGTGCTCGGGCAGCGGTACGAGCCGTCGCGGACGTTGAACACGGACTCGTGCGCGACCCGCCCGCGCACGTCGTAGATGTCGCGGCCCTCCCCGAAGTACACGTTGTAGCGCGCGTTGGTGTCGGCGTGCTGCACCAGGCGCTGCAGCAGCGAGATCCTGCGGTCCCGCTCGCCCATCAGCGCGTGGCCGAGCTGGTGGCCGATCGCGAGCGAGCGCAGCGAGCGCATCGTGTCGGCGAACAGCGAGTGCGCGCCGTTGAACGAATGGATGTAGCCGAGGCCGTCGGGCAATTCGGTCCAGCGCGCCGCCTGGATCGCGCCGGACAACTTGAGCGCGAGCTCGCAGAAGTGCACGAGCCAGGGGTCGGCGTCGATGCGGCCTTCGCGCGCGAGCCGCAGCAGGTTGCCGTACGTCGACACGTTGTTGAAGCCGTGGTCGTGCACGCCGACGTGGCTCACGTGGCTTGCCATGTACGCGAGGGTCCCGTCGCGGCCCGCGTCGAGCATGCGGCGATCGCCCGTCGCGTCGAACTGCAGCAGGGCCGAGCCGAACTGGAAGCCTTGCGTCCACTCCGTCCAGCCGCGCGAGGTGTAGCGGCCGTCGACGGTGAACACCGGCGTGCCCTGCTGCGGGTCCCAGTGCCGGTCGATCAGCGCGATCTTCTTCGCGGAGAGCTCGAACACGCGGTCGACGGCGGGCAGGAGCGAGGCGGGCGTGAGGGTGGCGTCGATGCGGATCATGGCTGGATGGGTCGATCAGAGTGGGTCGATCAGAGCCGGGAGATGTGGAAGCCGCCGTCGAGGTAGATCACCTCGCCGGTCGAGAACGGGAATGCGCCGGCGAGGATCGCGCGCACGGCGCGTCCCACGTCCTCGGGCGTGCCCCAGCGGCGTTGCGGCACCAGGCCGTCGGCGATCAGCGCGTCGTACTTCGCCTTGACGCCGGCGGTCATGTCGGTGGCCATGATGCCGGGCCGCAGTTCCAGCACCTGCACGCCGTCGGCGGCGAGTCGCGCCGCCCACAGCTGGGAGGCCATCGCGAGCCCCGCCTTCGAGATGCAGTAGTCGCCGCGGTTGACGGACGCGGTCGCGGCGGAGATCGAGGTGACGTAGACGATCTTGAAGCCGCCGGGGAGTGCCGGCGGGTAGCGCCGTTCCAGCCAGTGCCGCGCCACGCGCTGGGTGAGGAAGTAGGGGCCCTGCAGGTTGGTGCGCAGCACCTCCTCGAACGACTCCTCGGAGGCCTCGGTGATGTCGGCGCGCACCCGCGGGGCGATGCCGGCATTGTTCACCAGTGCATCGATGCGACCGAACGCGGCGAGCGTCTCGTCGACGAGCCGCTCGCGATCCTCGCGGCGACCGATGTCGGCGGCGATCGCCACGAACTGCTGCGCCTCCGACGGCGCCGCGCGACGGCAATGGGCGATGGTCGCCTCGGCCGCAGCGCGATTGGACGCATAGTTGACCGCGACCGACAGGCCCTGCGCAGCGGCTTCGACGGCCACGCCACGGCCGAGACCGCGGCTCGCACCGGTGACGAGAAGGACGGGAAGGGTGGTCATGGCGGAAGGGCGGCGAGGCGACCGGTTCGGCAGTGTCCGAGCGGCGATCGATCGCGTAGTCTATCGCTTCGCCCCGGGACGTCGCTGGTCCGCCCGCAATCGCGGGGACAGTCGGCGCTCCGCCTCGTCGCCGTCCAGCGGGCGGCCGTCGCCGTCCTCCAGCGGCTGCTCGAAGTCGTTCCAGCCGCGCACACCGGTTCCGAGCGAAACGACGTCCGGGAAGCCCATGCTCTGCAGGACGTCGGCGGCGAGGACCGAGCGCTTGCCGGATCGGCACACGACCACGATCGGGCCGACGTCGTGGCTGGCAAGCGCGGGAACGGTCTCGTCGTAGTCCCATTCGCACGCCTGTTCGAGTACGCCGCGCGGCACGTTGATCGAGCCGGGTATCCGGACCTGCGCGAACTCGGCGTATTCGCGCACGTCCAGCACGAGCGGGGGCGCACTTTCGGCAAGGCGCCGGGCGAGATCCCACGGCCGGATCTCGGACACGCGCGTGAGCGCGTCGGCAAGCAGGTCGGCGTAGCGTCTCATCGTTGCTTAGCTTCCGCTTCGGCGTGGACACCTGCGCGTCGACTTTGTAATCTAGCGTCCATGAGCCAAGCCCTTGCCTATCTCGTCAAAGCGCGCCCGGAGGCGATGCAGTCGTACTTCCGGTTCCTGAAGGACGCCGGGAGTCGACTCGACCCGAAGACGCGCAACCTGATCTCGGTGATCACCAAGGTGCACGCGCAGACCGAGAACGGCCTGCGGCAGTACCTGACCCGCGCGCTGCGCGAAGGCGCGACTGCCGAGGAAGTGATCGACGCGCTGCTGATGGCGTTTCCCGCGCTGGGCCTCGCCAAGATCGTCTGGGCAACCGACGTGATCCTGAAGCTGGACCTGCCGGAGTTTCGCCTCGACGCCCCGTCGGCCGCGCCTGCGTGGCACGACGTGGCCGCCGTCGCCGATCTCGGCGACGGCACGGCGACGCGCCTCGACTGCGACGGTCGCGGCTTGTTCGTGTGGCGCAAGGGCCGCTCGATCAGAGTCTACGACAGCCGTTGCCCGCACGAGGCGACGAACATTCCCCACCTGGCGCTGAAGGGCGGCCGGCTGACCTGCCCGAAGCACGAGTGGGCGTTCGACATCGCCACCGGCCGCTGTACGGCCAAGGGCGATCGTCCGCTCAACGTGGTGCCGCACAAGGTGGCGAAGGGGCGCGTGCTGGCGCACTGGTAGTCGCGCCGGGTGCCGCCGCGGAGCCCTCAGGTCTTCACCACCAGCACCGGGCAACCCGCCAGTCCGACGACCTGCTGCGCGGTCGAGCCGAGCACGGCCCGGCGCAGCGCACCGGAGGCACCGTGGCGTCCGACGACGATCAGGTCCGCACCGCGCTCGGTCGCGGCCGCGACGATCTCGCCGTCCAGCGCCCGCCCGACCCGAACACGACCCTCCGCGGCATGCCCGTCGCGCGCGAGCGCGTCGATCGCCCGCCGCAGCGTCTCCTGCGCGCGCGCGGCCGCGGCGTCCGAGGCCTCGGCGGCGACGCAGACGAGCTGCAGCGGCAGCGCGAACGCCCTCGCCACCCCGGCGGCGGCGGCGGCCACCCGCGATGCGGTCGGCGCATCGTCGACGGCGGCGAGCACGGCGCTGCGCCAGAGCTCGCCGGCACGCGGCACCATCAGCACGTCGCACGGCGCGTGCGCGGCGACGCTCGCTGCCAACTCGCCGACCATCATGCGAGCAAGGAAGCCGCGGTGGCCGCGGCGGCGGATGATGACCAGGTCCGCGCGCGTGTCGGCCGCCCCCGCGACGATCGCACGCCACGGATCGGCATCGGAACCCACGCGTACGTCGATGGACACGCCGGCGGAGGCGGCCATGCGCAGGAGCTCGGCACGGCGGGTCGCGGCTTCCTCGTCGACGCGCGCGGCGAGCGCAGGCGCCTCGGCGACGAGGGCCGCGTTGGTCACCAGCGGCACCATTGCGACGAGCGGCAGCCGGCCCCGCGCGGCCAGGGCGAGGCCCACGCGCTCGGCCCCGACGTCGAACGCCGTGTGCTCGGTCGCGAGCAGGATGCGCAGCCAGGGTGAGTCGGCGTCGATCATGGGTCGAGTACCTGCTAATGCTTCACCACGAGGATGCCGGAGGCGGCAAGCACCAGCACGCCGATCGCCAGAAGGCACAGCACGAGGTAGACGCGGTCCGGGCGTCTCGCGTAGACAGGCAACACGGCCGCGAGGCACGCGACCGACACGGAGGACAGGATGGCGATGCCGACGATGCTGGCGAAGTCGCCGTACATCGCGAGCTTGACCCAGCCCCAACCCACCGGCGTGGCGGAACGCTGCAGGTAGTCGGCGAGCGGCAGCGACCAGAGCGCAGGCAGCTCCTCGAGCGCGACGCGGCCGGGCAGGACGCCGGCCACGTACAGGGCGAAGGCCAGCACGGCAGCGGCCAAGCCGATGCGGGCGCCCCATTCCAGCACGCGCGCATAACGGAGCTGTTCCTCGGCCACGGCGGGTCGCTCGGGCAGTTTCACCGGACCACCCTCCGCGCGAACGCGCTGCGGGACGGCATCGCCCTCGGGGCGGCCCTGCGGACCCGTCGCGGACTCACATCCATATGCCGAGGCCCTTGAGCAGGGCGCGCAGGCCCGCCACGGTGAGGAGCGCGAGCACCAGGCGGCGCACCACCGACGCCTTCAGCACGGTGAGCAGGCGCGCGCCGATGCGCGCACCCAGCATCATCCCCGCGACCGACGGCACCGCGATGATCGCGAGCACCGCGCCCTGGTTCAGGTAGACCCACGCGGCCGACGAGTCGACGAGGGACAGGATGAAGCTCGATGTCCCGGCCGAGACCTTGAGTGGCGCGCCCATCACGAGATTCAGCACCGGTACGTTGGCCCAGCCGGCGCCGAGGCCGAACATGCCGGCGAGCACGCCGATGCCGGTGAAGAGGACGAGCCCGAGCGGAGTACGACGCACCTTCCAGTGGATGTTCTCGCCGCGCGCCACGTCGTGGAACACGCCGTGGATGGCCAGCGCAGCGGACAGGCGATCCGGCGCCGCAACGTCCGGGAACTCCGACTTCTTTGCCGAGGCCATCAGCGCGACGATCGCGAGGATCGTGATGCCAAGCGCGGTCTGGACCATGGCGGAGGGCAGCGCGAGCCCGACGAGCGCACCGACGATCGAACTCGCCGATGCCAGCACCGCGAGCGGCAGGGCGAGGCGCAGGTCGGCGAGCCCGACGCGCAGCAGGTTGGGTCCCGCGGCGAGCGCGCTGGCGAGCGCGACGAGCAGGCCCGCGCCACGGACGAAATCGAGGTGGAATGGAAAGAATCCGCCGACGATCGGCACGAACAGCACGCCGCCGCCGACCCCCGCCGGCACGGCGACGATGCCGAGCGCGAAGCAGACCACGAACAGTGCGAGTGGCCAGACCCACCACGCCAGGTCCGCACCGGCCTGCGGCAGGTCCGCCGCGATCGCGTCGGGGGCGCACGCGACCATCGAGAGCACCACGATGCCGACCGCCACCGCGGGGAGGGCGGTGTGCACGCGGTATCGACGCGGGCGGGTCGGGTCGGTCATGCGTCGAGCGGTGGGGCCGGTGCGTGGCGTGCGCAGCGTCGTTCGCACACTCATCGGTCGACGGCGCGCAACCTGCGCTTTCGTCGCCGCGGGCGCGCGCATTTACGGCGCGTTGTCCGGAGCGAGCGATTCTACACAGGAAGCACGTGCCGCGCGGCGTGCCTGCATATGCGCTGCCGCGCATGCGGCTCGATCCGAACGTGCGTCGCTTAGACGATTGGCGAGTCGCGCGCGCTAGAATGAGCCAAGCCCTGCACATCCGATGAAGATCTGCATCGTCTCCGACAGCCACGACCGCGCGCCGATGCTCGCCGCGGCCGTCGCCGCCGCGCGCGACGCCGGGGCCGAGCAGGTCGTGCACTGCGGTGACGTGATCGGCGCCCACACGTTGCGCCCGCTGCTGGAGATCGGTCTGCCGGTACACGCCATCCACGGCAACAACCTCGGCGACCCGGTGGCGCTGTGGCGCCTTGCCGAGGCCTCGCACGGTCTCGTCACCTATCACGGACAGGACGCCGACCTCCGCCTCGGCGGTCGCCGCATCTTCGTCACGCATTTTCCCCACTACGCCCGGGGAATGGCCTGCACCGGGGACTATGACGTGGTCTGCTGCGGACACTCGCACGTCGCCGGCGTCGAGCGGCAGGCCACGGTGACGGGCGGTACGACCTGGCTGGTCAATCCCGGAACGATTGCCGGCCTCGGTGCGCCCCCGACCTGGCTGCTCGCCGACCTCGACCGCCTCGATTTCCGGATCTGCGGGCTGCAATGACCTACCTCTGCGGGTTGCAATGACCTACCCAAGCGGGGGATGGATTTCGCGCGGCTTCTTGTGTCTCATGCCGGAGGTTGGCGATGCCTTGGACCCGGGCGGCCCGAGGTCACCGCACAGATTCCCACCTGGCACCGCTCACTGCGCGACGACAATCAGCGCAGCAAGAAGGGAACCATGATGTTCACCAGCAATCCGTTTGCCGAAATCTCGGCGGTCGTTCCGCCTGCCGTGATGCAGGCCTATGTCGTCCTCATGATCGTGCTGGTCGCGGCAGGGACGCTGTTCGACGTCGTGCACAAGCGCAGTGCGAAGTACTTCTTCGACAGCTGGCGACGATCGCAGGACAAGGGATCGAGGCGGCTCGGCGGCGGCGAAATGCTGTCGATCGCGGTCAAGACCGGCGTGGTCGATGTCCTCACCTCCGGCGAGTTCTGCAACGTGCGCCGCCGGATCGCCCACCTGCTGGGCATGTACGGATTCGTGATCTACGTCGTCGCCACCGCCATCCTGATCTTCGCCTACCCGACGCCGGCGACACCCGCGCCCGGCATCCTGCCGCTGCTGTGGTGGATCGGCGGCCTGATGGTCTGCGTCGGCGGATACTGGTTCTGGTTCTTCATCCGCGTCGACGTCGCCGCCGAGGGCCACTCGCCGTTGCGCCTCGTGCGCGCGGACCTGTTCATCCTGTCGCTGCTCGCCAGCACGACGCTGGGCCTGATCTGGGCGTTCCTGCAGTCGAGCGGCAGCACCGGTGCCGGCGTGTTCTTCGGGCTGTACGTCCTCGCCACCACGTTTCTCTTCGGCTCGGTGCCCTGGTCGAAGTTCGCCCACATGTTCTTCAAGCCGGCGGCGGCCTTCGAGAAGCGAGTGGCCGAGGCCAATGGTGCGGCCGAGAATCTGCCGACGCAGACCCGCGACGATCCCGAGCAGCAGCGACGGCACTCGATGGAACTGTTGCGCGACGCCCCGATGAACATGGGGCTCGGCATCAAGCGCGAAGCGCCGCGCCACTATTGAATCGAAAAGCAGCCCGCAAGATCTGCTGGACTAGATAAGGAACCGGAACAATGCCTACCTTCGTCTACATGACGAGGTGCGACGGATGCGGACATTGCGTCGACATCTGTCCATCGGACATCATGCACATCGACAAGACCTATCGGCGGGCCTACAACATCGAGCCCAACATGTGCTGGGAGTGCTACTCCTGCGTGAAGGCTTGCCCGCAGCATGCGATCGATGTGCGCGGATACGCCGACTTTGCCCCGCTCGGCCACAGCGTACGTGTGCACCGCGACGAGGAGAAGGGGACGATCGCCTGGAGGATCAAGTTCCGCAACGGCACGGAAAAGAACTTCCTGTCGCCCATCACCACCAAGCCCTGGGGCACGGCGATCCCCAAGCTCGCGGAGGTTCCCGGACCCAGCAAGGAAATGCGCGACGGGCATCTGCTGTACGGCGAGCCGAAATACATCCGCATGGACGACGGCGGTCTGCATACGCTTCGTTCCGCCGGTCTCAAGATGAAGAAAGGCGTGTACTACTGATGGCTTACGAAACGATTGTCGAAGACGGCATCGATATTCTGGTCGTCGGTGCAGGGCTTGGCGGCACGGGTGCCGCATGGGAAGCCCGGTTCTGGGGCAAGGACAAGAAGATCGTCATTGCCGAGAAGGCCAACATCGATCGTTCCGGTGCGGTCGCCCAGGGTCTGTACGCCATCAACTGCTACATGGGCACCCGCTGGGGCGAGAACAAGCCGGAGGACCACGTCCGCTACGCCCGGATCGACCTGATGGGAATGGTGCGGGAGGACCTGCTGTTCGACATGGCCCGCCACGTCGACTCCACGGTGCACCAGTTCGAGGAGTGGGGCCTGCCCATCATGAAGGACCCGAAGACCGGGCGCTATCTGCGTGAAGGGCGATGGCAGATCATGATCCACGGCGAGTCGTACAAGCCGATCGTCGCCGAGGCCGCCAAGAAATCCGCGGACAAGGTCTTCAACCGCATCTGCGTCACCCACCTGCTGATGGACGACAGCAGGGAGAACCGGATTGCCGGTGCCGTGGGCTTCAACGTGCGCACCGGCAACTACCATGTCTTCAAGTCCAAGACCGTGATCTGCGGCGCGGGCGGCGCCTCCAACATCTTCAAGCCGCGTTCCGTGGGCGAAGGATCCGGCCGCACCTGGTATGCGCCATGGTCGTCCGCGTCCGCCTACGGCCTGATGATCGACGCCGGCGCCAAGATGACGCAGATGGAAAATCGCATCGTGCTGGCGCGTTTCAAGGACGGCTACGGCCCGGTGGGCGCCTACTTCCTGCACCTGAAGACCTACACGCAGAACGGCCTTGGCGAAGAGTACGAGTCCAAGTGGTTCCCCGAACTGCAGAAGATGGTCGGCAAGGAGTATCTCGATCCGGAAGCCTCGCACCTGACCCATCGGCCCATCCCGACCTGTTTGCGCAACCATGCGCTGATCAGCGAGGTCAATGCCGGCCGCGGTCCCATTCACATGGTGACCATGCGCGCCTTCCAGGATCCCCATCTGGAGGAGGTCGGCTGGGAGAACTTCCTCGGCATGACCGTCGGCCAGGCGGTGCTGTGGGCCTCCACCGATGTCGATCCCAAGAACGAGAATCCCGAGCTGACCACATCGGAGCCCTACGTGATGGGCTCCCACGCCACGGGCTCGGGTGCCTGGTGCTCGGGTCCCGAGGACGTTTCGCCTCCCGAGTACTACTGGGGCTACAACCGCATGACGACGATCGACGGTCTGTTCGGCGCCGGTGACGCGGTCGGCGGCACGCCGCACGCGTTCTCGTCCGGCTCGTTCACCGAGGGTCGTCTCGCCGCGAAGGCCGCGTGCAAGTACATCGACGACGGCAAGGCCGACGGCATTGTCGTGTCCGACGAGCAGATCGCCCGCCGCAGGAGCGAGATCTACAAGCCCCTGGAGCATTACAAGACCTACCGCAATGCGATCGTGGCGGGCTCCGTCAATCCGCACTACATCAACCCCAAGCAGGGCCTGGACCGTCTGCAGAAGCTGATGGACGAGTATTGCGGCGGCGTGACCGTCAACTACATGACCAACGAGAAGCTGCTGAACATCGGCCTCAAGAAGCTCGCGATCATGGAGGAAGACCTCGACAAGCTGGCCGCCGAGGACATCCACGAACTGCTGCGTGCGTGGGAGTTGAAGCACCGTCATCGCGCTGCTGAGTGCGTCACGCAGCACACGCTGTTCCGCAAGGAGACCCGCTGGCCGGGCTACTACTACCGCGGCGACGCCATGAAGGTGGACGACGAGAACTGGCACGTGCTGACCGTTTCGCGTCGCGATCCGCAGACCGGCGAGTACACGATGGAGAAGGCACCGTGCTATCACCTGGTCGGGGATGATGAGTAGCGACAACCCCGGGCAGGGGCTCGCCTCGACCCTCTGCCCGGCGCACGCGGCGCCGGCAGGCTCGTCCGTCGTGCGCCCCGTGCGTCCGGTCTCATTCGTTCGCAGCTAGCCGCGCGTGAACATCGTCGACAAGACCGATGCGGAGATTCGGGCCATCGCCGATCCCCTGTGGCGCGACCTCGTCAGGAATTCGAACGAGGGCAAGTACGGAGACTTCGTCAGGCACTTCTCCAGTTCCCTGGCGCTTGCCATGGATCAGGTCGTGGCGGGGCACCAGTTCGCGAACAGTGAACTGGCGAGAAGCCTGTCCGAAGAAATCGACCCGCTCGGCATCATCCGCCGGGGCGAACACGTCACGGTTCTGTACCGGCAGCGGAGCACGAAGAAGCCGGGCGAATGGCTTGGCCGGCTGGTCCTCGGCCATGAAGGCGGAGAAATCAGGATCTTCGGCGCGTCCATCTTCTGAGCGGTTGGTGCGGATTCGACATGAGTGAAACCATCCAGGACGGCAAGTTCGTCGAACTGACCTACAGGGTGACCGACAGCAAGACGAGGCACGTCCTGACCCGGGTCGAATTTCCGCTCGGCTATGTTCACGGGCACAACGAGATTCTGTCGCCTTCCGTCCACAAGCAGCTGGAGGGCCGGTCCGCCGGCGACGTGATCGAAGTGCCCATCGACGGCAATCAGATCTTCGGTCCGAGGGACGAGTCGCTGGTCTTCACCGATCGGATCGAGAATGTCCCCGAGGAGTACCGGCAGGTCGGCAGCTCCATCCTCATGGAAAACGACAGGGGCCAGACCCGCAGCTTTCTCGTGACGTGGATGGACGACGAGAAGCTGACTGTCGATGGCAACAATCCGCTCTGCGGCAGAGAGGTCGTCTTCACGCTCGAGATACTCACGGTGCGCGACGCCACCGAGGAGGAGACCAGAGTGGGCCAGGCGATCCCTGCGAACGCGGATGTCGACCCGTCGCTCATGAGGCCCGTCTAGGCAGCAGCGTCGAATGGCATCGTACGAATTTCGGCTTTGGCTGGTTGCGCCTGCAACCCCGACTTCACGGCAAGAATGGTGACTCATGAGCGAGCAGAAGCCCACCCCCGCCAAGGTTCCTGACGGCGTCACGCGGTTTTTCACCACGCGTCAGATGGCGCCCAACGAAAAGGGATTCGTTGGTTACGAAACCGTCTGGAAACCGTTCCAGAAGGAAGTCGAGTACAAGACTCCGAAGCAGCCGTAGCGGCGACACGGCAGCATCGACGTGCCGCAATCGCGCGGCCGCCGGCGCAGCGGCGGCGTCGGCGTGCCGGGCGGCCGGGGAGCGTCGGTTCCGAGCGCTACGAGGCGTCGAGTGCCGCGTAGTACTCGCGCAGGATGGCGAGCACTTCGGGCCGGCTGAACTCGGGCGGCACCTCGAGTCCTTCCGCGAGCGACTTGCGCAGCTGCGTGCCGGACACCTGCAGGCGGTCCGCGTTGTCGTGGGGGCAGGTGCGCCCCGACGCCATGCCGCCGCACTTGTAGCACCAGAACGCGACGTCGATCTTCAGCGGCTGCGTCTGCAGCGCTCCCGCGGGCAGGTGGTCGAAGACGTGGTGTGCGTCGAAGGGTCCGTAGTAGCTGCCGACGCCCGCGTGGTCGCGTCCGACGATCTGGTGCGAGCAGCCGTAGTTCTGCCGGAACAGCGCGTGCAGCAGCGCCTCGCGCGGGCCGGCGTAGCGCATGTCCAGCGGATAGCCGGCCTGCACGACGGTCTGCTTCACGAAGTAGCGGTCGGCGAGCACCGCGATGGCGCGCGTGCGGACCTCGGCCGGGATGTCGCCCGGCTTCAGCGCGCCGAGCAGCGAGTGGACGAGCACGCCGTCGCAGACCTCGATCGCGACCTTGGCGAGGTACTCGTGCGAGCGGTGCATCGGATTGCGGGTCTGGAACGCAGCGATCCTCGACCAGCCGAGCGAGGCGAACAGCGCCCGCGTCTCGCGCGGCGTCTTGTAGAGCTCGCCGTACTTCTCCGGGAATCCGCCCGTCGACACGACCTTGACGGGCCCGGCGAGGTTGACCTCGCCCTGCTCCATCACCAGCTTCACGCCGGGGTGGGCGAGGTCGGTCGTACGGAACACGGTCGCGCACTCGTGCGCCTTGTCGATCGTGTACTTCTCCGTGATCAGCATCGTCGCGAGGATCGATCCGTCGTCGGGGTCGGTGAGTGCCACCTCCTGGCCCGTGGCGAGCGTCGCGGCCGTGGCGGCGTCGGTCGACAAGGTGATCGGGATCGGCCAGAACAGGCCGCTCGCCATCTTCATGCCGTCGCAGACGCCCTGCCAGTCGGCGCGCGACATGAAGCCCGCGAGCGGCGTGAAGCCGCCGATGCCGAGCATCATCAGGTCGCCCTTCTCGCGCGAGCTGACGCGCACCTTGGCGAGGTTCGCCGCGCGTGCGCGCTCCGCGGCCAGCGCAGTTCCTTCGAGCAGCAGCGGCGTGAGATCGCCGCCGCCGTGGGGATCAACCAGCGGCATGGTGCAGGCACCTCCGTGGCCCGTCGCCTTCAGTCGTCGCGGTCCGGGCGCTCGCTTCGTTGCGTTGCGGGAATGAGCAGATGACCATACGTTGCAGGTGCGCGCGAAACCTTGATGGATCGCAAGCTCAACCGATGGCCTGGTAGTAGAGATTCTGCGGGTGGTTCGCCTCCGCGAAGAAGAACCAGCGCTCGGCGAGAAGTCCAGCGTACTGCACAGCAAATGCGGCATGCAGCCATCCCGGCTGCGACGTCCAGAGTGCGGCCGCGAGCAGCAGCGCCGGAAGCACGAAAACGGCAACGAGAAAGCCCCCCTTGACCGACCGCAGCGCGGCGCGCGTGCGGCCGTGGAAGAACTCCCTCGTGTTGAACGAGCCGCTCTCGAACCCGGGCGAGATCTGCACGATGCGGGGATGCTTGATCCCGATCGCGGTCTGAATCGTGGACCGCGGCTTCAGCCGCGCATTGCGGAGCAGCGACGCGCCGCGCGAGACGAGGGCGAGTCCCAGCAGCACCAGCGCCCACGTGCCGAAGAACGGCGTGAGCGTCGGCGCAGCCGCGCCCGCGAACGCTGCGGCGAGCGTGAACCCCGACGCGCTGCCGAGCAGCGTGAAGTTCAGCACCGTCAGCGGACTGTGCCACTCGCGCAGGAACGGCAGGCACGCGTAGATCATGGCCGTGCACAGGAACAGCGCGAACGCGAGAACCGATGCCGCGACGCCGATGACCAGCGTTGCATCGACGATCTCGCCACCCGGAAGCGTCGCCAGGGCCGGTCGCCAGCCCGTCCAGTGGGCGAGGCCGTACGCGAACACCGCCGCCATGAACGCCGGCAGCACGATCACCTCGCGCGACAGCCACGACGTGCGCCAGCGCGCGATCGCGCGCCAGCCGCGCTCCGGGCGGCCGAGGTGGAAGAACGACGCCGCGAGGCCGAGGCCGGCCGCCACCAGGGCGACGAGCGATCCGGCGGCGTAGAACGAGCGGCCGTCCTGCGCCGGCAGGACGTCGAAGAGTCCGTAGAGCTGCGTCGCGACGAGCGCCAGCAACAGCCCCTGCCCGGCGCCGATCAGCGTCGTCAGGAAGATGACGGAGAATTCCGGTCTCAAGGCGTCCGCTCGCTCACCAGGATGTGAAGTCGTCGAGCGCCGGCTCGCTCTTGCCCGGCTTGGGCAGCAGGCCGTCGATCTTCAACGGATTGTCGGCGCGCTGCAGCTCGTCCTCGTGCACGTGCAACGGCGTCTTGCGCCGCGGCAGGTAGTGGTTCGCCGGGTGCGTGCCCCACTCGGGCATCAGCGCGTACCCGCCGTGGTCGCGGATCGCCGTCGAGACGACGGAGTCGGGATCGTGGATGTCGCCGAACAGGCGCGCGTTGGTCGGGCAGGCGAGCACGCAGGACGGCTGGCGGTCGCGCTGCGGCAGCGACGCGTCGTAGATGCGGTCCACGCACAGCGTGCACTTGGTCATGACCTTGCGCTCGGCGTCGAGCTCGCGCGCGCCGTAGGGGCACGCCCACGAGCAGTACTTGCACCCGATGCACTTGTCGTAGTCGACGAGCACGATGCCGTCCTCGGCGCGCTTGTAGCTCGCCCCCGTCGGGCACACCGGGACGCACGGCGGGTCCTCGCAGTGCAGGCAGGACTTGGGGAAGTGCACGGTCTGCGTGTTCGGATACTCGCCGACCTCGAACGTCTGCACGCGGTTGAAGAACGTGCCTGTCGGGTCCGCGCCGTACGGGCTGAAGTCGGCGAGGGGGCCGGCCGAGCCCGAGGTGTTCCACTGCTTGCAGTTGGTCACGCAGGCGTGACAGCCGACGCACACGTTGAGGTCGATGACGAGGGCGAGCTGCGTCATTTGCGGCGCCCTCCGCCCGCGAAGTACGCAAGCCAGCGCGGGCGCGCCGTGGCCGTGCCGGGTGCTGCGGGTACCGGCGCGAACTGCGGCCACGTGGCCGCAGGCTCGTGGCTGTCGGCGCGGTAGATGCGCACGCGCACGTCGTACCATGCCGCCTGGCCCGTCACCGGGTCGGAGTTGGAGACGGGCCCGCAGCCCGCCGGGCCGGGCAGCTCTTCGGTGATCAGGTGGTTGAGCAGGAAGCCGCGCTGCGACTCGTTGGCGTCCGGCGCGAGCGCCCACGCGCCGGGCGCCTTGCCGATGGCGTTCCAGGTCCAGACGGTGCCCGGCTCGACCGCTTCGGAGTAGCGCGCCACGCAGCGCACTTTGCCCCACTGCGACTCGACCCACATCCAGCCGCCGTCCTCGATGCCCTGCGCCCGCGCGACGGCCGGATTCACGTACAGCGCGTTCTGGTTGTGGATCTGGCGCAGCCACGCATTCTGCGAGTCCCACGAGTGGTACATCGCCATCGGCCGCTGGGTGACGGCCGCAAGGGGGTACTTCGCGCGGTCCGTCGCCTGCGCTTCCAGCGGCTCGTAGTAGAACGGCAGCGGGTCGAAGAACTCCTCGATGCGCTTCGCGAGCCGGGCCGGCGGCTTGCGCGTGATGCCCCGGCCCTGTGCCGCGAGGCGGAACTTCTGCAGCACTTCCGAGTAGAGGTGGACGAGGATCGGCTCGGCGTAGCGCGTGATGCGGTTGCGCTGCGACCACTCGAGGTAGCCCTTGTTCCAGTTGCGCATGTACTGGTACGAAGGCGGCAGCCGGTGGTGGAACACGCAGTTGTTCTGCGCGTACATTTCCCACTGGCGCGGGTTGGGCTCGCCGCGCATGAACTTCTCGCCCCCCTTGCCGCGCCAGCCGGCGAGGAAGCCGATGCCGGAGCCGGGCTCGGTCTCGTAGTTGACGATGAAGTCGGGGTAGTCGCGGTACTTGCGCGTGCCGTCAGGCCGCGCGAACGCCGGCAGCTTCAGGCGCCCGCCGAGCTCGATCAGCACCTCCTGGAAGGGCTTGCACTGGCCGGTCGGCGGCACCACCGGGATACGGACCGCGTCGACGGGTCCCTCGAACTCGGAGATCGGCCGGTCCAGCATCGACATCACGTCGTGCCGCTCGAGATAGGTCGTGTCCGGCAGCACGAGGTCGGCGAACGCGGTCATCTCCGACTGGAACGCGTCGCACACGACCAGGAACGGGATCTTGTACTCGCCCTTGTCGGGGCCGTCGGCGTGCCGGTCGTTCAGCATCCGGCGCACCTCCGACGTGTTCATCGTCGAGTTCCAGGCCATGTTGGCCATGAAGATCATCAGCGTGTCGATCGGGTACGGGTCCCCGCGCCAGGCGTTGGTGATCACGTTGTGCATCATCCCGTGGACCGCCAGCGGGTACTCCCACGAGAAGGCCTTGTCGATGCGCACCGGCTCGCCGGCGTCGTCGACGAAGAGGTCGTCGGGCTCGGCCGGCCAGCCGAGCGCGAGGCCGTCGAGCGGATGTCCCGGCTTGACCGCGAGCGGCGTGTTGGGCGTCTTCGCGCAGGGCGGGATCGGGCGCGGGAACGGCGCCTTGTGACGGAACCCGCCCGGCCGGTCGATCGTGCCGAGCAGCGTCATCAGGATGCCGAGCGCGCGGATGGTGTGGAAGCCGTTCGAGTGCGCGGCGAGGCCCCGCATCGCGTGGAACGCGACCGGATTCCCGGTCACCGTGTCGTGCTCCTTGCCCCAGGCGTCGGTCCAGGCGATCGGCAGCTCGATCTTCTGGTCGCGCGCGGTGACGCCCATCTCGTGCGCGAGGCGGCGGATCGCGGCGGCGGGGATGCCGGTGATGCCGGCGGCCCACTCCGGGGTGTACTGCTCGACGCGCTCCTTGAGCAGCTGGAACGCGGGCTTCACCGGCGTGCCGTCCGCAAGGCGGAATTCGCCGAGAAGGAACGGGTCGGTGCCTTCGCTGTGCGTGATCACCGGACGGTTCGTCGCGCGGTCCCACCACAGCTTGTTCTGCGGGTCGAAGCAGCCTTCTTCCTCGGGCACCTCGGTGCGCACGAACATGCCGAACTCGTCGTGGCGCGCGTCGAGGTTGACGAGCTGCCCCGCGTTCGTGCACCGCACTAGGAACTCGCGGTCGTAGAGTCCGAGCGCGATCAGCTCGTGGATCAGCGACAGGAGCAGGGCGCCATCGGTACCCGGCCGGATCGGCAGCCACTCGTCGGCGATCGCCGAGTAGCCGGTGCGCACGGGGTTGACGGAGATGAAGCGACCGCCGTCGCGCTTGAACTTCGAGATCGCGATCTTGAGTGGGTTGCTGTGGTGGTCCTCGGCGGTGCCCAGCATGACGAACAGCTTCGCGCGCTCGAGATCCGGACCGCCGAATTCCCAGAACGAGCCGCCGATCGTGTAGATCATGCCGGCCGCCATGTTCACCGAACAGAACCCGCCGTGCGCCGCGTAGTTCGGCGTGCCGAACTGCCGCGCGAAGAGGCCGGTCAGGGCCTGCATCTGGTCGCGCCCGGTGAAGAGCGCAAACTTCCTGGGGTCGGTCGAGCGGATGCGAGCGAGGCGCTCCTCCAGCATCGCGAAGGCTTCGTCCCACTCGATCGGCACGAAGTCGCCGGCGCCGCGGTCGCTGCCCGGGCGGCGCTTCAGCGGCCGGGTGAGCCGGGCGGGGGAGTACTGCTTCATGATCCCCGAGCCGCCCTTCGCGCAGATCACGCCCTTGTTCAGCGGATGGTCGGGGTTGCCGTCGATGTAGCGGACCTTGCCGTCGCGCAGGTGCACGCGGATGCCGCAGCGACACGCGCACATGTAGCAGGTGGTGTTGCGTACCTCGGCGGTCGCGTCGGGGGAGGGCGGCGCGAGCGGATCGTGGATGGGAGACATGGGCGGGCTCCATTAATACCCGCGACGGCACCTGTGTCTATAGCCAGAACGGGGAGGAATCGGATACTCCGGAAGGGTGATGGCGGGGTGGCGTTTCCTTGTGCCGTCACGACCGGCGGGCGATAATCCGTCGGATGTCGGCATGAAGGGGCCGCAGTGCCTCGGCGACCGGAAGCGAGGTCGCGCGCCTGCCGGCGCTTCGATCCGAGGAGGAAGCGGATAGTGTTGCAGCACGAGGAGCGGCTCCCTGCGGCCGGCGACGGCCATGCGGTGGCGAACGGGCCGGACGCGAGCTTGAGTCTGCGGCCCGATAGCGGGGGCGTGGCGTCGCCGGACTGCCGGGACGTCGACCTCACGGAAGCTCTGCAGCCGATGCTGGAGGCGGTGGTGCGCCTGGCCGGGGCCACGGCCGCGACGGTGCGGCTCGTCAGTGCCGACGGCGCCGCGGGCGCGCTCGTGGCGACCGTCGGTCGGTCGGCGAGATCCCCGGCAACACCCTGGTGCGCGGTCTGCGACGAGGCCGTGGACGCGGCGAGCGAGTGCGTTCGTCGCCACGTGTGCGGCACCGCCGACCAGTTCGTGGCCAGCACGGTGACCCAGGTCTGCCGCCACGTCGCCGTGGTGCCGCTGGAGCACCGGGCCCGCCCGGTGGGGACCCTCGCCCTGCAGTTCGCGGCGCCCTGCCGGCTGCCGGCAGAAATGTCGCTGCTGCTGAAGGCGGTCGGCGATCTCCTTGGGGTCACGCTGGAGAACGCCCGGCTCACCCGCGAGAACCTGCGCATGTCGCTGATGCACGAGCGCCAGATGATGGCCAACGAAGTCCACGACTCGCTGGCGCAGGCCCTCACGTTCATGCGCATGCGCATGAGCCTCCTGTCCGATGCGATCCGCCAGCGCGACGAGCTGCGCGCGTTCAAGTACTGGGGCGACGTCGACGACTCGCTCACCAACGCGCACCGGCGCCTGCGCGAGCTGATCACCTACTTCAGGAGCCGCATGGACCCGCAGGGGCTGGTCCACGCGCTCACGGAGACGGCCGACGGCTTCTTCGATCGCACCGGGGTCACGCTGACGTTCGAGAACCGCGTTCCCGACTTCTGCCTGCCGGCGGATCGCGAGGTCGAGATCTTCCACATCGTCCAGGAGGCGCTCGCCAACGTGTGCCGGCACGCGCGTGCGCGGCGCGTCGAACTGCGGCTCGACCGCGCCGGCGCAGGCTACGAAGTTGCCGTCGTCGACGACGGCGTCGGCATGGGCGCGTATGCTGAGGGCGATGACGCCGGCCACTACGGACTGGCGATCATGCGCGAGCGCGCGCTGCGGCTCGGCGGCCGCCTCACGATCGACCAGGCGCCCGACGCGGGCATGCGCGTGCGGTTGTTCTTTCCGGCGGACCACCCGCCAAGCGAGACGAAGTCATGAGTGAACCGATTCGGGTCGTGCTGATCGACGACCACGGGCTGTGCCGTCGCGGTCTGGCGGAACTGCTGGAGCAGCGCGCCGGCATCAAGGTGCTCGGCACGACGGGCAACCCGGACGAGGCGGTGCGGCTCCTGACGGAGCAGCGGCCCGACCTCGCGATCATGGACCTGCGCATGATGCCGACCGACGGCTTCAGCCTGCTGACGCGCCTCCGCGCCGAGGGCTGCGACACGCCGGTCGTGGTGCTCACGATGAGCGACGCGCAGGAGGATCTCGCGCGCGCCTTCCGCATGGGCGTGCGCGGCTATCTGCTGAAGGACATGGATCCCGACGACGTGATCGACGCCATCCGGCGCACGGCACGCGGAGAGGTCGTGGTCGCGCCGATGATGGCGATCAAGCTGGTCGACCTGCTGATGCCCGGCGAGCCCAAGAAGTCGCGCGAAGGCTACATGAAGCAGTTGACCGAGCGCGAGCGCGAGATCCTCCAGCACCTGTCGAGCGGCAAGAGCAACAAGGCGATCGCGCAGGCGCTCGACATCAGCCACGACACCGTCAAGCTGCACGTGCGGCACATCCTGTCCAAGCTCGGGCTCACGTCCCGCGTCGAGGCCGCGGTGTTCGCGGTGGAGCACCGTGCCGCGATGGCGAACGAGTCGCACCAGAAGGCGTCGTAGCTCGGCGCAAACGCGGCGCGATCAGCCTGCCGCGGAGGTGCGGCGCGCCGCAAGGCCGGCAGCGGTGTCCGCGTCCGCCGGCTGGAACCAGTTGAGCCGCTCGCGCAGGCGCACGACCTCGCCGACGATGATGAGCGTGGGGGCGTGGAGCCCCGCGCCCGCGACGGCTTCGGCAAGCGTCAGCAACGTTCCGGTGACGACCCGCTGGGCGTGCGTCGTGCCCTGCTGGACCACGGCCGCCGGCGTGTCGCCGTGCAGGCCGTGCAGGATCAGCTTCGAGCAGAGCTCGGCGAGGCCGAGCAGCCCCATGTAGACCACGATCGTCTGGCGCGGACGCGCGAGCGCCGGCCAGTCGAGGTCCATCGTGCCGTTCTTCAGATGCCCGGTCGCGAACACGCAGGACTGGGCATGGTCGCGATGAGTGAGGGGGATGCCCGCGTACGCCGCCACGCCGAGCGCGGCGGTGATGCCCGGCACGACCTCGAAGCGGACGCCCTCCGCCGACAGCGTGTCGATCTCCTCGCCGCCGCGGCCGAACACGAACGGATCGCCTCCCTTGAGCCGCAGCACCCGCTTGCCGGCGCGGGCGAGCCGCACCAGCAGCGCGTTGATGTCTTCCTGCCGCAGCGTGTGGTTCGCGCGCCGCTTGCCGACGTAGACGCGCTCGATCGCCGGAGGCAGCAGCGCCAGGATCTCGGCCGACACCAGGTTGTCGTAGAGCACGACGTCGGCGCGCTGCATCAGCTTCAGCGCGCGAATGGTGAGCAGTTCCGGGTCGCCGGGGCCGGCGCCCACGAGGTAGACCTCGCCTCCGGGGACGACGCCGCGCCGGCCGGATTGCCGAACGTGCCCGTCGTGCACGCGCAGAAAGGGAGTCTTGGACACGTGTGCCTCCTCAGCGTTTGCCGCAACCGCAGCCGCCGCCTCCGCCGCACCCGGTGGCGGCGGGCGTCGGCGTGGCTGCCGGCATGTCGTTGGGGTTGATGAAGATGAAGCGGAAGTCGCCGGCCTCGAGTTCGACGTAGTCGAGCGTCATGCCCTCCAGCAGTTCGCGCTGCC
>CAVXVH010000009.1:0-76543 GCA_963765065.1 uncultured beta proteobacterium | reverse complement strand
TGCCGTGCTTGCTGATAGTACGCGTGCATCCGTCGGCAGAGAACTTGTCCCGGGAAGGCGCGAAGGCGTCAGCACACGCACTGCCGAAACCGACAAGGCTGGCCCCCCCGGCGGGCGTGGCCGGCTGCAGCAGCCGTATCGTCGCCAGCGGAGGCCCCGCCGTCATGCCGGGCGGTGGACGTGGCCCGAGACTTTGTACCGCCGACTCGACCAGCGTCGCAGACTCCGGGAGCGTGCCGGGGGTCAGCGGGCGTCCCGTTGGAGCAACGGTCGACGGCACTTGCGCGGCAGCGCCACAACCAAGCTGCAGCAGCGCCGCAAGCAGGCCGAGCCGCAGGACTCGGTGCGTCATGGCGCGTTGAGCGCCGTGACGAATTCGAGCTGGCAGTAGCCGGACGACGCGTTGAATCCATGCAACCGGACCTTGTAGCCCAGCGTCATCGCCAGCTGCAACGTCGACAGAATTGCGCGCGTATTCGCCAACTGCCGCTCGACTTCGATCTGCGAGGTGGTTGGGTCAACGCCGAAGTAGCGCGGTGCCCAGTAGTGCCAGTTCGAATTTGCCGTGCAGTTACCTACCGACGCGTCGATCATCAGATAGACGGCGGCGGCCGCCGTGGAGCTCGAAGACAGCGCGCCGACGCTTGATGGCTGGATCACAGTAACGTGCGCGTCCACGGTCCAGTCGTAGGCGCTCGCACAGGTGCTACAAAGCGCTGCCGCAATGGCGAGCGCACGGATAGGTCGCGCAAACGCGCGTTGCATGGAGGCTCCCTTCGATGAGCTGGGTGGTCTGTGCGGTCATCCTAGCTTCGCGTGCTGCCGGGTCAACAAGGAACCGGCAAGGCACCAATGCGATCGCTACGTGTTGATCCTGGTCAAACGAGTACGCACAGTCACTCGCCGCTTGTGACTCGCAATCGCGATCGAGGCGTGGCAGGCCTGTACGGTACCGACGGCTTGCTTCGCATCAAACAACAGAGGCCGGCGGTTGCCCGCCGGCCTCATTGTCGTTACTTGCTCCGCCGACTCGCGCCGGCGGTGATGCGATGACGACTTACGCCGCGTCCGCCGGCTGCTCGGTAGTCGCAGGTGCTGCGGCCGCGGGGGCCCCCGCTTCCACGCCCGCTTCCGCCAACTCCGCCTGCAGCGCCGCCTCCGGACCCATCGCCTTCGCCTTCTTGCGGGCGTTGTGGTGCGCGAGCCCCGTGCCCGCCGGGATCAGCCGCCCGACGATCACGTTCTCCTTCAAGCCGCGCAGATCGTCCTTCTTGCCCATGATCGCGGCCTCGGTCAGCACCCGCGTCGTCTCCTGGAACGACGCCGCCGAGATGAACGAGTCGGTCGACAGCGACGCCTTGGTGATGCCGAGCAGCATGTGCTCGTACGTCGAGGCACGCTTGCCGTCCCCGGTCGCCTTGTCGTTCTCGTCCAGGATGTCCGAGCGCTCCGCCTGCTCGCCCAGGATGAAGCGCGTGTCGCCCGGATCCGTCACCTGCACCCGGCGCAGCATCTGCCGCACGATCACCTCGATGTGCTTGTCGTTGATCTTCACGCCCTGCAGCCGGTACACGTCCTGCACCTCGTCGGTGATGTAGCGCGCCAGCGCCTCCATCCCCAGCAAGCGCAGGATGTCGTGCGGGTCCGCCGGACCGTCGACGATCGTCTCGCCCTTGTTCACCACCTGCCCGTCGTGCACCGTGACGTGCTTGTCCTTGGCGATCAGGAACTCGTGCGCCACGCCGTCGAGGTCGGTGATCACCAGCCGCTGCTTGCCCTTGGTGTCCTTGCCGAACGACACCGTGCCGGTGACCTCCGCCAGCATGCCCGCGTCCTTCGGCGAGCGCGCCTCGAACAGCTCCGCCACCCGCGGCAGGCCGCCGGTGATGTCGCGCGTCTTCGACGTCTCCTGCGGGATCCGCGCCAGCACCTCGCCGACGCTCACCTGCTGGCCGTCCTTCACCGTGATGATGCAGCCGACCTGGAAGGTGATCTGCACCGGCAGGTCCGAGCCCGAGAGCTTGATCTCGTCGCCCTTGGCGTCGAGCAGCTTCACCTGCGGCCGCACGCCCTTCGCGGCACTGCCGGTGCGGCGCTTCGGGTCGATCACCACCAGCGTCGACAGGCCGGTCACTTCGTCGACCTGCTTCGCCACCGTCACGCCGTCCTCGACGTGCTCGAAGCGCACCGTGCCCGCGTACTCGGTGATGATCGGACGTGCGGTCGCGTCCCACGTCGCCAGCACCTTGCCGGCCTTGATGACGTCGCCGTCCTTCACCTGCAGCGTGGCGCCGTACGGCACCTTGTGGCGCTCGCGCTCGCGGCCGGCGTCGTCGTGGATCGTGACTTCGCCGGAACGGCCGATCGCCACCGGCTCGCCCTTCGCGTTGGTGACGTAGCGCATCAAGGCGGAAAAGCGCACCGTGCCCGCCGACTTCGAATCGACCTGCGAGGCCGCCGCGGTCCGCGACGCCGCGCCGCCGATGTGGAACGTGCGCATCGTCAGCTGCGTGCCCGGCTCGCCGATCGACTGCGCGGCGATGACGCCCACCGCCTCGCCGACGTTCACCAGGTGCCCGCGGCCGAGGTCGCGGCCGTAGCATCTGGCGCACAGCCCGTAGCGCGTGTCGCAGGTGAGCGGCGTGCGCACCTTGACCTCGTCGATGCCGAGGATCTCGATCTGCTCGACCTCGTCCTCGCCGAGCAGCGTGCCGGCCTCGTAGAGGGTCGCCTGCGTCTCGGGATTGACCACGTCCGCGGCCGCGACGCGGCCGAGGATGCGCTCGCGCAGCGCCTCGACCACTTCGCCGCCCTCGACCAGCGCCTTCATCGCCACGCCGTTGCGGGTGCCGCAGTCGTCCTCGGTCACCACGAGGTCCTGCGTCACGTCGACGAGACGCCGGGTGAGGTAGCCCGAGTTCGCGGTCTTCAACGCCGTGTCAGCGAGGCCCTTGCGCGCGCCGTGCGTGCTGATGAAGTACTGCAGCACGTTCAAGCCCTCGCGGAAGTTCGCCGTGATCGGCGTCTCGATGATCGAGCCGTCCGGCTTCGCCATCAGGCCGCGCATGCCGGCGAGCTGCCGGATCTGCGCCGCCGAGCCGCGCGCGCCCGAGTCGGCCATCATGAAGATCGAGTTGAACGAGTCCTGCTTGACCTTCTGGCCCTTGCTGTCGGTGACTTCCATCGAGCCCAGCTGCGCCATCATCGCCTTGGCGATGTCGTCGCCGGCGCGGCCCCAGATGTCGACCACCTTGTTGTAGCGCTCGCCCTGCGTGACGAGGCCCGACGTGTACTGGGCCTCGATCTCCTTCACTTCCTTCTCGGCCTTGTCGATGATGCCCTTCTTTTCGGCCGGCACCAGCATGTCGTCGGCGGCGAACGAGATGCCG
Source organism: uncultured beta proteobacterium (assembly GCA_963765065.1). Classification (GTDB taxonomy): domain Bacteria; phylum Pseudomonadota; class Gammaproteobacteria; order Burkholderiales; family Casimicrobiaceae; genus VBCG01. The sequence goes on along the minus strand of CAVXVH010000009.1, from coordinate 73,154 downwards.
CCGCGCGTCGCGAGCGCGTAGCCCGCCTGCATCAGCTTGTCGGCGAAGATCACCGTTTCACGCAGGCTGCAGCGGCGGAAGCTCGCGTTGATGAGACGCGAGATCTCCTTCTTCTTGAGCGGCTTGTTGATGAACGAGAACGGCAGCCCCGGCGGCAGGATCTCGGACAGGATCGAGCGGCCGACCGTGGTCTCGTAGCGGGAGATCTTCTCGACCTTTTCGCCGTTCTTCTTCTCGACCTCGCGGATGCGCACCGTGATGCGGGCGTGCAGCTCGACCTGCCGCGACTCGTAGGCGCGCAGCACCTCGCCGACGTCGGAGAACATCATGTTCTCGCCGGCCGCGCCGATCTTTTCGCGGGTGGCGTAGTACAGGCCCAGCACGATGTCCTGCGACGGCACGATCGACGGCTCGCCGTTCGACGGCATCAGCACGTTGTTCGACGCCAGCATCAGCGTGCGCGCTTCCATCTGCGCCTCGAGCGACAGCGGCACGTGGACGGCCATCTGGTCGCCGTCGAAGTCGGCGTTGAACGCCGTGCAAACCAGCGGGTGCAGTTGGATCGCCTTGCCCTCGATCAGCACCGGCTCGAAGGCCTGGATGCCGAGGCGGTGCAGCGTCGGCGCGCGGTTCAGCATCACCGGGTGCTCGCGGATCACCTCTTCCAGGATGTCCCAGACCACCGGCTCCTGGCCCTCGACCATCTTCTTTGCCGCCTTGATCGTGGTGGCGAGGCCCATCGTCTCCAGCTTGTTGAAGATGAAGGGCTTGAACAGCTCGAGCGCCATCAGCTTCGGCAGCCCGCACTGGTGGAGCTTGAGCTGCGGGCCGACGACGATCACCGAGCGGCCCGAGTAGTCGACGCGCTTGCCGAGCAGGTTCTGGCGGAAACGGCCACCCTTGCCCTTGATCATGTCGGCCAGCGACTTCAGCGGCCGCTTGTTGGCGCCGGTCATCGCCTTGCCGCGACGGCCGTTGTCGAGCAGCGAGTCCACCGCCTCCTGCAGCATCCGCTTCTCGTTGCGGACGATGATGTCCGGCGCCTTCAGCTCGAGCAGCCGCTTCAGGCGGTTGTTGCGGTTGATGACCCGGCGGTACAGGTCATTCAAGTCCGAGGTCGCGAAACGGCCGCCGTCGAGCGGCACGAGCGGGCGGAGCTCCGGCGGCAGCACCGGCAGCACCTCGAGGATCATCCACTCGGGCTTGATGCCCGACTTGTTGAACGCCTCCAGCACCTTGAGGCGCTTGGCGATCTTCTTGATCTTGGTGTCCGACCCCGTGGTCTCGAGCTCCTTCCGGAGCTTCTCGATCTCGTGGTTGACGTCGAGGCCCTTGAGGAGCTCGCGGATGCCTTCGGCACCCATCGTCGCCTGGAAGTCGTCGCCGTGCTGCTCGAGCTTCGCGAGGTAGTCGTCCTCGGTCAGCAGCTGGGCGCGGTTCAGCGGCGTCAGGCCCGGGTCGGTGACGACGTACGCCTCGAAGTAGAGCACGCGCTCGATGTCGCGCAGCGTCATGTCGAGCACCATGCCCATGCGCGAGGGCAGGCTCTTCAGGAACCAGATGTGCGCGACCGGGCTCGCGAGCTCGATGTGGCCCATGCGCTCGCGGCGCACCTTGGCGAGCGTCACCTCGACGCCGCACTTCTCGCAGATCACGCCGCGGTGCTTCAGGCGCTTGTACTTGCCGCACAGGCACTCGTAGTCCTTGACCGGCCCGAAGATCTTGGCGCAGAAGAGGCCGTCGCGCTCCGGCTTGAACGTGCGGTAGTTGATCGTCTCCGGCTTCTTGACCTCGCCGTACGACCACGAGCGGATCTTCTCGGGCGAGGCGAGCCCGATGCGGATCGCGTCGAATTCCTCTTCCTGCGTGACCTGCTTGAAAAGATCGAGCAGTGCTTTCATTCCGTCTGCTCTCCAAGTTCCGCCGGGCGCTATCGCGCCACGGCGTTCCTTCGTAGTCTTGTCCGCGGCGGATCGACTGGCTCTGCCAGCGATCCGCCGGATGCTCACATCGGCGAAAAGTAGGGGTTTACTTTTCGCCGCCTCAGTAGCGCTCCATGTCGATGTCGATGGCGAGCGACCGGATTTCCTTCACCAGCACGTTGAACGACTCCGGCATGCCGGCCTCGATCTTGTGCTCGCCCTTGACGATGTTCTCGTAGACCTTGGTCCGCCCGTTGACGTCGTCGGACTTGACCGTGAGCATCTCCTGCAGCGTGTACGCCGCGCCGTAGGCCTCCAGCGCCCAGACTTCCATTTCGCCGAAGCGCTGGCCGCCGAACTGCGCCTTGCCGCCGAGCGGCTGCTGCGTGACGAGGCTGTACGGACCGGTCGAGCGCGCGTGCATCTTGTCGTCGACCAGGTGGTGCAGCTTCAGCATGTGCATGAAGCCCACGGTCACCGGGCGGTCGAAGGCGTCGCCGGTGCGCCCGTCGTGCAGCTGCACCTGGCCCGACGTGGGCAGGCCCGCGAGCTCCAGCATCGCCTTGATCTCCTCCTCGGTCGCGCCGTCGAACACCGGCGTCGCGAACGGCACGCCGCCGCGCAGGTTGCCGGCCAGCCGCACGATCTCGCCGTCGTCCAGCTTGTCGAGCTCCTCCGGACGGCCGCGCGAGTTGTAGACCTGTTCGAGGAACTTCCGCACCTCGCCGACCTTCGCCTGCGCCTTCAGCATCGCGTCGATCTTCTGGCCCAGGCCCTTCGCGGCCCAGCCGAGGTGCACCTCGAGGATCTGGCCGACGTTCATCCGCGACGGCACGCCGAGCGGGTTCAGCACGATGTCGACCGGGGTGCCGTCGGCCATGTAGGGCATGTCTTCGACCGGCACGATCTTGGACACCACACCCTTGTTGCCGTGGCGGCCCGCCATCTTGTCGCCGGGCTGCAGGCGGCGCTTCACCGCGACGTACACCTTGACCATCTTCTGCACGCCCGGCGGCAGCTCGTCGCCCTGCGTCAGCTTCTTCTTCTTGAGCTCGTACATCGCGTCGAAGTCGGCGCGCTTCTTCGCCAGCGCGTCCTTCATCGCCTCGAGATCCGCGGCCGCGTCCTCGTCGGCGAGACGGATCTCGAACCAGTCGTGCCGGCTCAAGCCCTCGAGGTAGTCCTTCGTCACCTTCGCGCCCTTGGCGAGGCGCTTCGGGCCGCCGTTGGCGACGCGACCGGTGATCGACTTCTCGATGCGGTCGAAGGCGTCGTTCTCGACGATGCGGAGCTGGTCGTTCAGGTCCTTGCGGTAGCCCTTCAGCTCGTCCTCGATGATCTGCTGCGCGCGCTTGTCGCGCTCGATGCCCTCGCGCGTGAACACCTGGACGTCGATCACCGTGCCGCTGATGCCCGAGGGCACGCGCAGCGAGGTGTCCTTCACGTCCGAGGCCTTCTCGCCGAAGATCGCGCGGAGCAGCTTCTCCTCCGGCGTCAGCTGGGTCTCGCCCTTCGGCGTGACCTTGCCGACCAGCACGTCGCCTGCCTCGACCTCGGCGCCGATGTAGACGATGCCGGAGTCGTCGAGACGTCCGAGCTGCGCCTCGCCCAGGCTCGAGATGTCGCGCGTGATCTCCTCGGGCCCGAGCTTGGTGTCGCGGGCGACCACCGAGAGCTCCTCGATGTGGATCGACGTGTAGCGGTCGTCGCCGACGACGCGCTCCGAGATCAGGATCGAGTCCTCGTAGTTGTAGCCGTTCCAGGGCATGAACGCGACCAGCATGTTCTGCCCGAGCGCCAGCTCGCCCATGTCGGTCGACGCGCCGTCGGCGATGACGTCGCCGCGGGCGATGCCGTCGCCCACCTTGACCAGCGGGCGCTGGTTGATGTTGGTGTTCTGGTTGGAACGCTTGTACTTGACCAGGTTGTAGATGTCGACGCCGACCTCGCCCGCCGCCGTCTCGGCGTCGTGCACGCGCACGACGATGCGCGACGCGTCGACGTAGTCGACCAGGCCGCCCCGGCGCGCCATCACCGCGGTGCCGGAGTCGACCGCCGCCGTGCGCTCCACGCCGGTGCCGACCAGCGGCTTCTCCGGACGCAGGCACGGCACCGCCTGGCGCTGCATGTTCGAGCCCATCAGCGCGCGGTTGGCGTCGTCGTGCTCGAGGAACGGGATCAGCGACGCGGCCACCGAGACGATCTGCGCCGGCGCGACGTCCATGTACTGGACCTTGTCGGCGGTCGCGAGCATGAACTCGTTGCGGCTGCGGCAGGACACGAGCTCGTCGTCGAGCAGGCCCTTCGCGTCGACCTTGGCGTTCGCCTGCGCGATCACGAACTGGCCTTCCTCGATCGCCGAGAGGTAGTGGATCTCGTCGGACACGCGGCTGTCGACGACCTTGCGGTACGGCGTCTCGAGGAAGCCGTACTCGTTGGTGCGCGCGTACAGCGCGAGCGAATTGATGAGGCCGATGTTCGGGCCTTCCGGCGTCTCGATCGGGCACACGCGGCCGTAGTGGGTCGGGTGCACGTCGCGGACCTCGAAGCCCGCGCGCTCGCGCGTGAGGCCGCCCGGGCCCAGCGCCGAGACGCGCCGCTTGTGCGTGATCTCGGACAGCGGGTTGGTCTGGTCCATGAACTGCGACAGCTGCGAGCTGCCGAAGAACTCCTTGATCGCCGCCGAGATCGGCTTGGCGTTGATCAGGTCGTGCGGCAGCAGGTTCTCGCTCTCGGCCTGGCCCAGGCGCTCCTTGACCGCGCGCTCGACGCGCACGAGGCCGGAGCGGAACTGGTTCTCGGCGAGCTCGCCGACCGAGCGCACGCGGCGGTTGCCGAGGTGGTCGATGTCGTCGATCTCGCCGCGGCCGTTGCGCAGCTCGACGAGGATGCGGATGACCGCGATGATGTCCTCGTTGGTCAGCGTGCCGGTACCCTTCAGCTCCTCGCGGCCGACGCGGCGGTTGAACTTCATGCGGCCGACGGCCGACAGGTCGTAGCGCTCCTCGGAGAAGAACAGGCCGTGGAACAGCGACTCGACGGCGTCCTCGGTCGGCGGCTCGCCCGGGCGCATCATGCGGTAGATCGCGACCTTGGCCGCGTACTGGTCGGGCGTGTCGTCGCTCTTCAGCGTCTGCGAGATGTACGGACCCTGGTCGAGGTCGTTCGTGTACAGCGTGCTGAACTCCGCGACCTCGCCGGCCTGCAGGTTCTTCAGCACTTCCTCGGTGATCTCGTCGTTCGCCTTGGCGATCACCTCGCCGGTCGACTTGTCGACGACGTTGGTGGCGAGCGTGCGGCCGACCACGTAGTCGGCCGGGACCGCGATCTTCTTCACGCCGCCGTCGGCGAGCTCGCGCACGTGGCGCGCAGTGATGCGCTTGTCCTTGCCGACGATGACCTTGCCGTCCTTGCCGACGATGTCGAACTTCGCCATCTCGCCGCGCAGCCGCTCGGGCACGAGCGCGAGCTCGAGGCCGGCCTTGCCCGAGTGGAACGTGTCGAACTGGAAGAACTGGGCGAGGATCTGTTCGTTGGAGAGGCCGATCGCCTTCAGCAGCGTCGTCACCGGCATCTTGCGGCGCCGGTCGACGCGGAAGAACAGGAAGTCCTTCGGGTCGAACTCGAAGTCGAGCCAGCTGCCGCGGTAGGGGATCACCCGCGCCGAGAACAGCAGCTTGCCGGAGCTGTGCGTCTTGCCGCGGTCGTGCTCGAAGAACACGCCCGGCGAGCGGTGCAGCTGCGAGACGATCACGCGCTCGGTGCCGTTGATGATGAACGAGCCGTTGTCGGTCATGAGCGGGATCTCGCCCATGTAGACCTCCTGCTCCTTCACCTCCTTCACCGTCTCCTTCGGCGCCTCCTTGTCCATCAGGATCAGCCGCACGCGCGCGCGGAGCGCGGAGCAGTAGGTGAGCCCGCGCTGCTGGCACTCGACGACGTCGAACGCCGGCGGCAGGAGCGAGAAGCTGACGAACTCGAGCCGCGCGTTGCCGGAGTGCGACGAGATCGGGAAGATCGACGAGAACGCCGCCTGCAGGCCCTCGCTCTTGCGCTGCTCGGGCGGCGCGTCCGCCTGCAGGAACGCCCGGTAGGAGGCGAGCTGCGTCTCGAGCAGGAAGGGGACCGGCAGCACGCTCGCGCGCTTCGCGAAGCTCTTCCGGATGCGCTTCTTCTCGGTGAAGGTGTAATTCGTCACGTGGGACTCTCCGCATCGATGCGCCCCCCGGGACCCGGGAGGATCGCAAGCCGTCCCAAACGGGCCGGCGTACATCGACTGAGGGAGCGTTGCACTCCCGTGAGCGTGGTGGTTGGCCTCTACCAACCGCTGGCGGACGACAGCCCGATGCACCGGACTGCCCGACCAAGCCCGTCTCCTGCAGTCGCTTCAGAAGACGAAAAGCAGCGGACTCGTCGAATCCGCTGGTTTTCGGCCTCGGTCCCCGCGCCCTCCCGCGCGACGCGGGAGAGCGTGGGGAACGATGGACGAGGGCGCGTCGTTACTTGATCTCGGCCTTCGCGCCGGCTTCCTCGAGCTTCTTCTTCGCGGCTTCGGCGTCGGCCTTCGGAATCGCTTCCTTGACCGGCTTCGGGGCGCCGTCGACCAGGTCCTTCGCTTCCTTGAGGCCGAGGCCCGTCAGTTCGCGAACGGCCTTGATGACGTTGACCTTGTTCTCGCCGAACGAGGTGAGGATGACGGTGAACTCGGTCTGCTCCTCGGCAGCGGCGGCCGGCGCGGCGGCAGCGGCCGGGGCGGCGGCCACGGCAGCGGCGGCGGAGACGCCGAACTTCTCTTCCATCGCCTTGATGAGCTCGGAGAGCTCGAGGACGGTCATCGACGAGATCTTGTCGAGGATTTCGGTCTGGACTGCGGACATGTCAATTGCTCCTGGATGAATGCGTTGGGTGTTGGGTAGCCGCGAGCGGTCAGGCCGCCTGCCTGCTGTCGCGAACTGCCGCGACGGTGCGCACGAACTTCGACGGCACCTCGTTCAGCGTGCGGACGAACTTGACGATCGGCGCCTGCATCGTGCCGACCAGCATCGCGAGCAGTTGTTCGCGCGACGGGAGCGAAGCGAGCGCGACGACGTCCTTGGCGGACATCAGCTGCCCGGGCATCGCGCCCCCTGCGATCACGAACTTCTCGTGGGCCTTGGCGAAGTCGTTGAGGACCTTCGCCACCGCCACGGGGTCGGCGCCGATGCCGTACGCGAGCGGGCCGGACATCTTGTCGGCCAGCGTTGCGAACGGCGTGTCGACGACGGCCCGGCGCACCAGGGTGTTCTTGACCACCCTGAAGTAGATGCCCGAAGCGCGTGCCTTCGCGCGAAGCTGCGTCATGGCGGCCACGGGCAGGCCCCGGTTCTCGGCCAGGATGATGGCCTGCGCACCGGCGATCTGCTTCGCGACCTCCGCGACTACCGCTTCCTTCTGCTGAAGATTGAGACTCAAGCTCACCTCCGTTGCAGGGAACAGAGGTCGGGGAACAGGGAACAGAAACGAACCCTGCCACCCGACGTCACCGACGCGCAGACGACCCTTCCACCCGCGCGTCGACTTCCTGTTGCCTGTTTCCTGTTGCCTGTTGCCTGAACTGCGGTGACCTTGCGTCCAGGAGCGATCCTGTACGAGGGCACCATCTGCGCCGGATCAGGGGACAGAGGCCAGGGAACAGGGAACAGCACCCCGATCCTCGACCCCGCCGCTGTTTTGAGCTGCGAGCTCCGGCGGTCTTTGACGGCTCACGGGACGATGCTGCCGCCCCGCGCTCCCTCAATCCTGCCGGTAACAGACGCCTGGGCGAATCGCCGCCCGCTGCGGTCGTCTGATACCTGTTACCTGTTGCCTGACTACTGCTTCGACGCCGCCGCCTGCGCAAACGCGGCCGTGTCGATGCGCACACCCGCGCCCATCGTGCTCGAGACGCTCACCTTCTTCAGGTAGATGCCCTTGGAGTTCGCGGGCTTCGCCTTGTTGAGGGCGTCGATCAGCGCGTTGAGGTTGGACTTCAACTGGTCGGGCGTGAACGACGCGCGGCCGATCGTGCACTGCACGATGCCCGCCTTGTCCGTCCGGTACTGCACCTGGCCGGCCCTGGCGTTCCTGACGGCGCCCGCGACGTCGGCGGACACGGTGCCGACCTTCGGGTTCGGCATCAGGCCGCGCGGACCGAGGATCTGGCCGAGCTGGCCGACGACCTTCATCGCGTCCGGCGAGGCGATCACCACGTCGAACTCCATGAAGCCTTCCTTGATCTTCGCCGCGAGGTCGTCGAAGCCGACGATATCGGCGCCGGCGTCCTGCGCCTGCTGCGCCTTGTCGCCCTGGGCGAACACCGCCACGCGCACCTTCTTGCCGGTGCCCGCGGGCAGCACTACCGAGCCGCGGACCGTCTGGTCCGACTTCTTCGCGTCGACGCCGAGGTTCACCGCGACGTCCACCGACTCGTCGAACTTCGCGACCGCGGTCTCCTTCACCAGCGCGAGCGCGTCGTCGACCGTGTAGAACTTGCCGTGGTCCACCTTCGCGCGGACCGTCTTCATGCGCTTGGAGAGGCGCGGGCTCTTCTGTTCGGCAGCCATGATCACTTCACCCCTTCGACGGTGATGCCCATGCTGCGGGCGCTGCCGGCGATCGTGCGTACCGCGGCGTCGAGGTCGGCGGCGGTGAGGTCCGGCTGCTTGGTCTTCGCAATTTCCTCGGCCTGCGCGCGCGTCAGCTTGCCGACCTTGTCGGTGTGCGGCTTCGCGCTGCCCTTCTCGACCTTCGCGGCCTTCTTGATCAGCACGGTCGCCGGCGGCGTCTTCATCACGAACGTGAAGCTCTTGTCCGCGTACGCCGTGATCACCACCGGGATCGGCAGGCCCGGCTCCAGCTTCTGCGTCTGGGCGTTGAACGCCTTGCAGAATTCCATGATGTTGAGGCCGCGCTGGCCGAGCGCGGGACCGATCGGCGGCGAGGGGTTCGCCTTGCCGGCCGGCACCTGCAACTTGATGAAGCCGACGACTTTCTTTGCCATCACACTCTCCTGTGGGTTCTAGCGGGCGTTCGCCCTCCCCGTTGCACCGGATGCGCACAAGCGCCGCATCCATCCTCCGGCGTCATCCCCGCGAAAGCGGGGATCCAGCGTCGTTGCGCGACAGACGCTGGGCTCCCGCTTTCGCGGGAGTGACGACGTTCAAGCCTTCTCGACCTGCGAGAAGTCGAGCTCCACCGGCGTCGAGCGACCGAAGATCGTCACCGACACGCGCAGCTTGCTCTTCTCGTAGTTCACGTCCTCGACGTTGCCGTGGAAGTCCGTGAACGGTCCTTCCTTGACGCGCACCGCCTCGCCCATCTCGAACAGCACCTTGGGCCGGGGCTTCTCGACGCCTTCCTGCACCTGCTGCAGGATCGCGTCGACCTCCTTCTGGGAGATCGGCGTCGGCTTGTTGGCCGTGCCGCCGACGAAGCCGGTCACCTTCGGCGTGCTCTTCACCAGGTGCCACGTGTCGTCGGTCATCTCCATCTCGACCAGCACGTAGCCCGGGAAGAACTTGCGCTCGGAGATCGCCTTCTGGCCGCTCTTCATCTCGACCACTTCCTCGACCGGCACCAGGATCTGGCCGAACTGCTCCTCCATCCCGGCGCGGCGGATGCGCTCCTGCAGCGCGCGCATCACGCTCTTCTCGAAGCCCGAGTAGGCGTGCACCACGAACCACTTCTTGCTCATCGCTTCACCCTCGCGGTCGCATCCGGGCCACGAGCGCCTCGGGACGTTCCGGCGGCGTTCACGATTCACCCCGTCCGGTCATGAGCTTCACGATCGCCGCGAGCGACGCGTCGACCGAGAAGAGGAACAGCGCCATCAGGGCGACGAACACGAACACGATGCCGGTGGTCTGCAGCGTCTCCTTGCGGGACGGCCACGACACGCGGCCGGCTTCGGCCCACGCCTCCTGCGCGAACACGAAGAAGTCCTTGCCGGGCTGCGACAGCCACGCGACGAAGGCGCCGGCGGCGAGGCCGCCCAGCACCATCAGCACGCGCAGCACCACCGCGAGCTCGGCGAAGTAGTAGTACGCGGCGACGCCTGCGACGACGCAGGCGACAGCGAGCGCGAGTTTGAATTTGTCCATTTCAGGAATCAGAAGACAGAGGTCAGGGAACAGCTGCACCGGAGTTTTCGGTGGCGCGACATCGAGTCGCGGCGTGCGTTCCGAGTCTTCCGTCTGGCCGACGCTTCCTTCGCTACGTTGTAATGCCGTTGTCCAGCCACTCGCGGATCACCACAGACCGGTTCATCGTTGGCAGACGCGTCGCGCGACTGTAAGTCGCGCCACCGGAATCGCCGCCGCCTCTGATCCCTGTCCTCTGCTGCCTGATCCCTGGAAGTGGCAGGCCAGGAGGGAATCGAACCCCCAACCTGCGGTTTTGGAGACCGCCGCTCTGCCAATTGAGCTACTGGCCTGCTGAACCCGTATCTGTCCCTACTCGATGATCTTGGCGACGACGCCGGCGCCGACGGTGCGGCCACCCTCGCGGATCGCGAAGCGCAGCCCCTCCTCCATCGCGATCGGCGCAATCAGCGCCACGTCCATCGCAATGTTGTCCCCAGGCATCACCATCTCCGTCCCCGCCGGCAGCGCAATCGACCCCGTCACGTCCGTCGTCCGGAAATAAAACTGCGGCCGGTAGCCGTTGAAGAACGGCGTGTGCCTACCACCCTCCTCCTTCGACAGCACGTACACCTCCGCCTTGAACTTCGTGTGCGGCGTGATCGACCCCGGCTTCGCCAGCACCTGACCACGCTCCACTTCCTCACGCTTCGTGCCGCGCAGCAGCACCCCCACGTTGTCCCCGGCCTGCCCCTGGTCCAGCAGCTTCCGGAACATCTCCACCCCCGTGCACACCGTCTTCAGCGTCGGGCGCAGTCCGACAATCTCGATCTCCTCGCCCACCTTCACCACCCCACGCTCCACCCGACCCGTCACCACCGTGCCGCGCCCCGAAATCGAGAACACGTCCTCCACCGGCATCAGGAACGGACCGTCGATCGCCCGCTTCGGCGTCGGAATGTACGTGTCCAGCGCCTCCGCCAGCCGGAAAATCGACTTCACCCCCAGCTCGCTGTCCTCGCCTTCCAGCGCCAGCTTCGCCGACCCGGTCACGATCGGCGTCTTGTCCCCAGGAAACTCGTACTTCGACAGCAGCTCCCGCACCTCCATCTCCACCAGCTCCAGCAACTCCTTGTCGTCCACCATGTCCGCCTTGTTCAGGTAGACCACGATGTACGGCACCCCCACCTGCCGCGCCAGCAGAATGTGCTCCCGCGTCTGCGGCATCGGCCCGTCCGCCGCCGACACCACCAGGATCGCACCGTCCATCTGCGCCGCCCCGGTGATCATGTTCTTGATGTAGTCCGCGTGCCCAGGACAGTCCACGTGCGCATAGTGACGGTTCGCCGTCTCGTACTCCACGTGCGCCGTGTTGATCGTGATCCCCCGCGCCTTCTCCTCCGGCGCCGCGTCGATCTGGTCGTACGCCTTCGCCTCGCCACCAAACTTCTTCGACAGCACCGTCGTGATCGCCGCCGTCAGCGTCGTCTTGCCGTGATCCACGTGACCGATCGTCCCCACGTTCACGTGCGGCTTCGTCCGTTCAAACTTGCCCTTGGCCATCGCTGCCTCGCCTTTTCGTGGTGTTTGCCAGCCGGATCGTCTGCTCAGTTGCGTCACTGAGGCCAGCGCTCCGGCCCTGAATCCATCCGGGCTAACGTAGGGGTGTACGTTCGCCCGCCTTCACTCTGGTGCCCATGGAGCGGATTGAACGCTCGACCTCTCCCTTACCAAGGGAGTGCTCTGCCACTGAGCTACATGGGCGATCTGTGCGTCGCGCCCCGTACTGCGCCTGTCCTCGTCCGCCGGCATCGCGCCGCTCCACCGGCGCGCCGCCGCCCTCGTTCATGCCTCGATCCGGTTCACGCGATCTTCTGGAGCGGGTGAAGGGAATCGAACCCTCGTCGTAAGCTTGGAAGGCTTCTGCTCTACCATTGAGCTACACCCGCATTCAGGTATCAGAGGACAGGGATCAGGGATCAGTGGCCGCGACGACCGATGCGATGGCGCGTTCCTTGCTGATTCCTGAGCTCTGATACCTGATGCCCGAATGGTGGAGGGGGAAGGATTCGAACCTTCGAAGGCAGAGCCGGCAGATTTACAGTCTGCTCCCTTTGACCGCTCGGGAACCCCTCCGACGAAACGTGAAATTGTAGCAGCCGGCCGCTCGACCCGTCAAACCGGGCCATGCAGCGCAACATTTCCGGCGAACACCCGCGGACAAGGCTTTCGATTCAATCACTTGCCCGCAATGCGGGGACGCGCTCGGCGATGCGTGTCGCCCGCTGCCGCTGACCGCGAAACCTCGCGGGAAATCCTGCCTGCCGCTCGGCGAGGCTTCAGCCGCAAGAGTATTCGGCAGAACACGTCTCGTTCGAGCCGGCACGCCGGCGCCGTCATCCTGCTGACGCCGCAGGTTCACCTGCCCGACACCTCGCAGTCATCGCGGCGTCGTCGTCGGCCGACACGATGCGGGCACTGCCCAACGGATCAAGAGCCTGCCCATGCTTCTTTCGCTGGATTCAGAGCTTCGCCCGACGCCTCGCGCGCACGGCCTGCACGTCGCGTTCGCCCGAACGCCGGGCGAAGTCGAGTCGGCACAGCGATTGCGGCACGCGGTGTTCGTCGGAGAGCTGGGCGCGAGCACGCCCTGCCGGCGGCCCGGCATCGAGGAGGACATGTTCGACCCCTGGTGCGAGCACCTGATCGTGCGCGACCAGGTCCGCGACGAGGTCGTCGGCACCTACCGCGTGCTGACGCCGGACAAGGCGCGACGGCTCGGCACCTACTATGCCGAGACCGAGTTCGACCTGACGCGACTGCAGCTGCTCCGCGACGACATCTGCGAGGTCGGCCGCGCGTGCATCCATCCGGACTACCGCAACGGCGCCGTCATCGCCAGGCTCTGGCAGGGCATCGCCCTGCTCATGCTGGAGCGCCGCTACCGGTTCCTGATCGGATGCGCGTCGATGGGCATGGCCGACGGCGGCGCGGCCGCGCGGCAGGTCGCCGATCACGTCATGCCGTCCTGCCTCGCCCCCATCGAGTACCGCGTCTTCCCGCGGTCGCCACTGGCCGCCGCCGAGCCCGGCGACAGCCGGCCCCGGCACGATGCGGCGGCGCTGGTGCCGCCGCTGTTGCGGGCCTACCTGCGGCTCGGCGCGTGGGTCGGCGGCGATCCTGCCTGGGATCCCGACTTCAACACGGCGGACTTCTTCGTGTTCCTGCCGCTCGCTCGGCTGGCGCCCCGGTACGCGCGCCACTTCCTCAAGGCCGCCTGAGCCCGTCGTGCCGGCACGCGCCGACGGGCCCGACGATCGCGACGGCGCGCTGCGCTTTCGCACCATCTGGATCTCGGACGTCCACCTCGGCACCCCTGGCTGTCAGGCCGGCCCGCTGCTCGACTTTCTGCGCAACACGGAGTCGCAGCGCCTCTACCTCGTCGGCGACATCGTCGACGGCTGGCAGCTGAAACGGCGGTGGTTCTGGCCGGGCAGCCACAACGACGTGGTGCAGAAGCTGCTCCGCAAGGCGCGCAAGGGGACGGAGGTCGTCTACATCCTCGGCAACCACGACGAGTTCGGTCGCCACTTCACGCCCGTCTCCTTCGGCGGGATCGACGTGCGCGAGGACGACGTGCACGTCACCGCCGACGGACGCCGGCTGCTCGTCACGCACGGCGACCTCTACGACGGCGTCGTGCAGTGCGCACGCTGGCTCGCGTTCGTCGGCGATCGGGCCTATCTCGCGACGCTGCACCTCAACCGCTGGCTGAACGCGGCGCGGGCGCGCCTCGGCTTTCCCTACTGGAGCCTGTCGCAGTACCTGAAGCAGCGCGTGAAGAACGCGGTGAGCTACATCACGGACTTCGAGATCGCGCTGGCCGATGCCGCGCGTCGCCGCGGCGTCGACGGCGTGGTCTGCGGCCACATCCACAAGGCCGAAATCCGCCGCATCGAAGGGACGCTCTACTGCAACTGCGGGGATTGGGTCGAGAGCCTCACCGCGCTGGTCGAGCACGACGACGGCCGGTTGTCGATCCTGAGCTGGAAGGAGATCGCACAGCACGCCCGACAGGCGGTGGCCGAAGCCGCGCACACGGATTTCGAGCACGATGCGCATCCTGCTTGCCACTGACGCCTGGACGCCGCAGGTCAACGGGGTCGTCATCACGCTCGGGCGCACGGTGCGCGAACTGCAGGCGTGCGGGCACCCGGTGGAGGTGATCGGTCCGGACCGTTTCCGGACGCTTCCCTGCCCCAGCTACCCCGAGATCCGTCTGGCGATCGCACCGTTCCGGCGCTTCGCCGCGCTCGCGAGCGCGTTCGTTCCGGACACCGTGCACATCGCCACGGAGGGTCCCGTCGGGCAGGCGGCGCGCCGCTGGTGCCTGTCGCGGGGGCTTGCCTTCACGACCGCGTATCACACCCGGTTCCCCGAGTACGTGCACGCGCGCGTTCGGCTTCCGGTCTCGCTCACCTACGGCTGGCTGCGGCGCTTTCACGCACCGGCCGGCGCGGTGATGGTGGCGACCCGGTCGATCCACGACGACCTTCGCGCGCGCGGCTTCCGCAACCTCGCGATGTGGTCCCGCGGTGTCGACACCGACCTGTTCCGGCCCGGACCGCGCCTCGACAACGCCTGGCGCGCTCCCGTGTTCATGTACGTCGGTCGCGTGGCGGTCGAAAAGAACCTCGACGCGTTCCTCCGCCTCGATCTACCGGGTACCCAGGTGGTCGTCGGCGACGGGCCGCAGCGGGCCGAGCTGCAGTCGCGCCACCCGCACGCGGTGTTCACGGGTGCGAAGCACGGCGAGGAGCTCGCCGCGCACTTCCGCAGCGCCGACGTGTTCGTGTTTCCGAGCCGGACCGACACGTTCGGGCTCGTGCTGCTCGAGGCGATGGCGAGCGGCACGCCGGTCGCCGCCTACCCCGTGGCGGGGCCGATCGACGTCGTCCTGCCCGGACGGAGCGGCGTGCTGGACGACGACCTCCAGGCGGCGGCGCTCGCCGCCCGGGCACTCGACCGCGGCGTCGTGCGCGGCTGCGCGCTCGAGTACTCGTGGCAACGGGCGACCGCCCAGTTCCTGCGCAATCTCCGGCCCAACCATGCCTCCGCCGCGTGACGCTGCCGAAAGCCCGCACAAGGGCCACCGCGGTGTGCGTCGCCTCGTCAACGCGCTCTTCTTCTCGCTCTCGGGCCTGGCACTCGCCTTCCGGCACGAGAGCGCGTTCCGCCAGGAGATCGCGCTCGCGGCCGTGCTGCTGCCGACCGCCCTGCTGCTGCCGGTCGCGCCGGCCGAGCGGGTGCTGCTCGCCGGGTCGGTGCTGCTGGTGCTGGTCGTCGAGCTGTTGAATTCGAGCGTCGAGGCAGCGATCGACCGCATCGGCTTCGACACCCACAGGCTGTCGAAGCGCGCCAAGGACCTCGGCAGCGCGGCGGTACTGGTCGCGCTCGCGCTGCTGCTGCTGACCTGGGCGATGCTCGCGGGGCCGACGCTGGCCGCCTGGATCGCACCGCCGCGCCCATCCTGAACGCGGTTTCACGACGCCCGCCAACGCTCTGCCGCATCGGATCGGAGGACTGTCACGCAAACGTCATCCCGGTAGCGCATCATCGTTGTCGCACTGCATCGAAAGTCAGCCTTGCCTCGCCCCGAACGGCGCCCGCTGCCCGCGAGCGCCCGCGTCACCTCCCAGGACATCCGCCGCGACGTCGCTGCCACGAGCGCGCTGCGTGCCGTCGAGGAACTGCGACGTTCGGCGCTGGTCTTCGAGACCGAGTTCGCCGAGGCGCTGTCCCACGCCCCGCCGGTGCGCCGCGAGAGCCTGCGCAACCTGCTCCACTACCTCGCGGTGCGGCGGCACGACGTGCGCGACGTGCAGTACGCGCTCGCGCGCCTGGGGCTCTCGTCGCTCGGGCGGATGGAGTCGCACGTGCTCGCGTCGCTCAATGCGGTGCTGGACGTGCTCTACCGCCTCGCCGGCCGGCCGGTGCCGCCGGACGTCCGCGAGCCGCCGCCGATCGACTTCGACACCGGGCGTGCCGTGCTGACGGAACAGGCCGTCGCGGTCCTCGGCCCGCCGCCGCGGCACGGCCCGACGCGCATCATGGTCACGCTGCCCTCCGAGGCCGCCGCCGATGCCGGGCTGGTCAGGGACCTCGTCGACAGCGGCATGCAGCTCGCGCGCATCAACGGCGCGCACGACGATCGCGACGCGTGGGCCGCGATGGTCAGGAATGTCCACGCCGCCGCGCGCCGCGAGGGCAAGCGTTGCCTCGTCTCGTTCGATCTCGCGGGCCCGAAGCTGCGCATCAACGCGATCGAGCCCGGTCCGGCCGCGACACGGTGGCATCCGCGGCGCAACGCATTCGGCGACGTGATCGAGCCCGCCACGGTGGTACTGGCGGCGGCGGGTGTCGACGCCCCCGACGGCGCCGTGCCGATCGACGCGGCGCTCGCGCGCCGCGCGCGGGCCGGCGATGCGATCGACCTCACCGACAATCGTGGGCGCGAACGCTCGCTCGCCGTCCGCGAGTCGTCGGGCAACGTGCTGGTGTGCCTGGCCGACGCCACCGCGTACGTGAAACCAGGTGTCGCGCTCACGCTGCGCCGCCACGGCAAGCGACTGCTGCGCGGCGCGATCGGCGAGATGGCGCCGCAGCCGGGCACGATCACGCTGTCGCCCGGCGACATGCTCGACATGGTGCTGGGCGACCGGCCCGGTCGCGATGCCGTTCGCGACGACGGCGGAACGGTCCGTGAACCGGCGCTCGTGAGCTGCGCGTTGCCGGAGGTCTTCCGCGCCGTGCGCGTCGGCGACCGCGTGATGTTCGACGACGGCAAGGTGATGGGCACCGTGCACGAGGTCACCGAGGAACGGATGCGCATCCACGTCGTGCACTGCGCGAGCGGCCGCGTCCGTCTCCGCGGCGAGAAGGGCATCAATTTTCCCGATTCGGAGCTGGCGCTGCCCGCACTGACCGAGAAGGACCGCACCGATCTCGCCTTTGCCGCACGCCACGCCAATCTCGTCGCCCTCTCGTTCGTGCAACGCCCCGAGGACGTCGAGATGCTGCTCGCGGAGCTCGCGCGCCTGAAGGCCGGGCACCTCGGAGTGGTGCTGAAGATCGAGACCCAGCGCGCCTTCCGCGACCTGCCGCGGCTCCTGATCGCGGCGATGCGGCACCCGAGCGTCGCTGTCATGGTCGCGCGCGGGGACCTGGGCGTCGAGGTCGGCTTCGAGCGGCTCTCGGAAGTGCAGGAAGAGATCCTGTGGCTGTGCGAGGCTGCGCACATGCCGGTGATCTGGGCCACGCAGGTGCTGGAGTCGTTGTCGAAGGGCGGCATGCCGTCGCGCGCGGAGGTCACCGACGCCGCCATGGCAGCGCGCGCGGAATGCGTGATGCTGAACAAGGGGCCGTACATCCGCGAGACGCTGCGCTTCCTGAACGACGTGCTGGGGCGCATGCAGGCGCATCACGACAAGAAGACGGCGCTGCTGCGCAAACTCAGCATCTCGGACATACCGACCGCCGCGCCGCAGAGCCGGTCCCGCCGCGCCACACCGGCGGCGAGTCGATAGATCAGGCTGCCCGGTCGGGCACGGTTTCGCTGCCGACCGGCGCACCGCCCGTGTCCGCGGCATCGTCACGCGCCGGAGACGCTGGCGCACGGTGCACGCGCCGCGCCGGGATCCGCACCGCGAACGTGCTGCCGACGCCGGGATCGCTGCGAATGTCGAGCTCCGCCTGGTGGCGTATCAGCACGTGCTTGACGATCGCGAGGCCGAGGCCGGTACCGCCGGTGTTGCGCGAGCGGCCCCGGTCGACGCGGTAGAAGCGCTCGGTGAGCCGCGGGATGTGCTCAGGTGCGATGCCGATGCCGGTGTCCGTCACGGCGAACACGCCCGTCCCGTCGGGCTCGACGCGCCACGCGAGGCGGATCGTGCCACCGGGCGTGGTGTACCGCACGGCGTTCGAGACGAGGTTGCCGAACGCGCTGGCGATCTCCCCGCGATCGCCGGTGATGTTCGCCGCCTCGCTGACGTCGAGCTGCACCTCGTGATCGCCCTTCGACAGCGCCTTCGCGTCGGCGCACAGCTCGTGCAGCAGCGGTACCACCCCGAATGCGCTGTCGTCGGGCGGCGTGTGTTCGCTTTCCAGGGCCGAAAGCGCGAGCAGGTCGTCGACGAGGCGCTGCATGTTGCGCGTCTGCTCGGCCATCAGTGAGAGGTAGCGGTTGCGCTGGCGCGGCTCCAGGTCGATGTCCTGCATCGTCTCGACGAATCCCGACACCACGGTCAGCGGCGTCTTGAGCTCGTGCGAAACGTTGGCGATGAAGTCGCGCCGCATGCGCGACAGCGCCTCCGCCTGCGTGACGTCGCGGCACAGCAGCAGCATCTCGTCCGCACCGAAGGGCACGACCTGCATCGACAGCAGCGACGGCTCGCGGGACTGGTGCACGATCACCGGCTCGCGGAAGTCGCCCGACTCGACATAGCGCTGGAAGTCGGGGCTCCGCACGAGGTTGGTGATCGGCTGGCGGCGGTCGCCGTGCGGATCGAGCGCGAGCAGCACGACCGCGCGCTCGTTCATCCACTCGATGCGGTGCGCGGCGTCGAGCACGATCACGCCGTCGGGAAGCGCCTCCGCGGCCTGCCGGAAGCGGTCGATGACCTGCCGCAGGTCCCGCTGATGAGCGCGCCGCAGGCGCACGCGCCGGTAGATCGCCGAGAACGTTGCCGCCCACGTGCCGCGGCCGGCCGGGACCGGATCGTCCGGCGACCCGGCAGCCCAATCGGTGACGAGCTGGATGTGGTGCAGGTGAAACAGGACGATGCCGAGCGCGCCGACGGCGAGGATGCCCAGCGCCCAGTAAGGTCCGCCGACCGCGAGCGTCAGGAGCGTCGCGACGGCGACGATCCCGGGGGCGACGAGCCCCTTGCGGAAGGCCGGCTTCATCGCGGCACGGCGAGGCGGTAGCCGCTTCCCCTGACGGTTTCGATCATCCGGTCGGCGCCGAACGGCTCGAGCGCGAGCCGCAGCCGCCGGATGTGCACGTCGACGGTCCGCTCCTCGATGTAGACGTGGTCGCCCCAGACCTGGTCGAGGAGCTGCGCGCGCGAGTGCACGCGCTCCGGCCGGGCGAGGAAGAAGCGCAGCAGCCGGAACTCGGTGGGGCCGAGGTGCGACGGGCGC
Organism: uncultured beta proteobacterium; assembly: GCA_963765065.1. Lineage (GTDB taxonomy): Bacteria > Pseudomonadota > Gammaproteobacteria > Burkholderiales > Casimicrobiaceae > VBCG01. The sequence goes on along the minus strand of CAVXVH010000009.1, from coordinate 53,935 downwards.
GCCGTCCATCGTCACGCGGTGCGTCGTCGGGTCGAGTTTGAGCATGCCCGCAGCGAGCAGCTCCTGCGCCGCCTCGGGCGCGCGCCGGCGCAGCACGGCCTTGATGCGCGCCTTGAGCTCGCGCGGGGAGAACGGCTTGGTGACGTAGTCGTCGACCCAGGCCTCGAGGCCGGCGATCTTGTCCGACTCCTCGCCCCGGGCGGTCACCATGATGATCGGCAGCTCGCGCGTGCGCGCCTCCGCGCGCAGCTCCTTCGCGAACGCGAGCCCGGACTTGCCCGGCAGCATCCAGTCGAGCAGCAGCAGGTCCGGCAGCCGCTCGCGGAGCATCGCCTGCCCGGACTCGGCGTCCGGCGCGGCGCGGACCTCGTACCCCGCGTCGACGAGGTTGATTCGGAGCAGCTCGAGGATCGACGGCTCGTCCTCGACGACGAGGATGGTCGGGCTCACTTCGGCCTCATTCGGGCCTCATTGCCCCGCCGCGCCTCACCCGCGTCGCGCGTCGGCCCCCGCTCAATCGCGCGCCGACGGGCCCTTCGGGCCTGGGCTGCGCCCGCCGCGCTCATTCGGGCCTCCTTGCACCGCCGCGCCTCCGCGCGTCGCGCGTCGGCCCTCGCTCAATCGCGCGCCGACGGGCCCTTCGGCCTGGGCTGCGCCCGCCGCGCTCATTCGGGCCTCCTTGCACCGCCGTGCCTCGCGCGCGTCACGCGTCGGCCCGTGCTCAATCGCGCGGCGACGGGCCCTTCGGGCCTGGGCTGCGCCCGCCGCGCTCATTCGCCCGCCACTTCCGCCCGGATCTCTTCGGCCGTGGCGTGGCGCACATCCTTGCCCTTCACCACCTGGACGACGGACTCGGAAATGTTCTTCGAGTGGTCGCCGATGCGCTCGATGGACTTGGCGATGAACACCACCTCGAGCGCGGCGCCGATCGTCCGCGGATCCTCCATCATGAAGCTGATCAGCTGGCGCATCACCGCGTTGAAGGCGACGTCGATGTCGTCGTCCTCCTCGACCACCCTGGCCGCCGCGTCGACGTCGAGGCGCGCGAACGCATCGAGCGACTCGCGCAGCATCTTCTGCGTGCCGCCGGCCATGCGCACGACGTCGTGGTAGCGGATGCGGGTCAGCCGGTCGTTGCCGCGCACGGCGGCCGACTTGTAGGCGATCTTCTTCGCCTCGTCGCCGATGCGCTCGAGGTCGTTGACGATCTTGGTGACCATCATGATCAGGCGCAGGTCGACCGCCGTCGGCTGGCGGCGCGCGATGACCTGCGTGCACTGCTGGTCGATCAGCACCTGCATAGGTTGATCTCGCGCTCGTCGGCGCCGACCGCGTCGATCAGCCGCGAGTCCTCGTCCTCGCCGAGCGCCTCGATCGCGCGCCTGAACTGCGGCTCGACGAGCCCGCCCATCTAGAGCACGCCGCTGCGGATCGCCTCCATCTCGGCGTCGAACTGCTTCGAGATGTGGTCGCTCATCGCTGTCTCCCGTGCCCGCCGGTCAGCCGAAGCGGCCGGTGATGTAGTCCTCGGTCTGCTTGCGGCGTCGGCTTGATGAAGATCGTGTCGGTCTTGCCGAACTCGACCAGCTCGCCCAGGTACATGTAGGCGGTGTAGTCCGACACGCGCGCCGCCTGCTGCATGTTGTGGGTGACGATGAGGATCGTCACCTTCTTCTTGAGCTCGGAGATCAGCTCCTCGATGCTCGCGGTGGCGATCGGGTCGAGCGCGGAGGTCGGCTCGTCGAAGAGCAGGATCTCCGGGTCGGTGGCGAGCGCGCGCGCGATGCACAGCCGCTGCTGCTGGCCGCCGGAAAGGTTGAACGCCAGCTCGTTCAGCCGGTCCTTGACCTCGTCCCACAGCGCCGCGCCGCGCAGCGACTGCTCGACCTTCTCGTCGAGCATGCTTGCGGTTGATGCCGCGCACCCGCAGGCCGTAGGCGACGTTCTCGTAGATCGACTTCGGGAACGGGTTCGGCTTCTGGAACACCATGCTGACGCGCATGCGCACCTCGATCGGGTCGACGTCGTCGGCGAGCAGATTGATGTTGTCCGGGTGCAGCACGATCTCGCCGTCGTAGCGGTTGCCCGGGTAGAGGTCGTGCATGCGGTTGAAGCAGCGCAGGAACGTCGACTTGCCGCAGCCGGAGGGCCCGATCAGCGCCGTCACCTGGTTCTCGTGGATGGGCATCGAAATCGACTTCAGCGCCTGGAACTTGCCGTAGTGGAACGACAGGTTGCGGCTCTCGGCCTTGAGCGGCGGCGCCGGCGCGTCGGAGACGACAGGCGCGATCGCGCCCGACCGGGCGCTGCCGAGCATCGTGGCGTGGGTCGTGGTCTGGGTACGGGCTTCCATCGCGGTCACCATTTGATGTTCTTGCGCAGGCGATAGCGCAGCCAGATCGCCAGCCCGTTCATCGCCAGGGTCATGAAGACGAGGATCGATGCCGGCCGCCGCCGCATTGGCGTGGAACGCCTCGTCCGGCCGCGCTGGTCCAGTTGAACATCTGGATCGGCATCACCGTGAACGGGCGCCTGCAGCCACTCGAAGGACAGGAACGGGAAGTCGGTCGTGACCGGCGACGGCGGCAGGAAGGCGATGAACGTCAGCGCGCCGATCGTGATGATCGGCGCGGTCTCGCCGATCGCGCGCGACATGCCGATGATGACGCCGGTCAGGATGCCCGGCAGCGAGTACGGCAGGATGTGGTCCTTGGTCGTCTGCCACTTGGTGGCGCCGAGCGCGTACGCTGCCTCGCGAATCATCCCCGGGATCGAGCGGATCGCCTCGCGGGTCGCGACGATCACCACCGGCAGGATCAGCAGTGCCAGCGTCAGGCCGGCCGTCTGCACGCTCTGGCCGAGACCGAACGCGTAGACGAACAGCCCGAGCGCCAGCAGGCCGTAGACGATCGACGGCACGCCGGCGAGATTGGTGATGTTGATCTCGATGATGTCGGTGACCCAGTTCTTCGGGGCGTACTCCTCGAGGTAGACGCCGGCGGCGACGCCGAGCGGCACCGCGACCGCCGCGGTGACGAGCATCACCAGCGTCGTGCCGACCCACGCCGAGAGAATCCCCGCCTGCCCGGCGCGGCGCGACGGGAATTGCGTGAAGAACTCCGGGCGCAGCCGCGCCCAGCCGTCGATCAGCATGTCGACGAACAGCGCGACGAAGGTGAGCAGCCCGATGCCGAGCGCGATCACGCCGAGCGCGACGAAGATCACGTCCCAGCGCTTGGCCTTCGCGATCAGGCCGCGGATCTGCTCCGGGGTTTGTGCGATGTAGGTCATGTCCGTCCCGCGGGAGGCAGCGAAACGCGCAAACAAGTACGATTCATCTCAGTACGCCTCCCGGAAGCGCTTGCGCATCCACAGCCCGATCAGGTTGAACACCAGCGTCAGCAGGAACAGCGTCAGCCCCGCGGCGAAGATCGTCTGGTAGCCGACCGACCCGTGCGGCAGGTCGCCCAGCGCCACCTGCACGATGAACGCCGTGATCGTGGCGGCGGGCTCCATCGGGTTGAACGTCAGGTTGGGCTGCATGCCGGCGGCGACCGCGAGGATCATCGTCTCGCCGACCGCGCGCGAGATGCCGAGCACGTACGCCGCGGCGATGCCCGAGATCGCTGCCGGGAAGACCACGTTGATCGCGGTCTGAAGACGCGTCGCACCCATCGCGAAGCTGCCTTCGCGCAGCGACATCGGCACCGCGCGCATCGCGTCCTCGGAGATCGACGCGACGAGGGGCACGATCATGATGCCCATCACGATGCCGGCCGACAGCAGATTGAAGCCGGGAAGCCCGGGGATCAGCTTCTGCAGCAGCGGCGTGACGAAGAGCAGCGCGAAATAGCCGTAGACGATCGTCGGCACCCCGGAGAGCAGCTCGAGCATCGGCTTGGCGAACTCGCGCGCGCGGGGCGACGCGAACTCGGACAGGTAGATGGCGATCGATCGTGCCGAGCGGGATCGGCGACCAGCAGCGCGACCGCGGAGCTGGTCAGCGTGCCCGACAGCAGCACCATGATGCCGAAGTGGGCGTCGTCGAACAGCGGCGTCCACTGGGTGTCGGTGAGGAAGTCCCAGAGCGGCACCTGCGTGAAGAAGACCACGCTCTCCTTCACCAGCACGTAGACGATGCCGACGGTGGTGAGCACCGACGACGAACGCCGCGAAGAAGAGCAGCGCCTCGATGGTGCGTTCCTTCAGGTTGCGCGAGACTTCTGGCGAGGCGCTCGCTGACATGGTCGGCAGGCGCGCGCCCACCGGCGCGCCCGAGGCTGACGCGGCATGCATTATAGGCTCGCTGTCGGACGGCGCGGCGCGCCGGGACCTTGCGACCCCGACGCGCCGAGGGGCGAGACGTCCCTGACGGCGGCGGCGCGGTTGCGACGCCCCGCCGCCGTGGATCACATCTTGGCTTCGCGCTTCAACAGATCGTCGATCTTGACGCCGACCTCGGCGACGCCGCCGAACACCGTGCCCTTCTTGCCCTTGGCGAGGTGCTCCTTGTTCATCGCGTAGGCCTTGTCGGGCAGCGGCACGTACTTCACTTCCTCGAGCGAGCTTCGAGCCGTTGGTCATGTAGTACTCGACGAACTTCTTCACCTCGGGACGCTCGAGCGACTTGGCGTTGACGTAGATGAAGATCGGACGGGACAGCGGCTGGTAGCTGCCGTTCAGCACCGTGTCCATCGACGGCTTGACCGGCGGCTTGCCGGCCTTCTCGATGATCGGCACGCTCTTCAGCTTGCCCTGGTTCTCCGCGTAGTACGCGTAGCCGAAGTAGCCGATCGCATTGACGTCGCGCTGCACGCCCTGCACCAGCACGTTGTCGTCTTCCGACGCCGTGTAGTCGCCGCGCGCTGGACTTGGCCTTGCCGACGATCGCCTCGGTGAAGTAGTCGAACGTGCCGGAATCGGCGCCGGCACCGAACAGCTTGATCGGGGCGTCGGGCCACGACGGGTCGACCTGGTTCCACCTGGTGATCTTGCCCTGCGCACCCGGCTCCCACATCTTCTTCAGCTGCTCGACGGTCACGCCCTTGTCGAGGAACGTGTTCTTCGGGTTGACGACGACCGTCAGCGCGTCGAAGGCGACCGGCAGCTCGTAATAGGTGATGCCGAGCTTCGCGCACTCGTCCATCTCGGACTTGAGGATCGGGCGCGAGGCGCCGCTGATGTCGGTCTCGCCGCGGCAGAACTTCTTGAAGCCGCCGCCGGTGCCGGAAATGCCGACCGTGACCTTGATGGCGTTCTTCTCGGCCTTCTGGAACTCCTCGGCGACCGCCTCGGTCACCGGGTAGACGGTCGACGAGCCGTCGACCTTGACCAGCACGCCTTGGGCAAAGGCGGCCGACGAAAGCGCCGACGCGAGTGCGGCGGCGAGAATGGGTTTGCTGAATCGCATGGGGTCCCCCGTGGTGCGCAAGTGACAGAAGTCGCGAGCTTAGGCGCGATGTGTGACAGGTCGATGACGCCACCGTGACGCAATATGACACTCACTCGGCGTCCGAGAGATCGATACGATTCAAGCGCTTAGCGAATGCTGCGCTGCCACGTGCCGCGTCGTCCCGACGCGCCGGACGGGCGCGGTGTCGACGGCCCGCGCGGTCGTGCACAATCCAGAGGAGCGCCACGATCCCGTACGCAACCCCGCCATGCAATCGCCGAACACGACTGCGCGCCCGTTCCTTCAGGCCCTCGCGATGCTGGTCGCCGTGACGCTCGGCGGCTGCGCGACGTTCTCGGGCAACGTGCTCAAGGAGACGCGCGGCACGTTGAACGAGACCGCGGCGCAGACCAACGCCGAGCAGATGCTGCGCAACATCGTGCGGCTGCGCTACGGCGACACGCCCTACTTCCTCGAGGTGAGCAGCGTCTCGACCAGCGCCACGGTCAGCGCGAACGTGGGCGCGAGCGCGGCCTTCCCGCTGGGCCTCGATCCGACGCTCGCCGCAAGCACGGGCGTGGGGCTGTCGCAGACGCCATCGTTCGTGTTCCAGCCGCTCGCCGGCGAGAAGTTCGCGAAGCAGCTGCTGCGCCCGCTCGACCTGCGCACGCTGGCGCTGCTGCGGGCCGCGGGCTTCGGCCTGCGCGAGATCCTGCTCGTGTTCGCCGACGCGATCAACGGCGTGCCCAACGCGCCGGCGGCAACACTCTATGCGCCGCGGGAAATCCCGGACTGGGCGTCGTTCCGCCGGGTCGTCGACCTGGTCGAGCGTCTCGAGGCACGGGGCTTTCTGCAGCTCGGCGTCGACTCGACCGGCGCTCCGCCGGCGCCGGGCAGCGATCTCGTGCTGTCGGTCTCGATCGACCGGGCCGCGGTCGGGACCGCCGAGTTCGAGGAGTTCGCGCGGATTCTCGGCCTCGACCCGCAGGCCCTCACCTACCGCGTGGTGGCCGCAGCGGGTGGCGGTGGGGGCCGCAACATCGCGTTGCGGCCGCGCTCGATCCTCGCGGCGATGCGCTTCCTGTCCAAGGGCGTCGCCGTGCCCGCTGCCGACGTCGCGGCCGGGCAGGTGCCGGTACTGAGCGGCGAGGCGGGAGCGCCATTCGACTGGAGCCGCATGCTGGGGGGCGTCATCCGCATCGGCTCCCGCGACGACGCACCTGCCGACACCTACGTGCGCGTGCGCGCCCACGAGCGCTGGTTCTACATCGACGCCCGCGACATAGCGTCCAAGCAGACGTTCGCGCTGCTCGAGACCGCCTACGCGCTGCAGGCGGGCGACGTGCCGCCGGTGACCACGATCCTCACGCTGCCGATCTCGCGCTAGCCGGTCGAGGGCCGGGCCGCGCTAGGAGAGCACGGCGGCCGCCGGCACGTACGCATAGCCGAGCGCCTGCGCCACCGGCTCGCAGGTCACCTTGCCGAAGGCGATGTTGAGCCCGTTGCGCAGGTGCGGGTCGTCGGCGAGCGCACGCTCCCAGCCCTTCTCCGCCAGCGCGAGCACGAACGGCAGGGTGGCGTTGTTGAGCGCGAACGTCGAGGTGCGGGGCACGCCGCCGGGCATGTTGGCCACGCAGTAGTGCGTGACGCCGTCGACCACGTACACCGGGTCCGCGTGCGTGGTCGGACGCGAGGTCTCGAAGCAGCCGCCCTGGTCGATCGCGACGTCGACCACGACCGCGCCCTGCTTCATGCGCGAGACCAGCTCGCGCGAAACGAGCTTGGGCGCCGACGCGCCGGGGATCAGCACGCCGCCGACGACGAGGTCGGCGGCGGTGACGTGGCGCTCGATCGCGTCCTGCGTCGAAAACACGGTGTTGAGCGGCCGCCCGAACTGCGCCCACAGCCGGCGCAGCACGTCGACGCTGCGGTCGAGCACCCAGACGTCGGCGCCCATGCCGAGCGCGATGTCGATCGCGTGCGTGCCGACGACGCCGCCGCCCAGCACGACGACCTTGGCCGGATCGACACCCGGCACGCCGCCGATCAGCACGCCGAGACCCCCGTGCGGCTTCTCGAGGTAGTAGGCGCCGGCCTGCACCGCCATGCGTCCCGCCACCTCGGACATCGGCGCGAGCAGCGGCAGCCCGCCCGAGGACGACGTGACCGTCTCGTAGGCGATGCACACCGCCTCGCTCGCGATGAGATCGCGCGCCTGCTCCGGATCGGGCGCGAGGTGCAGGTAGGTGAAGAGCACCTGGCCGGGCCGCAGCATCGCACGCTCGGCCGCCTGCGGCTCCTTCACCTTGACGATCATCTCGGCGGCCGCGAACACTTCGGCAGCGGTGCCGACCACCTTCGCCCCCGCCTTCACGTAGGCGGCGTCGTCCATGCCGATGCCCTGCCCGGCGTGGTGTTCGACGATCACCTCGTGGCCGTGGGCAACGACCTCGCGCACGGACTCGGTGGTGAGGCCGACGCGGTTTTCGAGGACCTTGATTTCCTTCGGGACGCCGATCTTCACGCTCACTCCCGCGCCACCTCGCGCGTGTCGAGCACCTGCGCGAGCGCAGTGAAGTCGGGATGGATCGCCTCGCGCACCGAGACGATGCCGAGCGGGCGGCCGTCCTCGACGACGGGCACGTGACGGAAGCGCCCCTCGTACATGAGCCGCAACGCCTCCTCGAACGGCTTGTCGGGGTGGATCGTCTGCGGATCGCGGGTCATCACCTGGCCGACCGGGGTCGTGCGCGGATCGCGGGCCCCGGCAAGGACGCGAAACAGTGCGTCGCGCTCCGTGAAGATGCCGACGAGGCGCGCGCCATCGGCCACGAGCGCGGCGCCGGTACGAAGTTCGTGCATGCGCCTCGCCACCTCGGCAACGGCGAGACTCTCGGCAACGATCAGCGGGCGCTGCCCCGCGACCATCGAGCGCAGCGAACGGATGCCCATGCTGTACCTCCCAGCGGCAGGCCCGGGTGGCCTCTCGCCGTCATTTGGCGCCCGCGCGCGCGCGCCCGTCAAGGCATTGCCGGCAAGGTGCCGGGGGCGCTGCCGGTTCCGCTGCCCCGGGTGTACGATCCCCCTATCCTCGCGCGCCGCGCGACGCAGTTGTCGCCGCGCCTTTCCCGGAGCATCCCGATGGGCCACGCCGAATTCAAGCTCGACAGCGACCGCGCCGCGCGCGCGATCTCGATGGACGAGTACTGGATGCCGTTCACGCCGAACCGCGACTTCCGGCACGAGCCGAAGATGGTGGTGCGGGCCGAAGGCATGTTCGTCTGGAACGAGCGCGGCGAGCGGCTGATCGACGCGTCCTCCGGCCTGTTCTGCGTCAACGCCGGCCACTGCCGCCGCGAGATCGCCGACGCCGTCTCCGCGCAGCTCTCCGAGCTCGACTTCATCGCCCCCTTCACGCGCGGGCACCCGAAGCAGTTCGAGCTCGCGACGCGCGTCGCGGCGCTGACGCCGGGCGACTTGAACCGCATCTTCTTCGTCAATTCGGGCTCCGAGGCGGTCGACACCGCGATGAAGGTGGCGCTCGCCTACTGGCACGCGAAGGGCCAGGGCGGGCGCACGATGTTCGTCTCGCGCGAGCGTGCCTATCACGGCGTCAACTTCGGCGGTACCTCGCTCGCGGGCCTCGTCAACAACCGGCGCAAGTTCGGGCTCGCGCTCCCCGGCATCGCCCACATGCGGCACACGCACCTGCCCGAGAACCGCCTCGTGCCCGGCCAGGGCGCCCACGGGGCCGAGCTCGCCGAGGACCTCGCGCGCTTCGTCAACCTGTACGGCGCCGAGAATATCGCCGCCTGCTTCGTCGAGCCGATCGCGGGCTCGACCGGCTGCCTCGTGCCGCCGCGCGGCTACCTCGAGCGCCTGCGCGAGATCTGCGACCAGCACGGCATCCTGCTCGTGTTCGACGAGGTGATCACCGGCTTCGGCCGCACCGGCGCCGCGTTCGGCGCGCAGAGCTTCGGCGTGGTGCCCGACCTGATGACGATGGCGAAGGGCCTCACCAACGGCGCGCAGCCGATGGGCGCCGTGGCGGTGTCGCAGCGCATCCACGACGCGATCGTCGACGCCGCCGCCGACGGCGCAATCGAATTCTTCCACGGCTACACCTACTCGGGCCACCCGGCGGCGTGCGCAGCCGGCCTCGCCACGCTCGACATCTATCGCGACGAAGGCCTGTTCGATCGCGCCAAGGCGCTGTCGCCGTATTTCCTCGAGGGCCTCTTCTCGCTGCGTGACATCCCGATCGTCGCCGACCTGCGCGGCTACGGGATGATGGGCGCGATCGAGGTGCATCCGGACGGCACGCCCGGGAAGCGCGGCCACCAGTTCCAGAAGCGGCTGTTCGACCACGGCCTGCACCTCAAGGCGACCGGCGACGCGGCGATCGTCGCGCCACCGCTCATCGCCGAGCGGACGCACGTGGACACCATCGTCGACGTCCTGCGCCGCACGCTGCAGTCGCTCTAGGACTCGCCATTTGCCCGGGGGGCCGGTCGTGGCCGCCCGGAGGCGGCCGTGCGTACCCGCCCGCCGCCCTTCCATCGGGTTCGATTGACACTGCAGGGGTGCCCTTGCGAGCCTTGGGCCGATGATGCCCCGTCCGCACCTGTCGAAGCTCGCCGAGCGCGCCCGCACCGAGACCGCGCTGCCCGCCGCCGTCGTGTTCCCGGTCGACCGCGACAGCCTGCAGCTCGCGCTGTCGGCCGCCTTCGCCGGGTACGTTGCGCCGACGCTGTTCGGCCCCGAGCAACGCATCCGCGACGCCGCGATCCGCGCCGGCCTGGACATCTCGCGCCTGCCGCTCGTCGACACGCCGGACGAGCCCCGCGCGGCCAGCCAGCGTGCGGTGCTCGCCGCGCAGGATGGCGCGATCGGTGCACTGATCCGCGGCAGCCTGTCGGTCGAGGACCTGCTCGCACCGGTGGTGGCCGCCGATTCGGGCCTGCGCACCGGCCGACGGCTGTCCCACGCAACGTTCCTCGACCTGCCGGGCGTGCCGCGCCCGCTGCTGGTCGCGGACGCGATGCTGAACGTCGCGCCCAACCTGGCCGCCAAGCGCGACATCGTCGCCTGCACGGTCCTGCTCGCGCAGGCGCTCGGCATCGCCGCGCCGAACGTGGCGCTGCTCGCGGCGAAGGGCACGGTCGCGCCGGCCTTCCCCTCGACCAGCGAGGCCGCGGCGCTGAAGTCGATGGCGCTCCAGGGCGCCTTCCCGGGCGCCGTCGTCGACGGCCCGATGACCCCGGACGTCGCGCTGTCGGCGGACGCCGCGCGTGCGCAGGGCTGCAAGTCCGCGGTCGCCGGACACGCCGACGTGCTGGTCGCCCCGTCGATGGAAGCCGCGACGATGGTGTTGCGCACCCTGACCGGCGTCACCGGCGGACTGGCCGCCGGCATCGTCCTCGGCGCGCGCGTGCCGATCGTACTGCCGCAGCCGCACGACGCGATGGACGCGCGCATCGCCTCGTGCGTTCTCGCCAGGCTGGTGGCCGTCGCCGGGGCCAATCCGCCCCGCGCCGGCGCATCGACGCCTGCGCCGCGGGCCGCCGAGTCCGGCACGCCGGTCGAGGCGTAGCCGCTACGACTTCCGCACCGCGCGCACGCGCGGCACCGACGGCACCGCGGCGATCACCTTCGCACCCGCCACGCAGTCGACGAAATAGCGGCGGCGCCCGCCGATGTCCTCCTCGACCAGCCCGTGGATGTCGGTGTCGAAGCCGGGGAAGCGTTCGTTGAAATCCCGCGCGAACTGCAGGTACTTGACGATCTGGCGGTTGAAGCGCTCGCCGGGGATGAGCAGCGGGATGCCCGGCGGGTAGGGCGTCAGCAGCGCGCTCGTCACGCGCCCCTCGAGGTCGTCGATCTCCACCCGCTCGATCTCCCGGTGCGCCATGCGCGCGAAGGCGTCGGCCGGCTTCATCGCCGGCTCGAGGTTCGAGACGTACATCTCCGTGGTCAGGCGCCCGATGTCGTTGGCCTTGTAGATGCCGTGGATCGAGTCGGAGAGCTCGCGCAGGCCGATCTTCTCGTAGCGGGGATGCGCCTGCACGAACTCCGGCAGCACCTTCCAGAGCGGGTTGTTGGCGTCGTAGTCGGCCTTGAACTGCTGCAGCGCCGTCAGCATCGTGTTCCAGCGGCCCTTGGTGATGCCGATCGTGAACATGATGAAGAACGAGTAGAGCCCGGTCTTCTCGACGATCACGCCGTGCTCGGCGAGGTACTTGGTGACGATCGACGCCGGGATGCCGCGCTCGGCGAAATCGCCGGCGACGTCGAGCCCCGGCGTCAGCACGGTGGCCTTGATCGGATCGAGCATGTTGAAGCCGGGGGCGAGCTCGCCGAAGCCGTGCCACTTGTCGTTCGCGCCGAGCATCCAGTCCTCGCGGCTGCCGATGCCTTCCTCCGCGAGGCGGTCGGGTCCCCAGACCTTGAACCACCACGAGTCGCCGAACTCCTCGTCGACCTTGCGCATCGCGCGCCGGAAGTCGAGCGCCTCCATGATCGACTCCTCGACGAGCGCCGGTCCGCCGGGAGATTCCATCATCGCCGCGGCGACGTCGCACGACGCGATGATCGCGTACTGCGGCGACGTCGAGCTGTGCATCAGGTACGCCTCGTTGAACCGGTGCCGGTCGAGCTGCCGGTTCTCGCTGTACTGCACGAGGATCTGCGAGGCCTGCGACAGCCCGGCGAGCAGCTTGTGCGTCGACTGCGTCGAGAACACGAGCGCGTCCCGGCTGCGCGGGCGGTCCTTGCCGATGGCGTGCATGCCGCGGTAGAAGTCGTGGAACGTCGCGTGCGGCAGCCAGGCCTCGTCGAAGTGCAGCGTGTCGATGTGGCTGCCGAGCATCTCCTTGATCGCGTCGACGTTGTAGACGATGCCGTCGTAGGTGCTCTGCGTGATCGTGAGGATGCGCGGCTTCGACTTCACGTCCTTGGCGAACGGGTGCGCGCGGATCTTGCGCTCGATGTTCTCCCAGAGGAACTCGCTCTGCGGGATCGGCCCGATGATGCCGACGTGGTTGCGCGTCGGCGTCAGGAACACGGGGATCGCGCCCGTCATCGTGATCGCGTGCAGGATCGACTTGTGGCAGTTGCGGTCGACGACGACGACGTCGCCCGGTGCCACCGTCGCGTGCCAGACCATCTTGTTCGAGGACGACGTGCCGTTGGTGACGAAGAACAGCTCGTCGGCGTTGAAGATGCGCGCGGCGTTGCGCTCGGAGGCCGCGACCGGCCCGGAGTGGTCGAGCAGCTGGCCCAGCTCGTCCACCGAGTTGCACACGTCGGCGCGCAGCATGTTCTCGCCGAAGAACTGGTGGAACATCTGCCCGACCGGGCTCTTCAGGAAGGCGACGCCGCCGGAGTGGCCGGGACAGTGCCACGAGTAGCTGCCGTCGTTCGCGTAGTGCACGAGCGCGCGGAAGAACGGCGGCGCGAGGCCGCCGAGGTAGGACCGCGCCTCCCGCGCGATGTAGCGCGCGACGAACTCGGGCGTGTCCTCGTTCATGTGGATGAAGCCGTTCAGCTGCCGCAGGATGTCGTTCGGGATGTGGCGCGAGGTGCGCGTCTCGCCGTGCAGGAACACCGGGATCTCGGCGTTGCGGAAGCGGATCTCCTCGACGAACGCGCGCAGGTTGGCGAGCGCGGCCCGCGCCTCCTCGGGCGTGCGGAACTCCTCGTCGTCGATCGACAGCACGAAGGCGCTCGCGCGGCTCTGCTGCTGCGCGAAGCTCGTCAGGTCACCGTAGCTCGTGACGCCGAGCACCTCGAGCCCCTCGGCCTCGATCGCGCGGGCGAGCGCGCGGATGCCGAGGCCGCTCGCGTTCTCGGAGCGGAAGTCCTCGTCGATGATGACGACGGGAAAGCGGAACTTCATCGGGAACTCCTGCGGCAGAGCGCCGCGCTGCGTTGGGTGAGTGCCGGGGCGGCGCCGCCGCCCGGCGAATCGTGGCAATTCTGCGCCGGCGCGGCGGCGGACGCGAGGTCTGCGATGCCACGCGGCGGGCCCGCGGCACCGTGCCTTGGCGCCGGCGCAACAGTCGGCGCTCCCCGGCCGGGTCGTCGGCGGCCGGGGCCGCGCGGACCTACATCCTCGGCAGCGTGACGCCCTGCTGGCCCTGGTACTTGCCGCCCCGGTCCTTGTAGGAGGTCTCGCAGACCTCGTCGGACTCGAAGAAGATCACCTGCGCCACGCCCTCGTTGGCGTAGATCTTCGCCGGCAGCGGCGTCGTGTTCGAGAACTCGAGCGTCACGTAGCCCTCCCACTCGGGCTCGAACGGCGTCACGTTGACGATGATGCCGCAGCGGGCGTAGGTGCTCTTGCCGAGGCAGATCGTGAGCACGTTCCTCGGGATGCGGAAGTACTCGACCGTGCGCGCGAGGGCGAACGAGTTCGGCGGGATGATGCAGACGTCGCCCGTGAAGTCGACGAACGAGCCGGCGTCGAAGGCCTTCGGGTCGACGATCGTCGAGTTGATGTTGGTGAAGATCTTGAATTCGGCGCTGCAGCGGATGTCGTAGCCGTAGCTCGACGTGCCGTAGGAGACGATGCGCCGGCCGTTCACCTCGCGCACCTGGCCGGGCTCGAACGGCTCGATCATGCGGTGCTCGGCCGCCATGCGGCGGATCCACTTGTCCGACTTGATCACTTTGGGCGACCTCGCGTCCTACGTCGTTCCCGCGAAAGCGGGATCCAGGTCGTCCTGAGCGACCGGCGACGCTGGGCCCCCGCTTCGCGGGCACAGCCAGGTGTTCTGGATGACGATGCTCGGGAACTTCGCGCTGAAGTCCTCGGCCTTGCGCGCCACCGCGACCGCCGTCTTGCGCGCGATCTCGCGGTACATCTCGGCGACCTTGCCGTCGGGGTCCGCGACCACCGTCGGGCGTCCGGAGTCGGCCTGCTCGCGGATGCGGATGTCGAGCGGCAGGCTGCCGAGGAACGGCACGTCGTAGTCCTTGCACATCGTCTCGGCGCCGCCGGTGCCGAAGATGTGCTCGGCGTGGCCGCACTTGCTGCAGACGTGGATGCTCATGTTCTCGACGATGCCGACGATCGGCACGCCGACCTTGTCGAACATCTTGAGCCCCTTGCGCGCGTCGATCAGCGCGATGTCCTGGGGCGTCGTCACGATCACCGCGCCCGTCACCGGCACCTTCTGCGACAGCGTGAGCTGGATGTCGCCCGTGCCCGGCGGCATGTCGACGATCAGGTAGTCGAGGTCGCGCCAGCGGGTGTCCTTGAGCAGCTGCTCGAGCGCCTGCGTCACCATCGGCCCGCGCCAGACCATCGGGGTGTCGACGTCGATCAGGAAGCCGATCGACATCGCCTGGATGCCGTAGGCCTCCATCGGCTCGATCGTCTTGCCGTCGACCGACTCCGGACGGCCGCTGATGCCGAGCATCGTCGGCTGCGACGGGCCGTAGATGTCGGCGTCGAGGATGCCGACCTTCGCTCCCTCCGCGGCGAGCGCGAGCGCGAGGTTCACGGCAGTGGTCGACTTGCCGACGCCGCCCTTGCCGCTCGCGATCGCGACGATGTTCTTGACGCCCGGCACGAGCTTGACGCCGCGCTGCACGGCGTGCGCGGTGATCTTCTGCGTGACGTTGACCGTGACGCGGCCGGCGCCGGGAATCGCGGCGATCGCGTCCGTGACCCGCTTGCGCATGGCGGCGTGCTGGCTCTTCGCGGGATAGCCGAGCTGGATGTCGACGGTGACGTCGCCGCCGTCGACCCGGATCGCGCGGACCAGCTTGCCCGCGACGAGATCCTTGCCGAGGTTGGGGTCGACGACCGTGGCGAGCCGGGCCGAGACGTCGCCTTCGGTAATGGCCATGGGTTGCTCCGGGAAATCGGTGGGGCGCCGGCGGCGCGCCAAAGCTGCGCATTCTACCCGCTTCCCCCGGGCCGGCCACGGGAGCAAAACCCCGCTTTGCTAGAATGGGTTACCTACCCGCCCGCAGGATTCGCCCGATGAGTTCGCAGCACCGGAAACTGTTCGTCACCACGGCGCTGCCGTACGCGAACGGCCCGTTCCACATCGGGCACATCATGGAGTACATCCAGGCCGACATCTGGGTGCGCTTCCAGCGCATGCAGGGGCACGAGGTGCACTTCGTCTGCGCCGACGACGCGCACGGCGCGCCGATCATGCTGAAGGCCGAGAGCGAGGGCCTGACGCCGCAGGCGCTGGTCGCCCGGATAGCCGCCACGCGTCCGAGGCACCTCGACGGCTTCCACATCAGCTTCGACCACTGGCACTCGACGGACTCGCCCGAGAACGTCGCGCTGTCGCAGGACGTCTACCGCAAGCTCAACGCGGCGGGCCTGATCGACGTGCGCACGATCGAGCAGTACTTCGACCCGGTGAAGGCGATGTTCCTGCCGGACCGCTACATCAAGGGCGAGTGCCCGAAGTGCGGGGCGAAGGACCAGTACGGCGACGCCTGCGAGAACTGCAGCTCCGTCTACGCGCCTACCGACCTGAAGCGCCCCTACTCGACGCTGTCGGGCGCGGTGCCGGTGCTGAAGTCGTCCGAGCACCACTTCTTCCGGCTGTCGGACCCCGCGTGCATCGCCTTCCTGCGCGAGTGGGCGCTCGGCGGTCGCCTGCAGGCCGAGGTCGCGAACAAGGCGCGCGAGTGGCTCGACGCCGACGGCGGCAAGGGGCTCGTCGACTGGGACATCTCGCGCGACGCACCGTACTTCGGAATCCGCATACCGGACCTGCCTCCCGGGGCACCGCCCAAGTTCTTCTACGTGTGGCTCGACGCGCCGATCGGCTACCTCGCGAGCCTCCGGGCGCACCTCGACCGGCGCGGCGTCGACTTCGCCGCCTTCCTCGCCGATCCCGCGCTCGAGCAGGTGCACTTCATCGGCAAGGACATCGTCTACCACCACACGCTGTTCTGGCCGGCGATGCTCAAGTTCGCCGGCGCGCCGTACAAGGTGCCGGACCGCGTGCACGTGCACGGCTTCATCACCTTCTCCGGCGAGAAGATGTCGAAGTCGCGCGGCACGGGCATCAGTCCGGACGTCTACCTCGACCTCGGGCTCGACCCCGAGTGGCTGCGCTACTACCTCGCGGCCAAGCTCAACTCGCGCGTCGAGGACCTCGACTTCAATCCCGACGACTTCCTCGCGCGGGTCAACAGCGACCTGATCGGCAAGTACGTGAACATCGCGAGCCGCGCGGCGCCGTTCCTCACGCGCCACTTCGAGGGCAGGCTCGGCACGCCCGCCGAGTCCGCGAGCGACCGCGCGAACCGGCTCACGATCGCGCAGACCGACGCGGAGCTCGCCCGCGCGAACTACGAGGTGCGGGAGTTCGGGCGCGTGCTGCGCGACGCGATGCGCATCGCCGACCGCCTGAACGAAGCGTTCGACGCCGCGGAGCCGTGGGTGCTCGCGAAGGACCCGTCGGCGCGCGAGCGGCTGCAGACCGTCTGCTCGCAGGCGCTGCACGGCTTCCAGCTCCTCACCGTGATGCTCGCGCCGGTGCTGCCGCACGTCGCGAGCCGCGTGGCGCGGGACCTCTTCGGTCTCGACCGCGAACTCGCGTGGAGCGATGCGTGGCGCGACCCGCAGGCCGTGCGTCCATTCAAGCACCTGATGCAGCGCATCGACCCGAAGCAGATCGACGCGCTGCTCGAGGGCCCGAAGGCGACGCTCGCCTCCGCGCCGGCCGGCAAGGCACCGGCGGCGCCGTCGGGTGGCACTGCGGCGCCCGCCGCCGCGGCACCCGTGGCCGCGGTCCCGGCAACGATCGGCATCGACGACTTCACCAGGGTGGACCTGCGCATCGCGCGGATCGTCGCGGCCGATGCCGTCGAGGGCGCCGACAAGCTGGTGCGGCTCACGCTGGACGTCGGCGAGGGCCGCCACCGCACCGTGTTCGCCGGCATCAAGGCCGCGTACCGGCCCGAGGACCTGGTCGGCCGGCTGACGCCGATGGTGGCGAATCTCGCGCCGCGGAAGATGAAATTCGGCGTCTCCGAGGGCATGGTGCTCGCTGCCAGCGGCGACGGCCCGGGCGTCTACCTGCTCGCGCCGGACGCGGGTGCGACGCCCGGCATGCGCGTCAAATGACCCGTACGCGGCGGACCGCGCGACCGGCGCAGGCCGTGCCGAGGTGAACGCCGCGTTGCCCTCGGTCCCGCTTTACGCCGTCCTCGGCGCGATCGCCGCGTGGCTCGCGATCGGCACCGTGGGCCTCGCCGCACCCCGGCAGCTCCGCTTCGTCAGCCGCGTGCTGTTCCCGCTGGGTTCGGCCGTCGGTCTCGCCCTCGCGATCGTCGCCTTCCTCGCGCTCGGCGACGCTCCCTCGACGCTCGTCCTGCCGCTCGGCCTGCCCGACCTGCCGTTCCACGTGCGGCTCGATGCGCTGTCGGCGTTCTTCCTGCTGGTCCTCGGGTCCGCGGGAGCGGCGATTTCGCTGTTCTCGGTGGGCTACTTCCGCTCGAGCGAAGGCACGGCGCCGGGGTTCATCTGCTTCCTGTACCACGCGTTCCTCGCGGCGATGGCGGCGGTGCTGGTGGCCGACGACGCCTACCTGTTCATGGTCGCGTGGGAGACGATGGCGTTGTCGTCCTACTTCCTCGTCACCACCGAGCACCGCATCCCGGAGATCCGGCAGGCGGGCTTCCTCTACCTGCTGATCGCGCACGTCGGCGCGATCGGCATCCTGCTCTGCTTCGGTGTGCTGCAGGGCGGTACCGGCGACTACACGTTCGACGGCATGCGCGCGGCCACGCTGCACGGCGCGTGGCCGACGGCGGCATTCCTGCTGGCGCTGTTCGGGTTCGGCGCGAAGGCCGGGCTGCTGCCCATGCACGTATGGCTGCCGGAGGCCCATCCCGGCGGCGCCCTCGCCGGTGTCGGCGCTGATGAGCGGCGTGATGCTGAAGACCGCGATCTACGGCCTGCTTCGCGTCACCTTCGACATGCTCGGCAACCCGCTGTGGTGGTGGGGTGTGGTCGCGCTCTCGCTCGGCCTCGTCACCGCCCTCTTCGGCGTCATCTTCGCCGCGGTGCAGACCGACATGAAGCGCCTGCTCGCGTACTCGTCGATCGAGAACATCGGCATCATCGTCGCCGGCATCGGGCTCGCGGTGCTGTTCTCCGCCTACGGCAAGGGCCTGCTGTCCGCGATCGCGATGATCGCGGTGCTCTACCACGTGCTGAACCACGCGTTCTTCAAGAGCCTGCTGTTCCTCGCCACGGGCTCGGTGCTGCACTCGACGCGCGAGCGCAGTCTCGGCAAGCTCGGCGGCCTGATCCACCGCATGCCCTGGGTGGCCTGGCTCGCGCTGGTCGGCACCCTGGCGATCGCCGGACTGCCGCCGTTGAACGGTTTCGTGTCGGAGTGGCTGCTGCTGCAGGCCTTCCTGTTCACGCCCACCCTGCCGCAGTCGTTCGTCAACATGCTGGTGCCGCTCGCCGCCGCCGCGCTCGTGCTCGCCGCCGCACTGGCCGCCTACGTCATGGTCAAGTTCTACGGCGTCATCTTCCTCGGGCAGCCGCGGGAGCCCAATCTCGCCAACGCGCACGACGCCGGCCGCTGCGAGCGCGTCGCGCTCGCCTACCTCGCAGCGGGGTGCGTCCTGCTGGGCGTCTTCCCCACCTTCGTGATCGAACTGCTCGATCCCGTCAGCCGCATGCTGGTCGGCGCGAGCGCCGTTCCCGCGAGCGGCGGCAGCTGGCTCGTGCTCGCCCCGATCAGCCAGGATCGCGCGAGCTACAGCCCGATGGTGATGCTGCTCGCGATCGTCGTCGTCGTGCTGGTCACGGTCTTCGTCGTGCATCGCCTCTACCACGGCCGCGTCCGCCGCGCGCCGCCGTGGGACTGCGGCTTCCCGCTGCAAACCTCGCGCATGCAGGACACGGCCGAGGGCTTCGGACAGCCCATCCGGCAGGTGTTCGAGCCGTTCTTCCGCATGGAACGCGAGCTGCCGTCGCCGTTCGACGCCGCGCCCCGCTACGCGGTGCGCATCGCGGATCGCTTCTGGCACGCGCTGTACCTGCCCATCGCGAAGGCCGCGGACGTGCTGGCCCGGCTCGTCGGATTCATCCAGCAGGGACGGATCTCGGTGTACCTCACCTACAGCTTCGTCACGCTGCTGGCGCTGCTGGCCCTCGTCCGATGACGCTCGCCGGCCTCCTGTCGCAGGTGCTGCAGGTCGCGCTCGCGCTGGCGCTCGCGCCGCTGCTGGTCGGCTGGATCAACCAGTGCCGCGCGTGGCTGCAGAACCGCAGCGCCCCGTCGATGTTCCTGCCCTACCGCACGATCCGCAAGCTGTTCACGAAGGACGCGGTGGTCGCCGAGAACGCGTCGCCGATCTTCCGCACGATGCCGTACGTCGTGTTCGGCGCGATGTGCTGCGCGGCGGCGATCGTCCCGTCGCTGGCGACCGACCTGCCGTTCGCGCGCGCCGCCGACGCGATCGCGCTGGTCGGCCTGTTCGCGCTCGCCCGCGTCTTCATCTCCCTCGCGGCGATGGACATCGGCACGTCGTTCGGCTCGCTCGGCGCGCGGCGGGAGATGTTCATCGGCTTCCTCGCCGAGCCGGCGCTGCTCATGGTGCTGTTCACGGCGTCGCTCATCTCGGGCTCGACGTCGCTGCCGACGATCGTGGAAACCCTCGCGCACCGCGAGTTCGCGATCTACCCGAGCCTCGCGCTCGCCGGCGTCGCGTTCACGATGGTGTCGCTCGCCGAGAACGCGCGCATCCCGGTCGACAATCCCGCGACCCACCTCGAGCTCACCATGATCCACGAGGCGATGGTGCTCGAGTACTCGGCACGCCACCTCGCGCTGATCGAGTGGGCGTCGGCGCTGAAGCTGTTCAACTACTCCTGCATCGGCCTTGCGATCTTCATGCCGATCGGCATCGCCGAGGGCAGCACGAACTGGCTCGCCATCCTGGCCGCGGTGCCGATCCTCGTCGCGAAGCTCATGGCCGGCGGCTTCGCGCTGGCGCTGATCGAGACGCTGTCGGCGAAGATGCGCATCTTCCGCGCCCCCGAGTTCCTCGGCACCGCGTTCCTGCTCGCCGTGCTGGCGATGCTCGTCAACCTGCTGCTGGGCAGCTAGCCGCGCCCCGTGACCACCCTTCCCCTCTACGCGCAGTTCATCAATCTGCTGGCGGCGATCCTGCTGCTGCTGTCGTTCGCGATGCTCTCGCAGCGGCGCGTGCTGTCGCTGATCGACCTCTTCGCCGCGCAGGGACTCGCACTCGCCGCGTCCACCGCGATCGTCGCCTACGGCACCGGACAGACGCATCTCTACGCCTCTGCCGGGCTGACGCTGGTGCTGAAGGTGTTCCTGCTGCCCTGGATCCTCTACCGCCTGATGCGGCGCCTCGACGTCCGCTGGGACGTCGAGGGACTGATCAACATCCCCTCGACGATGCTGATCGGCATCGTGCTCGTCGTGTTCTCGTTCAACCTGGCGTTCCCGATCTCGCAGCTCGCCAGCACGATCACGCGCTCGACGCTCGGCATCGCGATGGCCTGCGTGATGCTCTCGTTCCTGATGATGATCACGCGGCGCAAGGCGATCCCCCAGGTGATCGGCTTCCTGTCGATGGAGAACGGGCTGTTCTTCGCCGCCACCAGCGCCACCTACGGCATGCCGATGGTGGTCGAGCTCGGCATCGCCCTCGACGTGCTGGTGGGGATGCTGATCCTCGGCGTGTTCTTCTTCCAGATCCGCGAGCAGTTCGACAGCCTCGACCTCAAGCACCTCGAGAAGCTCAAGGAGGACGCGTGAGTCCTCGCACGGCGTGTGGCCACGGGGAGGCCGCGTGATCGAGATCCTCGCGGTGCTGGGCATACCGCTCGCGGGGGGCGTCGTGCTGGCCGTGATCGGCGAGCGCGACGAGGCGCCCGCGGTGAACGTCCTGGCGAGCTTCCTCACGCTGCTCGCCGCGGCCGCGCTGACGGTGCGCGTGATCGCCGACGGCCCGATCCTGGTGATGGACCGGCAGTTCTTCGTCGACTCGTTCAACGTGTTCCTCGTCGCGCTGACCGCGTTCGTGGGCTTCACGACGGCGATCTTCTCGCGCCCGTACATGCGCATCGAGCAGCAGCACGGCCGGCTCTCCGCCGCGCGCCTCAAGCTCTACCACAGCATGTACCAGCTGTTCAATTTCACGATGCTGCTGGCGCTGCTCACCAACAACATGGGCATCCTCTGGGTCGCGATGGAGGCCGCCACGCTGACCACGGTGCTGCTCGTCTCGCTGTACCGCACGCCGGCGAGCCTCGAGGCCGCCTGGAAGTACTTCATCCTGTGCGGCGTCGGCATCGCGCAGGCGCTGTTCGGGACGATCCTGCTGTTCTTCGCCGCCGAGAAGCTCCTCGGCGCCGAGGGCGGCGCGCTGCTGTGGACCGAGCTCAACCAGGTCAAGGGCCAGCTCGAGCCGACGGTGCTGTCGATCGCCTTCGTGTTCCTGCTCGTGGGCTATGGCACCAAGGTGGGGCTGGTGCCGCTGCACAACTGGCTGCCCGATGCCCACGCCGAAGGCCCCACGCCGGTGTCGGCGGTGCTCTCGGGCCTGTTGCTCAACGTCGCGCTGTACGCGGTGATCCGCTGCAAGGTGCTGGTCGACGGTGCGCTGCCGACCGCGTTCGCGAAGAACCTGATGATGGGCTTCGGGCTGCTCTCGGTGGTCGTTGCCGCGTTCCTGCTGTCGCGGCAGAAGGACATCAAGCGCCTGTTCGCGTATTCCTCGATCGAGCACATGGGCATCATCACGTTCGCCTTCGGCATGGGCGGGCCGATCGCGAACTTCGCGGGCCTGCTGCACATGACCGTGCACTCGCTCACCAAGTCGGCGATCTTCTTCGCGGTCGGCCACGCGACGCAGAAGGCCGGCACGCAGATGATCGACGGCATCCGCGGCCTCGTCACGCAGAGCCCGATGATCGGGTGGGGCCTCGCCTTCGGCACGCTCGCGATCCTCGGCATGCCGCCCTTCGGCGTGTTCGCGAGCGAGTTCCTGATCCTGACCACGGCGATGCGCGACCAGCCGTGGGCGACGCCGTTCCTGCTCGTCGCGCTGGGCGTCGCGTTCGCCGCCGTGTTCTCGCGCGTGCAGCCGATGGTGTTCGGCGAGACGACGGTGAAGCGCCTGCCCTACCGGCCGGCGATGATCCCGGTGTTCGTCCACCTGCTGCTCGTGCTGATGCTGGGCCTGTGGATTCCGCCCGCGCTTGCCGACTGGTACCGCGAAGCGGCCCGGCTGATCGGATGAGGCGCCGATGAACCTCTCGCCGCTCGGCCTCACTGCCGCGAAGGTTCCCGCCGCGGTCCCCGCGCGGCGGGCCGACGTGAGTGCCTCGGAGCTGCTCGCCGTGTGCCGCGCTGCGGCCGACCAGGGCGCTCGGCTGGTCGCGCTGTGGGCGACGGACGACCGCGACCTCGAGCGCGGCTTCCGGCTGTGCACGCTCCTGGCCGATGCCGACGGCCTGCTGCTGCTCCAGCACCGGCTGCCGAACGACGACGCCCGCTACCCCGATCTTGCCGGGTGCTTTCCCGCCGCGAACCGCATGCAGCGTGCCGCGTTCGACCTGACCGGCGTCGCCTCGGATGGCGACGACCGGCGGCCGTGGTTGTGGCTCGCGAGCTGGCCAATCGACCAATTCCCGCTGCGACGCGACTTCGTGGCGTCGCCCAAGTGGGAGCCGGGGCAGGAGGAGTACGCGTTCGTGCGGGTCGAGGGCGACGGTGTGCACGAGATTCCCGTCGGGCCCGTGCACGCCGGAATCATCGAGCCCGGACACTTCCGCTTCCAGGTCGTCGGCGAAAAGGTGCTGCGCCTCGAGGAGCGCTTGGGCTACGTGCACAAGGGCATCGAGAAGCGCTTCGAAGCGCTGTCGCTCGCCGAAGGCTACCGCCTGGCCGGGCGCGTGTCGGGGGACAGCACCGTCGCCTACGCGTGGGCGTACGCGCAGGCCGCCGAGGCGATCGCAGGCATCGCCGTGCCGCCGCGCGCGGCGTGGCTGCGGGCGCTCGCACTGGAACGCGAGCGCATCGCCAATCACCTCGGTGATCTCGGCTACCTCGGCAACGACGGCGGCTTCGCGTTCGGCCTGTCGCAGTTCTCGCGCCTCAAGGAGGACGTGCTGCGCGCGAATCTCGCGGCGTTCGGCCATCGCATGATGATGGACTTCGTCGCCCCGGGCGGCGTGTCGCGCGACGTCGATCCCGCGGCGCTGCGGGCGCTGGCCGAGCAGTCGCTGGACCTGGAGCGCGAGATCCGTACGGTGCGGGGCATTTACGACGAGCACGCCGGGCTGCAGGACCGGTTTCGCACCTGCGGCAGGGTGACACCCGAGCTCGCGGCACAGCTCGGCCTCGCCGGGATGGCCGGCCGCGCGAGCGGGCGCGCGCACGATCTTCGCTGTGACCATCCGGTCGCGCCCTACGACCGGCTCGGCGTGGTCAAGGTGGTGCGCGAGGAAGGCGACGTCGCCGCGCGCGTTGCGGTGCGATTCGACGAGCTCGCCGAGTCGCTGCGGCTCGTGCGGGCGATCGCCGACATGGCGCCGGATGCCGACCTCACCGGCGACGTGCGGCTGCCGTTGCCGGCGCATCCGCCACAGCGCCTCGGCTTGGGCTGCGTCGAAGGGTGGCGCGGTCCGGTGCTGGTGGCCCTCGAGAGCGGACCGGACGGGTCGATCCGCCGCTGCCACCCGCACGACGTGTCGTGGTCGAACTGGCCGGTGCTCGAGCACGCGGTGATCGGCAACATCGTCCCCGACTTCCCGCTGATCAACAAGTCGTTCAACCTCTCCTACAGCGGCCACGACCTGTAGCATGAATCGACCCCCACGCTCGCTTTGCTCGCTGCCCCCCGAGGGGGAGAGTCAGTCCCTCGGGGCGGCCCTTCGGGACTGACCCAGATGCTGACGATCCTGAAGAAGATCGCGACGACCGGCATCCGCACCGAGCCGGCACCGGCACCCGCGGATGCGGAAGGCGTGTCCCGCCTGCACGAGAGCATCCTGCGCACGCTCGGCCGCGCGCTCACCATCAGGCAGGTCGATGCCGGCTCGTGCAACGGCTGCGAGCTCGAGATCCACGCGCTCGGCAATCCGTACTACAACCTCGAGGGGCTCGGCATCCGCTTCGTCGCCAGCCCGCGCCACGCCGACATGCTGCTCGTCACCGGTCCCGTGTCGAAGCACATGGCGATTGCACTGCAGCGCACCTACGACGCCACGCCCGAGCCCAAGCTGGTCGTCGCCGTCGGCGACTGCGGCTGCACCGGCGGCATCTTCGGCGCGAGCTACGCGTCGCTCGGTCGCGTGGCGAACGTGATACCGGTCGACGTCACGGTGCCAGGGTGTCCGCCGACGCCCACCGCGCTGCTGCAGGGCATCCTGGCGGCCGTCACCGCGCGAGGGCCGATCGAGGCACTGCCGCCCCCCGGCGCCTGACCGGCGTCGGACCGGTTTCGCCCGACGCGTCGGGGAGCGACGTCAGCCGAGCAGGTCGCCCGCGACCTTGCGCGCACGCGGGGTCTTTGCCGCGGGCTTCGGCGCCGGATGTTCGGCGAGCACCGGCGCGAGGTAGTGCCCGGTGTGGCTCTCCGGCGACTGCGCGACGGCCTCGGGCGTGCCTTCGGCGATGATGCGCCCGCCGCCGGCACCGCCTTCGGGGCCGAGGTCGATCACCCAGTCGGCGGTCTTGATGACGTCGAGGTTGTGCTCGATGACGACCACGGTGTTGCCGTGGTCGCGCAGCCGGTGCAGCACGTTGAGCAGCAGCTCGATGTCGTGGAAGTGCAGCCCCGTGGTCGGCTCGTCGAGGATGTAGAGCGTGCGGCCGGTGTCGCGTTTCGACAGTTCCAGTGCCAGCTTCACGCGCTGCGCCTCGCCGCCGGAGAGCGTGGTGGCGGACTGGCCGAGCGTGATGTAGCCGAGCCCCACGTCGAGCAGCGTGGCGAGCTTGCGCGCGACCGCCGGCACCGGCTCGAAGAACGCGTGCGCCTGCTCGACGGTCATCTCCAGCACCTCGTGGATGTTCTTGCCCTTGTAGTGGACCTCGAGCGTCTCGCGGTTGTAGCGCTGCCCGTGACAGACGTCGCAGGGCACGTAGACGTCGGGCAGGAAGTGCATCTCGACCTTGATCACGCCGTCGCCCTGGCAGGCCTCGCAGCGGCCGCCCTTGACGTTGAACGAGAACCGTCCCGGGCCGTAGCCCCGCTCGCGCGCTTCCGTCACCTGCGCGAACAGCTCGCGGATCGGCGTGAACAGGCCGGTGTAGGTCGCCGGGTTGGAGCGCGGCGTGCGCCCGATCGGGCTCTGGTCGACGCTGATCACCTTGTCGAAGTGCTCGAGCCCCTCGATCTCGTCGTGCGGCGCCGGCTCGGACGAGGAGTCGTACAGATGCCGCGCGACCGCCTGGTAGAGCGTGTCGTTGATGAGCGTCGACTTGCCCGAGCCCGAGACGCCGGTGACGCAGACGAACAGGCCGAGCGGCAGCCGCAGCGTGACGTCCTGCAGGTTGTTGCCGCGGGCGCCGGTGACGACCAGCTCGCGCGTCGCGTCGGCGCGGCGCCGCCGCTTCGGCAGCGGGATCATGCGGCGCCCCGACAGGTACTGGCCGGTGAGCGATTCGCTCGCGAGCCGGATCTCGTGCGGCGTGCCCTGCGCGACGACCTGACCGCCGTGCACGCCCGCGCCCGGCCCCATGTCGACGACCTAGTCGGCCGCCAGGATGGCGTCGTCGGTCGTGCTCGACGACGATCACGGTGTTGCCGAGGTCGCGCAGGTGCTTCAAGGTCGCGAGCAGCCGGTCGTTGTCGCGCTGGTGCAGGCCGATCGACGGCTCGTCGAGCACGTACATCACGCCCGTCAGCCCCGAGCCGATCTGGCTGGCGAGGCGGATGCGCTGCGCCTCGCCGCCGGACAGCGTGTCCGCGGAGCGGTCGAGCGAGAGGTAGTCGAGGCCGACGTTGTTCAGGAACGCGAGACGCGGACACGATCTCCTTGACGATCTTGTCGGCGATCGCCGCCTTGTGCCCCTCGAGCGCGAGGCCCGCGAAGAAGCCCGCGTCTGCTTCAGCGGCCAGCCCGAGACCTCGAAGATCGCCCGGGCGTCGGCGCCGGCGCCCACCTTGACGTGGCGCGCCTCGCGCTTCAGCCGCGTGCCGTCGCACTCCGGGCACGGCTTGTCGTTCAGGTACTTGGCGAGCTCCTCGCGCACCATCATCGAGTCGGTCTCGTGGTAGCGACGCTCGAGGTTGGGGATGATGCCCTCGAACGCGTGCTCCTTGACCATCGTGCGGCCGCGGTCGTTGAGGTAGGTGAACGGGATCTTCTCGCCGCCCGAGCCGTGCAGCACCAGGTTCTGGACGCGTTCGGGCAGCTTCGCGAACGGCCGGTCGAGGTCGAAGCCCGAGTGCTTCGCGAGGCCCTGCAGCATCTGGAAGTAGAACTGGTTGCGGCGGTCCCAGCCCTTGATCGCGCCCGAGGCGAGCGACAGCTGCGGGAAGGCGACGACGCGCTTCGGATCGAAGAAGCTGATCGAACCCAGGCCGTCGCAGCGCGGGCAGGCGCCGATCGGGTTGTTGAACGAGAACAGCCGCGGCTCGAGCTCGGCGAGCGAGTAGCTGCACACCGGGCAGGCGAACTTCGCCGAGAACAGGTGCTCGACGCCGGTGTCCATCTCGACCGCGATCGCGCGGCCGTCGCCGTGCCGCAGCGCGGTCTCGTAGGACTCGGCGAGGCGCTGCTTCATGTCGGCGCGCACCTTGATGCGGTCGACGACCACCTCGATCGTGTGCTTGGTGGTCTTGGCGAGCTTCGGCACGGCGTCGATCTCGACCACCTTGCCGTCGACGCGCAGCCGCACGAAGCCCTGCGCGCGCAGCTCCGCGACGAGCTCGAGGTGCTCGCCCTTGCGGTTCACCACCACCGGCGCGAGGATCATGAGCTTCGTGTCCTCCGGCATCGCGAGCGTCACGTCGACCATCTGCGAGATCGTCATCGCCGCGAGCTTCTGCTCCGGGTGGTCGGGGCAGTACGGATCGCCGACGCGGGCGTACAGCAGGCGCAGGTAGTCGTGGATCTCGGTGACCGTGCCGACCGTCGAGCGCGGGTTGTGCGAGGTGGCCTTCTGCTCGATCGAGATCGCCGGCGACAGCCCCTCGATCAGGTCGACGTCGGGCTTCTCCATCAGCTGCAGGAACTGCCGCGCGTAGGCCGACAGCGACTCGACGTAGCGGCGCTGGCCCTCGGCGTAGAGGGTGTCGAACGCGAGCGAGCTCTTGCCCGAGCCGGACAGCCCGGTGATCACGATCAGCCGCAGCCGCGGCAGATCGAGGCTGAGGTTCTTGAGGTTGTGCGTGCGTGCGCCGCGGATGCGGATCGATTCCATGGGGGATGCGCGGGTCGGCGGGTCCTCGGTTGGCCATCCGGCCTAAGGAGAGCGAGGCCAACCTGTTACTATACTGCGTTTCGATTGCCCGATCACAGCACTGGTTCGTCACGATGCACGACAAGTCCGCGCCCGATCGCTCCGCGGTGCGGACCGACGCCGCCGAACCTGCCGCCGGCCGTCCCGTCCGCGAGCGCATGACCGCGCTCGAGCGGCGCGCCACCGCCTCGCTCGCCGGCATCTACGGACTGCGCATGCTGGGCATGTTCATCATCCTGCCGGTATTCGCGCTGTACGCCGAGACGCTCCCCGGCGGCCGCGACCACACGCTGGTCGGCATCGCGCTCGGCGCCTACGGCCTCACGCAGGCGATCCTGCAGATCCCCTTCGGCTGGGCCTCCGACCGCTACGGACGCAAGCCGACGATCGTCGTCGGCCTGCTGCTCTTCGCGTTCGGCAGCTTCATCGCGGCGTGGGCGCCGGACATCTGGTGGACGATCGCCGGGCGGTCGATCCAGGGCGCCGGCGCGATCTCCGCCGCGGTGATCGCGCTCACCGCCGATCTCACGCGCCACGAGGTCCGCACCCGCGCAATGGCGGCCATCGGCATGACGATCGGCGCGACGTTCGGACTGTCCCTGATCCTCGGTCCCGTGCTGAAGACGTGGATCGGCGTGCCGGGGATCTTCGCGCTCACCGGCGTGCTCGCGCTCGGCGCGATCGTGGTGCTGAAGCGCCGCGTGCCCGACCCCGATCCCGCGCACGTGCATCCGCGCGAGCCCGGCCTCGCGGCGTTCGGCAAGGTGCTCGCCGACGGCCAGCTGCTGCGCCTCAACTACGGCATCTTCGCGCTGCACGCGCTCTTGATGGCGCTGTTCGTGCAGGTGCCGTTCGCGCTGCGCGACGCCGGCCTTGCCGCCGAGGCGCACTGGCAGGTCTACCTGCCGGTGATGGTCGGCTCGGTGCTGCTGATGCTGCCGCTGCTCCGTGCCGCCGATCGGCCCGCGCGCAGCAAGGCAGTGTTCATGGGCGCCGTGCTGATTCTGCTCGTCGGCCAGGTCGTGCTCGCGCTCGCCGGCGCGTCGCTGCCCTTGCTCGCGCTCGGCCTGGTGGTGTTCTTCGCCGCATTCAACCTGCTCGAGGCGACGCTGCCGTCGCTCGTGTCCAAGTTCGCACCGCCGGCGCAGAAGGGCACGGCCACCGGTGTGTATTCGAGCGTGCAGTTCCTCGGCGCGTTCCTCGGCGCCGCGGTCGGCGGCTATCTCGCCCAGAATGTGGGCCCCGCCGCCGTGTTCGGGCTCGGGATCGCGCTGACGGCCGTGTGGCTCGTGGTCAGCGCGTCGATGAGCGCGCCGCCGACCTATCCCTCCACCTATTCGATGGGAGAAACCTGATGGCCTCGGTCAACAAAGTGATTCTGCTCGGCAACCTGGGCCGCGACCCCGAGACCCGCTACACGACCGGCGGCGATGCGGTCACCAACCTGCGCATCGCGACTTCCGAGCAGTGGAAGGACAAGAGCGGCGAGAAGCAGGAGCGCACCGAGTGGCACACCGTCGTGCTGTTCGGACGCCAGGCCGAGATCGCCGGCGAGTACCTGAAGAAGGGCCGCTCGGTCTACATCGAGGGCCGACTGCAGACGCGCAAGTACACCGACAAGGAAGGCGTCGAGAAGTACTCGACCGAGATCGTCGCCGATCGCATGCAGCTGATCGGCAGCGCGCGCGACGCCGGAGGCGGCGGCGGCGGTGATGCCGAGTTCGGCGGCGGCGACGCAGGCGGCGGCCGGCGCTCCGGCGGCGCTGCAGGTGGCGGCGCTGGCGGAGGCGGGTCCGGCGCGAGCCGCAGCGGCGGCGCCCCCAGCAAGAAGAACACCGACGACTTCGACGACGACATTCCGTTCTAGCCGTCGCAAGACGCTGGATCCCCGCGACCCTGCCCCCGCGAAAGCGGGGGGCGGGGACGATGGCGGCGATGGCCGCCGTCGCTTCGACGACGACATTCCGTTCTAGTGGTCCCGCGAACCGAAGTGCGTCGTCGTTCCCGCGAAAGCGGGAACCCAGCGGCACATCCATTCGACCCGAAAGGGCACAAGTCACTGGATCCCCGTTTGCGCGGGGATGACGTCGTGTTGTTGGCATCGTGCGCGGGGGCGACGCGGCGCGCGCTGCATCGTTTGGGCGCGCCCCGCTGGCCTCAACCGGTCGCGCAGTCCGCGATCGCGGGGTTGGCTGCCCCCGATGGCTCGACGATCACGCCCCCGCCGAGACACGTGTCGCCGTCGTAGAGCACCAGGTATTGGCCGGGTGTCGGCGCCCACTGCGGCGCGTCGAACGTTGCGCGAATGAATCCATCGGTCGTGTCCACGGACGTGTGCACGGTGCACGCGGCATCCGCCATGCGATAGCGCGTCTTCGCGCCGAGCCGCACGGGCATCGACGGCGCTGCGCCCGCGATCCAGTGCGCCTCCTGCGCGGCGACCGTATCGCGGTAGAGCCGCGGGTGATCGTGCCCCTGCACGACGATCAGCGCATTGCGCGAGCGGTCCTTGCCGGCGACGAACCACGGCGCATCGCCCGCGCCGCGCGTGCCGCCGATGCCGAGGCCCTGGCGCTGTCCCAGCGTGTAGTAGGCGAGCCCCGTGTGGCGGCCCACCTCGCGCCCCTCCGCCGTGACGATCGGCCCCGGCTCGCGCGGCAGGTAGCGCGCGAGGAAGTCCCGGAACGGCCGCTCGCCGATGAAGCAGATGCCGGTCGAGTCCTTCTTCGCCCACGTCGGGATGCCGACCCGCTTCGCGATCGCGCGCACCTCGCGCTTGGGCGTGTCGCCCAGGGGGAACAGCACCGGTGCCAACTGCGCCTGCGTGAGGCGATGCAGGAAATAGCTCTGGTCCTTGGTCGCGTCGACGGCCTTCAGCAATTCGACCGACGCGCCTTCCCCCGCGGGGCGTCGCACCCGCGCGTAGTGGCCGGTGGCGATCCGGTCGGCGCCGAGCGTGCGCGCGTGCTCGAGGAACGCCGCGAACTTGATCTCGCTGTTGCACAGCACGTCGGGATTCGGCGTGCGCCCCGCCTGGTACTCGCGCAGGAAATGGGCGAACACGCGCTCGCGGTATTGCGCCGCGAAGTTGACCGCCTCGAGGTCGATGCCGATCACGTCGGCGACGCTGGCAGCGTCGACCAAGTCCTCGCGCGACGTGCAGTACGCCTCGGTGTCGTCGTCCTCCCAGTTCTTCATGAACACGCCGACCACGTCGTAGCCCTGCTCCTTCAGCAGCCACGCCGCGACCGACGAGTCGACGCCGCCGGACATGCCGACGATCACGCGCTCCTTCCTCAAGGGAGGCCCCCTCCGGGCCCGACTACGTCCTGCACGAAGTCGAGCGGGAAACGCCTCCCGGCGCGGTAGTCGTCGATGCAGCGGATCACGAGCGGGCTGCGGTGCTCGTCGCGCCGCGCCGCGAGCTCGTCGTAGGTGAGCCACAGCGCGTCGACGATGCCGTGGTCGAGTGGCTGCCCGCGCGCGTAGCCGAGCGGGCGCGCCGCGTAGGCGAAGCGCACGAAGGTCGCGCCGGTATCGGGCGCTTCCCAACGGTAGACGCCGACCAGTGCGAACGGCTCGACGTGCCACGCCGACTCCTCGAGCGTCTCGCGCGCCGCGCCCTGCGCCGGCGTCTCGCCCGGCTCGAGATGGCCAGCGGGCTGGTTCAGGCGCAGCCCCGCCTTGGTCCGCTCGCGCACGAGCAGGAACGCACCGTCGCGCTCGACGATCGCGGCAACGGTGACCGCGGGGCGGACGATGGGCTCCTCGTGCATGCGGCTATTCTGACAGGCTGGCACATCGCGCCGTAACCGCGGCGCGCACGCAGGCGACAGCGACCTACGCCGAAACAACAAGGCCCCCGGCGTGTGCCGGGGGCCCTGTGGAACGGCGGTCTCGGCCCGCGATGACCTCATCGCGACCCGGATCGGTGCAGCGTTACTTGCGGGTGTGTTCCTTCGCCGCCTTGTTGTCCGAGGTCTTCGTGATCGCGACCGGCACGACGGCGTCGATCGCGGTCTTGTACTCCGCCTTGTTCGCATCGGTGAACCCGGGCGCGCTGATCGTGGCGGTGCCGCCCTTGCCGGTGGTGATCGTGAACGCGACCGGCTTCACGTCCTTCGGCCAGGCGAAGGTGCTGTTGCCCCACGGCGACTGCACCGCGATCGAACGCACCCCCTTGCCGGGCGTCGCGGTGATCTTCTGGATGCCGGCGGCGATGACTTCGTTGACGCGCGGGCCGGACACCTCGAGCAGCCCGGGCTGGATCGCC
The DNA here is from genome assembly GCA_963765065.1 of uncultured beta proteobacterium. Lineage (GTDB taxonomy): Bacteria > Pseudomonadota > Gammaproteobacteria > Burkholderiales > Casimicrobiaceae > VBCG01. Next base: position 21,825 of record CAVXVH010000009.1, on the reverse strand, counting down.
TTCACGTTGCCCGCGGGCGCCGCCTTCGCGGCCGGTGCGGGTGCGGCAGCAGGCGCCGGGGCGGGCGCGGCAGGCGCCTTGGCGGCAGGAGCCGGAGCGGGAGCCGGGGCGGGTGCGGCCATCTGGGCGAAGGCACTCGACGAGGCGGCGAAGAGGCCGGCGACGAGCGTGGCGACGAGCTTGTTCATGGCAGTGGCTTTCGTAGTGGTGTGCGTTGCGGGTGGGGCCGCCCTGCGGCGCCTTGCATCACCCGCAATCCGGCAAAGTCACTCCGACCGGACGCGAGGCTGCGACGCTCTGGGCATGCTCCGCCCCCACAACGTCCCTGGACGTACCCGCGTTGACACGGTCAGGCGGGCGGCGCGGGATTGCCGAGGCCGATGTCCCGTTGCAGCCAGTCGCGGATCAGCGGCACGGTGATCGGTCGCCGCAGCGCGAGCGAGTGCGCGTCGAGCGCGGCGAGCGTGCGCACCAGCGACGCCATGTCCCGCCGGCCGTGGGCGAGCAGGTACGCGATGACGTCGTCCGGCAGCGTGAAGCCACGCTCGCGGGCATAGGCGGCGAGCGCCATGGGCTTCTCCGCGTCCGAGAGCGGGCGCACCTCGTAGACCAGGCCCCAGCCGAGCCGGGTGCGCAGGTCGTCGCGCAGGGCGAGGCTCGCCGGCGGCGCCGCGGCGGTGGCGAGGAACCGACCTCCCTGCGCGGCGAGGGCGTTGAACAGCGTGAAGAGCTTGGCCTGCGCCGGCGCGTCGGCGCGGTCCACGTCGTCGATCGCGACCAGCGCCGACGCCTCGACGCTCGCGTCGCCCAGCGACGCGGGCGTGGCGACGTACGACGCGGCGCGGCCCGCGGTCCGCGCCGCCTCGACGGCCGCCTGCAGCAGGTGCGACTTGCCGGCCCCCGGCGCACCCCAGAGCACCACGACGCCCGCCGCGTCGCCGCCCGCGACGCTCGCGCAGCGCTTCAGTGTCGCCACGGCCTCGGCATTCGGGCCGGTGACGAAGTTCGCGAACGTCGGCACCGCGGCGGGTGCGAGCGCGAAGGTGAGTTGCCGGGCCTCGTCAGTCATCGTAGAGCGGCGAAGCCATGTACACGGCCTTGATCTGCCGCAGCCCCACCAGCAGCGCCGCCGACACCGGCAGCGCCAGCAGAACGCCGGCGAATCCGAACAGCTGCCCGAACGCGAGCAGCGCGAAGATCACCGCCAGCGGATGCAGACCGATGCGGTCGCCGACCAGCCAGGGGATGAGCACGTAGTTCTCGATCAGCTGGCCCACCAGGTACACGCCGAGCACCGCGAGGAAGAACGGCCAGCCGGTCCACTGCAGCAGCGCCGCGATCAGGCCGAGCGTCAGGCCGAGACCGTAGCCCACGTACGGGATGAACACCAGCAGGCCGGTGAGGATGCCGATCGCGAACGCGTGCTCGAGCCCGACCACCCGCAGCGCGATCGCGTAATAGACGGCGAGCACCAGCATCACGGACAGCTGGCCGCGCAGGAACTCGGCGAGCACCGAGTCGATCTCGCGCGCGATCTCGCGGATCTTGTGCTCGAACGGGCGCGGCAGCAGGTCGTCGATGCGCCGCACGATGACGTTCCAGTCGCGCAGCAGGTACCACATCACCACCGGGATGAGCGCGAGGTTGATCAGTATCGCGAGCAGCAGCAGCCCGCCGCTCTTCACGCCGGAGAGCACGCGCAGGCCGACGTCGCGCACGCTCTCCAGGTTGTCCGCGATCACCGCCTTCACCGTCGCGAGGTCGAGCGCGAGCGTGACGCCGAAGGTCCGTTCGACCCAAGGCACGAGTCGCTCGCCGGCCTGCGCAAAGAGATCCGGCAGGCGCTTGCTCGCGAGTGCCACCTCGGCCTGCACGAGCGGGATCAGCACCAGCAGCAGCCCCGCGATCGCGACGCCGAACGCGACGATCGTGAGCGTCGTGCCGATCGCGCGATGCACGCCGCGACGCTCCATCGCGTCGACGATCGGCGTGCCGAGGTAGGCAAGGATCGCCCCGACCAGGAAGGGCGTCAGCACCGGGCCGAGCTGGTGCAGCAGCGCGAAGAAGATCGCCGCGGCGACGCCGATCGCGACGTAGTGGCGCGTGGTGAGCGGCCGGTGTTGGCGCGCGACGGGTCCCGCTGCCGCGACGGGTACGCCGGTCGTCTCGTCGTCGGGCGAGTGCAGCGGCTCGGTGGGCGGCATCGGGTCGTTGGCGAGAGGTCGGGGGGTGCCGCCGCGGGCGAGTCTGCCACTTGGGCTAGAATCGACCTCTGTTCCAGACGGCGCGGCAAGCCCGGCAGAATACCGCGCCCCGCTGCCGCCCCACAACGCCAACCCGGGCGGCACCCCGCGCCGCGCCAGCCGTGACCACCAACGCCTCCCCGCTGTCCTACCGGGACGCCGGCGTCGACATCGACGCGGGTGACGCGCTCGTCGAGCGCATCAAGCCATTCGCCAAGCGCACGCTGCGCCCCGAAGTGCTGGCCGGCATCGGCGGCTTCGGCGCGCTCGTCGAGATCGGCAAGCGCTACCGCGAGCCGGTGCTGGTGGCCAGTACCGACGGCGTGGGCACGAAGCTCAAGCTCGCGTTCACGCTCGGGCGCCACGACACCGTGGGCATCGACCTCGTCGCGATGAGCGTCAACGACATCCTGGTGCAGGGCGCCGAGCCGCTGTTCTTCCTCGACTACTTCGCCTGCGGGAAGCTCGACGTCGACGTCGCAGCGCAGGTGATCCGCGGCATCGCCGCCGGCTGCGAGCAGGCCGGTTGCGCGCTGATCGGCGGCGAGACCGCCGAGATGCCGGGCATGTATCCCGAGGGCGAGTACGACCTCGCCGGGTTTGCGGTCGGCGTCGTCGAGAAGAGTGCGGTGATCGACGGTCAGCGCATCGTTCCTGGCGACGTGGTGCTCGGCCTCGCGTCGAGCGGCCCGCACAGCAACGGCTACTCGCTGATCCGGCGCATCGTCGAGCGTTCCGGCGCGGATCTCGCCGCGCCCTATGCCGACGCCGCGGGCGCGACGACACTCGGCGACGCGCTGCTCGCGCCGACGCGCATCTACGTGAAGCCGCTGCTCGCGCTGATGCGCGACCTGCCGGTGAAGGGCATGGCGCACATCACCGGCGGCGGGCTCACCGAGAACGTGCCCCGCGTGCTGCCGGAAGGCGTGCAGGCACGGCTCGACAAGTCGCGCTGGCCGCGGCCCGCGGTCTTCTCGTGGCTGCAGGCCCAGGGCGGCGTCGACGAGGACGAGATGCACCGCGTGTTCAACTGCGGCATCGGCATGGTCGTGATCGTCGCGCCGGAACACGCCGACCGCGCCTGCCTGCTGCTCGCAGCCGCGGGCGAGACCGTGCATCGCATCGGCGGAATCGCACCGCGCGAAGCCGGCGCGGCGGCGACCGTCGTCGGCTGACGCTCGCACGCATCGCTACCGTACACCCGCAACAAGGGCGACACGCTCGAACGCGATGAGCCCGAAGGGCCGCCCCGAGGGCGAATCCACCCCGCAGCGCGTTAGCGCGGAGGGTCGTCCAGTGAGTCCACGACGCATCACGGTGCTGGTTTCCGGCCGCGGCAGCAACCTGGCCGCGCTCGCCGACGCATCTCTGCAGCCCGGATTCGCGGGGGCGGTCACGCACGTGGTGAGCAACCGGCCGCAGGCGGCCGGGCTCGAATTCGCGCGCCAGCGCGGCATCGCCACCACCGTCGTCGAGCACAGCCGCTTCGCCTCGCGCGAGGCCTTCGATGCCGAACTCGCGCGCGTCGTCGACCGCGGCGAGCCGGACCTCGTCGTGCTCGCCGGCTTCATGCGCGTCCTCACCGATGCGTTCGTCGCGCACTACGCGGGACGGCTTCTCAACATCCACCCGTCGCTCTTGCCCGCCTACCCGGGCCTGCACACGCATCGCCGGGCGCTCGCCGACGGCGTGAAGGTGCACGGCTGCACCGTGCACTTCGTGACGCCGGCGGTCGACGTCGGTCCGATCGTCGCGCAGGCCGCCGTGCCGGTGCTGCCCGGCGACGACGAGGCGACACTCGCCGCCCGCGTCCTCGTGCAGGAGCACCGCGTGCTGCCGGCCGCCGTGCGCTGGTACTGTGCGGGCCGGCTGACGCTCGACGCAGGGCACGTCTCGGTGCAGGATGCGGCGGTGACGGTCGGCGCCTTGTTGTGCCCGCCGCCCGACCCGATTTGCAGCAGTTGGACCGATGCGTAACCCTAGACACCACGACGAGGTCGTTCTCGCACCGCGGGACGCGACCGTCGTCGTTCCCGCGCAAGCGGGAACCCAGTGTCTTGCCGCCGTACGACGCTGGGTCCCCGCGTTCGCGGGGACGACGAAGAACTCCCCCGAGCGCCCGCGCGACGGCCAGCCGCCCTGGTGGCGTGCGCGACGCGGACTGCTGATCGCGCTCGTGTTGTCGGTCGCGGTCCACGCGGCAGTGAGCCTCGCGCCGCAGTCTCTCCCCGCGACACGCGACACCACGCCGCTCACGGTGTCCGTCAAGGAGCTGCCGCCGCCCCCCGTTGCTGCGTCCGCCGCCCCACGACCGCCGCCACCGAAGGCACGACCCCGGCCGCCGCGCAGCGTGCCGCCGAGCGCCCCGGCGCCGATCGAAGCGCCCGCCGAACCCGAAGTCGCGCAACCTGCCTGGGAAGGCGAAACCGTCGCGAGTGGGGTACCTACTGCCGACGGCGAGTCCGCGCCGACGGTAGAACCCGCGCCGGCGCCGGTGCTCGCGGAGGAGGTCGCCGCGCCGGAGGCGCCGGCCATCCCGGCGAAGACCCTGCCGCCGCGCGTCGACCTCGCCTACAAGGTGTTCTTCGGCACGCAGGCCTTCCACGTCGGCAGCGCGACCTACCGCTTCGAGCACGCGGCCGGAACCTACCGCGTATTCACGATCGCCGAGGCGCACGGTCTCGCGGCGCTGTTCGTGCGTGGCCAGGGACGGGTGGAGAGCCGCGGCGTCATCAACGGCGAGGGCCTGCAGCCGCTCGAACTAGTCGTCGACAAGTTCAACAAGCGCGGTACCGAGCGCGCGACGTTCGACTGGGAGATCGGCATCGCGACGCTGCACGAAGGCAAGACCGAGCCGATCGAACTGCCGACGTTCGATCCGCTGACGCTGATCTGGCAGTTCTACTTCAAGCCGCCGACGGCCGAAAGCCACAGCTTCGCCATCGCGACGACGCGGCGCGTCAATCGCGTCACCGTGACGCGCGTGCGCACCGAGACGATCGAGTGGACGCACGGCCCGGTCGAGGCCGAGGTCTGGCACCGCACGAGCGAGGACGGCAAGACCGAGTCCTACGTCTGGCTGGCGCCGGCGCTCAACTACATCCCGGTGAAGATCCGCACCGAGCACGCCACCCGCGGCACGCTGATCGCCCTGCTCGACGCGATCCACATCGACGAACCTGGCACGACGGCAACGCAATGACCCTGAGGCCACACCACGTCGCCGGACTCGCCGCCGCGATCGAGCGCGTGCGCGCATTCGCCGCTCCCGCCGATGCGGTGCTGCGCGCCTATTTCAACGAGCACAAGGCAATGGGGCAGCAGGACCGTGCGCTCGTCGCCGAGGGCGTGTTCGCGTTCCTGCGCCGGATGCGCTCGCTCGATGCGCTCGCGCAGACCACCGAGCCGCGCAAGCTGGCACTGGCCGTGCTGGTGCGCGATCTCGGCCACTCGGTGCGCGAGCTCGAGTCCGTCACGCGCGAAGCGGAGCGCGAGTGGCTCGCCGGGTTCAAGGGTCGCCTCGCCACGTCGCTTCCGCCCGCGGTCGCGGCCGACCTGCCCGACTGGCTCTGGGACCGGCTCGGCGCGGCCTACGGCGAGGCGCGTCGCGAAGCGCTGGCCAAGGCGCTCGCCGTGCCCGCGCCGTTCGACCTCCGCGCGAACGTGCTCAAGACGTCACGCGACGACGCACTCGCGGCGCTGACCGCCGAGTCCTTCCGCGTGACTCCGACCCCCTACGCGCCGCACGGCCTGCGCATCGCCGGGCGGCCGATGATCGCGCGCCATCCGTGGCTCGCCGACGGTCGCCTCGAGGTCCAGGACGAAGGCAGCCAGCTCGTCGCCTACCTGATCGCGCCGAAGCGCACCGACCTCGTCGTCGATTTCTGCGCCGGGGCGGGCGGCAAGACGCTCGCACTCGGCGCGCTGATGCGCTCGCAGGGACGGCTCTACGCGCTCGACGTCGACGCGAAGCGCCTCGCCAATCTCAAGCCGCGCCTCGCCCGCTCGGGGCTGTCGAACGTGCAGCCGGAGGAGATCGCGCACGAGCGCGACTCGCGCGTGAAGCGGCTCGCCGGCAAGGCCGATCGCGTGCTGGTCGACGCGCCCTGCACCGGGACGGGCACGCTGCGGCGCAATCCGGACCTCAAGTGGCGTCACGACGAGGTGGCACTGGCCGAGCTGACCGCGAAGCAGGCCTCGATCCTCGAGGCGGCGGCGAAGCTCGTCAAACCGACGGGCCGGCTGGTCTACGCGACGTGCAGCCTGCTCCCGGAAGAGAACGAGCACATCGTCGCAGCGTTCCTCGCCGCGCACCCGGACTTTCACACGGTCGACGCCGCGAGGGAGCTCGCGCGGGCGAAGATTCCCCTCGACACGGGGCCGACGCTGAAGCTCGCCCCCGACACGCACGGCTGCGACGGGTTCTTCGCCGCCATCGTCGAGCGCGACCAGGAAACCACAGCGTAACCCTTCGACCCTCGTCGTTCCCGCGCAAGCGGGAACTGTCCGCAGCTTCGTCGTTCCCGCGCAAGCGGGAACTCTCCGCAACCTCGTCGTTCCCGCGCAAGCGGGAACTCTCCGCAACCTCGTCGTTCCCGCGCAAGCGGGAACCCAGTGGCTTGCGACCGAACGACACTGGGTTCCCGCTTGCGCGGGAACGACGACAACCGTGGCCGCATTGCGCGGGAACGACGACAAACGTGGCGTCCTTGACGCCCGCCGCGTTCGGGTAGACTTCGCGCGTGCTCGCCCCGATCAGCTTCGAACGCGTCGAAAAAGCGCTGTCGACCCCGTCCGGATGGGTCGAGCTCGCCCTCGTGCTCCTGTGCTTCGCCGCCGGCTGGGCGGTCGACCGGGCGATCGTCGCCCGCCGGCGCGAAGGCGTCGTGCCCTCGGGGCTTGCCAAGGGCGCGTTCCGCATCGTGATGCCGGTGGTCGCGCTGCTGCTGCTCTACTTCGGGCGCGCGATTTGGCGCACCCACGGTGCGCCGCTGTTCTTCGATGCCGGGGTCGTGCTGGCGCTGGCGCTCGCCGCGATCCGCATCCTCGTCTACATGCTGCGGCGCCTGGTCCCCAACGCGCAGTGGCTGAAGTCGTCCGAGCGCACGGTGAGCCTCGTCGTGTGGGCGCTGGTCGCCCTGCACGTACTCGGCGTGACGCCACAGCTCGCAGAGGAGCTGGACTCGGTCACGCTGCCGCTCGGCGCCTCCAGGTTCACGCTGCTCGCGCTGCTCAAGGGCATCGTCGCCGTGCTGTTCACCATCGCCGCCACGCTGTGGTTCGCGGGACTGATCGAGTCGCGGCTCATGAAGACCGACCTCGACCTGTCGCACAAGGCGCTGGCGTCGAAATTCATCAAGGCCGTGCTGGTCATCATCGGCGTGCTGACCGCACTGCAGTCGATCGGCCTCGACCTCACCGTGCTGTCGGTGTTCGGCGGGGCACTCGGCGTGGGCATCGGCCTCGGCCTGCAGAAGCTCGCGTCGAACTACATCGCCGGCTTCGTGATCCTGCTCGACCGCTCGATCCGGCTGGGCGACCTCGTCACCGTCGGCGACCGTTACGGGGCCGTCACCAAGGTCACGTCGCGCTACGTGGTCGTGCGCAGCCTCGACAGCGTCGAGGCGATCGTGCCCAACGAGACGATGGTCACGACCACGGTGCTCAACCACTCGCTGTCGGCGCGGGACGCACGGGTCGCGATCCAGATCCAGGTCGCCTACGGCACCGACCTCGAGCGGGCGCTGGCGCTGCTGATCGAGGTCGCTCGCGCCAACCCCCGGGTCGAGACCGCCGACGGCCGGGCGCCTGCGGCGTTCGTGCTGCGCTTCGCCGAGAGCGGCATCGACCTCGAACTCGGCGTGTGGATCCGCGACCCCGAGAACGGCCAGCTCAACCTGCGGAGCGACCTCAACCTCGCCCTGTGGAAGGCGTTCCAGCAGCACGGCATCGGCGTGCCGTTCCCGCAGCGCGAGGTGCGGATCGTGGGCATGCCTGCCGATTCCCGCCCGGCAGCAGTCTGATCCACATCACCCGGCCGGGGGTACCCCTCGCGTACAATGCGGCACCGGCCGCTGCCCAAACGCGTGCGACCCCGCCGCTCATCTGCTGGAGAGTTTCAACAAATCAATGAGTTACGATCCGATTGCACTGCTGTCGCACGGCCTGATCGACTTGCCCTGGTGGGGCTACGTCGTGGTGGCGCTCGCCCTCACTCACGTCACCATCGCCTCGGTCACGATCTTCCTGCACCGCGCCCAGGCACACCGCGCGCTCGACCTGCACCCGGTCGTCTCCCACTTCTTCCGCTTCTGGCTGTGGCTCACGACCGGCATGGTCACCAAGGAGTGGGTGGCGATCCACCGCAAGCACCACGCCAAGGTCGAGACCGAGGACGACCCGCACAGCCCGCAGACGCGCGGCATCAGCAAGGTGATGTGGCAGGGCGCGGAGCTCTACCGGGCGGAATCGAAGAACCTCGAGACGCTTGAGAAGTACGGGCGCGGCACGCCCGACGACTGGCTCGAGCGCAACGTCTACACGCGCTTTTCGTGGCAGGGCGTCGGGCTGATGCTCGCCGTCAATCTCGTGCTGTTCGGCCCGCTCGGCATGACGATCTGGGCGGTGCAGATGATGTGGATCCCGATCTGGGCCGCCGGCGTGATCAACGGCATCGGTCACTACTGGGGCTACCGCAACTTCGCCTCGGCCGACACGTCGACCAACCTCGTCCCGTGGGGCATCCTGGTCGGCGGCGAGGAGCTGCACAACAACCATCACGCGTACGGAACGTCGGCCAAGTTCTCGTCGCGCTGGTGGGAATTCGACCTCGGCTGGGCGTACATCCGCATCCTCGCCTTGCTGCGTCTCGCGACGGTACGCAAGGTCGCGCCGAAGCTCCAGCTGGCGAACGCGAAGCCCACCCCCGACCTCGGCACGCTGCACGCGGTGATCACCCATCGCTACGAGGTGGCGACGAGCTACGGGCGCGAGCTGAAGGCGCTGCTGGGTGCGGAGCTCGCCAAGCTGCGCGAGCGGGCGCAACGCGGCGAGATCAAGCCCGTCGAGATTCCCAGCGTGTCGCGACTGCGCCGCTGGCTCGCCACGGAACCCGCGGCGCTTCCTGCGCCCGAGCGTGCACGCCTGTCCGCGATGCTCGCCGCGAGCTCGCCGCTCGCCAAGGTCTATGCGATGCGCGAGGAGCTCTCCGGACTGTGGTCGCGCTCGACCGAGTCGTCCGAGCAGTTGCTGGTCCGTCTGCAGGACTGGTGCCGGCGTGCCGAGGGCTCGGGCATCGAGGCGCTTGCGCGCTTCTCGTTCCAGCTGAAGCGCTACGCGTGACGGCCTGAGACGCTGGGTTCCCGCTTTCGCGGGAACGACGACGAACCAATTCGCCGTCATCCCCGCGAAAGCGGGGATCCAGCGTCGTTCCAGCGACCGCACCCTCGTCGTTCCCGCGAAAGTGGGAACCCAGCGTCGTTCCAGCGACCGCACCCTCGTCGTTCCAGCGACCGCACCCTCGTCGTTCCCGCGAAAGCGGGAACCCAACGTCGTTCCGTTCTCCAGACGACAAAAAGGCCCGCGCACCGGCGGGCCTTTTGCTTGACGTCGTCGCGAGGCGAAGCCCCGCAGGAAACGCAGGCTACTTGAGCTTGGTTTCCTTGTAATCGACGTGCTTGCGGGCCACCGGGTCGTACTTCTTCATCACCAGCTTGTCCGGCGTGGTCTTCTTGTTCTTGTTCGTCGTGTAGAAGTGGCCGGTGCCGGCCGACGACTCGAGCTTGATCTTTTCGCGCATGGGTTGGTTGCTCCGTCAGTGCGTGTCAGAGGTGCTGACCCTGCGCGCGCAGGTCGGCGAGCACGGCGTCGATGCCGTTCTTGTCGATCGTGCGCAGCGCCGCGTTGGTGAGGCGCAGCGAAATCCAGCGGTTCTCGCTCTCGACCCAGAAGCGGCGGTTCTGGAGGTTCGGCATGAAGCGCCGCTTGGTCTTGTTGTTCGCGTGCGAAACGCGATTGCCCACGATGGGGCGCTTGCCGGTGATCGGGCAGACTCGAGCCATGGCTCGCTCCTGTGAATAGGGATTGTTGCGGAAAAGCGTTGAATTATAGCGGCTTTCCGCGACCCGGGCAATTGCCGGGGCGATCCGCCGGCATGCCCGCGCTCAGGCGTTGCTCTCGCCGCAAGCCGTTGATCCAAAGCAACAATTCGGCGGCCGGATGGAGTTCGCTAGAGCAATCCCCGTTCGGCGAAGGACACGACCTGTGGCCCGGCCACGACGAAGTGGTCAAGTACGCGCACGTCGATCAGCGCCAAGGCGGACTTGAGCGATGCAGTGAGGAGCTCGTCGGCGCGCGAGGGCTCGGCGACACCCGAGGGGTGGTTGTGGGCGAAGATCACCGCCGCCGCGTTGCAGGCCAACGCGGCCTTGACGACCTCGCGCGGGTAGACGCTGGTCTGCGCGAGCGTGCCGCGGAACAGCTCGTCGGCGACGAGCAGCCGATGCTGGCTGTCGAGGAACAGCCCCACGAACGCCTCGCTCTCGCGCGCCGCGAGAGCGAGGCGCAAGTAGTCGCGCACGGCCTCGGGTGACGTGAGCGCGCTGCCCCGCGCAAGCGCGTCTCGTGCGGCGCGCAGTGCGAGCTCGACGCTGGCGCGCAGCCGCGCGCGCCTGACCGGCCCCAACCCGTGCGGTCCGGAAGGCTTGGGCCCGAGCACGAGCCCCGCCAGCCCACCGTGGCCGTCCAGCGCGGATCGCGCGGCCTCCAGAGCGGATACGCCGCGCGGGCCGGAGCCCAGTACGACCGCCAGCAATTCGGCATCGGTGAGGGCCGCGGGACCGAGCGCCGCGAGCCGCCGGTGCGGCCGTTCCGCGTACGTTGCTTCGCGTGTCGACACGGGTTCGCTGGTGCGCATTCGGTGACAACTGCCGCTCGGCCGCGCCCTGGCGACGCAGGTCGTCGTGCGAGGGAAAGTCGATGCGGCCCAGTGTAAACTCGCTCGATCCCCGGCCTCGCTCGGCCGCATGGACGATCACGATGAACGACGTCCCGACCGCCCCACGTCCGCGCTACGTCCTCGGCGTCACCGGCGGCATCGCCGCGTACAAGACCGCCGAGTTGACGCGCCTCCTGGTCAAGGACGGCGCCGACGTCGACGTGGTGATGACTGCCGCGGCACAGCACTTCGTCACCGCCACCACGTTCCAGGCGCTGTCCGGTCGCGCCGTGCTCACGGACCTGTGGGCCACCGGCGCCGACAACGCGATGGGCCACATCGGCGTCTCGCGCGGTGCCGCCGCGATCGTCGTCGCGCCTGCGTCGGCGGACTTCCTCGCCAAGCTCGCGCACGGCCACGCCGACGACCTTCTCTCCACGCTCTGCCTCGCGCGCGACTGCCCGCTGCTCGTCGCGCCGGCGATGAACGTCGAGATGTGGCGCAACCCGCGCCACGCAACGCAACGTCGCGCAGCTTCGCGCCGACGGCGTCGCGATCCTCGGCCCCGGCAGCGGCGAACTCGCCTGCAACGAGACCGGTGACGGGCGCATGCTCGAGCCCGAGGAGATCTTCGCCGCGCTTGTCGCGGCGCGGCAGCCGAAGCTGCTCGCCGGCAAGCGCGTGCTGGTCACCGCGGGACCGACGTTCGAGCCGATCGATCCGGTGCGCGGCATCACCAACTCCAGCTCGGGAAAGATGGGCTTTGCGGTCGCGCAGGCTGCCGCAGAGGCTGGCGCTGCGGTGACGCTGGTCGCGGGCCCATCGTCGCTTGCGACTCCCGCGGGCACGACGCGTGTCGATGTGAAGAGCGCCCGCGAGATGGCCGATGCGGTGCTCGCGCGCGTGACGATTCCCGACATGTTCGTCGCCGTCGCGGCGGTGGCCGACTACACGCCGGCGAAGGTGTCCGAGAGGAAGATCAAGAAGAGCGGCGCGCCGCTGTCGATCGCGCTCGAGCCGACGGTCGACATCCTCGCCACCGTCGCCGCGCTGCCGAAGCCTCCCTATTGCGTCGGCTTTGCCGCCGAGAGCCACGACGTCGTCGCGCACGCCGAGGACAAGCGCAAGCGCAAGAAGCTGCCGCTGATCGTGGCCAACCGCGCGCAGGACGCGCTCGGCGCGGACGACAACGAGGTGACGCTGATCGATGCGCATGGTGCGCACCCGCTGCCGCGGATGGGGAAGCTCGCGCTGGCGCGGCGGCTGGTGGCGGAGATTGCGGGGCGGCTGCCTACATCGCATTAACGAGGCTCGTGCAAGTGCCTGACATCCTCCCGTCGTCCCCGCGCAAGCGGGGACCCAGTGACTCCCGAGCAAACGACACTGGACTCCCGCCTTCGCGCGAGCGACGACGGTGCGTTGCCGCTCTCAACGACTTAAACGAGACTCAATAGACCTCGCCGTATTCCGCGCAAGGGTTTCGATGTATGCGTTTCGAATGGGATCGTGGGAAGGCCGAGGCGAATCTTCGAATGCATCGTGTCTCGTTCGACGAGGCGGCGACTGTCTTCTTCGACACACTGTCGGTCACGATCCCGGACCCGGACCACTCCATCGCGGAGCGTCGCTTTGTCACGATGGGCGTCTCGACAATGGGGCGCCTCGTAGTGGTGGCGCATACGGAACGGGGCAACACTCTACGGATCATGACTGCAAGACTTGCCAGCGCCGCTGAGCGCAAACGATATGAAAGCAAAGACTCCCGTAGTCAGTGACCTGCGTGCTGAGTATGACTTTTCCAAGGGCGTTCGGGGCAAGTACGCGAAACGGCTGACGAACGACGGTTCAAACGTTGTCGTTCTTGAGCCGGACGTAGCGAAGGCGTTCCCGACATCTGCGGCGGTCAACGAGGCCCTGCGGCTTGTGCTCAAGGCCGGACAGTCGGCACGACGTCCAACAACACGCTCGAGCGGACGCACTGCAAAGACTGCCGTGCGCCGCTCGGCCTAGTCGATAGTCAGCACGAGGCAACTCGTTGCAGCGGTTGTACTTGACGATCCGGATGCCGAGCGCCGAGAGGTCAAGCACTATGCCCAGAACTACGCTTAGGACGAAACGCGTTCTCGCGATGGCCTACTTCAGGAGCACCGGCGAAGGCTGGCAGGCGCGTATGGACGGCGTGTTGCGGGACTACGTCGCCAGGCACGGCTCTCGCCGCACCAAGCGAGCGGCCTGATGTCAGAAGCCGATGAAATGTCGGAAGGTCATGCCAGAACCCGCGACGAGTCTCACGTTGCCTCAACGGGTGGGGTAACCATGCTACTCACTGCCGTACTCATTCCCGCCCCGTCGGGTGGTTACACGGCGCTGAATCCCGAGACCGGCACGTCGCCCCAAGGCGAGTCGGTCGAGCGAGCGCTTGCCAATCTCCGTGAAGCCACCGAACTCTATGTCGAGGAGCTTCCGTTGACGCGGATTGGCCAGCCATTGGTCACGACATTTCAAGTAACCGTGAATGCGTAGCTTCATGAAGATCCGCTACTTCACCGACACCGATACACTCTGGATCGAGTTGCGGCCGTCGCCAACGGTGGAGACGCGCGATGTCGACGATGACACACTCGTGGAAGTCGATGCCGCGGGGCGCATCTGCGCGATCACGATCGAGCACGCATCACAGCGTGCCGACCTATCGACATTCGACTTCGTGCGCGTCGCGGCCTGATCGAACCATGGCGGCCCCCGAAATCGACATCCGCATTCTCGACGATGCGGGTGGACAACCGCTGCCACGGGTGGGGAAACTCGCGTTGGCACGACGGCTGGTGGCGAAGATTGCGGGGCGGTTGCCTGCATCGCGGTAGGCAGAGTCAGGGGAGCACTGTGCCTTGACATACCATATATGACATAGACACAATATGCCATGTGGAGCATCGAGGAGCATCGGCGTGTGGACAAGCAAGCCGCTGGCGCCCCTCTTGAAATTCTGAAGCGCTACGAGAAGTGGAAGGACATCGCCTCGATGTCCGGCCCAAAGGGGCTCCGGCTCATCAAGGGCTTTCGCGACGAGGCTTTGGCTGGAGAGTGGAAAGGCTACCGTTCTTCCCGTTTGGGAGACCAATGGCGCGTCATCTATCGCGTTGTGGCGGACGAGAGCCTGTTCCAGGTCGAGTCAGTCACCGCCCACGACTATCGGAGGCCCTGATGAAGGACTATCACCGCGCCAAGAAGCGAGCGACCGTAAGCGTTGGAGAGTCGGTCCGCATTCTTCGCGAGCTGCAGGAAATGAGCCAGAACCAGCTGTCCGAGATGTCGGGTATCCCTCAAGCCACGATCTCCGCGATCGAGAACGGCCGAGTGCGCCTGGGCGTCGAGCGCGCGAAGGTGCTTGCTCGAGCGTTGAAGTGTCATCCAGGAGTATTGGTCTTTCCAGGGTGGTCGCATGAGGAAGCTGCCTGACAGCTCTGTCGAGCGGACGCGCCGTTTGATGGCTTCCGCTTTGCTGAAGTCGCGGTAGCGCGCCGCTCGCCTTCCGCGTTAGACCCCGCGTCCAGCTTGGCAGGTATAGCGGTTATGCTATACTGCGGTCATGAGCTGGCGGGTCACGTTCTACAGTTCAGCGATCGAGAACGAAATTCTCGCGCTCCCGGCGGGGATCGTCGCGAGGTTCATCCGCTACGCTGAACGAATGGAGGTCTTCGGTCCTGACCTCGGCATGCCGCACACCCGGGCCATGAAGAGCGGATTGTTCGAGTTGCGCCTGAAGGCAGCAGAGGGGATCGGCCGCGTGTTCTATTGCACGCTTAGCGGACACCGGATCGTGGTGCTGCACCAGTTCGTGAAGAAGTCCCAGAAAACCCCTCCGAAGGAATCGGAGATCGCCCGCCGAAGGATGAAGGAAGTCAAGGATGCCGAGCACTCTTAAGCAATTCAAAGCCCGCGCATTGGCGCGGGCAGAAGTAAAGAAGGCCTACGATGAGCTGGCCGGCGAGTTCGCCTTCCTCGATGAAGTGCTGAAGGCACGCACCGAGGCGGGCCTGACCCAGGCGGAAGTAGCCGCCCGGGCGGGGACGACCCAGTCCGCTATCGCCCGCCTTGAGTCGCCGACCAGCAGCCACTCCCCGTCCGTGGCAACGCTACAGAGGTACGCACAGGCACTGGGCTACCGGGTGGAGATCCGGTTGGTAAAAGAGCGGGGGCTAACCTCTCGCTCAAGTGGCCGCGCCGAGAAGCGGGGTCGTTCTTTGCCAGCATCCCGGCGGGGCGCCGCTTAGCGCGATCGTCAGACCTCGCCGTATTCGGCGCCAGGAATTCGCTGTACGCGTTTCGAATGGGATCGTGGAGAGGCCGAGGCGAATCTTCGAAAGCATCGCGTTTCGTTCGACGAGGCGGCGAGTGTCTTCTTGGACACTCTGTCCGTCACGATCCCGGACCCGGATCATTCCATCGCGGAGCGTCGCTTTGTCACGATGGGCGTCTCGGCAATGGGGCGCCTCATAGTGGTGGCGCATACGGAACGGGGTAACACTCTGCGGATCATAACTGCAAGACCTGCCAGCGCCGCCGAGCGCAATCGATATGAAAGCTAAGACTCCCGCAGTCAGTGACCTGCGTGCCGAGTATGATTTTTCCAGGGGCGTTAGGGGTAAGTACGCGAAACGGCTGACGAACGAGGGATCAAACGTCGTTGTTCTTGAGCCCGATGTGGCGAAGGCGTTCCCGACATCTGCGGCGGTCAACGAGGCCCTGCGGCACGTCCTCAAGGCCGGACAGTCGGCACGACGTCCAACAACACGCGCGAGCGGACGCACTGTAAAGGCTGCATCGCGCCGCTCGGCCTAGTCGATAGGATGCACGCAGCAACTCGTTGCAGCAGTCGTACTTGACAATCCGAATGATCGAACATGTCCCCCAGGGTGACCGTCTGTACTACGTCGCACTCGTCGACGGCGGAAGCGAGCAGAGAAAGTCGACCAATTTCCAGTTAGAAGTGCTGGCCAGATCGCGCGTGAATCGCTCGTAGCTCGACAGGTTGGGTAACGATGCTACTCACTGCCGTCCTCATTCCCGCCCCGTCGGGCGGTTACACGGCGCTGAATCCCGAGACCGGCACAACGTCCCAAGGCGAGTCCGTCGAGGGAGCGCTTGCCAATCTCCGTGAAGCCACCGAGCTCTACGTCGGAGGAGTTTCCATCGGAGTCGAGTGGTCTACCCTTGGTCGCCGACATTTCACGTCACCCTGAATACCTAGGCACATGAAAGTACGGTACTTACCCGACACCGACACGCTCTGGATCGAGTCGCGGCCGTCGCCGACTGTGGCGACGCGCGATGTCGACGATGACACACTCGTGGAAGTAGACGCCGTGGGAAGCACTTGCGCCATCACGATCGAGCATGCTTCGCATCGTGCCGATCTTTCGACGTTCGACTTCGAACGCGTCACGGCCTGACCGAACCATGGCAACCCCGGAAATTGACCTACGCATCCTCGACCCGCGCATCCGCGAGAGCCTTCCGCATTACGCGACTGCCGGAGCCGCCGGCATGGACCTGCGCGCGTGCATCGACGCGCCGCTCACCGTCGCGCCCGGGGACACGCACCTCGTGCCCACTGGCATCGCCATCCACATCGGCGACCCCGGCTACGCTGCGGTGATCCTGCCGCGCTCGGGGCTCGGCCACAAGCACGGCATCGTGCTCGGCAATCTGGTGGGGCTGATCGACTCCGACTACCAGGGCCCGCTGATGGTGAGCTGCTGGAACCGTGGCCACGAGCCGTTCGTCCTGCACCCCTTCGACCGGCTGGCGCAGCTCGTCATCCTGCCGGTCGCGCATGCGCGCTTCCGCGTCGTGGAGAGCTTCGAAGCGAGCGTGCGGGCGGAGGGTGGGTTCGGAAGTACGGGGCGGGGGTAGACGAGGCACTGATCCGGCGATTTTGACGCAAATATGCGTCAGTTGCCGTCATTTTGCTCACTTTGACTATTATTCTTGTCAACTGTTCTCTTGGCGCATATACTAGTCACTGCGGCCGATTCTTGGTGCTTTGACAGACATAAGCGTCATGACCCTCACCGAAGTTGGGATCGAAGTCGCTCGAGCCCGCCGTGCGCGTGGCCTCAGCCAGTCGGATCTGGCGCGGGCCTCCGCGCTGTCGCGCCAGACCATCTCAGCGCTGGAGCGTGGCGCGATCCCCGACATCGGCGTACGCAAGCTCATTCGCGTCCTCGAGGCGCTCGACCTCGATTTCCTGCTGCGGCCGGCTGGCCATCCGGTGACGCTCGACGATCTGCGTCCCGGTTCGCCATGAGCGACGCGAAGCGGCTAGACGTCTATGTCGAGGGACGACTCGCGGGTGTACTCGCCGCAGAGCGGCTCGACCGGCACGTTTTCACTTACGACGCCGCCGCACCGCCGGATCGGTTCGTTTCGCTCACCATGCCGGTTCGGCTGGAAAGCTACGTTTGGCACGAGTTGCACCCGATCTTCCAGATGAGCCTGCCCGAAGGCGATATGCTGGCGCGCCTGTCATCGCGGCTCGCCAAGGCGGGGGCAGGACGGCCAATCGACCTGCTCGCGGTGACGGGCGCAGAGCAGATCGCACGCGTTTCGGTGCATCCGCAAGGCGCCTCCCCTCGAGCATCGATCGATGCGCATTCCTTTGCGAATCTGATGGCTTCGCCGGACACGCGAAAGCTGTTCGTCGATCTCGTCGAGGCCTATCTTGCGCGCGGCGTTTCGGGCGTGATGCCCAAGGTCGTGTCGGTCAGCAAGGAAAAGGAAGGAGACCGGCTGACGGCGTTCGACGCCGGCGGCATCTACAAGACGGGAAACGAGCAGTATCCCGATCTTGCGCTGAACGAGTGGCATTGCCTGCGCGTCGCACAGCGTGCAGGCATTGACGTGCCTGCGTTCGAGCTCTCGCGCGATCGCCGCGTACTGAAGCTCGCTCGCTTCGACAGGACGCCGGATCGGGCGCTCGGGTTCGAGGACTTTGCGGTGCTCCAGGGTCTTGGCGCTGCGCAAAAGTACGACTCGACCTACGAGCGCGTCGTGAAGACGGCGGCGACGTTCGTTCCACCCATCGATCGCGCAGCTGCACGGCGCGAGATGTTCCGCAGGATCGTGGCCTCATGGATGCTTCGCAATGGCGACGCCCACCTGAAGAACTTCGGACTGCTTTACTCGTCGGCCGCGGACGTCCGGCTCGCGCCGCTCTACGATGTCGTGACGACGACGGCCTATCCATCGCTGCGCAACGACGTGCCGGCCCTGAGCCTGGAGGGACGCCGGGCGTGGCGCTTGAAGTGAGGAAGCTGGACGCGATTCGCAAGCGCACACTGCGCGCTCGAGCCTGCGAGTGCCCGGGAGATCGTCGATGCCCTTGCGGAGTCGATCGCCGAGGAGTCGGTGCACGCGCGAACGCTACGGAAGGGAGCACCCGAAAGCGGCCGCGCTGATCGGCGCGATGGTGACGCAATGGAAATCGGGCGTGCAGGATGTGCGCGCGGGGATGTAGCGTGCGGTCGGCCGCAGGCACGCGCGACGGCACCCACGCCAGTGGGACTCGCGTCGCCGAGA
Organism: uncultured beta proteobacterium; assembly: GCA_963765065.1. Taxonomy (GTDB): domain Bacteria; phylum Pseudomonadota; class Gammaproteobacteria; order Burkholderiales; family Casimicrobiaceae; genus VBCG01. The sequence continues at coordinate 3,066 of CAVXVH010000009.1, read as the reverse complement.
ATCCTGAGGCATCGAATCAACCGAGCCGTGGTCTTGACACGCGATGAGCACGCCCCCACAATCGACCTGCGCATCCTCGACCCGCGCATGCGCGACAGCCTGCCGCACTACGCGACACCAGGCGCCGCCGGCCTCGACCTGCGCGCGTGCATAGACGCGCCGATCACCGTCGCAGCCCGGAGACACGGACCTCGTGCCCTCCGGCATCGCCATCCACATCGGCGACCCCGGCTACGCCGCAGTGATGCTGCCGCGCTCGGGCCTCGGTCACAAGCACGGCATCGTGCTCGGCAATCTGGTCGGCCTGATCGACTCCGACTATCAGGGCCAGATTTTCGTCTACTGCTGGAACCGGGGCAATACGCCATTCGTGCTGAACCCCATGGAACGCCTCGCGCAACTCGTGATCGTGCCGATCGCGCATGCGCGCTTCCGCGTCGTCGAGAGCTTCGAGGCGAGCGCGAGGGCGGAAGGCGCGTTCGGAAGCACGGGGCGCACATAGTTGGGCGGACTTCCACTCAGACCTGTCGCGCGCCGCGCACTCCATCCACTCGGTCGTTCACACGAGCAACTGAGGCAACAAGCGCCCGCAGTAGATTGCACGTCGCCCAACCACTCGCTCCGCCGTCAGAACAATGGGGAGCCCAGAGCCGGAATACGTGTGGGCGGGAACGCTGGGCCAGAAGTGGCCCCACGCAGTTGGACAGAGATTGCCGGAATTTAAGTGGATAGCTCTGCCGGGTTAAGCCGCCGCCTTGAGCGACGGCACGTCGAAGTATGCGTCGTCCGGCGTCCGCCGGTCGATGCTGCTGTGCGGGCGGCGGCGATTGTAGAACTCGATGTAGACCGCGAGCTTGGCGCGGGCGTCGGAGACACTCTCGTAGGCGTGCAGGTAGACATGCTCGTACTTGATCGTCTTCCACAGCCGCTCGACGAACACGTTGTCGCGCCAGCTGCCCTTGCCGTCCATGCTGATGCCGATCCGGTGCTCGCGCAGCACGTCGATGAAGTCCTTCGCCGTGAATTGGCTACCCTGATCGGTGTTCATGATCTCGGGTACGCCGTAGCGCGCGATCGCTTCCTGCAAAGCCTCGACGGCCGCGTCGGCGGCCAGGCTGATCGATACGCGCCAAGCCAGCACGCGTCGCGTCGCCCAATCGACCACCGCAGTGAGATAGACGAAGCCACGCCGCATCGGGATGTAGGTCGTGTCCATCGCCCAGACCTGATTCGGCCGGTCGATGATCAGCCCGCGCAGGAGGTAGGGAAAGACCGGATGCTCGCGATCCCGTCCACTCGTCCTCGGCTTCCGGTAAAGCGCCTCGATGCCCATCTTGCGCATCAGCGTCGTCACATGCTTGCGACCGACCTCGAAGCGCTCGCGATTGAGCAGGTCACGAAGCATGCGGCTGCCAGCGAATGGGTGCTCGAGGTGCAGCTCGTCGATGCGTCGCATCAGCGCCAGGTCGGCGTCCGAGGTCGGCTGCGGACGGTAATAGACCGACGAGCGCGACAGCTCCAGCAGCTGCGCCTGGCGCACGATCGGCAGCCGGCGCGCCAGATCGATCATCGCTTTGCGCTCGCATCGCCGATGCGACCGAGCGCGTTGCCTAAAAAATCGTTCTCAAGCGCAAGCTGGCCAATCTTGGCGTGCAGCGTCTTGAGGTCCGGCCCGGAATCGCGCCGCTCAGCCGCCGTCGCAAAGACTTCGGCAGCGCGCGCTAGCAGCTCCGCGCGCCACTGCCCGATCTGGTTCGGGTGGACCTTGAACTGCTCCGACAGCTCGACCAGCGTCTTGTCGCCGCGAACGGCTGCCAGCGCCACCTTCGCCTTGAACGTCGCTGAATGGTTCCTGCGGGGTCGTTTCATCCTCTCTGCTCCTCGGCGACCAAGCGCCATTAGAGCAGAGCTACCCACCTATCCCCCTGTCCGACTTTGCGGAGCCACTTCTGCCCTCCACCCGCTGAACTGCACCGCGAAGCATCTACTAAGTTCCTCGCTCGCCAGCGATGCAGTGTCCGCACAATCCCGATATGGTCATTGCCTAGCAAGTCCATTGCGTCTCACGTAACCCCGCAACGCCAAGATCACCGGTTCGTCAATCGTCGCCGTAGGTAGCTTTGCGAGAGTCCAATCGAGAAAGCGGCCCGCATCCTCGCCCCTGCCTAGGACAAGCAGGCCGGTCGATCCGGCGATTAGCGCGTAGGTCCGCATGTGCTTCGAGTTCCGAAGGTCCTTCGAGCCTTCCGCCACCTGCCTCGCCAACTGCGCCATCATTTGGGCATCCCGCGCGCCGACCGATTCGATAAGCTCAAGCCAGAGTTGGTCGTCCTTGGACATCGCATTCGCGCAGGGCGCCGATCGAACTGCCGACCAGACCTCGCTCGCGGCGGATGCCGGAAGTTGTGGGTTCACGAAGACTGCCACGTCGTGCAACAGGTCCCTGATTCGGATCCTTGGCGGTGGGGTGGAACAGTCCCATAAGATCGCCTTCAGAAGCCCAATGTCGCGTGGCATCGGCCACGAATGATCTGTCAACACCTTTCCAGTCAGAAACGCCGCCGCGGCTGCCGCTGCAAGATGATTATCGCGACGCTCATACGACGCCTTTGCAGACACAATTCCTCTTGGAGATGGTGCGGTGCGAGATTCGAGCATCTCTACGACGGGAACCGGCGCTATCGGGAGGAGGAGCAGCGCTCTTGCGGAGGATCGCAGGAAGCGCTCGCGGGGCGACTGCGTTGTCGACCAACGGGTAGAGAAACTGAGTTCATTCCCGACCCGAGTTCAGCGAGAACGGCTCTCACGCTAAGCGCCCCGGCAAGCCGTCGAATCTCGAGTTCGTCCAAGGAGCCCAAAGCGAGGCGCCTTAGCGTTGGCTTTAGGTCAGAAAACTCAGTGAAGCGATCGCTCGCGACTGGAAGGCGTGACTTACTCGCGATGATCAGCATGTCGCCGTCATTCGACGCGTAGACCGCGTAGTCAGGCGGACTCTGCATTGATACCCCGGAGCACGGTACCGAGCAAAACGTCCGAGAACTCGTAAGCCTGCAGCCACTGGACAAA
>CAVXVH010000008.1:0-163605 GCA_963765065.1 uncultured beta proteobacterium | reverse complement strand
CGCGCGGCCGATGCCCCGGCTGCCGCCGGTGACGATCGCCACCTTGCCCGAGAGGCCGCCGTTCAGCGCCATCGTCAACCCGAGATGGCGAAGCCGCCGTCGACGAGCAGCGCGGCGCCGTCGATCATTGCAGCCTCCGGCAAGCACAGCAGGTAGACGGCGCCGGCGACGTCCTCGGGCGTGAGCCGCGGGCCCGCGGGCGTGCGCTGCGCGAACTCGGCGAGGAGCTGCTCCCGGTCGGGAAGTACGCGAGCGCATCGGTGTCGACGACGCCGGCCGACACCGCGTTCACGCGGATGCCCCGCGGCCGAGTCTGCGTAGGTGCGTACCAGCGACTCGAGTGCCGCCTTCGACGCGCCGACGAAGCCGTAGTGCGGCATGGCCCGCAGCGAGCCGAGGCTCGACATGGCGATGATGCGGCCGCCCTCCCGCATCAGCGGCGCACTGTGCTGCGCGAGAAGCGCGAGCGCGAAGGCGTTGGTCGGCACCAGCGCCAGCGTCGAAGCTCCATCTCCATGGCCGGCTTGAGCACCCCCAGGCCGCGTTGGAGATCACGATGTCGAGGCGATCGAAGGACTTGCGAAAGCCGTCGAACACCTCCGCGATGCTCTCCGGGTCACCGGCACTGCCCTGCAGCGCGACCGCGGTGCGGCCGAGCGCGCGCACCTCGGCGCACAGGGACTCCGCCTCGTCGTGACTGTTGTAGAGCGACCGCGACATCGCAGCCGGCGGCAGCGAGCTTGCGCACGCACGCGCGGCCGATGCCGCGGGCGCTGCCCGTGACGAGCGCGACCTTGCCGGCGAGGGGAGTCGACATGCGGAGAGCTTCGTGGGCGGTTGGGCGGCGGACGCGAGGCACTGCCGCGCCGCGTCCAAAGCGCTCGATTATACCGCGTGGCCCTGCGTGAGACTCCGTCGGGCCGCTCGTGTCCCGCCGCGGATCTGCGTCGCATCACCTCGTCGGCCCCGTGCGCCATCGTCCGGCGTCGGGCCCATCGGGCCTTGGCTTCGCCCGCCGGCCTTGTATGTTCAGACCAGACCGGCGCGGTAGAGTCTGACTGCCGCTGAGGCAGCCAGACCGGACCGTGCAGCCTGGTACGGCCTTGGGCCGGCGAGCATGCTCGCAAGCCCGTGACTGAGTAGATTGCGCGCGGACCCGTGTTGTAGTCTTCTTGATGCCCGAACGGTTAGCCGAGCGGCCGCGTGCCGGCTCGCATGGACAAGAGAGGGTTACGAATACGATGTCTGGATCATCCGTGATGGTAGGCATCGACGTGGCCAGCAAGCACGTCGAGCTGGCCGCAATCGGCGCCGAGCTTCCGGCTGTGCTGCGGCAGGTTCCCAACGACGCCGACGGCCACAGTACGCTGGCCGAGGCCCTCGTGCGCCTGAAGCCGGAACTGGTGCTGATGGAGGCCACCGGTGGTTACGAGGCGGCGGGCGTGCGCGCCGCAGGCCGCAGGGCTCGCGCTGGCCGTGGTCAACCCGCGACGACGAGACCGACTTCGCCCAGGCAATGCAGAAGAGGGCCAAGACCGATCGGATCGACGCGGTAATGCTGGCCGAGTTCGCCGGCGTGCTGACGCGTCGGCCCGACTGCGAACGGTTCATCCGCCCGCTCACCGTGCCCGAGCAACAGGACCTCGCCGCCTTGGTGACCCGACGCCGCCAGTTGGTCGCCATGCAACTCTCCGAGCGCCAGCGGCTGCGCTTGGCACGGGCCGTGACCCGACCCAGCATCGAAGCGCTGCTCGAAGCCATCGCCCGCCAGCTCGACGACGTCGAGGCCGAGATGGCCACCCACGTCGAGCAGCAATCACACCCACATGGCCAAGCTGCTGCAGAGCATCGCCGGCATTGGCAAGGTCGCCGCCGCTGCCACCCTGATCGCCGAACTGCCCGAGCTCGGGCGGCTCAATCGCCGCCAGATCTGCGCGCTCGTGGGCGTGGCCCCCTACGCCAAGGACTCCGGCGCCAGCAAAGGTCGACGACGCATCTCCGGCGGACGCTTCGAGCTGCGACGGGCCCTGTACATGGCCACGCTCACCGCAACTCGACACAACGAGGCCATCCGAGCTTTCTACGAACGCCTGGTGGCCGCCGGCAAGCTCAAGAAAGTCGCGCTCATCGCCTGCATGCGCAAGCTCGTCACGCACCTGAACGCTCTCGTCCGAGATCACCTGAACGCTCAACGTCAGACCACTATCGCTTGACGACGGACACGGTTACTCAGTCCTGTACCGTCAGCCCGCGCCGCGCGCGCACGAAGCGCTGCGCCTCTCGCGCCCAGTGCCGCTTGATCATGTACCAGTTCTCGGCCGCGTAGAGCACGTTGTCGCTGTAGCTCCCCGGCATCGTGGTCTCGTTGGGCCGCTCGCCGATTGGGCGGTAGCTGTCGAGGAATTCGCGGAACGTCGGGTTGCCCGGCAGGTGGTGAGTGGTCGGGACGGTGACGTGCAGGTACCCGGCCGGCAGCACGACGTTGCGTACCTCGACCTTGCCGCTGGCGCTGGCGAAGCGCGGCACGCCGGTCTCGGTGAAGGTCATCGCGAACCAGTCGATGCCGATGAAGAAGCCGTCGAACTGGACCGTCGTGTCCGGGATCTCGCGGATGCGGGTGATCACCGACCACTGGTTCGGCAGCACGCCCGAAGGCCCGCCGGCACCGACCGCGGAGGTGTACGAGACCTTGTTGCCCACCACCGGGAGGTCGCGGCCGGTGATCGGATCGGTGATCGACGTGCGCGGCTCCGGCTGCTCGACAATCGGGTTCCACACCGCGAGCGACGGCGCGAACGTCCCGGCGAGGTCGTGCAGTACCTTGATCGCCTGCATACCGCCCTGGCTGTGGCCGACCATCATCGGACGTACGCCCTCGTGCTCGTAGAACCACGCGATCATCCCCGCGACACGCTCCGAGGGCTCGTAGGGGCTGTGCGACCAGCGCTCGTCGCCGGGGTGCTTGATGCGCGCCTCCGGGTAGCCCATCGCGATCAGGAACTGCGCGAACGACGTCATCGCGAGGTGCACGGGGAACACGCCGCCGTGCAGCAGGATGATGCGCGGCGCGGGCGCCTTCGACAGCGTGTCGCGGACGTCTTCGGGGGTCACGCGGTCCGGGTCGAGTGCCAGGATGCGGTCCTCGAGCGCGCGGTCGAGCGCAACGGTCTTCAGGACCGGTTCGGACGGCCGCGTCGCGACGGCCGCGGGCCCGTTCGAGTACTGCAGTCCCGCGCAACCCGCCACGAGTGCCGCGAGAATGACCGCGAACAGCCGGCCCGGAAGTGAGTTCGTACGTGCCATCACAATTGCTCGATAAGGTGCATCAGGTTGCCGACAACGCCGTTCATCTCGCCCCGCGAGAGCGCCGCCCGCCGGTAGGTGATGCCGACGCGCATGGCCGCGCCGGAGATGGTGACCGAGATCACCATCGCCGACATCGGTCCGGTCGAGGCCCCGCGAAGGTAGTCGCCGTCCGGGATGCTGCCGCGCCGCCGGAGGTGGTTGACGTTGAGCGGGGTCAGTCCAGCAAAGGCCGGATGATACTTGAGATAGATGCGCTGGCGCCGCGCGGGTCCGGCATAGCGCCACAACAGGCCCGCCACGGCCAGGCCGGCCAGGGTCATGTAGTGCAGCTTGCGCCGCTTGGCGCGCGTCGTCTGGGCATGCACCGACGCCGCCAGGTCGGCAAGCGACACGCCGTCCGGAACCGGGTGCAGCACGCGCATCGAGGCCAGGAACGGGCCGAACACCTCGGTCGCCGGTCCCTGATAGTCGTCGCGAACGTTCACGACCGACGCCACCGCCACCTCGCAGCGCCGCGCTGCGGCACGCGGCCCTCCCCACAGCGGGGCAACCACCTTCAGCACGAGGGCGAACAGCAGGTCGTTGACCGTGACCCCGAAGCCCTTGGCCGCCGCACGCAGGCGCGCGTAATTCGCCGCCGGCACCGAGAAGTGGACGAAACCGTTGTAACCGTCGGCGGCGTCCTTGATGCCCGGCCGGCGTGCGCGCCGCCAACCCGCCAGCTGACCCGGCAGCGCGGTCAGCGTCGACAGGAAGCGCGGCCACTGCCTGCGCACCAGCGCACCGTAGGTCGCCGGGTAACGCTCGAGACGCGGCAACGGCACGTCGTCCTCGCGTGCGGCGATGTACCGATCGGCAAGATCGGTCATCAGCACCACGATCGAGTCGCCGCCGGCGACGATGTGGTCGTAGACGACGCCGAGCAGGAACGCGCCATCGCCGTTGCGCACGGCAAAGAACCGGAACGGGTCGAAGCCACCGCTCTCGGGAAAGGGCCGGTTGATCAGCGATTCGATCTCCAGAGCGGCGCGTTCCAGCGGCGACTCGCCACCGTCGTGCACCGGCACGGCGACCCGTGCAGGACCACCTGACCACTCGAAACGCCGGGCTCCGGCGTCGAGCGCATATCCGGTGAGGCCCATCGCCTCGAGTGCCCCGCCGATGCGCGACTCGAGCCGCGCGGCGTCGAGCGGCGACGCGACGCGGATCACGTGCGCCGCACAGTAGGGATGAAGCTGCCGCCATCGCAGCATCGCGCACTGGAATAGATTGAGACGCCCTTGCATCAGCGGGAAGCCCGATTCGTCGCCGAACGCGCGAACGCCTGCGCGCCCTCGCACCAGTGACGCTTCACGCTGTACCAGAGGTCCGCGGCGTGCAGCAGGTTGGTCACGTCCACGTCCCTCGGCTGCTCGGGCGCCGCATCCGGGTGCCAGGCATCGATCCAGCCGCGCGTTTCGGGCTGCCGCGCGAGGTGCGCCGTCGACGGCAGCCCGATGTGGCTGTAGCCCGCGGGGAGCACGACGTTGCGCACCCGCGCCGTGCCGGTCGCGTGGAAACCTGCCGGCGCGGGCCCCGTCCCGGCGATCGGATCCCAGGGGATCGCGAATCCCGTGAACTCGACCACCGAATCGGGAACGTCCCGCAGCAGCGGCAGCACGCCCCATTGGCCGAGCAGGACGCGGGGCAGCGAGCCCGTGGCAAGCGCCGCCGCGAAGTCGAGCTTGAGGCCCACGACCGGCCGCGTCCTGCCGTCCCGCGGGTCGACGATCGCCGTTCGCGACTCGGGCTCCGCGCGCGCGGGATTCCAGACCGGGATCGACTGCGCTGCGGTGCCCGCGAGGTCGTGCAGCACCTTGATCACCACCATGCCGCCCTGCGAATGCCCGATGAGGATGGGCATGACGCCGTCCCGCTCGTAATGCCAGGCGATCTCGCCGGCGAGCCGCCGGCTGTCGACGAAGCTCCGGTAGGTACGCGCGCCATCGACCGGGTTGCGCACGCGCTCGTCCGGGTACCCCATCGCGACCAGGAATTCCGCGAACGGCTCCATCGTCACGATCGGCACGCTGCCGTGGAGCGCGATGATCCGTGGTGCCGGGGCGCCGGACAGGACCTCGGCAACATCGGTGGGCGAGATGCGCGCGCAGTCGAGCGCGGCGAGTCGCGTGGCCCGCGCCACGGACGGCGGACTTGCCGCCGCGATGCTCGCCAGCACGACCACGAACAGGCCGAACACCGCTCGCGCGACGACGTGCACCCCTCCGCGCGTGCTGCAACGCTCGGACCGCACCCGGCCGAGCAGGCTGTCGGTGGTCCGCACGCGCATCGTGCTGCTACCGCGGCGACTTCGGGAAGAAGCGCCCGGTCCTCGCCACGTAGGTCGCATAAGCCTCGCCGTGCACGCCGTGCAGGTACGCCTCCTCGTTGCGCGACTTGGTCAGCATGAGCGCGAGGTGAACCGCGGCGACCACGAGCATCGGCACGGTCGGCACCACCGCGAGCGAGGCGAGCATCAGCAGGATCTGGTAGCCGTAGATCGGGTGGCGCACGCGCTGGAACGGGCCATCGGTGATCAGCACCTGTCGCTCGCCCGGCGTGACGGCCATCTTCCAGTGCCGACCCATGCGTTTCCAGCAGCGGATCGTCGCCACGAGGAGGCCGGCGGCGACGACGGCCGCGCACCAGCGCAGCGCGAGCCATGGCCCCTCGCGCACCGCGGCGGGCAGTGCTGCGCCTCCGTCGGACCGCAACCCGGCAAGCAGAGGCAGGGCGATCCACAAGGCGACCACGGGCACGAAGAACCACCACAGCATGCGCTCCAGCGGTTGCTCCGGGACGACGCCGGAGAGCGTGCGCGTGCGCCGGCGGATGCGCCACGACATGGCCGCAACACGACCCCAGTAGGCGAGCATCACGACAAAGAGCGAAATGGCGGGAAGGTCGTACATCCGTCGAACTGCGCAGCGGGCCATGCGCCCGCCTCGCATTTTACGTGAGCGCGGTGGCGAGCGCCGCGAGCGCATGACATGCGCATGCAATGCGGTGAAATCGTAAAGCGGTTCGACGATTTCGACGATGGCATTGCCTCCCGTCGGACCGGTGACTTGCAGAGCGCGGGGACTTGCTAGATTCGTCGCCAACGAGCACGCTGCAACGCGCTGCCCGGCCACTCAACCATCCCATGTCCTGGACCCGATTCCACCCGGCTACGCGCATCGCGGTCGCCGTCGGCGCGATCCTGTCGATCGCCTCGTTCACCGGCTGGGAACGTGTCGGCGAGGCGCTCGCGCACTTCTCCCCCGCCGGCAGTTTCGAGTCCCGGTGCGAAGACCTGCCGCCGAGCGCGATCAGCATCACCGTGCAGATGCCGACGGTCGCCGAGAATCGTACGGTGTCCACCACGGCGCTGACCGGCATGAGCGAGTCGCCGGTCGAGGCGCTGCGCACGATCGGACTCACCAAGGCGCGCTTCGGGCACCGCTCCACGCTCGAAGTCAAGGGTCTGGAGGATCGCATGGGTGCAAGAGCGTGCGTGCGCCCATCGGTGTCGGTCGAACTGTTCCTCGCGCCGATGACCGTGTACGTCGCGCGCGAATACAGCGACGACCCCTGCCGCACGCGCGTGATCCGCGAACACGAGCAGCGCCACGTGGACACGTACGTCGCGTTCGCCCGCGAGTCGGTGCCGCGGCTGCGGGGCGAGCTCACCCGCGCGCTCGGCACCGCCCCGCAGTACGGCTTTACCGTCGGCGAGGCACAGAGCACGCTCGATCGGCGGCTCGGCGATGCGTTGACGTCGTTCATGCGCAACGCCGAGAGCACGCTCGCGACGCGGCAGGCGGCGATCGACACGCAGGAGGAGTACGAGCGGATCCGTCTCGCCTGCAGGACGGGCAGCGGCTGACGGCCGCGGCAACGCCCGGCGAGCGGCCTCGCGCACGACCGGTTCACACGGAACGCAACCCCCTCCGGCCGTCAGGGTGATAATGCGCGGGTCGCCGCCCGCCAATTCGCCATGAGCCAACTCATCGTTACCCGCTGGACCGTCAAGACCGACGGCGTGATCGCCCCCGACGAGCGCCTGCCGTGGCCGCAGACCGTCGCGATGGGACTGCAGCACGTCGTCGCGATGTTCGGCGCGACGGTCCTCGCGCCGCTGCTGATGGGATTCGATCCCAACGTCGCGATCCTGATGTCGGGCGTCGGCACGCTGATCTTCTTCGTGGTCACCGGCGGCCGTGTGCCGAGCTACCTGGGATCGAGCTTTGCGTTCATCGGCGTGGTGATCGCGGCGACCGGCTACGCCGGCAGCGGCGGCAATCCGAACCTCGGCACGGCGCTCGGCGGCATCATCGCCTGCGGCGCGGTGTACGCGGTCATTGGCCTCGTGGTGATGGCGCTCGGTACCGGATGGATCGAGCGGCTGATGCCGCCCATCGTGACCGGGGCGGTCGTCGCGGTCATCGGCCTCAACCTCGCGCCGATCGCCGTGAAGGGCGCGAGCGGCTCCCCCTTCGACGCGTGGATGGCGGTCCTCACCATCGTCGCGGTGGCGGCGGTCGCGGTGTTCACCCGTGGCATGTTGCGCCGCCTGCTGATCCTCGTCGGCCTCGCCATCGCCTACGCGGCGTACGTGCTGCTCGCCAACGTCATGGGCCTCGGCAAGCCCGTCGACTTCGGTGGCGTCGCAAGCGCGGCCTGGCTCGGGCTGCCGCAGTTCGCGGCCCCCAACTTCCGCGCCGAGGCGATTGCGCTGATCGCCCCCGTCGCGATCATTCTCGTGGCCGAGAATCTCGGGCACATCAAGGCCGTGGCGGCCATGACCGGCCGCGACCTCGACCCCTACATGGGCCGCGCATTCCTCGGCGACGGCCTCGCCACGATCGTCGCCGGCTACTCGGGCGGCACCGGCGTCACCACGTACGCCGAGAACATCGGCGTCATGGCGGTGACCAAGATCTACTCGACGATCGTGTTCGTCGTCGCGGCGCTGATCGCGATCGCACTGGGATTCTCGCCGAAGTTCGGCGCGCTCATCCAGACGATCCCCGGCCCGGTGCTCGGCGGCGTGTCGATCGTCGTGTTCGGGTTGATCGCCGCGGCGGGCGCGAAGATCTGGGTCGACAGCCGGGTCGACTTCAGCGAGAACCGCAACCTGATCGTGGCGGCGGTCACGCTGGTGCTGGGCGCCGGCGACTTCACGCTCAAGGTCGGCGGCGTCGCGTTCGGTGGCATCGCGACGGCCACGTTCGGCGCGATCCTGCTCAACCTGCTGCTGCGCGAACGGCGCTAGCGGATCCGCATCCGCGGTACCCCGACGGCCCGCCAGCGCCGACAGCGCCGGAACGGCCTACTGGCCGTACTCGGAACGAGTGGTCGGGCAGGCCGCGACCAGTCCCCAGAACCCGTCGCAGTGCGCAAGCCGGGCCTCCTGCTCGCACATCGCGCGCGCGATCGTGGCGCTCACGGACCCGCATTGCGCGAGTGCGCTGCGCAGGGGTTGCCAGCGATCGGACACGGGGGGTGGCGCGGCCTCGACCGGTGCAACAGCGGGCGCCGGCGTCTCGCCGCGGCCGTCGTCGACGACGGATTCGCCGGTTTGGGTCGCCACGACCACGGGCATCGCCGCGGGGGCCCGCGCCTGGCCACGTGCCGGCAACGACGCGGGGGCGGTGACGCGCGGCGTCACTTCGGTGCGCAGGCTCGCTGCGGGCGACACGTCGACCAGCGGCGGCGCCTTGAGGCGGGCCTCCTGCACGATCGTCGGCGTCGTCGCGGAAACATGGGTTGCCGACCCCGCGCCAACCTGCGCGCCGGCGTCGTGCAGCGCATCGTGGCCCGGCCGCGCCGTGCCGCTGATCCAGGCCACTGCGACCAAGGCGGCGACGAGTCCGCCGACGATCCAGAAATCGAAGCGGACGGCGGGATCGAGGCGCGTGCCGCGGGTCGGTATCCCCGCGTCCGCCAGGTCGGGCATGTCGGGGGAAATCGTCGGCGGTGCGGTCCGCCGCATTCCCCACGGCCGCAGCACGCGGCGACGTCCCCCATCCGGTGCGCTTTCCACCAGTACCGCTCCGCACGCGCTGCAGAAGCGCGTGGTCGCGGGATTGTCGTGACGGCAGGTCGGACAGTGCATCGTCGTGCGGCTTCGAGCCATGCGCCGCAGGCCGGCGCAGGTATCGGGGTCTTCATGACATTAGCATAGAACGCGCCAACGTCCGACGACGTCCGTCGGCCGCGACCGGCAGTGGCCGTTGGCGTCACACGGCGGGGTGCTGCGGTCCCTGCGCGGGCGGACGCGGGGGGCATCCGCACTAGAATGCGGGCTGTCGACGAACAGGAGCAGTGCGATGGCGAACGGCAAGGTGGCGGTAGTCACGGGGGCAGGCACGGGCATCGGCAAGGCGGTGGCGTCGGCGCTGTGCGCGGCCGGCTGGCGCGTGGCATTCGCCGGACGACGGCCAGAGCCGCTCGCGGCGGCGATCGCCGCCGCGGGCACCGGCGATCGCGCGATCGCCGTCTCCACGGACGTCTCCCGACCAGACGCTGTCGACGCGCTGTTCGCGCGCACCGTGGCGGCGTTCGGGCGCATCGACCTGCTCTTCAACAATGCCGGCGCATCGATCGGCGGCCCGTTCGAGGACATCACCGCCGCCCAGTGGCAGGAAGTCGTCGACGTCAACCTCACCGGCTCGTTCCTGTGTGCGCAGGCGGCCTACCGGGCGATGAAGGCGCAGTCGCCACGCGGCGGGCGCATCATCAACAACGGCTCCATCTCCGCCCACGCGCCGCGGCCGAACTCGGCGCCCTACACCGCCACCAAGCACGCGATCACCGGACTCACCAAGTCGATCTCCCTCGACGGGCGCAAGCACGACATCGCCTGCGGCCAGATCGACATCGGCAACGCGGCCACGGACATGGCGGCGCGGATGGCCAAGGGCGTGCCGCAGGCCAATGGCACCATCGCGGCCGAACCGCTGATGGACGTCGCGCACGTGGCCTCCGCGGTCGTCTACATGGCGAGCCTGCCGCTCGACGCGAACGTCCAGTTCATGACGGTGATGGCCCGCGACATGCCGTTCGTGGGCCGAGGCTAGCCGACCGTCGACGGACTCAGGCGATGGCCGGCGCGAGGGCCGGCGACCCCTCGAGAATGGCGTCCGCGAGCGCGTGAGCGGTGCTGACGGCGCCCGTGAGACCCAGGTGCCCGTGCCCGGTGGCGAGCCACAGTCCGGCCCTCGACGCCACCGGCCCCACGAGCGGCAGCGAGTCCGGCGTGCTCGGGCGGTGCCCCATCCAGTGGCGTTCCTCGCCGGTGGCGATCCCCGGGAATGCCTCGCGCGCGACGCGGACCAGGAGGGCGGAGCGACGGGGGTCGGGAGCGCGCAGAAGCCCGCCGAACTCCACCGTGCCGGCCACGCGGAAGCCGCGCTCGAGTGGCGTCACGAACACCTTGCGGTCGGCGAGCACGACGATGCGCGACACCGGTGCCGCGTCGTCCGGGAAGGTCACGTGGTAGCCGCGCTGGCTTTCGATCGGCAGGCGCACGCCGAGCGGACCGACCAGCAGCGGCGTCTGCGCCCCGGCGGCGAGGATCAGGTGGTCCGCGGTCTGGCGCCCCTCGCTGGTGTGCACCGACCAGCCGCGCGCGAGGTCGGGCTCGATCGCCCGCACCTCGTCGCGCACCAGGCGTCCGCCACCGACGACGAACGCCCTCACGATCTGCTGCACGTAGCGGAACGGATTGACCACCATCGCCTGGTCCGGCAGGAAGACCCCGGTGCGGTAGCACGTCCCGAGGCGCGGCTCCAGGGACTCGATGTCGGCACGCTCGACGCGCTCGCAGCGCACGCCGTGCCGTTCGCGCAGCGCCCACGCCGGCGCATCCTTCGCCAGCGCACCGGCATCGCGGTAGACGTGCAGGTGCCCGTGCATGCGCACCAGTTCCGGTGCGCCGATCTCCCGCGCCAGCGCCGTGTGGCGCTCGATCGCTTCGGCATTCAGTGCGGCGAGCCGCGCGGCGATCGCCTCGACCCGGTCGCGTCGCGACGCTGCGACGAACCGCAGCAGCCACGGCAATGCGCGCGGCACGTAGCCGAGCGGCAATCGCAGCGGTCCTGCCGGATCGAGGAGCATGCCGGGCACGCGCCGCAGGATGCCCGGCATCGCGAGCGGCACGACCGAAGCCGGGGCGAGCGCTCCCGCGTTGCCGTAGCTGCAGCCGCGTCCGGGCTCGGTGCGGTCGATGAGCGTCACGTGGGCCCCGCGCCGCGAGAGCATGTAGGCGGTGGTCGCGCCTACGATACCCGCGCCGACGACCGCGATCGCGGGCGCGGCACGGCTCGGGGACACGGTCTGGCTCATGCGCGTGGACTCGGCTTCGGCACGGCGTCGGGCACCCGCGACGCGGGTCGAGGTCGCCGACGGAACGGGTATGGTAACGGTCCGCGTGCGCGAACGCGATGCGTCACGCGGTGCGCCGGTCGGGCGGCCGAAGTCGCCGATGCGGCGACGCCGGGAACGTGCTGCGGGCGCGGGCGGGCCGACGGTCGGTCCGCTCCTCACGATCGACTGCAAGCATCGCGCGCAAGTTCGTGGCGGGCCTACAATAGCGCGCTCGCCGGACCGCATCCGGCGTCTCTGACCCGATGACCCAGAACTCCGCGCGCCCGGGACCGGCGACGTCGATCGCCGCCGAAGCCAGGGCGCTCCTCGACGGTTGCTTCGAGCAATATCGGGCCAAGCTCACCGACATCGGCCGCGCGTCGATCGAGATGAGCGGGGACCTGTTCGAGGGCAATGCCTTCGTCGACGACAAGGATGTCGCCGAGTTCAAGGCCAAGCGAGGCGCCTGGGTCGAACGCTTCGAGAAGGCGCTGGGCGAGCTCTACGAGCGGCGGCTCGGCGGGGGCCGGCGCAAGGGCCGGCGGCCCGACTTCGACGCGTCGATCTCGACGCTGCGGGTACTCACCGCGTTCGATCAGGAGAAGCAGGC
The DNA here is from genome assembly GCA_963765065.1 of uncultured beta proteobacterium. Classification (GTDB taxonomy): domain Bacteria; phylum Pseudomonadota; class Gammaproteobacteria; order Burkholderiales; family Casimicrobiaceae; genus VBCG01. Next base: position 151,298 of record CAVXVH010000008.1, on the reverse strand, counting down.
CGCACTGGTCGCCGCGACCGCCTTCCTCTACCGGCTCACCCACCGCGAGCTCGGCGCGCTCGACCTGCGCGTCGAGACCCTGCTGCCTGCGGGCGATCGCCGCGATCCGGACAATCCGTTCGGACCGCCGTACATCCTCGATGCGATCGGCCTGTCGGCGCGTGCGACCTACCCCGATCCGCGCATCTGGCGCCCGTTCATGGAACGCGTCGTCGCGGACCTGACCCCGGCGGCGAACAAGGTCTACATCACGCTCAACCGGCATCTCGCCGATCACGGCGTGCTGCCCGAGATCAAGGCGGAGCTTCGCGCGCGGAGCGAGTTCCGTCCCGCGGACGACAAGGACCTGATCCCGACGTTCTCGCAGATGCTGCACGACGCCGGTCAGGCGCTGCCGGGCAACGTCGAGTTGCCGCAGCTTGGCGCTGCGGCCGGCGCGTCGGTGTTCGACTTCGCCGCGGCGAGCAGGCAGTCGCACGAGGCCATCGCGGCCATGCTGCCATCGGCGCTCGCGCCGGCGGGCGCTGCGCAGGGCGCGGCCACGCCACCCGCCGCAGCGCTCGCAGCGGGTTTGACCACCCTCGGTGCCGCCGCACCGGGGCGGGGCGCGTCTGCAGACGGCCGCGACGCGCTGTTTCCGGACCTCGACCCGCTGATGGCGTTGGGCACCTCGACGCCACTCTTCAACACGCTCGGGCACTGGCAGCGCCTCGACCTGCCGGCCGAGCTCGCCAAGGTCGTGCCGGCGCCGAGCGACGCGGGCGCAGCCCTGATACCGCTCAACCTGATTCCCTACATCCGTGCCGCCGTCGTCGACCAGGTCGCCAACCCGACCGATCGGATCACGATGGACGTGATCGGGCTGCTGTTCGACTACATCTTCCGCGATCCGTCGATCCCGGAGTCGATGCGCCGGCTGTTCGGACGGCTGCAGGTGCCGGTGCTGAAGGCCGCGCTGCTCGACCGCACCTTCTTCTCCGACCGCGCGCACCCGGCGCGGCGCTTGCTCGACCACCTTGCCGAAGCCGCGATCGGCTCGACGCACGACGCCGAGTACCAGGCGAGCTTCGAGCTCGAGGCGACGGCGGTCGTCGAGCGCATCTGCCGCGACTACGAAATCGACCCCTCGGTGTTCGAGGTCGCCGACGTCGAGCTCGCCGGCTACATCGACGCCGAGAAACAGAGCGTCGAGGCGACGGTGAAGCCGGACGTCGCCGCCGCGCTCGCGGCCGAGCGGAGCGAGTCGGACCGCGCGGAGGTCCGCGCGCTGGTGCGCGACCGGCTCGCCGGCCTGCTGCTGCCGTTCGAAGTGCGCGGCTTCGTCGAGACCACGTGGGGCGAATACCTCACGTCCGTGCGGCGCGCCAAGGGAGACGCAAGCGCCGAGTGGGCCGCCGCCGTGCGCACGCTCGACGATCTCCTGTGGAGCATCGTGGCGAAGGAACGCACCGGGCAGAAGGCGCGGCTCACCCGGATGATCCCGGCACTCGTGCTCGGCCTGCGCAAGGGTTGCACCGCCGTCAACGCTCCTGCCGAGCGCACGCGTGCGTTCTTCGACGCCCTGTACCCGCTGCACGTCGCTGCGATCAAGCCGCGACCGCAAGTCGATGCAGCGGCCGAGGCACCGTCCGCGGCGCCGCTGGAGACCGCAGAGGCGAAGGGCATTGCGCGCGGCCGTCCGCAGCTCGACCCGGCGCAGGTCCACGACTTCGTCAGCGAGATGGCGGTCGGCACGTGGCTGGCCTTCCGGCAGGACGACGGCCGGCCGGTCAGCGCGAGGCTCAACTGGGTGAGCCCGATGCACACCAAGTACATCTTCACGAGCCGCAGCCGCGGTCGTGCGTTCCTGTTCTCCCCCGAGGAACTGGCGTGGCAGCTTGCCTCCGGCAACGCCACGCTCGTGCTCGAACCGGTGCCGCTCTTCGACCGTGCGGTCAGCGCCGCGCTCGACACGCTGGCCGCGCAGCGCCCGGCCGGCACGGACGCGTCCAGGGCGGCGTGATTGCTGCGGCCCGACGGGGCCGCACGCCATCCTCGACGCTCCTCCGACATGGCGACGTTTACCGCGCTCCTCGCGCTGACCGCGCCGCTGTTCCTGCTCGTCGCGCTCGGCTATGCGCTGGCACGCTTCGGGCGCGGCAGCGCCGCGGCCTCCGACGCGCTCGCGAGCTTCGTGTTCGCGATCGCGGTGCCCGCGCTGCTGTTCCGCCTGATGACCGGGTTCTCGACGCTCGCACCCGTCGACCCCTGGCTCCTCGTCGCCTACTTCGGCGGGTCGTTCGCGGTCTACGCGGTCGCGATCGCCGTCGCGCGCGGCGTGTTCCGTCACGACGGCGTCGCCGCCTCGGTGTTCGGCATGGGCACGGTCTTCGCCAACACGGTGCTGCTCGGCGTGCCGCTCGTCACGGTGACGCTGGGCGAGCGCGCGCTGCCGGCGATCACGCTCGTGATCGTGTTCAACGCGTGGATCCTGTGGATGCTGGTGACCGTGTCGGTGGAGTGGGCGAAGGAGCGCACCGCGTCGCCGGAAGCCCTGGTCCGCACCGCGCGCGAGGTGGCGATGAACCCGATCGTCGCGAGCATCCTCGCCGGCACCGCGTTCGGCTTCACCGGCTGGACGCTGCCGGCCTTCGTCGACCGCACGCTCGCCCTCCTCGCCGATGCCGCGATTCCGCTGTCGCTGGTCGCGCTCGGCATGAGCCTGCGCGACTACGGCGTGCGCGACGGGTGGCGCGAAAGCGTCGCGATCACCGGCCTGAAGCTGCTGCTGCAGCCGCTCGCCGTATTCGCGCTCGCCCGGGCGCTCGGCCTGCCGCCCGTCGAGACGCAGGCGATCACCGTGCTTGCGGCGATGCCCGTCGGGGCGAACGTCTACCTGATGTCGAAGGCGTTCGGCACGCTGGGCGGCCCGGTGGCCTCCTCGATCGTGCTCTCGACCGCGATCGCCTCGCTGTCGACGCCGGTGGTCATCGCCCTGACCGGCGGCGCCTCGCCTTGACGGGGCGGCTGCGACCGCCGGCAAGCGGCGGCTCAGAGTCCCAGCAGCTTCGCGATGATCGATTTGGCGACGAAGCCCATCATGCCGAATGCGAGCACGAAGAACAGGATGAAGGTGCCGAGCTTGCCGGCCTTCGACTGCTTGGCGAGATCCCAGATGATGAACAGCATGTAGGCGATGAACGCGCCGATGCCGAACGTCACTCCGATCTCGGCTATCTGCGCCTCCGTCAGCCCGAACAGCGTCGCTTCGGGCGGCACGATCAGGTTCGCCGCGGCAGTGCCGAGGCGTCGACCACGTCGCGGTAGGCGTGCCAGGTGGCGTGCCCGATCACCGGTATCGTGATCGCGAAACCGAGCATGAACGTCGCCATCGACAGGAACGTGAGCACCATGATGATCGCGGCCCACAGCGCCATCGTCACCGGGTTCTCGCCGACGGCGCGTACGCTCGTGGCGAGCGCCGCGCCGAGCCCGATCTCGCGATCGAGGAGCAGCGGCACCGAGACGACGGTCGAAGCGAAGACCACCGCCGCACCGACTCCGCCCAGCGTGAGCCAGAGCGGGAACAGGTTCGAGCCCTCGCCGACGACCACCAGCCGCAGGAAATCGCGCAGTCCGGTGATCGGCGCGTGCACGAACAGCGCGACCAGCAGCGCGGACACGAGCACCCACAGCGTGGCCGCGAGCGCGAGCCCGAGGCCCATCCACACCAGCGGCCGCGTGCCGCGTGCCCACGCCCCGAAGACGTGCGCGAGCGTCGGCGCCTCGCCTTGCTCGAGCCGGCGCGAAAGCTCGTAGAGGCCCGTCGCAAGGATCGGCGCGATCAGCACGAACCCGGAGAATGCCCCGGGCAGAAGCGGCCAGGCGCGCATCGACAGCGCCAGGATCGCAATGCCGGCGATGACCACGACCAAGCCGTGCAGCAGGCTGGGCCCGGGCGCGAGGGCGAGATCGCGCATGCCTGACGACAGCCAGGCGAACGGACGCGACACCGGCACGGCGCGCAGCGTACAGGACGGCGCGCCGCCTGCGCGCTCGCGCTGGTCCGCGTGCGCCATCAGCGCAGCACCCGGTGCAGGACCGCGGGCAGCTTCGCCCGGATCTCGCCGATCCGCCTCGGGTCGACGTCGCCCACGACCAGCCCGGGACCTTCGGCACGACGCGCGACGACCTCGCCCCAGGGATCGACGAGCATCGAGTGGCCGAACGTGCGTCGCCCCCCCGGGTGAATGCCGCCCTGCGCCGCGGCGAGCAGGTAGCACTGGTTCTCGACCGCGCGGGCGCGGAGCAGCAGTTCCCAGTGCGCGGCACCGGTGCGCGCGGTGAAGGCCGCGGGCATCAGGATCAGTGCCAGATCCGCGTGGCTGCGGTACAGCTCGGGAAAGCGCACGTCGTAGCAGATCGACAGCGCGGCGCGACCGCACGGCAGGTCGATCGCCGCCGGCGCCCTGCCGGGCACGATGGTGCGCGACTCGTCGTACTCCTCCTCGCCGTCGCGGAAGGCGAACAGGTGCATCTTGTCGTAGCGCGCGATGCGCGCGCCGTCCCCGCCGTACACGAGGCAGGCGCTCGCCACCCGCTGCGGGTCGCCGGTGTCGATCGGTACGGAGCCGCCGACCACGACGATGCCGTGCCGCCGCGCGCAATCGGCGAGGAATGCCTGCTGCCGGCCGTCGCCGTCGCGCTCGCGCGCGGCGAGCTTGTCGGTCGCCCGCGCGCCGAGGATGCCGAAGTACTCCGGAAGCAGCACGAGTTCGGCGCCGGCCCGGGCCGCATCGTCGACGAGCGGTCCCGCCTGCGCGAGATTCACGCCGATGTCGCCACCCGCGACCATCTGCACCGCCGCCACGCGGAAGCGGCGCGTCATCGTGCCGTCGCTCCTGCGGTCGCGGCATCGCCCGCGCGCGCGACCGGCCGCCGCGCCATGCGTTCCACGACGGGCTCCGTCCACGAGCCGCGCACGGCGTACTCGTAGCTGAACAGCTGCTCGATCGGATCCTGCATCATCTTCTGCGCGAGCAGTGCGCCCGCGCCCACCGCGGCACCGACCAGCGGGTTCGCCGCGAGCAGCGCGACCGCAGCCGCGCCGGCGCCGGCCGAGATCGTCGTCGAGAGCGAGGGCTGCACGCGCACCGACAGCAACTGCGTCTCGCGCTCGAGATCGACGTCGCCGACGAACGTCACCTTGGCGGCCGGACCGGACAGCAGCAGGTTCTCGGTGTGCATGATGCCGCCGCCGATGCGCACGCTGCCCTGGATCGCATCGAAGGCGAAGCCCTCGCTGAACACGTCGCGGAAGTCGAGGCTGATGCGCCGCGGCAGCGCCTGCAGCGAGAGCACGCCCAGCAGCCGGCCGACGCCCGGCTCGAGCTTGGTGAACTGCCCGGCGCCCACGTTGACGCGCAGCGTTCCGGACAGCGCGGGGTACGCGAAGTCGTCCGGCGCACCGGGCCACGCGAGCTGGCCCTCGATCTTCGTCGGCGCCGCCTTGACGTCGCCGGGCAGCCCCATCCTCGCGAGGAACGCCGCAGCATCCCTGACGTCGAGCGCGACGTCGAGCTTGGTCTGCGGCGAACTGCCGCCGGCTCGCCACCAGCCGTCGGCGTCGATGCGCCCGGCCTCGTTGACCAGCGCAAGTCGATCGATGCGCCAATCCCGACCTTCGGGCCGCGCCGACAGCTCCAGGCGCCCGAGATCCCCGGCGCGACCGATGTACCGCTCGGCCGTCACTTCGAGCTCGGGCCAAGGGTTCGCCCGGCTCTCGGTGCGCGCAGGTTCGGCAGGCGGCACCGTGGCACGCGCACCCACCTCCTCCGCCGCCCCGACGCTCAGGCGCGAGAGCCTCGCGGACACGCGTCCATTCGCCTGCCGCTCACTGGCCGGGAACCACGTCACCGTGCCCTCGAGCGGCCGCGAGTCGATCGTGGCGCGCCAGCCGTCGGAGCCGCGTCGGGCGGAAATCTTCGCTTGCTCGAAGCGCCGTCCGAACGCCACGAGCTCGCCGGCGTCAAGGTCGATCGCGCCGAGTTCGAGTGCAGGCGCCGGCCGCGTGGTGGCCCGGCGCTCGTCGGCGCGCATCACGCCGAGCCACTCGTCGACGTCGACCTTGGCGACGTCACCGCGCAGCGTGACGCCGGGCCGGTCCGGCTGGACGCTCCGCCCCGCTGCCTTGCCGAGCAGCACGAGCGCACGCTCGACCGTGGTGTCGCGCCCATTGGTGCGGCGCTCCGCCACCACGCGCACGCCGTCGCCGTATTGCGCGATCAACGTGTCGCGTCCGGCATCGTTGGTCACCGGCCGACGCTCGAGGCGAAACGCCACGGCTTCGGCGGCGGACTTGCGCAGCGGCGACGGCAGGTCGATGCTCGCGCCGCGCAGGTTGGAGTCGACGCTCCAGCTCGCGGCGCCCGCACGCTGGGTGACATCGAGGCGCCAGTCGGCGGTGCCGGACACCCGCTCCAGCGGCAGGCCGCTGACGTCGTTGCGGAACGCAGCGAGATTGGCGGTGCCCGTACCGCTCACGCGAGTCGTACCGTCGCGGCGCGACAACGTCAGGCGTCCCGGCCCGCCGTACGCTTCGAAGGCGATGTCGCGCCCGTTGAGCTCGCGTTCGCTGAACCCCAGGCGCCCGTTGACGCGGGTGAATGCCGGCAGTCCCGGCACCCGGAGCTGGTTGTCGACGAGCTGCAGCTCGCCGCCGACGCGCGCGCGATCCTCGGGCTGCGAGGGACGCATCTCGAGGCGCAGGCCGAGGCGCGCGCTGCCGCCCGACTGCACGCCGTCGGTGGCGTGGTCGATCCACGCCGCCACCGGGCTCGCTTCGACGAAGCGCAGGAACTCCGCCGTCGGCCCGCTCGCCTCGCCTTCGACAATCAGCAGCGGATGCTCGATCACCAGGTCCGGCATCGTCGCCTTGGTGCGCGCGATCGCCGTCCCCAGCACGCGCCCGCGCGTGGCCGCGACCGTCAGCCCCGGGCCCTCGAAGCGCACGTCGGCGTCGATGCCGTTGACCACCGGCCAGCCGTTCGCGTAGTCGAGGAGGACGTCGCGCGCCTTCGCGGTCACGAGGAACTTGCCGTCGCGGCCGCCGGCGAACGGGAAGCGCGAGAGGTCGCCCTTGATCGTGACCTCGCCTTCTTCCGCGGTCCCGGCGAGGAGCGAGTCCCTGACCCAGATGCGCGTCTGCGCGCTGATGCTGCGCGGCAGGTAGGCGTGGAGCCTGCGCACGTCCCCGCGCGTCAACCGGGCGGTGAGGTCAATGAAGCCCGGGCCCTTCGGCCGCGAGCTCCACGTGCCGTTGGCGCTGCCGGCCGCGTCGGCGTTCGCGAACTCGACGTTCTCGAGGCGCACGTCCATGCCGCGGTCGTCGCGGTCCCAGCGCACGCGCCCGCTCGCCGTGTCGACGACCAGCGGCTCGAAGAACACCTGCGGCAGGTCGAACGTCGCCTCGCGGCTCGACACGCGCACCGACCCGCCGCGCTCCGTCGCCTCGAACGAGCCCGACAGCCGGGTGAAGCCGGGCAGCGACTCGTGTGCACGCATGCCGAGGTCGTGGAACGTGCCTTTCGAGCGGAACGAAACGGGACGCGCCAGCGGCCCCTCCCAATCGACCGCCGCCTCGGTCAGCGTGCCGCGGGGGGCATGCCGCTCGACGTGTTCGCGAATCACGGTCGGCAGCGGCAGGTGCGTGGCCAGCGAGGTGAGCGGCGCGAGCTCCAGGTGGCTCACCGCGATCCGCCCGTTGCGCGTCTCCCCGTCGTCGCCGAGCTCGTAGCGAATCGCGATGTCCGCGGGAACGACGCGCACGCCATCCGGGGCGACGAACGAGAGCTCGCGGGCCGAGATCGCGTAGCGCGCGCCCGAATGGTCGAACGCAATGCGGCCGGCGACGTGGACGAGATCGAGCGGCGGCAGGTGCTCGGCGAGCCGCGCGCGCACGTTGGCGAGCTCCACGTCGGCGACGACGCCGTCGGGGACGCCGTCGTGGACGTCGAACCAGAGGCGCAGCGCGCCCTCGCCGCTCTGCACGGGGATCGGCAACGGCAGCCACTCGGACCACGCGGCGACGTCGGCGTAGTCGAGGCGCACGTAGATGCGCCCGTTGGCGCGATCCCACGCGCCGCCGCGAAGCGAAGCGAAATCGCCGCGCACGTCGATCGGGGCCGCGATCTCGGGCGGCGGGGTACCCTTGAGGCCGAAGCGGTGCCGCCCGAATCCCCTCTCGAGGCGCAGGCTGACCTGGTCGAGCAGGAGCTGGGGCGCGTTGCGGAGATCGTCGTTCCAGGTGACGAGTGCGTCCTTGACGACGATCTCACGCTGGTTCAGCAGCCACGCGCTGAATCCCGGGCCCGCTGCGCCGTCCTGCGGATCGAAACCGATGCCCGCGACGTCGATGCGTCCGGAAGTGTCCCTGCGGATCGACATGCGCGGCTGGTCGATGCGCAAGGTCCGCAGGCGCACCTCGCCCACGAGGAGCGACGTCCAGGAGACCACGGCCGAGACCTCCGCGAGGTCGATCAGCGGCTGCGCCGCGACGCCGGCGCGGTCGCGCACCCGCAGGCCGCGCACGGTGACGACCGGATTCCAGCCGTCCCAGCCGGTGGCGATGCCGTCGATCTCGACGGGATGCCCGAGCTCGCGGGCAAGCAGGGCGGCGACGTCCTCGCGATGCGCATCGAGCCGCGGCAGGACGACGTAGCGCACGCCAAGCATCGCGAGGCAGGACAGGATCACCACCGCCGCGAGCGCATACCGGCCCCATCGCAGCAGCCGGCTCACGGGCGTCCGCGTCACGAGGGATGAAGTGGCAGCGACCCCGGGAGGCATAATGTCGAGACTGTCGGCCATTGTAGCGGAACGGCCCGCCCCGCTCTCCGGGGATTCCCGGCGCCAGACCCGACCCAGCCCCTCCATGGACCTCGATCGCGCCCTTGCGTTCAGCCGCTACGCGCAACGCACGCTGGCCGCGCAGCCGGCAATTGCCGACTGGCTGGTCGCCCACCTCGACGCCCCCTTCGACTGGGACGTGCCGCGGCGGGACATCGCGGGCGCCGTCGATTCCGGCGACGCCGCGGCGCTTGCCCGCACGCTGCGGCAGTGGCGGGCGCAGCTGATGGTCCACACCATCGCCCGGGATCTGACGCGCCGGGCCGACCTCGCCGAGGTCTGCGCCGCGGTCACCACGCTGGCCGACGTCGCGATCGCCGCCGCGGTGCGACTCCATCACCACGTCCTCGCCGCGGACTTCGGCGAGCCGATCGGTGCCGATTCGTCGGCACCGCAGGCGCTGGTCGTCGTCGGTATGGGCAAGCTCGGTGGCGCCGAGCTCAACGTCTCGTCCGACGTCGACCTCGTGTTCGTCTACGAGGAGGACGGCGACACCGACGGTCCGCGGCAACTGTCCAACCGCGAGTTCTTCGAGCGCCTCGGCCGGCGCGTGATCGCCGCGCTGCACGAGATCACGGCCGACGGGTTCGTGTTCCGCGTCGACATGCGGCTGCGGCCCTATGGCGAAAGCGGCCCGCTCGCCGTGCCGTTCTCGGCGCTCGAGCAGTACCTGATCACGCAGGGACGCACCTGGGAGCGCTACGCGTGGCTCAAGGCCCGGGCGCTCACCGGCGGCGCGGACGCCGCGCTCGCGGAAATCGTCACGCCATTCGTGTTCCGCAAGTACCTGGACTACGACGCCTACGCGGGGTTGCGGGACGTCCACCGGCAGATCCGCGAGCAGGGTGCGCGACGCGACTACGCCGGCAACGTGAAGCTCGGCGAAGGCGGCATCCGCGAGGTGGAGTTCGTCGTGCAGGCGCTGCAGATCGTGCGCGGCGGTCGCGAACCCGCGCTGCGCGTGCGCGGCACGCTGCCGGCGCTCGCGGCCATCGAGTCGCGCGCCCTGCTGCCCCAGGGGACGGTGCCGATGCTCCGCGATGCCTACGTGCACCTGCGCAACGTCGAGCACCGCCTGCAGTACCGCGACGACCAGCAGACGCAGACGCTACCGGCCGACGCCGACGAACGCGCCCTGCTGGCGGAAGCGACGGGCGCGAAGGACGCCGCGGCGTTCGACCTTGCGCTCGCGGCGACGCGGCGCGAGGTGTCCCGGCAGTTCAGCTCCGTGCTGGGCGAAGCCCCCGGTGAGCGCTCCGACTCCCCCGTGGCTCGGGTCTGGACCGCGCCCGATGCGGATGGTTCGATCGAGGCACTCGCCACCGCGGGCTACCGTGATCCGGAGGCGCTGCTCGCACGGCTGAGCGCAGTCCAGGCGCACCCGCGCTACCTGCAGTTGCCGTCGCTGTCGCGCGACCGCTTCGATGCACTCGTGCCGCAGCTCCTCGAGGCGGCCGCAGAGACGGCGAGCGACGGCCTCGACCCGCAGGACGTGTTCGTCCGCCTGCTCGACTTCCTCGAGTCGGTGAACCGCCGCAGCGCCTACCTCGCGTTGCTGATGGAGCATCCCCCGCTGATTCCGCGTCTCGCACATCTGATGGGCGCCTCGGCATGGGCCGCGCTGTACCTGACGCGCCACCCCATCCTGCTCGACGAACTGCTCGACGCGCGGCTGCTCCTCGCCGAGCCGGACTGGAGCGAATGGCGCCGCGAGCTCACCCGCGCGTTGGACAGCGCAGGCGACGATCCCGAGGCGCAAATGGACGCGCTGCGCCACTTCCAGCACGCGCAGGCGTTCCGGCTGCTCGTGCAGGACGTCGCGGGCCACCTCACGGTCGAGCGCCTCGCCGACCACCTGTCCGCGCTTGCCGACACGATCCTCGACGCGACGGTCGCCCACTGCTGGCAGATGATGCGAGGCCCCGAGGCACCGCCACCGCGCTTCGCGGTGATCGGCTACGGCAAGCTGGGCGGCAAGGAACTGGGCTACGCGTCGGACCTCGACCTCGTGTTCCTCTACGACGTCGCCCAGAACGACCCGGACGCCGACGCGATGCCGCAGCGCTACGCGCGGCTGGCGCAGCGGGTCAACACCTGGCTCACCAGCATGACCGGAGCGGGTCACCTCTACGAGACCGACCTCCGGCTGCGCCCGGACGGCGAAGCCGGGCTCATCGTATCGAGCGTGGGCGCCTTCCGCCGCTACCAGCGCGAGCACGCGTGGACGTGGGAGCACCAGGCGCTGACCCGCGCGCGCTTCGTCGCCGGCGATCCCGCGATCGGGGCGGCGTTCGAGGACGAGCGCGACGCCATCCTGCGGCTGCCGCGCGACGCTGCCAAGCTTGCCGCGGACGTGACGGAGATGAGGCGCCGGATGCACGACGGCCACCCCAATCCGACCGCGCTCTTCGACCTCAAGCACGATGCGGGCGGGATGGTCGACATCGAGTTCGCCGTCCAGTTCCTGGTGCTCGCCGGGGCGTGTGCGCACCCTGCGCTGACGCGCAACGCCGGCAACATCGCGCTCCTCCACCTCGCGGGGGACCTGGGCCTGGCACCGCCCGACCTCGCGCACGCGGTCGCCGACGCCTACCGCGACTACCGCAGGCAGCAGCACGCACTGCGCCTCGCCGGCGCGCGGCATGCGCGGATCGATGCGCAGCGCTTCACCGCGCAGCGCAATGCCGTGTACACGCTCTGGCGTCACGTGTTCGGCGCCGACTGGCAGCACCCGCGGGGATGAGCGCTGCGCAGGAGACGCCGCGACGTTTCGGCTAGAATTTGGGTATCGAGCACAGGGAGACCACGACGATGTCGATGGCGGAACGCGACGGATGGATCTGGTACGACGGCAAGATGGTGCCGTGGCGCGACGCGAGCACGCACGTGCTGACGCACACGCTGCACTACGGCATGGGGGTGTTCGAAGGCGTGCGCTGCTACAAGACCGACGCCGGGCCCGCGATCTTCCGGCTCACCGACCACACCGAGCGGCTGCTCAATTCGGCGAAGATCTTCGGCATGAAGATTCCCTACTCCGCCGACGAACTCAACGAGGCGCAGAAGGCCTGCGTGCGCGACAACAAGCTCGACTCCTGCTACATCCGGCCGATCGCCTTCTATGGCAGCCACGCGATGGGGGTTGCCGCCCGCTCCAACCCGGTGCGCGTGGCGATCGCCGCCTGGCCCTGGGGTGCGTATCTCGGCGCGGAGGGACTGGACAAGGGCATCCGCGTGCGCACGTCGTCGTACACGCACCACCACCCCAACGTGACGATGTGCAAGGCGAAGGCGGTGTGCAACTACGCGGTGTCGATCCTCGCCAACCAGGAGGCGACGCACGAGGGCTACGAGGAGGCGATGCTGCTCGACCCGCAGGGCTTCCTCTGCCAGGGATCCGGCGAGAACGTGTTCATCGTCCGCGACGGGGCCCTGCACACCCCGGACCTCGCGGGCGGCGCGCTCGAAGGCATCACCCGCGCGACGATCATCGACTTCGCGCGCGAGCTCGGCATCCCGGTGGTCGAGCGGCGCATCTCGCGCGACGAGGTCTACATCGCCGACGAGGCGTTCTTCACCGGCACCGCGGCGGAGGTCACGCCGATTCGCGAGTACGACAACCGCCCGATCGGCAACGGCGCGCGCGGCCCGTTGACCACCCGCCTGCAGTCGCTGTTTTTCGACACGGTCAACGGGCGCAATCCGGCCCGGTCGAGCTGGCTGTTCCGGGTGTGACGATGAGCCCGAAGGGCCGCCCCGAGGGCGAATCCGCCCCGAAGCGCGTTAGCGCGGAGGGTAGTCCAGTGAGCCCGACGGACCGCCCCGAGGGCGAATCCGCCCCGAAGCGCGTCGGCGCGGAGGGTAGTCCGGCGAGCAAGCCGGGCGACGTCCCGCCGGTGGTCGTCGAGCCCGACGATCTCCCGGTGTTCTGCCCCAACCCGGCGATGCCGCTGTGGAGCTCTCACCCGCGGGTCTTCCTCGACGTCGAGAAGAGCGGCACGGCGCGGTGCCCCTACTGCAGCACCCAGTACCGGCTCGCAGGCGGCGCCCGCGCCGGCCACGCTTGATCGACCACGGGCCGCGCTGCGGCCCGTCCCGCATCGAAGCGCACGTTCCGTGACCGCCGAGCGCATCCTGGTCGTCGCGCCGTCCTGGGTCGGCGACGCGATCCTCGCGGAGCCGCTGATCGCGCTCCTGCGCGAGCCCTACGAGGATCCGATCGTCGACGTGCTGGCGCCGCCGTGGTGCGCGCCGGTGTTCGGTCGCATGCGCGGCGTGCGCCGGCTGCTCGAGACGCCCTTCGCGCACGGCCGTCTCGGCCTCCTGGCGCGCCGCAAGCTCGCAACCGAGCTCGTGCCCATGCAATACACCCGCGCGATCGTGCTCCCCAACTCCTGGAAGTCCGCGCTCGTGCCGTACCTCGCGCGCATTCCAAGGCGCACGGGCTACGTGGGCGAGTTCCGCTATGGCCTGCTGAACGACGCGCGCCGGCTGGACGCCAAGGGCCTGCCGCGGCTCGTCGACCGGTTCGCCGCGCTGGCGGCCGCGCCCGGGGCGCTCGTGCCGACACCGCCCGGTCCCGTGCTCGTCCCCGACGTCGCCAATCGCGGCGCTGCGATGCGCGCGATGCGCCTGCGCACCGATCCTCCGGTGGCGGTGCTGTGTCCCGGCGCCGAGTACGGCCCGGCCAAGCGGTGGCCGCCGACGCACTTCGCCGACCTCGCCGCACGCTTCGTGGCCGACGGCCGGCAGGTGTGGCTGGTCGGCTCGCCGAACGACAAGCTCGCCGCCTCGTCGGTGCTGCAGGCGGCGGGCGAGCCGGGCCGACGCATCCTCGACCTCACCGGTCGCACCGACCTCGGCACGGCGATCGACCTGATGTCGCTCGCCACGGTCGTCGTCTCCAACGACTCAGGTCTCATGCACGCCGCGGCCGCGGTCGGCGTGCCGGTGGTCGCGCTGTTCGGCTCGTCGTCGCCCGTGTACACGCCGCCGCTCTCGCCGATCGCGCACGTGGCGAAGATCGACATCGAGTGCAGTCCCTGCTTCAAGCGCGAGTGCCCGCTCGGGCACTTCAAGTGCATGCGCGAGCTCGCGCCCGACGTGGTCTACAATCTCGCGCGCTCCGCCGCGCAGCCATCCTAGCCATGGGCAAGCCCCGCACCCCGCCGATCTACACTTCGCCGCAGGACGCCGCGCTCGCGTTCTACCAGGCGTTCGAGGCGCGCGACCTCGACGCGATGATGGTGGCGTGGGCCGACGACGAGGACATCGTCTGCGTGCACCCCGGCGGCACGCGCCTCGTCGGCTACGACGCCGTGCGCTCGTCGTGGGAGCAGATGTTCCGCAGCGACACGCGGCTCGCGTTCCGGCTCGACGAGATCGTGGTCATCGAGACCGTCGGGCTCGCGATGCAGAGCGCGATGGAATACGTGCACACGGCCGACGGCAAGCAGCGCGGCACGGCGATCGCCACCAACGTCTTCCTCCGCACGCCGGCCGGCTGGCGCCTGGTGTGCCATCACGCCTCGCCGGCGCCGCCGATGGCCGCCGCCGAGAACAAGGGCGCGCTGCATTAGGGAGCTTCCTTGCAACCGCGCTATTCCCGCGAAGGCGGGAATCCAGCGTCGTCGATCTCATTGAGACACTGGGTCCCCGCATCCGCGGGGACGACGAAAGTTGCGGGCCGCGCCGCGCTTCCGCGAGGACGCGACCATTCCTTTTCGGCTAAACGCCGGTGCCGCCCACGGTGAGCGCGTCGATGCGCAGCGTCGGCTGGCCGACGCCGACCGGTACGCTCTGGCCGTCCTTGCCGCAGGTGCCGATGCCGGAGTCGAGGCTCATGTCGTTGCCGATCATCGACACGCGCGTCAGCACGTCCGGGCCGTTGCCGATCAGCGTCGCACCCTTCACCGGATAGGCGAGCTTGCCGTCCTCGATCTTCCACGCCTCGGCGGCCGAGAACACGAACTTGCCGCTGGTGATGTCGACCTGGCCGCCGCCGAAGTTCACCGCGTAGAGCCCGCTCTTCACCGAGGCCAGGATCTCCCCGGGGTCGCGGTCCCCGCCCAGCATCACCGTGTTGGTCATGCGCGGCATCGGCAGGTGCGCGAACGACTCGCGCCGCCCGTTGCCGGTGACGGGTACCTGCATCAGCGAAGCGTTCATGCGGTCCTGCAGGTAGCCGCGCAGGATGCCGTCCTCGATCAGCACGGTGCGCTCGGTCCGGTTGCCCTCGTCGTCGACGTTGAGCGAGCCGCGCCGCAGGGCGATCGTGCCGTCGTCGACGACGGTGACGCCCGGCGCGGCGACGCGCTCGCCGACGCGGCCGGCGAAGGCGCTCGTGCCCTTGCGGTTGAAGTCGCCCTCCAGCCCGTGCCCGATCGCCTCGTGCAGCAGGATGCCGGGCCAGCCGGGGCCGAGCACGACGGTCATCGTGCCCGCCGGAGCGGGGCTCGCGCGCAGGTTGAGGAGCGCCTGGTCCACCGCCTGCTTCGCGTACTGCGCGAGCATCCCGTCGTCGAAGTACGCGTAGTCGAAGCGGCCGCCGCCGCCCGAATAGCCCTGCTCGCGGCGCCCTTGCTCTTCGACGATCACGGTGATCGACACGCGGCAGAGCGGCCGCACGTCGGCGACGATCTGCCCGTCGCTGCGCGCAATCACCACGGTCTCGTGCTCGCCGGCGAGCGAGGCCATCACCTGCACGACGCGCGGGTCGGCGTCGCGCGCCATGCGTTCGAGGCGATGCAGCACCCCGACCTTCGACGCATCGTCGAGGCTGCCCACCGGGTCGCCCAGCGGATAGAGCGCCCGCGTGCCGCCGGCGCGCGTCAACGGCGCGACGCTCGACTGCCCCTGGCGCCCGATGGCGCGTACGGCGACGGCCGCCTCGTCGAGTGCCGCCTGCGACACGTCGTCGGAGTACGCATAGGCCTGGCGTTCGCCGGTGACGGCGCGCACGCCCACGCCGCGGTCGATCGAGAACGTCCCCGACTTGACGATGCCCTCCTCGAGGCTCCAGCTCTCGAAGCGCGAGTGCTGGAAGTAGAGGTCGGCGAAGTCCACGTCGTGCGTGTGGATCGACGCGAGCACGCGGTCGAGCGCGGGCCGGTCGAGCGCGGCAGGCGCAAGAAGCTCGTGCTCGGCATCGGCAAGCACGACAGGAACAGGGTCTTTCGGCATCGGGCGACGGGGCCTCGTGAGTCGGACGAAGCGGCAGTGTACAGGTGGGGCCGCCGGCCCCTCGACTCAATGCTGGCCTGCCCCCGCGCCGAGGTAGGTGGCCGCGACTTTAGGATCGGACTCGAGCTCCGCCGACGGGCCGTGCACGGCGAGGTCGCCGGTCTCCAGCACGTAGCCGTAGTCCGCGACCTTGAGCGCGGCGCGCGCATTCTGCTCGACGAGCAGGATCGACACGCCGCCCGAGCGCAGCTCGGCGACGATGCTGAAGATCTCCCTGACGATCAGCGGCGCGAGCCCGAGCGACGGCTCGTCCAGCATCAGCAGCTTCGGCTTGCCCATCAGCGCCCGCCCGAGCGCCAGCATCTGCCGTTCGCCGCCCGAGAGCGTGCCGGCCATCTGCGAGCGTCGCTGGGCAAGGCGCGGAAAGCGCTCGTAGACCTCGGCGAGCGAGCGCTTCGCCTCGGCGTCGCCGTGGCGGCGGCGCGCGAACGCGCCGAGCGCGAGGTTGTCGGCGACGCTCATGCCCGCGAACAGCTCGCGGCGCTCCGGGACGAGGATCAGCCCGCGCGCGACACGCTGCTCGACCGTGAGGCGCTCGACGGGCTCGCCCTGGTAGCTCACGGCGCCGCGCGCGGGCAACAGGCCCATCACCGCGCCGAGCAGGGTCGTCTTGCCCGCGCCGTTCGGCCCGATCACGGTGACGATGCTGCCCTCCTGCATCGACAGCGAGACGTTGTGCACGGCCTCGACCTTGCCGTAGGAAACCGACAGCTCGCGAACCTCGAGAAGCGGCGCGCGCATCGCTCTATGCGCCTCCGAGGTAGGCTTCGCGGACGCGCGGATTGCGCTGGATGTCCGCAGGCTGTCCCTCGGCGAGCTTCTCGCCGAAGTCCATCACCACCAGGCGGTCGGTGAGCCCCATCACGAAGTCCATGTCGTGCTCGACCAGCAGGATCGTCATGCCCTCGGCCTGCAGCGAGCGCAGCAGCACGGCGAGTTCCTGCTTCTCCAGATAGCGCAGGCCGGCGGCGGGCTCGTCGAGGAGCAGCAGCACCGGGTCGGCGCACAGCGCCCGCGCGATCTCGACGATGCGCTGCTGGCCGAGGGCGAGGCTGCCGGCCGCGTCGAAGGTGTGGGCGGCCAGCCCGCAGCGCTCGATCGCGCGCGCGGCTTCGGCACGCACGCGTGCCTCCTCCTCGCGGTCGAGCTTGAGCGCCGCGCGGACGACGCCGGTGCGGCCGCGCAGGTACGCGCCGAGCGCGACGTTGTCCAGCACCGACATCTGCGGGATGAGCTTGACGTGCTGGAACGTGCGCGCCATGCCGCGCGCGGCGATCTCGTAGGGCGGCGTGTGGCGGATCGACGCTCCGAGGAACGCGACGTCGCCCGAGGTGAGTGCGAGCCCGCCCGAGATGAGGTTGAACGTCGTGCTCTTGCCCGCCCCGTTGGGGCCGATCAGCCCCAGGATCTCGCCCGGCCGCACCTCGAAGGACAGGTCGTTGACCGCGACCAGGCCGCCGAACTGCTTGCGCGCATTGCGCACGTCGAGCAGCGTTGCGTGGTCCTGCCTGCGCGGGCGCGTTGCGAGCGGGGTCGCATGCGGCACCGGCGCCGGCTTCGGCCGCGGCAGGAATCGCGCAAACCACGGCCACAGGCCCTCGCGGGCCCGCTGCAGCAGCACGACCATCAGGATGCCGAAGACGATGATCTCGAAGTTGCCCGACGGCGAGACGCCCTGCGGCAGCACCAGCTCGAGCCCGTCGCGCAGCAGGGTCATCAGCGGGCCGCCGTCCTGCAGCCACTGCTTGAGCAGCGTGATCAGCGTCGCGCCGATCACCGCGCCCCAGACGCTGCCCGCACCGCCGATCACCGCCATGAACAGATACTCGATGCCCTGGTTGATGCCGAAGGGGCTCGGGTTGACGAAGCGCTGCAGGTGCGCGTACAGCCAGCCGGAGACGCAGGCCAGCAGCGCCGCGTAGACGAACACCACGATCTTCAGGCGGGCGCCGTTGACGCCGAACGCCTGCGCCATCTCGAGGCCGCCGCGCAGCGCCCGGATGGCCCTTCCCGGCCGCGAGTCGAGCAGGTTGTTGGTCGCCCAGAGCGCGGCAAGCGCGATCGCCCAGATCAGGTAGTAGTACCAGCGCTCGTTGCGCAGCTCGACGCCCGCCACCGACAGCGCAGGGATGCCGGTCATGCCGGTGTGCCCGCCGAGCATCTCGAGGTTGCCGAACAGGTAGTAGAGGCTGATGCCCCAGGCGATCGTCGCGAGCGGCAGGTAGTGGCCCTTCATCCGCAGCGTGATGAAGCCGAGGCCCAGTGCGACCGTGCCGGTGAACGCGAGCCCGATTGCCAGCGTGAGCCAGGGCGACGTGCCGTAACGCGTCGTCAGGTAGGCCGACGTGTACGCGCCGAGCCCGACGAAGGCCGCCTGGCCGAACGAGGTCTGGCCGGCCACGCCGGTGAGCAGCACGAGCCCCAGCGCGACGATGCTGTAGAGGCCGATGTAGTTGCCGAGCGTCACCCAGAACTGCGGCGCGAACGCCGGCAGCGCGGCGAGCAGCGCGACGAAGGCGACGAAGGCAAGGCGGCCGGTGCGCATCGCGCGGCTATTCGTCCTCGTCGTGATGGGTGGACGTCAGGCTGCGCCAGAGCAGCACGGGGATGATCAGCGTGAACACGATCACCTCCTTGAACGCGCTCGCCCAGAACGACGAGAACGACTCGATCAGTCCCACCAGCAGCGAGCCCGCGGCGGCGAGCGGATAACTCGACAGCCCGCCGATGATCGCCCCGACGAAGCCCTTGAGCGAGATCAGGAACCCGGAGTCGTAGTAGATCGTCGTGATCGGCCCGATCAGCACGCCGGAGAACGCGCACAGCAGCGAGGCCAGCGTGAACGTGAGCGCCCCGGCGAAGTTCGGCGACACGCCGACCAGGCGCGCGCCCGCGCGGTTGAGCGCCGTGGCCCGCAGCGCCTTGCCGTACAGCGTGCGCCCGAAGAACAGGTACAGCGCGAAGATCAGCAACACGCTTGTCGCCACGACCAGCAGGCTCTGCACGCTCACGTTCACCGCCCCGATCGAGAACGACGCGGCGGAGAACGGCGGCGTGCGCGAGCCTTCCGCGCCGAAGAACCAGAGCCCGAAGCCGACCAGCACGAAGTGCACCGCCACCGAGACGATCAGCAGCACCAGCACCGATGCTTCCGCGACGGGCTGGAAGGCGATGCGGTAGAGCAGCGGTCCGAGCGCGGTGACCGCCGCCAGCGTGGCCAGGATCTGCACGGGCAGCGGCAGCTCGAGCGGGGCCATCGCGGCGACCGCGCCGGCGATCGCGAGCGGAATGGCGGTCCAGGTGAGAAGGCGACGCGGCAAGCGCCCCGCCTCGCCCCGGCGCAACGCGCTGGCGGTCTCCATCAGCCCCGCCACGATCGCCATGGCGGCAAGCAGGCCGACCGTGCCCGGCGTCTTGCCCAGCTGCAGCGCGGCCAGCGTCAGCGTGCCGAAGGCGACGAACTCGCCCGACGGCACCCAGATGACGCGGGTGACCGCGAACACCAGCACCAGCGCAAGCGCGAGCAACGCATAGATCGCGCCGTTGGTCACGCCATCCTGCGCGAGCAACGCGGCGATCGAGAGGTCCATGGGCCGTCCGGCTCAGCCGGCGAGTGGGCGTTGCCCTGGCCCCGTCTGCGTCGTCCCCGCGCAAGCGGGGACCCAGTGTCTTTCGTCGCAGGTCACCGACCTCGCAGCCACTGGATCCCCGCCTGCGCGGGGATGACGACGCCGCCGTGGCGGCATCGTCACTTGGTCAGCATCCACTTGCCGTTGTCGATCTTCACCATCACGCGGGCCCGGTTGTCGAAGCCGTTGTGGTCCGTGGGCGTCATCACGAACACGCCGTGGGTCGCCACCACCGTGGTGCTTTCCAGCGCGTCGCGCAACGCTGCGCGGAACTCCTTCGTGCCCGGCTTGGCCTTCTTCAGCGCCACCGGGATCGCCTGGTTGAGGAGCAGGTAGGTGTCGTAGGCGTGTCCCCCGAACGTGGAGCGCGTGCCGAACTTCTGCTCGTATTTGGTGATGTACTCGGCCGCGACCTTCTTCACCGGGTTCGAGTCCGGGAGCTGCTCGTACACCAGCATCGGACCGGATGGCAGCACCGTGCCGTTGCCGTCCTTGCCCACGACGCGCAG
Organism: uncultured beta proteobacterium; assembly: GCA_963765065.1. Classification (GTDB taxonomy): domain Bacteria; phylum Pseudomonadota; class Gammaproteobacteria; order Burkholderiales; family Casimicrobiaceae; genus VBCG01. Next base: position 131,032 of record CAVXVH010000008.1, on the reverse strand, counting down.
GAAGTCGGGGTTGGCGACGCCGTGCGTCTGGTAGACCTTGCCCTTGTAGTTGCGCGCGACCAGTTCCTTCTGCGGCGTGGCGCCGGGGGTGCCGGCAGCGCCGATCAGGATCGCGTCCGGGTTGGCGCTGACGAGCTTCAGCACCTGTCCGGTCACCGACGGGTCGGCGCGGTTGTACTTCTCCTCGGCGACGACCTTGATGCCGGCGGTCTGCGCCGAGCGCTTGATCTCCGCAAGCCAGCCGTCGCCGTAGGCGTCGGCGAAGCCGATGTAGCCCATCGTCTTCACGCCGTTGGCCTTCATGTGCACGGCGATCGCGTCCGCCATCAGCGAGTCGCTCTGCGGCGTCTTGAACACCCAGCGGGTCTTCGGGTTGGCCGGATCGACGATGCGCGCCGACGCGGCCATCGAAATCATCGGCGTCTCGGCGTCGGCGACCACGTCCACCATCGCGAGCGAGTTCGGCGTGATCGTCGAGCCGACGACGACGTCGACCTTGTTCTCGGAGAGGAAGCGGCGCGTGTTGGTGACCGCGCGCGTGGTGTCCGATGCGTCGTCGAGGACGATCCAGTTGATCTTCTCGCCACCGATGCTCGTCGGCAGCAGCTCGAACGTGTTCTTCTCGGGAATGCCGAGCGACGCCGCCGGCCCGGTGGCCGACAGCGTCACCCCGACGTTGATGTCCGCCTGGGCGGCATAGGCCATCCCGAGCGCGAGCGCGGGCAGCAGCTTGACGAATTTCATCGGTCTCCTCCGTTGGAATGGCGCGGGAAATCTGCCGGATCCGCGTCTTGTGCACGATTTCTCGGCAAACGCGGCGATTTTGGCATCGCCGCACGGGCCGGTCAACGCAGGGGTTGCCGGAAAGCCAACCTGAATCAAGGCCACGAGGCGTTGGCCCGGGCGGCGCCCGGCCGGGCCCTTCACCGCTGCTTCAGCGCATCGCGGATCTCGCGCAGCAGCACCACGTCCTCCGGCGGGGCGGCGGGCGTGGCGGGCTTCTCGGCCTCGACGCTGGCCCGCACCCGATTCACCGCCTTCACCATCCAGAAGATCACCAGCGCGAGCAGGACGAAATTGATGAGGACGGTGACGAAGTTGCCCCAGGCGAGCACGACGCCGGCCTTCTGCGCCGCATCGAGCGACGCGCCGGCCGGCACGCTGCCGGACAGCACGACGTACTTGTTGCTGAAGTCGACGGCGCCGCCGAGCAGGGCGTTGACGAGCGGCATCACCACGTCCTTGACGATCGAATCGATGATCTTGCCGAACGCACCGCCGATGATCACGCCGACCGCGAGGTCGACGACGTTGCCCTTGACCGCGAACTCGCGGAATTCCTTGATGAACGACATGGAGCCTCCCTTGGGGTCGCCAGGATCGCCGGCACCCACCGGCATTGCGTCAGACCGCTTCCTCGCCGGACTCGCCGGTGCGGATGCGCACGATTTGCTCGACGTTGGTGACGAAGATTTTGCCGTCGCCGATCTTGCCGGTGCGCGCGGCCTTCACCAGCGCTTCGATCGCGCGCTCGACGAGCGCATCGCCGACGATGACCTCGACCTTCACCTTGGGCAGGAAGTCGACGACGTATTCGGCGCCGCGGTAGAGCTCGGTGTGACCCTTCTGGCGGCCGAAGCCCTTGACCTCCGTCACCGTGAGGCCCGAAACCCCGAGCTCGGACAGCGCCTCGCGCACTTCGTCGAGCTTGAACGGCTTGATGATCGCTTCGATTTTCTTCATGGCGGTTCCCGGCACGCTGACTTTCCCCAAGATTACACCATCCCGCACGAACGTCCGGTCACGACGGCGGCAGCGATTCCCAGTCGTTCCACGCCGACGTGATCGGATAGCGCCAGTCCTTGCCGAAACCGCGCGGGGTGATGCGAATGCCCACCGCCGACTGGCGGCGCTTGTACTCGGCGATCTTGATCAATCGCACCACGCGGCGCACGTCGGCTACCGCGTGGCCCAGGGCAACGATCTCGGCAGGACTCAGGTTCTGCTCGACATAGGCCTCGAGGATCGCGTCGAGCACCTCGTAGGGCGGCAGCGAGTCCTGGTCGAGCTGTCCGGGCGCGAGCTCCGCCGACGGCGGCCGGGTCAGGATGCGCTCGGGGATCACGCGGCCCAGTGCGTTGCGATAGTGGCAGACGCGATAGACGAGCGTCTTGGGGATGTCCTTGATCACCGCGAAGCCCCCCGCCATGTCGCCGTAGAGCGTCGCATAGCCGACGGCCATCTCGGACTTGTTGCCGGTCGTGAGCACGATCGCACCGGACTTGTTCGACAGCGCCATCAGCAGCGTGCCGCGGATGCGTGCCTGGATGTTCTGCTCGGTGGTGTCCGGCGGCCGGTCGCGCAGCTCGGGCTCCAGTGCCTCGAGGAACGCGCCGAACGGCCCCTCGATCGGAATCTCGTCGTAGCGCACGCGCAGGATGCCGGCCATCTCGCGCGCGTCCTGCAGGCTGATGTCGGCGTTGTAGCGCGACGGCATCATCACCGCCCGCACGCGGTCGCGCCCGAGTGCATCCACCGCCACGGCCAGCGTCAGCGCGGAATCGACGCCGCCCGACAGCCCGATGATGGCGCCGGGGAAGCGGTTCTTGGCCAGGTAATCGCGCACGCCCATCACCAGCGCGTGGTAGACGTTGTGCTCGAGGCCCGGATCGAGCGCGCCGCGCACCGGCCGGGGCGTGGCGCCGTCGAGCGCCACGAGCGCAAGCGCCTCGTGCCACGCGGGCACCTGCTGGGCCAGCGCGCCGTCGGCTCCGACGACGAACGATGCGCCGTCGAACACCAGCTCGTCCTGCCCGCCGACCCGGTTCACGTAGACCACGGGCATCGCGGTCTCGCGCGCCCGCGCCGACACCTGCGCAAACCGCAGCGCGTGCTGGCGGGTGTGCCACGGCGAGCCGTTGGGCACGACCAGCACCTCGGCGCCGGCCGCGCGCGCCTGCGCCGCGGGGCCGGGGTGCCAGATGTCCTCGCAGATCACCACGCCGACCCGCACGCGCTCCACCTCGAACACGCAGGGCGACGTGCCCGGCTCGAAGTAGCGCTCCTCGTCGAACACCGTGTAGTTCGGCAGCTGCTGCTTGCGGTAGACGTCGGCGACGCGGCCGTCGCGGATCACCGCGACCGCGTTGTGGCAGCGGCCGTCGACACGCTCCGGAAAGCCGACGGTCAGCACGCCGCCCGTCACCGCACCGGCGAGCATTGCGAGCTCCCGCGCGCACGCGTCGACGAACGACGGTCGCAGCAGCAGATCCTCGGGCGGGTAGCCGCAGAGCGAGAGCTCCGGCGTGACCGTGAGATCGGCGCTCGCGCGACGTGCATCGGACCAGGCGTCGTGGATGCGGCGCGCGTTGCCCTGCAGGTCGCCGACGATCTGGTCGAGCTGCGCGATCGCGATCTTCATGCATCGATGCTAGCACGCAGCCTCGGCCCCTCCGGGTCACGTCGGCGCATCGGCATCGCGTGAACGGGCGCTCCGGTGTCCACCCTCGGCCGGGCACCCATCCCTTGAGCCCACCCCGGTGCGGACGCGACAATGGGAGCCGGATGGCCCACGACACCCCGCCGCTGCCAGATCCGCCGGTGCGGATCCGGGACGACGTCCCGCTCGAAGCGCTCGACGCCGGTCGCTGGGACGCACTCGGCGGCGGCGGTCCGCTGGTATCGCACCGATTCCTGGCGGCGCTGCACGCCACCGGGTGCGCCAGCCTTCGCACCGGCTGGTCACCGCGCTATCTCTCCGCATGGGCGGGCGAGCACCTCGTCGGCGCGATGCCGCTCTACGAGAAGGCGCACTCCTACGGCGAGTACGTGTTCGACTGGGGCTGGGCCGATGCCTATCGCCGCTACGGCCGGCGCTACTACCCGAAGCTGGTCTGCGCGATCCCGTTCACGCCGGTGCCGGGCCCGCGGCTCCTCGGCGATCGTCCGTGGTCAAGGCCGCGCTGCTCGACGCGGCACTGGAGCATCGTGGCGCAAGGTGAGGCGTCTTCGCTGCACGTTCTGTTCGTCGAAGGCGACGACCGCGCCGCCTGCGCGCGCCCGGACTTCATCGCGCGCACCGGCGTGCAGTTCCACTGGCACAACGACGGCTATCGCGACTTCGACGATTTCCTGTCGCGCTTCTCCCACGACAAGCGCAAGAAGGTGAAGCAGGACCGGCGCAGGGTGCGCGAGACCGGCGTGGCTTTCCGCCGCATCACCGGCCACGACCTCGGCGACGAGGACCTGGCATTCTTCTTCCGCTGCTACGAGGCGACCTACCGCGCGCACCGATCGACGCCGTACCTCACCCGCGAGTTCTTCGAACGCATCGCCGCGACGATGCCGGAGCACCTGCTGCTGGTGATCGGCGAGCGGGACGGCCACCGGATCTGCGCCGCGCTCGACGTCTTCGACTCCCACGCGCTCTGGGGCCGCTACTGGGGCGCGGTCGACTACATCCCCGGCCTGCACTTCGAGGCCTGCTACTACCAGGCGATCGACTTCTGCATCGAGCGCCGCATCGGCCGGTTCGAGGGCGGTGCGCAGGGCGTGCACAAGCTGGCTCGCGGGCTCACGCCGGTGGTGACCCACTCGGCGCACGCGATCGGCGAGCCCGCGTTCGCCGAAGCGATCGCCGAGTACTGCGCCCGCGAGCGCATCGACATCGCGCACACGGTGGACGAGCTCGAGCACTCGACGCCCTTCAAGGCGGCAGCGGACCCACTCCCGTGACGCTGCCGCGCCGGCGATGCTGATCTACGCCACCGACCACTTCGTGCTGCCGTTGCCGCCGGGCCACCGCTTCCCGATGGCGAAGTACGCGCGATTGCGCGAGCGGGTCGCTGCGATCGCCCCGGACCGGATGCGCGAGCCACCGGCGGCGACAGACGAGGAGCTCGAGCGGGCGCACGACCGCGCCTATGTCGAAGCGGTGGCCAACGGCACGCTCGACGAGCGTGCCATGCGCCGCATCGGGTTTCCCTGGTCGCCGGCGATGGTCGAGCGCTCGCGGCACTCGGCTGGCGCGACGATCGCCGCCTGCCGCTCGGCGCTTGCGCACGGATTCGGCGTCAACTTGGCCGGTGGCACGCACCACGCGCACCGCAGCTTCGGCGAGGGCTTCTGCGTGTTCAACGACGCGGCGGTGGCCGCACGCGCGATGCAGGTCGAGCGGCTCGCGGCGCGCGTACTGATCGTCGATCTCGACGTGCACCAGGGCGACGGCACCGCCGCGATCGTCGGCGACGATCCGACGATCCACACGCTGTCGATCCACGGCCGCAACAACTTCCCGTTCCGCAAGCAATCGAGCCGGCAGGATGTCGAGCTCGACGACGGCACGGGCGACGAGGCCTATCTTGCGATGCTGCGCGTGGCGTTGCCGCTCGGGCTGGCGGCGATTCGCCCTGGCCTCGCGATCTACCTTGCCGGCGCCGATCCGTATGTCGGCGACCGGCTGGGACGGCTTGCGCTCAGCAAGGCCGGGCTTGGCGTCACGGGACGCGTACGTCCTCGATACGCTGCGCGCGGCCGACGTGCCGGTGGCGATCGCGATGGCCGGCGGCTACGCGGAGGACATCGAGGACATCGTCGACATTCACTTCGCGACGGTCAGGCAAGCGATCGCGAGCCTTCAGCGACGGGCATCAATGCGCCACTGGGCCCGTCGAACCTCCATCCGGCAATATTCCTCTCGTCGTGACGTGGCGCCAGATTCGTTAGCACGTCCCCGGGACCAGTGGCTTGCGCTGCGAGGCCACACATCTATCTGCGTCGTCCGGTCACCGGATGGCATGGGCCGAAGAAAAAACCTCCACCGATGGGACCAAAAAACGTTGCAAACTCATCGACAGGGCACCATGCACCCTCGAGAGCATCGAGGCCAGTCAGCGTGAGCACCATGGCCATGGTTTGCGGTATCTGACCGATGACTTCGACATAGACCACGCCCCGATGGGATTGCCAGGCCGCGGATCCGCTCGCTCCACCTATTGCTACGGCAAATGTCGGTTCGTACCCGTGTTTCAAGTCGTAAGCATTCGGGAATCGCATGGAAAAGCCAATGCCTCGAGGGTGCGCGATGCTCGCTGGGACGCCAAACTCCCACTCGCTTCCCCTCAGCAGGTCCATCTGTGTCCATCCCGCTTCTCCAAGTCGTACGACTCGGCCGATGCCCAGTGCATGCAGAACGACGCACCTCCGCCAACGTTGGCGCTTTCTCGTGTCCAACCAGCGTCTTCAAGCGAATGGTTGTAGGGAGTAAATCTGTGATTGGGCGCACCACCCCGGCCATTGTTGTACCAGCGGTAGACCGGCGCGGTGCCAAGCGCGCAGTAGCCGTTCACGTCCGGGAGCCGAACGTGAAAGGCAACGCCCTCGTCGACCCAATCCGGGTTGGCCTTCAGTGCCGCACACTCCGCCGTGTCGGCGGTGTAGAAGTGCGAGCTCCGTGGCGCGAACGCGGCACTGTCGAAGCGACACACCGCGACGAGGTCGGGTGCCGGCGAGTCATGGACCCACAGCTCGACCCCGGTCCGCTTCCATCCCGGCGTCGCGCCGCTGTCGAGCACGGCGATCTCGGCCGGGTTCGCAGTCAGGAATACGTGATCGCCGACGTACTCGATGGCCTTGACCAGGCCAGCCTGCGCGGGCGAGGCGATGGTCACCCAGACGACGAGTGACGCGAGGCTCGTTCGTACTGTCGCGATTGATTCACGCATAGCTGCTCCGTAGTGGAATCGCTGCCTCGAGGTGTGCCGGCGCCTGCCCGCGGCCGAAGCCGTTGCCGTTGGCCAGCGCGACGCTGGAAGTGGCGATTGCCAGCACCGCCAGCGTCGAACGAACGATCGTCTTCGTACCCATGTCCTTGCCCTCCGTGATGCGGCGGGAAAGCCGCTGCTTGGGAACGCAAGGTGCCGGCGCCGGGCCTGCAGTGTCTTTGGGTACGACTGAATCGTTCTGAAGAGGACTGAATGAGAACAATTTGCGTCCGACTCAGGGGCTGCGGCCCCGAGTCGGCGCGGTCGATGGGTCGCTTGGAGTCGCGGCGGGCGTGCGCCACCCTGCGCTTAACGGCGCTGCGGGCGGTTACCAAAACCGGCGCGTCATAGCCGCGGAGGATTGTTCCTAAGGATGAACCCGGCGACGGCCTCGACGAACGGTCCGTCGATGCCGGCGAAGAGATGATGTCCGCAGCCTTCGTTGCTTCCGCCGAGAGCTCGATCCGCTCCCCCGCCGAGTGCCCGATCGCGCTCGCCCAGCTCGAGATGGATCAACGCGAGGTCGAAACCCACGCCGAAACCCTGTAACCCCAGCGATTCGAGGTGGTCGATCTCGGCGCGAGCGGCACCGGCGTTACCAGTCTGCGCGTGCGCACGCGCGAGGTTGGAGTACGAGGTCGGGGCCGGATCGTTTCGCCCCTCCAGCAGGCGCACGACTTCGGCACCCCGCTTCTGCGCAAGCATGACCCGCGCTAGAAATTGGCGCGGCAGTGCCGCTTCCGGCGACGCCTCGACGATGCGCCTGAGCTCGCGTTCCGCATCCTCGAATTTCCGCGCGTGGTACCCGATCCACCCCGAGACCGCCATGAATGCGAGTGATCCCGGCTCGCGTGCCTGCGCCTTGCGGATGTACTCCCTCGCGCCCGCGAGGTCGCTCATCTGGCAGAGGTTGAGCGCCATCTGGACCATCACCTGCGCTAACCCCGGATCCAGCTGCAACGCGCGCAGGTAGTGGTCGCGGCCGGCCACGAAGTTGCGGTCGTACTGAACCTGTACGTGTCCCAGCGCCATGTGCGCGTCAGGCAGCGTAGGGTCGAGCTCGAGGGCGCGAGCGGCGGCCTGCCGTGCCTGTTCTAGAGCGCCCTTCGGCGGCACAACGCCGAAGACTGCGGTGAGCACGTGCGCGTCCGAAAGCCACGCACTCGCTCGCGCGAAGCGGGGATCGCGCCGCAGCGCGGCCTCGAAGTATTCGATCGCGCGCCCGAATGATGCCGCGTTGCGCCGCTCGATCTGGAAGCGGCCGTTGGCGTAGAGCTGCCACGCCTCGACGTCTGCCGTGTCCTTCGTCAGCACGCGCAAGCGCGTCTCTTCGGAGAGCTCGGCCGCAATGGCGCTGGAGAGTTGGATCGCGAGAGAATCTTGCACCGCGAGCAGCTCGCCCAGTGTCTCGGTAAAGCTGTTGGCCCACAGCGCAGCGCCGTCGTCGACCGCCACAAGCCGCGCCGACAGGCGCACGCGCTGGTCCTGCACCTGCACGTTCCCGTCGACGACCGCTTCGACACCGAGTTTGCGACCCGCCTCCAGCGGATCGCTGCCACCACTCGCAAAAAGCATCACCGAGCTCAGCGGCGAAATGACGACCCCCGGAATACGGCTGAGCCGGTTGATGAGCTGCTCGGTCACGCCCAGCTCGATGGCGGCATTGCGGGTGTCAGGTAGCAGCGGCCTGAACGGAAGCACAGCGACCGACTTCGGTCGCCCGGATACGTTTCGGCCGCGAGTCCAAAGCACGCCCGCCACCACGGCGGCCATCGCGGCTGCACCGAGCCCGCCGAGGATCGCGCGGCGCGACACGAACGGCGCGGAACCGGCCGGGGTCGGGGCGAGAGGGTCGATTGCAGCCATCGCCGGCAGCGACATCTCGGGCGGCGGCGCGGGCGCTGCCTGCGGGACGGGATCGGGCAGCTCCCCCGCCGTGGCATCACCGGCATCCTTGCCCCATTCCTCCAGCACCGCGACATCGCCAATGAATTGGTAGCCGCGTCCGGCGATGGTGACGATGTATTGCGGCGCGTCGCGCGAATCGCCGAGGGCCCGCCGCACCGCCGTGATTGCCTGGTTGAGGTTGTTGTCCTCGACGATCGTCCGTGCCCACACCGCCGACATCAGCTCGTCCTTGCCGACCACGCGGTTGCGATGCTCGACGAGATGCACCAACACGTCGAAGGCGCGCCCGGAGAGAGGCACGTTCGCACTGCCCGCCCCGGTCAGACGGCGCTTGGCGGGCTCGAGCCGGAAGTCACCGAACCGGTATCCTCGAACTGGGGCGTCCATGCTCTCGCGCGTGACAGATCAAGCGTGACGGGTCAGGATACTTCCTTGGCCGATTCCGCGCCTTCGGATCCCCGGGGGTCATGGACACCCCCTTCGCGGCAACTCTTAGACCAGACTACCATGCGCTCCAACGGGTTGCGACATCCGGCGGCGCAGCGGCTGGGTGCTAGACTTTCCGCATGCTCCCCAACGACACCGTCATCCTCGCCCACGAGGGCCCGGTCGCCCGGCTGACCCTCAACCGCCCCGCCGCGCTCAACACGCTCGACTTTGCGATGGTCGACGCGCTCGTTGCCGCCTCCGACGCCCTCGCCCGCGACAATGCCATCCGCGTCGTCGTCCTTGCCGGTGCCGGCAAGCACTTCATGGCCGGCGGCGACGTCCGCACCTTCCACGGCACCCTGGGCCGACCACCGGCGGAGCGGCACGCACTGCTGGAGAACGTCGTCGACCGCATCCACTACGCGATCGAGACGTTCCACCGCCTCGACGTGCCGGTGGTCGCGCGTGTCCAGGGGGCGGTGGCGGGCTTCGGACTGTCGATGGTCTGCGCGTGCGACCTCGCGATCGCCGCCGACGACGCGTACTTTGCCGCCGCCTACCGGCAGATCGGGCTGTCGCCGGACGGCGGCATGTCGTGGTCGCTGCCGCGACTGGTCGGTGCGCGCCGCGCGGCCGAGATCCTGCTGCTCTCCGAGCGCTTCGACGCGCCGGCGGCACTGGCGATGGGACTGGTCAATCGCGTGGTGCCCGTGACCGATCTCGACGCCGCCGTCGACAAGGTCGTCGCGTCGATCGTCGCCGGCCCGCGCGGCGCGCTGAAGCGCACCAAGCGCCTGTTGCGCCAATCGCCGACGTCGACGCTTGCCGACCAGCTGCGCGCCGAGGCGGTGAGCTTCGCGTCCTGCGCGACGACCGACGAGTTCGCCGAGGGCGTCTCCGCGTTCGTCGAGAAGCGCCACGCCCGTTTCGGCGGCTGACGGCGATGCCTGCCAACGCCATGACGATTTCCCGCTCGCTCGCCGGCCGCACGCTGTTCGTCACCGGCGCCACGCGCGGCATCGGGCTCGCGATCGCGGTGCGTGCGGCGCGTGACGGCGCCAACGTCGCCTTCATCGGCAAGACCGACACGCCGCACCCCAAGCTTCCGGGCACGATCCACGACGCTGCCCGCGCGATCGAGTCCGCGGGCGGCCGCGCGCTGCCGATCGCCTGCGACCTGCGCGACGAGGCCGCCGTCGAGGCCGCGGTCGCGTCGACCGTCGATCGCTTCGGCGGCATCGACATCCTCGTCAACAATGCCAGCGCGATCAGCCTCACCGGCACGCTCGACACGCCGGCGAAGCGCTTCGACCTGATGATGGGCGTGAACGCCCGCGGCACCTTCGTCGCGTCGCGTGCCTGCCTGCCGCACCTGCTCGCCGGGGCGAAGCGCGGCCGCAACCCGCACGTGCTCGCGCTCGCGCCGCCACCGACGCTCGACCCGAAGTGGTACCGCGACCACGTCGCCTACACGCTCGCGAAGGTCGGCATGAGCCTCGTCACGCTGGGCATGGCCGAGGAGTTCCGCGATCAGGGTGTCGCGTGCAACGGGCTCTGGCCGCGCACCGTGATCGCCACGGCGGCGGTGGCGATGATCCCCGGTGCACAGGCGTCGCAGCAGCACATGCGCACGCCGGAGATCGTCGCCGACGCCGCCCACGCGATCGTCACGCGCGACGCACGCACCTGCACCGGCCGCTTCCTGATCGACGAGGACGTGCTGCGCGAGGAAGGCGTGACCGACTTCGACCGCTACGCGGTCGAGCCAGGGCAGCCGCTGATGCCTGACCTGTTCCTGGACTAGCGACGAGGAGCGTCAGCTCTCGGACTTCTCGCCGGTCGGCGCGACTGCGACGGCGACGTCGCCTTCCGTGCCGGGAAGCACACTCAGGCGGCGCTTTTTGCGCACGATCGTCGGCATCGACGGCGCCGACAGGATGTCGTCGGGACGGCGCGGCTGCTTGCCGACGCGCCGGTCACGAACGGGTTCGAGCAGTCCCTGGTGCTTGCCCTTGCCCGGGCGTTTCGGCTTGCCCGGTCGTACGCCGGGCCGCGCCGCCTTGTTGCCGAAGCCCGGAGCCGCACCCGGCGGCCGGGCACTCTTGTGTCCCTGCTTGCCGGGTCCCTTGCGGCGCACGTTGCCCGGTCCCGCGACGGCGCCCTGCCCGCCCTGCGGACGCCCGGGGCGACGCTCGCGTCCGGGCATCACGTTGCCGTCGACGTTGCCGTCGATCGTGCGCTCGTCGGCGCGCGCGGTTCCCGAACGCATCGGTCCCTCGAACTGCGGCCGCGGCTGCCCTTGCGGTCGGGGCTGTCCCTGCGGCCGCGGCTGCCCCGGAATCCCCTGGGGCCCCTTGCCCTGGCGGCGCGGTGGACGGTGCTTGCCCTGCTTGGCGTGTGGTTGTGCAGACGGCTGGCCCTGCGGGTGGCCCTGCGACGCGCGCGGTGCTCCGGGCGGACGCTGCTGCGGCGCCGCGCCCTCGGCCTTCATGCCGACGGAACGCAGCAGCGCCGCAACATCGCCGGGCTCCATCTCGATCACGTCGCCGCGCTTGGCGACCGTGGGCATCGCCACGCGCCCGTAGCGCGTGCGGATCAGCCGGCTCACCGTGAGGCCGAGCGCCTCGAACAGGCGACGCACCTCGCGGTTGCGGCCCTCGCGCAGCGCGACGTTGTACCAGTGGTTGGAGCTCTCCTCGTCGCCGCCGCCGTCCTCGACCTTCGTGCACTTCGCCGGCCCATCCTCGAGCTCGACGCCCGTCAGGAGTGCGCGGACCTGCTCGTCGTCGAGCCGGCCCATCACGCGCACCGCGTACTCGCGCTCGACCTCGTAGCGCGGGTGCATCAGGCGATTGGCGAGCTCGCCGGAGTTGGTGAACAGCAGCAGGCCCTCGGTGTTGTAGTCGAGACGACCGACGGCGATCCACTTGCCGTCGCGGATCGACGGCAACTGCTCGAAGACCGTCGGACGCTCCTCGGGGTCGTCGCGCGTCACGATCTCGCCCGTCGGCTTGTGATAGATCAGCACGCGCGGCTTGGGCTCGGCGAAGCGGACCTTCACCGGCTCGCCGTTGATGCGCACCTCGTCGCCCGGGCCGACCTTCTGCCCGATTTCGGCCGGCATGCGGTTGACCGTGATCCGCCCCGCGAGGATCAGCTCCTCCATCGCCCGCCGCGAGCCGAAGCCGCACGAGGCGAGGACCTTGTGGAGCCGCTGCGGCTCCGAGAAGACCTCGTCAGTGGACGACTTGTGGCGGTGGTGCGGCTGTTCCTCCGCGATCTGCTGCAGCGCCAGGCTCGGCTGGGGCGGTGCTGTCGTCGGTCGCGAGAATCGGGCTCGCGAGCGCGAGTGGCGCTTCGGCGGCCTTGGCTGGGGCATCGGGCATCTCCAGGAGGTGGGACGGATCGAGCTCGGCCAGCGGAGGAAGCTCCGCGAGGGAAGTGAGGCCGAGATCGTCGAGGAACGTGCGGGTCGTCGCGTAGAGCGCCGGGCGACCCGGCGTCTCGCGATGACCGACGACCTCGACCCATTGCCGATCCTCGAGCGCCTTGATGACGTTCGTGGACACGGCGACGCCGCGGATCGACTCGATGTCGCCGCGGGTCACGGGTTGCTGGTACGCGATGATGGCGAGCGTCTCCATCACGGCGCGCGAGTACTTCGGCGGCTTCTCGGGCGAGAGCCGATCGAGGAACGTCTGGATCTCCTGCCGGCCCTGGAAGCGCCACCCCGAGGCGACCTGCGTGAGCTCGACCTTGCGGCCGGACCAGTCGGATCGGAGATCTTCGAGGAGCGTCGCCACCAGATCGGCGGCGAGCGGCGGATCGAACAGCCTGGCGAGCATCGCCACGGGCACGGGCTCGCCGGCGACCAGCAGCGCGGCCTCGAGCACGCCCTTGATCTCGGCGGCGTCGCCGGGAAACTCGGCGGGGAGGCTCGCCTCGACGGCGTCTGCGTCCACCGGCCGGTCGGAATGGGTGTCGTCGCTCATCGGGTTTCGTCGGGCTGGAGCGCGAACGGCGCCTCGCCCCGGGCTTGAACGTAGATCGGCGCGAAGGGCTCGGCCTGCGCCACCTCGATCAGCTGCTCGCGCGCGAGCTCGAGGATCGCGAGGAACGTCACCACGAGGTGCGGGACGTCGGCGTGCTCCACGAACAGCGCGGTGAATTCCGCGAAGCGCCCCGGCGCGATCGCCTTCAGGATCCGGCTCATCTCGCCGCGGACCGACAGCTGCTCGCGGGTCACGAGATGGTGGCGGTTGACCTTCGCGCGCTGGATCAGCGCCGCCCACGCGGCACGCAACTCCTCCGGCGCGACCTTGGGCAGGCGCGTCGTCGAGACGCGATCGAACCAGATGCGCACGGTCGCGAAGTCGCGCTCGGCGAGCGGCAGCGCGTCGATGGCGCGCGCGGCTTCCTTCATGCGCTCGTACTCGAGGAGGCGCCGCACCAGCTCCGCGCGAGGGTCCGCGGCTTCCTCGCCGGGCAGCGCCGGCGGGCGCGGCAGCAGCAGCCGCGACTTGATCTCGATCAGCACCGCCGCCATCAGCAGGTACTCCGCGGCGAGCTCGAGCTGCGTGCGTCGCATCATCTCGACGTACCCAAGGTACTGGCGGGTCAGGTCCGCCATCGGGATGTCGAGCACGTTGATGTTCTGCCGGCGGATCAGGTAGAGCAGGAGGTCGAGCGGCCCCTCGAACGTGTCGAGGAAGACCTCGAGCGCCTCCGGCGGGATGTAGAGGTCCCGCGGCAGCTCGTTCCACGCCTCGCCGTAGACGCGCGCGAGCGGCTTGGGCTCGACCGCCGGGTGCGCGAGGTCGAGTGCCGCGTCAGTCATAGTTGAGCCCCATCGCGCTGCGCACCTCGCGCATCGTCTCCTCGGCCAGCGTGCGCGCACGCTCGCAGCCGTCGGCCACGATGTTGCGCACCAGCTGGGGATCGTCGAGGTAGCGCTGCGCCCGCTCGATGAAGGGTTGCTGCTCGCGGATGATCGCGTCGATCACCGGCTGCTTGCAGTCGAGGCAGCCGATGCCGGCCGTGGTGCAGCCCTGCACCACCCACTCGCGCGTCGCCTGGTCCGAGTAGATCTGGTGCAGACGCCACACGGGGCAGTTCTCGGGGTTGCCCGGGTCGGTGCGGCGCACGCGCGCGGGATCGGTCTGCATCGTGCGGACCTTGCGGGTGACCTCCGCCGGGTCCTCGCGCATCAGGATCGCGTTGCCGTAGGACTTCGACATCTTCTGGCCGTCGAGCCCCGGCACCTTGGGCGTTTCGGTCAGGAGCGGCTGCGGCTCGGGAAGGATCACGCGGCGCGCGCCTTCGAGGTAGCCGAACAGGCGCTCGCGATCGCCCAGCGACAGGTTCTGCGTCTCCTCGAGGAGCTCGCGCGCGGCGACGAGCGCTGCCGCGTCGCCCTGCTCCTGGAACGCCGTGCGCAGCGTGTCGTAGCGCTTCGCCTTCTTGCTGCCGAGCTTCTTCACCGCGGCCTTGGCCTTGTCCTCGAAGCCCGGCTCGCGGCCGTAGATGTGGTTGAAGCGCCGCGCGAGCTCGCGCACGAGCTCGAGGTGCGAGACCTGGTCCTCGCCCACCGGTACCAGGTTAGCGCGGTAGATGAGGATGTCCGCACCCTGCATCAGCGGGTAGCCGAGGAAGCCGAAGGTCGACAGGTCGCGGTCGGCGAGCTTCTGCTGCTGGTCCTTGTAGGTCGGCACCCGCTCGAGCCAGCCCACGGGGGTGATCATGCCGAGCAGCAGCGACAGCTCGGCGTGCTCGGGCACGCGCGACTGGATGAAGATCGTCGAGCGGTTGGGGTCGAGGCCGGCGGCGAGCCAGTCGATCACCATCTCCCAGGCGCTCGCGACGATCTCGCCGGGCTCCTCGTAGTGCGTGGTGAGCGCATGCCAGTCGGCGACGAAGTACAGGCACTCGTACTCGTCCTGCAGGCGGACCCAGTTGCGCAGGGCGCCGTGGTAATGGCCGATATGCATGCGGCCGGTCGGGCGCATGCCCGACAACACGCGGTCAGCGAACATCGTTACGCGGTCTCGAAGTGAAAGCGCGCGGCACCGCGGCCTAGAGGCCGATCGAGTGCCGCAGCAGTGGTTCCGCGCCGGGAACCAGCATCAGGATGAGTTTGAAGCCGCCCGTCATCAGCGGCCGCATCAGGTTGTCGAGCAATCCCGCGGCCAGCAGCCCGAGGATCACGAATAGTCCGAACGGCTCGATGCGCGACACCGCGGCCGAGGCCGGTCCCGGCAGCAGTCCTACCAGGATTCGACCGCCGTCGAGCGGCGGTATCGGCAGAAGGTTCAGCGCAAAGAACACCAAGTTGACCAGTACTCCCACGGCCGCCATCTTCGCGAAGCCCGCGCTGCCCAGCGCACCCACCCCGACCAGCGCCACTAGCACCAGCGCCCAGGCGACTGCCTGCAGGAGGTTCGAACCCGGTCCCGCCGCGGCTACCCAGATCATGTCGCGCTTCGGATGGCGCAGGTTGCCGAAGTTGACCGGCACGGGCTTCGCCCAGCCGAAGACGAACGGCACCTTGAGCAGCACCATCAGGCCCGGCACCAGGATCGTGCCTACCAGGTCGATGTGCTTGATCGGGTTCAGCGTGACGCGACCGAGCATCTCGGCCGTCCGGTCGCCGAACAGCTTGGCGACGTAACCGTGGGCGGCCTCGTGCAGCGTGATGGCGAGGACCACCGGCACTCCCCAGAGCACGATGGTCTCGAGAAATTCCATCGGCAGCTATTGTACCCGACTTCCGCGGGAGGAATTGTCAGTCGGCGTAGAGCCCCATCCGCGCCGGGTCGCCACGCCCGCGGCGTACCACCACGGGCGGATCCACGGCGAGGTCGATCACCGAGGTCGGCTCCGCCGAGCAGGCGCCGGCGTCGAGAATCGCGTCGAGGCGCTTTTCGAGGCGCTCCCGGATCACCTCCGGGTCGTTGAGCGGAGCTTCGTCTCCGGGCAGGAGCAGCGTCGAGGAGAGTATCGGCGCCTCGAGCTCCGTCAGCAGCGCATGCACGACCGCGTGCTCGGGCACGCGTACGCCTACCGTGCTGCGCTTCGGGTGAATGAGCCGTTTCGGCACCTCGCGCGTGGCGGGGAGAATGAACGTGAACGGTCCTGGAACGCCCTGCCGCACCAGCCGGAACTGCCAGTTGTCGAGGCGCGCGAAGTGCCCCAGTTCGACCAGGTCCCGCAGCACGAGCGTGAGGTGGTGGTGCTCGTCGACGCCGCGCAGGTCGCGAATGCGCCGTACCGCTTCGTAGTTGCCGAGTGCGCATCCGAGCGCATAGCTCGAGTCCGTCGGGTAGGCGATCACCCCGCCGTCGCGCAGGATCTCCGCCGCCTGGCGGATCAGGCGCGGTTGCGGATTCGCGGGGTGGAGGACGAAGTACTGGGCCACGGTCTGGGGCGGTCGTGCCTGGATGGCCGGAAGCTCCTTATGCTTCCGGGTTACAATCGAATGTTGATTATATAACCTTGCGCCGATTTACCCACGTGCCGTGGCTCGAGTGCCTCGCCGCGCGCCGTCGACCCCACGACCGTGAACCTGCAGCAGCTCCGCTACCTGTGCGCGGTCGTCGATCACGGCCTCAACGTGTCCGACGCGGCGGCAGCGCTCTTCACGTCGCAACCGGGCATCAGCAAGCAGATCCGCCAGCTCGAGGACGAGCTCGGCGTCGAGGTGTTCGTGCGCCAGGGCAAGCGGCTCGCCGCGCTCACGCCCGCCGGCACGATCGTCGTCGCCACCGCCCGTCGCGCACTGGTGGAAGTCGCGAACCTGAAGCGCGTCGCCGAGGAGTTCAGGAGCGAAGACGAGGGCGAGCTCGCGATCGCCACCACCCACACGCAGGCGCGCTACGTGCTGCCCCGCGTGCTCAAGGCGTTCGCGACGCGCTATCCGAAGGTGCGGCTGGTGCTGCACCAGGGCAACCCGCGCCAGGTCGCCGAGCAGACGGCCGCCGGCGAAGTCGACGTCGGCATCGCGACCGAGGCGCTGTCGGACTACCCCGACCTGGTCACGCTGCCCTGCTACGACTGGAACCGCGTGGTCCTCGTGCCCAACGGCCACCCGCTGACGCGAGCGGCGCCCCTCACGCTCGCGGCGATCGCGCAGCATCCGATCGTCACCTACGACTTCGCGTTCACCGGCCGCTCGCAGGCCAATGCCGCCTTCGCGGCCGAGGGCCTCGCGCCGAACGTCGTGCTGACCGCGCTCGATGCCGACGTGATCAAGACCTACGTCGCGCTCGGCATGGGCGTCGGCATCGTCGCGCAGATGGCCTACGACGCCGACCGCGACGCGAACCTCACCTGCCTCGACGCGAGCCGGCTGTTCCCGCCGTCGACGACCCGCCTCGCACTGCGACGCAACGTGTTCCTGCGCAGCTACGTCTACGCCTTCATCGGGCTGTTCGCCCCGCGCTACGACCGCGCCGCCGTGGACGCCGCGATCGGCGGCGGGCGCGCACGCTCGTGACCGCGGACCCGCCGCACAGCCCGTCACCGGCCCGGACGCGCCACTGGGGCCTCGCGGCGCTGATCGCAGCGCTGTCGATGATCGGGCCGTTCACGATCGACACCTATCTGCCGGCATTCGGCGCGATCCGGCAGGAGTTCGCGGTCTCCCAGATCGCCATCCAGCAGACGCTCTCCGCGTACCTGCTCGCGTTCGCGCTGATGATGCTCTGGCACGGCGCGCTTTCCGACGCGCTCGGACGGCGGCCGGTGGTGATCGGGACGCTCGCCGTCTTCGCGGTTGCCACGCTCGGCTGCGCGATCGCCGGCAACATCGAATCGCTGTGGCTGTTCCGCGCGGTGCAGGGCTTGTGCGCCGGCGCGCCGATGGTCGTCGGCCGCGCGCTGATCCGCGATCGCTTCCACGGCCCGGAGGCGCAGAAGCTGATGTCGCAGGTGACGCTGATCTTCGGCATCGCCCCGGCGATCGCGCCCGTGATCGGCGGCGTGCTCCTGAACACCTTCGGCTGGCGCGCGATCTTCTGGTTCCTGCTCGCGTTCACGCTCGCGCTCATCGCGTGGTGCCTGCACGCGCTGCCCGAGACGCTGCCGCCCGCGGCGCGACAGCCGCTGCACCCGAGGGCGCTGTGGCGCAACTACCGCACGGTGCTGACCCGGCTCGACTTCCTGCTGCTCGCGGCGATCCCCGCGCTCAACTTCGCCGCCTTCTTCGTGTACGTCGCCGTCGCGCCGGTGTTCCTGGTCGAGCTGCTCGGCGTGTCGACGCAGGGCTTCGCGTGGCTGTTCGTGCCGATGATCACGGGCATCATGATCGGCGCACTGGTCTCAGGCCGGGTCGCCGGGCGCCTCTCGCTCGAGCGCACCGTGCGCCTGGGCTATGCATTCGCGTTCGCCGGCGTCGCGCTGAACCTCGCCGTCACGGCACTGCACCTCGCGCACGTCGCGTGGCACGTGCTGCCGATTTTCGTGTTCTGCATCGGCTCGGCGATCATCATGCCGAGCATCACGCTGATCCTGCTCGACCTCTTCCCGTCGATGCGCGGGCTCTCCTCGTCGCTGCAGGGCTTCCTGCAGTTCTCGCTCGCCGCGGTGAATGCCGGTACGATCGCGCCGTTTCTCGCCCACTCGCTCTGGTCGCTGGCACTCGGCATGGCGACCTTCACGCTGGCCTCGTTCGCCCTCTGGATCATCTACCTGCGCCGCCGCACCACTGGCCACACGCTCCCCTGACCCCATGATTCGATCGACGTTCTCGCTGCTCCTCGCCGTCCCGCTGCTCCTCGCGGTCGTTCCCGCCCACGCGCAACCCGGCCGGCCCAACACCGGCCTGCCGACGACCAGGCTGACGATCGGCGGGCACGTCGTCACCGCCGAGATCGCCGCCACCGACGAGACCCGGATGATCGGCCTGATGCACCGCTTCAGCCTGCCGCCGGACCACGGCATGCTGTTCGTCCACGACGCGCCGCGGATGCTGTCGTTCTGGATGCGCAACACCTACGTCCCGCTGTCGATCGCATTCATCGACGCCAAGGGGCGGATCATCAACGTCGAGGACATGGCCCCGCAGGTCGAGCGCCTCACGTGGTCGGCCGGACCGGCGCTCTACGCGCTGGAGATGAAGAAGGGCTGGTTCGCCCAGAAGGGCATCGGCGCGGGCGCCGAAGTCAAGGGATTGCCGCCGGCCACGAAGCGTTGACCGGGAGTGCCGCGCCTCGGCACGGCCTCCTTGTGTTGTCGAGACGGCCGCCGCGCTTCAGTACGGCCTCCTTGTTTCGTCGAGACGGTGTGGTCGCGGCGGCGCGTCGGCCGCTTCGCCTCGCGCGGCGACGGGCCCTGCGGGCCTGGCCTGCGGCCGCCGCGCTTCAGCGTAGTGCCGGCGTGCGCAACTCGAGGCTGATGTGCCGCGCGATCGTCGTGCCGAGGCGCCGCGCGACCCGATCCGGCAGGCTCTCCTCGAGCGTGAAGTCGACCACTTCCTCGGCCTTGATCACCTCGCGCGCGACCGAATCGACGCTGCCGAGTTCGTCGGCGAGCCCGAGTTCGATCGCGCGGGCACCGGTCCACACGAGGCCGGTGAAGAGCTCCGGCGATTCCTTGAGCTTGGCGCCGCGGCCGTCGCGCACGGCCTTCACGAACTGGCCGTGCACTTCGTCGAGGATGCTGCGGATGTGCGTCTCGTCCGCGGGTTCGAGCGGACGGAACGGATCAAGGAAGCCCTTGCGCTCGCCCGAGGTGATCACCCGCCGCTCGATGCCGAGCTTGTCGATCGCGCCGGTGAAGCCGAAGCCCTGCATGATCACGCCGATCGAGCCGACGAGGCTCGCCTTGTCGACGTAGATCTGGTCCGCGCCCGCCGCGATGTAGTAGCCGCCGGATGCCGCCATGTCCTGGACCACGGCGACCGCGGGCTTGTCGGGATACTTGGCGCGCAGGCGCCGCAGCTCGTCGTAGATCTGGCCTGCCTGCACCGGACTGCCCCCGGGGCTGTTGATCGCGACGATCACCCCCTTGACCTGCGGGTACTCGAACGCCTGCCGCAGGCCGCTGATCACGTTGCTCGCGCTCGCCCGGCCGCGCTCCTCGATCTCGCCATCCACCCGCACCATCGCCGTGCACCGGTCGAGGCAGACCTTCTGGCCGAAGCCCCCGAGCGCGAACACCGCGATCAGGAAGAGCCCGGCCAGCACGGCCGCCACCGAGCGGAAGAAGATGCTCCACCGGCGCGAGCGGCGTCGTTCCGCCAGCACGTCCTGTGCGAGCCGCTCGATCACGCTCTGGTCCAACAGCTGTTGTTCCGCCATATCGTCCGCCACCCGGCAACATTGCGCCGCAAGAGTCTACTCGATCAGATACACCTGACCGTCGCGTTCGAAGACGGGCAGCGGCATGAGGCGCGCACCGCGGCACGGCCCCGCCACGCAGCGGCCGTCCGCCGGCTCGTAGAGTGCCCCGTGCGTCGCGCAGACCAGATGGCGTCCGTCGTGGTCGAAGAACTCGCCGGGCATCCAGTCGAGCTCCACGGCCTGGTGCGCACAGACGTTCTCGTAGGCGCGCGCCAGGCCTTCGAAGCGCACCACGAACGCCGGCCGCGCCCGGCCGTGCCGGTGCACCTCGAAGCGCACACCGGGACCGCGCTCCACCAGGTCGCCGGATTGCGCGATCACGCGTTCGCCGTGAGCCATGCGTGGAGCTCCGTCACGGAGTGCACGGTGGCGCGAGGCGCGAGGCGCGCGAGCCCTTCCGGCGGGTGCGCGCCGTAGGCCACCGCCACTGCGTCGGCGCCCGCCGCGCGGGCGAGTTCGAGGTCGTGCGTCGTATCGCCGATCATCAGCGTCGACCCGGCGTCGACCGTGAGCCGGTCCATCAGGTAGTGCAGCATCTCGGGGTGCGGCTTCGGCCGGCTCTCGTCGGCGCAACGGGTCGCGTGGAAGCGCGCGGCAAGGCCGCTGGCCGCCATCGCGCGGTCGAGCCCCACGCGCGTCTTGCCGGTCGCGACTGCGAGCAGGTATCCGGCGGCGGCGAGTTCGTCGAGCAGTTCGCGTGCGCCCGCAAACAGCGGAATCTCGGGGTCGCGCGCGAGAAAGCGGCGCCGATAGTGCTCGGACAGCTCCGGGTACCGTTCCGGCGGCAGCGCGGGTGCCACGTGCATGAGCGCGTCGCGCAACCCGAGCCCGATCACGTAGCGCGCCGACGCGGGGTCCGGTACCGGCTCGCCGATGTCGGCGCACGCGCCGCGCAGCGCCTCGGCGATGATGTCCGTCGAGTCGGCAAGCGTGCCGTCCCAGTCGAACACCAGCAGCCGATAGCGGCGGTCCCTGCGCTCACGCACCGACGGCCTCCCCTTGCTCGAGGCTCTGGAGGTAGTCGGCGAGCTCCGCCGGCAACGGGGCCTCGAGTGCGACCGTCGCGCCGCTCGACGGGTGGCGGAAGGCCAGCCGCCACGCGTGCAGGAACATCCTCGCGAGACCCTCCTTCGCCAGCACCTTGTTCCAGCCGAAGTCGCCGTACTTGTCGTCTCCGGCGAGCGGGAACCCCAGGTGCGCGAGGTGCACGCGGATCTGGTGCGTGCGACCGGTACCGAGCTCCGCCTCGAGCAGCGCCATCGGGGGCTCGTGGACGCGGAACACCCGCTGCCGGCGGAAGGTGGTCACCGACTCGCGTCCCATGGCATCGTCGACCCGCACGCGCCGCTCGCCCTCGCGCGTCGCGAACTTGTGCAGCGCGAGCCTGACGACGCGCTTCTCGTCGCGCCAGCGGCCACGCACCAGCACCAGGTAGCGTTTGTCCACCTCGCCCTCGCGCAGCTCGGCGTGCAGCGCGGTGAGCGCCGGCCGGGTCTTGGCGACCAGCAGCAGGCCCGAGGTGTCGCGATCGAGCCGATGCACGAGCTCGAGGAAGCGCGCGTCGGGCCGCGCGGCACGCAGGCTTTCGATCAGCCCGTGAGCGATGCCGCTGCCGCCGTGGACCGCGAGTCCCGCCGGCTTGTTCACCGCGATCAGCGCGTCGTCCTCGAACACGATGGGCAACGCGCGCGCCGGCCGGGGCGATGCCGTTGCACTCATTTGGGGCGCGGCGGTCCGGACTGGCGGGATCCGCACGGCGTCGCCCCGGGCCAGGCGCGCGTCCGGGCCCACGCGCCGACCGTTCACCCGGACCTCGCCGGAGCGGAGGATCCGGTACAAGTGGCTCTTCGGGACCCCCTTCAGGATACGGGCGAGGAAGTTGTCGATGCGCTGGCCGACGGCGTCGTCGCCGATTTCGACCTGCCGCACGCTTTCCTTGCCTAAGCCGTTCATTCGCTTATAATTCGTCGCAATCCGCACGCAAACGGTGCCGAGACGGCCCGCCGGGAACAACATCCCGCCGGGCGTCACGACGGCAATCTCGCCGCGCGCGGGGTTCGCGACCGCAATGTCTGCGAACCGGGCCGGTTAAGTCGCTCACCGGCCGGGCGCTATCGCCCGAAACGCGAAAGCAGCGATGGTAATGGATTGGCGCAGTCCCCGCACCGGCATGGCGCCGGCGACGTTGGCGGCGAGCTGCGCGGCGCCCATAGCGAGATTCCCGACCCGACCGTACCGACTCTCCCGCTGCCATCGTGCGCGGGCGTCACGGGCGTGTCATTGCTCGTTGCGATTTCTTGTTCGAAGCCACGACCACGACGAAACGACGGAACCGTCCCGCCATCACGGGACCCACGCGATGAACCAGACATCCCGCGCCCGCTCGTCCCCCGTCCGCCGGCAGCCCCCGCTGCCCGCGCGCCCGGCTTCGGATCCCGCCGCCGCGTAGCCGTTCGCTCCGGGCGCCACCGGCTTCCGCGTACGAAGCCCGCGCCCGTGTCGCAAGCCCGTGTCCCGGTGCCGTGTCGCGCGCCGGGGAAACACGCATGAAGCGAATGCTGTTCAACGCCACCCAGGCCGAGGAGCTCCGGGTGGCCATCGTCGACGGTCAGAAGCTCGTCGACCTCGACATCGAGTCCGCCGCCAAGGAGCAGCGGAAGTCCAACATCTACAAGGCCGTCATCACCCGCGTCGAGCCCTCGCTCGAGGCTTGCTTCGTCGATTACGGCGCCGAGCGCCACGGCTTCCTGCCGATCAAGGAGATCGCGCCCCAGTTCCTGCGCGAAGGCGACGGCGCCCGTCGCGCCGCCGAACAGCTGCGCGAAGGTCAGGAGCTGATCGTCCAGGTCGACAAGGACGAGCGCGGCAGCAAGGGCGCCGCGCTCACCACCTACATCTCGCTCGCCGGGCGCTACCTGGTGCTGATGCCCAACAATCCCCGCGGCGGCGGCGTGTCGCGCCGCATCGAGGGCGAGGAGCGGCAGGAACTGCGCGAGGCGATCGGGCAGCTCGACGTGCCGCAGGGCATGAGCGTCATCGCCCGCACCGCCGGCATCGGCCGCGCCGCCGAGGAGCTGCAGTGGGACCTCAACTACCTGCTCAAGCTCTGGTCGGCGATCGAGGACGCCGCCAAGATGCAGCCCGGCGCCTACCTGATCTACCAGGAGTCGAGCCTCGTCATCCGCGCGATCCGCGACTACTTCCACCCGGACATCGGCGAGCTGCTGATCGACACCGAGGCGGTCCACGAGCAGGCCCAGCAGTTCATGGCGCACGTGATGCCGGACAACGTCAACCGCGTGAAGCTCTACCGCGACGACGTGCCGCTGTTCTCCCGCTTCCAGATCGAGCACCAGATCGAGACCGCCTACTCGCGGCAGGTGCCGCTGCCGTCGGGCGGCTCGATCGTCATCGACCACACCGAGGCGCTGGTCGCCGTCGACGTGAACTCCGCGCGTGCGACCAAGGGCAGCGACATCGAGGAGACGGCGTTCCGCACCAACCTCGAGGCTGCCGACGAGGTCGCGCGCCAACTGCGGCTGCGCGACCTGGGCGGTCTCGTGGTGATCGACTTCATCGACATGGAGAGCTCGAAGAACCAGCGCGAGGTCGAGAACCGGCTGCGCGACGCGCTCCACTACGACCGCGCGCGCATCCAGCTGGGCAAGATCTCCCGCTTCGGGCTGATGGAACTGTCGCGCCAGCGGCTGCGGCCGGCGCTCGCGGAGTCGGCGTACATCCCCTGCCCGCGTTGCCACGGCATCGGCCACATCCGCGGCACCGAGTCCACGGCGCTGCACATCCTGCGCATCGTGCAGGAGGAGGCGATGAAGGAGAACACTGCGCAGATCGTCGCGCAGGTGCCGGTCGACGTCGCGACCTTCCTCCTCAACGAAAAGCGCCCGGACGTCACGTCCATCGAGGCACGCTTCAAGGTCAACGTGCTGCTGGTGCCGAACCGGCACCTCGAGACGCCCAACTTCTCGATCGAACGGCTGCGGCACGACGACCTCAACCGCGCCGAGCCGCTGCCGCCGTCGTTCGAGCTGGTCGTGCAGCCGGAACAGCCCGATCACGCCCAGCAGATCAAGGAAGAGGCGAAGGAGCAGCGACAGGAGGCGGTGGTCAAGGGCATCACGCCCGAGGCCCCGGCGCCGGTGCCGACACCCGCTCCGGCCGCGGCGCCGGCCGCACCGGCCCCGGTAGCGTACGTGCATCACGACACCTGGCTCGACAAGGTGCTCGGCTGGTTCCGCCCGAGGCCGGCGGCCCCGACCGCGCCGAGCGCGGCGACGCCCTCGGCCGGCGCGCCCGCCGAGCCCCGGCGCGAGCCGCGCCGGAGTGGCCCGGGAGGACCTCGCGGTGATCGCCGCGACGACCGCCGCGGCGAGCGGCGCGACGAACGTCGTGGCGAAGGTCGTGGCGAGCGCCGCGACGAGCGCGGCGAGGGACGCGATGCGTTGTCGCGCCGCGAAGCCTCGGGCCAGGGCGGCCAGCCGCGCAAGGAACGCGGCGAACGACGCGACGATGCCAAGGCGAAGGAGCGTCCGCCGCGCGAAGCCCGCGAGGGGCGCGAGGGGCGCGAACCGAGGGAGCCGCGCGACACGCGCGAGCCCCGTGAGCCAAGGGAAGCGCGCGAGCCCCGCGAGAAGCGCGAGCCGCGCGAACCCCGGGCACCCAAGCCTCCGCGCGAGGAGCGCGCCCCGGGTACCGAAGCCGCTCCCGCATTGAACGGCGTTGCCGGTGCGGAAACGTTGCCCGACGCCGCCGGGGTCGGACAAGGCGAAGACCGCCGCGAGGGCGGACGTCGCCGCCGGGGTCGCCGCGGTCGTGGCGGCAATGGCGGTGAGCGGATCGCCGGCGGGGCGGAAGCCGTCGCAGGCAGCGACGAAACCGGTGCCGCCTCCGAAGCTGCGATGCCGCAGCAGCTGGCAATCGAGCCCCTCGGCGCCGTGCCCGTCGACGTCGCCGCGATCCCGCTGCAAGTGCCGCAGCCGACGCAGCCGTACCGCAGCGAGGCCGAGCCGGCGCCCGCGCCGGTGCCGCTGCCCGCGGCGCCGTCTGCCGTCCGCGTTGAAGAGGCTGCTCCGCCGCCGCGTCGCGAGTCGCTGGTCGAGCGCGCGGCCGAGGCCGCGGTGCCTGCGTTGCCGGTCGCACCGCCGTCGCGGCCGCGCAACCTGCCGGAGATTCCACCGATCACGCTGGCGCTGCCGCTGGATTCGGGGCTCGAGCTCGTGCAGACCACGACGCGCGCCCCCGAGCCCGAGCCGGAATCTCCGCCCGCGCCGCGGCAGAAGCGCGTCCGCGCACCACGTCCGGTCATCGCCGACGAGCCGCTGCAGATCGTGGAGACCCGGCACGGGGACGGTACGACGCCGCAGGCCTGACGCGGCGCCACGCACGAGCCCGACCGGGCGCGCCGTCGCGTGCGCCCGGTTGCGGTCGGCAATGAAGCGGCTCCTGATCGTCTGGCACACCCAGTTCGGCTGCACGGGCGCGCTCGCCGGTGCCGCGGTCGAGGGCGCGCGCGGCGTCGACGGCGTGGCCACCGTTGCCCTGCGCGCCCACGACGCCGGCGTCCACGACGTGCTCGCGGCCGATGCCTACCTCATCGGCTGCTCGGAGAACTTCGGCGGCATGGCCGGCCAGGTCAAGGACTTTCTCGAGCGCATCTACTACCCGTGCGAGGGCCGCATCGAGGCCCGCGCGTGGAGCGCGTTCGTGTGTGCGGGCAACGACGGTACGGGTGCGATGCGCGACCTCGATCGGGTCGCGAAGGGCTTGCGCCTGCGCAAGGTGCACCCGGGCATCGTCCACCGCAGCGGGCACGTCGCGCTTACGCATCCGGTGCCGGAGGACGCGCTCGCCGCGTGTCGCGAGCTCGGCGCAACGCTCGCGGCGGGACTTGCCGCGGGGCTCTGGTAGCGCGCGGACCCTCCCCGCGTACGGCGTTACTGCGCGCGGGCGGCGACGCGCTCGATCAGCGCGTCGCTCGCGGTCTCGATCAGGTCCAGCACGCGCTCGAAGCCATCCGCGCCGCCGTAGTACGGATCGGGCACTTCGCGCACGTCGAGCTGCGGCGCGACGTCGAGGAACAGCCCCAGGTGTCCGGTGAACGCGCGCGGCCGCAATGCCGCGAGGTCGCGCAGATTGGCCTGGTCCATCGCCAGGATCCAGCCGAAGCGGTGGAAGTCGTCCGTCGCGACCTGCCGCGCGCGCAACCCCGCGAGGTCGTACCCTCGACTCGCCGCCGCGGCGATCGCGCGCCGGTCCGGGGGATGCCCGACGTGCCAGTCACCGGTTCCCGCCGAGTCGATTTCGAGGTGGTCGGCGAGGCCGGCGCGGGCGGCACGAGCACGGAACACCCCTTCCGCGGTCGGCGAACGGCAGATGTTGCCCAGGCAGACGAAAAGGATCGATTGCTTCGCCACGGTGTCCTGCGTCGACACGGACCCCGACCGGCGCGGCATCGGTCGCCGTGCGGGCTTGCGTGTCGACCGCGCGCCGCAGATGATAGCGCGCCGCGGCGGTCAGCGTCCTCGCCGTGCGGCGCCTTCGCCCACGACCTCGCCCACCATGCGCCTCGTCCTCTTGCTGTTCCATGCGTTCATCCTTGCCGCGGTCGCCGTGGCGCCAGTGCTCGCCGCCGACACCGCCAAGGTGCTGCGCGTGTCGATGTCCGACATCACCAGCCTTGACCCCCAGCAGGGTACCGACCTGATGTCGACCCGCGTCGCGAGCCACATCTTCGAGGGCCTGTACCAGTTCGACTACCTCGCCACCCCGGCGAAGGTCGTGCCGAACACGGCCGAGGCGATGCCCGTGATCGGCGACGGCGGGCGCACGTGGACGATCCGGCTGAAGCGCGGCATCCTGTTCACCGACGATCCCGCGTTCCGGGGCAAGCCGCGCGAGCTCGTCGCCGAGGACTACGTCTACTCGCTCAAGCGCAGGCTCGACCCGAACCTGCGCGGCGGCGGCGACCCTGCGCTCACCGACCTCCTGGTCGGCGCGCGCGCGTTCGTCGATCCCGCGCGCAAGCCCGGCGGCAAGGTCGACTACGACGCGCCGATTGCCGGGCTGCGCGCCGTCGATCGCCACGTACTGGAACTGAAGCTCGCGCAGCCGGACTACACGCTGCTCGAGCGTCTTGCGGTACTCGACACGTTCGCCGTGGCGCGCGAGGTCGTCGAGGCGGCCGGCGACGCGATCATGCAGAAGCCGGTGGGCACCGGGCCGTACCGGCTGGTGGAGTGGAAGCGCGCCTCGCGCATCGTGCTGGAGGCCCATCCGCGTTACCGCACGATCGCCTTCCCCGCGAGCGACCACCCGGCGCACCGGGACCTCGTCGCGCGCATGAAGGACCGCAAGCTGCCCGCGATCGGCCGCGTCGAAGTCAGCATCATCGAGGAGCCCACCCCCGAGCTCCTGTCATTCACCCAGGGCAGCCTCGATCTCGTCGGCATCGGCGGGGACACTGCCCGGCGCGTACTCGACGGCGAGCGGCTGAAGCGCGAGTACGTGCAGCGCGGCATCGTCCACCACCGCGGCGCCTCGCCGTACCTCACCTTCACCTACTTCAACATCGACGACCCGACGGTCGGCGGCATGTCCAACGAGCAGGTGGCGCTGCGCCGTGCGATCGCGATGGGCTTCGACAACGGCGAGCTGATCCGCGTGCTGTTCGCCGGCAACGCGCTGCCGGCGAACCAGCTGCTGCCTCCGGGAGTCGGCGGCCACGACCCGTCGCTGCCCGTGAAGTCCCTCTACGATCCCGCCGGCGCGAAGGCTCTGCTCGAGCGCTTCGGCTTCCGCGACCGGGACGGCGACGGCTTCCGCGAGCGCCCCGACGGCGCACCGCTCGCCGTCCTGCGCGCCACGCTGCCCGAGTCCTGGTATCGCGAAGTCGACCTGCTGTGGAAGAAGAACATGGAGGCGATCGGCATCCGCATGAACGTCCAGCAGCAGACGTTCTCCGAGCTGCTCAACCTCAGCCTCAACGGCAAGCTGCCGATGTTCAACCTGGGCTACCGACCGCTCGCCCCGTCAGGCTACGAGATCCTGCAGACGCTGTGGGGCAAGGCGCCGCACGACACCAATCGCTCGCGCTTCCGGCTCCCCGACTACGACGCCGCCTACGAGAAGTTCGTCGCCACGCCCGACGGCCCGGAGCGCGTGGCGCTCGCGCGGAAGATGTCGGAACTCGCCGCCGCGTACGTGCCGATGACGCTGCACACGCATGGCATCGCCAACGTGCTCGTCCAGCCGTGGGTCGACGGCTACGCGCTGTCGGCATTCGGCGCGTCCTGGAAGTACCTCGACATCGACGTCGCGAAGCGCAGGGCGGCGCGGAAGTAGCGAAAGCTCAGGTGCGGCCTCCATGTGCACGGCGCGCGATGCGCGGCGTCACGTGTCGGCGGCAGACCATCGCGCGGCGACGCGCCCTGCGGGCCTGGCCTCCGGCCGCCGCGCTCAGGTCTCGGTCGGCAGGGCGACGCCGAAGAGCTTCTCGCGCAGCTGGTAGAGACGGTCGCGCAGCTCGGCGGCGCGCTCGAACTCCAGGTTC
The DNA here is from genome assembly GCA_963765065.1 of uncultured beta proteobacterium. Lineage (GTDB taxonomy): Bacteria > Pseudomonadota > Gammaproteobacteria > Burkholderiales > Casimicrobiaceae > VBCG01. The sequence continues at coordinate 102,032 of CAVXVH010000008.1, read as the reverse complement.
TTGGCGGCGTCCTGCATCTCCTTCTCGATGCCCTTGAGCTCGCGCTCGAGGTCCTTCTCCGGCATGCGCTCGTACTTCGCGTGCGCCTGCGCGGCCTTCTGCTCCTTCTTCGCCTCGTCGGCGTCGTAGACGCCGTCGATCAGGTCCTTGATGCGCTTCTGCACGCCCTGCGGCGTGATGCCCATCTTCGCGTTCCACTCGACCTGCTTGCGCCGGCGCCGTTCGGTCTCGCCGATCGCGGCCTTCATCGAATCCGTCATCGTGTCGGCGTAGAGGATGGCCGTGCCGTTGATGTGCCGCGCGGCGCGGCCGATCGTCTGGATCAGGCTGCGCTCCGCGCGCAGGAACCCTTCCTTGTCGGCATCGAGGATGCCGACCAGCGACACCTCCGGCAATGTCGAGCCCTTCGCGCAGCAGGTTGATGCCGACCAGCACGTCGAACTCGCCGAGGCGCAGGTCGCGGATGATCTCGACGCGCTCGACCGTGTCGATGTCGGAGTGCAGGTAGCGCACCTTGACGCCGTGCTCGCCGAGGTAGTCGGTCAGGTCCTCGGCCATGCGCTTGGTGAGCGTGGTCACGAGCACGCGCTCGTTGCGGCCGACGCGGATGCGGATCTCGGAGAGCAGGTCGTCCACCTGGGTGCGCGCCGGCCGCACCTCGAGCACCGGGTCGACGAGGCCCGTCGGCCGCACCACCTGCTCGACGACCTGGCCGGCGTGCTTGTGCTCGTAGTCGGCCGGCGTCGCCGAGACGAAGATCGTCTGCGGCAGGAGCCGCTCGAACTCGTCGAAGCGCAGCGGCCGGTTGTCGAGCGCGGACGGCAGGCGGAACCCGTAGTTCACCAGGTTCTCCTTGCGCGCGCGGTCGCCCTTGTACATGCCGCCGACCTGCGGGATCGTGACGTGGCTCTCGTCGACGATCATCAGCGTGTTGCGCGGCAGGTAGTCGATCAGCGTCGGCGGCGGCTCGCCGGGCTTGCGCCCCGACAGGTGCCGCGAGTAGTTCTCGATGCCCTTGCAGAAGCCGATCTCGATCATCATCTCGAGGTCGAAGCGCGTGCGCTGCTCGATGCGCTGCGCCTCGATCAGCTTCATCTGCGAGACGAAGAATTCCTTCTGCTGCGCGAGCTCGGCCTTGACCGCCTCGACCGCGTTCAGCACCTTCTGGCGACCGGTCACGTAGTGCGACGACGGGAACACCGTGAAGCGCGAGATGCGCTGCCGCGGGTGGCCGGTGAGCGGGTCGAACAGCGTCAGCGACTCGATCTCGTCGTCGAACATCGAGACGCGCACCGCGCTCTCGGCGTGCTCCGCCGGGAAGATGTCGAGCACGTCGCCGCGCACGCGGAACGTGCCGCGCTTGAAGTCGAGCTCGGCACGCTGGTACTGCAGCTCGGTCAGGCGCTTGATCGCGTCGCGCTGCGCGAGGCGGTCGCCCTCGCGCAGGTGCAGGATCATGCTGTGGTACTCGGACGGATCGCCGATGCCGTAGATCGCCGACACCGTCGCCACGATCACGCAGTCGGGCCGCTCGAGGATCGCCTTGGTCGCGGACAGGCGCATCTGCTCGATGTGCTCGTTGATCGAGCTGTCCTTCTCGATGTAGAGGTCGCGCGACGGGACGTAGGCCTCGGGCTGGTAGTAGTCGTAGTAGCTGACGAAGTACTCGACCGCGTTGTTCGGAAAGAACTCGCGGAATTCACTGTAGAGCTGCGCAGCCAGCGTCTTGTTCGGCGCGAGCACCAGTGCGGGTCGCCCGGTGCGGGCGATCACGTTGGCCATCGTGAACGTCTTGCCCGAGCCCGTGACGCCGAGGAGCGTCTGGAACGCGAGCCCGTCGGAGAGGCCCTCGATCAGCTTCTCGATGGCTTCCGGCTGATCGCCTGCCGGCGCGAACGGCTGGTGCAGCTCGTAGGGGCTGCCGGAATAGGTCACGCCCATCGTCGATCTCGTCCTCTCAAACCTGCGAACCGGTCATTTTACGATCGAACGATCGTTCGTCGCAACCTCGTCCGCAACCATTCCTTGGCCGGCACCGAACTGCAGCGTGGCCAGGCGGGCATAGAGGGGATTGGAGGCGACGAGCCCCTCGTGCGTTCCAGCCGCGACGACACGCCCGGCGTCCATCACCAGGATGCGGTCGGCGTGCCGCACGGTCGCGAGCCGGTGCGCGATCATCAGCACGGTGCGCCGGGTCATCAGGCGTTCCAGCGCCTGTTGCACCATGCGCTCGCTCTCGGCATCGAGCGCGGAAGTCGCTTCGTCGAGCAGCAGGATCGGCCGGTCGGCGAGTATGGCGCGGGCGATCGCGAGCCGCTGCCGCTGACCACCCGACAGCCGTACGCCGCGCTCGCCGAGGAACGACGCATAGCGCTCGGGCAGGCGCTCGATGAACTCCGTCGCGTAGGCGGCCTCGCAGGCGGCGCGGACCTCGGCGTCGCTCGCGTCGGGCCGACCGTAGCGCACGTTGTCCAGCACGCTCGCGGCGAAGATGACGGGATCCTGCGGCACGACCGCCAGCCGGTGGCGCACGGCGATCGGGTCGGCGCGGACGATGTCGACACCGTCGACGCGGACCGCGCCGGACTGCGGGTCGTAGAAACGCAGCAGGAGCTGAAACACCGTGGTCTTGCCCGCGCCCGAGGGACCGACCAGCGCCACCCGCTCGCCCGCCGCGATCGTGAACGAGACGTCGGCTAGCGCCGGCGTGTCGGGGCGGGACGGATAGTTGAACGACACCGCGTCGAAGTCGACCGTGCCGAGCCCGTGCGCCGGAAGCGCGACCGGTTCCGCCGGCGCGCGGATCGCGGGCTCGACGGCGAGCAGTTCGAACAGCCGCTCGGTCGCGCCTGCAGCACGCTGGATGTCGCCGATCACCTCGCTGATCGTGCCGACCGCGCTCGCCACGATCACCGCGTAGAACACGAACGCCGAGAGTTCTCCGGCCGAGAGCCGACCGGCAAGGACGTCGTGGCCGCCGATCCACAGGATCACGCCCACCGCGCCGAAGGTCAGCATGATGACCACGGCGACCAGCAGCGCGCGCTGCCGCACTCGGTGCTTGGCCGTCGCGAACGCCTCCTCGACGCGGGCCGCGAAGTGCTCGCGGTCCACCGGCTCGTGGCCGTACGCCTGCACGGTGCGGATTTCGTGCAGCGCCTCGTCGACGTAGGCGCCGACGTCGCCGATGCGGTCCTGGCTCGCCCGCGCCAGCCGTCGCACGCGCCGTCCGAACAGCACGATCGGCGCCACCACCAACGGCACCCCAGCCAGCACGAGCAGCGTCAGCTTGGGGCTCGTGAGCGCGAGCATCACCAGTCCGCCGGCGAGGAGCAGGAGGTTCCTGACGGCCATCGAGACGCTCGAGCCGATCACGGTCTCGAGCATCGTCGTGTCGTTGGTCAGGCGGGAGATCACTTCGCCGGTACGCGTGACCTCGAAGAAGCCGGGCGGCAACGTGAGCAGGTGATCGAACACCGCGCGACGCAGGTCGGCGGTGACGCGCTCGCCCAGCCAGGACACGTAGTAGAAGCGCGTGAACGTCGCCACCGCCATCACGGCGATCACGACGCCAAGCAGCACGAGCGCCCGGTCGAGCTCGCCCGCACTGCCCGCGACGAAACCACGGTCGATCACGAACTTGAGCCCCTGCCCGATCGCAAGCACCGCGCCCGCTGCAACGAGGAGCGCGATCGCCGCCAACGCCACCTGCCGGAGGTAGGGCCGCACGAAGCGGCCGACGCGCGCGAGGGTCCGCAACGCCGTTGCCGGCGGGAGCTTCGGGGCGTCGAGGGGGATGCGGTCGGGGCGTGCCATGCGGCGGCGGGTTCGGCGTTGGTTGCTGAACATGGGGCACCCGCGACGCGAACGCAAGCATCGCGCGCAGGACGAACGCGGCAGGCGGCCGCGGCGCGCGCTGCGGTAAAATGCGCGGTTGCCCCGCCTTCCCGGAACTTCGCGATGAACGCGTCCCACCCTGTCAGTCTTTTCGGCACCGTCGAGCTCGCGCCCAAGGACCCGATCCTCGGCGTCACCGAGGCTTACGTTGCCGATACCAATCCCCACAAGGTGAACCTGGGCGTCGGCGTCTACTGCGACGACTCGGGCAAGGTGCCATTGCTCGAATGCGTGCGGCGCGCGGAGCAGATCCTGGTCGCGAAGGGCGCGCCGCATCCCTACCTGCCGATCGACGGACTGCCGGCCTACGACAAGGCGGTGCAGACGCTGTTGCTCGGCGCCGACAGCGAGATCGTGCACGGCGGCCGCGCCGTCACGGTGCAGGCGCTCGGCGGCACGGGTGCACTCAAGGTCGGCGCGGACTTCCTCAAGCGTTTCGCGCCCGGTGCGGGACTCTGGATCAGCGACCCGAGCTGGGAGAACCACCGCGCGCTGTTCGAGCAGGCCGGCTTCACGGTCGGCACGTACACCTACTTCGACCCCGCGACGCGCGGACTCGACTTTGCCGGCATGGTCGCCTCGCTGGAGCAGTTGCCCGCGGGCGCGATCGTCGTGCTGCACGCCTGTTGCCACAACCCGACCGGCGTCGACCCGACGCCCGAGCAGTGGACGAAGATCATCGAGATCGTGCGTGCGCGCGGCCTGGTGCCGTTCCTCGACATTGCCTACCAAGGCTTCGCCGAAGGCATTGCCGAGGACGGCGCGATCGTGCGCCGGTTCGCGGCGACGCCGGGTCCGCTGCTCGTCGCGAGCTCGTTCTCGAAGTCGTTCTCGCTCTACGGCGAGCGCATCGGCGCGCTCACCGTCGTCGGTTCGAGCAGGGACGAGTCCGCGCGCGTGCTCTCGCAGGTAAAGCGCCTGGTACGCGCCAATTATTCGAACCCGCCCTCGTTCGGTGGACAGATCGTGGCGACGGTCCTGACTACGCCCGAGCTCCTCGCGCTCTGGGAAGAGGAACTCGGCAGCATGCGCGAACGCGTCAAGGTGATGCGCGCGCACCTCGTCGCCGCGCTACACGCGAAGCTGCCGGGCCGGGACTTCCACTACATGCTGAACCAGCGCGGCATGTTCTCCTACTCCGGCCTGTCGAAGGAGGCCGTCGCCCGCCTGCGCAGCGAGTTTTCGATCTACGCGATCGACACCGGACGCATCTGCGTGGCCGCGCTCAACTCGCGCAACGTCGACTACGTCGCCGCCGCACTCGTGAAGGTCCTCGGCTGACCATGCACGACGCGGGCGGGCGAATTGGCCGCCGCAGGCCATTGGACGCGGACGGGCCGGTCGACGATGGCCGGGCTGGCGCACGCCACGCAGCCTTGCGGCCGCGGTGGCCTCGACGACCGCGCAAACGCCTGGAAAGGCTCGGTATGTTCACGCGCGCGCCGATTCGGCTATAATGCGCGACTTCGCCGCGGGAGTAGCTCAGTTGGTAGAGCGCAACCTTGCCAAGGTTGAGGTCGCGAGTTCGAGACTCGTCTCCCGCTCCAGATTCTCGGGAGAGCGCGCCTAGCGCTCTCCCGTTTCGTTTCCGCCGGCCCATTCGGGTCCGCGGCACCCCGGGCGGGGTGGCAGAGTGGTCATGCAGCGGCCTGCAAAGCCGTGTACGCCGGTTCGATTCCGACCCCCGCCTCCATCACGCGCCGGATGTGCTGAAACGAATATCCCGCGATTCGCGCGTGGCCGACGGCGATCGCACGGCAACGCTGTGCGCCGTTCAGGCGCGATTCATTCGCGGTAGCCGGCCTGCGTGACGGTCACGTCGGAGAACGGGACGAGTTCCCGCTCGGCGTGCCGGGCTGCCCGGTCGTTGTCGTCCGCCATCTTCAGCAACGTGAAGGTGACGAGCCAGGAGATGCCGACGGCGATCGCAGCGATGGTTATCCAGCCGATGGTCATTGGTGCCTTCCCCCGGTCCGACCGTCACATTCGGTCGACAGGGCTTTGTACGCGACAAGGCGTGCGCATGTCTTGAGACGCATCAATTCCGCAATCGTTCTCCGGCAAAATTCCGGGCGGCTGGCGCCCGGTCCTGCCCCGCCGACTATTTCGGCAGCGCGCAGTGCCCGGCGGTCGATGTCTGGCCCGAGCCGGCCGCGATCAGCGGCGGCTCGAAGCGCAGGTCGATGCGCGGCGCCCGCGCGTGGTCCCAGGCGAGGAAGAGCGCGAGCGCGCCCCAGAAGGCCCATTTCAGGTAGACGGTCCGCTTCATGCGGGGTCGAAACCGAAACGCCGGCGCACGCGCAGGCCGATCAGCGTGCCGGCGAACGCCAGCGGCACCCAGAGCCACCCGTGCAGACTGCCGGTGGAAATGCCCGAGACCATGGCGCCCACGTTGCAGCCGAATGCGAGCCGCGAGCTGTAGCCCATCACGAAGCCGGCCGCAAGCCCGATCAGCCACTGGACGGCGGTGAGCTGGCGTCCTGCCGACGCCGCACCCGCGGCCACCCACAGTGCGCCTGCAAGGATGCCGATGTTCGTGATCGACGTCACGTCGAGCAGGACCGACTGGCGCAGGATTTCGGCGTTCCCCGGCTGGCTCCAGAACATGGTTGCCGCCGGGTCGAAGGCCTCGGCCGCGAACGCCAGCTTGGCCGCCCAGAGTCCGAAACCGTAGACCACGCCCCACGGTTGGCCTGCCACCACGAGGTTCAGCACCGCCAGGACCGCGAGCGCCACCCCGCCCCACAGCCAGCGCCGGTCGAACCAGGACGCGCGGCCCTTGCTCCCGGACCATGCGAACGCCAGCGCGACGGCGATGGCGAGCCCGGCCAAGGTCGCCGCGATCGCCCCTGCGGCACCGAAGTGATCGACCAAGCTGACCGGCTCGATCACGCCGAGCGCGAGCCACCGGTCGAGGTGCACGGAACCGAGGAAGCTGCCGAGCGCGAACAGCGGCAGGATGCCCATGTTCAGGGGTACACCCATGCCGGCCTTGTAGAGCGTGCCCGAGCCACAGCCGTCGGCGATCTGCATCGTCAGGCCGAACAGGAACGCGCCGACGACGAGGCTCACGCTCGGCGGTGCGAGCGCGGCCTTCAGTTCCGGGAACTGCGCGAGCAGCGGCATCGACCCGAGCGCGGCGAGACCAAGCAGGATCGCCTGCCCCACGACCCCGCGTGGGTCGCGCGCGACGACCAGGTTGCGCCAGCCGGTGGTGAAGCCGAAGCGCGCGCCGGAGAGCGCGGCGCCCATGCCGATGCCGATCGCGAACAGCGCCGCCTGGCGCACCGACACGTACCACGCGAGCACGAACAGAAACGCGGCCGCGAGGGCCGCGATGGGAAACCTGCGCATCGGACCGTCAGTTGAACGTGCGATCCATCCAGAGCTTCCAGTCAATCACCAGTTGCTCGAAACGATTCGGCACGTTGTCCATCGGCAGCGCGTCGGGGGCCTGGGTCCAGTCCACCATGGAACCCGCGTAGAGCTTCACGTTCTTCTGGCCGAGCACCTCGGACATCGCGAACCAGTTGGTCGCCGCCCAGTGCCCGGTGTTGCAGAACGAGATTGTGTCAAGCCCCGGATCGAGCGGCGTCGTCGCCGCGATCCTGCGCGCCTCGTCGGCGGCCACGAACGTCGTCGTCCCGGGCTTGAACCAGCTCGCGTGCCCGACGTTGACCGCACCCTTGAGGGTGCCTGGCAGCTTGGCTGCCTGGTGGCGGGTTTCGCCCTTGAAAAATTCGGGCGGTCGCGCGTCGACCAGACTTGAACTCCCGCCCGATGCCGCCGCGATCGTCTGCTCTCGCGACGCGACGAGCGACTCGTCGACGCGCGGCTCGAACGTGCTCGCCGCCACCGTCACCTTGACGTTGTCGAGCGGCAGCCCTGCAGCCGACCACGCGGCCACGCCGCCGTTCAGGACGGAAAGCTCCTTGAGGCCCAGCACCTTGAGCGTCCAGTAGACGCGCGCGGCGGCGCCGAAGTCGGTCACGTCCTTGCCCGTGGACACGACGACGACGTGGATGTCGGGCGTGAGGCCGAGGCTCTGCACGCGTTTGGTCAGCACAGGCAGCGCGGGCAATTCGCCGGGATTCGATGCAGGGCCGCGCCAGCTGCCGTACGGGGCGGAGACGGCACCGGGGATGTGCTTGTCGGCGTACGACGCGGGATCACGGATGTCGATGACGCGCACACCGGGCTTGCCCAACAGGGCGTTGAGATCGGCAGGACCGAGCAGTGGTGACGCGGCCAGCGCGGCAGCCGACACGGAGAGTGCTGTGAAGAAGACGACGAGGCGTTGCATGGCGTGTTGTTGTGCAGTGCAAGGACGGGAGGCCATTCTGCGACGCTCGGGTGTACGGGCCAAATACCTGCTTTTCACATGCTTAGAACCCGGCCGGCACGGTCCGCCGGCACTCGTCAGTGTCAGGAAAATCGACGTTTCCTGGCCTTTTTTACGAATCTGTCCATTACAGTCCCATTTGTAAAACTTTTCGTCGCTACCGTTGATCGGTAATGCGCGCTGAGTCATGGCATATTTGTGTATCTTCGGCCGCAGGAGAACACGATCGGGCAAGGGGAAAATCCATGTCCGACGCCACCTCCGGCCAGGACACGCCAATGCGCACCGATGCACAGCGTCGCGACGCCGACGCGGACGCACAGGGCAGCAGCAACCTCGTCGCCATCCGTCACCTGCGCGGTGCGACCGAGTACCGCGGGCGACGCGATGCACTGCTCTCGACCGGCGATGTGCATGCCGAGTGGCTGCCTCCGGAGCGCGCCCCCGGCCAGCGGATGCGCGCGACGCTCCGCGCGCGCGACGGCGGTCGCGACGTGTTCGTGCGGCGCCTGGACGACGGCCGCTACTGCGTGCTGGTGATCCAGACGGCGACCGAGCGCGCGGAACAGGAACGCGCCGCCTTCGTTCGCTTCATGGGCACCGTACTGCGCCGGCGCGGCTAGCGAGCGTCCGCGCCGCCGCGAATTTCTCGTACGCCTTTCGGCGTAGCGGCGCCTGCACGCATGGATGAGCCCATCCTGAACCGACGTTGAATTCCCCGCGGGCCACGGGCGCGGACAATGGGGCACATCGCACGCGCTTCGCGTGCCCCTACAGAGGGAGAGCCCTCATGAACGAGAAGCCCACTGCCGAACGGGACCGCACCGCGCGCGTCGCGCGCACCGTGGTGGCGTCGCTGTTCGTCGCGGGTGCCGTGGCCGTGCTCGTCCTGCGTCCGGTGCCGGACACGAGTCGGGTCGCCGACTCCGCACCCCCTGCTTTCCTCCACACGCCGGTCGCCGATTTCACGGTCCCGAGCGCGGAACAGGTGTTTGCATCCCAGGCGAGGGCCGAGGAAGAACCCTCGCCGACGTTCTGACAGGGATCGACATGCGTTCCGCGACCTCGTGGCGTGAAATCTGCACCGGCGTGGTCTTTCTCGTATCCATGCCGCTCGCGACGGAGGGCGCGTTCGCCGTGCCTCAGGTCGTTGCCGACCAGGCATGCGCGTACCACGAGATCGACATCGCCTCGTTCGCGACGTGCGAAGAGGGGCGCGTGGTCGTGCCTGCGGCGGCCCAGTTGCCATCGCTGCAGGTCGTCGCCGACGAGGCCTGCGAGCATTACGCGATCGACATCGTCTCGTTCGCGACGTGCGTCGGGGGCCACGTCGCGCGCCCGGACGAGGAACTGCAGACTGCGGACCTGCATCTCGTGGAGCATCGGGAGTAGCCCGGCGATCGAGTGCCGCGCGGAGGCGCGCGCTGCCCGGGCCGGCGCTCAGCCGAGGAACCGCTGCGCGGAGAGCACCGCCTGGGTGCGGTTGCGTACGCCAAGCACGCGGAATACCGCCAGCAGGTGCACCTTGACCGTGCCCTCGGTAATGCCCAGCGCACGGGCGATCTCCTTGTTCGACTGGCCCAGCGCGAGCAGGCGCACGACGTCGAACTGCCGATCGGTGAGCGGCGGCACGTCCGGCTCGACCTTGCGCTCCGCCATCAGGCGCTGCGGCGCGTACACGCCTCCCGAGAGGATGAGACGCACGGCACTCACGATGGTCTGCGGCGCATCGCTCTTGGGGATGAAACCTGCCACGCCCATGCCGATCAGCGCGGCGGCCACGCCGGGCTCCTCGGAGCCGCTGACCACTGCCATCGGCGTTCCGGGCGCGCGCTCGCGAAGCCGGCGAACCCCCTCGACATTGCCGACCCCGGGCATCTGCAAGTCGAGCAGCACGAGATCGACGTCGTCGCGTCCGTTGACGAGCGCGAGCACGCCGTCGGCGTCGCCGGCCTCGAGGAACGCGGGCTCGGGCTCGAGCAGGGCGAGCGCCGAACGCAACGCGGCGCGCATGATGGGATGGTCGTCGGCGATGACGATGACCGGACGAGTGCTCTGGATTTCGATCGCGACCTCCCCGTCGGCGGTACGTTGCGCGACGCGCCGGCACGCATAATAGCGACCTGCACCCGCCTCCCGTCAATATGGCCGCGGCGGGAGCCCGAACCCGCGCGCAGGAGGTCCATGGGCACGACCACAGGGCGGCTTGGCACGGCGTGTCTCGCGCTCGTCGCGTGGCTCGCGCTGCCGGTGCCGTCGGCCGTCGCCACTTCGCCGGATGCCACGGACCTCTGGTCGATCGACGCCGCGCGCTTCGTCCCCGGGGCCGTGCCGCCGTCGAGTCCCGATTCCGGCCGGCCACAGGCGTTGCCCCACGTGTGGAAGGCCACGGATCCGCAACTCACGGGAGACGCCTGGTACGTGATGCGCCTTCGCCTCGCGGCCGCCCCCGTCGGACTGCAGGCCGTCTACCTGCAGGGAATCACCGTCCCTGCCGAACTGTGGTTGAACGGCGTGCGCGTCGGCGCGACCGGACCGCTCGACGGCCGTCGCCCGCGGAGCTACGAGCAGTCGCACCTCGTCACGCTGAGCGAGGGTGAACTGCGTGCCGGCGACAACGAACTTCGTCTGCACGTGCGGGCCGCGACCCCGTCGCTCGCGGCACTCGCGCCGTTGCGCGTGGGCGCGGCCGCCGCGCTGCGCCGCGAAGCGACGCGCGACCTCGTCGTCCACACGCTCGGGCCGGCCGCGGTGGCCGTGGTCAACGTCACCGTCGGGCTGTCGCTGCTCGCACTTTGGTTGCGCCGCCGCGACCCCTCGTACGTCCTGCTGTTCGGCGTCGCCACGATCCTGTGGGGCCTGCACACGGGCGTGTCGCTGCTGCCCGAGCCCCCGATACCGAACCCGCACTACGGCATCTGGTGGCACGGCGTCTACATGCTGTTCGTGGCCCTGCTGTGCCTGTTCGCGGTGCGCTTCGCCCAGCGCAGGTGGCCGCGCTACGAGCGGCTCGCGATGGGCTACGCTTTGCTCGTCGTCCCGGTGCTGTACGCCGCCCTGGCCCTCGGCCTTGCGGGACCCGTCTCCGATGCGATCCGGCTCGGCGGCATCGCACTGGTCGCGTGGGCGCTCGTCGGCGTGGCGCAGTACGTCCGGGACAATCCCGGCACGGACAGCCGACTGCTGCTGCTCACCGGCATCGTCTCCGTGGCGTTCGCGATGCACGACTGGCTCGCCGCGACCAGCGCGACGAGTGTGCGGCCGGTGTGGCTCGTGCCCTACGCGGCCCTCGCGTTCCTCGTGCTCGTCGGCTGGATCCTGGTCGACCGCTTCGTGCGCGCACTGAACGATGCCGAGCGCGTCAACGCGGGACTCGAGTCGGCGGTCGCGGAGAAGAGCGCCGCGCTGGTTTCCCAACTCGCGGAGACGCGTGCCGCCAAGGATGCGGCCGAGGCCGCCAACGTCGCCAAGAGCCGCTTCCTCGCCGCGGCGAGCCACGACCTGCGGCAACCGCTGCACGCCATCGGACTGTTCGCTTCCGCCCTCGCCGAGCACGCGCACGGACCGGACGAGCGCTCGCTCGTGCAGCGCATCTCGCGCTCGGTGGACTCCCTCGAGGCCTACTTCTCGTCGCTGCTCGACGTCTCCCGGCTCGACGCCCAGGCGATGGTCGCCGAGGTCTCCGACCTGCCCGCGAACGATCTGCTCGACCGTGTCGCGCACGACTTCGCTCCGGTGGCGCTCGAACGCGGCCTCTCGCTCGCGGTCGTGCCTTCGGGCGTATACCTGCGCACCGACCCCATGCTGATCGAGCGCATCCTGCGCAACCTCGTCGCCAACGCGCTGCGCTACACCACGGCCGGTGGCGTCGTCGTCGGCTGCCGGCGACGGGGCGGAGCGATCGCGCTGGAGGTCTGGGACTCCGGTCCCGGCATCGGACCGCAGGAACGCACGCGCATCTTCGACGAGTTCTACCGCGGGGAGGCGGCCATCGACGCGGATCAGCGGGGTCTCGGCCTCGGCCTGTCGATCGTCGTCCGCCTCGCCGCGCTGCTCGGCCACCGCATCGACTTCGACTCGAAGGAGGGACGCGGCTCGGTATTCCGCGTGCTGCTGCCGCGCGGCGACGGTACGTTGTCCCCACCCGCGTCGGCCGACGCGGTCGCGATTGGCTCGCTGGCAGGCCACTCGGTCGTCGTCATCGACGACGAGGCCCCGGTGCGCGAGGGCATGCAGAAGCTGCTCGAGACTTGGGGCTGCCGCACGGTCGTCGCCGCGGATGCCGTCGACGCGCTGGCGGCGCTGCGCGACGGCGACCGTCCCGACGCGTTGATCGTCGACTTTCGGCTCGCCGCGGGCCGCGACGGTCTCGAGGCCATAGCCGCCATCCGGGCGGCGCACGGCAACATGCCCGCACTGCTCGTCTCCGGAGAGAGCCACCCCGTGCAGTTGGCGCGGATCAGGGAGAGCGGGCTGATGGTCCTCCACAAGCCGGTGCCCGCGGCGCGGCTGCGCAGCGCCCTCGCCCACCTGCTGCAACGACGCGCCGGTGCCGGCGACTGAACGAGCGCGGCGCCGGGCGTAGAATCGTTGCCGCGCCCGGATGGTGGAATGGTAGACACAGCGGACTTAAAATCCGCGGCCGCAAGGCGTGCCCGTTCGAATCGGGCTCCGGGCACCCCGCCTGACCCGCCGCGGCTTCACGCAGACGTCGTCACCTCGACCGCCACGCCACGTCGCGACGCGTCGAGCATGGCGTCGATCAGCGCGTGGATGGCAAGCGCGCTGCGGGCGCTCGCCAGCGGTGGCCGCCGCGCCTCGACCGCGTCGAGGAAGTCGGCGATCAGGCGCCGGTGGGCGTCCGGCGAGAACGCCATCGGATCGGCACCGCCGCCACCGGCACTGCCGCCGTCGATCACGCGCACCGGCGCACCCTGGAGATTGAGCTCGAGGCGCTCCGCGGCGAGCACCGCGCTGCCTTTCGTACCCGCGATTTCGACGCGTTCCGGGTAACCGGGAAACGCGACGGACGTGGCGTCGATCACGCCGACGGCCCCGCAGCGGTACTCGACGGTCGCGCAGGCAATGTCCTCGGTGTCGATCGCGCGGAGCGGGCTCGTGCGGACGAGCGCGGAGACGCGCTGCGGCGGACCCACGAGGTCGAGCATCAGGTCGAGCGTGTGGATCGCCTGGGTCAGCAGCACGCCGCCGCCATCGCGGGCGATCGTGCCGCGCCCGTGCTCCGCGAAATACTCGGCCGAACGCCACCAGCGGATCGATGCCGAGACCGAAAGCAACTCGCCGAGTGCCCCGCCGCGCAGCGCCGCGCGCAACGCGATCGCACCTTCGCGAAAGCGGTGCTGGAACACGACGCCGAACACCCGGCCCATGCCTTCGATCGCGTCCACCAGAGCCTTGGAGCGTACGTGGTCGACGTCGATGGGCTTCTCCAGCAGCACGTCCTTGCCGGCGCGGGCGGCGGCGAGCGCGATCTCGGTGTGGGTGCGCGGCGGCGTCAGGACGAGCAGCGCCTCGACCTTCGGGTCCGCGAGCAGCGCGTCCAGCGAGTCCACCGCCGGCAGCGCATAGGTGGCGGCAAACTGCGTGCGGCGCGACGCGGACGGCGACCAGCCCCCGACCACCGTGGCGCGATCGGCAAGTGCCTGCAGCGCCGCCGCGTGCGGCTTGACCGCGTTGCCCAGCCCGACGATACCCACTCCGATCCGACGCATCTTCCCTCCGTGGTTTGACCTACGCCGCGAATCTCGCCCATGCACGGTGCGCGCGTCAAGCGCGCCGATCCCGGGCCCGAAACGCCACCTTCAGCAGCTCCCGGGCCAGCAGCACGCTGGTCGAGATCGCGAAGCACACGACCCAGTCGCGCACCGACAGTCCGACGGTGCCGAAGCCGCGCTGCAGCGCGGGCACGTACAGCACGGCGCCCTGGAGCGCGAGCCCGACCGCGAGCGACGCCCACAGCCAGCGGTTCTCGAACGTGGCGACGAACGCGCTCACCTCGTCCGAGCGAACGGACAGCGCGGCGACCAGCTGGTAGACCACGAGTACGTTGAACGCCATCGTACGCGCGTAGCGGACGTCGCCTTCACCTTCGATCAGTCCGCCCGGCAGCGAAGCGTCGAGCAGCAGCAAGGTTCCGGCTGCCATCACCACCGAGGCCACGCCGATGCCGATCCACATCCGCTGCGTGATCACGCTGCTGCGCGGATTGCGGGGCGGATGCGCCATCAGCCGTGGCTCCGGCGGGTCGACGCCGAGCGCCAGCGCGGGGAAACCGTCGGTGACGAGGTTGATCCAGAGGATCATCGTCGCGAGGAGCGGCAGCACCAGCGCCTCACCCGGCCCGGCCGTCAGGCCGATCGCGCCCGCGAGCGCGACGCCGAGGAACATCACCAGCACCTCGCCCAGGTTGGTCGCAAGCAGGTAGCGGAGGAACTTCTGGATGTTCGCGTAGATCGACCGGCCCTCCTCGATCGCGGCGACGATCGTCGCGAAGTTGTCGTCGGCGAGCACCATGTCCGCAGCCTCGCGCGAGACGTCCGTGCCGGTCACGCCCATCGCAATGCCGATGTCTGCGGCCTTGAGCGCCGGCGCGTCGTTGACGCCGTCGCCGGTCATCGCGACCACCTCGCCCTCGGCCTGCAGCGCGCGCACGATCGCGAGCTTGTGCTCCGGCGCTACGCGCGCGAAGACGCGCGTATCCCGGATCGCCGCGCGCCGCGCCGCATCGTCCAACGCCGCCAGCGCGGCGCCCGTCATCACCGGCTCTCCGTCCGCGGCAATGCCGAGCTCGGCCGCGATCGCGCCCGCCGCCGCCGGGTGGTCGCCCGTGATCATCAGCACCTTCAGGCCCGCCGTCTGCGCGGCGGCCACAGCCGCCCTGGCCTCGGGCCGCGGCGGATCGATCATGCCGACGACGCCGAGCCACACCAGTCCCTCCTCGTGGCCCGGCTCGAGCCGGCTCGCCTCGTCCGCGACCAGGCGGCGGTATGCGATGCCGAGCGTGCGCAGCGCTTCGCCGGCGAGTCCGTCGATCGTCCGTGCGACGGCATCGCGGCGCGCGGCATCGAGTGGCCGCTCGCCGTCGCCGACGCGCTCCGACGTGCAGCGCGCCAACAGCACGTCCGGCGCGCCCTTGACGAACAGCACGCTTGTCGCCTTCGCGCAGGGCGTCGGTGTGCGCGGTGCTCATCAGCTTGCGCTCTGCGGAGAACGGCAGCTCGCCCACGCGCGTGAATCGCGTGCGGATCCGCGCGTCGGTCGAGCCCCGCCTTCAGCGCGGCGACCTTGAGCGCGCCCTCGGTCGGGTCGCCCATCACCGTGACGTGGCCCTCGCGTTCGGCGAGCTCCGCGTTGCTCGCAAGGTGCGCCGCCGCGAGCAGACGTCGCGTCTCGGTGCGTTGCGGACCTTCCGCGAGCGGTTCGCCGTCGACCTGCATCTCGCCTGCCGCCGCATAGCCCGTGCCGGTGAAGGCGACGCGGCCCGCAGCGGTGACGGCCACGCGCACGGTCATCTCGTTCTGGGTCAGCGTGCCCGTCTTGTCGCTTGCAGATGACGGTGGCCGAGCCGAGCGTCTCGACCGCGGCCAGCCTGCGCACGATCGCGTTGCGCTTTGCCATGCGCTGCATGCCGAGCGACAGCACGACCGTGGTCACTGCCGCGAGGCCCTCCGGCACCGCGGAGACGGCGAGCGAGACGGTGTACAGCAGCACGCCGACCAGCACTGCCGTGGTGATGTCCTGCTGCATCACCAGGATCGTCGCGCCCACGACGACCGCGATCGCGATCACGATCGCCCCGAGGATGCGCCCGAGACGGTCGAGTTCGCGCTGCAGCGGCGTGGGCTCGGGCGTCGTGGCGCGCAGCAGCGCCGCGATGCGACCGAACTCCGTGGCCATGCCGGTCGCGGTCACCAGCGCGAGGCCGTGGCCGAACACGGCAACGGTTCCCGCGTGAACCATGTCGATCCGGTCGCCGAGCGCGGCGGCGGCCGGCACCGGCGTGTCGACCTTGTCCACTGCCGCACTCTCGCCGGTGAGCGCGGCCTCGCTGGCCTTGAGCGAGACCGAGACGACCACGCGCGCATCGGCGGGCATCGTCATCCCCTCCTCGATGACGATGAGGTCGCCGGGCACCAGGTCGGCCGCCGGTATCGAGCGCTGCTCCCCGTCGCGCACGACGATCGCCATCGCGGCGGTCATGCGCGCGAGGCCGGCCACGGCCCGCGCCGCTCGCTCTTCCTGGAAGAAGCCGAGCGCGGAGTTGAGGGCGACGATCGCGAGGATCGTCAACGCCTCGTAGGGCGCGCCGCCCGGATGCTCGATCCCCCAGACGACGAGCGACACGATCGCCGCCGCGACCAGCAGCAGCACCAGCGGGCTTTCGAACTGCGCGAGGAACCGGCGCCAGGCCGGCACCGGCGGCGCGGCGGTCAGGACGTTGGGGCCAACGGCGGCAAGGCGCCCCGCGGCGTCGCCGCCGGCCAAGCCGCGCGCGGCGTCGGTGCGCAAGGCAGCGCACACTGCCGCGACGGTGCGGGCGTGCGCGTCGGACAACTGATCACGCGGGACCATGGGGGCTGGCCGTCAGCCCATTAGACCGCGGGCGACGCCCCGCCGACCTGACGTGGGTCAAGACCGCCCGCGGCCGTACACGAAAGCGGGCCCCGTCGTGGGGCCCGCGACCAAAGACGGCGCCGTCGACGCGCCGCCGTGCGCGCTCAGCGCTTCATGCCCGGCATCGACGACTGCGCCATCCTCGCCATGTCGGCCATCAGCTTCTGCATCGAGCCGAAAGCACCCGTGCCGGAGCCCACCATCCGCTGCATCGCCTCGACCACGTTCTGCATCGGACCGAGGTCCGGCATCATCTGCATCGCGGCCTTCGCCTGCTTGACGCCGGGCATTCCCGCTGCCTGCTCCTCGATCAACGCGAACAGTCGCTTCTGCATCTCGACGATCAGGTCGAACATCTCGCCCCAGTAGGCGAGGCTCCGCTCCAGCGCCTCCTGGCCGGCCTGGGCGCTCATCGACATCAGCGCCTGGGGATCCCTCGCCTCCGCGGCGCTGAGCGCCGCCTTCCGGCCGAACTCGCGTGCCGACTGCTCGCCCTCGAACTGCAGCTTGCGCAGCTTCGCCGTGTTGTCGATCGCCGTGTTGATGACGTCGAGCGCCATTCTTGCGTTCGCCTTGTAGAGCTCGATCGCCTGCTCGGGCGTCATCAGGTTCGCCATGCGCGACATGTCCGCAAGCGTCTTGTTCATCGCGGCAGTCGAGGCTGCCGTCGGAGCGGCCTTGGCGGCGGGCTTGCGTGGTGCTGCCGGGCGGCGCTTCGGCTTCGCGCTCTTCGGGGCAACCTCGGGTGGGGCGGCTTTGCGTGCCATCGGTGAATCCTCCTCGGGTGGGTACGGCAGGAACAACGTCCTTCAAGACGGATTCGACGCCCGTTCGCCCGCTGGCGTCAAGACGGCGGCCCCTTCGAGGCGGCCGTCGCGCAGATCGGCGAGCGCGAGGTTGGCGTCCGCCAGCGCGTAGCGCCGCGTGTGGACCGCGAGCGGAATGCGCGCAGCACACGCGAGGAACGCCTCGCCGTCGGCACGGGTGAGGTTCGCCACGGAGCGCACCACCCGCTCCTGCCACAGCAGGCGATAGGGGAAGGCCGGGATGTCGCTCATGTGGATGCCGGCGCAGACGACCGTGCCGCCGGGTCGGGTCGCGGCCAGCGCGGCGGGCACGAGCGTGCCGACCGGTGCGAAGAGGAGCGCGGCATCGAGCGGCGCCGGCGGCTGTTCGTCGCTGCCCCCCGCCCACGCCACCCCGAGCTTGTGCGCAAACGCCTGCGCCGGCGTGTCGCCACGCCGCGTGAAGGCGAATACGCGACGGCCGTCGGCGATCGCGATCTGGGCGATGAGGTGCGCCGCGGCGCCGAAACCGTAGATGCCGATCACCTCGGCATCCGGTGCCATGGCGTAGGCGCGATAGCCGATGAGGCCGGCACACAGGAGCGGTGCCGCCTCGCAGTCGCCGTAGGACACCGGCAGCGGAAAGGCAAATCGCGCGTCGACGACGGCGTACTCGGCATAGCCGCCATCGCGCGTGCAACCCGTGAACTGGGCATCCGGACAGAGGTTCTCGTGTCCCGAGACGCAATAACGGCAATGGCCGCAAGTACCACCGAGCCAAGGGACGCCGACGCGCGAGCCCTGCGCGGGACCGGTCACGGCGGGCCCCCACGCGGCCACCGTGCCGACGATCTCGTGTCCCGGAATCACCGGATAGCGGGCGTTCGCGAGTTCCCCGTCGACGAGGTGGAGGTCGGTGCGGCACACGCCACAGGCGCGCACCTCGACCAGCAGTTCACCAGGTCCGGGTACGGGCAGCGCCAACGCGACGGGCTCGAGCGGCCGACCCGGCGCTTCGCAGCGCATCGCGTGCATCGTCGGCATGCGCTCCCTTCCGGCGCGATGACGGTACCGCCCCATGCTAGGCGCGGCACCCCACGGGCCCCTTGACGGGCGTCAACCGCGCTACCATCGGCGCCGGACCCTACGCCACCCCGAGCATGTCCTTCGACGATCCCAGAGGCACCTGGAACGCGCGCTTCGCCGGGCCGGAATTCCACTTCGGTCGTGCGCCGAATGCCTTCGTCGCACGCGAGGCGGCGCGCCTTTCGCGCGGGCAGTCCGTGCTGTGCGTCGCCGACGGCGAGGGGCGCAACGGCGTGTTCCTCGCCGCGCGCGGGCTCGAGGTGACCGCCTTCGACATCGCCGCCAACGGCGTCGCGAAGGCGCGCGCCCTGGCCGCCGAGCAGGGCGTGCACGTCGACGTTCGGGAGGCGGACATCCGCGACTGGGACTGGGACGCGCGCACCTACGACGCCGTGGTGGCCATCTTCATCCAGTTCCTGACGCCGGCCGAGCGTCCCGAGGTCTTCCGCGGCATGCAGCGGGCGGTCGCGCCGGGAGGGCTGCTGCTGCTCGAGGGCTATCGTCCGGAACAGATCGGCTTCCGAACCGGGGGTCCGGGGAATCCCGAGCACCTGTACACGCGCGATTGGCTCGAGACGACCTTCCACGGCTGGACGACGCTGCGGCTCGACGCCTACGACGCCGAGATCAGCGAGGGACACGGCCACGCCGGGATGTCGGCACTGATCGACCTCGTCGCCAGCAAGCCGGGCTGAGACTCGTGCACCACCGCGGAACAACCGCGGGTTTGGCGCTGTTCACCGCCCTGTCGTCCAGGCTGTTGGCCCGGCTTCGGGGACCGATAGCGAATCGTTCCGCCCAATCGTCCATGGAGATCGCCGTGCGACCTGCCCTTGCCCTCGCCTCGTGCGTGCTCGCCCTTGCCGGCACGCCCGCAACCCCCGCACTCGCGCAGACCGCCGCTCCCGCGGCGGGACCGCCGCCGTTCGCCACGACCAAGGTCGCCGACAACGTCTACGTATTCCGGATGCTGGGGCACCAGTCGATGTTCGTGGTCACGCCCGACGGCGTGATCGCCACCGACCCGATCGGATTCGTCAACAAGAAGGGGGGCGAGGTGTTCCTGGCCGAGATCCGCAAGGTCACGAGCGCCCCGGTGAAGTACGTCGTCTACAGCCACCACCACTACGACCACATCGCCGGCGGCAAGCCGTTCAAGGACGCCGGTGCCACGTTCGTCGCCCACCGCAATGCCCACAAGCACCTCGCGGCGCTGCAGAACCCCGACATCGTGCTGCCCGACCAGGTGCTCGACGACGCGAGCACCCTCGAGTTGGGCGGCACGCGGCTCGACCTGGTCTTCGTCGGGCGCAACCATTCGGACAACACGCTGGTGATGCACCTGCCGAAGGAGAAGCTCATCTTCACCGTCGACTGGCTGCCGATCCAGGCCGTGCTGTTCCGCGACCTGCCGGACGGCTTCCTGCCCGACTGGTTCGACGGCATCGACCGCGTGCTCGCGATGGACTGGGAGCGGATGATCCCCGGGCACCCCGCCCCCGGCGGGCGGCTCGGCACCAAGGACGACGTCCGGGCGCTGAAGGCCTACATGACCGACGTCTCCGGCGCGGCCAAGCAACTGGCTCGCGAGGGCAAGTGCCTCAACGACGAGGCGATGGCCGCGGTGAAGCTCCCGAAGTACGAGGGCTGGGGCGCCTACGTCTGTTCCTGCCCCGCAACATCGAGCGCTTCTGCGAGTACTGGGGGCGCGGCTACTAGCGCTCCGCGCCGCGGTGCGCCGCGGCGAATGCCGAGCGCGCGAGGCGCTCGGCCTCGCTGTCCAGGGCGATCAGCGTGGCGCCCGGTGCGCTCTGCGCGGTGGTGCGTGACGCCGAGCGAAAAAACCCGGCGGCAGCGAGTACCGAGGCCGCAACCACGACGGCGATCGTCAGCACCAGCGCGAGGCGGCGGCGCCGGCGCGCGCGAATGGGATTCGGCGCGACGTCGCTGGCGGGGGCGATGTCCGGCGCTACGCTAGACAGGTGCACGGGCGTATAGGGAGACGGGCGGGTTTCCGGGGAAACCCGCCCGAAGCCATACGTCTTGCCGATCGCCTGCGGCATCTCGTGCTCCGAAGGGCCGCGTCGGTCGCGGCCCCATCGACGTGTCTATACGAGCCCGTTATCGCACCGCCCGCGCGAACAGAGCAACTGAACAGCGACGAATCGCGCGACGAGGCGACAGGCGGCTCGACGACAAGCAACAGTACGCACGCCGTGCTGTCGCCCACAGGCGACGTTGCGCCGCAGCAGTGACGCTCAGCGTGACGTCAGCGCCGCCGCCACCGTCGCCGGCTCGAGCGACGCTGCTTGTGCGAAGCCCAGCACGACGCGCACCGCCTGCGGCTCGATCGCGAACAGGCGGAAGTCGCCGAGCTCGAACAGCCCCGTCATGTCGGGAAAGCGCGTGGCGTAGGCAGCGTGTGCCATGCCGTAGCCGGGATCGTCGCGGGCGAGCGTGCGGGCCGTGCCCCGGATCGAGACGCGGGCCAGCGCGTGCGACGGCGTGGCGCCCCCTTCCGGCTCGAGCACCATCAGTCCGACCCGCGGATCGGCGAGCATGTCGCGGGTGTGCGCCGACAGGCCGCTCACCAGCAGCAGGAACGCGAAGCGATCCGCGGCCAGCGCGTAGGGCGTCATCGTCACGCTCGGCGCGCCGGCATGCAGCGTACCCAGCGCGGCAACCGTGCACCGGCGCAACAGCGCCGTGGCGCGCGCGGCGGCTTCGTCCTTCATCCGCGCCTCCTCAGCACGCGAGGCCCTCGACGAGCAGCAGGTCGCCGCGCGAAGCGCGCTGCCGGATGGCGCGAAGCGGCTGGTACTCGGGCGAGTCCCACCAGGCCTTCGCGCGCTCGCACGCTCGGGAACTCGAGGATCACGACGCGCTGCGGCGCGTAGCCGCCCTCGAGGCCTTCGGCCGCGCCGCCGCGCGCGACGTAGCGGCCGCCGTACTGCGCGATCGTCGCCGGCACGCCCTTGCGGTACTCCTCGTAGAGCACGGGGTCGGTGACCTCGATGTTGGCGAAGACGTAGGCGGGCATCGCGTTCCTCCTCGTGGACGGGCGTCGACTATAGGGGCGGGACGCGCCCGCGGTCAAAGGCCGCGCCGGCCTTGACGCGACGCCGGCGCCGCCTATAATCCGGGTACCGCATATCCATACGGTCATCGGATGACACCTCGCCGGCTCCCGGGCCCCCGCCCGTTCGCTCACCTTCACGACAAGCCCGCCACGGGCACGCTGCCGCTCACCGCGCGCCAGCAGCAGATCCTCGACTGGATCCGCACGCACATCGACGTGCACGGCATGCCGCCCACGCGTGCCGAGATCGCGACAGGGCTGGGCTTCTCGACGCCCTCGTCGGCCGAGGATCACCTGCAGGCGCTGGCGCGCAAGGGCGCGCTCGAGATCCTGCCCGGCGCGTCGCGCGGCCTGAAGCTCAAGGACCTGCCGGGCGTGCCGGTGCAAGGCACGCTGCCGCTCGTGGGGCGGGTCGCGGCCGGCAGCCCGATCCTCGCCGCCGAGCACATCGAAGGCCGCTACCGCGTCGACCCCGAGCTCTTCTCGCCGCGCGCCGACTACCTGCTGCGCGTGCGCGGCGCGAGCATGCGCGACGCCGGCATCCTCGACGGCGACCTCCTCGCCGTGCACCGCACGAGCGAGGCGAGGAGCGGCCAGATCGTCGTCGCCCGCATTGCCGGCCGCGGCGGCGACGAGGTCACCGTCAAGCGCCTGAAACGGCGCGGGCGTGACATCCTGCTCGTCGCCGAGAATCCCGCCTTCCCGCCGATCGTCGTCGACCCCGACGCGACCCCGTTCGCGATCGAGGGCGTCGGGGTCGGCCTGATTCGAGGCAGCCGCACGTCATGAGCACCTCCTCCGCTTCCCGCACTGTCGCCACCGCGCCACGCGACAAGCCGCGTCTCGAAGACCTGCCCAACGTCGGCCCGGCGGTCGCCGCCGACCTGCGCGCGATCGGCATCAGTCGGCCCGCACAACTCGCCGGTCGCGATCCTTACGCGCTCTACGATGCGCTCAACCGCCGTACCGGCGTGCGCCACGATCCCTGCGTGCTCGACACCTTCATCGCGGCGGTGCGCTTCGTCGAAGGCGCGCCGGCGAAACCCTGGTGGGCCTACACCGCCGAGCGCAAGCGCACGCTGGCCGCACGCGCCAAGCGCACGCGACACCGCTGAAGCACCACAACGCCGCGCACGACGCGCCTCGTCCTCGTCAGCCGCGCCTTTTCTGATTCCTGACCTCCGATACCTGATGCCTGATACGTATACCCTCTACGGCAGCGAAGGCTCCGGCTCCGCCGCGATCGAGGCCGCGCTCGGGCTCGCCGGCGCGCGCTGGCAGACGGTGCGCACCGCGTCGTGGGAGCCCGGCCCGGACTTCGAGGCACTGCTGCGCATCAACCCGACCGGCCTCGTGCCGACGCTGGTGCTGCCCGACGGCAGCGTGATGACCGAAAGCGCAGCGATCCTGATCCACCTCGCCGACGCCCATCCGGGCAGCGGCCTGCTGCCGGCCGATCCGTCGGCACGCGCGCAGGCGATCCGCGGCCTCGTGTTCATCGCCGCCCAGTGCTATGCCGCGATCGGCATCATCGACTACCCCGAGCGCTGGTGCGCCGATTGCGACGACGCCACCGCCGCGCGCATCCGCGCCGCTACCCGTGCGCGGCTGCACCACTCGTGGGAGATCTTCGCCGACACCTTCCCCGCCCGGCCCTGGCTGTCGGGCACGACGATCGGCGCCCTCGACCTCCTTGCTGCCGTCGTGTCGAAGTGGTCCGGCACGCGGCTCCACCTCGAGCAGGCGCGGCCGGCATTCCACGTACTGCTGCGCACCATCGAAACGCAACCGCGCGTCGCGTCCGTGTTCGCGCGTCACTGGCCCCCGCCGGAGGCTTGAAGGAGACCTCGATGACCGTCGCCCCGATCCCCGCCGGCTATGCCGGCGTCACGCCCTACCTCATCGTCCGCGACGCCGCGCAGGCGATCGACTTCTACAAGCGGGCGTTCGGCGCCACCGAGACGCTGCGGCTCCTCTATCCCGATGGCAAGGTCGCGCACGCCGAGCTCGCGATCGGCCAGGGTTTCGTGATGCTCGCCGAGGAAATGGCCGAGGGCGACTATCGCGGCCCGCAGGCGCTCGGCGGCACGCCGGTGAGCCTGCTCGTCTACGTGCCCGACGTCGACGCCGCGTTCGCCCGTGCCGTCGCGGCGGGCGCAACAGCGCAACGACCGGTCGCCGACCAGTTCTACGGCGACCGTTCCGGCGTGCTCGTCGATCCCTTCGGGCACGTGTGGTCGCTCGCCACCCACAAGGAGGATGTGTCCGCCGAGGAGATGTCGCGGCGCATGCAGGCCATGATCGCGTCGGGAGCCGGCGCCCCCTGACCCGACCCTCCCGCCCCTCGGCCTCCGGCGAAAGAGGGACGCGACGCATGAACCCCGCACTCGCCGCCCTGCTCTCCCATCCTGCGATCTGGCGCGGCGGCGACTGCGCGCCCGAGCCCGCGGCGCTGCCCACCGGTTTCGCGCCGCTCGATGCCGTGCTGCCCGGCGGCGGCTGGCCCGGCAACGCGCTCACCGAAGTGCTGCTCGCGCGCGAGGGCATCGGCGAGATGCGCCTCGCGCTGCCCACGCTCGCACGGCTCACGCAGGCCGGCCACGAGGTGGCGTGGATCGCCCCGCCCTACCGCCCCTACGCACCGGCGCTCGCGGCCGCGGGCGTCGATCTGGCGCGGCTCGCGCTGGTGCGCTGCCGCGACGCCCGCGAGGCGCTGTGGGCCTTCGAGCAGGCGCTGCGCGCGCCGGAGTGCGGCGCGGCGTTCGCCTGGCTCGCCGAGAGTGACGAGCGGGTGCTGCGTCGCCTGGCGCTCGCCGCGCGCGAGGGCCGCACCTGGGGCGTGCTGTGGCGCCGGCCAGGCGTCGAGGCGCGTGCCACGGCCGCGACATTGCGGCTCGGACTGCAGGCGCGCGATGGCCGGCTCGCGGTGTCGGTATTGAAACGCCGCGGCGGAGAGCTCGCGCAGCCGCTCGAGCTCGACCTCGTCGCGCGCTGGTCGACCGCGCCCGCCGAGGCACTTGCCCGGCCCGCCTTCGCGCCACGGCTGCCGCCCCGCCCCCGGGAGCCGCGTTCCGATCCCCGCAGCAGCGCCGGCCGCGAGGACGCCGAAGCGCGACTCGCCCGCGTACGCCGTGCCGGCACCGCGAACTGACCGTCCGGAACGACGCTTCCCGGCGCCCGTGCGCCGCCACCGGAAACGCCGCCGCTTCTGATCCCTGACTTCTGATTCCTGATCCCTGATGCTAGCCCACCACCTCTACACGATGGCCTGCAACAACGCCTGGGCCAACCACCGTCTGCTCCGTGCGTGCGAGGCGCTTGCCTCCGAGGATTTCGTCGCGCCGCGCACGGGCTTCTTCCCGTCGATCAAGGCGACGCTCAATCACATCCTCACCGTCGACTGGTACTACGTCGACGCGCTCGAACGGTCGCTGCGGGGCGAATCGCCGCGCGCCGAGTCGTGGCGCTTCTTCGATCCGCAGGAGCCGTTCGACACCGCCACCGCGCTCTCCGTCGAGCAGCACGCCGTCGACCGGCGGCTGGTCGCGCTCTGCGCAACGCTCACCGACGCCGACGTCGGGCGGACCATCCTGGTACCGCGCCGCACGGGCATCCAGGAAGAGACCGCGACGCGGCTTCTCGCGCATCTCTTCCAGCACCAGATCCATCACCGCGGCCAGGTGCACACGATGCTCGCCGGCACGCCCGTCGCACCGCCGCAGCTGGACGAGTTCTTCTGCGCGAACGAAGCCCACCTGCGCGCCGACGAGCTCGCGGAGATCGGGCTTTCCGAAGCTGCGATCTGGACCCCGCGGCCGGCCTGATCCTCTCGTACCTACGCCCCCATCGCACAAGCGGCTGATGCGATGCTCTGGGTCGCGGTGCTCCTGCCGTCGCTGCCGCTCGAGGTCTACGCCCGCGCGTGGCCGGCGCAAGCGCATGCGCGCGCATTCGTCGTCGACAGCGGCGGCCGCGACCCGCGCATCGTCGCCGGCAACGCCGTCGCGAGCGACGCCGGCGTGCGGCCCGGCATGCCGCTCGCGGCGGCGTTGGCACTCGCGCCCGACCTCGTGCGCCAGCCGCGCGACGTCGATGGCGAGACGCAGGCTCTCGAGCAGCTCGCGACGTTCGCGCTGCGCTTCACGCCGACGACGAGCCTCGTGCCGCCGGCGGCATTCGTCGCCGAGATCGGCGGCAGCCTGCGCCTCTTCGGCGGCCGCGATGCGCTCGTCGCGCGCCTCGCACGCGGCGTCGAGGTCCGTGGCTTCGCAGCGCGGCTCGGCATCGCACCGACACCGCAAGCCGCGCTCGCCTTCGCCCGCGCCGGCCGCGCCGATCCCGTGGAAGCACCCGACGCCCTCGCTGCGGCGCTCGCGCCGCTTTCGCTCGCGCACTTCGACCTCCCGGAAGACGCGCGCACGACGCTCGCCGCTGCGGGCGTGCACACGTTCGGCGCAGCCGGACAGCTGCCGCGCGCGGGCCTCGCCAGGCGCTTCGGCCCGGCATTCGTCGACGTGCTCGACTACGCGAGCGGCCGCCGCGTCGACCCGCGTGTGCCGTTCGAACCGCCGCCGCGCTTCGCCGCGAAGCTCGAGCTGCCCGCGCCGGTGCACGACGTCGAGGCGCTCGCCTTCGCCGTCAACCGCCTCGTGCACGAGCTCGCGGCGTGGCTCCTCGCACGCGGCCTCGGCGTGATCGAGATGACGCTCGCGCTCGCGCACGAGCGCGCGCTGGTGCGCGAGCGCGACTCCCCGTTCACGCTGGCCCGTTTCGCGCTCGGCGCCCCGTCGCGTACGTCGTCGCACCTGAGCCTCGTGTTGCGCGAGCGCCTCGCGCGGATCGCCCTGCCCGCGCCGGTGGCAGGCCTGGCGCTCGCGAGCGAATCGGTCGCGCCGCTCGCCGGGCACAACGCCGGACTGCTGCCCGGCGACGCCGCGCAAGCCCCCGACGTGCCGCTGGTCGACCGCCTGCGCGCGCGCCTCGGCGAGGACGCTGTGAAGCTCGTGGCTCCGAACGCGGATCACCGGCCCGAGCGCGCGATGCGCGTGGCCGCTGTCGGCCATGCGCGCGCAGCGGAACGGCCCGCGAGCAGCCGCCGCCGGTCCCCTGCGCAGGCCGCCGTCCCGTTGCCCCCCGCCCCGCGACCCTTGTGGCTGCTCCCGGTGCCGCAGCCGCTCGCCGCGCTCCTCGATGCGCAACCCTGGGTGCTGCGCGAGGGACCGGAGCGCATCGAGTCCGGTTGGTGGGACGGCGCCGACGTGCGGCGCGACTACTACGTCGCCGAGAGTCCCGCGGGTGAGCTCGCGTGGATCTTCCGCGACCATCGCCGCGGCACCGACGACGGCGAGTGGTTCCTGCACGGGCTCTTTGCCTGACCCGCACCCTCGATGCTCCGCCGCGGGCGCTTGACGCGCGTCAACGCCCGCCGGTGTCCGCGGCGTAGAGTCGCAGACAAGGAGGAATCGACATGCTTCGGCCCGTGTGCTTCGCGCTCGCCTGCTTTGCGACCTCGGTCCAGGCCCAGACGCCCCCGCCGATCACGCATCCGATCGACGGCTACCTCGTGACCCGCGCGGAGAACAACTGCCTCGAGTGCCACGACAAGCCGCGCGACATCGGCAAGAAGCGCGCAAAGGACGCGCCGACGCCATCACCGAAAAGCCACTACGGCAGCCTCGAAGGCAAGCCCGAGATCGCGGCCGGCCACTTCAACTGCACGTCCTGCCACGTACTGCGCTGACGCGCCCCGAGGGCAACGCGCACGAACCGATACGCGATACCCGCCCGCCACGGAGTCCTCTCGGCGTCCACCGCTAGAATGACGCGGTGGACCGGCACCTCTACGACGCGCTGACGCCCGACGTCATGCTCGACGCCCTCGACACCGTGGGCGTGCGCGGCGACGGCCGCCTGCTGGCGCTCGGGAGCTACGAGAACCGCGTCTACCAGGTCTGGCGCGACGACGAGCCCCCGGTCGTCACCAAGTTCTACCGCCCGGAACGCTGGAGCGACGCAGCGATCCTCGAGGAGCACGCGTTCGTCGCCGAGCTGGCCGAGCGCGAGATCCCGGTGGTCGCCCCACTGTCCCACCAGGGTCGCACGCTGCACGAGCACGCCGGGTTCCGTTTCGCCGTGTATCCGCGCCGCGGTGGCCGTGCGCCGGAGCTCGACCGCCCGCCGGTGCTGGAGTGGCTCGGCCGCTTCCTCGCCCGCATCCACGCGGCGGGCGCCGCCGATCGCTTCGTGCACCGCCCCGCGCTCGACATCGGGAGCTTCGGCGACACGCCTCGCGCGTACCTCCTCGAGCACGACTGGCTGCCGGCGGACCTGCGCGAGGTCTACGCGGGCGTGAGCGCGCAGGCGCTCGACGGCGTACGCCGCGCCTTCGAGCGCGCCGGCGCGCTCGCCACGCTGCGGCTGCACGGCGACTGCCACGCCGGCAACGTGCTGTGGACCGACGACGGCCCCCACTTCGTCGACTTCGACGATGCGCGTACCGGACCTGCGGTGCAGGACCTGTGGATGCTGCTCTCGGGGGACCGTGCCGCGATGGAGGCGGGGCTGCGCCACGTGCTGCGCGGCTACGAGGACTTCCGCGACTTCGACCGCCGCGAGCTCCACCTGGTCGAGGCGCTGCGCACGCTCCGCCTCGTCCACTACGCGGCGTGGATCGCAGAGCGCTGGGACGATCCGGCGTTCCCCGCGGCGTTTCCGTGGTTCGGTACGCAGCGCTACTGGCAGGACCGCATCCTCGAGCTGCGCGAGCAGGTCGCGCTGATGGACGAGCCGCCGCTGGCTACCTGAGCGCCGGAATGTCGCGCCGCCGCCAGGCGAGCCCGGCCATCGCGAGCAGCGTGAACGCCGCGCCCGCGTAGAACGTCGCCTGCGGGCCGATCGCGTCCCACAAGAGACCCGCGAGCGCGCTGGCGACGAACAGCGCAACGCCGCAGGCGAGGTTGAAGACGCCGAACGCCGTGCCGCGCAGCTCGGCCGGGGCGACGGCCGCGACCATGGCCGAGAGCAGTCCCTGCGTGAGCGCGAGATGCAGGCCCCAGAGCGCAGCTCCCGCGAGCACGGCGGCCGCACCGGACGCCTGCGCGAGTACGAGGTCGGCCGCGACCAGCGCCGCGAGCCCGCCGGCAATGAGTCGCGGCGCGTGGCCGCGGTCGGCGAGCACCCCCGCGGGGAACGCGACGACCGCGTAGACCACGGTCATGCGCCACCATGACCCAGGGCACCGACGCCAGCGGCATGCCCAAAGCTTGCGCGCGCAACACGAGGAACGCCTCGGAGAAGCGCGCGAGCGTCAGCAGCACGGCGATGCCGGTGACGATCACGAAGCGTCGGTCCAGGCGACGCACGTCGGCGAGCGTGATCCGGGCTACCGGCGCCGCAGCCTGCGCGTGCGCCGGCTCCTCGACGCCGAGCACGATCAGCAGCACGCACAGGCCCGCCGGGAGCACCGCGACCCAGAACGCCGCACGGAAGTCGCCGGCGAACCACGCCATTGCGCCCAGCGCGAGCAGCGGTCCGGCGATCGCGCCGACGGTGTCGAGCGCCTGGCGCAGGCCGAAGCTCGCGCCGCGCGCGTCGGCCGGGGCGAGGTCGGCGATCAGCGCATCGCGGGGCGCGCCGCGGATGCCCTTGCCGATGCGGTCGGCGACACGCGCGCCGACCACCCAGCCGAGCGACGGTGCGAGCGGGAACGCGAGCTTCGACAGCGCGCCGAGCCCGTAACCCAGCAGCACCAGCGGCTTGCGCCGGCGCGTCAGGTCCGAGAGGTAGCCGGAAAACACCTTGACGACCATCGCGGTCGCCTCGGCGATGCCCTCGATCACGCCGACGACGAGCGTCGACGCGCCGAGCACCGTGACCATGAACAGCGGCAGGAGCGCGTGGACGAGCTCCGACGAGGCGTCCATCAGCAGGCTCACCAGGCCCAGCACCACGACGCCGCGGGGTACGCGGCGCCAGCCGTCGATCAGCATCGGTGTCGTTTTCGGAAGTCCGTCAGGGATGGCGCCTCGGTCCCGCGATGGCCGTGCTGCGCAAATCCTACGCTTCCGGCGGCTCCCACAGCTCGACCTTGTTGCCATCGGGATCGACGAACCAGCCGAAGCGTCCTTCCGGGAGGTCCTCGACCTCCTCCATCACCTGAGCGCCGCTGCCGCGCAGGTGATCGAGCATCGCGTCGAGATCGTCGACGATCAGGTTGACCATGAAGCCGCGCGGGGATGGTTCGAAATACGCGGTGTCGGCCGGGAACGGGCTCCACACCGTGTAGGCCCCGTCGGGAAGCGCGTCCGGATGGAAGCTCACGCCGTAATCGTCGCTGAACATGCCGAGCCAGCGCGCGTACCACGCGCGAAGCGCCGACGGATCCGGCGACTTGAAGAACACGCCGCCCACGCCCAGCACCTTCGGCATCGCCTTCTCCAGGGTCGGTCGATTCGCTCGCGTCCGGAGGCACCGGCCGCGGAGGTCCCATCTTACCGCCGCCGCGAGGAAGTGCCTCCAAGTGCCTGATTCATCTGCCACCCGGCCGAGGGTCGAGCGGCGAACGTGCGGCATGGCACCCGATACCGTATATTTATACGGTATGTCGCCGGACCTCCTCCCGCCCTACGCCGAACTCCACTGCCGCTCGAACTTCAGCTTCCTCTCCGGCGCGTCGCATCCGGAGGAACTGGTCGAACGGGCGCAGGCCCTCGGCTACGCGGCGCTCGCGGTCACCGACGTGTGCTCGCTCGCCGGCATCGTGCGGGCGCACGTCGCGGCGAAGGACGCCGGGCTGCCGCTCGTCGTCGGCAGCGAGCTCGTGCTCGACGATGGCTCGCGGATCGTGCTGCTCGCGCGGGATCGGGAGAGCTACGGCGACCTCTGCCAGCTCGTCACGCGCGGGCGGCGCTCGGCCGACAAGGGCACGTACCGGCTGACCCGCGACGACGTCGCCGAACTCGGCGCGCGTTGCCTGGCGCTGTGGGTGCCGCCCGACCCGCTCGCGGCGACCGACGACGTGCTCGGCGACGCAGCGCGGTTCGTCGCCGGGGCGTGGGGCGGCCGCGCGTGGATCGCCGTCGAGCTCTTCGCCCGGGCCGGCGACGCCGTGCGGCTCGCGCGGCTCGAGGCGCTGTCGCGCATGAGCGGCCTGCCGCTCGTCGCGGCCGGCGACGTGCACATGCACGTGCGCGCGCGCCGCGCACTGCAGGACACGCTGACCGCGATCCGCCTCGGCACGCCGCTCGCGCAGTGCGGATATGCCCTCTTCCCGAACGGCGAGCGGCACCTGCGCTCGCGCGGCCGTCTCGCGACGATCTACCCGCGCGCGCTCACCGACGCCACCGTCGACGTGGCGCAGCAGTGCACGTTCTCCCTCGACGAACTGCGCTACGAGTACCCGCGCGAGATCGTCCCCGCGGGCGAGACGCCGGCGTCGTGGCTGCGCAAGCTGACCGAGCAGGGTCTCGCGCGCCGCTATGCAAAAGTGGGGTCAGACTCGACTTCCTCGAAATTGGGGTCAGACCCCACTTTTCCACCGGATCGCGCGACCCAGCATCACGAGGAAGAAAAGTGGGGTCTGACCCCAATTTCGAGTCCGACCCTGCTTGCCGGCGCCTCGACATTCCGCTGCGCCGCCGCCCCGCCCGAGGTGCGCGAGCTGATCGAGCACGAGCTCGCGCTGATCGCCGAGCTCCGCTACGAACCCTACTTTCTCACCGTGCACGACATCGTTGCGTTCGCGCGCTCGAAGGACATCCTCTGCCAGGGCCGCGGCTCGGCGGCCAACTCGGCGGTCTGCTACGCGCTCGGCATCACCGAGGTCGACCCTGCGCGCATGTCGATGCTGTTCGAGCGCTTCATCAGTCGCGAGCGCAACGAGCCGCCGGACATCGACGTCGACTTCGAGCACCAGCGCCGCGAGGAGGTAATGCAGTACGTCTACGCGAAGTACGGCCGCGACCGGGCGGCGCTCGCGGCGACGCTCATCACCTACCGGCCGAAGAGCGCGGTGCGCGACGTCGGCAAGGCGCTGGGCCTCGGCATGGCGGAGGTCGACCGCCTGAGCTCCGTGTTCGCGTGGTGGGATGGCCGGGTGATTGAGCCGGAGCGCATCCGCGAGGCCGGCTTCGATCCGGAGAGTCCCGTGATCCGGCGGCTGGCCAAGCTCTCGCGCGCACTGATGGGCTTCCCGCGGCACCTCTCGCAGCACGTCGGCGGCTTCGTGATCGCCCGCGACCTCCTCGAGCGGATGGTGCCGGTCGAGAACGCCACGATGGCCGACCGCACGGTGATCCAGTGGGACAAGGACGACCTGGACGCGATGGGCCTGCTCAAGGTCGACTGCCTCGCGCTCGGCATGCTCTCCGCGATACGGCGCGCGCTCCACCTGGTTGCGAAGGAACAGCCGGTGGCGAAAGTAGGGTCAGACTCGACTTTTCCCACGGACCAGGCGACCCGGCATCCTGACCATGAAAAGTCGAGTCTGACCCTACTTTCGATGCAGGACATCCCGTCCGAGGACCCAGCGGTCTACCGCATGATCCAACGTGCCGACACGGTGGGCGTGTTCCAGATCGAGTCGCGCGCGCAGATGTCGATGCTGCCGCGCTTGAAGCCCGCGAACTTCTACGACCTGGTGATCGAGGTCGCGATCGTGCGTCCCGGCCCGATCCAGGGTGGCATGGTGCATCCGTACCTGCGGCGGCGGCAGGGCAAGGAGCCCGTCACCTACCCCAGCGAGGCGGTGCGCTCGGTGCTCGAGCGCACGCTCGGCGTGCCGATCTTCCAGGAGCAGGTGATGCAGCTCGCGATCGTCGCGGCGGGGTTTTCCGCCGGCGAGGCCGACCATCTGCGCCGCTCAATGGCGGCGTGGCGGCGCAAGGGCGGCCTCGAGAAGTTCGAGGAGCGCCTGATCGAGGGCATGGCCGCGCGCGGCTACCACGAGGCCTTCGCCCGCCAGATCTACCAGCAGATCCTGGGCTTCGGCGAGTACGGCTTTCCCGAGTCGCACTCGGCATCGTTCTCGCTGCTGGTCTACGTCTCGTGCTGGCTCAAGCGCTACCACCCGGCCGCGTTCACCGCCGCGCTCATCAACTCGCAGCCGATGGGCTTCTACGCGCCCGCGCAGCTCGTCGCCGACGCGCGGCGCCACGGCGTGCCGGTGCGCAACGTGGATGTCACCGTCAGCGCGTGGGACTGCGCGCTGGAAAAAGTAGGGTCAGACTCGACTTTTTCTGGGGAGGGACGCCATAGTGTGGCTAGCCCGAGTGCCGAGAAAAAAGTCGAGTCTGACCCTACTTTTTCGGGGTCTGACCCTACTTTTTCGGACGACGCGCCGGAGACGTGGGGCGCTCACGGTCCCGCGCTGCGGCTGGGCCTGCGCCTGATCGCCGGTCTCTCCGAAGCGAGTGCGGGTCGCGTCGTCGCCGCGCGCACCGAGCGGCCGTTCGCGAACGTCGCCGACCTCGCCCACCGCGCAAAGCTCGACCGGCGCGATCTCGAGGCGCTCGCCGATGCCGGCGCGCTCGCAGCGATTGCCGGCCATCGCCACGACGCCGTGTGGAACGTCGCCGGCGTCGAGCGCCTGCCCGGATTGATCGCCAACAGCGAGTTCCACGAGGAGGCTCCCGACCTCCCCGCGCCCACCGAAGGCGAGGACGTCACCGCCGACTACCGCCGGCTGGGATTGACGCTCGGCCGCCACCCGGTCGCGCTGCTGCGCCGGCAGCTCGCGGCCAAGCGCCTGCTCACCAGCGAGGCGATCCGTGCGCTGCCGCACGGCCGGCTCGCGCGCACCGCCGGCATCGTCATCGGCCGCCAGCGCCCCGACACTGCGAGCGGCGTCGTGTTCGTGACGCTCGAAGACGAGACCGGCGCGACCAACGTGATCGTGTGGCGTGACCTGGGGGACAAGCAGCGTCGCGAGCTCCTCGGCGCGCGGCTGATGGCGGTCTACGGCAAGGTCGAGCGCGAGGGAGAGGTCGTGCATCTCCTCGCCGGCCGGCTCGTCGACCTCACCCCGATGCTGGGACAGCTTCAGACCCGGTCGCGGGACTTCCACTGAGCGACGCCCATTCCCGCATGCGGTGTTCTGCACAACACGCGACCAGTCCGGTCGCCGTGTAAGCTTCACGGGGAGCAGTTCGACCCACGGACAGTCCTGCAACCCTGACCCCCAGGCAGCGCTCACCGAACCCAGGACCCGACGTGGCATCCACTGAATTCGACCTTGTGATCATCGGCGCGCGGCTCCGGCGGCCTCGTCGGTGGCCGCGGCGGCGCGCGCGCTCGGCGCCAAGGTGGTGCTGGTCGAGAAGCACAAGATGGGCGGCGACTGCCTGAACTACGGCTGCGTGCCGTCGAAGGCGCTGATCGCGGCGGCAAGCGCGCGCACCAGATGCGCCACGCGCGGCCGCTTCGGCATCGCCCCCGTGCGAGCCGCAGGTCGACCTCGCGCAGGTGCATGGATCACGTCGACGGCGTGATCGCGGCATCGCGCCGAACGACTAGTCGAGCGCTTCACGGGGCCTCGGCGTCGACGTGATCCTCGGCCGACGGCCGCTTCATCGGACCGCGACGCTTCGCGGTCGGCGGCGAAGCCGATCACGGCCCGGCGCTTCGTCATCGCCACCGGCTCGTCGCCGGCGGTGCCGCCGATCCCGGGCCTCGACGGACGTGCCCTATCCTCACCAACGAGACGATCTTCGACTGCGCGAGCAACGTCCCGCACCTGCTCGTCGATCGGCGGCGGGCCGATCGGCTGCGAGATGGCGCAGGCGTTTCGTCGCCTCGGCAGCGAAGTGACGGTCGTCGACGTGGCGACGGGAATCCTGCCGCGCGAGGATCGCGATCTCGCCGGTGTCGTGCAGCGGACGCTCGAGCGCGAAGGCGTGCGCTTCCACCTGGACGTCGAGATCGAGTCGGTCGGTGGGGCCAAGGGTGACCTCTGCATGACGGTCCGCGAATCCGACGGTGCAGCGCGCACGTTGACGGGCACGCACCTGCTCCTCGCTGCCGGCCGCCGCGCCAATGTCGAGGGTCTCGGGCTCGACGCCGCCGGCGTGCAGGTCGACCACGGCCGCATCGTCAACACGAACCTGGCGACCACCAACCCCCGCATCTCGGTGATCGGCGACGCCGCGGGCGGCTACCAGTTCACGCACGTCGCCGAGCACCACGCCGGCATCGTGCTGCGCCGCGCGATCTTCCGCATGGGCTGGGCGAAACCCTCGCCCGTGGTGCCGTGGTGCACCTACACCGACCCGGAGCTCGCGCGTGTCGGGCTTTCCGAGACCGAGGCGATGGCGCGGAACATGGCGCACCATATCTACCGCTTCCCGCTCGAGGACATCGACCGTGCGCGCGCCGAGGGCGAAACCGAGGGTTTCGCGAAGGTCGTCACCGACCCGCGCGGCAAGCTGCTCGGCGCGGGCATCGCGTCGCCGCACGCGGGCGAGCTGATCGCAGAGTACGCGCTGGCGATCACCCGGGGACTCAAGGCCGCGGACATCTCCGGCACCATTCATCCCTATCCGACGTTCGCGATGGTCAACCGCCGCGTGGCGGACCAGCGCATGAAGGACGGCCTGACGCCCGCCTCGAAAGGCTGGATCAAGCGCATCTTCAGGCTGCGGGGCCACTGATGGCGGACGCGCCGGACACGCAGCTTCAGGCGGCACCGGCGCGGCCCTGGCTCAAGGTCGCGATCGCCGTGGTCTTCGTCGGCGGCATCGTCGCCTTCTTCGCGCTCGGCGGTCAACGCTACCTGTCGCTCGACGCGGTCAAGGCCAACCGCGATGCGCTCGTCGCGTTCGCCGACCGCCACTTTGCCGCCGCGCTGGCGATCGCATTCGTCGTCTACGCGGGCGCCATCGCCCTTTCCCTCCCCGGCGGCCTCGTGCTGTCGCTCACGGTGGGCTTCGTCTTCGGGCGCTGGGTGGGCACGGCGCTCGTCGTCGTCGCGGCCACGGTGGGCGCAACACTGGTGTTCCTCGCGGCGCGCTACCTCTTTGCCGATGCCGCGCGCAAGCGACTCGGCGTGCTCGGAGAAAGGATCAACGCCGGATTCACCGAGAGCGCCTTCTCCTACCTGTTGTTCCTGCGCCTCGTGCCGCTGTTCCCGTTCTTCCTCGTCAACCTCGCGCCGGCGTTCACCAGCGTACCGCTGCGCACCTATGTGCTCGCCACACTCGTCGGCATCGTGCCCGGCACGTTTGTCTACGTGAATCTGGGCCAGGCGCTCGGCCGCATCGACTCGTTGCAGGGCCTGGTGTCACGCGACACGCTGCTCGCGTTCGGATTGCTCGGCGTGTTCGCGCTGCTGCCCGTGGCCTGGAAGAAGTGGAAGGCGCGCCGATCGACGGCGGCGTGAGCTGCCGGCGATGAAGCTGTCGATCGTCGTTCCCGTCCTCGACGAAGCGGAGCGCATCCGCGCGGCCCTCGCGCCGCTGCAGCCGTTCCGTACTGCCGGGCACGAGCTACTCGTCGTCGACGGCGGCAGCCGCGACGGCACGTTCGAGGCAGCCGTTCCGCTTGCCGATCGCGTACTGCAGGCGCCACGTGGCCGCGCGGTGCAGATGAACGTCGGCGCGTCCGTCGCGACGGGCGACGTGCTGCTGTTCCTGCACGCCGACTGCCGGCTGCCGCCAGGCGCCGACGTTGCCATCGCAGGTGCGCTCGCACGCGGCCGCGCGTGGGGCCGCTTCGACGTCACCCTGGACGGCGACGCGCGGACGTTGCCGATGGTCGCGGCATTCATGAACGCACGTTCCGCTGCGACCGGCATCTGCACCGGCGACCAGGCGATGTTCGTCGAGCGCGCGGCGTTCGACGCAGTTGGCGGATTCCCCGCGCTGCCGCTGATGGAGGATGTCGGGCTCTCGCATACGCTGAAGCGGTTTGCCGGCCCGCCTGCCCGGGTCACCGCGCGTGTCGTCGCTTCGGGGCGGCGCTGGGACACCCACGGAGCGTGGCCGACGATCCTGTCGATGTGGGCGCTGCGCTGGGCGTACTGGCGCGGTGCCGATGCGCGCGAGCTCGCCCGGCGCTACTACGGCGTCGAGCCTCGCGATCCGCCGACACTCCAGGTGTTCGCCAAGGCGCCGGTACCCGGCCGGGTGAAGACGCGCCTCGCGCGGACGGTCGGCACCGAGGTGGCGACCGCAACCTATCGCGCGCTTGCCGAGCGCACCCTCGCCACCGCGGCGGCCGCTCGGCGCGCCGGGGTCGTGGGTGCGATCGAGCTCTGGCTCGATCCGGACTCCGATCCCGCGGCGATCGCACCGTGGCGCGACCGCTTCGGCGTCACGATCGAGACGCAAGCCGGCGTCGACCTCGGCGCACGCATGCGCAACGCGCTTTGCGCGTCGATCGCACGGGGTATTCCCGCAATCCTGATAGGTACCGACGTGCCGGGCTACGACCTCGCCTATCTCGCGCGCGCTGCGGCCGCGCTCGAGCGGCACAACGCGGTGATCGGTCCGGCCGAGGACGGCGGCTACGTGCTGGTCGGCCTCGCACGGGACATCGACGTGTTCGGCGGCGTTCCCTGGAGCACGCCGGAGGTGTTGGCGGCGACGCGCGCGCGGCTTGCTGGCGCCGGGGCGAGCCACGTCGAACTGCCACCGCTGTGGGACGTCGACACCCTCGACGATTACCTGCGGTGGCGCGAGCGTCCCGTTGCCGGTGCAGCGACATGACCGATCTGCCGGCAACCGGCATCCTCGCCGTCGTGCTCCTCGCCTCCGCCGGCGGTGCCGTCGCGCAGGCGCCAAGGGTGGTGCCGTTCTCGCAGGGCACTCCAGGTACGGCGTTGCCGGCCGGATGGACGCCGCTCACCTTTCCCCGCATCGCCAGCCACACCCGCTACGCGCTGGTGCGCGACGGCGACACCGTGGTCGTGCGCGCGGAAGCCGCGGGGGCGGCCTCCGGGCTCACCTTCCGCCTGGTCGTTCCGGCAGCCGATGCACGCGTGTTGCGCTGGCGTTGGAAGGTCGATCGCCTGCCGCAAGGCGCCGACGTCTCGAAGCAGATCGTCGACGATGCGCCGGCGCGCGTCTACGTCACCTTCCAGCACGATCCCGCGCGGCTCGCGCCCGTCGAGCGCATCGTCTACGAGACGACACGCGCACTCTACGGCGAGGCGCCGCCGCACGCCGGCCTGATGTACGTCTGGGATACCGCCGGCACTGCGGGCCCGACGTTCTGGAACCCCTACACCCGGCGGGTCCGAACGATCGTCGTCGAGGGCGGCGGCGCCCGTCTCGGCCAGTGGCTCGCCTACGAGCGCGACGTCGTCGCCGACTATCGCGCCGCGTTCGGAGAGGATCCGCCGCCGATCTCGGGCGTCGCGATCATGACCGATGCGGACAACACCGGCGATCGCGCGAGCGCGTGGTTCGGAGACCTGAGCCTCGCACCGAAGTAGCTGCGCCGGAAAGTCGAGTCTGACCCTACTTTGCGGGGTCTGACCCCAATTTCCACGCCTACTTCTGGGCGGCCTCGCATGCGGGAGTCGCCGCGAGCTTCGCCTTCGCCCCGGCGACCCTGACGGTCTCGGGCAGCGCGACACCGTTCTTCACCGCGGTGATCTCGGCGAGGATCGAGATCGCGATCTCCGGCGGCGTGCGGCTGCCGATGTAGAGGCCGATCGGGCCGTGCAGTCGCGCGATCTCGGCTTCCGTCACGTCGACCTCCTGCAGCCGCTCGCGCCGCTTGGCGTTGTTGGCGCGCGAGCCCAGCGCGCCGACGTAGAACGCCGGCGACTTCAGCGCCTCCATCAGCGCGAGGTCGTCGAGCTTCGGATCGTGGGTCAGCGCGACCACCGCGCAGCGCTCGTCGAGGCGCATCGCGTGGACAGTGTCGTCGGGCATCGTGCGCACCAGCGTCACGCCGGGGATGTCCCAGGTCTCGGTGTACTCCTCGCGGGGGTCGCAAACGGTGACCTGGTAGTCGAGGCCCACCGCGATCTGCGCGAGATACTTGGAGAGCTGCGAGGCACCGATCACCAGCATCCGGTAGCGCGGCCCGTGGATCGTCGACAGCACGCGGCCGTCGAAGGCCAAGCTGTCGGTCGCCTGCGCCGGGTGCAGCGTCGCGAAGCCGGTGCCGAGGTCGAGCCGGCGCGTCACGAGGTGTCCCGCCTCGATCTCGCGCAGCAGCGCCAGGATGCCCGACTCGCGCGTGAGCGGCTCGATCACCAGCTGGATGGTGCCGCCGCACGGCAAGCCGAAGCGCCGCGCCTCGTCGGCCGACACGCCGTAGGTCACCGCCTCGCAGTGCGTGGCGGTGAGGCCATCGCGGCGCACGCGGTCGATGATGTCGTCCTCGATGCAGCCGCCCGACACCGAGCCGACGACGTGCCCGTCGTGGCGCACCGCGAGCATCGCGCCTTCCGGTCGCGGCGAGCTGCCCCACGTCTTGACGACGGTGACGAGCAACACGCGGCGGCCCGATTCGATCCACTCCGCGCTGTGCCTCAGGACTTCGAGATCGACGCTGTCCATCGCGGGTTTCCCGGGTCTACCGAACGCCCTTCGAGTAGAGATAGGCCACGATCGCGACGATCGCCGCGACCGCGACCAGCCGTACCAGGTGCCGCGACCAGTGCCGCTGCCGCAGCGGACCGGGAGGGCCGGAGGGAGGTGTCGGGTTCATGGCCGGATGCATTCAAGCCGGAGCGATACCGGCATCGTACCGCAGTCGTCGGGCCGTTCCGTACCGTGCCACGCGCATGGCCTGCGATCGCCCGGTCGGCTATAGTGGACTCGCCAATCAGTCCCGATGGGCCGCCCCTAGGGACTGACCCGCCCCCGCCGGGGGCAGCGAGCATAGCGAGCGTGGGGGCCGTTTCATCCTGGACGCACGGAGGGTGCGCGCATGAAGCACGTGGTGATCGGTGCGGGGCCCGCGGGTGTCCGGGCGGTCGAAACCTTGCGCGAGCACGATGCGCGCGCATCGATCACGCTCGTCGGCGGCGAGCCCGGTCCGCCCTACGCGCGCATGGCGATCCCATACATCCTGGCTGGACGCATCGGCGAGGAAGGCGCCCTGCAGCGCCGGGACCCGCGCCATTTCGCGGAGCGCGACATCCGCTACCTCAACGGCCGGGCCGTGCGGGTCCGAGCCGGGCCGGACGGCGGCATCGTCGACCTCGACGAGGGCTCGGCGCTCGAGTACGACCGTCTGCTCGTCGCGACGGGATCGTCACCGACGCGGCCGCAGGTTGCCGGTACCGACCTCCCCGGCGTAGTCACATGCTGGACGCTCGCCGACGCGCGCGCCATCGCGCCGCGGCTGCAGCCCGGCGCCCGGGTCGTGATGGTCGGCGCGGGTTTCGTCGCCGGCGTGTGCATGAAGCCGCTGGTCGAGCGCGGCGTGAAGCTGACGGTCGTCGCCGGCCGCTCCGGCCAGATCCTGCGCTCGATGATGACGCCGGCCGGCAGCCGGCTGCTGCAGCGATGGCTGGAGCAACGCGGCGTCGACGTCGTCACGCGGGGCCGCATCGAGCGGATCGAGCCCGGGCCGAGGCTCGTCACCAGCGAACGTACGCTCGATGCCGACCTGGTCATCCTCGCGACCGGCGTGCAGCCCAACGTCGCGTTCCTGGACGGCACTGGTGCGCACGTCGACCAGGGCCTGGTGGTCGACGATCGGATGCGCACGACGGTGCCTCGTGTCTTCGCGGCCGGCGACGTCGCACAGGGCCGCGACTTCTCGACCGGCGAGTGGGTCGTCCACGCGCTGCAACCGACCGCCACCGAGCATGGGCGCGTGGCCGCACTCAACATGACGGGGCAGGACGCGCCCTATCGCGGCAGCCTCGGCATGAACGTGCTCGACACGGCGGGTCTCGTCTCCGAAACGTTCGGCCGGTGGCAGGGCGTGCCCGGCGGCGATATCGCCGAGAGCCTCGACGAGGGCGCCTTCTTCTACACCCGGCTGTGCTTCGAGAACGACACGCTCGTCGGCGCGATCGGCATCGGACCGGGCCGCAGCCTCGGGCCGATCCGCGGGCTGATCCAGACCCGCCGCCACCTCGGCGCCTGGAAGGAGCGTCTGCTGCAGGACCCGGCGCGCGTCACCGAGGCGTTCGTCGACACCGAGACCTGACGCCTGGAGACGTTCGATCCGGCCTCCTTGTTCTACCCTCCGGCGATCGGCGGCCAGATCGCGACCACGTCGTCCGGCGACAACCGGTGGCTGCCGCGCTGCTCGCGGGCGACGTACACGCCGTTCACGAGCACGAGGTGCGTGAGCTTGGCCGGCAGATGAAACGGCGCAGTCAACTCGTCGATCGTCGTCTCGGATGGAACGTCGAGGCGGACGGCGTGCTCCGACCGCGCCGCCGCCGGCAGGTAGTCGGCGAGCGTCGCGTAGAGCTTGAGCGTGACTTGCATGCGCGCTGCCTGACCGATCAGGCGGCGCGCTGGGCGCACGCGAGGTACGCGTCCATGAGCCGCGTCGGGTTGTCCATGAGCTCCTGCTTCCAGCGGCCCAGCTTGACGCGCCCCTGGATCAGGCCGCGGATCGCACCGACGTGGTCGATGACCCCGAGCGTCGTCGCACCGATCAGCACGTCGTCGCGGAACTCGAGGCGGATGTAGCGGAACGTGCCGTCGTTGCGGACTTCGACCGACGCCCCGCCCTGCTCCGCCGGCACCCCCGCCCACTGGCCGAACGACGACGCGACCAGCCCGACGGTGTCGAGCACGTTCATCGCGAGATTGCCGACCATCGCCGCCGAGCCCCCGCTCATGTTCGTCGCGGCGATGCGCGCCTCGTCGACCGCGACCGGCTGGATCGCGTTGATCACGCGCTGCCCCGAGGGAAACTCGGGCGACTGCGCGACGTCGCCCGCGGCGTACACGCCCGCCACGTTCGTCTGCATGCGGTGGTCGACCAGTACCCCGTGCTCGCAGGCGATGCCGCTGCCGTCGAGGAAGCCGATGTTCGCGCGCACGCCGGTGGCCGAGATCACGACATCGCAGTCGAGCACGTCGCCGCCCTCCAGCGTCGCCGCAAGGCGGTCGCCGCGTGGCGCGATCGATGCGACCTTGGTGCCCGTGCGCACGTGGATGCCCTTGCGCTCGCACCACGTCTTGATCATCGCGCCGGCACCCTCGGTCATCATCCGCGGCACCATGCGATTGCCGGTCTCGACGATCGTCAGCCGGACGCCCCGCGCCGCAAGCGCCTCCATGATGATGCAGCCGATGAACCCCGCGCCCATCTGCACGACCTCGGCGCCGGGCTTGGCGACGGCGAGGATCTTGCGCGCGTCGTCGAGCGTCCAGCACGCGAGCACGTTCGGCAGGTCGATGCCCGGGATCGGCGGGCGGTTCGGCGTGACGCCGGTCGCAATCAGCAGCCGGTCGTAGGGCAGCGACTTCCCGCTGTCAAGGCGCACCTCGCGCTTCACCGTGTCGACCGCGGTCGCACGACCGCGCTGTTGCGCGATGCCGAGCTTCTCGAAGTGGTCCGTGTCCTTGCGCAGGTACGTGCCGTCCTCCCCGATGCTGCCGACCAGCAGGTACGGCAGCGCCATCCGCGAGTACGGCGGCTCGGGCTCGGCGCCGAGCATCGTGATCTCGTCCTCGGGCGAGCGCTTGCGCAGCGTCTCCGCGGCGACGACGCCGGCCGGTCCATTGCCGATGATCAGGTGTCTCATCACGGTCTCCTCGCTGTCGCGCTCGCGCTGCCGGCTATCCCCGCACCCTTCCGCTTGCCCGTCTCGTCGCGCGCTTCGCCACGGCGCTCATCCCCCGCCGCGCCGGAAATGGAGCTCGAAGCGATCGAGAAACGCGCGCTCCGTGGGCGCGTCGTACCCGCGCAGGTAGATCTCCACCGCATGACGCTCGAGGACCAGCGAGGCGATCGTCCGGTCGGGCAGCCGGCAGCAGCGGATGCGCCAACCTCGCGACGCCTCCTCGTGCACGAACTCGTCGCCCTGCGCGCGATACGGCGCGTGTGCCACGGCACCCGGAAGATTGCGCAGGAACGCCTCCCGCGAGATCGTCATGTCCTGCTGCAGCACCAGGCGCTCGCCGCTCGGCAGCGGCGGCGCGCAACCGGCACGGCCGGCACGCAGGACGCCGCTGGCGTCGCTCGTGCCCTGGCCCGCGGCAGGGACGGCCGCCGTCACACCGGCGCCGGCCCCGTCGCTCCGCCGCGTCAAAGGCCGAGCCGCGCACGCGTCTCCGCAGTCGGCACGCCTTCCACCGACCATCCGCGCAGCGCGTAGTACTCCGGCAGCATCTTGTCGAGGCCGTTGACGAGTCCCTTCGCCGGACCGGCCTTCGCCGGCTCCCTGGTCAGCCGCGGGGGCAGCGTGTCGTCCTTCATCGTCAGGCCAGCCCGCAGGTTGAACTCGCGCTCC
Source organism: uncultured beta proteobacterium (assembly GCA_963765065.1). Classification (GTDB taxonomy): domain Bacteria; phylum Pseudomonadota; class Gammaproteobacteria; order Burkholderiales; family Casimicrobiaceae; genus VBCG01. The sequence goes on along the minus strand of CAVXVH010000008.1, from coordinate 58,833 downwards.
AGGTTCCAGATGCGCTCGCCGACGAGGTTGAGGTGGTCGAGCGACCAGTCGCCTTCGCACGCCGCCTGCAACTGCGGTGCGACGTCCTGCAGCGTCCACGCGAACGACGTGAACAGGCACAGCCCCGACGAGTCGAACACCGCGGTCGCGTCCTGGAACGCCTTGACGAGACCCGGCTTGCCCTCGGTCACGAGCGGGTCCGTCTTCACGGGGATGCCGAGCACCTCGGACGAGACCGTGTACCCGCGCAGGTGGCACGCGCCGCGGTTCGACGTCGCATAGGAGAGGCCCATGCCCTGGATGCCCCGGGAGTCGTAGGCCGGGAATTCCTGTCCCTTGACGGTCATCGACAGCTCGGGGTGGCCGTATTTCGCGCACAGCCGCTTCGACCCCTGCCCGATCTCCCTGCCGAAGCCCGTGCCCGCGGCGACCTGCTCGGCGAGGAACGTCAGCGCCTGCGCCGAACCGAACGGCGCCTCGATGCCGATCTGCTCCTTGGAAAGCACCCCCATCTCGTAGAGCTCCATCACGGCGCCCACGGTCGCGCCGAACGAGATCGGGTCGAAGCCGTCCTCGTTGCACAGGTAATTCGCGTACGTGAGCGCCTCGAGGTCGTTGACGCCGTTGGCCGCACCGAGCGCCCACGCCGCCTCGTACTCGAGACCACCCGACGCACCCCAGTACTGCGGCTTGGTGACGACCGTGTAGTGCTTCTCGTCCATCTTGGAGATGCGCCCGCAGGCGATCGTGCAGCCGAAGCACGCCTGATTCGTGACGAGATTCGGCTTGCCGTCGGTGCGCCGCGGCGCGTGCATGGCCTCGGCCGAGATGTCCTTCGCGCCCTCGAACTGGACGTCCCGGTGGTTGCGGGTCGGCAGGGCGCCGATCTCGTTGATCACGTTCATCAGCACCTGCGTGCCGAACTTCGGCAGGCCCTGGCCGGTCACTGCGTTCGCCGCGAGCACGGCCTTCGCGGCCTGCGTGGCCTGCATGAACGCCTTTGGATCGCGCACGTTGCCGACGCCCCGAGTGCCGCGCACCGCGATCGCCTTCAGGTTCTTCGAGCCCATCACGGCGCCGACACCCGAGCGGCCCGCAGCGCGGTGCAGGTCGTTGACCACGCCGGCGAACAGCACCTGCGCCTCGCCGGCACGGCCGATCGACGATATGCGCAGCTGCGGGTCGTGATATTTCTGCTTCAGCAGGCGCTCGGTCTCCCACGTCGTCTTGCCCCAGAGATCCGACGCGTCGACGAGCGTTGCGCGGTCGTCCTCGATGTGCAGGAACACCGGTTTCTCGGCCCGGCCCTCGAGGATGATCATGTCCCAGCCGGCGAACTTGAGCTCGGCGCCGAAGTAGCCGCCCGAGTTCGAGCACGCGATCGCGCCGGTCAGCGGGCCCTTGGTGATCACCGAGTAGCGCCCGCCGGTCGACGCCATCGTCCCCGTGAGCGGGCCGGTGGCGAAGATCAGCTTGTTGGCCGGCGAAACCGGGTCGACCTTCGCGTCGACTTCCTCGCAGAAGTACTTGGTGGCGAGCCCGCGCTGCCCCAGGTAGTCCTGGGCCCACTGCAGGTTGAGCGGCTCCGCGGTGCAGGTGCCCTTGGTCAGGTCGACGCGCAGGATCTTTCGTGTCCAGGCCATGGCGTCCTCCTAGGCTTGCGGTTGCACGTCGAGCTTGCCGGCCCACTGCCGCATGCGCGAGAGTCCGGTCCAGTCGGCATCGACGTAGGTGATCGCGCCGGTGGGGCACGCCTCGGCGCACGCGGGATGGTCGCCGCAGAGGTCGCACTTCTGCACCTTGCCGGTCTCCTGGACGTAGTTGATCGTCCCGAACGGGCACGCGATCGTGCACACCTTGCAGCCGACGCACACCGCCTCGAGCACGACCTTCGCGCCCGTCGCCGCGTCGACCTTGATCGCCTCCACCGGACAGGCGTGCAGGCACCACGCCTCGTCGCACTGCGTGCACGTGTAGGGCACCTTGCGCCCGGTCTCGTGAAAATCGAAAACCTTGATGCGCGAGCGCGCGGGGTTGAACACGCCGTAGTTCTCGTACGAGCAGGCCATCTCGCACTGCAGGCAGCCGGTGCACTTGGCCGGTTCGATCGACAGCGACTTCTGCATGCGCTTCTCCTCCGTCGTGGCTGGCGAGCGCCGATCGATGATCGATTCGGCGCCGCGATCGTTGTGCCGCAGAGATTACCGCAGAGTCGGGCCGATGTGCGAAAACGCCGGCGCCGGCGCGCGTGAAGGTCCGCGTCGACTGCGATAATGCGCCCATGGGCACGATGCTGCTACGCAACATGAGTGCCGCGCAATGACGCAGCGGCACCTGCTGCTGGTCGGCGGCGGCCACAGCCACGTCGAAGTGCTGCGTCAGCAGGCGCTGGCGAGGGACCCTGACGTCGTCACGACGCTGGTCTCCCCGGCGCCGCTCACGCCGTACTCGGGAATGCTGCCCGGCCTCGTCGCGGGCCTCTACGACATCGCCGAGACGCACATCGCGCTCGGCCCGCTCGCCGCCGCAGCCGGCGCCCGCCTGGTCGAGGATCGCATCGTCGGCCTCGACCTCGACGCCCGGCTCGCGCATCGGGCACGAGGCCGTGCCATCCCGTTCGAGACGCTCTCGCTCGACATCGGCTCGGTCCCTGCGGCATCGATGCCCGGGGCGCACGAGCACGCGGTCGGCGTGAAGCCGGTCGATCGCTTCCTCCAGGCGTGGGATGCGACGATCGCCGCGGCGCGCGACGGCCGTGTCGATTCGCTCGCCATCGTCGGCGGCGGCGCAGGCGGCATCGAGGTCCTGCTGGCGATGCAGGCCCGCCTCGCCGCCGGATTGGGCACTGCGGCGCCACGCTTTGCCCTGCTGACCGACCTGCCTCATCTGCTGCCGCGGCATGCGCCAGCCGTGCGCCGACGCGTGCAGCGCATCCTTGCCGCGCGCGCGATCACGATCCACTTCGACGCCGAGGCCGTCGCCATCGAACCTGGCGTGGTGATTGCGCGCGACGGTCGCCGCATCGCCGCGGACCGGATCGTCCTCGCCACGTCCGCCGCCGCGGCGGCCTGGCTCGCCGAATCCGGCCTCGCGTGCGACGCCGCCGGATTCGTCACGGTCGACGAGCACCTGCGCTCGACGTCGCACCCGTTCGTATTCGCCGCCGGCGACTGCGCGTCGCAGCAGGGGCAGGCGTACCCCAAGAGCGGCCTCTACGCCGTTCGACAGGGCCCCGTGCTCGCCGACAACCTGCGCCGCCACCGGCGCGGCGAGCCGCTCCGGGCGTTCCGGCCACAGCGGACCGCGCTCGCGCTGCTCGCCACCGGCGACCGGCGCGCGATCATGTCGTGGAGCACGTTCGCGGCGGAGGGCGCCTGGGTGTGGCGGTGGAAGGATGCGATCGACCGCCGTTTCATGGCACGGTACCGCTTTCCGGCATCGGCGTCGGGGTCGAGTCCCGTCGCCTCGAGCGATTAGAATCACGTCGTCCGCAGACCCTGTTGCCCACGGCCATAACCTTCGTGTCGCTCCGTGCCTTCGCCGTGCCCGCCCTTCCGCCCGGCATCGCCGTGACGATCGCGGGCGGCACCCTCGCCCCGGCGTCCGCGGTCAGCCCACGCAGTGCCACGAACGCGGGGGGCAAGCGTTGACGCGCCCCGTCGACCCGGTGCTCGCAGTCGCCGTGCGTGCGGCCCGCCGTGCCGCTGCCGTGATCACCGACGCCTCGCGGGATCTCAAACGCCTGCCGACGTTCTCCAAGGAGCAGGGGGACATCGTTTCCGCCGCCGACCATGAGGCCGAGCAGGCCATCGTCGCGACGATCGCGGCAGCCTTCCCGGACCACGCCATCCTCGGCGAGGAGAGCGGCGCGAGCCCCGGCGTGAAGGGCGACTCGCCGTATCGATGGATCATCGATCCGATCGACGGCACGATGAACTTCGTCCACGGCTTGCCGTACTACGCGGTGTCCATCGCGCTCGCCCACGGCAGCGAGCTCACGCACGCCGTCGTGCTCGATCCGAGCCGCGACGAGCTCTTCACCGCAATCAAGGGCCGCGGCGCGCAGCTCAACGACGCGACGCTGCGCACGTCCGCCTGCACGCGACTGTCCGACGCGCTGGTCGGCACCGTCGTGCCAACGCGCAAGAGCCCCCGCCTGCCGCGCTTCCTGCCAATCTTCAACGGCCTCGCTGAACGCTGCACGCTGCGCCGGGCCGGTGCGTGTGCGCTGGACATGGCCTACGTCGCCGCGGGGCGGCTCGACGGGTTCTTCGTGACGAGCCTGCGCGCCTGGGACGTCGCCGCCGGCGCGCTGCTCGTGACCGAAGCCGGCGGGCGTGTCGGCGACTTCGCGGGCGGGACTGACATCCTGCGCAGCCAGGAAGTGATTGCCGCCGCGCCCGGCATCTTCAACCCGCTTCGCGAGGCGATCAGCGCGGTCGACTCGCGGTAGACTTCCACCTGCCACACACCACGTCCGGACCATCACCGATGACTCCCCTGCCCTCGATCGTCGCCGCCATCCTGATCGCACTCGTCGCAGGTCCCGCCGCCGCGCAGCCCGGCCAGTTCACGATGCGCTGCGAGAGTCGCGACTACGGCCACAACTTCTGCGCGAGCGACGGCCGCGTGGTCAGCGCGAGCGTGCTCCGACAGCGCTCGAGAGCACCGTGCATCCTCGGCCGCACCTGGGGCTGGCGCGGCAACGGCATCTGGGTGTCGGACGGCTGCGAGGCCGACTTCGCAGTGCAGAGCAGCACGCCGAACCGCCCGCCGCCGTCGAACGCGGGTCACGTCGTCTGCGAGAGCCACGAGTACCGCTACAACTTCTGCGCGGTGGGGCGGGTGCGCAGCGCCCAGCTGGTGCAGCAGCGTTCGCGGGCGCCGTGCATCCAGGGACGCACCTGGGGCTGGACGCGCGACGGCATCTGGGTCGACCAGGGCTGCGAAGGCGTGTTCCGGTTGCGATGAGCGCGCGCCGGTCCGGATCCTCCCCCGCAACCACGACCTTGGGCAGCACGATGAGCCATCCACGACTGCTTGCCGTCTTTGCGTTCGCGGCGCTCGCGGCGGGGACAGGTCCCGCAGCCGCACAGACCTACGTCCAGTGTGAGAGCCGCGAGTACCAGTACCAGTTCTGCCCCATCCCGCAGGGCGCGACGCGCGTGACCCTGGTCGAGCAGCGCTCGCGCAGCGCGTGCATCGAGGGCCGCTCGTGGGGGTGGGATCGCCGCGGCGTCTGGGTGTCCAACGGCTGCGACGGCGTGTTCGACGTCGTCGCCTATGCCCCACCGCCCGTCGCACCACCGGTGGCCGTCCCCGGCGGCGGCGCGATCAACTGCGCGAGCCGCAACTACCAGCAGGAGTTCTGTCCGGCCGGCCCGATCAGCGGCGCGACGCTCGTCCTGCAGCGCTCGCAGGCGCAGTGCATCCAGGGCCAGACCTGGGGCGTGCGCTCCGACGGCATCTGGGTGTCCGGTGGCTGCGACGGCGATTTCCAGGTGCAGGCCGGCGGCTACTACGCGCCGGCGCCGTTGCCGGCGCCGACCCGGCCGGGCCTCTTCGTCTGCGAGAGCCGCAACTACGGCTACAACTTCTGCCCGACCGGACGGGTGAGCCGCGCGCAGCTCGTGCGCCAGCTGTCCCAGGCGCAGTGCGTCGAAGGCTCCACCTGGGGCGTGCAGCGCGACGGCATCTGGGTCGACCGCGGCTGCGAAGGCGAGTTCGAGGTCCTGACGCGCTAGGACGGCGCTGACGCCGGGCCGGCGAGCGCTTCGAGCTGACCGGCGAGCGCCTGCGGGATCTCGATCCCCTCGGTGCCGGCCTTTGCGGCCAGCGCCGCACGGCGCGCGCCGGGCAGCCGCACGCCGGCATCCCGCAGCATCAGGCCGATCAGCGTTTCCACGCGTTCGAGATAGACGTCACGGCCCGCGAGTGCCGCCGGATCGATGACGAGGAACGCCTGGCCGATGCGCGGCCGGTTGCCCTCGTCGACGAAAAACGACGTGGCCTCCGCGCCGATCGCCGCACCCGTGAGCGCGGTCACGAGGAGCTCGACCACCAGCGCCAGCATCGCGCCCTTCGTCCCGCCCATCGGCAGCATCGAGCCCTCGAGCCCCGCCTTGGGGTCCGTCGTCGGATGGCCGTCGCGGTCGAGCGCCCAGCCGAGCGGGATCGACCGGCCTTCCTTGGCGGCCACCATAAGCTTGCCGCGCGCCACCTCGGACAGGGACAGGTCGATCGACAGCGACTCACCGGCCCGGCGCGGGAACACGGCGGCGATCGGGTTCGTCCCGAAGATCGGCGTGTGACCTCCGGCTGCCGGCATCGCTGCGGGCGAATTGCCGAACGCGAGCCCGACCATGCCTGCCGCGCCCACCGGGGACAGGTGATGAGCAGCGACGCCGAAGTGGTGGCTGTTGGTGACACCGGCGAAGGCGACGCCGTGCTCGCGTGCCCGCTCGATCGCCGTGGACACCGCGAGCGCGCACGCCGGGAACGCGAGCCCGCAGCGCGCGTCGACCAGCACCGCGCCGCCTTTCGCGCCGGCGATCGCCGGCAGCGCGCGGCCGTCGGCGCGGCCGTTGGCGAGGTGCGTCGCGTACTGCGGCACGCGCGAGACGCCGTGCGAGGCGAGTCCCTGCGCATCGGCGCCGACCAGCGCAGCGGCGGTGGCGCGCGCCATCTCCGGATTCGCGCCGGCGCGCGCCAGCGCCCGCGTGGCGAGGTCGGTCAGCGCGGCGATCGTGTAGCGTGGCATGTTCGTCTCAAGCGCGCGTGGCGAGCGCCTCGATCACCTTGTCGGCGATCATCGACGAGACGCGCTCGTTGGATTCCGTGGTGACGCCCGCGATGTGCGGCGTCAGGATCAGGTTGGGACAGCCGGCGAGCGGGCTGCCGGCCCGTAGCGGCTCCTGCTCGAACACGTCGAGCGCGGCGCCGCCGAGGCTGCCGGACGAGAGCGCGGCCGCGAGCGCGGCCTCGTCGACGACGCCGCCGCGCGCGGTGTTCACCAGAATCGCTCCCGGCTTCATCGCCGCGATCCGCCGGGCATCGATCAGGTTGCGCGTCGCTGGCAACAGCGGCACGTGCAGCGTGAGCACGTCGGACTGGGCGAGCAGCGCATCCAGCGTGCGCGGCTCGGCGCCGTCGTCGCGCCACACGGCATCACCCGGCGCGAGCTCGGCGTCGAAGCCGATCACCCGCATCCCGAGCGCCCGTCCCAACTTTCCCGTGAGGCGGCCGATGCCGCCGAAGCCGACGATGCCGAGCGTCTTGCCCGCGATCTCGCGGCCGGACGACAGCGCGGCGCGCGGCCACTTCCCGGCAGCGACGTCGGCCGTGGCGAAGTACGTGCCGCGCAGCAGGACCATCGCAACGCCGATCACGTACTCCGCGACGGCGAGCGCGTTGGCGCCCGTGGCCGGGATGACCGCGACGTCCCGCGCCGCGCAGGCCGGGACGTCGATGTTGTCGAGGCCCACGCCGAGCCGCCCCACGACCCGCAGGCGCGGCGCAGCCGCGAGCAGCTCGGCGTTGACCTGCGTGCGGTTGCGCACGATCAGCGCGTCGGCGTCGATGAGCCTGGCCTTGAGCTCCTCGCGCCGGTCCACGAGGTCCCGGTCGTACTCGGTGGCGTGGTGCGCGGCGAGCGTTGCTACCGCCGCCTCGTCCATGAACTCGCTGATCACAACGCGCATGCGCAATGGCCCTCAGGTGGCAAAGAGGCTGTTCATGTCGGCGAACGCCTTGAACTCGAGCGCGTTGCCGAACGGGTCGAGGAAGAACATCGTCGCCTGCTCGCCGGGCTCCCCAGCGAAGCGCACATAGGGCTCGATGACGAACTTCACGCCGGCGGTGCGGAAGCGTTCGGCGAGCTTGTGCCAGGTCGGCAGGTCGACGACGACGCCGAAGTGGCGCACCGGGACGTTCTGGCCGTCGACGAGGCTCGTCGCGTCCGTCATCTGCGCATGCTCGACGCGATGGGCGACGATCTGGTGCCCGTGGAAGTCGAAGTCGACCCAGTCCGCGGAACTGCGGCCTTCCGCGCAGCCCAGGAACTCGCCGTAGAAGCGGCGCGCGACGTCGAGGTCGGTGACCGGAAACGCGAGGTGGAAGCGCGGATACGGCGTGGTGGGCAGGTGGCGTGGTGCGCTCATTGGACTACCCTTCGCGCTGCGCACTCCGGGCGTGATTCGCCCTCGGGGCGGTCCTTCGGGTTCATCGGGTCGTGGCGAGGTCCCTGGAGCGCACGGCGCCCTGCGCCGGATCGTCGGACGGATCGTGGTACCAGTCGCCGTGCGGCGAGACCGCGCTGCAGGCGAGGCACTGCGTGCGTTGCCAGCGCACGCCGCAGCCCGGGCACAGCCCGCCCGTCGCGAACGTGTTCCAGACGGTCCCGCAACGCGGCAGGCACGACCAGCGCGCGTCGGGTCCCGGCCGCCAGCGGCAGGCAGGGCAGTAGATCTCGGGGGTCTTCATCGTGAGATTTGGGCGTCGGCTACAGTCGCAATCCCGAGGTGACGCGACGCCATTTTCCCACGACTGTGCACGGGGGGGTGCTCGCGAGCATCACCGCTGCCACGGCAGGCGATCCAGGTCGACGTTGCCGCCGGACAGCACGATGCCGACAGCGAGGCCCTTCGCATCCAGCGAGCCTTCGAGCAGGCAGGCGAGCGGCACGGCGCACGACGGTTCGATGACGATCTTCATGCGCTCCCAGGTCATGCGCATCGCACGCACGATCGCCTGCTCGCTCGCCACGCCGATCGCATCCACCCCGGCGCGGATCGCGGCGAGCGTGCGCGGGCACAGCGGCGTGCGCAGGCCGTCGGCGATCGTGGTTGTCGTCGCCACGGGTTCCACGCGCCCGGAGCGGAAGCTCCGCAAGGCGTCGTCGGCATTCGCGGGCTCGGCGCCGAACACGCGCACACCCGGCTTCGTGCCCTTGGCCGCGATCGCCGTGCCCGACAGCAGTCCGCCGCCGCCGACCGGCGCGACCACCACGTCGAGACCGGGAGCGTCTTCGAGGAGCTCGAGCGCGGCGGTGCCCTGCCCCGCGATCACGTCGGGGTTGTCGAACGGATGCACGAGCACCGCTCCCGTCTCCGCCTGCACCTGCGCACACTCGGCCTCGCGTGCGGCGGCGGTGGGCGCACAGAAGCGGATCGTCGCGCCCTGCCGGCGCACATTGTCCTGCTTCACCCGTGGGGCGTTCGTCGGGCATGACCACCCAGGCCGGAATGCCGCGGCGGGCGGCGGCGTACGCGAGCGCCGCGCCGTGGTTGCCGGACGAATGCGTGACGACCCCGCGCGCGGCCTGGTCGGCGGTGAGCGCGAACACCGCGTTGGTCGCGCCGCGCGCCTTGAACGCGCCGATCTTCTGGAAGTTCTCGCACTTGAAAGCAAGCCGCGCACCCACCTCGGCGTCGAGCGAGCGGCAGGTCAGCACCGGTGTGCGGTGCACATGCGGAGCGATGCGCACGCGCGCCGCGCGGATCGCGGCGAGGTCGGGCAACGCGAGCGACGCCGCGTCGGCGCTCATCGCGCCCCCTATGCGCTCTCGTAGAGCCGGGTCAGCACGAACTCGCGGTGGCCGAGCGCCTCGGCGGCCGTGAGCCGGCCGTTGGCGGTGCGGAACATCATGTCGATCAGCTTGTCGCCCGCCTGGTCCATCGTGATCTCGCGCTGCAGCAGGCCGGAGGTGTCGACGTCGATGTGCTCGCTCATCGTCCGCACCGTGCGCGGGTTCGCGCAGATCTTGATCACCGGCAGGATCGGGTTGCCGATGACGTTGCCCTGTCCGGTCGGGAAGAAGTGCACCACGTAACCCGCCGCCGCGACCAGCGTGACCATCTCCGCCGCAGCCGACGAGCTGTCCATGAACCACAGCCCCGGCCCGGTCGGCGCCTCCGCCTTGTCGATCACGCCGTCGATGACGCAGCGCTTGCCGATCTTCGCGATGTTGCCGAGCGCCTTCTCCTCGATCGTCGTCAGCCCGCCCGCGATGTTGCCCTTCGTCGGCTGCGAGTCGGAGAGATCCGACGTCTTGTGCCGGTTGATCATGTCCTGGTAGCGGTCGAACATGAACATGAACCGGTTCCACACCTCGGGCGTGCGGCAGCGCGACTGCAGCAGCTTCTCGCCGCCGGTGATCTCGGAAGTCTCGCCGAACACCAGCGTGCAGCCTTGCTCGTAGAGCTTGTCGAACGCATTGCCGACGGTGGGGTTCGCGCCGCACCCGGAGGTGGTGTCCGACTCGCCGCACTTGGTCGACACCCACAGCTCGGCCAGCGCGCACTCCTCGCGCTGCCGCTCGCTCGCCCACTGCACGAACTGCCGCGCCGCCTTCGACGCACGCATGATCGTATCGTGGTCGCCGTGCAGCTCGATGCCGAAGCCGGCGACCGGCTTGCCCGTCGACGCGATGCCGTCGACGACCTTCTGCGTCCACTGGTCCTCGATGCCGATGACCACCACCGCGGCGACGTTGGGGTTCGACCCCGTGCCGATCAGCGTGCGGAAGTGCAGGTCGAGGTCGGCGCCGAACTGCAGGCGGCCGTAGGGGTGCGGGATCGCCATCGCCCCCTTGATGTTGTTGGCGACCGCCTCGGCCGCCGCGTTCGACAGGTCGTCGACCGGCAGGACGATGACGTGGTTGCGCACGCCGACGCGTCCGTTCTCGCGGCGATAGCCGAGGAAGGTCGTTTTGCATGATCGTCGCTCCCTACCAGCGCTTGGTCTTGATGTTGTGGACGTGGGCGTGCTCGCCCCTCCTGATCGGCTGCACGACCTTGCCGATGTCCACGCCGTACTTGATCACCGTATCGCCGACCGCCATGTCCTTCAGCGCCACCTTGTGGCCGATGGGGATGTCCTGGGCGCAGGGCAGCTCGATGGTGCGGTCCTCGTCGAGGATGAGCCCGGTGAGCTGCATGCCGGCCTTCACGTCTTCGACGACGACGACGGCGACCGAATCGCTCGGGATCGTGCAGAACGCAATGGATCATGGAGGGCTCCTGCGGCATGCCGCGCACGCGGCAAGAAGAAGTGTTCCGACGTCGACGCGCCGGCCCGTTCGGGGGCGCACGCCAACCTGCCCATGCTAGTCCGAGCGGGCGCTGCAGTCAACTAGATCATCTATATGATTTGCATCACTTCAGTCGAGCCGATACACTGACTCCGACCCCGGCGTACGCTGGCGGCCCTTCGCACAGCCCATGAGCGACACGTCCACGACGCCCGGCGTTCCCCTCACCGCACCGCTCTACAAGGAACTCGAGCGGCAGATGCGCGAAGCGCTCGCGAGCGGCGAGTGGAAACCCGGCGAGGCGATTCCCGCCGAGCGCCGGCTCGCCGAGCGCTTCAACGTGTCGATCGGCACGATCCGCAAGGCGATCGACGAGCTCGTCGCCGCGAACCTGCTGATCCGCCAGCAGGGCCGGGGGACGTTCGTCGCGAGCCACAACCGCGATCGCCTGCTGTTCTACTTCTTCCACGTCGTTCCCGAGAGTGGTGCGAAGACTTACCCGGAGGTCAGGCTGCTCTCGTTCGCGCGCGGCCGCGCGACGGCGCGCGAGGCCGAGCACCTCCACGTCGCGCCGGGCGATGCGCTGATCCGCGTGCGCAACCTGCTTTCCCTCGGCGGCGAACCGGTGATCGTCGACGACCTCGCGCTGCCCGCGAGCCGCTTTCCCGGCCTCACCGAGCGGCAGTTCGCCGGTCGGCCGTCGACGATCTACAACCTCTACCAGGAAGCCTTCGGGCTGTCGGTGGTACGCACCAGCGAACGCCTGCGCGCCACACTGGCGGACGCCGACACCGCCGCCCTGCTCCGCGTCGCCGGCGGCGCCCCGCTGCTCGCGATCCGGCGCGTCGCGCTGTCCTACAACGACGACCCGGTCGAGCTGCGCATCTCGCTCGTCAACACGGCGCACCACGAGTACTGGTCGGACATCGGCACGCCCGGCTGAAGCCACCCGTCAGCGAGCAGGGGTATTGCGTTTTGCCGCATTGCCGCCACCGGTCCCTTCGCGTAATGTTCCGACACCGGTCCGACGGCACCGCAAGACAGTCGCAGTGCGACGTCCGCATCTCCTGCCGCGACCGGTCCGCCGATGCGACGCGCCGCACTCTACAGTTCCTCACGTCGACGACCTGCGTCGGAAGCCACGCACGCCCTGCCTGGCGCGCCGCCCCGTTTCGCGCCGCCCGCGAGCGTCTCGTCTGCGGCGCCCGCGCCGCCGTCCGACATTCGCCCGCCTCGTCGCCGTTTCGCGGAACTCCTGACCCGCCACGAGCGCCCGCTGCTCGTGATCCTCGGTGCCGCGACCGCGCTCGCCGCCATGCTCGCGACCACCACGCTGCAGCGCCCCGCCCGGCCCCTCACGCAGGCGGACATCGACGCCGCCGTGCTGCACACGCTCGAGACCAAGGACCTGCCGTCGCAGGCGACACGAGCCTTCGAGCGGATCGCCGCGTCCGTGGTCCGGGTGCGCGACCTCGCCGTCGCCGACGACGACTCGGTGGTCGAGTCCGGCGTCGGTACGGGCGTCGTCATCGTCGACAACGGCCTGATCCTGACCAATCTCCACGTCGTGCTCGGCGCAAAGAAGATCGGCGTGGTGTTCGCCGACGGCCTCGAGAGCGAGGCCAGCGTGGTGAGCGTGCAGCCGGAGCACGACCTCGCGGTGCTGAAGGCGAAGACGCTGCCCGACGACCTCAAGGCGGCGACGTTGCGTTCCACCGCGGACCTGCTGCCCGGCGACCGCGTGATCGCGGTCGGGTTCCCGTTCGGCATCGGTCCCTCGGTCAGCGAGGGCGTGATCTCCGGCCTGCGGCGCGAGTACAGCTCGCCGGAAGGCAAGCGGATCCTGACCAACCTGATCCAGTTCGACGCCGCGGCGAACCCCGGCAATTCCGGCGGCCCGCTCGTCACGATGGACGGCGAGGTGGTCGGCATCGTCACGGGCATCCTCAACCCGACGAAGCAGCGCGTGTTCATCGGCATCGGCTTCGCGGTGCCGATCGAGAACGCCGCCGCCGGCGTCGGCCTTTCGCCGTTCTGATCGGAGCCCCATGAACGTCCACCACGACGCGCGCGGCAGCGATGCCGCGCTTCCCGAGCGCATCCTCTACGAGGTGAAGAAGGTCGTCGTCGGCCAGGACGCGTTCCTCGAGCGCGTGCTGGTGGCGATGCTCGCCCAGGGTCACCTGCTCGTCGAAGGGGTGCCCGGCCTCGCCAAGACGCTGACGGTGAAGACGCTCGCCCGCACCATCCGCGGCACGTTCAAGCGCATCCAGTTCACGCCGGACCTCGTGCCCGCCGACCTGACCGGCACGCGCATCTACAACCAGAAGACCGGCGAGTTCTCGACGTCGCTCGGTCCGGTGTTCGCGAACCTGCTGCTCGCCGACGAGATCAACCGCGCGCCGGCGAAGGTGCAGAGCGCGTTGCTCGAGGTGATGCAGGAGTACCAGGTGACGATCGCGGGCGAGACGCACCGGGTGCCGCAGCCGTTCCTGGTCATGGCCACGCAGAACCCGATCGAGAGCGAAGGCACCTATCCGCTGCCCGAGGCGCAGGTCGACCGTTTCATGATGAAGGTGCTCGTCGGCTACCCGACCGAGGAGGAGGAGTTCGTGATCGTCGATCGCGTGACCGGGACGCCCGCCACGGTGGCGCCGGTCGCGTCGACCGAAGAGCTCGCGGCGCTGCAGCAGGCCTGCCGCCGGGTGTACGTCGATCCGTCGCTGATCCAGTACGCGGTGCGACTCGCCGCGGTGACGCGCTACCCGGACCGGCACGGGCTGCCGGAGCTCGCGCGCTTCGTCACGTTCGGCGCGAGCCCGCGCGCACCGATCCACCTGATCGAGGGGGCACGTGCGCTCGCGTTCCTGCGGGGCCGGGAGTATGCGCTGCCGGACGACGTGGCCGACCTCGTCCCCGACGTGTTCCGTCACCGCCTCGTGCTCTCCTACGAGGCGCTGGCGGAATCGCTGACGTCGGACGAGCTGATCCGACGCATCATGCGCAAGGTCCCGGCCCCCGAGAAGCCGCTCGACGTCCATGTCCGCGCCGCCGCCGCCGGCTGAAGCCGTCCTGCGCCGCCTCGAGTGGACGGTGCTGCGCCGCCTCGACGGGCTCATGCACGGCGACTACCGGACGCTGTTCCGGGGCTACGGCCTCGACCTCGCCGAGCTGCGCGAGTACCACTATCACGACGACGTCCGGCACATCGACTGGAACGTCACCGCGCGCATGCGCGAGCCCTACGTGCGCACGTTCAACGAGGAGCGCGAGCTCACCGCGTGGTTCCTGCTCGACCTCTCGCCCTCGCTCGACTTCGGCTCCGCGGGCATCCAGAAGCGGGCCGTCTCGGCCGAGTTCGTGGCACTCCTCGCCCGGCTCTTCACCCGCCACGGCAATCGCGTCGGCGCGCTGCTCTACGGCGACGAGGTCGATGCCGTCATCCCGCCGCGCAGCGGCCGCCGCCACGTGCTGCACCTCCTGCACCGCGTACTGGCCCGCGAGCCGCGCCAAATGTCGCGCCCGACGGATCTCGAGGCATTCCTGCGTGCCGCGGGCGACATGATGAAGCGGCGCTCGCTGGTGTTCGTGGTCTCCGACTTCGTCAGCGCACCGGGCTGGGCCGCCGCCCTCGGCCGGCTGTCGCGTCGTCACGAGGTCGTCGCGGTGCGCCTCTACGACCCGCTGGAAACGGAACTGCCGGACCTCGGTCTCGTCGTGATGCAGGATGCCGAGACCGGCGAGCAGATTCTCGTCGACACCCACGACGCCGGCTTTCGCGCACGCTTCGCAGCGGCGGCGCAGCGACGCGAGGGCGAGGTGCGCAACGCGCTCGCACAGGCGCAGGTCGACGCGCTCGAGCTCTCGACCGACGACGACCTGGCCGACGCCGTGTTCCGTTTCGCCGACCTGCGCAAGCGGCGCAGCCAGCTCGCCTCCGGCGGCGGCATGCCCGAACACCTGCGAGAGAACCGTGAAGTTCCTGTGGCCTGAAGCGCTGGCGCTGCTGCTCCTCGTGCCGCTGGTCGCGGCGCTCTACGTGTGGCTGCTCGCGCGCCGCAAGCGCGTCGCGGTGCGCTACGCGAACCTGCCGCTGATCCGGGAGGCAATGGGCCGCGGTCCCGGCTGGCGGCGCCACGTTCCGCCGGTGCTGTTCCTCCTCGCGCTGACCTGCATGCTGCTTGCGGTCGCGCGCCCGACCGCGGTGGTGACGCTGCCCTCGCAGCACAAGACGGTCGTGCTGGCGATGGACGTGTCCGGCAGCATGCGCGCGACCGACGTGCAGCCGAACCGGCTCGTCGCCGCGCAGGACGCCGCGAAGGCCTTCATCGCCGACCAGCCGCCGTTCACGCGCATCGGCATCGTCTCGTTCGCGGGCACCGCGGCGCTCGTGCAGCCGCCCACGCAGAGCCGCGAGGACCTGATCGCCGCCATCGACCGCTTCCAACTGCAGCGGGCGACCGCGATCGGCAGCGGCATCATCGTCTCGCTCGCCGCCATCTTCCCGGACGCGGGCATCGACATCTCGCAGTTCTCGCAGGGACGCGACAACCGCGGCGCGGCGCTCGACCGTCCGAAGCAGGCCGAAAAGGAGAAGGCGCCGGTCAAGCCGGTGCCGCCCGGATCCTACCCCTCGGCGGTCATCATCCTGCTGACCGACGGCCAGCGCACCACCGGCCCCGACCCGCTCGAGGCGGCCAAGCTCGCCGCCGACCGCGGCGTGCGCGTGTTCACCGTCGGCATCGGCACGAAGGAAGGCGAGGTGATCGGCTTCGAGGGCTGGTCGATGCGCGTGCGCCTCGACGAGGACACGCTGAAGCAGGTCGCCAACATCACCCAGGGCGAGTACTTCTATGCCGGGACCGCCGTCGATCTCAAGAAGGTCTACGAGAACCTGAACTCGCGTCTCGTGCTGGAGAAGAAGGAGACCGAGATCTCGGCGCTGTTCGCCGGGGCCGGCGCACTGCTCGCGCTCGTCGCCGCGGCGCTGTCGGTGCTCTGGTTCCACCGCATCCTGTAGCGCACCGGCGGCGCTAGAACACGAGCAGAAGCTGCGCCACCGGCGCGAAGCTCCGCCGGTGCACGGGGCACGGGCCAAGGCGCGCCAGGGCCGCGAGATGCGCGGCCGTCGGGTAGCCCTTGTGCTGCGCGAAGCCGTACCCCGGGTAGCGCCCGTCGAGATCGTCCAGCATGGCGTCGCGCGTCGTCTTCGCGATGATCGACGCGGCCGATATCGCCACGACGTCCCGGTCGCCCTTGACGATCGCGCGCGCCGGGCAATCGAGGCGCGGCAGCACGTTGCCGTCGACGAGGGCTTCGCCCGGGACCACCGCCAGCGCCTGCACCGCCCGCCGCATCGCACGGAGCGTCGCCTGCAGGATGTTGATGGCATCGATCTCGGCGACGTCGGACACCCCGACCGCCCAGGCGAGCGAACGCTCGCGGATCGCCGCCGCGAGTGCCGCGCGGCGCTGCGGCGAAAGCGCCTTGCTGTCGCGCAGGCCCACGATCGGCCGGGCCGGGTCGAGGATCACCGCAGCAGCGACGACGGGCCCGGCGAGCGGTCCCCGCCCCGCCTCGTCGACGCCTGCGATCCACATGCTCACCGGACCACCCTCCGCGCTGACGCGCTTCAGGAGGGATTCGCCCGTGGGGCGGCCTTTCGGGCTCATCGCAAGCGACTGCTGGCCCGCAGCTCGGCCTCGATCGCATCCGCGGCGAGTGCGCCGGTGTCGGCCGACAGCGCCGCCGCGAAGTCCGCGAACAGCGCCTCGAGGCGCCGGCGGGTCAGGGTGTCGTCGAACAGGTTCTGCGCGGCCTGCGCGATGTTGGTCGGCGTCGCGTCGCCCTGGAGAAACTCGGGCACGACGAAGCGCCCCGCGAGCACGTTGGGCAGCCCCACCCAAGGCACCCGCAGCTTGCGCCCCACGATCCACGCGGTGAGACGTGCGACGCGGTAGTAGATCACGTGCGGGCACCGCGCGAGCGCGGCTTCGAGCGTCGCCGTTCCCGATGCCACGATGCCGACGTCGGCAGCCTTGAGCGCGTCGCCGGCGTGACCGTACAGCAGCGTGATCGGCAGGCCGTCGAAGCCCAGCCGGTGCCGCACCTCGTCGAAGCGCTCGCGCGTCGCCCGCGTCACCAGCGGCACGAGGAATCTGGCATCGGCCCGCCCTTCCAGGATCAGTGCCGCGGCACGCAGCACGGTCTCCGCGTGCATCTCGATCTCCGACAGTCGCGAACCCGGCAGCAGCGCGAACACCGGCGTCGCGTGGCCGATGCGCAGGCGATCGCGCACCTCACGCCGCGACGAGGCCGTCGCCGCATCCGCGGCGAGCGGATGACCCACGTAGGTGACGGGTACGCCGGCGGACTCGTAGAGCGGCGGCTCGAACGGGAACAGCGCGAGCACGCGGTGCACCGCGCGGCCGATCGTCGCGATGCGTTCCGGGCGCCACGCCCACACCGACGGGCTGACGAAGTGCACGGTGCGCATGCCCGAGCGCTTCAGCTTGGCCTCGAGTCCGAGGTTGAAGTCGGGCGCGTCGACCCCGACGAACACCGCGGCGCGTTCGGCGACGAGGCGCGCGCGGAGCGCGCCGCGGATGCGGAACAGTTCCGGCAGGTGCGCGACGACCTCGACGAAGCCGCGCACCGCGAGGCGTTCCATCGAGTACCAAACTTCGCAGCCCTCGGCCTGCATCTTCGGCCCGGCAATGCCCGCGAAACGCACCCGCGGATCGCGCGCCCGCACCGCACGGATCAGCGTCGCGGCGAGCGCGTCCCCGGACGCCTCGCCCGCCGCGATGCCGACGAGCGGCGCGCCGCTGGCCACCTGTCCGAGGGTCATCGCGCCGATCAGCGGACGACGCCGCGCCCGGGCACGGCGAGAAACTCGACCAGCGGACGCAGCGCAGGCTCGGCTGCTGCGGCGGCTTCGATCTTCGCGCGGGCGTCGTCGAGCGGCAGCCCCTCGCGGTAGAGCGCCTTGTAGGCGCGCCGCACCGCGAGGATCGCCGCCGGCGAGAAGCCGCGGCGCCGCAGGCCTTCGTTGTTCGTGCCCTTCGGCTGCGCCGGGTAGCCCTGCACGATCGTGAACGGGGGCACGTCCTGCAGGATTACCGCGAACGCACCCAGCATCGCGTGGGCACCGACGCGGCAGAACTGGTGCACGCCCGAGAAGGCGCCCATCACCACGAAGTCGCCGATGCTGACGTGACCCGCGATCTGCGCGTTGTTCGACCAGGTGGTCTCGCTGCCCACCACGCAGTCGTGCGCGACGTGGCAGTAGGCGAGAAACCAGTTGCCGTTGCCGATCGTCGTCTCGCCCCGGTCCTGCGCCGTGCCGCCGTTGACCGTGACGTACTCGCGGAACACGTTGTCGTCGCCGATCACCGTGCGCGTCGGCTCGCCGCCGTACTTCTTGTCCTGCGCGATCTCGCCGATCGAGGCGAACTGGAAGATCCGGTTGCGCGCGCCGAGGCTCGTGCGGGCGCCGACCACCACGTGCGGCCCGACCACGCTGCCGGCGCCGATCTCGACGTCGCGGCCGACGATCGAGTAGGGGCCGACGTCGACGTCGTCCGCGAGCACGGCCGACGGATCGACGATGGCGGTCGGGTGGACGCGTGTCAAGACGTCAGGCCGGGGCGACGGACACGAGCAGCGTGGACTCGGCGGCGAGTTCGCCATCGACGAACGCGCGCACCTCGAAACGTCCCGCGCCTTCCGGACCGGGCTGCCACACGGATTCCAGCATCAGCCGGTCGCCCGGGACGACCTGGCGCTTGAAGCGGCAACCTTCGATGCCGTCGAACGAGACGCGCGGCGCGCCGTCGGCGGTCGCCAGGCCGCTCGCCACGGCGAGCGCGCCGGAGATCTGCGTCAACGCCTCGAGGATCAGCACGCCCGGCATCACCGGGTAGCCGGGGAAGTGTCCCTGGAAGTACGGCTCGTTGATCGTCACCGCCTTGAGGCCGCGGATCACCCGTCCCGGCTCGCACTCGGTGACCCGGTCGACGAGCACCTCAGGATAGCGATAGGGCATCTTTGCGACGACGGCCGCGACGTCGATCATGGCTCACCCCGGTTCGCGAGCGCGCGCTCGAGCGCACGCACCCGATCGGCGAGTTCGTCGAGCCGGCGCAGACGCGCCGCGACCTTCTGCCACTCGCGATGGGGGAGCGCGGGAAACATGCCGGTATATACGCCCGCTTTTTCGATCGTGCTCACGACCCAAGTGGCGCCACCGATCACGGTGCCGTCGGCAATCGAGATGTGACCGCCGATCCCCGCGGCGCCGCCGATCATGCAGTTGCGCCCGACGTGCGTGCTGCCCGCGATGCCCACGCAACCCGCGATCGCCGTGTGGCGTCCGATGCGGCAGTTGTGGGCAATGTGGACTTGATTGTCGAGCTTGACGTCGTCCTCGAGCACCGTATCGTCGATCGCGCCGCGATCGATCGCCGTGTTGGCGCCGATGTCGCAGTCCGCGCCGACGACCACGCGCCCGACCTGCGGGATGCGCAGCCAGCGACCATCCTCCTCCGCCATGCCGAAGCCGTCGGAGCCGATCACCGCGCCCGAGTGAACCATCGTGCGCGGGCCGATCACACAACGGTCGTAGACCGTCACGTTCGCGTGCAGCGTCACGTCGTCGCCGATCTCGGCACCCGCGCCGATCACGGTGCCCGGGCCGACGGACGCGCGCGCGCCGATGACCGCGTGCGCCCCGATCACCGCGTGGGCCCCGACGGATGCCAGCGCGTCGATGCGGGCCCCGTCCCCCACCACCGCGGTCGGATGGATTCCCACCGCGACCGCCGCGGGCGGATGCAGCAGCGTCGCCACCTTCGCGTAGACCACGTACGGCTGCGCCGCGACCAGCCTCGGCAGCGCAGTCGCTGTGGCGTCGGCAGGCGCGACGATCACGGCGCCGGCCCCGGTGGTCGCGAGCTGCGCGCGGTACCTGGGGCTGGCGAGAAACGCGATCGCATCCGGTCCGGCGTGCTCGAGCGTGCCGACCCGGGCCACGCGGTACGTGCCGTCGCCCTCGACGGCGGCACCGACGCGGGTGGCGATCTCCCCGAGTGCCATGCCGGGCACGGTGTCGGACATGTCCTTCGCGCTCCGGCCCGGGCTCTCGCGAGTCGCCCGCCCTACTTGTCGGCGAGCGCCTTGATCACCTTCTCGGTGATGTCGATGCGCTGGCTCGCGAACACCACCGGGTCCTGCAGGATCAGGTCGAACTTCTCGGCTTCGGCGATCTGCTGGATCACCTTGTTCGCGCGCTCCTGGATGCTCGCCAGCTCTTCGTTGCGGCGCAGGTTCAGGTCCTCGCGGAACTCGCGCTGCGCGCGCTGCATGTCGCGCGTCAGGTTGGCGAGGTCGCGCTCCTTGTTGCGGCGCTCCGGCTCGGGCATCGTCGCGCCGTCCTTGTCGAGCGTCGACTGCAGGTCGCGGACCTGCTTCGCGAGCTTGCCGAGCTCGCCGTCGCGGTTGGCGAATTCCTTCTCGAGCTTCTGCTGCGCGCGCTTGGCCGGCGTCGCTTCGCGGAACAGCCGCTCGGTGTTGACGAAGCCGATCTTGTAGTCGGCGGCCGACGCGGCGCCGCAGGCGATCGCGAGGAACGCGGCGGCGGCAAGGATGGCGGAACGTTTCAAGACGGTCTCCTGCGTGGGACGGCGACGGTCAGAACACGTTGCCGACCTGGAATTGGAACTGCTGGATGCGGTCGAAGCACTTGTCCTTGATCGGGAACGCGTAGCTGAACTTGAGCGGACCGATCGGCGAGTTCCACGCGAGGCCGACGCCCGCCGAGTAGCGGAAATCCTGCGACCCCGGATAGACGACCTCGGGGTCGGTCGACGGGCCACCGGCGCAGCTCGCGATGTTGACGGAGTACTGCGGCAGCGAGCTCGATGCCCAGATCTGCCCGACGTCGACGAACACGCTGCCGCGCACCGACTTGTCGCCCTTGAAGATCGGATAGAACAGCTCGACGTTGCCGACGATCTTGCGCTTGCCGCCGAGCACGTTGCCGAAGACGTCGAGCGGGCCGAGCGAGTTCGACTCGTAGCCGCGCACCGAGCCGACGCCGCCGCCGTAGAAGTTCTTGAAGAACGGCAGCGAGGCGCAGTACTGCTCCTCTCCCAGCAGCGGTGGCGGGCACGCCGGCTGGTTGTAGCCGTCGGCGTAGCCGAAGTCGCCGCGCACCATCAGCACGAAGTCGCCGTACACCGGCCAGAACCACTGGTGCAGGTAGTTGATCCGGTAGTACTGGAGATCGCCCGGGGGCATGCCCAGCTCGGCAAAGGCGCTCTGCAGGCGGCCGCGGGTCGGATAGAGGACGTCGTCGCGCGTGTCGCGCGCCCACCCGACGGTGCCGACGAAGTTCCACGTCGGGTTGCCGTACTGCCTGACGAAGCTGAGGTACAGCGGCGGGCTGTCGTCGAACAGCGAGAGGTCGGTGCGCTCGACGCGCATGCCCAAATTGATGGTGTCGGTCTCCGTCACGGGCACGCCGAAACCGATCGCGGCGCCGCCGATGGTCGACGCGTACTGCGAGATCGCCTGGCCCGACGGGTCGGTCTTGCGGTAGTAGAGCTCGAGCGTGCGCGAGACGCCGTCGACCGTCCAGTACGGCTCGGTGAACAGGAACGAGTACAGCGTGTTGTAGCTGCTGGTGTTGACCGCGAGCGAGAGCGCGTTGCCCGAACCGAGCACGTTCTGCTGCGACACCGAGGCATTGAACACCAGACCGTCCGCCGACGAGTAGCCGACGCCGGCCAACAGGTTGCCGGTGGACTTCTCGGTGACCGAGATCTCGATGTCGACCTGGTCGGGCGAGCCCGGCACCGGCGGCGTCTCGATGTTGATGTCCGGCTCGAAGTAGCCGAGCCGGCGGATCCGCACCTTGGAGCGCTCGATGCGCGGGCCGTCGTACCACGCCCCCTCGAGCTGCCGCACTTCGCGGCGGATCACCTCGTCGCGGGTCTTGTAGTTGCCGGAGATGTTGACCTTGCGCACGTACACCCTGCGTCCCGGGTCGACGAAGAACGTGAACGCGGCGGTGTTCTTGTCGCGGTCGATCTCGGGCACCGCGTTCACGTTGGCGAACGCGTAGCCTTCCGCGCCGAGCCGGTCGCTGATGTCCTTGGCCGAGGCCTGCAGCCGCGAGCGGGAGAACGTCTCGCCCGGCTTGACGCGGATCAGGCGCTTGAGCTCCGGCTCGTCCACGGCGAGTTCGCCCGCGAGACGCACGTCGGAGACGGTGTAGCGCGGGCCCTCGTTGATGTTGACCGTGATCGTGATGTTCTCGCGGTCGGGCGTGATCGCGACCTGGGTCGACTCGACCGCGAACTCGAGGTAGCCGCGGTCCTGGTAGAAGCTGCGCAGCGCCTCGAGGTCGGCGCCGAGCTTCTGCTTGCTGTACTGGTCGTTCTTCGTGTACCAGGTGAACCAGCCGGGCGTGGTGAGCGTGATCTCGGAGAGCAGCTGCGATTCGGTGAACGCCTTGGCGCCGACGATGTTGATGCGCTGGATGCGCGTCACCGAGCCCTCGTCGATCGTGAAGTTGATCGCGACGCGGTTGCGCTCCTGCGGCGTCACCGTGGTCTGCACCTTGGCGCTGTACAGGCCGCGCGAGATGTACTGGCGCTTCAGTTCCTGCTCGGCACGCTCGAGCGCGGCGCGGTCGAAGATGCGCGCCTCGGTGAGCCCGATGTCCTTCAGCGCCTTCTTGACCGTGTCGGTGTCGAACTCCTTGTTGCCGACGAAGGTGATCGAGCTGATCGTCGGCCGTTCCTGCACCGCCACGATCAGCACGTCGCCCTGCCGCTCGAGGCGCACGTCGCGGAAGAACCCGGTCGCGTAGAGCGCCTTCACCGCCTGCGACGCCCGCGCGTCGTCGACGCGCTCGCCGACCTTGATCGGCAGGTAGCTGAACACCGTGCCGGCCTCGGTACGCTGCGCGCCCTCGACGCGGATGTCCTTGACCACGAACGGGTCGAACGCGAACGCAGCGCCCGCGAACAGCGCCACGACGACGAGCGACGCGAGGCGCAGCGCCGGTCGCGCCCGCCGCGCAGGTTGCCCGGTCGTGCGGCAGTCAGAACAGTCGAGAGAAGTCATTGAATAGCGCGAGGGCCATCAGCGCGGCCAGGACGGCCATGCCGATCCGCTGGCCGAGCTCGAAGGCACGATCCGAGAGCGGACGGCCACGCACGATTTCAGCGAAATAATACAGCAATTGACCGCCATCCAATAACGGCACCGGCAGCAGGTTGAGAACGCCGAGGCTGATGCTGATGAGCGCGAGGTAGCCGACGAACACCAGCGTGCCCGCCTGCGCCGACTGCCCCGCGTAGTCCGCGAGCGTGATCGGTCCGCTGATGTTCCTCACCGAGGCTTCCCCGGTGAGCACGCGGCCGAGCATCTTCACGGTGAAGACCGACAGCTCCCAGGTCTTGCGCGCCCCTTCCACGAGCGCCATCAGCGGACCGTAGCGGACGGTCGTCGCGAGACCCTTCGCGACGTCCGGATCGACCTTGAGCCTCACGCCTGCGATGCCCACCCGGCGCCCGCCCGACTCGGTGGCGTCCGGCACCAGCGGCACGTCGAAGCGCGCGCCGTCGCGCTCGACGCGGAACAGGATTTCCACGCCCGGCTTCGCGTTCGTCGCCACCGCGACGTCGGCGGGCGAGCGCACCACCGCTCCATCGACGGCGAGGATCCGGTCGCCCGACCGCAGGCCCGCTCGCGCTGCGGGCTTCCCGGCGACGGCCTCCTCGATCAGCGGGGGCCCGAAGTCGGCGGCAAGCCCCAGCTTCTGCATGAACGGGCCCTCCCAGTCGCTCCCCGACAGCTGCGCGAGGGCGAGCACGCGTGTTGCCGGCGTGCCGCCGAGCGTCTCGACGGCAACCTCGACGCGATCCCGTCCGGACGCATCGAGGAGGCGCCAGCGCAGGTCGTGGAAGCTCTCCACGGCCACGCCGTCGACGCCCGTGACTCGGTCGCCGGCGGCGATGCCCGCCATCGCCGCGGGGCTTCCCGCCGGGGGTTCCGCGAGGACCGGCTTGTGACCGGGCACGCCGGCCACGTACAGTCCCGCGTAGAGCAGCACCGCGAGCAGCAGGTTCGCGATCGGGCCCGCCGCGACGATCGCGATGCGCCGCCAGACGCTCGCGCGGTTGAACGACCGCGGCAGGTCCTCGGGCGGCAGGTTCCCCTCGCGCTCGTCCGCCATCTTCACGTACCCGCCGAGCGGCAGCGCCGAGACCGCGAACTCCGTTTGATCGGCACCGACGCGCCGGGACCAGACGACGCGACCGAAGCCCACGGAGAAGCGCAGCACTTTGACGCCGCACCAGCGCGCGACCAGGTAGTGGCCGAGCTCGTGGAACGTGACGAGAATGCCGAGCACCACGAGAAAGGATGCGATCTTGATGGCTACGTCCATGGATCCCCTGCTCCGATCACGTCGCGTGAAGCGATGGCCCGTCGTCGCGCATACCGAGATGGTCCCGGGCGGCACGGCGCGCTTCGCCGTCGGCGGCGAGCGCCTCGTCCAGCGTGCCGACCGGGTGCGCAGGCAAGCGTGCGAGTACGTCGGCGCATGTCGCCGCGATGTCCGTGAAGCGTGCCCGACCGGTGAGAAAGGCTTCGACCGCGATTTCGTTGGCCGCGTTCAACGTCACCGGCGCGCTGCCGCCGGCGTCCAGCGCGGCGTAAGCGAGCCCGAGGCACGGGAAGCGTTCGAGATCGGGCGCGGCGAACGCGAGTGCCGCGAGCGCCGGCAGCTCGAGCCGCGGCACACCGGCGTCGATGCGCTCCGGATGCGCGAGCGCCTGCGCGATCGGCGTGCGCATGTCCGGGTGTCCGAGCTGCGCGAGCACCGAGCCGTCGACGTACTCGACCAGCGAATGGATGACGCTCTGCGGATGGATGACCACTTCGATCGCCTGCCGCGGCACGCCGAACAGCCAGTGCGCCTCGATCACCTCGAGGCCCTTGTTCATCATCGTCGCGGAGTCGACCGAGATCTTGCGCCCCATCGACCAGTTCGGATGCGCGCACGCTTCGTCCGGCGTGACCGCGTCGAACCGCGCGAGCGGCAGCTCGCGCAGCGGCCCGCCGGAAGCGGTGAGCAGGATGCGCCGCACGCCGGCCTGCGCTGGATCGCGCGCGTAGCCGGCAGGCAGGCACTGGAAGATCGCGTTGTGCTCGCTGTCGATCGGCACGAGCGTTGCGCCGCCCTCTGCTGCCGCCCGCATGAACAGCGCGCCGCCGATCACCAGCGCCTCCTTGTTCGCGAGCAGGATGCGCTTGCCCGCGCGCGCCGCGGCCAGCGTCGGGGAGAGTCCGGCGGCGCCGACGATCGCGGCGAGCACCGTATCGACCTCGCCGAGCGAGGCCGCTTCCGCCAGGCCCTCGGGCCCGGCCAGCACGCGCGTGGGCAAGTGGTCGCCCGCGAGGTCCGCGGCGAGCGCGCGGGCCGCCTCGACGTCGAGCAGTGCCGCGACCGTCGGGCGAAAGCGGCGGCACAGCGCCGCCAGCTTCGCGGCGTTGCGATGCGCGGCCAGCGCCGACACGGCAAACCGGTCCGGATGACGCGCGATGACGTCGAGCGCCGAGTCGCCGATCGAGCCCGTGGCGCCGAGCAGCGCGACGCGCCGGATCATCCCGGTGCCGCCTTGGTGAGCCACACGGTCGCCGCGAGTGCCGCGAACGGCATCGCGGCGATCAGCGCGTCGATGCGATCGAGCACGCCGCCGTGACCCGGCAGCAGCGTGCCGCTGTCCTTCGCGCCGGCCTGGCGCTTCAGCATCGACTCGTAGAGGTCGCCGACCACGGACACGGCGGCGAGCAGCATCACGAAGGCGACGAACGCCAGCGCCGCGGGGACGCCCGGTGTGCCGTCGAAGCCCGCTGCACGGGCCAAGGGCACGAGCGCAAGCGCGTAGAGCGCGACGGCGGCGAGCGCGCCGTACACGCCTTCCCAGGTCTTGCCGGGGCTCACCCGCGGCGCGAGCTTGCGCCTGCCGAAGCGGCGGCCCGCGAAGTACGCCGCGGTGTCGGCGATCCACACCACCGCCATCGCGGCGAGGATGAGCCAGGGCGAGCGCGCCTGCAATTCGACCACGGCGAACCACGCGCCGACGAGTGCGACGGCACCCGCGACGCCTGTGACCACGCGCCGCGGCATCGGCCACGCGTTGGCGAGCCAGAGCGGCGCGACGAGCAGCCAGAACAGCGCGGCCAGCCCGCAGATCGCCGCCGCCACGTGCGCCGGCCAGCCGCGCGCGAAACCCAGTGCGGGCAGCCCGAGGAGCGCCAATGAAGCGGCGACGACGACTGCGACCAGCGTCCACCTGCCGCCGGCGCCGTAGCCGGCGAGCCGCGACCACTCGTGGGCGGCGACGCCGACGAACGCGAGCGCGAACAGCCCCCACCCGAACGGCGGCAGCAGGAGCAGCGCCGCGAACACCAGCGGCACGAGCACGACCGCAGTCGCGACGCGTTGCGCAAGCGGCGACATCGCCATCGTCGTCGTCGCGAGAACGTGGAGCCGGCCGCCACCGCGCACCCCGGCGCCACGCCGGGACGCGCGCTAGCGGAGCGTGCCCCCGGTCGCGGTCTCCTGCACCTGCTCGCTGGTACGGCCGAAGCGGCGCTCGCGCCCGCGGAACGAGGCGATCGCCGCATCGAGCGCGGTGGCGTCGAAATCCGGCCACAGCAGGTCCGTGAAATATAGCTCGGTGTAGGCGAGCTGCCACAGCAGGAAATTGGAGATCCGCTGCTCGCCGCCGGTGCGGATGAACAGGTCCGGCTCGGGCGCGTAGGCCATCGCGAGGAACGGCGCGAGCGCTTCGGGATCGAGCGCAGCATCGGGCTCCAGGGCGTCGCGGTGCAACGTGTAGTAGCGGCGCGCCGCCTGCGCGATGTCCCAACGCCCGCCGTAGTTGGCGGCGATGGTCAGCGTGAGCCGCCGGTTGCCCGCGGTGAGCTGCTCGCCCGCCGCGATGCGCTCGCGGATCACCGCGTCGAAACGGGACACGTCGCCGACCACGCGCAGCCGGATGCCGTTCTGGTGCAGTTTCGCCACCTCCTGCTCGAGTGCGCGCAGGAAGAGCTCCATCAGGATGTTCACTTCCTCGGCGGGCCGGCGCCAGTTCTCGCTGGAGAACGCGAACAGCGTCAGGTATTCGACGCCGCGCTCGATCGACGCGCGGATCACCGCACGCACCGTCTCGACGCCCTTGCGGTGGCCCGCCACGCGCGGCAGCAGCCGCTTCTTCGCCCAGCGGCCGTTGCCGTCCATGATGATCGCGACGTGCCTCGGCACGTTGCCGGCGGCAGGAACCTCGCGGGTGGTGCTCGGATGGGGCACGGCGGGAATCGTGTCGGTGTCCGGCCGGGCGCTAGATCGCGAGCAGGTCCGCTTCCTTGGCCTGCAGCGCCTTGTCGACCTCGCCGATCCAGCGGTCGGTGAGCTTCTGCAGGTCCTCGAGCGCACGGCGCTCGTCGTCCTCGGAGATCTCGTGCCCCTTCAGCAGCTTCTTCAGGTGGTCGTTGGCGTCACGGCGCACGTTGCGGATCGCGACGCGGGCGTCCTCGGCCTCGTGCCGCACCACCTTGATCAGGTCCCGGCGGCGCTCCTCGGTGAGCGGCGGCATCGGCACGCGGATCACGTCCCCCGACGTCGCGGGGTTGAGCCCGAGGTCGGAGTCGCGGATCGCCTTCTCGATCGCCTGCACCATCTTCTTCTCCCACGGCTGCACGTTGATCGTCCGCGCATCGCCGAGGGTGACGTTGGCGCACTGGCTGACCGGCAGGTACGAGCCGTAGTAGTCGACCGTCACGTGGTCGAGCAGGCCCGTGTGCGCCCGGCCGGTGCGCACCTTCTGGTAGTCGCCCTTCAGCGACTCGACCGTCTTCGACATCTTCTGCTCGGCGGTCTTCTTGATCTCCGCGATCGGCATTGCCTCTTGCCTCCTCTAGCAGTGGACGAGCGTGCCCTCGTCCTCGCCCATCACCACGCGCGTGAGCGCGCCGGGCGTGAAGATCGAGAACACCTTGAGCAGCATGTTCTGGTCGCGGCACAGCGCGAGCGCGGTCGCATCCATCACCTTGAGGTTCTTCACGATCGCCTCGTCGAACGTGAGCTCGGCGTAGCGGCGCGCCGTCGGGTCGCGCTGCGGGTCCGCCGTGTACACGCCGTCCACCTTGGTGGCCTTGAGCACGATGTCGACGCCCATCTCGCGGCCCCGCAGCGCGGCCGCGGTGTCGGTGGTGAAGAAGGGGTTGCCGGTGCCGGCGGCGAAGATCACCACCTTCTGCTCCTCGAGGTAGCGCAACGCCTTGCCGCGGATGTACGGCTCGGCCACCTGGTCGATGCGCAACGCGGACTGCACCCGCGAGACGACACCGCCCGCCCGCAGCGCGTCCTGCAGCGCGAGCGCGTTCATCAGCGTGGCGAGCATGCCCATGTAGTCGGCCGTCGCGCGGTCCATGCCCGCCGCGCCGAGCGCGACGCCGCGGAAGATGTTGCCGCCGCCGATGACGATGCCGATCTGCACGCCGAGCGCCTGCACCTCGGCGATCTCGCGCACGATGCGGTCGATCACCTCCCGGTTGATGCCGTAGGCGTCGTCGCCCATCAGCGCCTCGCCCGAGAGCTTGAGCAGGATCCGGCGGTAGCGCGGCGCCGCATGCGCTGCGGCACCGGACACCACGGCGGCCAGCGGGGCGGCAGTGGACGCGTTCATCGGACAGCCTCCGTTCGGATACGTCCGGCCGACACCGGCCGGAGCCTCTGGCACGGGTTCCGCAGCCGACCCGCGGCCGCGCGCACCGTGTTCCCCTAAGCCTTTGCCATCGCGGCCACCTCGGCCGCGAAATCGTCCTTGCGCTTCTCGATGCCCTCGCCGACCACGTACATCGTGAACCCGTTCACCGTGGCGTTCTTCTGCTTGAGGAGCTCGGCGACCGTCTGCTTGCCGTCACCCTTGACGAACGCCTGGCCCGTCAGCGTGACCTCGGCGAGGAACTTCGCCACGGCCCCCTCGACCATCTTCTCGACGATGTTGGCGGGCTTGCCCGACTCCGCCGCGCGCGCCGCGGCGATGCCGCGCTCGCGCTCCACCACGTCCGTGTCCACCCCGATGCGGTCGACCGCGAGCGGCTTCGACGCCGCGATGTGCATCGCGAGATCCTTGCCCAGCGTGTCGTCGCCACCGGTGACGTCGACCAGCACGCCGATCCTGACGCCGTGCACGTAGGACGCGAGCCGCCCGGCGGCGACGCGGCGCGCGTAGCGGCGCACGGTCATGTTCTCGCCGATCTTCTGCACCAGCGCGATGCGCCGCGCCTCGACGGTGTCGCCGGACGGCAGCTTCGCCGCGCCCAGCGCGGCGAGGTCGGCCGGGTCGTCGCGGACGACGAGCGCCGCCACCTCGGCGGCAAACGCCCTGAACTCGTCGTTCTTGGCGACGAAGTCGGTCTCGCAATTGACCTCCACGATCGCGCCCGACTTCGCGTCCGCCGCAACCGCGAGGCCGATCACGCCTTCGGCAGCGACGCGGTCGGCGGCCTTCGACGCCTTGGCGCCGCTCTTGATGCGCAGCAGTTCCTCCGCCTTGGCGAGGTCGCCGGCGGTCTCGGTCAGCGCCTTCTTGCACTCCATCATGCCCAGCCCGGTGCGCTGGCGCAGCTCCATCACCATGCTTGCGGAGATATCCGCCATCTCGTTGCTCCGTGTCGTGTTGCGCGAGGACGGCGCGCGCGGCGCGCCTGCCCTCTCCTTCCGGCGCCCGCGCTGCGGGCCCCGACTCGTTTCGCTTCCGGCAACGTCCTTCCCCGCCCTGAACGCGACCGCGGGGAACGCAGGCGTGGCGTCAGACCTTGGCCTCGTCCGCGACCTCGACGAACTCGTCGCCGCCCTTTGCGATCTCCTGGATCGACTGGCTGCGCCCCTCGAGCACGGCGTCGGCCGCGCCGCGGGCGTACAGGCGGATCGCGCGGCTGGAGTCGTCGTTGCCGGGGATCACCCAGGCGATGCCGTCCGGGTTGTGGTTCGTGTCCACCACCGCGACGATCGGGATGCCGAGCTTCTTCGCCTCGGTGATCGCGATCTTGTGGTAGCCGACGTCGATCACGAACATCGCGTCCGGCAGCGCGTTCATGTCCTTGATGCCGCCCATCGACTGCGTCAGCTTGTCGAGCTCGCGCTTCAGCGACAGCGCCTCGCGCTTGCTCATGCGGTCGAACGTGCCGTCGGTGGACATCGCCTCGAGGTCCTTGAGGCGCTTGATCGACCCCTTGACCGTCTTGAAGTTGGTCAGCATGCCGCCGAGCCAGCGGTGGTCGACGTGCGGCATCCCGGCGCGCTGCGCCTCCTCGGCGACGATGTCCCGGGCCTGGCGCTTGGTGCCGACGAACAGCACCGTGCCGCGGTTGGCGGCGAGCTGCCGGACGAACTGCATCGCCTCGTTGTACTTCTCGAGCGTGCGCTCGAGATTGACGATGTGGATCTTGTTGCGCTGGCCGAAGATGTACTCGGCCATCTTCGGGTTCCAGTAGCGGGTCTGGTGGCCGAAGTGGACGCCAGCCTCCAGCATCTGACGCATCGTGACGGACATGATCAGGTCTTCCTTGTCAGGGTTGGGTTCCTGCACCCCGGCGGCGACATCCCTTTCGGCTCGATGGAGAGCCTTGGGGGACACCCTGAACCCGTGGGGCGCGCGATTTCAGCCCGGCGCCGTCGCGGTCCCGCCCCGTGGCAGGGAAATGCCGCACGAACCCGAGCTAACTTGATATTCTAGCACGCTTTCTCACCGCTTCCCACCCCGACGATGACTTCCGTTCCCGATTTCCTTGCCGTACGCGGCGCCCGCGCCGATGCCGACGGGATCGCCGACTTCGGCGATCCGACGGGCGAATGGGCGGCCGCGGTCACCGGCGCGGTGGTCGCCGACGCGTCTTCGACCGGCGTGCTGGTCGTCGCAGGCGCCGATGCCTCTGCCTTCCTCCACGGGCAGCTGTCGAGCGACGTCAAGCGCCTAGCCCGCGGCGAAGGCGTGTGGACGAGCTACAACTCGCCGAAGGGCCGCATGCTCGCGACGGCGTTCATCTACCGTCCGGACGTGGGTCCCGAGGATCGCTTCGAGGTGCTCGTCGCCGCCGACCTCGCCGAAGCCGTCCGCAAGCGCCTCGCGATGTTCGTGCTTCGCTCCAAGGTCGCGCTCGCCGACGACACCGCAGCGTGGCTGCGGCTGGGCGTCGGCGGCCCGGGCGCCGCCGATGCGGTTGCGGCGGCGTTCGGGCGAGCGTCGCCGCCCGGTGGCGCCGTCACCCACGACGGGACGCGGATCGTGCGCCTGCCCGACGGACGCTTCGTCGTGCTGGCGCCGGTCGCCGGCGCACCCGCCGTGTTCGATGCGCTCGTGCGCGTCGCCGTGCCCGCCGGCGCGCCGGTCTGGACGTGGCTCGGCATCCGCGCCGGCGTGCCCATGGTCACCGCCGCGACCCAGGACCGCTTCGTCGCGCAGACGGCCAACTGGGATGCGATCGGCGGGCTCGACTTCCACAAGGGCTGCTACCCGGGACAGGAAATCGTCGCGCGCACGCAGTACCTCGGTCGCCTCAAGGAACGGCTGTTCGCGTACGCGACCACCGCATCCCCGCCCGCACCCGGGTCGCGGCTGTTCGGTCCCCCGTTCGGCGACCAACCGTGCGGGACCGTGGTCAATGCCGCCCCGGATCCGGGCGGCGGCGCACGATTCCTCGCGGTGGTGCAGGTCGACGCCGCCGGCGGCCCGCTGGCGCTGGGCGCGCCGGACGGGCCCGTTGCCACGCAGGAGCCGCTCCCGTACGCGCTCCCGCCGCCGGGCGAGGCTCGCGGCCGGGTCCGTCTCTGACGCTGGCCACGCGCCTCTCACGCACGCATCCGTGCGGATCCCCGAGGCCACTCCGACCCGCCGAGGACGCCAATGACCGCGCCGGTCCACTACTTCATCTGGTATCGCGTGCCGGGCGACGCCGGGCTGGCGCGCGTGGCCGTCAATGCCGCCCTGGCGGACGTCGCGCGCGCCACCGGGGTGACGGGGCGCCTCTGCCAGC
Organism: uncultured beta proteobacterium; assembly: GCA_963765065.1. Taxonomy (GTDB): domain Bacteria; phylum Pseudomonadota; class Gammaproteobacteria; order Burkholderiales; family Casimicrobiaceae; genus VBCG01. The sequence continues at coordinate 26,684 of CAVXVH010000008.1, read as the reverse complement.
GCAGCGACGACCCCTCGACGTGGATGGAGATCTACGAGCACGTGCACGACGTCCACGCGTTCGACGCCGCGCTCGGCGCCGCGGTCATCCGACACGACGTGGCGGCACACATTCCGGACGGCCGCCACGTCGAACGCTTCATCGACCATCCCTGACCGCACGCAACCGCCCTTTGGGACGCCCCTGATGTGCCTCGCGGTCATCGCGCTGGACGCGCACCCACGCTACGCGCTGGTGGTGGCAGCCAATCGCGACGAGTACCACGCGCGTCCGGCGGCGGCAGCAGCATGGTGGGACGCCACACTCCTCGCGGGGCGCGACCTCGCAGCGGGCGGAACCTGGCTCGGCGTGACCCGTGCAGGACGATTCGCGCTCCTCACCAACGTGCGCGAGCCGCACCGGATCGACCGCGATGCGCCGTCCCGCGGGGCGCTCGTCCCGGCGGTGCTGACGGATCCGTCCCCCGTGCCCGGGGCGCTCGCGACCGCCCGCGCACGGGGCGCGCGGCACAACGGCTTCAACCTGGTCGCCGGCAGCGTTGACACGGCGGCCTGGACCTCGAACCGCGCTGAGCGCGTCGTCGAACTCGCCCCCGGTGTGCACGGGCTCTCCAACGCGCTCCTCGACGCGCCTTGGCCGAAGGTGGTGAGAACCGAAGCCGCGATGAGTGCCTGGCTCGCCGCCGCGTGCGACGACCCCGAGCCGCTGTTCGACGCACTGGCCGACCGTGCGACCGCCCCGGATGCCGCGCTGCCGTCGACCGGGGTCCCGCTCGAATGGGAACGCCGGCTGTCGGCACCCTTCATCGTCGCCGAGGGCTACGGCACGCGCAGCTCCACCGTGGTCACCATCGACCGCGCGGGGCACGTCGATTTCTTCGAGCGCAGCTTCGACGCGTCGGGCCATCGTTGCGGCGAAGTCGTGCACCGCTTCGACGTCGCCGGGTGAGCCTCCCGCGCACCTGGCTTCAACGCAACTGCATGGCCATCTCGCGATGCGGGATGCCGGCCTCGTCGAACTCGGGGCCGCTCGGGACGAACCCGGCACGCGCGTAGAAGGGCATCGCCTGCGTCTGCGCGTTAAGCACGACGTGCGCGTCGCCCCGCTGACGGGCGAGCCCGATCAGCAGCTCGAGGATCGACCGACCGACGCCGCGCCCGCGCCAGGGCGCGCGGACCGCCATGCGTCCGATGTGCCCGTCGGGCAGCAGCCGCCCGCAGCCGATCACGTGCCCGCTCGCATCGACGGCCAGCGCGTGGACGCACTGCGCGTCGATGCCGTCCCATTCGAGCGACTCGGGCACGCGCTGCTCGACGACGAACACCTCGTAGCGCACGTCCCGCAGCGCCGCCGCGTCGCGCGACCAGTCGGCGACGCGCACGCCGAAACCCGGCACGTCACCGGATTCACGCATGGTCGCGCAGCACCAGCTCGGCGGCGCCGTCGCGGGCGATCAGGGTCGCGCGGCCGCCGACCGGCAGCGTCAGCTTGTCGCGAACGTGTCCGAACGGGAGCCCGGTCCACACGGGAACCCCGAAACGTTCGCGCGCATGCGCGACGACGGCGGCGAGGTCGTAGCCGTCGTCGTGCGCGTGGAGTTCGTAGTCGGTGAAGGCGCCGAGCAACACCGCCCGCTGCCTGCCGAGCACGCCCGCATGGTGGAGCTGGTAGAGCAGGCGCTCGACGCGATAGGGGTGCTCGGCCGTGTCCTCGAGGAACAGGATGCCGCCCTCGACCGCGGGCAGCCATGGCGTGCCGACGAGGTGCGCGACGATGGTGAGGTTGCCGCCCCAGAGTGTTCCCTCGACGACGGTGCCGGACGGCCCGTCGAGTGCGAGCGACACGCCGTACTCGCGCGCGCCGAGCATGCCGACGCAGTGCTTCCAGGTGAACTCGCTCGGCACTCGCGCACCGAAGTCGTAGGCGGCCATCGGGCCCGCGTAGGTGACGATGCCTGCGCGCGCGAGCGCGGCCAGGCCGAACACCGTGAAGTCGGAGTGGCCCATCCACCGCTTGCCGGACCGGGCCAGCGCGGCGAAGTCGATCCGGTCGACCAGCCGCGTGAGGCCGTACCCGCCGCGGATCGCGACGGCGACGTCGACGTCGTCGCGTTCCGCCATGCGCCGGATCGCTTCAAGGCGCGCGTCGTCGCTGCCCGCGAAGCGCTGCAGGCGCTCCCGTGCGCCACGGTCCTCGACGACGCGATGGCCGCGCGCCAGCAGATTCTCGGCGGCACGGGCGAGCGCATCCGGATCGCTTACCGCGCCGGCAGGCGCGAAGAAGCCGAAGTCGATCGCCCGCGGCATCGCGTTACCGCCGCGCCGCGAAGAAGGCGGACAGGAGCGCGCCGCACTCGTCCGCGCGGACGCCGCCCACGACCGCCGTGTGGTGGTTGATGCGCCGCTCGGCAAACAGGTCGACGACCGAGCCGCACGCACCGGTCTTGGGGTCGCGCGCACCGAACACGAGGCGCGCGATGCGGGCGTGCATGATCGCGCCGGCGCACATCGCGCACGGCTCGAGCGTCACGTACATTGCGGCCTCCGGCAGCCGGTAGTTGCCGATCGCGCGGCCCGCCTCGCGCAGCGCACCGATCTCGGCGTGGGCGGTCGGGTCCGACGCCGCCACGGGCGCATTGCCGCCGCGGCCGACCACCGCGCCGTCCTGCACGACGACCGCGCCCACCGGTACTTCTCCCCGCGCGGCGGCCGCCTGCGCGAGCGCGAGCGCTTCACCCATCCAGCGCACATCGTCGGCAGACCGTGGCGCGGGCGTCGTGTCGCGACGCGCGCGCCACGTCGCCTGCCGCGACTCGCGCGCCTCGCGCTCGCTCTCGCGCGCCTCGGCCGCGAGCAGCGCGAGGTCGACGCCCGCCAGCCCCGCGAGCGCGTGCGCGAAGGCGTCGGGCACCGGTTCGGCGCGGGTGTAGTGCCGGCCATAGCCGTCGCGCCGCACCAGTCCCGTGTCGACGAGCCAGCGTCGCAATTCGACGTGATCGACCTCGACCATCGCCCCGGGACCGTCGAGCCACGCCTTGAGTCGCGCATTGACGGCGGACTCGTCGTAGCCCGCGCCTTCGTCGAGCGCGAGCGCGGCCGCGGCCAGCACCGCGCGAAAGTCGTCCTGGCGCCCGGACGCGAGCCCGCCGAGCGCGATGCCGCGGCGCACGCACAGGCGCCGGTAAACGGCGAGCGGATCCTCGCGCGCGGAAGTCATGTCCACCCGCCCATCGGCAGCCATTCTAAGCGAACGTCCGGCCGCGGGCTGTCGCGCCAGCCCGCGGCCGGACGCGCCGGGGCATCGTGGTCGCGCGGGCGTCGGGTCAGGCTCCGCGCTTGCGTCAGCGGCCGGCGGCTTGCGCCCGGTCCAATGCGCCGCGACAGTCGCGACTCGTCACGGACGAGCGCTGCCTCCTCTCCGCAGGCAATCGGCGAGCCGCTCGCTGCAGCGCTTTGCTTGTGCCCCTTCAAGCGCACGAGTCCGTATTGCGTGTACACCCACGGCTCCGCTCGGCAGCACCACGAGCGTGCCCCGCTCCAACTCGTCTGCGACGCACGGCAGCGTGAGCCGCGCGATGGCATCCGAGCCCAGCAGCACCTGCTTGACGGCGTGCAAGGAGGCGAGCTCGATCGCCGGGAACGGGCGCCCGGGTTGACGGGCATCCGACACCTGCCTCGTCGCAAGCATCGGCTGGAGCACCCGGCGTGGATAGCGGCTCAGCGCAAGGAACGGGTAGGCGAAAACGTGTGCTCGGCCCTCACGGTGGTGCACTCGGCGAGCGGATGGCCGCGGCGGGCGACCAAGTACGCGGGGTGCTGCAACTGGCGATCGACGTCGAGGTCGTGCTCCGCGTCGAGGGTGCTCGTCTCCGCGACGAAGAAGTCGAGCTCGCGGGCGCGCAGCCTGCGCAGGAGCTCGTCCCAGTCGCCGCGCACGACTACGCGCACGCGGATGAGGGGATGCGCGGCCATGAAGCGGGTCAGCGCCGCGGGGACGATCGTCTCGCCCGGATACGGGTCCCGCCCCGACGGAGCTTCCGGCCGGCACCCGAAACCGCCGCGGAGCAGTTCCCGGTCGAGCTCATCGGCGGCGCGCACGAGCTCCACGCGCGCTCGATCAGCAGGCGGCCTTCGTCCGTGGGGACGACGCCGCGCTTGCTGCGCTCGAACATCAGCGCGCCGATCTGGTGCTCGAGGACCTGCAGGCTGCGGGTCAGCGCCGGCTGCGTCATGCCCAGCGCGTCCGCAGCGCGCCCGATGCCGCCGTGCTCGGCGACGCTGAGAAGGTGACGCAGCTGGCGCAATTCGAAGGTCATGCAGTCAGTATATGACCGACCCGCCTCTCGCGGGCATTGGACATACGCTGCCTCACTCCGAATAATCGCCAACCGGCAGCCTGGAAAGGGGTCTCGGCGCGGCGCGCGCGGTGCTCGCGTTCATCAACGACAAGCTCTGCAAGCGGCCGGCGGTCGGGGAGTTCCGCGTGGCCACCCACGTGCAGACCCTGATGGCGGCCTGACGGATGGAGTGCCAACAATGCGAACGACTCAGCCATGAAACGGATTGCATCCCGCGTCTGGCGCAGCGCGGCTGCGCGCCGTGCACGCGCGCTGGCTGCGCGACGCGCAGTCGCCATCTTCGCGATCGGGGCCCTGGCCGCGACGGCGTCCGTAGCGGTGAGTGCCTGCGGTTACCACGTTGCCATCGGCGGCATTTCGGTGGTCCACCCGTCGTCGATCCCGGTAGCCGTCGCGATCGGTGCTGCCGTGAGCGACGGGCGGCTGGCGCCATTGGCCGATGTCCCGGCACCGCTCGCCCTGATACGCGCGAACGGTGCAATGCGCACGTTCGCCACGGCGCTGCAGTCGGACACGTCCGATCTGCCCCCCGTCGCCGTGGTGCTGGTCGAGGCGCACTTGTGGGGACGCGCCCTCCCCGGTGTCGGCCCGCAGTCCTGGCAGGCGCACGCCGACGGCCCCGCAAACAGCGACGTCGTCGTCGTCACCGGCGAGCCTGCGCTCGCCGCGCTGCTCGACGGGCGCCTGCAGTGGGACGCCGCGATTGCCTCCGGCCTCGTCGTCGTCGCCGGCCCCATCGAAGCCCGGGCGCAGGTCGCGCGCATCCTCGCCCGGCAGTTCTCCTGAATCCCGCACCCCATTCCAGCACCGTCCGGAGCCCCGCCTTGAAGAACGTTCGTCCATTGCATCAACTCCTTGCCGCCGCCGGGGTCGTCCTGACCGCCATTGCGCCCCTTGCCCTCGCACCCTCCGTCGCCCACGCGCAGTCGGCCCCGCCGGGCCACCACGATCCGAAAGGCAAGGGACCGTCGAAGTTCACGCTCGACGTGCTCGAGCGCTCGCGCGCCACGCTGCCGTTCGGCGACACGCGCGACTTCGACGAGCAGAAGAAGGGCTTCATCGCACCGATGAAGGACGCTCAAGATCCGCGCCGACGCGGGCCACGTCGCGTGGGACCTGGAGCGCTACCAGTTCCTCCTGCAGAAGGACGGGTACGACTCGATCCACCCGTCGCTCATGCGGATCCCAAGCTCAACATGAACTACGGGCTCTACGAGGTGGTCCCGGGCATCTACCAGGTGCGCGGCTTCGACCTCGCCGACATCTCGTTCGTGCGCGGCAAGACCGGCTGGATCGTGATCGACCCGCTGACCGCCGCCGAAACCGCGCGTGCCGCGGTGAAGCTGTTCCAGGAGCACGTCGGCAAGGGCCAGCCGATCACGGCGGTCATCTACTCGCACTCGCACGGCGATCACTTCGGGGGGGTGCGCGGCGTCGTCGACGAGGCCGACGTACGCGCCGGCAAGGTGCAGATCATCGCGCCGCGCGACTTCATGCAGCACACCATCTCCGAGAACGTGTACGCCGGCAACGCGATGAACCGGCGGCTGTTCTACCAGTACGGCGTGCTGCTGCCAGCGAGCCCCTACGGCCACGCCGGCCAGGGCCTCGGCATGAACATCGCGGCGGGGTCGTCCGGCCTGATCGCGCCGACACGCGTCGTGGAGAAGGACATCGAGGAGTTCGAGGTCGACGGCGTGAGGATGGTGTTCCAGAACACGCCCAATACCGAGGCCCCGTCGCAGATGAACACGTACATCCCCGCCCTGAAGGCGCTGTGGATGGCCGAGAACGTGACGGGAACGCTGCACAACATCTACACGCTGCGCGGCGCGCAGGTCCGCGATCCGCTCAACTGGTCGAAGTACATCGCGCGCGCGCTCTACCTGTACGGGAAGGAGGCCGAGGTGATGTTCGCCTCGCACCACTGGCCGCGATGGGGCAACGCGCGCATCCAGGAAGTGCTGCGTGGCCAGCGCGACCTGTACGCGAACATGAACAACCAGGTGCTGCACCTCGCGAACCAGGGCGTCACGATCAACGAGATCCACAACGTCTACAAGGTGCCAGCCAGCCTGCAGCAGATGTGGTTTGCGCGCGGCTACCACGGGTCGCCGGAGCACAACAGCCGCGGCGTGGTCCAGCGCTTCCTCGGCTATCTACGACGGCAACCCGGCCACGCTGATCCCGCTATCGCCGGCCGACTCGGCGCCGCTGTACGTCGAGATGATGGGCGGCGCCGACAAGATCATCGCCGGGGCAAGCAGCTGCACGACGCAGGGCAAGTACCTGCTCGCGCACCGAGATCCTCAACAAGCTCGTCTACGCCGAGCCGAGCAACCAGGCCGCGCGACGACCTGCTCGCCGACGTGTTCGAGCAGCTGGGCTACCGCGCCGAGAACCCGGGGCTGCGCAACAGCTTCCTGCAGGGCGCGTACGAGCTGCGCAGCGGCATTCCCGGCGGCGGGCTCGCCCCACTCCAGCGGCCCCGACGTGATCCGCGCGATGTCGACCGAGCAGTTGCTCGACTTCGTCGGCATCCGCATGGACAGCCGAAAGGCGGACGGCATGCGCTTCACGATCAACCTGATCACGCCGGACAACGGCGAGAAGTTCGTCGTCGAGATGGAGAACGCGACGCTCACCACGTCACGGGCTTCCTGGCGCCGAAGCCGGACCTCACGTGACGGTCAAGCGCGCCGACCTCAAGCAGGTGATGATGGGCGTCAGAAGTCGTTCGACGACCTGATCGCCAGCGGCGCCGAAGCTCGACGGGGACGCGCGCGGCTCCGACCAGCTGCGCCTCGACATGGTCGCCGTTCACCCGGCTTTCGATCATGTCCGGCACCAAGGTACGGACACCGGCGCCTCCAAGGCCCAGCCGTACGAAGCCGTGCCCGGCAGACGATCGCGAAGTGACGCGAGGTACGTCCGATCGGCCCGGCGTCGCTGCGAACTACGACTGAAGGCGCGCATCTCGACGGCGACGGCCCCGACCGGCCCCGGCAGGCGAGGCGAGACGATCGACGAGCCCTTTCCAGGAACAAGATGGTACAGCCCACCCGCAGCCCATGGCGTGCTCGCGCTGGCGGTCGATCCTGCCAAGTCGCGACGAGCCCTGCCGCCGCGGCGGCGGCCTGCTGCTCTACGAGTTCGGCACGGCCGAGGTGGGCCTCGCCGCGGCGGGGTACGCCGCGCGCGCGCAGGACGCCTCGACCGCGTTCACCAACCCTGCCGGCATGACGCGCCTCGACGGCACGCAGGTGCTCGCCGGCGGGCAGCTGATGTGGCTGAACAATCGCTTCACGGTCGGGGACGGGAGCTCCGCAGGTCTGGGCGCGAACGACGGCGGACGCGCCATCGGCTGGAACGGCTTCGTGCCGGGGGCGGGCACCTTCGTCACGCACCGCCTCTCACCCGACCTGTGGCTCGGCTTCTCGGTCGCCGGCAACTTCGGCTCGGTCATCGACTACGACGACGCGTGGGTCGGCCGCTACCGCGTGCAACAGGCAACCCTGCTCGGCGTCCAGTTCGTGCCGTCGATCGCCTACCGGGTGAACGACAAGCTGTCGATCGGCGCCGGCCTCAACGCGGTGTACGGCATCTTCGACCAGAAGGTAGCGATCAACAACGTGCTGCCCTCGCTCGCCGACGGCCGGCTCGAACTCGACGACAAGACCTGGGGCTTCGGCGGCAACGTCGGCCTGCTCTACGACGTCGCGCCGGGAACGCGCGTCGGGCTCACCTGGACTTCGCAGGTCGACCTCGACTTCAATTCGTCCGCGCGCTTTTCCGGCCTCGGGCCCGCGCTCTCGGCGCTCCTCGCCTCGCGCGGGTTGCTCGACGCCGGCGTGGACCTGGGCACCAAGATCCCGCAACAGGTGATGGCCAGCGTCGCGTCGCGGATCGACGAGCGCTGGACCGTGCTCGGCAACGTCGGCTGGCAGCAGTGGTCGAAGTTCGGCCAGGTCGAGGTCGGCATCGACGATACGCTCAATCCGGTCGCGCTCACCACCAGCCTCCCCTTCCAGGACACTTGGCACGTCGCCGTGGGCGCGCAGTACCGACTCACCGATCCGTGGACGCTCAACATGGGCATCGCCTACGACTCGGGCTTCCAGGAGGGCGGCAGCGTGACGCCGCTGCTGCCCGTGAACGCCGCATGGCGCTTCGGCGTGGGCGGCGAGCAGCAGGTGAGCAAGTCGGCGAAGTGGGGCGTCGCGGGCGCCCTGCTGTTCGGCGGCACGATCGACATCGACAAGCGCAGCACGCTCCCGCCCGCCGTCGGCGGACGCGGCGACCTCGTCGGATCGTACGACGACACGGCCAGCGTCATCGTCTCGGTCTACGGCAACTGGTCGTTTTGACGGCGCGGCGCCACACCATCGCCGGCGGTGGCGACCGCGCAACGATCAGCCGTTCGCACAGGATGGGCACGACGCCGACGAGTTGCACATGCTTCCCGCGGAGAGTCAGGACGACAGGACCCGTACATGCGGCCCCTGCATGTCGTGCCACGTGTATGATCCCAGCGCCCGTCAGGTTCGTCGCCAGCGGTTACCGGAACGTCCTGCCTTGATGCGCGTCGCCCCTTCCCTGCCCGACTCCGCTTCTCTTCGAGAAACCCTTTCCGGAACGACCGTGACCCCCCTTCTCACGCGGCTTCGCCGCTTCGTCGTCGCACTGGCGTGTCTCGTTCCGGCGCTGGCCGGGGCCCAGGACGACTTCCGTCCCTTCAGCAAGGAGCAGATCGACCAGCTCACCGCGCAGGTGGCGTTGTTCCCTGACGCGCTGCTCTCGCAGGTGCTGATGGCCGCCACGTACCCGGCCGACGTCGCCGAAGCGGCGCTCTGGTCGCGCGCCAATCCGGACGAAAAGGGCGACGCCGCCGTGGAGCTCGTCGACGACAAGCCCTGGGACCCGAGCGTGCAGTCGCTGGTCGCGTTCCCGCAGGTCATCGTCATGATGGGCGAGAACCCGACCTGGGTGAAGGACCTCGGCGACGCGTTCCTGCTGCAGCCCGAGGACGTGATGGACTCGGTGCAGCGGCTGCGCGCGGCGGCGCAGCGCGCGGGCAACTTGGCCTCGAACGAGCACGTCAACGTGACCGTGGAGTCGCGCCCGCCGGCGGACTTCGTGCAGGTGGTCGGCGCGCCGCCACCGCCGCCGCAGGTCATCGTGATCGAGCAGCGCAATCCGCAGGTCGTCTTCGTGCCGATGTACAACCCGGTGCACATGTTCGGGCCGTGGATGTGGCCCGCGTTTCCGCCGGTGTTCATTCCGCCGCCGGTGGGGTTCTGGTGGCACCACCCGATCTCGACCGGCATCTGGTGGGGCGTGGGCGTGGGCGTGACGCACGCGATGTGGGGTCACCCGCACTGGTGGAACCGGCGCGTGACGATCAACGTGCACCACCACAACAGGATCCACCGCCGCCACCCGATCGACCGCTGGGACGGTGGACGCGGCGACGTCAATTGGTCGCACCGGCCGGATCGGCGGCGCGACATCCCGTACCGAGGCGGCGACCGCACGCGCGACCAACTGCAGCGGCGCGCCGATCGGGAGGACCGCGAGCAGTTCCGCGGCCGCGACGTCGATCGCAGCCGCGCCGAGCAGGCGCTGCGCGATCGCGGCGTATCGACCGACCGCGACGCGTTGCGCGATCGCAATCGCGACGACCTGAGACGGCAGGCGCAGGGGCTGGACCCCGCCCGCTCTCGCGAAGCGGACCGTGGTGCAGCGCGCGACCGCGCGCAGAACATCGATCGCGACGCGGCACGCGACCGGGCGCAGAACATCGATCGCGGCGCGACACGCGACCGGGCGCAGAGTATGGATCGCGATGCGGCGCGCGACCGCGCGCAGAGTGTCAATCGTGATGCGGCGCGCGACCGCGCGCAGGGCATCGATCGCAGTGCGGCACTCGACCGCGCCCGTGCCGCGGACCGCGGTGGTTCGCGCGACCAGCGCGTGCCGGCGCTGCAGGGCGTCGACCATCGCCAGGCGCGCCAGGAGATCGATCGCGGCCGCGCGAGCCGGGAGTCGATCCAACGCCCTGCAAGCACGCCGACGCAGCGTCCGCGTGGCGCGGACGTACGACCTGCGCAGGGGCAGCGACCCGCAGGCGCGCAAGGTCAGCGTCCGCAAGTCCAGCGCCCGTCGGGCGCTGCGCAGGGAAACCGCCCGCAGGGCGGCTCGAGGTCACGCTAGGAGTCGGCGCCCGATGATCAAGCTCGCACTCGGCGCCGCCGTCGGCGCCCTCTTCGCAATCGCGTCCGCGGCGTTCGCGCAGCAGGCGTTCCCCACCCCCCTTGGGGCCGCCGAAGCGCTGGTCGACGGCGTCGCACGCCACGACGATGACGCCGTAGCGCGCGCGCTTGGCAAGGATTACGCCAAGGTCCTTCCGATCCCCAGCACGTCCTCCGAGGACGTCACGACGTTCCTCGCGTCGTGGGCCGAGGCGCGCCGGATCGTGCCGGCCGGCGACGCGAAGGCCTGGCTCGAAGTCGGCCGCTACGGCTGGACGCTGCCGATACCGATCGTCAAGGGCGCATCCGGCTGGTCGTTCGACGTCTCGGCCACGCCCGACGAGCTGCGCGCGCGGCGCATCGGCCGCAACGAGCTCGACGCGATCCAGGTGATGCGCGCGTACGTCGACGCGCAGGTCGAGTACAAGTCCGGCGCAGGTCGTGGCCGCTACGCCACGCGCCTCGTCGCCGAACCGGGCAAGCGCGATGGCCTGTACTGGCCGCAGAAGCCAGGCGTCGCGCCCAGCCCGCTCGGACCGCACGTCGCCAAGGGTGGGCCGTACGCGGGCTATCGCTTCCGACAACTTCCGGCAACGGATGCCGCGGCCGCGGGCGCCCTCCCCGTGTTCATCGGCTGGCCCGCGAAGTGGGACGACACCGGCGTGAAGACGTTCGTCGTCGATCGCGACGGCGTTGTCCGGCAGAAGGACCTGGGCCCGGAGGGTGCCGCGCGCGTACGCGCGATGTCGGCGTACGTACCTGATGCGTCCTGGCAGAAAGTCGACTGACGACGATCGCGTGCCCGATTGCGGGAGCGAACGCGACCGCATCGGCTCCGGCACGTGTGCGCGGGTCTATCACTTTGGGAATCCGGGGCGGTTCACAGTGCAGCTGCGCACAACCCGGTAACCAAGAAGAGAAGGGGTTATTCCTGACTCTGCCCATCGAGTCGGAGAAGGGCGCCGAATGAGCGCGCCGCGCCACGGCTTCAAGGGCCACAAGGCCGCGCTGCCCGCGAAACCCTGCGCCCAGTGCGGCCGGCCGATGAGCTGGCGCAAGTCCTGGGCGAAGAACTGGGACGAGGTCAAGTACTGCTCCGACGCCTGCCGGCGAGGCAAGATACCGGCGCCGAGGGCCAGGTCGCCCGCGCGATGAGCGCGCCGCTGGCCAGGTATGAGCCGACGCCGGCTGCTGCCCTGGCGCGGCTCGAAGCCGTGGACCCGGCCGCCTACGCGCGCACGCGCAACCATCTCGACGGCGCCGTCACGGGCCTCGGCCCCTACGTGACGCACGGCTTCCTGAGCCTGCCGCAGGTGCGCGATCACGTTATTGCCCGCCATCACCCGCGCGCCGACCACAAGCTGATCTTCGAACTCGCCTGGCGCGAGTACTTCAGGCACGTCTGGGCGCACGAAGACGAGGGCATCCTCACCTCGCTGCACGATGGCCCGCTACCCGACGCCGCCTACGCGCGCGAGCTGCCCGCCGACCTGCGCCAGGCCCGCACCGGCGTACCGACCATCGACGCCGCGATACGCCAGCTCTATGCCACCGGCACGCTGCACAACCACGCGCGCATGTGGCTCGCGTCGTACACGGTGCACCTGCGCAAGGTGCACTGGCGCGCAGGCGCCGACTGGATGCTCGCGCACCTGCTCGACGGCGACCTCGCCAGCAACCACCTCTCCTGGCAGTGGGTGGCGGGCACCGGCAGCGCCAAACCGTACCTCTTCAACGCCGACAACGTGGCGCGCTACGCGCCTCGCGGCTGGCACAGTCCCGGCACGGCGGTCGACCGTTCCTACGAAGAACTGGACCGAATCGCTCGCACGCCGGAGGCGTTTCCCGAGCCGCAGCCGACGTTCGACGGAATCGACGCCGTCGACGAGTCGCCGTGCCACTCCGCGCTGCCGTTGCTTTGGCAAAGCGCCTTCACGACACCGGACGCGGTGCAGGTGGCCGGCCGCGACGTCTGGCTGATGCATGCGTGGCACCTGGCCGATCCGCCGGCGACGCTGCCATCGGCGGACGGCAGCCGCCCACCGATCGTGCTCGGAGTGCTCGACCTCGAGGTCCACGCACAGTGGCCATGGAGCGTGCTGCGCTGGGACTTCGTAGCGACCCGCCTGGTGCACGCAACCGCGCTGCGCTGGATGGCACCGGCGCGCGAACTCGTCGCCGCATTGGGTGCGGCGCGCTCGGTGCACGGCGTCGACAACCGGCATCTGTCGCCCGCGCTGCGCGCACTGCCCCTCACTTCTGCCCCGCGGTTGTTCGACGAGCCTACACGCCGCTGCCGCTCGTTCTCCGCCTTCTGGACCGCGGTCAGCCGGCGGCCGGGCGAGCGCGGTTCCTTTCGCTCGCACTGAATACGCGCGTCGAGCGCATTGAGTCCGCGGGCGGGGCCTGCAGCCGCACAAGAGCCGTCAGAAGAGGGCGCGCAGGAGCGCAAGCCAGCGTAGCCGCACGCGCGAACCGCCGAGGGCCGACGGTTCGACGCGCGCGACGACGTGACTTCCGACGCGCACGTCGACGTCGACATGCATTCTCGAATCCGTCCACGGCGCGACGCCGGAGCGCAGGATCGGGTAGGCGGCCCGACGGGTCCGCCACAGCGCGGCGACGCTCGTTGCCACGAGTCCCGCCGTGCCCCCGCCGCCGCGCAGCGCGAGTCGATCACCCGCCGGCGTCAAGATGTCGAGGTCCGCGACGATTGACAACGTGCGCGGCTTCTCGCACTTGCTCATGCCTTCACGTTGTCACGAGCGGTGATCTTCAACGAGCCGTTGAATTTCCAGCGGGCAAGCGGGGAGTCTTCGCTGTGCTCCGACGGCACGAAGACCTCCAGGTTGACGAAGTCGTAGCGGATCTCGGCGCCGCGGCCAGTGAGCTTGTCGAACAGGGACGTGGCGAGATCGGGCCACGTGAGGGGTTTGTCGGCCATGGTTGAACCTATCAAAACGTGGAATTGGAATGTCGCGAAAGTCTCGGTTGGATCCGAGGGAGAGAGCTTCAACGAAGGAACGCCGGCCAGTTCCGCCCATCCTCTTCCAGTGACCGTCGATGGAGTGGCAGATACCTGCGGTGCCGGATCCTCCGACGCGAACGACGGCCCGCGCCCTGTTCGGCAGGTAGCCTTGGGGGCGCGGGCAAATCTGCGTCAGGACTTCGGCATGATCACCGTGTCGATCACGTGGATGACGCCGTTATCGGCCTTGACGTCGGTCATCGTCACTACCGCGTTGTCCGCCATCACCTTGCCACCCTCGGCCTTGATGGTGATCGACTGCCCTTCCACCGTCTTTACCATTCCAGGCTTCACGTCCTTGGCCAACACCGTGCTCGGCACGACGTGATAGGTCAGCACCTTGGTCAGCTTCACCTTGTCCTTGAGCAAAGCGTCCAGCTGGTCCTTGGGGATCTTGGCGAACGCGGCGTCGGTGGGCGCGAAAACCGTGAAGGGCCCCTTGCCCTTCAGCGTTTCGACCAAACCGGCTTCCTTGAGCGCAATGACCAGGGTGTTGAAGCTGCCGTTGTCCTGCGCGGTTTGAACGATGTCCTTGGCAAGAGCGGGCAAGGCAAACGCACTGACCGCCACTGCGGCGACGAGCGAACGAATCTTCATGGTGACTCCAATAGGTTGGGCAGGTGTAAGACTTCCCGCTGCTGCGGAAACATCCAACGTCAGACCTGAACAACCGCGAAATTGTTCAATCCTCGGGTTGGACAAACCTGGCGGCTCGATGGAGCGCATGTCGAGCGGCAGGATTCCTGCTGTGAGCCATACGCAACCCGATCCTTGCAGCCCGGTGCCTGCAACATCCAGGGGGCTGGAGCCCGTCCGAGATGGCTCGAAAACCTACTCCCACTCGATCATCAACGAGCCTTCGAGGTCAGCGAGCCTGCACCGGCTCCGGGAACTTCCACGTACCCTTCAGGATCTCGGCCCGCGGCCTGTACAGGCGCACGATGTAGTTCCAGCCCGGCATGATGCGCAGGTAATTCACGGACGTCGGGTCGCCGCCGAAGTGAATGGTCGTCGAGCCGTCGTTGTTGCGCTTGCCGGTGACGTTGTTCACCGAAATCGCGTTCTCCGGCGCCTCGAAGTAGCCCTTGTCGTTGTAGACCGTAATGGACCAGAAGCCGTCGATCGGTACATCCTTCACCGTCAGCACGAAGGGCGTCTTGCCGTCGTTCTGCTTGACCGCGCCGATGATGTACTTGGCGTCCTCGAGCGGGTTGCCGCCCCAGCCCGCGGCCGTCCCGATCAAGTGGCGCTCCGGATTGACCTTTGGAGTTGACCCGTTTTCGCGGACACCCCATCCTTTTGAAGGGAGGAGTCCGAGATGCCCAAGTCTCATCCGCCGTATCCGGCCGAGTTTCGCCAGCAGATGGTTGAATTGGCCCGAGCCGGCCGATCGCCGACCGAGCTCGCTGAGGAGTTCGGTTGCTCGGATCAGACGATCCGCAACTGGGTCGCGCAGAGCGCGATCGACAGCGGTAAGCCGCTGCCCGGGAAGGACGGCCTGACGACAGCCGAGCGGGAGGAGCTATCCCGCCTGCGCCGTCAGGTGCGGCAGTTGCAGATGGAGCGCGACATTCTGGCAAAGGCTACGGCCTGGTTCGCCGGCAAGAACGGGGGGACGTCCACGTCCTCTTCGAACTCGTAGCCACGAACCAGGCCGACTTCCCAGTGCGCACGCTGTGCCGAGTGCTGAAGGTGTCGCCGAGTGGTTTCTATGCTTGGCGCGACCGGCCGCCATCGAAACGGGCGATGGAAGACGCGGTGCTGACCGAGCGGATCCGCCAGATCCACGTGACGTCCGACGGCAACTACGGCAGTCCGAATATCCATGCCGAGCTTCGCGATGAAGGCACGCGGGTGGGCCGGAAACGGGTGGCCCGTCTGATGCGGTCAGCGCAGCTGCGAGGTGTCAGCCGTCGCCGCGGCTTCGTGGTGACGACACGGCGGGATCCGACGCATCGCAAGGCACCGGATCTGGTGAACCGGAAGTTTCGCGCCGACGGACCGAATCAGCTGTGGGTCGCCGACATGACCTACGTCCCGACCTGGGCCGGGTTCATCTTCCTCGCCATCGTGCTCGATGTCTGGAGCCGGCGCGTGGTCGGATGGGCGATCGGCGAGCAGATGACGAGCGACCTGGTGCTGGCGGCGCTGAACATGGCCTATCAGCAACGCAAGCCGACCGGCGTCATCCATCATAGCGACCAAGGCAGCCAGTACACGAGCGTGGCCTTCGGCTAGCGCTGCGAGAAGCTCGGCGTGCGTCCGTCGATGGGCAGTGTCGGCGACGCCTACGACAACGCGATGGCGGAGAGTTTCTTCGCCAGCCTCGAGTGCGAATTGATCGACAGGCGGAGTTTCGAAACGAAGTCCGAGACCCGGCTGGCACTGTTCAGCTACATCGAGGGCTGGTACAACCCGCGCCGGCGGCACTCGGCGCTGGGCCGGATTTCACCGGCCAACTTCGAGAGGAGTCACGCTAACCGCTCGGAGCCGAAAACCCTGAACGAAGTCCCAGAACCCGCTTGAAATCCAAGCGACTACCCGTCCGCGAAAGCGGGGCAACTCCAACTCCAAACGTCCTCTTTCCACTCGGCTTCGTCGAAATCGATCGCGAGGAAGTAGCAGCTGTCGTCCTCCAGCAGCGGGTAGACACCGATCGTGTGGTCACCGGCCAGGTGGGCATAGATGGCAGCGTCAGAAAGCGGGAGCAACGAGCGATTCCGGCAGTCTCCGCACTTGACACGTGGCTTCTCGCACACTCCAGCGCGCCACTCGTTCGCACAGGCAGGTGCGTAACCCGACTTGCCGGTCGTCTTGCTCTCCCAGCGCACTGGGTAAACATCCGTGCGCCCCCGAAACCGCCGGCGAAAGAGTGCCAACTTCGCCTCGGTGGAGAGTCGCGACGATTCGGGTTGCGGAGGAGACGTTGCCAGTTCCGGCGCGAGACGCCACTCGATTCCGTTTGCCTCCAGGAGCGCGATCAGTCGCTCGTTCTCCGCATGCAGCACGGCCAAGGATTCGGGCTCCGACGTCGATCGCTTGCTCGGCAGTGATCTCTCCGAAGCCGTCATTGCGGCTGTTTCCGATCTCGGGGCCTCAGCAGCGCCGGATACCGTTTTGCACGCAATTCCTCGATGACCGCATCGGCGAGCTTCCATCTGTCTCCGCCGATTCGCGCGATCAGCTCGGTCCAAACGCGCTCGAACGCCTGGATCGCATCCGCATCGCTCCAGCGCACGCTGGCCGGCAGCATCGGCGCGACGTCTTCGGTCAGGCTTCGCGTCAACTTCTCCAGCATGCGCTGCTCGGCCATCGCTCGCGTGATCGGCTTGCCCTCCAGGGCCAGGTAGTAGTCGAAGCAGGCGATGACTTTCTCCGGATCCAGCGGCAGCTGTTCGATTCCCTGATGCAGATCGAACAGGTCACGGTTCCTGCGCCGCTGCAGCAGTGCGCGCAGCTTCGTGCCGAACAGTTCCTCGGGCTCGAAGGAGGCGATCTCCGTCGTTCCGCGGTACCAGTCGTTTTCCACGGCGAACGGATAGCGTCGAACACCAAGCAAGCTCGCGTGCTCCCGAGTGTTGATCTCGACCTTCAGCTTGAGCGTCGCCTGCGCATCGATCTCGGGCGTGAACCTGAACACGAGGTGCATCGAGTGCCCGGCCTGCTCCCGGCTGCATTTCCCGAGCCACGACAGCGCCGCGCGAATCGCGTCGACCGTGCCACCGATAGGCTCGGGATGCGCCTGGACCAGATCGATATCCTCCGAGTAGCGCAGCGGTTGCTTGAAGAGCAGCTTGTGGATCGCCGTACCGCCGCGGAATGCGATCTTCCCCGCCAACGCCGGCGCATTGAACAGGTCGCACAGGGCGCGACAGATGATCAGGTCCTGCTCGACCTGCCGCAGGTCCGGCCAAGGCGCCTTCGTACTCCACGCTTGCAGGAAGGCGGTGGGAATCACTCTGCGATCTCCACCGCTTCATTGATCAGGAGCCTCCACCTTGAATTTCGCTCACCAGCCTGCGCCAAAGCCTTCACGAGCGGCCTGACGGCCGGATCGAGCGGCAGCGCCGTCCTGGCGCGTTTCACGAATCCTTGCAGCGCATCGGCCTGGCGCGCGTGTCCCGCCAGATCGAGCAGGTAGCCAAGACGACGGACCGCCGAGTTCTCGTAGGCGCCGGCCGCCTTCTGCAGCAGGCGCGGGCTGGCCTTGGCGCCGATATCCTTGACGATCTGCGCGACGCCGTTGATGCCAGCCGCCTTGTGAAAGTAGCGCATGCAGTCGAGCAGCGTCAGCTCGACGCCAGCGACCGTGGCGAAGCCGGCGTCGCTCTTCATCTGGTCGACCAACGACTCCTGATTGACCTGCCTGAATGCCTCCGGACCCTGATAAAGGAACTGCAGGCGATGGCGACCCAGATCGAAGTCCCGCAACTGCCTCGGGACGACGACCTGCAACACCATGCTGGCTTGGTGCGAGGCGCCGTGGAACGCCGCCGCACGCAGCAACGAAATTCGGTAGTCGATCCCCTGATGCTTCATCAGCGGGTCGATCCATTTAACGGGGTCCGGCGCGCCGGCGACCTGATCTTCTGGGCGCAGGATGAGATAGAAGCCGTGCCTGGGATTCGCCAGGCGGCGCTTGTTGATCCCGCGCGTGATCGCCGCCGCCAGTGCCGACGGCTTCAGGCCAAGCGCAGTGGCTACCTCATCCCGGGAGACGTAGCCTCGTCCGCGGGCAAGCAGATCATCGACAAAGGAGTCAAGGGAAGCCATGCCATAACATACGCAAAACTAGACGAAATATCAAGAGTTTTGCATATGATTTGGGTCACGTCCTTTTCCACTCGGCTTCGTCGAAATCGATCGCGAGGAAGTAGCAGCCGTCGTCCTCCAGCAGCGGGTAGACACCGATCGTGTGGTCACCGGCCAGGTGGGCATAGATGGCAGCGTCCGAAAGCGGGATCAACAAGCGATTCCGGCAGTCTCCGCACTTGATACGTGGCTTCTCGCACACTCCAGCGCGCCACTCGTTCGCACAGGCAGGTGCGTAACCCGACTTGCCGGTCGTCTTGCTCTCCCAGCGCACTGGGTAAACATCCGTGCGCCCCCGAAACCGCCGGCGAAAGAGTGCCACTTTCGCCTCGGTGGAGAGTCGCGACGATTCGGGTTGCGGAGGAGACGTTGCCGGTTCCGGCGCGAGACGCCACTCGATTCCGTTTGCCTCCAGGAGCGCGATCAGTCGCTCGTTCTCCGCCTGCAGCACGGCCAAGGATTCGGGCTCCGACGTCGATCGCTTGCTCGGCAGTGATCTCTCCGAAGCCGTCATTGCGGCTGTTTCCGATCTCGGGGCATCAGCAGCGCCGGATACCGTTTTGCACGCAATTCCTCGATCACCGCATCCGTGAGCTTCCATGGATCGCCGCCGATCCGCGCGATCAGCTCGGTCCAGACCCGCTCGAACGCCTGGATCGCATCCGCATCGCTGCACCGCACGCCGGCCGGCAGCATCGGCTCGATGTCTTCGGTCAGGCTTCGCGTCAGCTTTTCCAGCATGCGTTGCTCGGCCATCGCTCGCGTGATCGGCTTGCCTTCCAGGGCCAGGTAGTGGTCGAAGCAGGCGATGACCTTGTCCGGAGCCAGCGAGAGCTGTTCGATTCCCTGATGCAGATCGAACAGGTCACGGTTCCTGCGCCGCTGCAGCAGTGCGCGCAGCTTCGTGCCGAACAGTTCCTCGGGCTCGAATGACGCGATCTCGGCCTTTCCCCGGTACCAGTCGTTTTCCACCGCAAAGGGATAGCGTCGATGACCAAGCAGGCTCGCGTGCTCCCGAGTGTTGATCTCGACCTTGAGCTTGAGCGTCGCCTGCGCATCGACCTCGGGCGTGAACTTGAACACCAGATGCATCGAGTGCCCTGCCTGCTCCCGGTGGCACTTGCCGAGCCACGACAACGCATCGCGGATCGCATCGACCGTGGCGCCGATGGGCTCGGCCTGCGTCTGCACCAGGTCGATGTCTTCCGAATAGCGCAGCGGCTGCTTGAACAGCAGTTTGTGGATCGCCGTTCCGCCGCGGAATGCGATCTTCCCCTTCAATGCTGGCGCGTTGAACAGGTCGCACAGCGCGCGACTGATGATCAGGTCCTGCTCGACCTGCCGCAAGTCCGGCCAAGGTGCCTTCGCACTCCACGCCTGCAGGAAGGCGGCGGGAATCACTCTGCGATCTCCACCGTTTCATTGATCACCAGCTTCCACCTTGGATTTCTCTCGTCAGCCTGCGCCAATGCCTTCACGAGCGGCTTGACCGCCGGATCGAGCGGCAGCGTCGTCTTGGCTCGTTTGACGAATGGTTCCAGCGCATCGGCCTGGCGCACGTGTCCCGCCTGATCGAGCAGGTAGCCGAGCCGGCGGACCGCCGAGTTTTCGTAGGCGGCGGCCGCCTTCTGCAGCGTGCGCGGGTTGGCCTTGGCGCCGATGTCCTTGGCGATCTGCGCGACGCCGTTGATGCCAGCTGCCTTGTGAAAGTAGCGCACGCAGTCGAGCAGCGTCAGCTCGACGCCAGCCACCTTGGCGAAGCCGGCGTCGCTCTTCATCTGGTCGACCACGACTGGCTGATTGACCTGCCTGAATGCGTCCGCCGCCTGGTAGAGGAACTGCAGGCGGTGACGGCCCAGATCGAAGTCGCGCAACTGCCTCGGGACGACGACCTGAAAGACCATGGCGGCCTGGTGCGACGCGCCGTGGAACGCCGCCGCACGCAGCAGCGAAATGCGGTAGTCGATCCCCTGATGCTTCATCAGCGGGTCGATCCACTTCACGGGGTCTGGCGCGCCGGCGATCCGGTCTTCCGGGCGCAGGATGAGATAGAAGCCGTGCCTGGGGTTTGCCAGGCGACGCTTGCTGATTGCGCGCGTGATCGCCGCCGCCAGAGCCGCGGCTTCAGGCCGAGCGCCGCGGCTATCATCCCGGGAGAAGTAGGCTCGGCCACGAGCGAGCAGATCGTCAAGGTAGGCGTCTAGCGAAGCCATGCCATACCATACGCAAAACTCGACGAAATATCAAGAGTTTTGCATATGATTTGGGTCACTCCCACTCAATCATCAACGAGCCTTCTAAGCTGTTGATTCGCATGGCGCTCGCCGCTGTGCCCCAGATTTTTACCGTCATTTTTACCGTCAATCTGTCAGGCACCAGCATTGGCGCGGGTTTCCGGGCGGTTCGCTCAAAGCCGACCTTTCGAGATCTATCGACAACTATCGACTCGCACGACGACTGCGGACACCATCGCCGACGACATCGACGTGCGTCCGTGGCGGCCTGGGAAGCGTCTGAAAAGGCTCGGCATCGAATGCCTTAAGCCATTGTCGAGACTCATTTTTCGGCCCATATTTTTACCGTCACGTCGCTTCAGGAGGGTGCCCAACATCACAGCACTCCCAATGCCGACAAGAGCAGACCCGGACGGTCATCGGCGATCACGCATCTCGTCGCCGTCTTCAGCGCAGCCATGTCGTGATCGCCGAGATGGGCCGTACTATTTCGGGCCTTGCCAAGTTCCATGAGCTGATCGACCAACTCACGGCTCCTGAGTGCGCGCGAGTCACCAAACTTCCCGCGGCTGACGGCATCTCGAAACCTGACGGTCAGTTCATCGTCGGACGAGCGATAAGAACGACTGGCGGCATCCAGCAGTCTTGCGATCCCGCCGATGGAGGGCGGCGCGCCACCGCTCATGAATCGCGCTGCGTCTCGATGACGATCGGAAAACAGCGTGTGCGCGTCCGGCATAGACTCCCGGAATGGCACCATGATCTTTGAGACCAGCAGGTACTCCGCAACCTTGCTGATGTACAGGCCATAAGCAGCTGCCAACTCCTCCCCGCGCGAGAGCGCGAGGTGAGCTCCTCTCATCCAATCGCGCAACGGCGATTGAAGCTGTTCTAGCCACGGCCATGGCGAGATGGCCAGCAAGGTCGCGTCCGACTTGTCCGAGAGCCTCGAGAGGCGATCCACCGCGAGCAATTCACCCAGCCGGTGAGCAACGACGGTGGCGCCGCGTTCATCGAGCAGTGGTCGCTGCTTTTCAAACACGGCGCTCGCCTCCTCGGAGTCGCCCTCGGCGACAAGCGACTCAACCAGCGCAGCCACCAGCGCCGGATGTCCGGGAGAGCGACGCAGTCCATCGGCGAGCAGTTCCTGACGCTCCGCTTCTGCGGCGCGCCCTTCCAGCGCCGACACCAAAGCCAGGCGCACTCGCGCACAGGTGGGATCCCTGCGTACGGCGTCTCGCGCGAGCTCTTCGCTGTGCTCGGGCTCGCCATTGCCCAATGCGCGCTCGGCAGCCAGCACTCGGAACATGGCGTCAGGACGTCCCTCGGGATAATTGAATCCCTGCGCTTCCTCGTCTGCCAAGCCCAGAGCAATGAGCCGATCCGCCTCCTGGAAGTCCCCGCGTTCGATCGCAATCTTCGCAGCGACGATCCTGGGTGGAGGCTGGTCTCTCATTCCGTTCACGACGGCCGACGCGCGATCGAGATCACTTGCGGAAAGGTAGGCCTCCGCCTCCAGGATCATCCAGTCGCCATTCATCCACTTCGGCCATTCACGCACCTTTGCGACAAGCGCCGTGAGAAGGTCGAGCCTTCCAAGCTCGAGAAAACACTTGGCAGCCGCGTAGTGATTCCCAAGGTCTGGCTCGCCAAGGAGTGAAAGGTCTTGCGCGTCCCTCCCCTCGCCCCAGATTTCCTCTGGGGTGCGGATCTCGTCTCCTTTCCAGAGCGCTTTCTGGAAGCACTCGGCCGCGCTCGACAGCTTGCCTTGCAGCACAAGGGCCTGGCCGAGGATGGACATTGCAGTAAACGAAGACTGCCAATCGGCGCGCAAGCGCTCGATGAACGGTTCGACTTCGTCGGCCAGCAGTCCCTCACGGGCGGCGGCTACCGCGTTGCCGATGGGGAGCAGGAAGCGCTCATCCTTGTCCAACGCAATCCGATACGCCTCCATCGCCAACTTGTACTGCCCCGCGTTGCGGCGAATGTTCCCAAGGATGGTCCAGCTACGCGGCGTTTCCATCGACATCGTGCTGGCGGCTTCCAACGCCTCTGCGTGGCGACCGAGATTAGACAGTTCCACAGCCAAGTTCGGCCCGAAAGGTTCACCGCCGGGCAGCGTGCGGCCAAAGCGCCAGACGTCGAGCGCCAACTCGTGGTCGCCGGTCTTCGACGCCATCATTCCTAGGGCGCCGAGGAAGTCCAGGCGCTCGCCGTGATCGACCACGTCGCGCCGGTCCCAGGCCCGTCTCACGAGCGGCTTCAGGGCTGGCCAGCCCATCATGGGACCCAGCTGATCGACAAACTGCATGTACTGGTACGGATGCAGCGATCGCTCCTGGTAGAGCCGTACCAGGTTTTCCACCATTGACTGGTTGGGGAGGACCAGGCGCGCGTCTTTCGCCGCCTGCAGCGCGCGGTGTGCGTCTTTCGCGCGGCCTGCTGACAGCAAGGCAACCACCAGGTTGCCGCGAAACATTGGTCTTTTCGGATCGAGCGCTATCGCCTGCTGATGGAGCTCGGCCTCTCGCTCGTAGTCGTGCTCGATCGTGCCGTAGCTGTTGCCCAGAAGATCGAGTGCAATGGGCAGATGCGGATCATCCTGCGGAGCAGCTTCTATGGCCCGGAGCAGCAAAGGCCTGGCCGCATGAAAGTCACCCTTGTCCTGATAGAGCGATGCCAGGTTGGTATTCGCGAGAACGTGCTTTGGGTCCGCACGGACCGCACGCTCGTAGTAGGCCAGTTGCTGATCAGGACGCTCGCGCTTCATGGCGATCAGCCCCAGCAAAGTCAACGCATCAGCGTGTTCGGGCTTTTCCCCTATGACCCTAAGCAGCAAAGGTTCGGCGTGATCGAGCTGGCCCAGAACGTAGTGACAATAGGCAAGCCCATAGGCCAGATCGACGTCATCCGGCTTACGCTCCAGGAGCTGCTTGAACTGGACCACCCCACTGCGCGCGGCGTCCTTCGGATCGCCATGCTTGCCACGCAGCACTTCGTCATCGAACTTTCTGAACACCACGTCCTTGCGCAGCTGTTCGAGAGACGCCCCCTGCTCCAGAGAGGCTAGAGTTTCCCGATCTCCGTCCGTAGCGCCCGGCAGGCTCACGGCTTTGCGAAACGAGTCGATGGCCTGCTCCCGAGAGCCGGAACCAATACAGGCCCAGCCTCGAAGGGTCCAGACATCGCGCGATGTCGGCACGGCTTCTGCAGCCTTATCGAGGTAGAACAGGGCCATCTGATCCAGCCCTTTGAAGCAGAGCAACCAACCCAGATCGAGGAGGCAGCCCGCGTGCGCAGGAGTAAGGTGGGCGCCTTTCATGAGCGCCTGCGAGCCGGCATTGATCGCGGCTTCATCTCCAGCGGCAAGCCCTTCCAGCACCTGGTACTCGCCTAGCTGCCACCAATCATCGCCGCTCCTTTCGGCCTCGGGCTTCGCCTTCAGGCGATCGATCAGCCCCTGACGAATTCCGCTGCGCGGATACGCTCGCCACGAGGCCCCCATCGGATCCGTCTGGTGGAGCCGCTCAATACGCCCGGTACTGAAATTCAAGATCGTGGCCGACTTTGAGCTGTTGCTCGACCGGCTCTTATTGCCGCCCTTTTGGTGCTTTCCCATTTCAGTCTCGGTTGCCTCTGGTCCTAAGAACGATCGCCGGTACTCATGCCACCGAACCTTGCAGCAAGAATTCTGTGCACCGGCTGATCTCCAAAATGCGGCCACACGGTCCTACGTGCCCAGTGAGCCAACCCCACATTCAAAAAACGCGTCAAGCCGTGCCGTCCTGACTCACGCCAACCGGTCTCGACGAAAGCCGGGGCGGTTCACGCTCCGTCGAGGCCATGTAGGCCTCGCCTCCATGTCCGCATGACGGACACACAAAGCCCACTGCGCCATCTTCGGTCTTGTAGGGGACGGCAAGGACATCCGCTCCAAGGAAGCGATCCAGCCACCCCACCGCCGAGTCGTTGCGCGGCCAAAGAACTCACGGCAGGCATCAAGGTGGGAAATCCACGCCTTGCAGCTCGGGCACGCCTCCGTCCCCCACTGAGTGGCGCAATCGGGGCACACACAGGAGAAACGATGCCCACGGCCGCCCGTGAAGTCTCGCCTCGGGTCGGCGATGGTCCCGCAGGTTGGGCAAGAGAGCAGCGATTTCACGAGTCCGATGGCGGCGTCCAGCGCTTTCGAGAAGTCGGCCAGGGAATCGATCTGCGATCGAAGGTCAGTGATCGAGGCATTCAACGCCTTCTTGCGAGCGTTCAGCGGCCCGCTCGCACCGCCATCTCGGACCGCCAGTCGTAGCTGCTGGGATACGTCCTCGTGCTCGTCCTCCAGAGCCTCGAGCCGCTTCCGCTCATTGGCAAGCCGCTCGGCAAGCCGGAGGTCCTCGTGCACTTCAGGCGCTCGCGTGACGACTACGCCGGTGGCGGTAGCCTCGAGCCACGCTGCATCGTCCGCGATCTTGGGTATCGGGGGATTGGCTATGAGCGGCGGATAAGCAAGGAACCTCGGCGCCGTGATCACCCATCGAAGCTCGCCGGGCGACGCGCTCGACGCTGGACAAGTCCCATGGAGAGACGGGCAGGAATCCCGCACGTCCCTGCCCACGCTCGGCGACCTCGTGCGAAAGAGTATTCAGCCGATGCGCGAGGACCGGAGCCATGCGTCGAAGAGCCGCTTCAGACGAGGGGCTCGGATAGAGCACCAGCGAGATCTCCTCACGGGTCGCGACCTCATCGGCATCGCGAATCAATCTGGCCAGGTCTTCGTCTCCGAACATGGCGAGCGACCCGGGGATCGGAACGATTCGCAAGGGCCTCGCGCCATCGATCGATAGGCGCAATGTGCCGTCGATCAATGACCAGGAGAGTCGCGCTCGTGTGCCCCTGCCCTTCAAGGTCGATCGCGTCACCATCGAGAGCCCGCGACAGGTCCACGGGTTCGATGCCAAGCTGGTCCAAGCCCTCTGATGACGAGCAGGAGCGCAAACGCTCCGAAGCAGCGGCAGAGCTCCTGCATCTCTTCGAAGTGCTTGTCCGGTCTCGGCGACTGCTCGAGCCCAAGCCGTGCCCAGCCAACCAGACTTCCGCCACCCTGCGGTAATGGACGTCGTTCGCGAGAATGTTCGTCATCGTCAGTGTCGTGCTGACGAAAGCCCGCCGCGGCACCTCGCGATACAGCACCGAATCCATCAGGCCGGAAACCGAGTACTTCAGGAACTTCAGTTGCTCGAGCATGCGCTCGGCCTTGCGACGCGCCTCTCCGGCATCGAGCGAGTCGCCCCAGAGTTGGTAGACCCGCTTCTGCCGCCAGTGGGACCCCTGTCCTGCCGTGGAGCTGTGATCCCCGACTTCGTTGAACAGGCGCAGCAGCCTGGAGACCTCGGTCACGCGGCGCGAGAGGTACGCGTCCAGATGATCGACGAGACGGACAGCGACCCTGTTCTCGTAGATATCGAACTGGTCCTCGCGGACCAACGAGAGAATGCGCTTGGGTACGACGGCACGCAGCGTCGGGCGGTCCGAATCCTCGGTATGCGCTGCGAGATAGCTGGATGCCTAGTTGCAAGCCGCCGGGCCCTGGCCACCGCTGTTCGCTCAACCTCCACCCTAGGTGGGTCCGGGGTCGCTGACAGACTTCGACGAGATGGCCGAGACGGTCCGCGAGCAACTTCTCGAACTCCTGCAGTTCCGCTCGTTCAGACACTTCCCGGAACCAGCGGAGACACGTCGAGCGCATCCAGCCAAGTGCCGCCCGAAGCGAGAACCTCCCTGACGCTCTTTCCGACATCCAGAATGCTCGTTACATCCAGCCGGTCCAGAACCTGCGCTCGCGACATCGTTCCTTCGACTCGCTCGCGACCCGGTTCCATCAACTGCCAGTGCCCTCGGAGATCGGGGACGCAGAAGCTGGGCTGCGCTATGGCAACGGAGTTCAAGAAGGTGGCGTCATCGCCCAGCGGCTCGACCATGAACCTGCCGAGGACCATATCTCCCGC
>CAVXVH010000007.1:0-13925 GCA_963765065.1 uncultured beta proteobacterium | reverse complement strand
GCACGTCAGGGTGCGGAATGAACCGCTGCAGCGGAGCCGTGTCGATGGTCATCGACGCGATTATAGGAATTCGGCGCTTGCGCCAGGCACATCGACTAGGATGGCGGGACGCGATGTGCGACGGGACGGCATGCGGTCGTGCCGCAATCGGTCGGATACCACTTTCCCGGATGCGAATGAGGCTCCCTGTTCTCGCAGGCGTGTTGGCAGGCCTTCTCCTGTGCGGTGGCGTGCAGGCCAACCCCGCGACCGCCGATCCGGCCTCAGACGCCCCGGAGTCGCGCAGCGCCTACGGCGGCCGCTATACCCAGGCCGCGTCCTACGCGGAAACGCTGCGATTGTGGCGAGGTGCAGACGAAGTCAACGCGTGGATCGGCGCCCGCTTCGAGTACGACATGTCGCGCGCCATGCAGCTTTCCGAGACGCAACGGCAGGCGAACGGGCGCCTACCCATCCTCGCGCCGGATGCGTTCTTCGCGGCACCCAAAGGTGTGTGCGTCGACCTGTCGCGCTTCGCCGTCGAGACGCTGCGCGCCATCGCCCCCGAGGCCCGCGCAGCCTACGTGATGATCGAGTTCGACCCGGTGTCGATCTCCGGCAACATGCTGCGCCGGCACTGGGTCGCATCGTTCGAGAGGGACGGGAAGCGCTACTTCTTCGCTGACTCCAAGCGCCCCGGCCACATGGCCGGGCCCTACGGGAGCACGCAGGAGTTCATCGCGGAGTACGCCGTGTACCGGGCCCGGCGGATCGTGTCGTTCCGCGAGACGGACACGTTCGAACGCAAGGAGCGAACGCAGGCCGCGAAGCAGTCTCGCGACCCGCGCCCCTGATCTGCCGCCGGAGCGATCGGCTCAGGTGTAGACGAACACGTCGAGCTTGTTGCCGTCCAGGTCGCGGAAGTAGGCGGCGTAGAAGCCCTCACCGCCGTCGGCACGCAGGCCGGGAGGTCCTTCGTCGCTGCCGCCCAGCGCGAGCGCCTTGGCGTGGATCCGGTCGACCTTGTCGCGCGAGTCGACGGCGATGCCTGCCATCACGCCGTTGCCCACGGTGGCCGGGCGACCATCGTAGGGTTTCATGATGCAGAGCATCGGCTGGTCCATGGCTGCGGCCCATCCGTAGCCGCGACCGCCGAACTCCATCAGGCGCTTGACGCCCATCTCGGCCAGCAACGCGTCGTAGAACGCCGTGGCGCGAGGCAGGTCGTTGGTGCCCAGCGTGATGTAGCCGATCAACGCAATCCCCTTGCCGGTTGACGCGCGAACCCGTTCCCGAATGGCGCCTGCCGAAGCAGCGTAGCACGGGGCAAGGCGCCTGCGGGCCGGCGTGGCGAGCGCCAGCCTCGCATCGGGCTGTCGTCAGCTGAAGGTCTCGCCCATCAATGTCGTGAACCAGCGCTGCATGTCCTGGTAGTTGTCGGACGTTGCAGACGACGCGGCGATCGCCTTGCCGTTGTTGTGCTGGGGCAGGATCACCATCGTCTTGGACACCGGATCGTACTGGTACAGCGCCGACAGCCACGTGGCCAGCGTCGCCGTGATCGGGGTGTAGCACGCGGAGTTGGTGACCACCTGCGTGTTCAGGGGCCGACCGCTCAGCAGGCGCACGATGGCATCCGCGCAGGTCTTGCCCTGCTGGTTGCCGATGTGCCCGGCCTTCGGCTGCGTCGTCAGGCTGGCGTCGCCGATGACGTGGATCAGCGGATCGACGGTCGACTGGTAGCTCAGCACGTTGACCGGGGCGAACGGCTTCGCGGGATCGCCGCTGAGCAGGCTGGCTTCCTTCAGCAGTTGCGGTGCCCGTTGCGGCGGTATCGGGTTGAGCACCGCGGCCTGGACCTGGGCGTGGCTCGCCAACGTCACCCCATTGATCGACTGATCGTAGGTCACGACCCGGCTGGCGCTGTCGACATGTGTCACGTTGCAGCCGGGACGGTAGTCGACGACGCCGGCGTAGAGCGTGGTGAAGGCGAGGCTGAAGTTCTCCTTCTCCACGATGATGTCCGGATTGGCGTCGAGCACGATGATCCTGCTGCCGGCCTTGTTCTTCTTGAGCCAGTCGGCGATGACGCACACGCGCTCGTAGGGGCCCGGCGGGCACCGATACGGCGCCTTGGGAATGGTCAGGACCACGTCCTGACCGGGCTGCATGGCGAGCAACTGGTTGCGCAGCAGCTGCGTCTGCGGGCCGGCCTTCCACGCGTGAGGGACGAGCGTGTCGTACTCGGCCAGGCTCGACATCCCGGGCATCAGGTCGAAGTCCAGACCCGGCGCCAATACCAGGCGGTCGTAGCTGATGGTGCCGCCGGTTTCCAGTGTCACGTACCTGGCGGCACGGTTGATGCCGCTGACCTTGGCATTGACCCGCGTCACGCCGTAATGGCTGACCAGGGTGTTGTAGGTGTAGTTCAGGCTGGCGAGCGTGCGCTGTCCCGTGAGCACCGTGTTGCTCATGATGTTCGACGTGTAGGAGGGGCTTGCCTCCACCAGCGTGACGGCAACGCCGGTACCGCCCCACAGCCGCAGATATTTGGCGACGGCAGCGCCCGACATGCCGCCGCCCACGACGACAACCTTGCCGGTGATGCCGGTGTTCGTGGGCACCGGGAACAGCACAGGGGTGTTGCTGTCCTCCGCCCACGCGCTGGGCAGTCCCATGAGGCCGAGGCTGCCAACCGACAGCGAGGCGAGAAATTTGGCGACGATCCATGGTCATGGCTCCGCTCATTGTTTGGACAGGAAGTCAGCGATGAGCTGAAGCTGCGCGTCGGTGTAGCCCACGGCGTGGGCAGCCATGATGCCGCTGGGATCCTCCTCGCCGCTTGCGAACTTGCGCAGCTCCGACAGCACTTCGGTGCTGCCCTGGATGCGATCGAAGCCGCCGCTGCCGTTGGTCCCGTGACACTGGAAGCAGTTGCTGGCCAGCAGGCGCCCGGGGTGGATGTCGTTCGTCGACGCCGGAGGTGGCGGCGGTGGCGGCGGCGACGACGAGGCGACGGTCACCTGCACCTTGACGGATGAGCGCGTGTCGCGCACGGTCAGCTCGGCGCTGCCTGCAGCCTTCCCGGTCACCGTGATCACGTTCCCGGAAAGACTTGTACCGACCGCCGTGATGTTGGAGTTGGCGATCGTGATCGTGCCGATCGCGTTGGCGACGGTCAGCGTCACCGACTGCCCGACGGAGAGCGATGCATTGACGGGCGAGATACCCAAGGGCGCACTGACCGTCACCCGGGTCGCTTTCGTGCCGCTCCTGTCGGTGACCGACAGCGTCGCCACACCGGCCGCAATCGCGGTCACGTTGACCTTGCCGCTGACCAGGCTCGCCGCAACGGCCGTAGGATTCGAGTTGGCGAGGGTGACCGTGCCCTTGACCCGCTTGACCTCGATGGTGGCCTTGGCGCCGGGCGCCAGGGACAACGAGGTGGGGGACAGCGTCAGCGCCTGGGCGGCCACGGCCACCAGCGGGAGGATCAGGCTCGCGAGCCAGCTGAATGCGTCGGGATAGCTTCATTGTTTTCCTTCTCGTGTCGCGTTGGTCGGGCGGACCCCGAAGGAATCCGTCACGGCGACAGGTTAGCGAGCCAACCTGAACGAGACCTGAACGCCCCGGGGGGGCGGGGGCGGGTTCAGGTACGCGGTTCG
The DNA here is from genome assembly GCA_963765065.1 of uncultured beta proteobacterium. Classification (GTDB taxonomy): domain Bacteria; phylum Pseudomonadota; class Gammaproteobacteria; order Burkholderiales; family Casimicrobiaceae; genus VBCG01. Next base: position 10,281 of record CAVXVH010000007.1, on the reverse strand, counting down.
CCTGACGCGGGCCAGGTGAGGCGCGCCTCGAACCCGGCCGCAAGTCCTTGCGGCGGGCTCTTCAGAGCGAGCCGGGCGCGCATGCGCCGCGCCAACATCGCCACGATGGCCAGTCCGAGGCCCGCGCCGACACCGGCGGAGTTGCCGGCGCGCTTGAAGCGCTGGGTCAGCGTCGGCAGGTCGTCGGAGGGTACGCCGGGACCATCGTCGGTGACCGCGACCACGATGTCACCGTGTTCCCGGCGGCACGAGACCTGGATCCAGTGCCCGCCCGACCCGTGCACCAGTGCGTTCTCGACCAGGTTGCGGAGTGCCAGGCCGGCCGCGTCGAGATCGCCGCGAACACGGACCGCCGTCACGTCGGCTGTGAGTCTCGCGCCCCTGCAGCCGCGGGTCGTGGCGAAACTCCTCGACGGTGAGGCGCACCACGCGATCGAGGTCCACCCATTCGTGCACCAGCGGCTCGGAGCCCTCGGCGCGCGCCAGCGCCAGCAGGCGCTCGGCCAGCCGGGACAGTCGCGCCATCGACTCGATCAGGCGTGCTGCCTGCACCTCGAGCTCGGGTTGCCCCGCGCTGAGCGATGCCATCAGCTGCGCCTGCGCCAACGCGGCCGCGATCGGCGTGCGCAGCTCGTGCGCGCTGTTGTAGGTGAAGCTGCGCTCCGCCTCCAGCGCCGCGGACACGCGGCCGAGCAGCTGGTTGGTGGCTTCCAGCGCCGGGCGCATCTCCGTGGCGACGCCGGACAGCGGCAACATGCCCATCGCCTTCGGGTCGCGTTCGCCCACCACCTTCGCGGTCCGCTGCACGTGGCCCATCAGCGAACGCGAGGCCCGCAGCACCATGAAGGCCGCGAACGCGAGCAGCACCGCCAGCGGCGCGGTCAGCCACAGCACCGCGGCGAGCAGCGCCTCGCGCCGCTCCGGCAGCGGGTCCGCGACCTGCAGGTAGCGGCCGTTGGCTTCGTCGCGCAACGTGACGATGCGCCAGTCGTCCACGTCGGCCAGTCCCTCGTGCAGCGGCGTCAGCACGCCGATCGCCGGCGTGTTGGCCGAGTGCAGCAGTACTTGCCCCGCTTCGTCGACGACCCGGTAGGCAAAGCGGTCGTGCGGTGGATGCTCGGCGGCGCGGGCTTGGGCGTCCCGCAGCACGCTCGCAGTGACCGCGAGGTCCGGCGTCCGGCTGATGAACGACACGAGGATCAGTCCCGTTTCCTGCAGTTCGTCGTCGGACTTGCCGTCGATCAGGCGCTGCAGGACGACCGCGCTGCCGATCACGCCCGTCAGCCACAAGAGCGCCAGGCCGAGCATGATGCTGCGCGCCAGGCGCGACATCAGCGCGCTCGCGCCGGGGAGCCGGAACCCGGACCGCGGCGCGGCTCCGAGCGACCCGTCACTGGACTACCCTCCGCGCTGACGCGCTTCGGGGCGACTCGCCCTCGGGGCGGCCCTTCGGGCTCATGGCCCGTCTCCGTCGCCCTGCCCGCCGCCGGCGCTGCCCCAGCGGTAGCCGTAGCCCCGCACGGTGCGGATCGCGTCGCGGCCGAGCTTGCGCCGCAGCCGCGACACGTAGACCTCGATGACGTTGCTCGCCGCGCCCTGGTCGAGCGGGTAGATCGTGTCTTCGAGCTGCTTGCGGGAGAGTACGTTGCCGGGATGCTGGAGGAAGGCCAGCAGCAGCGCGTATTCCTGGGTGCTCGTCTCGACGACGGCCCCGTCGAGCGTCACCGTGCGCGTGGCGGGATCGATGCGCAGACTCCCGACCTCGATCGTCGGCGCGCGCTGCCCGATGCGCCGCCGCGCGAGCGCGCGCAGGCGTGCCGCGAGTTCGGGCAGGTCGAACGGCTTGACCAGGTAGTCGTCCGCGCCGGCATCGAGGCCGCGGATCCGGTCGGTGAGGCGGTCGCGTGCCGTCAGTATCAGCACCGATGGCGGCGCGGCCAGCTTGCGCAGCGCCGGCAGCAGCGAGAGCCCGTCGCCGTCGGGCAGCCCCAGGTCCAGGACCACGCACGCGTAGTCCCCCGGCAGGAAGGCGCGCGCCGTGCCGAGGCGTTCGGCCCAATCGACCGCGTAAGCCTCCTTGACCAGGAAATCCCGCACGGCGAGACCGAGCGCCCGGTCGTCTTCCACCAGCAGTATCCGCATCGGGTCAGCGTACGGGCATCGATCGCCTCCCGCAACGTCGCTCCCGCCGGTATGGTGCCTGCGTCAATGCTCGTCCGCGCGCACCACCCGGCTGGCCACGCCCGCGCGCCGCAGCAACGCAAGGTATTCCTCGGCCTTTTCGCGCGTCACCTCATCGGCAACGACGTGCGGCAGCCCGTCGAGCAGCTGCCGCACATCGTCAGGTTCGCGACGAAACAGTGCGGACAGCAGTTGCCTCGCCTCGCGCTCGGGACCATCGTCCAGCAATGCACCCTCGAAAACGACGCGATACCTGTTCTCGGCCATCCGGTTCACCTCCTTTGCGGTGACCGGCGCAAGCTTCGGACCACGCGGGGCCCGAAGCCGACGAACGGTACCGGTTCCGGCTGGAACAGCGTCGACGTCGGGCAAGCGCGCGTGAGGCGCTCGCGGCGAATCAGGGCGCCAGTCGCTCCCGCAGCCAGGAACCGTCCGGCTGCAGCGTGTAGCGCAGCCGGTCGTGCAGGCGGCTCTTGCGGCCCTGCCAGAACTCGAACGTGTCCGGGATCAGGCGGTAGCCGCCCCAGTGCGGCGGGCGCGGCGGGTCGAGCAGGAACTTCGCGCCGAACCGGGCCGCTTCGGTAACGAGGACGACGCGCGAGGAGATCACCTGGCTCTGCGGCGAGGCCCACGCGCCGATGCGCGAGTCGAGCGGCCGCGTCCTGAAGTACGCGTCGGACTCCTCCGCGCTCGTCATCTCGATCGAGCCTTCGATGCGCACGACGCGCTCCATCTCGGCCCAGTAGAACTGCAGCGCCGCCTGCGGCTGGGCGGCGAGGTCCCGCCCCTTGCGGCTCTGGTAGTTGGTGTAGAACACGAGGCCCCGCGAGTCGCAGCCCTTCAGCAGCACGACGCGCGTCGACGGCCGGCCGTCGGCGCCGACGGTCGCGAGCGTCATCGCCGTGGGCTCGGGCACTTCGGCCGCGATCGCCTCCTGCAGCCAGTGCTCGAACTGCTGCTGCGGGACGCTCGCCGAACGCGCTTCGTCGAGCTCGGCGCGCTCGTAGCTCCGGCGCAGATGCGCGATGTCCTTGGTGGTGGTCATCCGTAACTCGAATTGGGGTCAGACCCTGAAAGTAGGGTCAGACTCGACTTTCCGCGATGTCTCGTACGACAACCGCTCGGAAAGTCGAGTCTGACCCTACTTTCGGGAGCGCTAGGCATCGCCGCGCGCGCGGGAGAGCGCGCCGAACACCGCCGCGAGGTCGGCGATCGGCGGCTGGCCGGGAGCCGAGGCGCCCTCGCCGACCGCGAACGACAGCGACGAGCCGAACACGCCGCCGACCATGCGCGTCGTCACGCCCAGCGGGCCCATCGACATGCTGATCAGCGGGATGCGCGCCTTCGCGTCCGCCGTGGCGGTGGCAGCGAGGAGCGTCAGCACGTCGGCACGATCGCGCGGCATGGCGGCGACCTTGGCGACGTTCGCGCCCAGCCGGTCGGCTTCGAGGAAGCGCTCGACCAGCAGGTCGTGCCCCGGCGTGTAGCCGAAGTTGTGGTACGAGAGGATGAGGCGGGTGTTCTGCTCGCGCGTGCGCTCGCGCACGCGGCGCACCAGCGGCGCCGGATTCGACAGCTCGAAGTCGATGAAGTCGACGAGACCCGCGCTGCCGACCGCGTCGTAGAGCCGCGTCACGCCCTCGGCGTCGAGCGGGATCGGCTGCCCGCCCTCGCGTGCCGCGCGGCAGGTGAAGATGATCGGCGTCTCGCCCGCCGCGGCGCGCAAGGCCCGCCCGGAGGCCAGCACTGCCGTGGTCTCGGCGATCTTCTCGAAGAAGTCGACGCGCCACTCGATCACGTCGGGGCGCTTCGCCAGCACCGCCGCGGCTTCGGACGCGAGCCGGTCCGGCGTACGCGCGACGAGCGGCGAGCAGATCAGCGGCGTGTGGCCGCCCATGCGCCGTCCACGGACGTCGAACACCTTTTCCTGCTTCATCGTGCTGCCCTCCATCTTCCCGGGACGCGCCCGCGCATCGCGCCAGAACACCCATTCTAAGCGAGCGTCGCGGCTCGTCCTGCCGTCCCGCGCGCAGGATCACGACGTGGCGTGTCGCGACGCCCGGTACTCGCCGAGGATGCGGTCGATGACCCGCGTGGTGCGCGCGGCGGACTCGCCCGTGCTGGGGCACGCGCCGACGCCATTCAGCTCGTCGACGAACGTCTGGATCAGCGGCTGGTGGACGTGCGGCGGGTCGCCGTGTTCGATCGACTCGCGCGCGCCGCCGCGTTCGAGCTCGATCGGCACCGCGCGCGTCGTGGAAAAGCGCAGGCGACCCTTGGTGCCGACGATCTCGTTCCACTCCTCGTCGCGGTCCGCCGCATAGCAGAACGCGCCGCTGCCGTGGATGCCCGACGCGAAGCGCCAGCTGGCCGTCACGACGTCCTCGGCGTCGTATGCGCCCGCGACGTTCGCGGCCAGCGCCCGCACGTCCCCGATCGGCCCGAACAGGAAGTCGAGGAAGTCGAGCGTGTGGCTCATCACGTCGACGAAGTACCCGCCGCCCGAGCGGGTCGCGTCCGTGCGCCAGGGCGGCGATGCCGGCGCCGCCTCGATGGCGGTGCGCAGCGGCTGGAAGTGGCGGCAGACGACCATGCGCACCTCGCCCACCGCGCCGCCGGCGACGAGGTCCCGCACCGCGAGGAAGCGCGGAAGTGCGCGGCGGTAGTAGGCCACGCGCAGCGGCACGCCGGCGGCCGCACAGGCGGCGATCATCGCGTCGCATTCGGCCGCATCGAGCGCCATCGGCTTCTCGACCAGCACCGCCTTGCCAGCCTGCGCGCAGCGCAGCACGTAGTCGTGGTGCGTCGCCGGCGGCGTGGCCACGTACACGGCGTCGACGTCCGGTGCGCGGAGGATCGCCTCGGCGTCGTCGTGCCAGCGTGGCACGCCGTGACGACGCGCGTAATCGGCCGCGAGCGCGCCGTCGCGGCGCATGACTGCCACGAGCGACGAGTGGCGAGCCTTGGCGAACCCTGGGCCGCTCTTGACCTCGGTGACGTCGCCGCAGCCGATGATGCCCCAGCGGATCGTCTTCATGGATTTCCCGTCGTGAACGACCCGGTCAGCGCGTTTCGACCAGCCGACCCGTCCGCGCCGACACGGCGATCGCCTCGGTGACGCGCAGGTTGGCCAACCCGTCCCGCACGGTCACGAGGGGCCGGGCCTCGCCGCGGAGCACCGCGCCGAAGTGCTCCATCTGCAGCGTCAGCGGATCCTCGCGCACCAGGTCTGCGACTTCGACCGCGAACGGCTTCCACCACGAGCGGTCTTCCGCCCTGGCATAGGTCTTGAGACGCATCGTCGGCACCGACAGCGAGCCGAACGTGCCCGCGATCACGTAGCAGTCCTCGTCGGCGAAGCTCGCGTAGGCCGCGTTCTCCTGGGACGTCTGCTCCCAGCTGCGCGCGCATGCGGCGGTGTCGGAGAGCATGAACGTGCCCAAGGCTCCACTGGCGAAGCGCAGGTTGATCGCCACGGTGTCCTCGACTGCGAAGCCCCGCACCGCGTTCGACGCGAGCGCCTGCACCGCGCCGATCTCGCCGCACAGCATCCGCAGGTTGTGCACCTCGTGGATCATGTTGATCAGGATCGGGCCGCCGCCCGGTTCCCGGCGCCACGGCCCGTCCTCGAAGTAGTGGTCGGGCTTGAAGAACACCGCGCTGCCCATCACCGCGACGATGCGGCCGCAGCCGGCCCGCGTCGATCAGCGCCTTCGCCCGCGCCATGATCGGGCTGTGCGCGCGGTGATGGCCGACAATCACGCGCGCGTTCTTCGCCTCGACCGCCGCGGCGAGCCGCTCGGCTGCGGCGACCGTATCGGCCACCGGCTTCTCCAGCAGCACGCCCACCCCTTCGTCGATGCACCGCAGCGCCTGCTCGACGTGAAACCGGTTCGGCGAGGCGACAAGCACGCCGTCGACCTTCGTGGCGGCGAAAAGCGCGTCGAGCGTCGGGTAGAGCGGCACGCCGGCCTGCGCCGCGACCTTGCCTGCCGCCGGTGCGGGGTCGACGACCGCGACGAGCGCGCACGTCGGGCTCGCCTGCGCGCGCGCCATGTGCGCGGCACCGATCATGCCGGCACCGGCGACGGCGATGCGGACCTTGCTCACGGCTCTGTGCCCCGCATCACGGCGATTCCCCGCCGCGCCGCTCTCCGCTCCGGCGCTCGCGTCAGCCCGAGTAGCCGAACATGCGAGGGAGGAACAGCACGAAGTCCGGCATGTAGGTGATGATCATCAGCGCGATGAACATCACGCCGAGGAACGGCATCACCTCGCGCACGATGTCGCGCAGCGGGACGTCGGCGACCTTGGTCATCATGAACAGCAGCAGGCCGTAGGGCGGCGTGACCAGGCCGAACATGATGTTGGTCACGGCCATCACCCCGAAGTGCACCGGATCGATGCCGAGCGCCGTGGCCGTCGGCAGCAGCACCGGCAGGATGATCAGGATGATCGTCGTGCCCTCGAGCAGGCAGCCCAGCACCAGCAGGATCACGTTGACCATCAGCAGGAAGCCGGTCGGCGAGAGATCGGTCGCGGTGAGGATCGCGCTGACCGTCTTCGGTATGTTCTCGACGGTGATCACGTAGTTGAGGGCCATCGCCCCGGCGATCAGCATGCCGATCGACACCGTGGTGCGCGCGCTGGAGAGCAGCGACCGGTAGATGCCGCCGGCGGTGACGCTGCGATAGAGCACGCCCGAGATCAGCAGCGCGTACGCCGCCGCCACGGCCGCGGCCTCGGTGGGCGTGGTGATGCCGCTATACAGGCAGCCGAACAGGATGACCGGCATCATCAGCGCCGGGAAGGCCTCCTTGGTGATGCGCGGCATCTCGCGCAACGGCACCTTCGTTTCCAGCGGGAAGTTGCGGCGCTTGGCCATGCCCACGATCAGCGCCATCTGCACGGCGCCGATCAGCAGCCCCGGCACGACGCCGGCCAGGAACAGGTAGCCGACGGAGGCGTCGGAGACCAGCGAATAGACGACCAGCGGGATCGACGGCGGCAGGATCGGGCCGATCGTCGCCGAGACCGCCGTCAGCGCGGCGGCGAAGGCCTTCGTGTACTTGCCCTCGCGGGTCATCAGCGCCTGCATCAGCTTGCCGGCGCCGGCGGCATCGGCCAGCGCCGAGCCCGACATGCTGGCGAAGACGATGCTCTGCGCGACGTTGACCAGCGCGAGCCCACCGCGGAAGCGCCCGACGATCGCGTTGCAGAAGCGCACCAGCCGGTCCATGATGCTGCCGGCATTCATGAACTCGGCGGCGAGGATGAACAGCGGGATGGCAAGCAGCAGGAAGCTCCCCATCATGCCGTTCAGGATCTGCTCGGCGGCGGTGCCGACGTCGAGCCCCGCGAGGAACAGGTAGAGCACCGAGCCGCCGATCATCGACAGGCCGACGGGCAGTCCCAGCACGCTGAGGCCGATGATCGTCAGCAGCGCGAGTGAGAAGGGGCTCGTCAGGTTCATTTCGCGTCCCCGCCCACTTCCGTCGCGTCGACCTGCCCCTCACCGCGCACCGCCTCCCAGAACAGCCACAGGTAGCGCAGCACGATGGCGACCACGAAGATCACGTAGATCGAGTACAGCCAGTCGAGCCGGATGTTGAGGTACGACGAGCGCTCGACCTTCATGAACGTGACGTACTTGTACGTGCCCGGCAGCGAGAGCCCGTACAGCGCCACGGCGGCCATCGAGATGATCACGGCCATCACGCGGCGCGCGCGCGGCCCCGCGACCGAAAGGAAGATGTCGAAGCGGATCTCGTCCTTCTCCTTCAGCGCGAACGCCGTGCCCCACAGCACCATCCACAGCCAGCAGACCAGCGACAGCTCGGTCGACCAGCCGGTGGGCAGGTTGAAGAAGTAGCGGAACACGATCTGGACGATGAAGGCGACGAACATCACGCCCAGCATCGCTGCGATCACGTTCTCGGAGCGCCGCTGTACCCAGCCGGCGACCCCGCGGATGAATGATTCCATGCTCCTCCCCGCCCCTGTTCCCGCCGATGGTCGTCGCCACCGGGCTCGTCACGTCACGGGCGTGATCGGGCCCGTGACGCCGGCGACCGCGAGCCGCGCGAGCGGCCCGCGACCACGCCTCCGCGGACGCTACTTCACCGCGGCGATCTTGTCGAGGATACCGGGCGCCCAGGACTTCGCCTCGTCGGAGGCCAGGTAGACCTTCTGCGCGTGGGCGCGGAACGCCGCGATGTCCGGCGTGTAGATGTCGAGCCCCTGCTTCTTGAAGCCCTCGGCGAGCTCGGCCTCGCGCTTCAGGTGCTCCTGCACGCTCCAGGCGAGCGCCTTGTCGACCGCGGCCTGGAAGCTCTTCTGCTTGGCCGGGCCCATCGCGTTCCAGGTCTTGAGGTTCATGGAGAGCACGTCGAAGGCGACCAGGTGCGACGTCAGCACGATCTGCGACATCACCTCGTAGAACTTCATGTTCTGCACGTTCGGCAGCGGATTGTCCTGCCCGTCGATCGCGCCCGTCTGCAGACCCGTGTAGGTCTCGGCATAGGCCATCGGCGTCGGGTTGGCGCCGATCGAACGGCCGAGCAGCTGCCAGGCGTCGCCCGGCGGCATGCGCAGCTTGATGCCGGCGAGGTCGGCCGGGGTGTTGATCTTCTTCTTGGGCTTCAAACCCACCTGCCGGGTGCCGAAGAACGTCGGCCCGAGGATCTTGATCTTCAGCTGGTCCTCGGCCTGCTTCTTCATCTCGGCGCCGAGCGGGCTCGCGAAGAACGCCAGCACGTGGTTGGCGTCGCGGAACGTGTAGGCGGAGGTCAGCACCGACCACGCCGTCAGCTGCTTGGAAATGTCCTGCGGCGCGACGTTGCCGATCTCCAGGTTGTCGCGCTGCAGCGCGACGAGCTCCGTGCCCTGCTTGAACAGCGTGCCGCCGTAGAACGGCTCGATCTTGAAGTCGGCTTCGACGTCCTTGATGAGCATGCGCGTCATGTCGGCGCGGATGTCCTTGTCCGAGAACACCGCCGCGAAGCGGAGCGTCGGTTGTCCCTGCGCCCAGACGGGCACGGCCTGCGCCGCGGCCAGCGCAGCGCCGGCCTTGATCAGCGTACGGCGGTCGATCCTGAATTCCATGGTCTTCTCCTCGATGTGGATTGCGACTGCGGGGCTAGCGAGTTGACGGGGGAGCGAGCCAACTCAGAATGACGTCCGCCACCATCCGGCGGCGAGCGGGCACATCCCCCCGGGCGCCCATGTCCCGCTGGAACAGGGTGCCGAAGGTGTACTGATTGGTGACGTTGAACATCCCCAGCGCGGCGATCGCCATGTGGATGTCGATCGGATCGACGTCGGGCCGGAACACGCGCTCCGCCTGACCGCGCGCGATCACGGCGCCGAGCATGTCGACGATCGGGCGATTCACCGTCCGCAGCGACGGGAAGCGCTTCATGTGCCGGCCCTTGGCCTGGTTCTCCGCAACGACGAGGCGCACGAAGTACTCGTGCTCGACGTAGTAGTCGTAGGTGAACTCGACGATGCGGCGGATCGCCTCGACCGGTGCGAGGTGCTCGAGCGCGAGCTCGTTCTCGGCCTCGCGGATCTCCGCGTAGACCCGCTCCAGCACGGCCAGGTAGAGCCGCTCCTTGCTGCCGAAGTAGTAGTTGATCAACGCGCGCGTGGTCTGCGTGCGCGCGGTGATCGCGTCCATGCTCGCGCCCTTGAAGCCGCGCGCGGCGAACTCGCTCGTCGCGGCCGCGAGGATGCGCGCGCGATTGGCTTCCGGCGCCTTCGGCTTGCGCATGGCGGTGCTGCGAGCGGACTGGACCTGCAACGCCATCGGCGCCTCGAATTTGGCGAACTCGTCAGGAAAATTTAACAGAGTCGCCAAATCACGGCAAGTGTCCGGGTTGACGCACCGCAACATGCGCGCCTGGCTCAATAGGAGACCTTCGCCACCGCCCGCAGCTCCTCGGGCGTCGCGGTGCCGAAGCCGAAGAACTCGAGGTAGGCCGGGATCATCTCGAACAGCATGTCGGTGCCGACCTGGAAGCGGCAGCCGCGGGCGCGCGCCGCCTCGAGCAGCGGGGTGATCTCCTGCTTCATCACCACCTCGCCCACGAACGTCCGCGG
>CAVXVH010000006.1:0-223930 GCA_963765065.1 uncultured beta proteobacterium | reverse complement strand
CACGGGCGGCGGTGATCGGCGAGTGCGTCGCCGGCCTCCCGCGCGCCACGCGCGCGTGATGAGTCGCTCGAACCGCGACGTGCTGCTCGTCGTGCTGGTGCTGGCGATCGCCGGCACGGGATACTGGATCTGGGAGCGCTTCTCTCGCACGCTGCGCAGATCGACGCGATGCATCGCGCCTGCCTCGTCGAGTTCAGAACCGGCAAGGACCGCGTCAAGTCGCACGTCGACAGGGTGCCGCGGCGGTCCCGCGCGACGATCCGGCCGCCGGCGTCGTCAAGGACATCTCCGCGGGTCTCGGCAACGTGATCGACCAGTTCGCGGGCAGCGTCGGCGACGCCGCCTGCGGCGCGTTGCGCGATGCCTGCACGCTCGACTTCGACGGCCAGGCCTGCCGCAGGGCGCGCGAGCGGTACCAGAATTCGTAGTGCCCGAGGGCCCGGAATCCGCCGCGAAGCACGGGCGATCGCGCGCGCGCTCGAGGCGTTTCCGCTCACACGCATCGACTACCGCATGCCCGCGCTCGCCGACCGCGCGCGGTGCCTCCACGGCGCACGCATCGTCGACGTCACCTCGCGCGGCAAGGCGCTGTTGATCGCCTTCGACGCGGGACTCGTCCACTTCAGCCACAACCAGCTCTACGGGAAGTGGCGCGTGATGTCGCCACGGGCGCTGGCGCGCCTCGAAGCGGAGCGCGGCCCATCGATGCGCGTCGTGATCGCCACCGCACGGCGCGCGGCCGTGCTGCTCTCGGCGACGACGGTCGAGCTGCTCGACGCGAGCGCCGTGGACGCACATCCGTTCCTCGCGCGCCTCGGCCCCGACGTGCTCGACCGCACGACAGCGGTACCGATGGTCCGCGCGCGGCTCGCATCCCCCGCCTTCGCTCGGCGCTCGCTCGCCTCGCTGCTGCTCGACCAGCGCTTCCTCGCCGGACCGGGCAACTACCTGAGGAGCGAGATTCTCCACGTCGCCCGCGTTCATCCTGACGCGCGGCCCTGCGACCTCGATGCAGACGCGCTCGACCGTTTCGCGTGGGCCACGCTGGCCGTGCCCCGGCAGAGCCTGGCGACAGGCGGCATCACCAACGAGCGCGCGCTGGTCCGCGCGCTCGCGGACCGCGGCGCGACCTTCGAGGAGCGCCGCTTCCGTGCGTTACGGCCGCGAGGGCAAGCCGTGCTGGACGTGCGGGACGCGCATCCGCCGCGTCGACGCCGGCCGCGCCATCTACTTCTGTCCGCGCTGCCAGCCGCGCTGACGAGGCCGCCGGCCGCGACGTGCGCACGTTTGGTTCGGCCTCAGCGGGCGTGGAACACGGCAAAGTCACCGGCCGGATCGAGGAACGCGCGGCGGTGCGTGAAACCCGCGTCGGCAAGCAGCCGGTCGAACGCCTCGGGCCGATACTTGTACGAGTTCTCCGTGTGGATTCGCTCGCCCTTCGCGAAACGCCGTGGCACGCCGTCGATCGCCACGTCCACGGCGCGCAGCGCCTCGAGGTGCATCTCGATGCGGCCCGCGGCCTCGTGCGTAGAAGGCGACGTGACCGAAGTCGCGGACTTCGAACGCCGTGCCGAGCAGGCAATTGACGTGCGACAGCACGTTGCGGTTGAAGAGCGCGGTGACGCCGAGCGCGTCGTCGTAGGCGGCCTCGAGCCGCGCCCGGTCCTTGTGCGTGTCGACGCCGATCAGCAGGCCGCTGCCCGGCCGCGCCGTGCACCACGCCGCAATCGCGCGCAGGAACGCGGTCGCGTCCGGCGGCGCGAAGTTGCCGATCGACGAGCCGGGATAGAAGAACGTGGTCGGCACAGGCGCGAGGACGTCCCCGAGGTCGAGCCCCTCGTCGAAGTCCGCGACGACGCCTGTCATCGCGATCGCGGGAAAGCGCGCCGACAGCCGCGCGAGCGTCGTCTCGAGCGCGCCTCGCGCGGCGTCGACGGCGACGTAGTGCGATGCCCCACGACGTCGAGCCAGCGCGCGGACTTGGCCCTCGTCGCCGGCGCCGAGGTCGACCCACTGGCCACCACGGGCGATCGACGCGGCGATTGCGTCACGGTGGCGTCGAAGATCGCGGCCTCGGTGCGGGTCGGGTAAGTACTCGGCCAGCGTGCAGATCGCGCCGTAGAGCGCGCAGCCGAGCGCGTCATAGAAGTAGCGGGGCGGAATCCACGCCGGCGACGCGCGCAGCCCCGCCACGAGCCGCGCGCGCGCCTCGCCCGGGGCGGTACGGATGCGTTCGACGATGCGCATACCCACTTGCAGCCTCATGGGGACCGAGGGACATCGTATCCCGTCCTGCGATAATCGGCGACCGCCGCAAGGCGCCCGATGGCATCCATGGACAACGGCGGCTTCCCTTCCGAACCCGCGAACGGTTCCGGACTGTTCGGACTGTTCGACGCGCGCGACTTCCGGCTGACCGACGGCTGCGACGACACGGCGCCGGCCACCGCCGCGGCACGCTGGTATTTCGAACGCGAGGTCATCGCCGTGCCACGCCCCGGGCTGCCGGTCGCCGGCTTCGCGCGGTGCACGCGACCGCTCGCCGACGTCGAGCGCTGGGCACGCGAGTGCGACGGGCGCGCGCCCCCCGACTATCCGCCACTGGTGTGGGTCGCGGCACCCGAGGTCGTGCGTGACGCGCGCATCGCCGAAGACGGCCGTCGCCTGGAAACCGCGAGCGGCAGCGTTGCGCTCGACCTCGTGCCGCGCATCCCGCTCAATCGCTCGTACTTCGATTCCTCGTCGGTCGCCTTTTTCCGCAAGCGCACACTGCGTGCGCGCGGCACGCTCGGCCCATCGGGATTCACGGCTCGCACGCTGTGGCCCTCCGACTTCCGCCTGGGCCCCGCAGCGCCGCCGGAGCGGCCGGTCGCCGCGAACCTGCCGCCGGGCGACGCGCTGCGCGCGCGGATGCGGGAGGTGCCACGCGGCGGCGCGGAGGCGCCGTTCACCGCCGAGACGCTGTGGCAGCGACCGGGTGCGTCCGCCGACTGGACCGGACTGCCCGTGCTCGCGTTCCTGTGCAACGGCGCACAGGGCGACGACGACGAGGCGCACGCCGGGCACTTCGCGATCGCCACCGGCCGCATCGACGCTCACGGCAACATCGGCGACTGGCTCGTCAACAACTACTACTCGCTCGACGTCGAGAGCGAGAAAGGCATCCTCGCCGCGCCCGCGCCGCTCGACAACTACCAGGGCGATCTCAACGCCGGGCAGTCGTGGTACCGGCCCACGCACGTGCTGGTCACGGTGCTCGACGATGCGCGCGCCGCGCATTTCGTCCAGTCGGCGCTGCTGCGCCTCTTCCAGCAGTTCTGGAGGCACCAGCTGGTCTACGACCATCCGCGTGACAACTGCACGAGCATGAGCGTCGACGTGCTGCGCGCACTCGGCCTGCCGGTGCCGGCGCGCGGGCCGACCTCGGTCGCGGGCGCGTTCCTGTACCTGCCGATCGACGCGTTGCGCCGCCGCTCGCTGGCCGCCGCGCGCACGTCCTACGACTACGCGACGGCCGACCTGACGCGCCTGCTGCCGGCGGTCGCGACCGAGGACGTCTTCGCGGCGCTGCGCGCGTGCATCACCGGCGCGGCAGCGCCGGAGGGACGCCTCGCGCAGTGGCTCCGCACGGACGTGCGCGCGATCGCACTGCTGCGCATTCCACAGTTGCCGTCGAGCCGCGTGTCCGGCGACGCCCCTGTCGTCGATCTCGCCGGGTATCGCGCACGCGTGCCGCGCGATCCTGCGCAGCACCAGATCGTGCCTGTGCCTCCCCGACCGTTCCCCGAGACGCTGCGCGACGACGACCTGCTGCCGCCTGTGCCGCGTGCCTCGGCACTCGCCGAGCGGGCCTGGCGCGCCCTGGTCGTCGGGCTAGTGTCGGTCGCAGCGATCCTGTTCCTCGTCTGAAATTCTGAGCGGCGTCAGCGCGCTCGGCGCTTCGGCAGCTTCGGCACCGGCACGGCGACCGCTGGGGGCGTGCACGCGACAGGCGTGCACGATCCCAGCGCGCAGCAGTTTGCGGTGAGGTAGGCGATCAGCGCGTTCATCGCGTCCACATTAGCGCTGTACCAGAGAAACCGGCCGTCCTGTCGCTGCGAGACGAGCCCCGCCCGGTGCAGCTCCTTCAGGTGGAAGGACAGCGTGGCCGGCGTGATCTCGAGCTTCTCGGCGATCACGCCCGCCGAAAGGCCGTCCGGCGCGTGCTGGACCAGCAGGCGGAACACCGCGAGCCGGCTCGCCTGCGCGAGCGCCGCCAGTGCGGCGAGGACCTCAGTCGTTTCCATGTTCATAAAACCATCGACTTGATTGACCCTCGTCAATAACCACACGGGCTAGCCGGATTTCAATGCCGGCAATCCTAACGCAAACGCGCTACGCGATTGCGGGGAATCGGACGAAGCGAGCCGCGACCGCGGCGCGAAGGCCAGGAGGGTGGCAGATGAAACTGACGCGACGGGACTTCATCAAGGCGTCGGCCGGCACGACCGCGATCGTGCTGGGCGGCTGTGCGACCACACCCGGCACGGGCGGCGGCGCCACTCCGGTCTCCGCGGCCATGGCCCCGCGCAAGGCTCGGGCGGCCGGTCCGGCCAAGGGCGACTGGGTCGCCTCGACCTGCCAAGGCTGCACGCAGTGGTGCGCGATCCAGATCTTCGTGCAGGACGGGCGTGCGGTGCGCGTACGCGGCAACCCGCTCTCCCGGACCAACCACGGCTACGTGTGCCCACGCGGGCACATGATCCCGCAGCAGGTGTACGACCCCGACCGCGTCAAGGTGCCGATGAAGCGCACCAACCCCGTCAAGGGCCGCGGCATCGACCCGAAGTGGGTGCCGATCACCTGGGACGAAGCGCTCGACACCGTCGCCGAGAAGATGATGGAACTGCGCCGCAACAACGAGGCGCACAAACTCGTCTACATGCGCGGCCGCTATTCGCCGACGTCCACCGACCTCCTCTATGGCACCTTGCCGCGGATCTTCGGCACCACCAACTACTTCAGCCACAGCGCGATCTGCGCCGAGGCCGAGAAGATGGGTCCGGGCTCACGCAAGGCTTCTTCGGCTATCGCGACTACGACCTCGAGAAGACCAACTGCCTGGTGGTCTGGGGCTGCGACCCGCTGTCGTCGAATCGCGAAGTGCCGAACACCATCCACCGCTTTCACGAGATCGTCGCGCGCGGCACGGTGATCACCGTCGACCCGCGCCTGTCGAACTCCGCATCCAAGTCGCACGAGTGGCTGCCGATCAAGCCGGGCACCGACGGCGCGCTCGCGGCCGGCATCGCGCACGTACTCCTCACCGAAGGCCTGTGGAGCCGCGAGTTCGTCGGCGACTTCAAGGACGGCAGGAACGGCTTTGTGGCCGGGAAGGCCATCGACGAAGCCGCGTTCGCGGAGAAGGAGACCTTCGGCATCGTCAAGTGGTGGAACCTCGAGCTCAAGGACACCACGCCCGCGTGGGCCGAGAAGGAGACGCTGATCCCGGCGGCGCAGATCGTGCGCGTCGCCCGCGCGATGGGCAAGGCAGCGCCCAGGACGGCTGTCTGGATGGGCCCGGGCGTCGCGATGAATCCGCGCGGCACCTACGCGGCGATGTCCGTGCACGCACTGAACGGCATCGTCGGCTCGATCGACGTCGAAGGCGGCGTCTGGCAGTCGAGCAGCGCGCCGACCGCCAAGTTCCCTGCCAGCGACAAGTACCTCGACGACGTCGCCAAGGGCGCGAGCAAATTCAAGAAGCTCGACGGCCGCGGCGAAAAGGACATGCCGGCGATGATGAATGCTCGCCCCGGCAGCGGTGTCGTCACCAACAACGTCGCCAACGGCATGCTGAAGGATCCGGGCGCCTGCAAGGTGTTCCTCGGTTCCTGGTGCAACTTCAACTTCTCGGCGACGGGTGCGCAGCGCTGGGACCAGGCGATGGCGAAGATCCCGTTCGTCGTGCACATGGTCACCAACCCGTCGGAGATGACGCAGTTCGCCGACATCGTGCTGCCATCGACGTTCAACTCGGCCGAGGGCTGGTCGATCGTCACCAACATGGGCAACGGCTTCGGCTACGCATCGATCCAGCAGGCGGCGGTGCGGCGTCTCTGGGACGTCAAGCAGGAAGAAACCGAAGTGATGTGGCTGCTGGCCGAGAAGCTCAAGGCCAAGGGCTTCCCGAACCTCTTCGACTACTACTCGAAGGAGTTCAAGGATCCCGAGACCGGCCAGGCGCCAACCAATGCGCTCGAGTTCTCGGTCATCGCGACGAAGATGACGAGCGCGGCGATCTGGATGCCGAAGGAGCCCCTCAAGGGCGACGCGCCGATCGCGAGCTGGGCCGACTTCCGCAAGAAGGGGATCTTCAGCGGCCCAAGATACACGCTGAAGAAGGGCTGGGGCGGCAAGTTCAACACGGCGACCAAGAAGTTCG
This sequence comes from uncultured beta proteobacterium, assembly GCA_963765065.1. Taxonomy (GTDB): domain Bacteria; phylum Pseudomonadota; class Gammaproteobacteria; order Burkholderiales; family Casimicrobiaceae; genus VBCG01. The sequence continues at coordinate 217,506 of CAVXVH010000006.1, read as the reverse complement.
AGTTCTACAGCGAGACGGCGAAGAAGGGACTGGAGGAGCACGCGAAGAAGCACAACACCACGGTCGACGACATCCTCGCGGTCTCGGGCTACGTGGCACGGGGCGACAAGGCGTTCATCCCGCACTACGAACCGCCGAAGCGCCACGGCAGCCTCGAGCAGTTCCCGTTCACCTTCATCGACTACAAGTCGCGCCTCAATCGCGAAGGGCGCTCCCAGAACCTGACCTGGTACCAGGAGTTCAAGAAGGTCGATCCGGGCGACGTCTCGTGGGACGACGTGCTGAAGATGAACCCAGTGGACGGTGCGAAGCTGGGCATGAAGACCGGCGACATGGTCAAGGTGACCTCGCCGTCCGGATCGATCGTCGTCAAGCTCAAGCTGTGGGAAGGTGTGCGTCCGGGCACCGTGGCCAAGTGCTACGGCCAGGGCCACTGGGCGTACGGCCGCGTCGCGGCGAAGGACTTCGCGAAGGCAGTACCGCGGGGCGGCAACAACAACGAGATCCTGGTCGACGACTACGACCGGCTCTCCGGCTCGACGGCGCGCAACGGCGGCTTCACCGGCGTGCGCATCGAGCGCGCCTGACCCCCACCCGACAGCTCGAGGAGACTGCAACATGGCAAGACTCGGAATGGTCATCGACCTGGCGCGGTGCGTGGGATGCGGAGCCTGCGCGTTCGCCTGCAAGTCCGAAAACAACACGCGCGATCGCGCCGACGGCCAGAGCTTCAACTGGGCCGACTTCGTGATGCGCACCGAAGGCACGTTCCCGAACGTCACCCACTGGGTGATGCCGGTGCTGTGCAACCACTGCAGCGACGCGCCCTGCGTCGCGGCGTGCCCCGTGACGCCCAAGGCGATGTTCAAGACGCCGGAAGGCATCACGATGCACGACAACGAGAAGTGCATCGGCTGCCGCATGTGCCAGAACGCGTGCCCGTACAGCCATACGGAGCTCGACGCCGCCAGCCTGAACGGCGAGAGCTACAGCGTGATCAGCTTCAACGAGCGCGACCAGCCGACGCAGCCGAAGTGGGCAGAAACGACGTCCGCGATCCCCGGCGGCACCTCGTCCGGCGCCGACGTCGCCAAGGCGGCCGGCACGGCTACCCCGGCACTCAACGTGTTCGCCGCCGGCGACGTGCAGTCGACCCGCCGCCCGGGCATCGTCGAGAAGTGCACCTTCTGCTACCACCGCACGAGTCAGGGAATGCAGCCAGCGTGCGTCGAGGTGTGCCCGTCGCAGGCGCGCATCTTCGGCGACCAGGACGACGCCAATGCGCCGATTGCCAAGGTGCTGAAGGCGCAGCAGTCGTTCCGCATCAAGGAGGACAAAGGGACGAAGCCGAACGTGCACTACGTCGGCAAGTACGCGCCGCGCGCGTGAGCCCGAAGGGCCGCCCCGAGGGCGAAAGTGCCCCGAAGCGCGTCAGCGCGGAGGGTAGTCCAGTGAGCATCGCGCGCAGCGGCTAGACTCGGGGGCGGGGCAACCCGCCCCTTGTCGTCGACGTCAGGAACCGCGCATGGCCCATCAGGACCCCTCTCGTACCGCCGCGCGCGCCGACCTCGCCCGCCTGCTGGCGGCCTGCTATTACGAGCCCGGACCCGAGTTCGCGGAAGAGCGCGTCTTCGACGCGATGCGCGAGGCGGCAACAGCCGTCGACCCGGCGCTCGCCGAGATCACCGAGCGCATCGGCCGGGGCTTCGCGGCGACCGGTGGCGACGAGCTGCTCGTCGACTACACCCGGTTGTTCCTCGGGCCGGTCGACATCCTCGCCAAGCCGTATGGCTCGGTGTGGCTCGACGTCGACGCCCCGCTGATGGGCGACTCGACGATGGCGGTGCTGCAGCACTACGAGGACGCGGGCTTCGAGGTTGACGAGGGATTCCGGGACCTGCCGGACCACATCGCGGTCGAGCTCGAGTTCCTCTACGTACTGCTGTTCCGGGAAGCCGAGGCGCGCCTCCGCCAGGACGCCCAGACGCTCGCGGGGCTCGCGCGCATGCGCCAGCGCTTCCTCGGGGAGCATCTCGGCCAATGGGTGGGCGCGTTCGCGGCGGCGGTGGCTGCAGGGGCACAGACCTCCTACTACTGCGACCTGGCCGAACTCACTGCGCGCTTCGTCGCGCTCGAGGCCGCGCGCACCGACTCGCACTGACGCCCGGGACGATCCCGCGAGCCGGGCCTGCGACGTCGCGGGTATCAGCGCACCGGGGCGCCGATGCCGAGATGTGCGAGGACGAATGCCGCAATCGCCGCCGGCTGCGCGAGGTCGAGCACCGGCAGCGGGCACTCGACGGCGCCGTCGGAGGCGATCGCGACCACCGACCGGCATTCGGGAAAGAGCATCGGACGCCCGAGCGAGGGCCTGAACACCTCGATCATTGGGATCGGCGCGCTGCGGAAGCCTTCGAAGAGCACGATGTCCGCGCCGGCGAGGCGCTGCGCGAGTTCGAGCGGCCCGGGCTCGGGCGCATCGCGGTACTCGTGGAGCAGCGCGAAGCGCCGTTCGCCGACCACCATCACCTCGCGGCAGCCGGCTTCCCGCATACGCCACGAATCCTTGCCGGGGCGGTCGAGGTCGAGGCCGTCGTGCGCGCGCTTGATCGCCGAGACGACGAACCCCTGCCCGCGCATGCACGCGATGACGTCGAGGATCAGCGTCGTCTTGCCCGCGCCGGAACGACCGATGAAGCCGAACAGCGCCGGCGTCGACAGACCTGCGTTCAGCGGACTACCCTCCGCGCTCAAGCGCTTCGTGGCGGATTCGCCCTCAGGGCGGCCCTTCGGGCTCACTGCATTACCCTTCGCGCTCCGCGCTTCGGGACTGATTCGCCCTCGGGGCGGCCCTTCGGGCTCATGGCGGCGCGACGACGGCTACGCCGATGCGTCGAGCAGCCGACGCTGACCCGTCAGGCTGCGGATCCCGGTGACGTCCTGCACCGTCTCGAGCGTGCCGAGGTAGCGGCCGTCGGGAGCGCGCACGGGCCAGTAGCGGATGTGGATCTTGCGCTCGCCCATGTCGATCCAGAACTCCGCAACGTCCCGCGCGCCGGCCTTGAAGTCAGCCAGGATGCGGTTGACCATGTGCAGGCTCTTCGGCGGGTGGCAGTTCTGCACTTCCATGCCGATCGCGCCGCGCGAACGCGGAAAGATCTTCTCGCCGTGCTCGTGGCTGAAGTAGCGCACGCGGTCCTCGTGGTCGATGAAGGACAGCTCCACGGGCAAGGTGTTGAGCATTGCGGCCAGCACGTCGCGATCGAGGCCGAACGCCAGGTCCTTGAGCTCGCCCTCGTCGATGATCTCCTGCGCCATCCGGTAGTAGCGCTCGCGGGTGCCCTCGCCGATCGACGCCTCCAGGGCTTCGATGCCCTGCACGATCTCCGCCGCGTCCGCCTCGGAGAGCATCCGCTCGGCTGCCGGATAGAGGATGTCGCTCTCCTTCCAGAAGTGATCCTTGCAGAGCGCCGCGTAAGCCTCGAAGGCGGCGCGCAGGTCCGGCAGCACCGACTTGTCGCCAGCGGCAAATGCCCGGCCGAGCGGCACGAGGGTGGCGAGAATCCCCTTTCCCTGCTCGTGCTCGTGCAGCATCACCGCGAGCGGACCGGCGTGGCGCGGCATGCCGCCCCGTTCGAGGCGCGGAAACAGGTGCTGCTCCTCCTTCTGATTGTGGCAGCGGTCGACATAGTCGTTGAGATAGCGGACGAGCCGCATGACCTGCGCCGGCGACGGTCCCGCCGTGGAGGCGAAGCGGGCCTCCATCGCCGCGAACACGCGCTCGGTGATTTCGTGATCCTGCCGCAGCAGTTCGTCCCACTGGCCACTCATGACGCTCGTTCTCCTGTTTGGCACCGCTGTCACCGTCGCAGAGGTCGGGGCGCGTCGGTCCGGAAGGCATTGTCAAGGATTCGCAATCGGGTTGCCTTGATTTTCTTCATGAAGTTCACCGGAGACATCGGGGTCATGCGATTCGCCCGCATTCGAACCGGCCCGACGAACCGGCCATGCCCGGTTGACGCTCGTCAAGATGCCGGGGCAGACGGGGCGTAACTTTGGTGGGCATGGATCTGTTGCCGTGGATCGAGCCGATGTTGCGTGGTGGCTTGGCGAGCCTCGGGGCTTACCTTGCCGCACACGTGCTCTTGTGCCTTATTCCAGCGTTCTTCATCGCGGGGGCGTTGGCGGCGCTGGTGCCGAAGGAGTCGATCACGCGCTATCTGGGATGCAACGCCCCCAAGCGCGTCGCCTATCCGGCCGCGGCACTCGCCGGCAGCATGCTTGCAGTCTGCTCGTGCACGATCGTGCCACTGTTTGCCGGCATCCACCGCAAGGGTGCGGGCATCGGGCCGGCGATCACTTTCCTGTTCTTCGCCCCCGCCGGCAACATCCTGGCGATCGCCTATACCGGCGCTGCCATCGGCAACGATTTTGCGCTCGCTCGGATCGCCCTCTCGCTGGCATTCGGCGTCGGCATCGGGCTGATCATGGCGACGATCTTCCACCGCGACGACCTGGCTCGGGCGCAAGCCCCCGACGATGGGTTTGCCGGCAGCGCCCGGATCAATCGCACCACGTGGTGCCTGCTCGCCATGCTCCTGAGCCTGTTGGTGTTCGGCACGCTCAAGGTCGCGCTGCTGCTCGATGCATGGGTCTCGCTCTCGCTGCCGTTCTCCGGGACTGAACGCATCGAGCGCCTGCTGTTCGATCTCGCGCCCTACGATCCGTCGAAAGGTGAAGAAGGCCTCACGCTCCATGGCGCGGTGCTGGTCGCGCTGCTCGTCGCGATCGCGCCTTTGGCCTGGAAGGGTTTCGGATCGGTGGACGGGCGCCTCAATCGATGGACCTGGGTGGCGCTCGGGCTCATTGCGCTGACGCTGCTCGCTGCAGCCGTTCGTGTCATACCCGGCCCGGACCAGGTGTCGATCGAACTGCCAGGCAAGTTCTTCGGCGTGGCCGGCACGCTCGCCGCGATAGCCCTCCTCTCCGGCAGGCGGCTCACAGGCGACGAATTGCAGCAGTGGCTCTGGGAGGCCTGGCGCTTCGTGCGTCAGATCTTCCCGATCCTCGTCGTCGGCGTGTTCGTGGTCGGCATGGCGCGCGCCATCGTCCGCCCCGAATGGATCGAAGCGGTTGCAGGCGCCAACACCGTCCCGGCCAACGTCGCTGGCGTGGCGTTCGGCATCGTCATGTACTTCCCGACCCTCGTCGAAGTTCCCGTGGCCAAGATGTTCCTGTCGCTCGGCATGCACCCGGGCCCGCTGATGGCCTACCTGATGGCCGACCCGGAGCTCAGCCTGCAGAGCATCCTGATGACGATCGCGATCATCGGACGCGCGAAGACGTTCACCTACGTCGCGCTGGTCGCAGCGTTCAGCACGCTCGCCGGGCTCGCGTTCGGTGCATGGGTGGACGGCACCAGCGCGTGGCTCCTCGGCGGCTTCATCGCGACGTTGGTCGCACTGATTGCCGTTGCGCTGCAGGCACTCAACGGTCGTGGCCTGCACCGGGCATGACGCGCGGGGCCACCGGGGAGGCGGCCGCCGCGACGGTCCGGACTAGCGCGCAACGACGATCGGATAGTCCTTCTGGTCCGCTGGGAATCGCTTGAACGGCGCGATGAGCTTGTCGTCCTTGCTCCATCCCATCATGCCGTACTGCAGCCCGCGAGCGTTGTAGCCGAGGATCGAGAGCATGTAGCTCATGCCCACCGCCGTCTGGCCGTTGTAGTCGACGATCACGATGCGGCGGCCGAGCGGCAGCTTGGCGAGGCTGGCGGCCTGATAGAGGGTGTTCGCCGGGACATTGATCGCCCCCTTGATGTGCCCCTTGGCGTAGTCGGCCGGGGCACGGACGTCGATCACGAACGGGTCGTTGGCCGGATTGGTGTCGGTGAGGGCCCCCTGGACCTGCTCGGCGGTCATCGAGACCGAGCGATCCGCCGCCTCCACGACGTCGCCGCGCGCGACCAGGATGTCGGCGAGATTCGATTTGCCCGTGGCGATCACCGGACGCGCGTGGGTCGCGGCGACGACCGTCGGCGTGGCATCGACCGGGTAGTCCTGCTGCGATTCCGGGAAGCGGGTGGCCGGTCCGAGCGCGACGTCGTTGCGGCTCCATCCCATCGTGCCCCATTCGAGCTGCACCGCGTTGTAACCCATCAGGGTCAGCACCGTGGCAGGTCCGACGGCACCGGTGCCGGTATAGCAATAGGTGACGATCGGCTTGTCCTTCGGCGGCAGCTTGGCGAGGTTCGCGGGCTTCCAGAACGCGCCACGCGGGATGCCGATCGAGCCCTTGATGTGCGCCTTCGCGTAATCGTCGGGAGCGCACACGCTGATCAGTACCGGATCGTTGGCGGGATCCGCGTCGCTCAGCAACGCGGATAGTCGCTCGGCACCGATGTAGACCGGTTTGCCGCTATTGGCGAACCGGTCGGCCGCCTCGGCGACCTGTGAGAACTCGTCGTTGGCGGTTGCGGGCTGGGCCAGAGCGAGCGCGGCCGACAGCACGGCGAAAGCGAGGTTGTGCACGAACATCTCTTGCTCCTTCACGATTGGCCGGATCGTCCGTAGTGGCAGTCCTTCGCACGAGCCAGTTGCGAAGGCGGGCTTTCGCATCGCTGGCGCATCGCGCCGGCGATGTCGCGCAAGTCCGTAGTCGAAATCGTTTCAGTAGCGCTTCAGCCCGTCATGATCGCGTTCGCCGTCATCCAACCCGCGAGCGCGACCAGCAAGAAGCCCGTTGCCGTGCGGGCCCACCGGAGGCGGGTCTTCGCATGGTCATCCAGCCAGCTCGCACCGCGTTGGCCGACGGCCCAGGCGAGGGCCGCACCCGCCGCATGTCCGACGACGAACATCGCCACCGCCGCGGCCATGTCGAGCGAAGTCGCCGCGACGCCTGCGACCGGCAGCGCGAGCAGCGGTGCCACGAAGGCGAGGCTGCACGGTCCGGTGGCCACGCTGAAAGCCGCACCCAACCCGAGTGCCGAGCCTACTCGTGTCGAACTTCCGGCGTTCGACGCGGCTGGTACAGCGGGCACCGGTACGACGTCGAGCAGGACCAGGCCCGCGAACGTGACGAGGACGATGGCCAGCATCGTGCCCATCGTTCCGGTGTCGCCGGCAAGCCTGCCAAGCGCGAGCGTCGCCGCCGCCACCAGCGCGGCGGTCGCGAGCATCGCGACGAGGAAGGCCGAAAGCGCGAGCGCCACCTGCCGCGGGGAGCCTGCGTGCCGGCGCAGATACGTCGACGCCAGCGTCAAGCCGACGAGATGGCAGGGACTGAGCCAGATGGCGAGGAAGCCCAGCACTGCCGCTGCTGCGTACGACCACGCTCCGCCTGCGCCTGCCAGTTGCTCGACCGGGGTGAACAGGTCGCCGATCATGAGGGGGACCTTGCCGCGGGGTCCAGGTAGATGCGATGGCGTGCGAAGACGGCGCGCACCCCTGCCGCGGAAAGAAAGCCGAGGTGCCGTTCGAGCTCGCGGCCGGTATCGTCGAGGAACACCTGGGTCGGAATCACCCGCACGTCCCACGCGGCGATCGCATCGCGCTGCTTCAGCACGTCGATGCTGCGGACGTCGAGCCGCTCGCCGTGCATGGCCCGCAACTCGGCCAGCACCGGCTGCATCGCGCGACAACTCGCGCAGCTGGTCGAGCCGAGCTCGACCAGCGCCGGTCGGCCGCCGGTCATCGGACCCGCTGACTGTCCAAGGTCGTGATCGATCGCCACGGCCAGGACCACACCGATTCCGAACGCGAGCGCAGCGCCAAGCAGCAGAACAGGACGACGATCGGGACGCATGTCGGACGCGCCGCAGCCCCCGGCTGCGGGTCCTCGGGGTAGAACGATCAGGAGATCAGGCGAGCCAGGTCTCGATCACTTCCTTGCGCGGCACCCCGCCGGCGTGCACGACCTTGCCGTCGACGACGACCCCGGGCGTCGCCATCACGCCATAACCCACGATCGACGGCATGTCCTCGACCTTGGTGAGCTGGATCTCCACGCCTTTCGCGCGCGCCGCTTCCTCGATCCGCTGCACCGTCGCACGGCAATTCGCGCAACCCGTGCCCAGTACCTTGATGTCCTTCATCCGACTCTCCATTGCCGCTACAGCACGGCGTTGAACACGTAACCCACGATCAGGATGCCGGTCGCGACCACCCCCGCGAACACGGCGATGAGGCGGGGCTTCAGGACCTTGCGCAGGATCACCATCTCCGGCAGCGACAGGGCGATCACGCTCATCATGAATGCGAGCACCGTGCCCAGCGCCGCACCCTTGGCCAGCAGCGCCTCGACGATGGGGATGATGCCGGCGGCGTTCGCGTACATGGGCACGCCGATCAGCACCGCGGCCGGCACCGACCACCACGCCTCGCGCCCCATGAGGCCCGCCATGAAGTCCTCCGGCACGTAGCCGTGGATCGCCGCACCGATCGCAATGCCGGCGATCACGTACGGCCAGACCCTGCCGACGATGTCGCGGACGGCGGCGAACGCCGCTTGCACGCGCTGCGCGAGCGTCATCGATTCGGCAGTGACGCCCGCCTGCGCCCGCACGAGATTGCGCACCCAGTCCTCGAGATGCGCTTCCATCCGCAGCCACCCGATGACCCATCCCGACACGATCGCAACCGCGAGCCCGAGCAGGAGATAGAGCAGCGCGATCTTCCACCCGAACAGGCCGAGCAGCAGCGCCAGCGCCACCTCGTTCACCATCGGCGCTGCGATCAGGAACGAGAACGTGACGCCGAGCGGGATGCCCGCCTGCACGAAGCCGATGAAGAGCGGCACCGCCGAGCACGAGCAGAACGGCGTGACCACGCCGAGCGAGGCCGCCAGCACGTTGCCGAGCCCGCCGGTGCGGCCGGACAGCATCGCTCGCGTGCGTTCCGGCGTGAAGTACGAGTTGACGAGGCCCATCACGAACACGACGCCGGTGAGAAGCAGCAGGACCTTCGGCGTGTCATAGAAGAAGAACTGCAGCGCGCTGCCGAGGTGGCCGTCGCGGTCGATGGGCAGCATGGCGACGATCGCCTCCGACGCCGGCACGAGCAGCGCGTACAGCGCAATCCAGACGGCGGCGGCGACGAGCAGGAACGCCCTCGGTCGCTCCACGGGCCAGGCCAGGACGGCGTTCATGCGATACGCCTGCCGCGACGTGCCGGCCGTCCCGAGAACGCCGCGAGCCGTGCCTTGGCCATGCGCAACGCCTCTGGGGGCACGCCGCCGGTGCGAAGCGCATCCACGACGAGCGACGCCCAGGGGGGCAGTGCTTCGATGCGGTAAAAGACGAAGGTGCCGTCGCGCCGCGTGGCGAGCCATCCGCCTTCGCGCAGCAGGGCCAGGTGGCGCGACACCCCGGGTTGCGACTCCTCCAAGGCGGCGACCAGCTCGCACACGCACAACTCGCGATCGTCCGCGATCAGCGCCAGCATCTGGCGCCGCGTGGGCTCGGCTATGAGGTCGAGGTCCGGGGTCATCGTGATCGAAGCATACGCTTTCGCATATATATCGTGGGGCGTATGGATTTGACCGTGGTCAAGGGCCGGTGAACTGCTCCGCGCGATCCTGTGATGCACCGCACACGAGGCACTTGACGTCTGACGTTATTTTGATATTATTGGAAACGTTATGCAAGCCTCGAAAACCCACTACGAGGAGGACGCAGCGATGTCCGCCACCAGCGATCTCAAGGAAGTCGTCCGCGGCAGATATGGCGAGGCGGCGACGCGCGTCCGTGCCGGCGGGTCCGGCTGCTGCGGCAGCGCGCCGGGCCTGGCGAGCTGCTGCGACCCGATCACCTCCGCCCTGTACGACGCCACGCAGGCCGGGGAAGTCCCCGACGCCGCGCTGCAGGCGTCGCTCGGCTGCGGCAACCCCACGGCGCTGGCCGAGCTGAAGCCCGGCGAGACCGTGCTCGACCTGGGTTCCGGCGGCGGCATCGACGTGATCCTGTCGGCGCGCCGCGTCGGGCCCACCGGCGTGGCCTACGGCCTCGACATGACCGACGAGATGCTGGCGCTCGCCGAGGAGAACAAGCGCCGCAGCGGCCTTGCGAACGTCACGTTCCTCAAGGGCGAGATCGAGAGCATTCCGCTGCCCGCCAACACAGTGGACGTGATCATCTCCAACTGCGTGATCAACCTGTCGGGCGACAAGGACAAGGTGCTGAAGGAAGCGTTCCGGGTGCTGAAGCCCGGCGGGCGCTTCGCCGTGTCGGACGTCGTGGTGCGCGGCGACGTGCCCGCAGCGATCCGCAAGAGCATGGAACTGTGGGTGGGCTGCATCGCCGGGGCCCTGTCCGAGGACGACTACCGGGCGAAGCTCGCCGCCGCAGGTTTCGACGGCATCGACCTGGAAGTCACGCGCGTCTACGGCGCCGAGGACGCGCGGACCTTCCTCGCCGCCGAGGGGATGGATGCCGACGCCGTCGTGAAGGACGTCGACGGCAAGTTCGTCAGTGCGTTCATCCGCGCCACCAAGCCGGCGGCGTGCTGCGCGCCCGCCGCTAAGTCCGAGGCTGCCTGCTGCGCACCCGCGCCGGCAGGCAGTGCCGCGTGCTGCGCCCCGGCTGCCAAGGCCAACGCCAAACCGGCAGGCACCAAGACCTGCTGCTGACCGCCGCACGGATGCCTGCCGTGACCGACCGCACCTGCAACGTCCTGTTCCTCTGCACCGGCAACTCGGCGCGCAGCATCATGGCCGAGGCGCTGCTCGCGAAGCTCGGCGCACCGCGCTTTCGCGCGTTCTCCGCCGGCAGCCAGCCGGTCGGGCGCGTCAACCCGTTCGCCGAGCGCGAGCTCACCAGCATGGGCGTCGACCCGGCGGGCTTCCGCAGCAAGTCGTGGGACGAGTTCGCCGCACCGGGCGCTCCGAGGCTCGACATCGTGATCACCGTTTGCGACAACGCCGCGGGCGAAGTCTGCCCGGTCTGGCCGGGGCAACCCGTCACCGCGCACTGGGGCTTCCCGGACCCGGCGGCGGTCGAGGGAGACGACGCCACTAAGCAACACGCGTTCTCGCAGATCGCGCACCAGCTGCGTACGCGCATTCAGCTGCTGCTGAGCCTGCCGATGGACAAGCTCGACCGCCTCGCGCTGCAGGCCCACGTGCGCGCGATGGGCGGGCCGGCCGCCGCATGACCACCGACACGCTCGCACGGCCGGCCCCGGTGCTCGGCACGTTCGAGCGCTGGCTGACGGTCTGGGTCGCGCTCGCGATCGTCGCGGGCATCGCGCTCGGCCAGTGGGCGCCGCGCCTGTTCGAGGCCCTCGCCGCCATCGAAGTCGCGCAGGTCAACCTGCCGGTCGGCGTGCTCATCTGGCTGATGATCGTGCCGATGCTGATGCGCATCGACTTCGGCGCGCTCGGCCAGGTGCGTGCGCACGCGCGCGGCATCGGCGTCACGCTGTTCGTGAACTGGGCCGTCAAGCCGTTCTCGATGGCGCTCCTCGCGTGGCTCTTCGTGCGCCACGTGTTCGCGGACGCCCTGCCCGCCGCGCAGCACGACAGCTACGTCGCGGGACTGATCCTGCTCGCCGCCGCGCCGTGCACCGCGATGGTGTTCGTCTGGAGCCAACTGTGCCGCGGCGATCCCTATTTCACGCTGACGCAGGTCGCGCTCAACGACACGATCATGGTGGTCGCGTTCGCACCGATCGTCGGGATGCTGCTCGGCGTGGCCTCGATCACCGTGCCGTGGGGGACGCTGCTCACCTCCGTGCTGGTGTACATCGTCGTGCCGCTCGCAATCGCGCAGTTCGCCCGGCATGCGCTCCTCGCGCGGGGTGGCCCGCGGGCGCTCGACACCGCACTGGCCAAGGTGGGACCGCTGTCGATCACCGCGCTGCTCGCGACGATCGTGCTGCTGTTCGCATTCCAGGGCCGGCAGATCCTGGCACAGCCGCTGGTGATCGCGATGCTGGCCGTGCCGATCGCGCTGCAGGTGTTCCTCAACAGCGGCCTCGCGTATCTCTTGAACCGCAGGCTCGGCGTCGCCCACTGTGCGGCCGCGCCGTCCGCACTGATCGGCGCGTCGAACTTCTTCGAACTCGCCGTGGCCGCCGCCATCACGCTGTTCGGGCTGGAATCGGGCGCGGCGCTCGCCACCGTCGTCGGCGTGCTGGTCGAGGTGCCGCTAATGTTGCTCGTCGTCGCGGTCGTGAACCGCACGCGGGGATGGTACGAGCGCGGAATGCCGCGGACTGCCAACCCCTGACGTTGCGCAGTTCGCCGCGGTAAAGTGGCATCATCGCGGGCGGCGCGACGTGATCGCGCCGTGACGGAGCGTGCCTTGAACATCGTTTTCGACCTCGGTGGCGTCGTGCTGACCTGGCAGCCCGACGCCATCATCGCCTCGGCTTTCGACGACCCCGCGACCCGCGCGATCGTGCGCCGGGAGATCCTCGGCCATCCGGATTGGCACGAGCTCGATCGCGGCACGTTGCCACGGCCGGATGCCATCCGCCGCGCGGCGCAGCGCACCGGACTGCCTGAAACGGCGGTGGACGCCTTTCTGCGGCGCGTGCCGCCGGCGCTGGTCCCGATTCCCGAGACCGTCGACCTGCTGCATCGCGTCAAAGCCGCCGGCCACCCGCTGTACTGCCTGTCGAACATGCACGAGGCTTCGATCGACTACCTGGAACGGTCGTGCACGTTCTGGGACGTCTTCGAGGGCATTGTCATCTCGTGCCGCGTGCGGCTGTGCAAGCCCGAGGCCGCGATCTACCGGCATCTGCTGGAGACGCACGGACTGCACGCCACCGACACGGTGTTCGTCGACGACGTCGACGTGAACCTCACGGCAGCCGCGGCGTTCGGCATCCGCACGATCCGCTTCGAGAACGCGGCGCAGTGCGAGCGCGAGCTGCAGGCGCTGGGCTGCCTCTGAACGCGCGGCCTGGCCGCCACGGCGCCTCGGTGGACGCGATCGTCCCCTACCGGACGGAGATGCTGCAGCCACTGGTCGACCTGTGGCGCGCGAGCTTCGAGCACGGTGTCGGCGTCGTCGATCCGCACCCGATCGAGGCGCAGCGGCAGTACTTCGTGGAGCACGTCGCACCGTGCTGCGAGGTGAGCGTGGCGATGCGCGACGCGACAATCGTCGGCTTCGTCGCCGCCGACGCCGAGTCGATCAGCCAGCTCCACGTGCGTGTCGGCTGCTTTCGCCAGGGCATCGGCTCGCGACTCGTCGAGCTCGCGAAGTCCCGGTCGTCGGGTTCGCTGTGGCTCTTCACGTTTGCCCGCAACGCGGTGGCAAGGCGCTTCTACGAACACCACGGCTTCACGGCCATCGCCCACGGCTTCGAGCCGACCTGGCAGCTCGAGGACGTCAAATACCGGTGGGAGCGCGCCGGCAATATCTGAAAACGACTTTCACATTTGTGGCCAGACGGTAGAATCGATCGGGTTCCCCTCCTCGCTCCCGCCCCGGCCGATGCCTGCTCGTACCGCTCCCCGTCCGCGCCTCACGCCCGCCCGCGCCGCGCGGCCGTCGTCCAAGGCCGTCGGCCACGCCCAGGCGCTGTCGCGCGGCCTGACCCTCCTCGAGTCGTTGGCCGCCACCGACCACGGTGCGACCCTCACCGAGCTCGCCGCGTCGCTGAAGCTGCCCGCACCCACGGCCCACCGCCTGCTCGCGGCGCTGGAGCGCTCGGCGTTCGTGCGCCAGGACGCCAACGGCGTGTGGTCGATCGGCGTGCGTGCATTCCGGGTCGGTGCGGCGTTCCTCACGCAGCGCGACCTCGCCGTAGAGGCGCGGCCGCACCTGACGCGGCTGATGGAGCAGGCGGGCGAGACCGCGAACCTCGCGGTGATGAGCGACGGCGAGGCGGTATTCATCGCGCAGGCGCCGTGCCGGGAGCTGATGCGCATGGACGTGAAGCTCGGCGCGCGCGCGCCGGTGCACGCCTCCGGCGTCGGCAAGGCGATGCTCGCCGCGCTGCCCGAGCGCGACCTCGACGCCGCGCTTCCGGCCGACCTGCCCCGCTACACCGAGCACACGCTGACGACACGCGAGGCGCTGGTCGCAGAGATCGCCGCGAGCCGCCGGCGCGGCTACGCGGTCGACGACGAGGAACATGCGGTGGGCCTCCGCTGCGTGGCGGGCGCGATTCACGACGAGCACGGCCGACCGTGGGCCGCGTTGTCGCTCGCCGGCCCGACGTCGCGGTTCACGCGCGAGCGCATCGACACGCTCGGCGCGCTCGTGCGCGACACCGCGCGCGAAGTCTCGCTCGCGCTCGGCGGTGAGCCGCCACGACCTGGCAAGGACGCGCCGGCGAAAGGCATGCGATGAATCGGCGCCTAGTCACTCGCCGCCTCGCGGTGGTGCTCGCGCTCGCGTCGATCGCGGCGTGCACCGCGCCCGTAACGATGCCGTGGCAGGATCGGAAGCCCGTGCTCACCGGTACCGTGTGGCGCTGGACCGAGACGCTGATGCGCGACGACACGCGCATCCGTCCCGCGGCACCAGAGCGCTACACGCTGGAGTTCCTGGCCGATGGCGCCACACGCGTACGCGCCGACTGCAACACCGGCAGCGGGCACTACGAAACGACCGCAGAGCGCCAGCTCACGCTCGGGCGCATGGCGGTGACGCGGGCCGCCTGCCTGCCCGGCTCGTTGGGCGAGGCCTACCTCAAGGGACTCGCCAACGTCTCGGGATACCAATTCGATGGCGAAAATCTGGTGCTGATGCTCAGCTACGACAGCGGCACGATGCGGTTCGTGGCGCTAAAGCGCTGAGCGCGGCGCGCGAGGCGACGTCGAGCGAAGGCCCGAAGGGCCCGTCGCCGCGCGATGCGCCGCAGCCGACACGCGCAAGGTCGGCTTGCTGAGGCGCTGCAACGAGGCCGTCGATAGTCCGGTCCGTCACTTGGGCCCCGGCAGCAGTCCGCGCTCGCGCAGCGCCTTGATGATCACGTCGGCGAAGCCCGGCGCGTCCTTCTCGACCGAGCGCGGCTCGTAAGTCTCCGACACGCCGGCCCACACCAGGCTCCGGGTGCGGGCGTCGAAGATCGACGTCTCCACCGACGCGATCTCGTACTGCCGCACTTCCGTCATCGGGTACCAGCCCGTGTACATGCCGTACCAGCCGGGTCCCCACATCGCCGATCCCGGCACCATCGTCTGGTAGACGTCGGTGCGGCGGTCGATCGAGCGCACGCGCGACATCCACAGCGCATCGGCACCCGACGCACGCACCGCCTCGTCGAGGCGGCCCTCGGGAACGCGACCACCCTCCGGCAGGAAGCGGTAGGACGGCACGGCGTCGACGCCCGCGGCCTGCAGCCGCGACACGGCGATGTCCTCGAACGTGCGCCGCTCGGCCCCATCGCGCGCCACACCGAGGACGACCACCTTCCTGAACGCGCCGCCCGCGTACGCGGTGTCGTACCAGGAATCGCGCAGCGTCGTGGAGGACGCACATGCGACAAGTGCAAGTGCGACGGCGATCGTGAACTGGCGTCGGGTCAGCATCGTGGACTCGTGCGTCATCCGGCTCAGCGGCCGGTGAACTGCGGAGGCCGCTTCTCGAGGAAGGCCGCGATGCCCTCGTTGCGGTCGTGGCTCGAAGCGAGCAGCGCAAACGCGTGCCGTTCGGCCGCAAGCGCTTCCGTAAGCGGCGCGTCGAAGGCCCGCAGCACCGCCTCCTTGGCGAGCCGCACCGCGAGCGGCGACTTGGCCGCGATGATCGACGCGATCTCGAGCGCGCGGGCGAGCGCGCTCTCGGGCTCGTCAACCTCCACGGCGATGCCGGCGGCGAGCGCCGCCTGCGCGGTGATCGGCTTCCCGGTCAGCACCATCTGCATCGCGAGCGCCTTGCCGCACGTGCGCGCGAGCCGCGCGGTGCCGCCCGCGCCGGGAATCAGGCCGAGGTTCACCTCCGGCTGCCCGAACTGGGCGTTGGTGCCGGCCACGACGATGTCGCAGCACAGCGCGAGCTCGCAACCCGCACCGAGCGCGTACCCGCACACCGCGGCGACGATGGGCTTCTGAAACGTCGCGATGGTCTTCCAATACTGCTGCCGCTCGTGGGTGAGGATCTCGATCGGTCCGAGCGGCGCCATCTCGCGGATGTCGGCCCCGGCGGCGAAGACGTCCTTCCCGCCCGTCAGCACCACCACCCTCGTCTCGTCGTCGGCTGCCGCCGTGGCGAGCTGCGCCGCGATCTCCGCGAGGGTCTGCGTCCGCAGCGCGTTTCGGACCTCGGGCCGGCGGATCGTGAGCTGCAGTACGCCCGCGGCGGGCCGCTCGACGACGAGATCCTCGGGCACCGGTGCACTCATGCCGGCATCCTAGCGATGACGGAACGCCGGCTTGCGCTTGCCGACGAACGCCCGCATGCCTTCCTTCTGGTCCTCGAGCGCGAACGTGGCGTGAAACTCGCGCCGCTCGAACAAGAGCCCCTCGGCCAACGACGACTCGTACGCGCGGTTGATCGACTCCTTGATCTTCAGCACGACCGGCAGCGAGAACGAGGCGATCTTCGCGGCGATGGCGAGCGTCTCCTCCATCAGCTTGTCCGCCGGCACCACGCGCGCCACCAGCCCGGCGCGCTCGGCCTCGGCCGCGTCGACCATGCGGCCGGTCAGGCACCAGTCCATCGCCTTCGACTTGCCGATCGCGCGCGGCAGCCGCTGCGTGCCGCCCATGCCCGGCATCGTGCCGATCGTGATCTCCGGCTGGCCGAACTTCGCGGTATCGGCGGCGATGATCATGTCGCACGTCATCGCGAGCTCGCAGCCGCCGCCGAGCGCGTAGCCAGCCACCGCGGCGATCACCGGCTTGCGCACGTGGCGCACCGCCTCGTAGTTCTTGGTGATGTAGTCGTCGCCGTAGACCTTCGCGTAGTCCCACTCGGCCATCGCGCCTATGTCCGCACCGGCGGCGAAGGCCTTCTCGTTGCCTGTGACGACGATCACCGAGATCCCGGGATCGTCGTCGAAGCCGCGCAGCGCGCAGGCGAGCTCCGCGGCGAGCGGGTCCGACAGCGCGTTGAGGCGCTGCGGCCGGTTTAACGTGACGATCGCAACGCGGTCGCGGGTTTCGGTCAGGAGGTGCTCGTAGGTCATCGGGTTGGGCATCGTGTTGGTTGCCGGGACGAGGGAACGGAAGCATCGTAGCCGAGGCAACGGCGGACGTCCTGGCACTCCTTATCTTCCCGGCCGGATTTGGATCGATCGGGGCCTGGCGGGTTTCGCGCCGGAAAACCCCGGGATCGTCGCAATGCGATGGCCGGCCCGGGCGCCACGGCGAAGGATTCGAGGCGTGCGCAGCAGGCGCACGGCGCGCGCCGAGGGCGGCGCGGCCCATCGACCGGAGGTCACCATGACGCACACCCACAAGCTCGCAGCGGCCCTCCTCGTCAGCGCGGCGGTTTCGGTCACGACTGTGCGCGCCGATGCGAGTGAACTGCCCGGCGCCACCCCCGCAATGGAACGCGCACTCGCCAAGGCGCAGGAGGGGCCGGACGAACTGCGCCGCTTCGTCGACCGTACGGCGCCGATCTACATGCTCGACTGGAACCAGATCGCGCGCCACCTGGAGGCGCGGCGGCAGGCGCGGGAGGCGGCGGAGACAACCGTCGCATCGCAGGGTTTGCCGACGCGGGCAGAGGGGCGAGTCCCGCGCTGACGTGGCCGGGCAACGGGGCACCCCGTACGGGTGCCCCGCCCGTGGCCAGCTTGCCAAGCGGATACCGTTGTGGCTAACCTGAACGACAGTTCCCGCTTCTGCCCTGGGCCGCGCGCTCGCGACTTCGATGCGAGCAGAGTTGGGATGCATGTCGTTCGTGCTTGGCGATCGTCGCTCCCGGGGAGGCACGCGATGGCGAACGAACAGGAAGCCTGGGCGGAGTCGCCGCTTGCGTCGCTTGCGGTCGCGCGCCCTGGCGGCGGTGATCGCGCGCCTGACCGCGGGGTCGGCGGCGCTGGCCGCACCGGACCTCGCCGTCGCGCAGATGGGGGGAGCCGACGGCCCGCTGCGCGTGGAGGTGACGGGGAGTCACATCCGTCGCAGCGACGTCGAAACCGCGTTGCCGGTACAGGTCATTACGCGGGACGAGATCGATCGGCGTGGCGTGACGACCGTCGCCGAGCTGATGGCGCAGGTATCCGCCAATATCCTCGCCTTCAACGACCAGCTCTCGGTGGGTGCGCAGGTCAACCCGGAAGGCAGTCCACGTCCGGGACTCTCCAGCGTCAATCTGCGTGGGCTGGGGGACAGTTCGACGCTGGTGCTCGTCAACGGCCGACGGGTGGCGAACTACGCGTTCGACGGCGGCGCGGTGGACGTCAATTCGATCCCGCTGGCCGCCATCGAACGCGTCGAGATCCTGAAGGACGGTGCGTCCGCGATCTACGGCACCGACGCGATCGCGGGCGTCGTCAACTTCATCCTCCGCCAGGACTTCTCCGGCGTCGAAGCTCTCGGCGCATGGCACCCACACCGAGCACGGCGGCGGCAACCAGTGGTACGCGACGCTTTCGGCGGGCTACGGGGACCTCGTCAGGGACAAGTACAACGTCTTCGTCACCGCGTCCTATCAGAAGGACGAAGGGCTGCACGCCTCGGAGCGAAGCTACTCGCAGCGGGGCTTCCAGCCAGAGGCCGGACTCTACAGCGTCAACTTCCTGTCGTTTCCGGCCAACATCGACTATCCGGACCTGGGATTGGTCAATCCGTCCCGGGCCTCGGGGTGCAGGCCGCCCTACGCGGTGCCAAACGTCATTCCCATTCCACCGCTGGAGCTCGCGTGTGCCTACGACGTCGGTGCGCTCGCCGACATCTATCCGCCGGTGGAGCGCGCCGCCGTCTTCGGACGTGCGACCATCAACCTCGGTCCGGACCTGACGGCATTCGCCGAGGTCGCTTACGCGCGCAACCGCTTCGAACTGACGCTGCCGGCAACGCCGGCGGCGCAGGACTTCATGCGCGGCCAAGTACCCGTCCTCTATCCCGAGTCCGGTCCGTACTATCCGCGGGACTTTGCGAACGCGATCGGCCTGACCGGCGACCTCAACCTCCTCTATCGTGCGGAGCCGCTCGGCAATCGCCGCAACGGTGTCGAGACGCAGGCGCTGCGCGCACTGGTCGGCGTCGAGGGGCGCCGCCACGGCTGGGACTATGCCGCGGGCCTCCTGTACACCCGCAACGAGCAGCAGGACGACCTCGAGCGTGGCTATGTGTCACAAGACCGGCTCCTTGCAGCGCTTGCGTCGGGACGGGTCAACCCGTTCGGCCCGTCGGGACCGGAGGGCGATGCGCTCCTCGCCGACGCGCAGGTCTACGGTCGCTATCACGAGGCGACGGGGTCGACGTGGCTCGTCGATGCGAAGGCTTCGCGCGAGCTGACGGTACTCCCGGGCGGCCGTCTTGCGATCGCCTTCGGCGCGGAAGCGCGAGGGGAGCAACTCGACAACGACTACTCGGCGCTGGTACAGGGCGGCGACGTCATCGGTGTCGGCGGCGCGCTCCAGCCGGTCTCGTCCAGTCGCGACGTGCAGGCTGCCTATGCCGAGGCACTACTGCCGTTTGCCCCGTCCTGGGAGCTGCAGCTCGCCGCGCGCTACGATCACTACAGCGATTTCGGCGGCACCGTGAATCCCAAGGTGGCGCTGCGCTGGCAACCGGACAAGCGCATCCTGCTGCGATCGTCGTGGGGCACGGGATATCGCGCTCCTACGCTGTACGACCTGCACACGCCGCTGCAGACCGGCGCAACGACCCCGTTCCGCGACCCGATCCGCTGTCCGGTCACCGGCAGTGCCTTCGATTGCCTGGGCCCGGTGCAGGTGCTGTCCGGAGGCAATCCCGACCTCCAGCCCGAGCAATCCACGCAGCTCAACGTCGGCGTGGTCTGGGATCCGATGGACGGACTCTCGCTCGCCCTGGACTACTGGAAGATCGACAAGGACGAAGTGCTCGCTCCGCTGACCACGGAGCTGATCGCCGAGGACTATGCGCGCTGGGCCCCGACGAACATCCGGCGTGGCCCGGCCGACCCCACCTACCCCGGACTGCCCGGACCGATCAGCGCGATGATCCTCGGCAACGCCAATCTCGGCCAACTCGACACGTCCGGCATCGACGTCGACGTCCGCTGGCGTGGCCCGGCGACGGCCGCCGGCCGCTTCGGCTTCTCGCTCAACGGCACCTACGTCCTCACCTACGATCTCACCACCACGGGATCGCCGACGATCGCGGGCGTGGGCAACGCGATGCTGGGTCCCCTCCCGCGCTGGCGGCACTACGCGTCGCTGACGTGGGAGCAAGGTGCCTGGTCGGCGACACTGGCACAACGCTTCGAGGGGGACTACCGGGAGCCGGACGACCTGACGTTCGATTGGTCCACGGGCGAGCACAGCGGTACCCGGCGCGTCGGCACGTACAGCCTGGTCGACCTGCAAGCGCAGTACTCCGGCATTCGCGCCCTCAAGGTGGCCGCAGGCGTGAGAAATTTGTTCGACCGCGATCCGCCGTTCACGCAATTTCCGGTAGCTTTCGCTTCGGCGGGCAACGCGTACTACGCCGATCCAAGGGGCCGCACGCTCTACGTGACGCTCACCTACGCCTTCCGC
This sequence comes from uncultured beta proteobacterium, assembly GCA_963765065.1. GTDB lineage: Bacteria > Pseudomonadota > Gammaproteobacteria > Burkholderiales > Casimicrobiaceae > VBCG01. The sequence goes on along the minus strand of CAVXVH010000006.1, from coordinate 196,915 downwards.
TGAGGTGATGACGCGTTCCGCCCCGCCTGCCGTGCCGCTTGCCGCGCCTGAACCGCGACCGGCCCGCTGGTTCGCGGGCCTCGGCCGCGCGGGCTTCGCGATCGTCGGCGTCGCCGCGTTCGTCACCTCGCTCAATTCGATCACGAAATTCATGGTGAGCGAGCCCGCGTCCCAGTGGCTGCCGCGCTTCGCGAACGACTTCGTGTTCCACGCCGTGGTGGGGCTCGCAATCCTGCTCGCGGCCGTGTGGGCGCGCCATCGCCGACCGCGCCCCGGCTTTTCGCAGTACGCCGCCGTCTTCGTCAGCGTCATCGCGGCCACGCTCGTCGTGCTGATGCTGAACGAGGCGTGGACGACGGCGGGGTTCAGTGACATGCCTGTGGACATGCCGCTCGCGCTCTTCGCGGCGGGTACGGCAAACGAGGTGTTCCGCTACGCGCTCACCGGGCTCGTCATCGCCGGCGCCTGGCTCGCGTTCTGTTCGGAGGCCGAGCACCGGGCGGCGATCCAGCGCTGCGAGATCGACAGCGCGCGGCTGGACGAGCAGACAGCCGAGGCCCGCCTGCAGATGCTCGAGGCGCAAATCGAGCCGCACTTCCTGTTCAACACCCTCGCCCACGTGCGGCGGCTGTACGACACCGACCCGGCCCGCGGCGAGCGCATGCTGCGCGACCTCAAGGCCTATCTTGCGGTCGCGCTGCCGCAGATGCGCGCGTCCGCGTCGACCCTGGGCCGCGAGCTGGACCACGTGGCGGCCTACCTCGGCATCCAGCAGGTGCGCATGGGCAGGCGGCTGGCGTACGACCTCACGGTACCTGACGTGCTGCGATCGCTGCCGATGCCGCCTCTGGTCCTCGTGACGCTGGTCGAGAACGCGATCAAGCATGGGCTCTCGCCGCTGCGCGAAGGCGGACGCGTCGATGTGCGGGCGTGGCGGACGCCGAACCACCTGCACGTCGAGGTGGCGGACACGGGCGGCGGCTTCGCGAAATCGAGCGGCGGCGGCGTGGGGCTTGCGAACATCCGCAGCCGCCTGCAGACGCAGTACGGCGCGCAGGCGAGCCTGACGCTGCGCCTGCGCGAGCCGCGCGGCGTCGTAGCGACCGTCGTATTGCCCGTGGCGGACGTGCCCGCATGAGCGGCGTCGCCGGCGTGCCCGCCGCAGCGCGTCGCGACTCCGTCGCACTGGCGCTGGCGTCGCTGCGGTCCGTTCGCTGGCCGCAGGTGCGCATCGCCGCGCTCTTCGGCTTCACGGTGTCGACGGCGACGCTGCTGATCTTCATCATGCCGATCGCCTTCTTCGACCCAGCCCCGGTCTGGCAGGTCTTCGCTCAGATGCTGCTCATCGACCAGATCAAGGCGTTCGTGCTGCTCGCCGCAGTTGTCGTGGCTGACGGCGCCGTCGACCGCGGTGCCCGTAGACGCCGCGCGTACCTTTTCGCGACGCTCGTCGGCTGCACCGCCGGGATCGCCGTGACAGAGCCGGTGCAATGGCTCTGGCGCGACGCCTCGTCGTGCCCGTCGCACCGTCCGTGGACGTGCGCCCCGATCGCGTACTGGTACTGGCCTTCCTTCCTGCTGACCCATTGGCTGCTGCTGGGCGGCTGCGGCGTCTTCCTCTATGCGGACGCGCGCGCGGCACGAAGGACAGGACAGTTGCTGCGCGTGGCAGAGCTCGAGCGGCTCAAGCGGTCGAAGCAGGCGCTGGAGTCGCAACTGCAGGCCATGCAGGCCCGCGTCGAGCCTCGCTTCCTGTTCAATACGCTGGCGCAGGTCGAGCAGCTTTATCGCGACGATCCACCGCTCGCGGCGCGCATGCTTGACGAGCTGATTGCCTACCTGCGGGCCGCGATGCCCCGGATGCGCGACACCGCGTCGACGGTCGGCCAGGAAGTCGATCTCGTCCGCGCCTATCTCGGCATCGTGCGCATGCGGCTCGGCGAGCGTCTGGACTTCAGGCTGGACTTGCCCGCCGATGCCCACCACGCGCGCATGCCGCCGATGATGCTGCTTCCGCTCGTCGACCACGCCGTCGTGCACGGACTCGAACGCGGTGCCGCGGAGGGCCGTCTCGACCTCCGCGTCGAGGTCGGGGGTGGGCGTTTGCGCCTCCTGCTGCGCGACACCGGCGCCGGCTTCCTGCCGGACCCTGCCCGCGACGCGCTGCCCGAGCTGCAGGACCGGTTGCGGGCCCTGTACGGCAACGATGCCGCGCTGCGGCTCGCACCCGACGCCGACCGTGGCACGCGCGCCGTCCTCGACCTGCCGCTCGACGAGCCGCGCGGAGCCGCGGAGGAGGCTTGAGCATGTCGACAACCTTGAAGGCGGTAATCGCGGAAGACGAGCCCGAGCTCGCGGACGAGCTACGCGAGGTGCTCGGCAGGGTCTGGCCGGAGCTTGCCATCGTCGGCACCGCGGAAGATGGCTTCGAGGCGCTGCAGATGATCGAGCAGCTCGGGCCTTCCGTCCTGTTTCTCGACATCCAGATGCCGGGGATGACCGGGCTGGAGGTCGCGCGGCAGGTCGACGGGCGTTGTCACGTGGTGTTCGTGACCGCGTACGACGAGTACGCCGTCGCCGCGTTCGAGCAGGGCGCAATCGACTACGTGATGAAGCCGTTCTCGGCTTCTCGGATCGCCACTACGGTGGCCCGACTGAAGGCCAAGGGCGCGACGGCGCCCGCGAGCCTCGACGGCATCCTTCGCACGCTCGCGGAGGGCGTCGCGAAGAAGGAGTACCTGCGCTGGATCACGGCGACGCAGGGCAACGACCTGCGCTTGATCACCGTCGACGAGATCTGCTACATCAAGGCCGACAGCAAGTACACGCTCGTCGTCACGCCCGACCGCGAGTCGCTCATCCGGCGACCAATCAAGGAACTGGCCGACGAACTCGACCCGCAGATGTTCCGCCAGATCCATCGCTCGACCATCGTCAACCTGAATGCCGTCGCCGGCGTCACGCGCGACCTCGCGGGCAAGTTGCGGGTACGGCTGAAGCAGCGGCCCGAGACGCTGGCGGTCAGCGAGTCGTACATGCACCTCTTCCGGTCCATGTAACCTCCGGCAGTCACCCGCCGCCGCGCGCCTAGCGCCGCGACGGATCGAAGTGCTTCTTCAGGCCCTGCCAGCAGCGGTAGTACTCGGGCTGCAACTGCGCCGACTCGAGTGCGAGGCGAGTCGGGAAGTACGGCAGGCAGGTCTCGAACATGAAGGCCATCGTGTCGCGAATGTAGGCCGGCTTGCCGGTGTCGACGTTACTCTGCTCCTCGAACGTCGTCGCGTCGGGGCCGTGGCCCGTCCAGCAGTTGTGCAGGCTCGCGCCACCCGGCAGGAAGCCCTCGGCCTTCGCGTCGTAGACGCCCTGGATCAGCCCCATGAACTCCGAGGCCACGTTGCGGTGGAACCACGGTGGACGGAAGGTATCCTGCATCGCCAGGATCCGCGGCGCGAAGACGACGAAGTCGATCGAGTCAATGCCCGCCACCGCGCTCTGCGACTGCAGCACCAGGAAGATCGAAGGGTCCGGGTGGTCGTAGCTGATCGAGCCGATGACGTTGAAGCGCTTCAGGTCGTAGCGGTACGGCGCGTAGTTGCCGTGCCAGGCGACAACGTCCAGCGGCGAGTGGTCGATCCGCGCCGTCCAGCGCTCGCCCATGAACTTGGTGACGAGCTCGAAGTCGCCGTCGAGGTCCTCGTAGGCGGCGACGGGCGTCTCGAAGTCCCGGGGGTTCGCGAGACCATTGCTGCCGATCGCGCCGAGGTCGGGAATCCGGAACAGGCCGCCGTAGTTTTCGCAGATGTAGCCGCGCGCCGCGCCGTCGGGCAGCTCCACGGTGAAACGCACGCCGCGCGGGATGACCGCGAACTCGGTCGGCGCGACCTCGAGCACGCCGAGCTCGGTGCGAAAGCGCAGGCGCCCCTGCTGCGGCAGCACCAGGAGCTCGCCGTCGGCGTTGGCGAAGTAGCGGCCCTGCATCGACGCGTTGGCGGCGTAGAGGTGCACCGCGCAGCCCGCCATCGCGGCTGCGCCGCCGTTGCCGGCCATCGTCACCCAACCGTCGATCCACGACGTCGGCTCCGCGGGGATCGGCAACGGATCCCAGCGCATCTGATTCGGCGGTGCGACCTCGTGGCCGAACGCGCTCTGCACGCGGCCGCTGTCCACCTTGCGAAACGGTTCGTGCATCGCCCCCGGGCGGATACGGTAGGTCCACGTGCGGCGGTTGAACCAGCGCGGCATCGTGAACGCCGTGCCGGAGAACTGCTCGGCATAGAGCCCGTACGGGCACTTCTGGGGCGAGTTGCGCCCGACCGGCAGCGCGCCGGGCAGCGCTTCGGTGGCGAACTCGTTGCCGAAGCCCGTCATGTAGGCGAGCGGACGCTGTGCCGCGGGCGCGGCAACGGGCGCGCGCGCCGGGGCCTTCGTGGTCGTCATCGGGTGCCTCCTGGTGGATTCGTCGGGCGGCTCAGGGCGCGGGCCCCACGCCCCGTCGCGCGGCGGTCATCGCCTGCACGAGCACGTCCGGGTCGCCGACGTGGTTTGCTAGCAGCAGCACGAGCCTGGCGTTGACGAGCGCGCTCTCGCTGTCCGAGAGTCCCTGGTGCATCGCGATCAGCCGCTCGTAGAAGCCGTCGGGATCGGGCAGGTTCGGGTCGGTCACCAGCGTGGCCATCGACGGCTCCTCAATCGTTGCAGGTGGCGCGCGCAATGGCAGCGCGTACCTGGGCGGAATCGAACGCGCGCCAGCGCGCGGCCACGTGCTGGTCGGGGCGCAGCAGGTAGACGGTGCCGTGGCGCGCGTCGTAGCGGCGCGCCACCAGTCCCTCGGCGTCGCCGATCAAGGTGACTCCCGGCACCGCGCCACCCCCGACCTGCACGACGCGACACGGAATCGGCGCGTGGGCGAGCGCCTCGACCGCCTCCGGCGGAATCCCGTTGCCGAACGCGAGCAGCGTGAAGCCGGATTCGAGGTAGCGCAACAGCCACGGGCCGTCCGCGCCCGTCACCGGAGCATCGGCGGCCGGGGCACCCGGAATCATCGCGCCGGGACCGTGCGCGAAGTCGGCGTCGGCATCCGGCGTGTTGAGCGGCGATCCGGACAGCACCGCCGGCACCGACAGGCGACCACTGTTGACCAGCCGGCGCGCGAACGGGTGCTCCCTGGCGAGGCCGAGCACGGCGTCGCGGAACACCCGCGAGACGTGGCTCTTCGGGGTGATGAAGTCGGTCGCGCGCGTCGAATTGCGGATGTTCTCGTCGGCGGCGACCGTGCGCTCGGCGTCGTAGGTGTCCAGCAGGCGCTCCGGAGCGTTGCCGGCGAGCACCAGGCCGAGCTTCCAGGCGAGGTTGTCGGTGTCCTGGAAGCCGCTGTTGGCGCCGCGTGCGCCGAACGGACTGACGACGTGCGCGGCGTCGCCCGCGAAGACCACGCGGCCGTGCCGGAACGACTGCAGGCGGCGGCACTGGAACGTGTACACGCTCGCCCACTCGATCTCGAACCGGGCCTCGGGGCCGAGCATCGCCCGGAGCCGCGGCAGGATCCGCTCGGGCTTCTTCTCCTCCTCGGGGTCGGCGTCCCAGCCCAGCTGGAAGTCGATGCGCCACACGTCGTCCGCCTGCCGGTGCAGCAGCACCGACTGGTTCGGGTGGAACGGCGGGTCGAACCAGAACCAGCGCTCCGTCGGGAAGTCCGACTGCATCAGGATGTCGGCGATCAGGAAGCGGTCGCGGAACACCTGCCCTTCCGCTTCGAGCCCCAGCATGCGGCGCACCGGGCTCCGCGCACCGTCGCAGACGATCAGCCAGTCACACCAGAGCGTGTAGGGACCGTCCGGCGTGTCGACGACGAGCTCGACGTGATCGCGCTGCGGCGCGACCGACTCGACGCGGTTCTTCCAGCGCAGGTCGATCGCCGGCAGCTCCCGTGCGCGATCGACCAGGTACTCCTCGAGCCAGTACTGCTGCAGGTTGACGAAGGCCGGGCGCCGATGGCCGGTCTCGGGCAGCAGGTCGAACCGGTACGCGAGCGCGTCGTGGAAGAACACCCTGCCTACGTTCCAGCCGATGCCCTTGTCGACCACCCGCTGGCCGACGCCGAGGCGGTCGAGGATCTCCAGCGCGCGCTTGGCGTAGCAGATCGCGCGCGAGCCGACCGACACGGTTTCGTCCTCGTCGAGGACGACTACCGGCACGCCGCGTTGCGCGAGGTCGATCGCGACCGCGAGCCCGATCGGTCCTGCACCGACCACGACGACCGCATGGCGCGCCGGTCCGGCGTCCTGATCGCGCGAGCGGACGTACGGGTAGATCGGGTTGGTGTAGGTCTTCACGAACAGCTCATCCTTCCAGCGCCTGCCACATCTCCTTGTCGCGCTGCGCGGTCCAGATGCGCGGGTCGCGATGCTTCGTCGCCTCGTCGTAGGCGCGCGAGACGTCGAACGGCAGGCAGTGGTCGAAAATCACCCAGTGGCCGAAGCGGGGCTTCAATGCCGCGTAGGTATCGTGATAGATCGCGCGCAGGTCCTTGCCGGCCGCCACGCCGGCCTTCACCGAATCGAACATCGCGGTCACGAAGGCGCGGGTGCCGTCGAGGCCGGCCTGCACCTGCGCCGCATCCTTGAGCGCCGCGCCGCGACCGGGGACGAGCTTCTCGGGCTTCAGCGCCGCGATCGCGTCGAGCGTCGCCGGCCAGTCGGCGAGGTACGCGTCGCCCGCGTAGGGCGTCGCGTCGAACTCGACCAGGTCGCCCGAGAACAGCACCTTGTCCTGGGGCAGCCAGACCACCGTGTCGCCCTTGGTGTGGCCGCGACCGAGTTGCATGATCTCCACCTGCAGCTTGCCGAGCATGAGCGTCAGGCGCTTCTCGAACACCAGCGTGGGCCAGGTGAGGCCGGGAATCGACTCGATCGCGCGGAACAGGCGCGGAAAGCGCTCGATCTCGCTCTTCATGTCGGCTTCGCCGCGCTCGACGATCAGGTCGTAGGTGTCGCGGCTCGCGATCACGTGGTCGGGCTTGTAGGCGGAGGCGCCGAGCACCCGCACCGCGTGGTAGTGCGACATCAGCACGTAGCGGATCGGCTTGTCCGTGACCTCGCGGATGCGCCGGATCACGTCCTGCGCCATCACCGGGGTGGCCTGCGTGTCGATCACCATCACCGCGTCGTCGCCGACGACGATGCCGGTGTTGGGGTCGCCCTCGGCGGTGTACGCGTACGCGTGCTCGGAGAGCTTCTCGAACGTGACTTGCTTCTCCTCGACATCGGCGTGCGAGGCGAATTTCTTCTGGCTCATCTCATCTCCTGTCGCCACGGCGCCTGGGCGCCGACGGCCCGATTCATCAGACGCGCTCGATCGCGAGCGCGATGCCCTGCCCGACGCCGATGCACATCGTCGCGAGCGCGTAGCGGCCGCCACGGCGCGCGAGCTCGTACATCGCGGTGGTCGCGAGCCGGGCGCCGGAAGCGCCCAGCGGGTGACCGAGCGCGATCGCGCCGCCGTTGGGATTCACGTGCGCGGCGTCGTCGGGCAGGCCGAGCATCCGCAGCACGGCGAGCGCCTGCGCGGCGAACGCCTCGTTCAGCTCGATCACGTCGAAGTCGCCGACCTTCATGCCGAGCCGCGCGACGAGCTTTTCGGTCGCCGGGGCGGGCCCGATGCCCATCACCCGTGGCGGCACGCCGGCGGCCGCCATGCCGAGGATGCGCGCCTGCGGCGTCAGCCCGTGGCGCGTCGCCGCCGCCTCGCTCGCGACCAGCAGCGCGCAGGCACCGTCGTTGACGCCGGACGCATTGCCGGCGGTCACGGTGCCGTCCGGCCTCACGATGGGCTTCAGCCTGCCGAGCGCGTCGAGCGTGGTCTCGCGCGGATGCTCGTCGCGCGTCGACCTCGAGCGCCTCGCCCTTGCGCTGCGGGATCGCGACCGGCGCGATCTCGGAGGCGAATCGGCCCGCGGCGATCGCCGCGGCGGCGCGCGCCTGCGAGCGCAGCGCGAAGGCATCCTGGTCGGCGCGGCGATCGCCTGGTAGTCCGCGGCGACGTTCTCGGCGGTCTCGGGCATCGAGTCGATGCCGTGCGCGGCCTTCATCAGCGGGTTGACGAAGCGCCAGCCGATCGTCGTGTCCTCCACCTTCGCCGCGCGCGAGAACGCTTCGGTCGCCTTGGCCATCACGAACGGCGCGCGGCTCATGCTCTCGACGCCGCCGGCGATGGCAAGCTCGGCCTCGCCGGCGCGGATCGCGCGCGCGGCGCTGCCGAGCGCGTCGAGCCCCGAGCCGCACAGCCGGTTGATCGTCGTGCCTGGAACGCCCACGGGCACGCCCGCGAGCAGCGCGGCCATGCGGGCGACGTTGCGGTTGTCCTCGCCGGCCTGGTTCGCGCAGCCGTACCAGACGTCGTCGACCGCGGACCAGTCGACGCCCGGATGGCGCGCCAGCAGCGCCCGGATCGGGATCGCCGCGAGGTCGTCGGTGCGCACCGACGCGAGCACGCCGCCGTAGCGGCCGATCGGCGTGCGAACGGCGTCGCAGATGAACGCTTCAGCCATGGGTGGACCTTTCAGCCCCTGGGCCGCTTGTCGATGACCCGCTTCGCCTTGCCGACCGAGCGCTCGATCGTGCCGGGTGCCGCCACCTTCACCTCGGCGCTGATGCCGATCAGCGACTTGATCAGCTGGGAGAGGCGCTCGCCCGCCGCCTCGCCGTCGTTGTAGCCGGACATCGGCGTGCGCTCGACGAGCACCGCGATCTCGTCCATGTTCTTCGGCCGCGTCACCTCGATCACGTAGTGCGGCGCGAGCACGCGCTCCTTGACGATCAGCTCCTCGATCTGCGTCGGGAACAGGTTGACGCCGCGGATGATCAGCATGTCGTCCGAGCGTCCGGTGATCTTCTCGATGCGGCGCATCGAGCGGGCCGTCGGCGGCAACAGGCGCGTGAGGTCGCGCGTGCGGTAGCGCACGATCGGGCAGCGCTTCCTTGGTGAGCGACGTGAACACGAGCTCGCCCTTCTCGCCCTCGGGCAGCACCTCGCCGGTCTTGGGGTCGACGATCTCGGGATAGAAGTGGTCCTCCCAGATCACGAGGCCGTCCTTGGTCTCGATGCACTCCTGTCCGACGCCCGGGCCGATCACCTCGGAGAGCCCGTAGATGTCGATCGCATCCATGTCGAGCTTCGACTCGATCGCCTCGCGCATCGCCGGCGTCCACGGCTCGGCGCCGAAGATGCCGACCTCGAGCGGACAGGCGCGCGGATCCTTGCCCTGCCGCTCGATCTCCTCGGCGATCGCCAGCATGTACGACGGCGTCACCATGATGATCTCGGGCTCGAAGTCGTAGATGAGCTGCACCTGGCGCTCGGTCATGCCGCCCGACATCGGAATCACCGTGCAGCCGAGCTTCTCGGCGCCGTAGTGGGCGCCGAGGCCCGCCGGTGAAGAGGCCGTAGCCGTAGGCGACGTGCACGCGATCGCCGGGCCGCCCGCCGGCCGCGCGGATCGAGCGCGCCATCACCGTGGCCCAGGTGTCGATGTCCCTGGCGGTGTAGCCGACCACCGTCGGCTTGCCGGTCGTGCCCGACGACGCGTGGATGCGCACCACCTGCTCGCGCGGTACCGCGAACATCCCGAACGGATAGTTGTCGCGCAGGTCCGCCTTGGTCGTGAACGGGAACCTGGCGAGGTCGGCAAGCGACTTCACGTCCGACGGCTTGACGCCGGCCGCGTCGAACGCCTTCCGGTAGTGCGGGACGTTGCGGTAGGCGTGGTCGAGCGACCAGCGCAGGCGCTCGAGCTGCAGCGCCTTCAGTTCCGACGCGCTGGCGCGCTCGATCGGTTCCAGGTCGCCGGGCGCGGGCTTCTTGACGGGCATGGCTCCTCCTCCTGCTTTCTCTTCTTGTGCGGGACGGTGGCGGCCTCGCCCCGTCCCGGGATGCCGCTATTGTGCCGCGTCCCCGGCGGCGTCCGCGACGACGTGGCCCTTGATCCGGTAGCTCTTGCCGCGGAACAGCGCGATCTTCTCGCCACGCTGGTTGGTGACCTCGATGTCGTAGACGCCGGTGCGGCCGCTGACGCTGCGCTCGTGGGCCTCTGCCCGGAGCACGTCGCCCTGGCGCGCCGGCGCGAGGAAGTCGATCGTGCAGCCGGAGGCGACCGTGACCAGGTTGTAGCTGTTGCACGAGTACGCAAACGCGCTGTCGGCGAGCGTGAAGATGAAGCCGCCGTGGCAGATGTCGTGCCCGTTCAGCATGTCCTCGCGCACGGTCATCTCGAGCACCGCCGTGCCGGCCCCGACGTCGACCAGCCGCAGCCCCAGTCCCTGCGAGGCGCGGTCGCGCGCCCACATCGTGTCGCCGACGCGCAGCGCGAGCGCGTGCGCCGCGTCGGGTGCGCGTGCCGGATGGTGCTCTCCCATCGTGGTCCTCTCCTCAGGGATCAGTCGGCGAGACGCCCGCCGCCGCACGCGTGCCGCGCGATGCGCGGCGCAATGCGGTAGCGGGGTTCGCCGTAGTGCAGCGCGAGATGGGCGAGGACGTCGCGCACGCGCGCGAGTCCGATCGCGTCCGCCCACGCCAGGGGCCCGCGCGGATAGCCGACGCCGAGGCGCATCGCCGCATCCACGTCGGCGGGCGACGCGATGCCCTGCTGTACCGCGTCGGCCGCTTCGTTGGCGAGCATCGCGACGGTACGCATCACCGGCAAGCCGGCGACGTCGTCCACGCGAGACACCGCGAGCCCCGCGGCCTGCAGCGCACCCACGGCGGCGTCGAGGGCGGCGTCTCCGCAGGAATCCGCGCGCGCTACCGCCAGTCGCGTCGCGGCAGCGTAGTCGAGTGCGAGGTCGAAATGCACCAGGTCGCGTACGCCGGCCGCGACCGCGCGCGCCGTCGCGGTGCGGCCATCGGTGAGCGCCAGCCACGTGCCGCCCACGGCGATCGCACCATCGGGGAAGGCATCGTGAACGTCGCACCGCTCCAGCGCCACACCCCGCGCCGCCATCCGGTCGACGAGCGCTGCTGCCGGTCCGGGATCGCCGTGCACGACGACATGCGGCGGCGCCGCTTGCGGATCTTCCGTGGCCGGGAGAGCCGTGGCTGCCCCGGGCGCGTAGTCGTAGAAGCCACGGCCGCTTTTGCGGCCGAGGAACCCGGCGTTGACGAGCTCCTGCTGGTGCACCGACGGCGTGAAGCGCGGATCGTGGAAGAACGCTTCCCAGACGCCCCTCGTCACGGCGAAGTTGACGTCGTGCCCGATCAGGTCCATCAGCTCGAACGGCCCCATGCGGAACCCGCCCGCCTCGCGCATCAGCGCGTCGAGTGTGGCCGGATCGGCGGCACGCTCGGCGAGGAGCCGCAGCGCTTCGGCGTAGTAGGGGCGCGCACAGCGATTGACGATGAAGCCGGGCGTCGACTGGGCGCGCACGGCCGACTTGCCCCACGCGAGGGCCGTCGCGTGCAGCGTCTCCTCGACCTTCGGGTCGGTCGCGAGCCCGCGCACGATCTCCACCAGCGGCATCACCGGCGCCGGGTTGAAGAAGTGCATCCCGGCGACGCGCGACGGGCGCTGCAGTCCCGCGCCGATCGCGGTGATCGAGATCGACGACGTGTTGGTGGCGAGGATCGTGTCTGGCGACGTGACGTTCTCGACCTGCCGGAACAGCTCGCGCTTCGCCTCGAGATCCTCGACGATGGCCTCGATCACGAGCCGGGCCGATGCGGCGTCGCCCGCCGCGTGGATCGCCTCGACGCGGGCCGCAGCGGCCGTGGCGTCGGCCGCCGGCACCTTGCCCTTCGCGGCGAGCGCCGCGAGCGCCTCGCCGATCCGTCGCTTGGCGTCGTCGGCGGCGTTGATGCGGGCATCGAAGACCAGCACGCGGTGACCCGCCTGCGCGGCCACCTGCGCGATGCCGGTGCCCATAGCGCCGGCGCCGAACACCGCCACCGTGGCATCGCGAGGCAGTGCCGCCATCGGGGTCGCCTGCAAGCCGCTAGCGTCCGGTGAAGCGTGGCGGGCGCTTGTCGACGAACGCCGCCACGCCTTCGCGGTAGTCGTCGCCGTTGCCCAGCGCGCGTTGCATGTCGCGCTCGAGGTCGAGCTGCGCCTCGAGGTCGTTCGCCCCGGAGCGCTGCAGCGATTCCTTGATCGCGGCGAGTCCCCGCGTCGGCCCGGTCGCGAACTGCGCCACCAGTGCGTCGGCGGCAGCTCCCAACTCGGCGTCGTCGACGCACTTCCAGATCAGCCCCCACGCCGCCGCCTGCTCGGCGGAGAGCTTGTCGCCGGTGAGCGCGAGTCCCATCGCCCGCGCCGTGCCGACCAGCCGCGGCAGGAAGAAGGTCCCGCCCGAGTCGGGCACGAGGCCGATCCGGCAGAACGCCTGGATGAAGCTCGCCGACTTCGCGGCGATCACGATGTCGCAGGCGAGCGCGATGTTCGCGCCTGCGCCCGCGGCCACGCCGTTGACCGCGCAGACCACCGGCATCGGCAACGTGCGCAGCGCAAGCACCAGCGGCTTGTAGTTGCGATCGATCGAGGCGCCGAGGTCGACGGGCGCTGCGCCGGGAGCGACCGCGCGGTCGGACAGGTCCTGGCCGGCGCAGAACCCACGTCCGGCGCCGGTCAGCAGCATCGTGCGCGCGGACGGGTCGCCGCGGACGTGCCCGAGCGCGTCGCGGAGCTCGGCGTGCATCGCGTCGTTGAAGCTGTTCAGGCGGTCCGGCCGGTTGAGCGTGACCCGCGCGACACCGTCGCGGACCTCGAACAGGATGTGCTCGTAGCTCATGCGACGACGCGGTCAGACGTGCCGGCGGTGCTGCACGACCCGGAACCGGCTGGCCACGAACGCGGCATCGCACAAGGCCGCGTTGGCGGCCGGGTTCGCTCCGGTACCGTGGAAGTCCGAGAACGCCGCCGACTGGTTGACGAACACGCCGCCGGTCAGGTTGATCGACAGCGCGACGCCGGCGTCCTCGGCGACGTCGATCGCCTGCTCGACGACCTGGTCGTCGGTCGCGTACAGCGACAGCGTGAGCGCACCGTGGCACTTCGCCGCGTCGCGGGCGATCGCGAGGCTCTCCGACGTGTCCTTCGTGCGGATCACGAACGCGATCGGGCCGAACCACTCCGACAGGTACTTGTCGCGATCGGCCGACTCCAGGCGCACGATCAGCGGCGTGCGGACCGCGGCCTGCGGGAACTGCGGGTGGGCGATCGACTGCGAGTCGAGCACGACTGCGCCGAGCCCTCGTGCCGCGTCGATGCGCTTCAGCACGCCGTCGTTCTGCACGGCGCCGAGCACCTCGACCGCGCGCGCGGGATCGCCGAGCAGCTTCTGCACGCCGTCCGCGATGGACGCCACGACGGCATCGAAGGTCGCCTGCCCTTCTGCCGTCCGGATGCCGCCCGCCGGGATGTAGATGTTCTGCGGCGCGGTGCACATCTGGCCGGTGTAGAGCGACAGCGAAAACGCGACGTTGCGCGCCACCGCCTTCAGGTCCGTGGCCGAGTCGACGACGATCTGGTTCACGCCAGCCTTCTCGGTGTACACCTGCGCCTGCCGGGCGTGCTGCTCCAGCCACTCGCCATTGGCGCGGCTGCCGGTGAAGTCGATCAGCTTCACTTCCGGCCGCAGTGCCAGGGTCTTGGCGACGTCGTCGCCCGCCTCGTGCGCGACCAGCGTGACCACGTTCGGGTCGAAGCCCGCTTCCATCAGCACGTCGCGGGCGATCCGCACCGTCATCGCGAGCGGCAGGACGGCTCCCGGGTGCGGCTTGACCACGACCGCGTTGCCGGTCGCGAGCGACGCGAACAAGCCGGGGTAGCCGTTCCACGTCGGGAACGTGCAGCAGCCGATCACGAGGCCCACGCCGCGCGGCACGATGCGATAGTGCTTCTCCATCCGCAGCGGCTCGTTCTTGCCCTGCGGCTTCTCCCACGTCGCCACCGCCGGCACGCGCCGCATCTCGTCCCAGGCGTACGTGACGGCTTCGAGGCCCCGATCCTGCGCGTGTGGGCCGCCGGCCTGGAACGCCATCATGAATGCCTGGCCCGTGGTGTGCATCACCGCGTGGGCGATCGCGAAGCTCGACTGGTTGATGCGCTGCAGGATCTCGAGGCACACGCCGACCCAAGCCTCGGGACCGGCCTTCTTCCAGCCGGCCTCCGCGCTTGCGATCGCGGTGAACAGCCGGTCGAGGTCTGGCTTCGGATACGCGATGCCGAGGTCGAACCCGAAGGGTGAACGCTCGCGGCCCACGGTACCGACCGTGCCGGCCTGCTCGAGGTCGAACGGCTTGCCGAGGAGCGCATCGAACGCCGCCTTGCCGGCGTCCGCCGCACCTTCGCCGTAGACCTTGGGGCTCGGCGACTCGGGGTACGGGCTCCAGTAGCCGCGCTCGGCGATCGCGGCAAGCGCGCGCTCGAGGGTGGGTTTGTGCTTGTCGAACAGCGGGTGCGTCACGGTATCTCCTGCCGCGGACTGCGAACGCAAAACTCTAGCACGCGGGCCGCAGCCCGCGACAACTCGGAAGGCGTTTGCGCAAACTCGTCATTCCCGCGGAAGCGGGAATCCCGCGACTTGCAATGCGGCACGTCAATCCCGCCAGAGACACTGGGTCCCCGCATGCGCGGGGACGACGAGAGTGACGCGGCCTGACTTCTAGCCTGTGCCGGTCTGGTCGAAGTCGACGGTGACGCGGTCGCTGGCGGGATAGCTCTGGCAGGCGAGCACGAAGCCGCGCGCCACCTCGTAGTCCTCCAGCGCGAAGTTCGCGTCCATGTCGACCTCGCCCTCCACCACGCGGCAGCGGCAGGTCGCGCACACGCCGCCCTTGCACGAGTAGGGCAGCTCGACGCCGTTGCGCAGGCCGGCCTCGAGAATGCTGTCCTTGGTGCGGTCGAGCGTGAACGAGCGCGTCGCGCCGTCGAGGATCACCGTGACCTCGGTCTCGGTCGGACTGCCCTGCGGCACGGCCGCCGGCCGGTGCTCGTGACGCGGGATGCTGGAGGCAAAGCGCTCGATGCGGATCCTCGACGCCGGAACACCCCGCGCCTCGAGCAGCAACTTCACCGCCTGCATCATCGCGTCCGGCCCGCACAGGTACACGACGTCGACGTCGTCGACCGGCGCCCAGTGGCGCAGCAGCGCATCGGCGCGCTCGGCGTCGATGCGGCCGTGCAGGAGCTCGATGTCCTGCGTCTCGCGGGACAGCACGTGGACGAGGCTGAAGCGGTCGAGGTAGACGTCCTTCAGTGCCGCGAGCTCCTCGCGGAACATCACCGACGCCGACGCGCGGTTGCCGTAGAACAGCGTGAACTGCGCGCGCGGCTCGGCCGCGAGCGTCGCCTTGGCGATCGACAGTACCGGCGTGATGCCGCTGCCCGCGGCGAACGCGACGTGATGCCGCACCGCGCCCGGGTCGGCCGCCACGCCAAAGTGACCGAGCGGCGGCATCACCTCCAGCGTGTCGCCCACGGCGAGCCGCTCGTTGGCGAACGTCGAGAACAGCCCGCCCGGGCAGCGCTTGACCGCGATGCGCAGCGCGCCGTCCTGGGGTGCCGAACAGATCGAGTACGAACGGCGCACGTCGGCGCCGTCGACCGTCGTTCGCAGCGTCAGGTGCTGGCCGGGCTCGAAGCGATACAGATCCCGCAGATCGTCGGGCACCGCGAACGTGATCGCGACGGCGTCGCGGGTCTCGCGGTCGACGTGGGCGATGCGCAGCGGATGGAACTTGCTCATGGAGTCGATGCCAGGAACGTCCGCCCGAATGGGCGGGTCAGTGCGGCTTGAAGTAGTCGAAGGGCTCGCGGCACGACTCGCAGCGGTACAGCGCCTTGCAGGCGGTCGAGCCGAACTGCGCGAGGAGCGCGGTCGCGGTGGAGCCGCAGCGTGGGCAGGCCACCGGCTCGCGCGCGCGGCGCAACGGGCTGATCCCGGCGACGTCGATGCGCGGGGCGGCGGCCCCGGGCGGCGCGATGCCGAACGCGGCGAGCTTCGGCCGCGCCTCGGGGGCGATCCAGTCGGTGGTCCACGCCGGCGCGAGCACGGTCGTCACCGTGGCGTCGACGATCCCGGCGTCCGCCAGCGCCTCGCGGATGCCGTCCGTGATGAGCTCGGTCGCGGGGCAACCGGAGTAGGTGGGCGTCACGCGCACCTCGAGGCCGGTGGCCGTCCACTCGACCGCACGCACGATGCCGAGCTCGACCACCGACACCACCGGGATCTCGGGGTCGGGCACGCTGGCGAGCGCGTCCCAGATCGCGTCGAGCGAAACCCGCGTGCCGCCCCGCTCTGCCGCGCGGTCGGCCTCGACGGTGATCGCCGCGACCGCATCCTGCTCGGGTGTGGTCATCGCTTCTCACCACCGCGCGTCGGGATACGCGCGCTGCAGGAACTGCATCTCGGCGAGCAGGTGGCCGAGGTGCTCGGTGTGCCGGCCTTGCTTGCCGCCCTTCTGCACGTAGCCCGCCGGCGGGCGCACGAGCGTCGCCTCGGCGAGCACCGCATCGACCGCGGCGTCCCACGGCGCCTGCAGTGCGCGCACGTCGGGCACGATGCCGGCCGCGGCGAGCTCGGTCTCGGCGGCATCCGGCACGAACATCTCGCCCGCGTAGCGCCACAGCTCGTCGATCGCGGCCTGCATGCGGCGGTGCGACTCGTCGGTGCCGTCGCCGAGCCGGATCACCCAGTCCGCGGATCGCTCGGCGTGGTAGGTCGCTTCCTTCGCGCCCTTCGCGGCGATCTCGGCCACGCGCGCGTCCTTCGACCGCGCGAGCGCCCGCAGCGCGAGCAGGTGCCAGTGGTCGAACAGGAATTGGCGCGCGAGCGTGTCGGCGTAGTTGCCGTTCGGCTGCTCGACGAGCAGCAGGTTGCGAAACTCGTGGGCATCGCGCCGAAAGGCGAACTGGTCCTCGTCGCGTCCGGCACCCTTGAGCCGTGCCTCTACCTCGCCCGCGTAGCCGAACCACATGCGCGCCTGCCCGATCAGGTCGAGCCCGACGTTGGTGAGCGCGATGTCCTCCTCGATCACCGGGCCCTTGCCCACCCACTCGCCGAGGCGCTGCGCGAGCACGATGTCGCTGTCGGCCAGCCGGAGCACGTATTCGAGGAGGTGCGTGTCGAGCGACATGTCCCAGCACTCAAATGTTCTTGACGTCGTCCGGCATCGGAAAGAACGTCGGGTGCCGGTACACCTTGCTGTTCGAGGGCTCGAACAGCGCTTCGCGGTCGCCGGGCGACGAGGCGACGATGTCGGCGGACTTCACCGCCCAGATCGACACGCCCTCGTTGCGCCGCGTGTAGACGTCGCGCGCGCTCTTGATCGCCATCGCCGCGTCCGCCGCGTGCAGGCTCCCCGCGTGCTTGTGCGCGAGCCCGTGCTGGCTGCGGATGAAGATCTCCCACAACGGCCATTCCCTGCTCATTGTCCGCTCCCCCGCGATCCGGTCACTGGACTACCCTCCGCGCTGGCGCGCTTCGGGGCAATTCGCCCTCGGGGCGGCCCTTCGGGCTCATGCGGCCTGGCGCGCCGCGCGCGCCGCCTGCTTCTCGGCGTGCGCGAGCGCCGCCTCGCGCACCCACGTGCCGTCCTGCCACGCGTTCACGCGGGTCTTCAGCCGCTCGCGGTTGCACGGGCCGTTGCCCTTCAGCACCTCGTAGAACTCCTCCCAGGCGATCGCCCCGAAGTCGTAGTGGCCCCGCTCGGCGTTCCACTTGAGGTCGGGATCGGGGACCGTGAGACCGAGGTAGTCCGCCTGCGGCACCGTCTGGTCGACGAAGCGCTGCCGCAGCTCGTCGTTGGAGAGGAGCTTGATCTTCCACTGCATCGACTGCGCCGAGTGCACGCTGTCGGCATCGGGCGGCCCGAACATCATCAGCGAGGGCCACCACCAGCGGTTGAGCGAGTCCTGCGCCATGGCCTTCTGCTCCGGCGTGCCCTGCGCCATCGACATCATGATGTCGTAGCCCTGCCGCTGGTGGAACGACTCCTCCTTGCAGATGCGGATCATCGCCCGCGCGTAAGGCCCGTAGCTGCAGCGGCACAGCGGGATCTGGTTCATGATCGCCGCGCCGTCGACCAGCCAGCCGATCGCGCCGATGTCGGCCCAGTTGAGCGTCGGGTAGTTGAAGATCGACGAGTACTTGACCTTGCCCGCGTGCAGATCGCGCGATCAGGTCGTCGCGCGACACGCCCAGCGTCTCGGCGGCGGAGTAGAGGTAGAGCCCGTGCCCGCCCTCGTCCTGGATCTTCGCCATCAGGATCGCCTTGCGCTTCAGCGACGGCGCGCGCGTCACCCAGTTGCCCTCGGGCAGCATGCCGACGATCTCGGAATGCGCGTGCTGCTGGATCTGGCGGACCAGCGTCCTGCGGTAGGAATCGGGCATCCAGTCCCTGGGCTCGACCTTCACGTCGGCGTCGATGCGGGCCTGGAACGCCCGCTCCTCGGGCGACATTTCCGCGACGCCCTTTACCTGCCGGACGCCGGTCTCGACCATCTGCGCGTACATGCCGATCCTCCCGCAACGATGCGTTGCTTCAATCTGTCACGTCAGGAACAGATGGCGACATGATACGTTTCTACACGCATCTATGTAAAGTCTGTATCATGTTGACTCGATGCCTGCCGCTGCCGACGCCGCCGTCGCCCGCTGGATCCGCCGCGAGCTGGCCGCGCATCCGCCGCGCGCACGCTCCTTGGTTGTGACCGTCTGGGGTGACACGCTGGCCCCGCACGGCGGCGACGTCTGGCTCTCGACGCTCATTCAGCTCCTCGCGCCGTTCGGCGTCAATGAGCGCCTGGTGCGCACCAGCGTCTTTCGGTTGGCGGCGGACGGTTGGCTCGAGGCACGCGCGCAGGGCCGGCGCACCCGCTACCGGTTGACCGGCGATGGTGCCCGGCGCTTCTCGCTTGCCTACCGGCGGGTCTACACGCCACCGTTCGGTCCGTGGGACGGCACGTGGGAGCTCGTGGTGGTTCCCGGCGATGCCGTGCCGGCGGGCGAACGTCGGCGCCTGCGCGACGAGCTCGCGCTGTCCGGGTTCGCGGCGCTCGCGCCGGGCGTGCACGCGCGCCCGCAACGGCCGCGCGACGCCGCCGGCGTGGCGCCGATGCTGCCAAATCGCGCGATCCACGTCGCGGCGCGCGACTTGCCCGATGCCGGCGCCGCCTCGCTCGCCGCGCAGGTCGAGGACGCCTTCGGACTGGCGACGCTGGCCGTCGACTACCGCGCGTTCCTCGGGCGCTTCATGGCCGTGGCCGCGGCCTTCGGCCACGCACCGGGTCCATCGCCGGAGCAGGCGTTCGTGGTGCGCACGCTGCTCGTGCACGGCTACCGGCGGGTGCGGCTGCGCGACCCGCAGCTGCCGGCCGCGCTGCTGCCCGCCGCCTGGCCGGGACGCGCGGCCTACGACCTGTGCCGCGACGTCTACCGGGCCGCGGAACCGCTTGCCACGGCGCACCTCGCCGCGGTGCTGGCGGAGGACCGCGAACCACTGCTGCCAGCGCTGCCGGAGTTCCTGATGCGATTTCCATCGCCCTGACGGCCTCTCGACCCAGTACGCGGCCACGCGCCGACCCGTCGGGGACCCACGATCAGGCCGAATGGCCGATTGTGGCGGTCGTCCGCCTGTGATACATAGACCCATATGAAGACGACCGTAGAGATTCCCGACAATCTGCTCGAAGAGGCGCGCAAGGTCGCGGTCCGACAACGCACGACGCTGCGGGTGCTGATCGTCGAAGGCCTGCAGCGTGTTGTCGCCGAACGCAAGCGTCCGAGGGCGTTCCGCTTGCGCCGTGCATCCTTTCCCGGCGAGGGGCTGCAGAGCGGCGTTGCAGGCTCAAGTTGGGAGCGGATACGCGAGATGGCGTACGAGGATCGCGGCGCGTGATCGGCGTCGACACCAATCTCCTGGTCTATGCGCATCGCGAGGATTCCGCTTGGCACCCGGCGGCGTACGCGCGCCTCGCCGAACTGGCGGAAGGTCGCGCACCATGGGCGATACCGTGGCCATGCGTCCACGAGTTCCTGGCCATCGTGACCCACCCGCGCATCTACGCCCCGCCGACGCCAACCGATGCGGCACTCGATCAGGTCGACGCCTGGCTCGAGTCCCCCAGCCTGACGCTGCTGTCCGAAGGAACGGGCTACTGGCCGGAACTGCGCTCGCTGGTGCGCGAGGGTCGGATCTCAGGGCCTGCCGTGCACGATGCGCGAATCGCCGCACTGTGCGCTGCGCACGGTGTTCGCGAGCTGTGGACCGCGGATCGGGACTTCGGGCGCTTTCCCGGACTTCCCTGCCGCAATCCGCTGGTGGGGTAGCAGGTTCGGCGCACGTCGCTGTGGGCGCCGTGCGCGCTTACGCGCCGCCCCGTGCGCCGGCGAGGCGAAATGCCGCCACCGGCTTCTCGAAGCCCTTCAGCGTGAGCGGGGGAAGGGCCTCGAGCACGAAGCGGTCCTCGAGCGCGGCGGCGGCGCGCCGGTCGACCAGCACTTGGCCCCCCGCGGCTTCCCCGCACAGCCGCGCGGCGAGATTGACGACGCTGCCGATCGCCGAGTAGTCGACACGGCCCTCGTAGCCGACGGCGCCCAGCGTCGCGTAGCCGCGCGCGGCACCGATGCCGAGGCCGAGGTCGTGGCCGAGCTTGCGCCAACGGGCGGCGAGCGGGACGAATTTGGCCTGCATCTCGAGCGCCATGCGTGCTGCGTCGCCGCACGGATCGTCCGATGGCAGCGGATCGTTGAAGAACACCAGCACGCCGTCGCCGGCGAAGTGCGGCACGGTACCGCGGTGCACGTCGATCAGCGGACCGACCGCCGCGTGGAACTCCGTGAGCACACTCATCACCTCCTCGGGTTCCGCGCGGTCGGTGAACGCGGTGAAGCCGCGCAGGTCGAGGAAGGCCGCGCAGATGTCGCGCCGGTGCGGCGCGAGCAGCGACGCTTCACCCTCCGAGACGATCGCCTCGGCGACCGGCGCGGAGAAGAAGCGCTTCAACCGCCCCAGCCCCTCGATCTCGGCGACGCACACCTGCACACGCGCCTCGAGCGTCGCGTTCCAGTCGGCGAGCTCCGCGGCCTGCCGCTTCACTTCGTCCTGCAGCGCCTTGATGCGCAGCAGCGAGCGCACGCGCGCCATCAGCTCCGGCTGGTGGATGGGCTTCTGCAGGAAGTCGTCGGCACCGGCCTCGATGCCCCGCACCCGCTCCTCGTGGGGGTCGAGCGACGTGACGAGCACCACCGGCAACAGCGCCGTCGCCGGGTCGGCGCGCAGCCGGCGCAGGACGTCGTAGCCGGAAAGACCCGGCATCATCACGTCGAGCAGCACCAGGTCCGGTGCGTCCGCGGCGACCTTCGCGAGCGCCTCCTCGCCGGAGGCGGCCGTCACCACCCGGTAGCCCTTGACGCCGAGGATGTCGGCCAGCAGCTTGACGTTGTTCGGCGTGTCGTCGACGACCAGCAGCTTGGCCTGCTCGGGGGCGACGCCGGGGGTCTCGGTCATGGGTTCGCGGGCTTCTCTTGCAGGGCCTGGCGGACCGCCTCGAGGAACTCCTTGAGGCTGATCGGCTTGCCCACGTACGCGTCGAAGCCGGCCTGCGTGATCTGCCGCCGGTCCTGCTCCATGACGGACGCCGTCACTGCGAGCACCGGTATGCCCGACGTCCCGGGATCCGCGCGCAGCCGCTTCAGCGCCTCGATGCCGCTGATGCCGGGCAGCTGGATGTCCATCAGCACGAGGTCCGGCAGCTTCTCGCGGGCAAGCCGGACGCCCTCCTCGCCCGTCGTCGCTTCGAGCGTCACGTACCCGCGTGCCTGCAGGACGTCGCGCGCCAGCTTCATGTTCTTCTCGTTGTCCTCGACGATCAGGATCGTGCTCATCGGTTGGTCCTCAGCTGCTGCCCCCGGGCGCCGTCGCGTCCCGCCAGGGGATCGTGAACGTGAAGGTCGACCCCTTGCCGGGCTCGCTCTCGACCGTGATCGTACCGCCGTGCAGGCCCACGAAGCGCCGGGCGAGCGCCAGGCCGAGCCCCGTGCCTTCCTGCTTCTTCGTGTAGTCGTTGCCGACCTGGCGGAACTCCTCGAACACGAGCTTCTGGTCCTCGGCCGCGATGCCGATGCCGGTGTCGCGCACCGCCACCTCGAGCGCGTCGGGCGTGCGCCGCGCAAGCACGTCGACACGGCCGCCGTCCGGGGTGAACTTCACCGCATTGGAGAGCAGGTTCAGCAGGATCTGCTTGAACTTGCGCTCGTCGGCGACGACCTCGTCTGCAGCGGGGTCGATGTCCTTGCCGAGGGCGATGCCGTGCCGCTGCGCGCGCTCGCGGATCAGTGTCATCGCGTTGTCGATGGAATCAGCCACCCGGAAGCGCGATGCCTCGAGCTCCATGCGCCCGGCCTCCACCTTGGAGAGGTCGAGGATGTCGTTGATGAGCTGCAGCAGGTGCCGCCCCGACGAGTGGATGTCCCTCAGGTACTCGTCCTGCTTGTCGTTCACCTCGCCGAACATGCGCTCGAGCAGCACCTCGGAGAAACCGATGATCGCGTTGAGCGGCGTGCGCAGCTCGTGCGACATGTTGGCCAGGAACTCGCTCTTGTGCTTGTTCGCGATTTCGAGCTGCCGGCTCTTGTCCTGGATCTCGCGGAACAGGCGTGCGTTCTGGATCGCGATCGCCGCCTGGTCGGCGAAGGTCCGCAAGAGCGCGATCTCCTTCTCGGAGAACGCCCCCGGGAAGTCGCGGCAGACGATGATCGAGCCGATGCCGCTGCCCTCCCAGAGCATCGGCGCGCCGATCACGGCGCGCATGCCCATCGCTTCCCACCCGACGCGCGCGAGCGATGGCACGTCCGGGTCGTGCTCGATGTCCGAGAAGTGGATCAACTCGCGCCGCAGTACCACCCGGCCCGTGGCGGACGTGTCGTCGAGCGGGAAGGGATAGATCTGCTCCAGTTTCTCGCGGCCGGGTCCGTGGTAGGCCGCGAGGTGGACTCGACCATCCTCGCGGATCAGGTTGATCACCCCCACCCTGCCCTCGAACAGCCGCTCGCAGCTTGCGAGGATCTTCTCGAAGACGGGGCCGGTGTCGGCGATCGAGCTCGAGATCGCCGACAGGACCTCGCCGGATGCCTTCTGCTGCTCGAGCGCCTCGCGCGTCTCGTTGAACAGGCGCGCGTTCTGGATCGCGATCACGGCCTGCTCGGTGAACGTCTTGAGCAGCGTGAGTTGCTTGTCGGCAAAGGACCCCTTGAAACTGCGGCCGACCCAAAGCGCGCCGACGGCGCGCTCGCCCATCATCAGCGGGGCGATCAGGATCGAGCGGTTGCCGATCGAGTAGGCGCCGGCCCGCAGGACCGCCGGCACGCCCGCGGCCTCGAGGTCCGGGAACTGCAGCGTCCGCCGTTCCAGGATCGCAAGGCCTGCGCCGACGTCCGGACCGAGCGGCCGCGGGAACAACCGGCGCAGCTCGTCGCTTCCCGGACCGACATACGCGGCGATGTCGAGCATGCCGTCGTCGCGCAGGAGCATCAGGCCCACGTTGTGCCCGGTGAACAACCGCTGGCAGCTCTCGAGGATGACGTCGAAGACCGGGCGGGTGTCGGCGATCGAGTTCGATATCGCCGCCAGCACCTCGCCGGAAGCCTTCTGCTGCTCCAGCGCCTCGCGCGTCTCGTTGAAGAGCCGCACGTTCTCGATGGCAATCGCGGCCTGGTCGGCGAACGTTTCCAACAGCGCGATCTGATTGCGGTCGAACGGCTTCACCGTGGACCGGCGCAGCAGAATCACGCCGAGGGCGGCATCCTCCCGCAGCAGCGGCACGGCCAGTGTCGTGCGGACGCCGAACTCACGGGCGATCCTCGTCCCGGCCGGATACTCGCGGGCGGCTTCGTCGGAGGATAGATCGGCGACGTGCACCGGCTTCCGGTCGACGAACGCGCGGCCGGCGACCCATCCGCGTTCGATGGGGTGCGTGAACCCCTCGGCGGGCCCCTTGAGGTAATGGTCGCCCATCGTCACCTGGAGATTGTTGCCTTCCCGCAGGAGGATGCGCGAGTCGTCGGCCTCGCAGATGCGCGCGGCGCGCTCCGCCACCGCCTTCAGGACGGGACGCACGTCGGTCGGCGAGCCCGAGATGACCCGCAGGATCTCGCTGATCGCGGTCTGCCGCTCCAGCGCGTCCTTCGTCTCGTTGAACAGGCGCACGTTGTCGATCGCGATCGCCGCCTGTCGCGCGAACGTCTCGATCAGCACGACCTGGTCGGGCGAGAACAGTCCCGGTGTCAAACGGTGGACGAAGATGCCGCCGTACGCGGTGTTCTCGCGCATCAGCGGAACGGCCAGCACCGCGCGGATGCCAAAGTTGCGGATGTTCTCGCGGGCGTCCGGGAACTCGGTGTCCACCACCGCCTGCACGTCGGCGAAGTGCACCGTCGTCCGGTCGAGGACGGCGCGGCCCGTGATCGACGTGCGCTTCAGGGGTACCGGGACCGTGGCGAGCCCGCCCGGATCGACGGTGCACTCGGCACGTGCGTGAAGGAAGTCGCCGTCGATCATCATCACGCGCGCGAACGGCGCGTCGCACAGGCGTGCCGCCCGCTCGGCGACGACCTCGAGCACGGGCTGCACGTCGGTGGGCGACGCCGAGATCACGCGCAGGATCTCGCTGATTGCCGTCTGCTGCTCGAGTGCGGTCTTGAGCGCGCCGGTGCGCTCCTCGACCTTGCGCTCGAGACCCGCGTACGACTCGCGCAGCTGCACCGTCATGTGGTTGAACTGGCCGGCCAGCGCTTCCAGTTCGTCGCCGGTGCGCACGTCGATCGAGTGGTCGAGCTGTCCCGCGCCGATGCGCTGCGCGCCCTCCTGCAGCGTGCGGATCGGCCGCGCCATGCCCCGCGCCAGCGCGAGCGCGCCGAGCGCCGAGATCACGAGGCCCGCGAGCAGCAGCAGCGCGGTGCGCAGGATCGACGCATTGAGCTTCGCGTACACCTCGGCCACGGGCTGCTCGACGAAGACCTCCCAGCCGAGGGTCGAGATCGGTGCAACGGCGGTGAGCACCGGCTTGCCTGCGGGATCCACGGACTCGATCGCGGGCTCGACCGGAATGGCGCCGCCGAGCGCCGCCTTGACGTGCGGGAGCCCCGACAGATCCGTCTTGCGCAGCACGAGCCCGATGTCCGGATCGGCGACGAGGTAGCCGCTCGCGTCCACGACGTACGCCTTGCCCTTGTCCCCCACCTTGATCCGCGACACGACGTCCCAGATGAACTTGAGATTGACGTCGCCGACCGTCACCGGCCCGCCGTCGCTCGAACGGATCGCGATCGTCATGTACGGCTCGGTTTCCTTGCGGAAGTAGACCGGCCCGAACCAGGGCTTGCCGCGCCGCGCGGTCGTGAACGCGGGCTCCTGCGAGCGATCCTTGCCCGATCCGATGGCGTCCATGCCGAGCCGCGACACCGCGATCCGCTCCCGCCCGTCCGGGCCGATCAGCGCGACGTCGGTGACCTCCGGCGCCTGGCGCAGCAGCTTCAGGAACTCGACGCGCCGCACCTCGAGCTCGGCGGCGTCGAGCTGCGGCAGCGAGGCGAAGGCGAGCTGCTGCTCGATCTGCCGCATGTACTGCTCGATGCGGGATGCCGCCGCAACCGCCTTTTCCTGCTGTACCGCGGCAAGTGCCGCCTTGTTCTCCTGATAGCTGAAGTAGAGGCTCAGCGCGCCGGACGCGAGGAGCGCTCCGCTCACCAGCGACAGGATCAGCAGCAGGTACTTGCGGAACAGCCGGCCGCGCATCGGCGCGGGCACGGATTCGCCCGCGACATCCGACGTCCCGTCGATCGCGCGTGCGCGATCATCCATCGACGGCGGTCTCCGTCACTGGATCACCTCGTCCGCCCGCGCGAGCACGCTCGCCGGGATCGCGATGCCAAGGGCCTTCGCGGTTCTCGCGTTGACGATCAGCTCCACCTTGGTCGGCAGCTCGATCGGCAGCTCGCCGGGCTTGGCGCCCTTGCGGATCTTGTCCACGAAGGCGGCGAGGCGGCGGTAGACGTCGGCGAACACGGGGCCGTAGATCATCAGGTTGCCCTGCCGGGCGAATTGCTCCCAGCCGCCGACGACCGGAATGCGATGCTCCGTCGAGAACGCGGCAAAGCGGCCGGCGAAGGTCAGGGTGAAGCCGTCGGCAAATGCAAGGATTGCATCGTCCCGCGCGCGTGCGATGTTCGCGAGCGCCGCTTCCAGCGTCGCCGCCGTATTCGTCGGAAAGTAACGCACCTCGAGCCCGAGCTTCGACGCACCCTCTCGCGCGGCGGCAAGTTCCTTGTGCTCGCCAGGATGCTGGGGGTTGCACACCAGCGCCACGCGCCTGGTGCCGGGCAGGAACTCCTTGATGAGCTCCAGCCGCTTCCCCACGAGCGTGAGCGCGAACAGGCTGATGCCCGTCATGGTGCCGCCCGGCCGCGCGAAGCTCTCGGCGATTTTCGCCTCGACGGGATCGGCGCTCACGCTGTACACGAGTGGCAGTGTCATGCCGGCCCGAACCAAAGGGAATAGTGCCGCACCGCCGGCCGCGACGACCACGTCGGGTCGCGAGGCGACGATCCCGCTTGCCAACGGACCGATGCGTTCACCCGCGCCGTCACCCGACCACACGTCGATCGCGACGTGCTTGCTCTCGACGTATCCCAGCTCGCGGAGCCCCGCGCGAAAGGCTTCGAGGTTGGGCAACGGGCTGTCCTTGCGGTCCGTCGTGACCCAGGCGATGCGGAACGGCGCCTTGGACTGCGCTCGCGCCGAAGTCGCCATCGACATCGGCAGCGCCGCGAGGACGACACAGAGCCTGCGTCGATTCACTGGATCACCTCGTCCGCTCGCAGTAGCAGCGACATCGGCAACTCGACCCCGGTCGACCGGGCCGTGCCCGCGTTGACGACCAGCCGGAAGGTCGTCGGCTGCTCGATCGGGACATCGCCCGGATGCGTGCCCTTGAAGATCCTGGCGACGACGTCGGCGACGCGCCGCGAGGTTGCCTTGAGGCTGCTCCCGTACGACATCAGGCCACCGTCGGCGACGTGTTCGCGCCACTCGTAGATCGCCGGCACGCGGAGCCGGTTCGCGCGCCCGATCACCTGCCGCCGGTCGCGCACGAAGATCGTGTGGGCGGCCACGAACACCGCCTGTGGCCGCTCCTTCGCGATGGCCGCGAACGCACGGTCGTAGTCGCCACCGGTGACCTCGACCGCAACGACGTCGACGCCGTGGCGCGATGCCGCCTTCCGAGCCTCGTCGAACTGGTAGCGTATCGCGGGATCCGGCGGTGCCAGGAAGACGATGCGCTTCGCTTTCGGCGCCGCCTCCAGCAGCAGCTCGACCTTCTTCTCCGCCAGGGTGCCTTCCGGCGCGATGAGAATCCCCGTCACGTTGCCGGCGGGACGCGCAAGGTTCGTCACGGTACCCGTCACGACGGGATCGAAGTTGCCGTAGAACACGATCGGAATCGTGCCCGTCGCCCGCTGCGCCGCGCGAGTCGCCGTCGCACCCAGCGGCACGATCGCATCCGGGCGCGCTTCGACCAGCTCACGGGCAATGTCCGGCAGACGGTCCAACTGCGCCTCGGCGTAGCGCCGGTCGACGACGAGGTTCTTGCCTTCGACGAAGCCGAGCTCGCTCAGCTCCGCGGGGATCAGGCTGGCCGCGGCGACCGGGTCCGGCGCGCCGGGCGGACGGGTCGACGGGAGCAGCATGCCGAGCTTCCAGACGCGCTGGGAGTCCTGCGCACGCGACGTCGTCGCCGCGCCGCAGACGGCCGCAGCCGCACCGAGCAGCACGCTCCTTCTGCGTATCATCGGCCCGCCGCGTCTTGCGTCATCGGCACCAACCCTCTCCCGGCGCGAGCACGTCGCGCGCGGACGAAGAATACGCCAAAGGCGATGCGCGGCACGACGTCCCGGATGAACGTGAGACTGATGTCGCCGACCACGCGCACGCGGTCAGGTCAACGTATCACCTGGTCGGCGCGGAGCAGCAACGACTGCGGGAGGGCAATGCCGAGCTCGCCGGCCGCCTTCGCGTTCACCAGGAGCTCGAACTTGGTCGGCTGCTCGATCGCCATCTCGGCCGGGGACGCCCCCCTGAGGATACGATCGACGTAGCCTGCGGCGCGACGGAACAGCTCGGCATTGTTGACGCCGTAGGTGGCGAGCGCACCGTCGCGCGCGGCCTCGCGATCGGCGAACACGGTCGCCAGGCGGTGGCGGCGCGCGAGCGCCACGATGCGCACCCGCTCGGCCACCAGGTACGGGCTGGTGAGGACCAGCGCGCCGCCTGTGCGCCGTTCGACCGCCGCACGAAACCCGGTGTCGATGTCCTGCGCCGAAGACACGTCGTGATAGTCGAGCGCAAGCCCCAGCGTGCCGGCGGTGACTCGGGCGCCCTCCAGCTGCTCGTCGTTGCCGGGCTCGCTGCCGCTGCCGAGGACCAGCACGCGCGCAACCGAGGGCACGATTTCCTTGAGAATCTCCAACTGCTTCCCTGCGAGGATTGGTGCCATTCGCGACACGCCGGTGACGTTGCCACCTGGGCGTGCAAGGCTCGACGCGTGACCTGCCGCGACGGGATCGTTGTCCATCGTCATCACGATGGGAATCGAGGCGGTGGCCGCACGTGCCGGTCCGGTCGCGGCCCCACCCCCGGTGACGATCACGTCGACGGGCAGGCGCACCAGCTCCGCGGCAAGTGCGGGCAGCAGGTGCATCCGGCCGTTGGCCCAGCGGAACTCGAGGACGAGGTTGCGGCCGTCCACGTAACCGAGGTCGCGCAGTCCGTCGCGGAGAGACTGGACGCGCTCCGCAACCGCTGCCTCGGTGAGCGCCCCGAGGAAGCCGACGCGGTGGGGCCGGCGCCCGGGCTGTGCGCGCACCTGTGTAGCGGCGCCCACGAGAGACGCGGCCGCGCCGAGCAGCAGGCTGCGCCTGCGCATCATCGGACCGCCACGCTACGCATCCTCGCCACCAGCCCCTCCCGGCGCGAGCACGTCGCGCGCGGATGAAGAATACGCCAACGGACGACACCGGCAAGCCGGCCGGGTTCGCCTCACCGGACGGACCAAATGGGCGTTTGTTGACCGACCACAGAGCGCGTCCGCGCGTCGCGGCGTAGCGTTGACCGAAGGAACAGCCGGTACCTGGAGTGCCGGCTCGCGAACGGGAAGTCGCGATGAAGCCTCTGCATGCCGGACTCGGCGTCATGTTGGCCTTCGGCCTCGCCTTTTGTCCAGCCGCTGCCGACGGGCAGCAGTCTGCGAAGGTGTACCGGGTAGGCTTCCTTTCCTTCGCAGCCCAACCCCCGGCGTCCGAGCGCACGCCGCAGCAGTGCCCGATGCAAGGCGGCGTGAACTGGGAACCCATGATCGAGGGCTTCCGGGAGCACGGCTACGAGCCTGGTCGCAACCTGGTCATCGAGTGTCGCTATCCCGGAGGGCAGGAGGACCGTGCCCGGTCGCTCGCGGCCGAGCTCGTCGACATGAAGGTCGATCTCATCGTCGCCGCATCCACGCTGAACGTACGCGCCGCGAAGCAAGCCACGAGCACGATTCCCATCGTCATGGTCGGCGTCATCGACCCGGTGCGGCGGGGGCTGGTCGCGAGCCTCGCCCGGCCCGGCGGCAACGTCACGGGGCTGACCGAGGACGCCGGGACAGAGATCGCCGGGAAGTACCTGCAGCTCCTGCGGGAGGTCGCCCCGCGCGCCTCGCGGACGGCGGTGCTCTCCTACCTGATGGACTCTCCCGAAGCCGTCATCAGGCCGGACCTCGACGACGCGGCACGCACGCTGGGCATGACGCTGCGGTACCACGAGACCCGCGAGCCCCAGCAGCTGGACGCGGCCTTTGCCGCGATGGCGATGGAAGGCGCCGACGCCCTCCTGGTGATTCCCCATCCCTTCATGTCGGTCAACGGCAAGCGGATCGTCGAACTCGCCATGCTCAGCAAGCTGCCCGCGGTGTTGCCGTTCCGGGAACACGTCGAAGCGGGCGGGCTGCTCGCCTACGACGTGGATCGACGGGCCTTGCGGCGGCGCATCGGCGCCTATGCGGACAAGATCTTCAAGGGCGCAAAGCCGGCCGATCTCCCGGTGGAACAGCCGACCGAGTTCGACCTGATCGTGAACCTGCGGATCGCGAAGGTGCTCGGCATCACGATCCCGCAGTCGCTGCTGCTGCGTGCGAACGAAGTGATCCGGTAGCGCCGAGCCGTGCGGGCGCGTCAGTCCGCCGGCTTGCGTGCCATGGGCTTCAGGAACGTCACGACCTGGGAGCCCGGCGCGTTCTTGGTCGCGCAGCTGCCTTCGTCTACGCCGGCGTCGCGCTCCGCTTCGTTCAGCAAATTGATGACGTCGACGTAGAACTTCTCCTTGACCATCATCAGCGCCGTCAGCCCGCCGTCGTTGCGCGCCAGCACGTCGGCGCCGGCCCTGCAGCAGCGCTTCCACGACCGCGGTCTCGCCGTAGGCTGCAGCCAGCATCAGCGGACGAATGCCGTAGCCGATCGCCGCCTCGACGTTCGCCCCCGCCTGGATCAGCGTCTCGACGACGTCGGCGAAGCCCCGATCCAGGTCCGGGTTGTGGACCGCCTTCGCAAGCGGCCCCCAGCCTCGTTCATCGGTGGCGTTGACGTCCGCGCCCGCGTCGATGAGCGCGCGCACGACGCCCTGGCGCCCCGCGTGCGCCGCTCGCATCAGCGCCGTCGCGCCGTCAGCGTCGCGCGCCTCGCAGTCCACGCCGGCCGCCAGCAGTTCCCGCACACGCGGAAGATCCCCGGCCTCGGCCGCCTGCAGCAGAAGTTGGGACATGGACCTCGACTATCCGCTCACCCGCAGCGGCTCCTCGTCGTCTTCGTCCTCGTCGTCTTCATCGTCGAACCCTTCGTCATCGTCGTCGGGATCGCCGATCGGGCGCTCATCCTCCTCGTCGTCATCGTCATCGATGCCGGGGCCGGGACGATGTGCCCGCAGCAGATCCGCCGCGCTCGCAGGTGCGAGCGTGGCGGCGATCGCCACGGCGAGCACGTCGAGCGACGTCACGTCACTTCGGCGGGATGCGCAGCATCTGCCCCGGATAGATCTTGTCCGGGTGCGTGAGCATCGGCTTGTTGGCCTCGAAGATCTTCATGTACTGGTTGGCGTCGCCGTAGTACTGCTTGCTGATCTTCGACAGCGTGTCGCCCGAGACGACCGTGTAGTACTGCGCCGGCGGCTCGCTCTTGGAGACGGTCATCATGTCGTTGACCTTCTCCACGCCCGCGACGTTGCCGCAGCAGAGAACGATCTTCTCCTTGGTTGCCTGGTCGTCGGCGATGCCGTACACGGTTGCCGAGGACGTGGCGCCGTCGAACGTGACCGTGAGACCCGTTGCCGACAGGTTCTGGCCCTTGATGTAGTCGAGGATCGCATCACCGGCGGCGGCGTTGGCCGCAGCGACCTTGGCCGGGTCGGCCGGCGCGGCCTGCATCTCGGCCATCGCGGTCTGGGTCTTGCCGCGCCCGAACAGCTTCTCTCCGGCGCTCTTGACGAAATCGATCAGTCCCATGGTCTCTCCTGTTGTTGGTGGGGCCGGACAAGCGGGCGCATGAACCACGCGCCCACGGAAAACTGCTCCGCGTAGCATACACCCCGACCGCGACAGGTCGTGTCGCCTCCCTTTGACGTGGGTGAACAAACGCGTGCACCCGCCGTCTGCACGTGGGCGAATCCGGCAGCTTCCGTCTGCTACGATGCGGTCCCGGCATGAGTACGCCTTCGATCGCTGCGGTGGAACCCGGCTCGCTCGCCGCGTGGCGTGTCGCGCTGCGCCCGAAGACCTTTCCCATTGCCGCCGTGCCGGTGTTCGTCGGCACCGCGTTCGCCTGGGCGCAGCATGGCACCTTCGTGCCATGGGTGTTGGTCCTCGCCATCGCCGGGGCGATCCTCGTGCAGGCCATCAGCAACATGCAGAACGACGTCGGCTACACCGTGCGCGGCGGCGAGACGGGCACGCGCACGGGCCTGCCGCGCGCCACGGCCAATGGCTGGCTGTCGGTGCCGGCGGTACGTGGCGCGATCGTCGCCGCGGTCGTCGCCGCGCTCCTCGTCGGCGCACCGCTGATGGTCTACCGCGGCTGGCCCGTCGCGCTGATCGTGGCCTCGTCGATCGTCGCGGCGTGGGCCTACATGGGTGGGCCGAAACCGATCGCCTACACCCCGCTCGGCGACGTCACGGTGTTCCTGTTCTTCGGACTGATGGCCGTGTGCGGCACGATCTACGTGCAGGCCGGGACGATCGGCGCGGCCGGTTGGCTCGCCGGCGTCGCGATCGGGCTCCTCGCCGCGTCGGTGCTCACAGTCAACAATCATCGCGACATCGCGCACGACGCGACCACGGGACGGCGCACGCTGTCGGTGGTGCTGGGCGCCGCCGGTTCGCGAGCCGTCTACCGCACGAGCGTGCTCGGCGCGTTCGCGCTCCTTCCCCGCGATCGCGTGGGCCGCGGGCTCGGCCTGGTACCTGCTGCCGCTCGCACTGCTGCCGCGTGCACTCGCGTTGCTCGCGGCGTTCGACGCCGCGCCCGGCGGGCACGCGTACACGCCCCTGCTGTTTCGCACCGTGATTCTCGAAGCCGGGTTCGGCATGCTGCTGGCCGCCGGCGCCCTGTTGTCGCTTGTCCCCTGAAGCCATGGCGCGGCGCTTCACCCTGGCGCTCGCGCTCGCGTCCGCCCTGCTCCTTCCCCTTCCAGCCATGGCCATCGACGAACCATCCTTCCGCGTCATCGAGTCCACGCCGCCGGTGGAGATCCGCGAGTACGCGTCCTATGTGGTCGTGGAGACGCGCGTGGCCGGCGGCTTTCGTGACGTCGGCAACGAGGGCTTCCGCCGGCTGTTCGCGTACATCTCGGGCGAGAACCGCGGCGCGACGAAGGTCGCGATGACGGCGCCCGTCACGCAGCAGGCCGCCTCCGAGAAGATCGCGATGACGGCACCCGTGACCCAGCAGGCCGACGGGGACGTCTACCGGATCGCGTTCGTCCTGCCTTCGCAGTACACGCTCGAGTCCGCCCCCGTGCCGGTCAACCCGGACGTCCGTTTGGTGCAGGTGCCCGCGCGGCAGATGGTTGCCGTTCGCTACAGCGGCCTGTGGTCGGCGGAGAACTACCGGGAGGCGCTGGGACAGCTCACGGCCTTCGCGCAGCAGCGGGGGTTGAAGCTCACCGGCGAGCCGGTCTACGCGCGCTACGATCCACCATTCATGCCATGGTTCCTGCGGCGCAACGAGATCCTGGTCGAGATCGCCCGGTGATGTGCCCGGCCCTTGCCGGGGTGTCCCGGAAGTCGCCGCAACCGGCCGCCGACCGTCCGTTGCTCTTGTGCGCCTGCCGCGGGCGCCCTAGCATTCCGCAATACCCCCGGAGAAACCCCATGCGCCCGATCCCCGCCCTCTGCGCTGCCCTCGTCGCGACGACGCTTGGTCTTGCCGCCGCCGACGCCCGCGCGGTCAACTGCTACGTCGTGTTCGACCGCACCGACAACGTGATCTATCGCGACGTCTTCCCGCCGGTCGACTTGAGCGATGCCGGCAAGGCCGACCGCGACGCGATGCGGCAGCGCGGCGAGTTCCTGATGTTCATGGATGCCGAGCAGTGCCCGCGGCTCGAGTTCCTGACCGGCGCCGCAGGCAATGTCGCGCTGCGGCTCGACGAAGCGCTGGCGCCGACACGCGAGCCGGCGAAGCCTGCCGCGCCGCAGGCCGCTCCGCGAACACCCCGCGCGCCGCGCTGAGGTCAGCGGCTGATCGCCTTCAGCGCGGCCGCGGCTTCGTTGCGCACGTAGTCCACCGGATCGTTCGCGGCGAGCGACGCCAGCACCGCGCGCGGCAGCTGCGGCGACTCGCGCGCGTTCCAGCAGGCGCGCACCAGCGCGTGCCGCACGCCCGGGTCGGGCTCCTGCGCGATGCGTTCGCCGATCGAACCGAGCGCCGGGCCGGCCCACAGCGAGAGTTTCTGCAGTGCGTCCGCGGCCTCCTTGCGCACGTCGCGGTCGGGGTCGGTGGTCGCGGCGCGGGCGAGTGCCGGAGCGATACGCGCCTCGACGTCGCTGCGCCAGGCGCTCTGCTTCGCCTGCTCGCGCGACTCGGCCGGCGCGTCGCCGATGCCGCCGAGCGCCGCTGCCGCCGCCTTGCGCCAGTCGGACTCCTGCGGCGGCCACAGTCCCGCGATCACCTTGTCGACGACGGGCGCCGCCTTGTCCTGATAGTCGACGAGGGTGAACATCGCGCTGCGCCGCACCCACGGCTGTGGCGAGTCTAGCAACGTGCCGATCTGCAGCGCGTCGCCGTGTTGCGGCGGGACGTGGTCGAGTGCCGAGGCAATCGCCTCCTTGCCCGGTGGCGAAGCCTTCGCGTAGGCGCGCATCAGTGCGTCGAAGCCGGCGCGCCCGGATTGCTTTGCAACGTTTTCCAGCAGGAGGCGCGTGTTGGTGCGCAGCGTGTCGCGCGTCTTCATGTCGGACGGCCGCCCTGCCGAGACCAGGTTCACGCCCGCGAGCGTCGCATCGATCGCCGCGTCGAGCGGCAGCTCGGGGTCGGGGAACAGCGCGCGCGACGCGTAGAACGCGATGAAGCCGTCGTTCGAGCGCGCGAGCCGCAGCCGCGCGGTGCGCAGGTCGGCCTTCGGCACACCCATCGTCGACAGCGCGCCGACTGCCGCGTAGGCGACGTCGTCGTCGCGGTCGTCGAGCCGTGCGCGCAATGCCGGCTCCGCACTCTTTGCCTTGTCGCCCAGATCCCAGAGCGTTCGCGCTGCCGCGCGGCGCAGCGCGGGATCAACGTTGGGCTCGAGCCACTCGACCGCCTTGGCGGTCGCCGCCGGCGCATCCTCCTTCGCGAGGTCGCGCAGCGCCACGGTGCGCTCGCTGGTGCTGCCGCGCTCGATCTGGCGCATCAGTCGGGTCGTGTCCGCCGCGTGCAGCGGCAGTGCGAGCAACAGCAGTACCAATGCGAGGCTCTTCATGGTGAAGTTATCGTAGCATTCGAGCGATGCCGCCTCCCTTGTCCACACCCGCCGTCCGTCGCTGCTTCTGGGTCGACGCCGCCCCCGACCACTACGTCGCCTACCACGACCGCGAGTGGGGCTTCCCGGTCGCCGACGATCGCCGGCTGTTCGAGAAGCTCTGCCTCGAGGGCTTCCAGTCGGGACTCTCCTGGCTCACGATCCTGAACAAGCGCGAGCACTTCCGCGCGGCGTTTGCGGGATTCGACTTCGCACGCGTCGCCCGCTTCGACGAGCGCGACGTGCAACGGCTGCTCTGCGACGCCGGCATCGTGCGGCATCGCGGCAAGATCGAGGCGACGATCGCCAACGCCCGCGCCGCGTGCGAGTTGGTCGAGCGGGAAGGTTCGCTCGCCGCGTACGTGTGGCGCTTCGAGCCCAAGGCCTCCGACCGGCCGCGGCGGCTCACCAAGGCGGTGCTGCGTTCGATGGCGACCTCGCCCGCGTCGGAGGCGCTGTCGAAGGACCTGAAGCGCCGCGGCTTCCGCTTCGTGGGGCCGACGACCTGCTACGCGTTCATGCAGGCGATGGGGCTCGTCAACGACCACGTCGAAGGCTGCGTGGTGCGCGAGCAGGTGACGGCAGCGCGCGGGGCGTTTCGCGTGCCGTCGTAGCGGCAGGGCCGCGGCGACCGCGTTTCTCATGGACTCCACCGTCACGCTTCCGCGCATCGCCTCGCTCGTGTCGCGCAACCTCGTGCCGGTCGCGGGCGTGCTGCTGCTCGGCTGGTCGGCACCGGATCTGCTGGTCCTCTACTACCTCGACACGGTCCTCGGCTTCGCCGTCGTCGTGCTGTTGATCGCGCGGCACATCACGGGCCTCGGCGAGCCGGGCGAGCGCGGCAAGCCGCTTCACGGGCCCCTCGACTGGATGCGTGGCGCCGCGGGCTCGCTGCTGGGAGCAGCGCTGATCGGCCTGCCGCTCGGCGTGCCGCTGTTCATCATGCTCGCGCAGTTCGACTGGTCGATCGCGACCGCGCTCGCCGACCGCACATTCGTCGGCGGCCTTGCCTTGCAGGCCGCCGGATCCGTGTTCGGATGCGTCCAGGCCCATCGCGACCTGCTCGCCCGCGACGACGACGAGCACGTGCTCAAGCATCGGGCCGCCTTCGTCGTCGGCCGCTGGATGGTCGTGCTGGTCGCTGCGATGACCGGCCTGGCCGCCGTGTTCGGTCCGCGCTTCGGCGGCGCGCTGGTCCTCCTGGCCTACGCAGGCGCGTCCGTCTACTTCGAGCTGTATCCGGAACGCGCGCTGCAGTGGCTGAACCCGCGCGAGGCCGGTCCAGGAACAGCGCAGCCGAAGCAGTCGAGAAGCAAACGCCGAAAGTAGCCGCATCTCCGCGCGGCGTCGCCTCGCCCTCCGCGGCCGCCCGCGTCGCCTCGTCCAAGCGCACCGGTACGAATGCGCTCGCGCCGCGTTCGTCGAGTTCGAGCGCATCGATCGGGTGGATTGCTCAAAAGTTAGTAATCAAGTACTATCTTACAAACGCGACGTCAGCGTCGCAGCCCCGCGAACCCAATGGAACGCCCGTCCATGCGCTTTCCCGATTTCTTCGATGCCGCGCCGCGCATCACCGTGCGCGATCCGCTGGCCCGCTTCCTCGGTGCGGCGGAGGACGGCGTCATCGAGTACACCTATGCCGATGTGGTGAAGCTTGCCGGCCATTC
Source organism: uncultured beta proteobacterium (assembly GCA_963765065.1). Classification (GTDB taxonomy): domain Bacteria; phylum Pseudomonadota; class Gammaproteobacteria; order Burkholderiales; family Casimicrobiaceae; genus VBCG01. The sequence continues at coordinate 160,184 of CAVXVH010000006.1, read as the reverse complement.
CTGCCCGACCGTCGCGTCGGCCTACCTGATGACCCGCGGCGCCCTGCGTGCGCTGTACGCGGACGGCTTGCCCGAGCGCGGCGGCATCCGGGTCGATCTGCGTGGCGACCGGCCCGAAGGCGTGACCGGCGTCGTTGCCAATGTCGCGAGCTTCCTGACCGGCGCCACTCAGGACACCGGATTCAAGGGCATCGGCGGGCGCTTCGACCGTCGCAACCTGCTGTTCTTCGGCGTCGACATCCCCGGACAGATTCGCTTCACGCGGGTGGACGCCGGCGCTGCCGCCACCGCGTCCGCGCGGCTCGATCGCGTCCCCGCAGACCCGCGCATCGTCGCACTGATGCCGCGCTGCGTCGCCGGCACCGCGACGGCCGACGAGGCGGAGCTGTTCCGGTCACTCTGGCAGGACCGGGTGCGGACGCTCCTCGTCGAGCGCGTCGACGACGCCGAAATCATCGTTGTTCAATCCTGAGGAGACGTTGATGAACACACGCCGCACGCTGCTTGCTGCTGCACTGGTTGCCGCCTTCGCGCTCGGGACCGGTGGTCCCGCGTTCGCCGCCGACCCGCATCAGCACGGCGCAGCAGCGCCGTCCAAGCTCACGCTCGACCACGGCAAGAAGTGGTCGACCGACGAGCCCCTGCGCAAGAACATGGGCGAGATCCGCGCGGCCCTCGCCGCGAAGCAGGGGGACATTCACAAGGGCACGCTGTCGCCGGAAGACTACAAGGCACTCGGCACGCTGGTCGAAGGGCGCGTCGCCACCATCGTCGCGGAGTGCAAGCTCGCGCCGGCGGCGGATGCCAATCTCCACCTGATCGTTGCCGAGCTCATCGCCGGCGCCGAAGCGATGCAGGGCAAGTCGAAGACGACGCCGGCGGCGGGCGCGGTGCAGGCGGTCCGTGCCGCGAATCAGTATGGCAAGTTCTTCAACCATCCGGGCTGGAAGCCGCTCGCCTGAACTCGCGCCAAAGGTTGCAGGCCCCAGCCTTTTCCCTGGATTGGACAGAGAGCAAACACATGACGAATTCGAGACTCTGGAATTCCGAGCAGCGGTTCGGCGTGGTCGCACAGTGGCTGCATTGGGGCATGTTCGCCCTGATCGCCCTGCAGCTTGTCGGCGGCCACGTGCTGGAGGAACTCCCCAAGGGGACCGCGCTGCGCAGATTCGGGTTCGACGCGCACGAAACGCTCGGATTGATCGCGCTCTTCCTGGTCTTCCTGCGCCTGTCGTGGAAGATGGCGAACCCGACTCCCGCTGCGTCCGGGCAGCCGTGGCAGCAGTTCGCCCAGCGTGCGGCCCACGTGGCGCTGTACGTGCTGATGGTCGCCGTGCCCGTCGTCGGCTACCTGATGGTCGACGCCAAGGGCTACGACGTGGCGTTCTTCGGCTGGGCCGCGCCCGACCTGGTCGCCACGGACAAGGCGCTCGCCGATCGACTCAACGACCTGCACGGGACACTTGCGTGGGCACTGACGGCCCTCGTGGCCGTCCACATCGGAGCGGCCGTCTGGCACCAGGTCATCGTGCGCGACGGCACGCTGCAGCGGATGCTTTCCGCGGCGCGCGGCTAGACGCGCTGCGCCGCTCTCCGCACGACACGTCGCGCGGCGTGTCGCCGCTTGAGCGCCGCAGGGGCCGAGGTCCCTGCGGCCATCACGCCGACCCCGTGGTGCCTGCTCACGCCACGGTCATTCGCAGCGCCGCACCCACCGCGTCCCTGACGGTCCAGCGCAGCTCGCGCGCTTCGTCGTCGCCGGCAAACTGCCGGCGCAGCGTGCGCGCGAACTGCCGCGGGACGCGGGCCCTGATGGAACCGTCGACCAGCATTGCACCGAGTGTCTCGAGGAAGGCGCGGACGACATCGGTCTCCACGTGACCCGCGACAATCAGCGCCCACAGCTCATCCAACAGAGCCGATGGCAAGCCCGCTTCCGCGAGATCTTCCAACGTTGCCGGAAGATTCCCCGACCCCGCACCCTCGATCGCGGCAAAGAACCGATCGAGCGATGTCGAAGACTCGCGATCCGGCGTCGGCCTGTCGGCGCCGGTAAAGTCCGATGTCGAATCACCGAGGTCGGCGTAGTCGCGGACCGCGCGTGCCAAGGAAGCGGACGGTGTCCGCCGACGTACGCCTGCCGGCGGGTCCACCCTGTCGAAGCTGATGTCGGCAGACGGAGCTCTCATGCAGGCGTTGACGAACCCTGCCGTCACTTCGCGTACCGACCCGACCCCGTGCCACCCCGCCGCGTGCATCTGCGCGACCCTGGCGAGCGCGGGCAGATCCTGCGCCTTCTCGCCCTCGACGCGCTCGTGCACCACCAGCAGGTTCGTGTGGGCGGTGAGGAGGCCATAGTCGAGCGCGAGCTTGAGCTGCGCCGCCTCGCTCGCGGTTTCGATGCGCCGCGCCGCCGCCACCCGCGCGAGCGTGCGGTCCTCGACCACCGTCGCCGGCAAGGCGGCGCTAGCGGTGAGCGACTTCGCCTCACCCCGTGCGATCAGCTGCAGCGCCACGTCGCCCGACGGCGCCGCCGCGAACCCCGCGAAGGCGTGGATCGTCTCGCCGCCGAACAGCCCGCCCGGCAACCGCGTGGTCCATGCGACGGTCGCCGGCCAGGCGATCTCGGCGCGCTCGACGCGCGGCGCGCGCAGCCGCGCGAACATGCGCAGGATCGCGCCTTTCGCATCCTCGTTCGGCGCCACGAACTCGCAGGCGCCGCCGCTGGCCTCGGCGAGACGCTTCAGCACCCCCTCGGCCGGCGCGCTGCCGATGCCGACCACGAACACGCGCTGCTTCGCCGCCGCGCGCCTCGGCGACCAGGCCGTCGGCATCCCAGATCTCGCCGTCGGTGATCAGCAGCACGTCGGCGGCATCGTCGGTGCCGCCCAGTGCGAACACGCTGCGGAGCGCCACCGGCATCTCGGTGCCGCCGAGGTCCGCGTCCATGCTCCCCGAGGCGCTCCGAGGCCCGGCGCACCGCGGCCTCGTCCGCCGCCACCAGCCCCTTGGTCTCGTGCACGACCGTGCTGCCGAAGCGCGAGAACGCGAACCGGTCGGCCGGCGTGAGCGAGGCCAGGATGCGGTGCAGCGCACCACGGGCGGCCTCCATGCTGTCGCCCGCCATCGAGCCCGGAGCAGTCCACCAGCAGCTTGAGCCGGAACGGCAGCGCGCTCGCCTCGCGGGGCACGTCGGCGAGGAAGCTCGCCAGCGCGACGTAGCCCTCGCCGTCGCGAGCGAGGACCGCCAGCGACCGACCAGCCAACCCGCCGACGTTGAGCACGAAGTCGCGGTCGAGGCAGGCACCCCGGGCGAGCGTCACCAGTACCCCCTCCTCCGTCCGCTTCGTGGCGATCGCATGCGAGGGGGAATCCAACGCGCCGGCCGCAATGTCGCCGACGAGGTCGAGCGAAAGCTCGAACGGGTACGCGACCGCGAGGTCGGACTCCGGCACCTGGTGCGGGTCGAGCCCGGCCGCGGCGGGGTCGCCGTAGCGCGGCGCGATCACCGTCGGCACCGCGATGCGCACGCTGCCGTGCCGGTAGCTCAGGAGCTGCGCGTAGCGGTAGCGGATCGTCGCCGCCTCGCCCGCCATCAGGTTGCCGAGGTTCAGCGCGCACAGGCCGTCGCCGGCGCGCTCGAGCATGATCGCGCTGTCGCCCCGGTCGATCGCCTTCTCGTAGCGGCCTTCGGCTTCCTTCTTCTCGACCACCACGGCGGCGAGCTTGCGGCCATTGATCTCGACGTCGAGGTCGAGCAGCACGGCCTCGAATGGCAGCGGGAAGGTGTACACCGCCTCGACGTTCGTCGTGCCGGGATTGCGGTAGCGCTGCTCGACGGTCAGCTCGAACAGCAGGCCGCGCACGGCGCCGCGGGCGGTGACGCCCTCGAGGGCCATCGCCTGGCCGGTGGTGGACTTCAGCATTGCGGGTTGTTGGCTCATTCTTGTTCCCTGTTCAGGATGTCCTGGTAGAGCGCGAGCACGCCGGTGAAGAGCGCCCGGGCGGCCTCGGGCGAGAGCCCCGCGCGCGTGGGCTCGAGCGTCAGTTCCACCCCGTCGGCGACGACCAGGTGGCTCCACACCTCGACCGTCCCCGGCGACCGGGGCCGCGGCGGCACCGGCGGCGCCTCGCCCGACAGCAACTCGCGGATGCGCTCCAGCGACACGCCGGCGTCCGTCCACTTGCGGATCTGCAAGAGTTGCTCGACGTGGCGCGGGAAGTAGCGCGCGGCACGGGTCTCCCCTTCCGGCCGGTCCACCAGGCCGAGCTGGATGTAGTAGCGGACCGTGCGCTTGGGCAGGTCGACCAGCGTCGCCAGCTCGTCCAGGGTGAAGGTTCGGGAGGTGGGGCTCTCTTTCATGCAGCGTATTGTGCCACCACTACTGTCATAGTCAACTGCCGTTGGTCGGCGACCTTCCGATTGCGTCGCCGGAAGAGAATGCGGGAGGTGGTGGCTCAAGGAGTGCGCCACGGGCCGGCAGGCCATCGTGGGTGCTGCCGCGTTGCCTTGGTCGTTGCACCCGGGCGGCGCGATGGAGTGGCTCGCGCCGGCAAATCGACGACGGACTGCTCCGCACGGCACACCCCATGCCCACGCCCGACGCGGAACGGCGAATCCGCGCGTTCCTTGAGCAACGCGATTGACCCCGTGCAACCGAAGGCGTAGCGTCCCCGACGTCGAGACGACAATCGAGCGGCCCGTGGGGCAACGGCGTGGCCGCCATCCACCCGGGGAAAATGCGCATGACCAAGATCCGCATCTGGCTGCGTCGGACGACGCAGCTCGTCGCCGCGCTCGCCGTCGCATCCGCGGCCCTGCCCGCGTTCGCACAGGCACAGACGGTGAACGCCTATTCGATCTGGCCCGAGAACTGGGCCCGACCGATGTTCGAGGAGTTCGAAAAAGCCACCGGCATCAAGGTCAACTTCGTGCGCTTCTCGTCCGGCGAGGCACTCGCCCGTGTGATTGCCGAAAAGAACAACCCGCGTGTCGACGTGCTGTTCGGCGGCCCGGTCGAGACGTTCGCCGCCGGCATTTCCGAAGGCGTGTTCGAGTCGTACAAGCCGCCGTCCTTCGGCAAGCTGCCCGAGCGTTTCCGTCACGCCGACGGCCAGTGGGTGGCGATCGCCGACGACCCCCTGGTGTTCATGACCAACAACAAGTTCCTGAAGGAGAACAACCTGCAGCCACCGGCGTCGTGGAACGACCTCCTCCACCCGGCGTACAAGAACATGCTGCAGATGGCCGACGCGCGGACCTCGGGTACCGCGGTCACGCGCATCTTCTCGATCCTCGAGGTGAACGGCCGCGACGAGAACAAGGCGTTCGCCTACATGAAGCAGTTGCGGCCCAACGTCCAGCTCTACACGAAGAGCGGTGGCGGGGGCACGCTGCCCGTCGGGTTGGGCCAGGCCGGGGGCGGCATCTTCTTCATCGTCGACGCCCTCGACACCAAGGCGAAGGGCTACGACGTCGCGGTATCGTTCCCGAAGGAGGGCATCGGCACGGCCGCCGAGGCCATCGCGCTGCTCAAGGGCGCGAAGAACCCCGAGGCCGGGAAGAAGCTGATCGACTGGGCCAGCTCTCCCGCCATGCAGACCCACTTCGCCAAGTACAAGATCAACTTCGTGCCGGCGCATCCGGACGTACAGCTCGAACCGAGCCTCGCGGCCGTGCTCCAAGGTACGAAGATCTTCCCGATCGACGCCGCCTATGCCGGCGCGAACCGCAAGCGAGTCGTCGATCGCTGGATCGCCGAAGTCCTGAATCCCTGAGGTGGTGAACGCGCCGCCCCCGGCCGCGGTTGCCGCGGCCGGCGTTTCCGAGCGCCTGCGCGCCGACCCGGCTCTGGCGCTCGCGGTCGCCGTCCTGTGGCTGCTGCTCGGGTTGTTCGTGCTGTACCCGCTCGTGATGCTGCTTGGCCGTGTCTTCATCGACAACGGCCAGTTCACGCTGCAGGGGCTCGCCGCCGTCCTGACCGACCGGCACCAGTTGCAGGCGTTCTGGAACAGCCTGCTGCTCGGCACGCTGGTGGGCCTGGTCGGCACGGTGCTCGGCTTCGCGTTCGCCTTCACGGCCACGCGCTGCAACCTGCCGCTCTGGATCGTCGGGTTGATCGACATCGCCGTGCTGCTGCCGCTGGTGTCGCCGCCGTTCACCACCGCCATCGGCTACATCTTCTCGTTCGGGCCGCGCGGGCTCATCACCTACGGCGTGTTCGGCATCAAGGGCATCACCGTCTACGGCATGACGAGCACGCTCACCGCCGAGTCGCTGACGTACTTCCCGATCGCCTACCTTACGCTGCGGCCGATGCTCGCGGCGATCGACTCCAACATCGAGGGCATGGCGCTGTCGCTCGGCGCCTCGCGCTGGCGCGTGTTCCGCACGGTCACGCTGCCGCTGTGCACGCCGGGCCTCGCCAACGCGTTCCTGCTGCTGTTCGCGGCCTCGCTCGCCGACTTCGCCACGCCGCTGATCCTTGCCGGCAACCAGTTCCCGGTGCTGCCCACGCAGGCCTACCTGCAGATCACCGGACTCTTCGACCTGCGCGGCGGCGCCGCGCTGTCGCTGGTGCTGCTGGTGCCGGCACTTCTGGTGTTCCTCGTGCAGCGCTACTGGGTCGGGCGGCGGCAGTACGTCACCGTGACCGGAAAGGGGGCGGGACAGGCACCGTTCGACAGCGTCAACCCCACCGTGCGCTGGCTGCTCGTCGGCTTCTGCGTCGCGGTCACGCTGCTGATCCTCTGGCTCTACGCACTGCTCCTGTACGCATCGCTGGTGGTAGCGTTCGGCGCCAACCACACGTTCACGCTCGCCCACTACCGGATCGTGTTCACCGAGGGCATGCGCGCGGTGCGCGAGACGCTGATCATCGCGGCGTTCGCGACCCCGCTCGGCGGGTTCTACGGCGTGCTGCTCGGCTACCTGGTCGCCCGGCGCCGCTTCCCGGGGCGTAACGCGATGGAGCTCACGTCGATGATCAACTACGCGCTGCCGGGGACGATCGTCGGCATCGCGTACCTGATCGCCTTCAACGACCCGCCGATCATGATCACCGGCACGGCTCTCATCATCATTGCCGCCTACGTGTTCCGTTACGGGCCTACCGGCATCCGCACGACGGTCGCACTGCTGCAGCAGGTGGATCGCAGCCTCGAGGAGGCCTCGCAGGGACTCGGGGCGACCAGCGGCGCGACGTTCCGGCGCATCACACTGCCGCTGATACTGCCGGCGTTCTTCGCGGGGCTGGGCGTGGTGTTCATCCGATCGATGACCGCGATCAGCGCGACGATCTTCCTGGTGTCGATCAGCTGGACGCTCGTCACCGTCAAGATCCTGGAGAACCTCACCGAACTGGCGCTGGGCCCGGCCGCCGCATTCTCGGTGCTGGTCGTCGCGATCGTGTTCGTCGTCATCTTCCTGATCGGGCGCGTCCTGCGCCGGCTGCGCGCCCCCGGCACCCTGCCCGTCACCGGACTCCTTTCGACATGAGCGCGATGGGCCGCCCCGAGCGCGAATTGCCCCGCAGCGCGATAGCGCGGAGGGTATTCACATGAGCGCGATGGGCCGCCCCGAGCGCGAATTGCCCCGCAGCGCGATAGCGCGGAGGGTATTCACATGAGCGCGATGGGTCGCCCCGAGCGCGAATTGCCCCGCAGCGCGATAGCGCGGAGGGTATTCACATGAGCGCGATGGGTCGCCCCGAGCGTGAATTGCCCCGCAGCGCGATAGCGCGGAGGGTATTCACATGAATGCGCAGGCCCCCGCGGCGATCGGCGTCACCGTCGATCGCGTCTCCAAGCGCTTCACCCACCAGGTCAAGGGCGAGGTGTATGCGGCGCGCGACGTGTCGATCGACGTCCAGCCGGGCGAGTTCCTGACGCTGCTCGGACCGTCGGGCTGCGGCAAGACGACCACGCTGCGGATGATCGCCGGCTTCGAGACCCCGGACGCAGGACGCATCACCTTCGCCGGGCAGGATGTGACGCGGCTGCCGGCCAACCAGCGCGGCATCGGCTTCGTGTTCCAGAACTACGCGCTGTTCCCGCACCTGTCCGTGGCGGAGAATGTCGCGTACGGCTTGCGCGTGCGCGGGCAGCCGGAAGCCGAGATAGGCCGTTCCGTCTCCGACGTGCTGCAGCTCGTCGGCCTGGCGGGCTACGAGCCTCAGTTCCCGGCCCAGCTCTCCGGCGGCGAGCAGCAGCGCGTGGCGCTCGCGCGCGCGATCGTGATCCGTCCGCGCGTGCTGCTGTTCGACGAGCCGCTGTCGAACCTCGACGCGAAGCTCCGCGTGCAGATGCGCCACGAGATCCGCGACTTGCAGCGGCGTCTCGCCATCACCGCCATCTACGTCACGCACGACCAGGAGGAAGCGATGGCGGTCTCGGACCGCATCGCGGTGATGAACGAGGGCACGGTCGTGCAGACCGGCACGGCCGAGGATCTCTACCACCGTCCGGGCAACCGCTTCGTCGCGCAGTTCATCGGCCGGGCGAATCTCGTGCCCGCACGCGTCGAACACGTGGAAGGCGAGCGGATCGTCGTCGCCGCGCTGGGACGCTCGATCGCGCTGCCGCGCACGGCAGGAGAATTCGCTCCGGGCACCCCGGTGCGCCTGCTGCTGCGCCCGGAAGCGATCGTGCTCGGCCGTGAGGGCGGGCACGATGCCGGGAGCGCGCGCGTCACCGCGCGCACGTTCCTCGGCGAAAAGATCGAGTACGTGATCGATTGCGCCGGCGAGCCGTTGCAGGTGGTCCGCTACAACGCGGGGGCGCAGGACCTCTTCCACGAGGGCGACCCGGTCGCGGTGCGCTTCGTCGAGGACGCGGTCGCACTGCTTGCCGACGCGTCAGGGAAACCCGGCCCGTGAGTGCCATGCACTTTGTTCGCAGGCGCCGCGTCGTTGCGTTCGGCGCGCTGTCGTTGCTCGCGGCCGTGGCCGGCGGACAGTCGGTTGCGCCGCAGCGCGAGGTGCATGGCGCCCTCGACGTCTACGCCGGTGAAGGGATCGTGCTCGCCTGGGCGATACTCCGCGGCAAGGACGAAAAGACGACGACCGTGATCGTACGCGGCAATGCGGAGGCGAATCGGTACGGTGCGCTGTCGGTCACCGGCGTCGATCCGTTCACGAAAGACGCCCTGCCGCTGGCTCCGCTCGCGCCGATCCCCGGGAGCTTCGAGGTGCGGGCGGCGCGCGAACGCTTCGCCGACCATCCGCGCACGGAGTGGCGCTTCTATCGGGAATCCGCGCCGGTGCGTGACGCGGTGCCGGCCCTGCTCGTCTACTACCAGGGCATTCCGGACACCTCGCCCGAGTTCGACGACGCGGGGAAGCTCGATGCCTATCTCGCCGGGCGGTTGCAACGCGCGCGGTCAGGCGCGAAAGGAGCGACGAAGTGACACGCAACGAGCTCGCACGAATGCTCGACCACTCGGTGCTGAAGCCGGAGGCGACGATCGCCGACGTGCTGGCCGGCGCCGACGTCGTCCGCCAGTGGCACGTCGGCTATTACTGCGTGCAGCCGTGCTGGGTGACCGAGGCCTCGCGCACGCTGAGCGGCACCGATGCGATCGTCATCGCGGTCGTCGGCTTCCCGCATGGATGCTCGCGTACGGGCACGAAGGTCCTCGAAGCACGCACGGCGATCGACGACGGTGCCCGCGAGCTCGACATGGTGTTGAACGTCGGCATGCTGAAGAGCGGGCGCGCCATCGAGGCTCAGCGCGACGTCGAGGCCGTCGTACGGGCGGCACCCGGCATTGTCGTGAAGGTGATCCTCGAGACGGGTGCGCTCGACGACGCGGAGAAGAGCCTCGCCTGCAGAGTCGTCCGTGACGCCGGTGCGGCATTCGTCAAGACGTCGACCGGCTTTCATCCGGGCGGTGGCGCCACCGTGGCCGACATCCGACTGATGCGTGCCGAGGTGGGGCCCGCGTTCGGGGTGAAGGCGTCGGGCGGCATTCGCACGCTGGCGGACGCGCAGTCGATGCTCGCCGCAGGCGCGAACCGCATCGGCACGTCGGCGAGCGCGGCGATCCTGGCAGGATTGCCGGCCGGCTGACTGCTGCGGGCGCGGTTCAGCCTGCCCGGTCCAGCAGCACATCGACGCCGGGATAGGCCCGTCGCATGATCACGTACTTCGTGGCGAAGGGTCCCCACTTCCCGCCGTTGCGAAAGGCCTCGCGGAATCCTGCCGGATCGACCACGCGCCGGCCGCCGATCGCATCGACGCCCCGGGCGAACAACGGATCGGGGAGACAGCCGGCGGTCGGACCGATCATCGCGAAGTACCGCGCGTGTCGGCACGCCGCGAGCACGTCGTCCAGCGTGTCGTTGAGCATCACGGAACAGGTGCTGACCACCTTGTCGCAGGACGCCAGGTCGGCGGGGTCGAGCGTGACTCGAAAGCCCTCGTGCTCGCCGGCCAGCTCCGGCTTGAGCTCCAGGACGGTCAGCCGCGCGCCAGCCTCGCTGACGCGCGCGACCAGCGGCCGGAACAGCCCGATCATGCCGATGTGCTCGCCGCGTTTCGGCTCGACCTCGCCAAGGGAATCGCCCGCGGCCGTGGGCAGCCAGCGCGCGCGGGAGAAGAGGTGCTGCGACAACGCGTTGACGGCCGCGAAGCCCAGGGCCTTGGCGGCAGGATCCTTCCCGGCAAACGCGCGCGCGAGCACCACCGCCTCCATCCCGCCGAACGCGCCGGCGTCCGGGTGCGCGCGCAGCGTCGGTTCGGCGGCCTCGAGCAGCGCATAGGAAAAGCCGATCGAGCCGTCCGCGAGCTCCACCGCACAGAACTCGGCATCCCTGGCGGTGGCGGCGTGAGCGGGCGGCAAGTGCAGTGCCCGGATGCGCGGCGAACCGAGCCGTGACGCAATTCGCTCGGCGAGTTCCACGTAACGTGCAGCGACCGTCGGCATCGAGTGGGGCCCGGTCAAGTCGGACCGGCGGCCACGGGCGGGGACTTCGTCTGCGGTCCTGCATCGTCGCGAGATGTCACGTGGTGGCCGGCCGAGCGCAGCGCCCCCGGGAAGTAGATCGCAGTCAGGCTCTTCGTGGGCACCGGCGAATCCACGTCGTACCCGCCGTAGCGGCGCCAGTCGCGCACCCAGAAGACGTCGTCGGCCAGTTCCAGCATGCCGATCGTCTCGCGGTCACCGATCAGGACGCCCTGGACCCTGAGGCCCTGCTCCGCCTTCGCGCGCGCGATCGCGAGCGCGGTTTGTGGCGTGGCGCCGAACTCGCCGTCGGAAGCGATGAGCAGGTCGGCCAGTTGCCAGCGCTCCTGCACCAGCCGGTCGAGCACGCGTTCGAGCGGCCCGCAGATGTCCGTGCCGCCGTGGAATCCCTGGCCGAGGAACTCCACCAGCGCTCCGATGCCCGCTGCGTCCAGGTCGAGTGTCTGCTCCACGATCTCGTCCGGGCCGCCGTAGGCGAAGACGTGGCAGCGGCGGTGCTGCGCATGGGCGGTCCGCATCGCTTCCAGCACCACCGCCTTCGCGACCGCCTCGGCGCCGCCCTGCATCGAGCCGGAGGTGTCCACGCAGATCAGCATCGGCCCGGCTTCCCTGCGCCGGTCCGGCTTGCGCTGCGGGCACGGCCGCGACAACGGAACGCGATCGCGCACCGACTGGTGCAGGCGGTCGTCTTCCTCGTACGTGAGCAGGCACCGCTCGGCGTGGTGCGCGTGCCACAACAGGCGCAGGCGCCGGTGCGTCAGCTGCATCGTCTCCGACGGCAGCATGCGCGCGATGCGGCCCGACCGGCACACGCCGCGCGTCTCTCCCGGCATCTCGGGGACGTGCGTGACGACGACGCGTGCGCACCACGCGGTGGACTGCTCCGTCGTCTGCAGGTCGAGCCGGTGCGATTCGTCCTCTTCCGTGGCCGGGTGCGTGCGGCCCAGGCGCCGCAGCACGTCGGACAACCCGGGCAGTGCCTCGAGCAGGCGACGGATGCGAATCACCTCCTGCCAGCCGTCGCTCGCGAGCAGTCCGCGCAGCTCGTCCCAGTGGGTGTTCTTGAGGACGTTCCCCATCGTACCGAACACCGCTTCCAGTTCTTCCAGCAGCCCGCGGCGCTCCTGCCAGTCCTCGGCAAATGCGGCGAGCGCCCTTGCCGTCGCCGCATCCGTGCCGTCGCCGCGATCGACGTAATCGACGATCAGGTCGAGATGCCACAGCATCGAGCCCAGCAGCTGGTCGGTCAGCTCGTCGTGGTCGCGGCACAGGCTCGGCAGGCCGAGCTGCAGCAGGAGCGCGTGCAGCCCCGCCGCCAGCGCCGGATCCGGCCAGCACGTGCCGTCCGGGTCGGGCACGCCGCCCGCGAGCAGCGCTTCGCGCAGGCCCTGCAGCGCACGGAGCCGGGTTTCCAGGGATCCCTGCGAATTGATCATGGCCCCGAGCCAGAGGCTGCGCGGCAGCGACGCAAGGGCCGCCAGACGCTGCTCGCGCTGCCCGAACAGCAGCGGTTCCACCGTGCCGTCCCGGTTCACAGCTCGAGGAGCTCGTGCACGATGGGGTCGGGCGTCGTGCCCGGATCGACCGGCAATCGCGGCAGCGCCTCGAACGCGGCGCGTGCCGTCGCCGTACGTTCCGCGAGCTCGTCGAGCGCACGCTGCACGGCTTCCAGGTGGGAGGCGACGCGTACGGCGAAATCCGCATCGAGCCACAGGCTCTGCCCGGCGTACGCGGCGAGATCGGCGCGCCGCGCCTCGAGCTCGTCCGCGTAGCCGGCAATGCGCGCCGTCAGGTCGTCGATCTGGCGCACCCTGGCGCCGATGTGCGTCGCGCCGTATCGGCGGCGCCGCGTGTAGCGCATGCGCGCCACCTGCGCTGCGCCCTTGGCGTCGTGCACGCGTTCGTCCAGGTCGGCACTGAACCGCAACCGACCCGCCGCGTCGTAGTCGAGATCGTCGGCCTCGCGCTCGATCTCGGCCTGCGCTTCGAACGCCTCCACCACGCGCGTCAGTCGCGGCGGCGAAAGGGCCTCGCGAACCCCGAGCCGGGTCGACAGCCAGTCGTCGACCGCCTGCTGGCCCTCGCCGTCGTGGGCCGTGCACCACGGCAGCAGCCACAGATCCCACACCGCGAGCTCGCCACGTCCTTCGGTGGCGGCCGCGGTCTTCAGCAGCCACACGATCTTCATCCAGCGCCGGTCCGACACGTAGACCTGCCCGCCCTCGAGGAACGCGCGCAGCTCGGACAGCAGGTTCGACACCTCCTCCGTGACCCTGACCTCGCCGGCCGCGTGGGTGATCGCGTCGCGCTCGGCTTCCGCGAGTGCGCCCGTGATCTGCGGACCGCCGCGGGCGTCGAGTGCCATCAGTTGCCGAAAGCCGTCGGTACTGACGGGCCCCACCGGAAGGCGGACCAGGAAACGGTCGAAGAAGGCTTCCGCCACCTCGCCCGCAGGCACTTCATTGGTCGCGCCGATGACGCTGATCAGCGGGCAGGCGAGGCGCCCCGCGCCGTTGTCGAACCTGCGCTCGTTCAACAGCGTGAGCAGGGCGTTGAGGATGGCGCTGTTCGCCTTGAACACCTCGTCGATGAAGGCGATCGACGCCTGCGGCAGGTAGCCCGCCGTCTGGCGCTCGTAGCGGTCCTGCTCGAGCGCGCTGATCGAGAGCGGGCCGAACAGTTCCTCCGGCACCGAAAAGCGCGTCAGCAAACGCTCGAAGTAGCGTGCATCCGCGAAGGCGAGGTGCAGCCGTCGCGCGAGCTCGCTCTTGGCCGTGCCGGGCGGCCCGATCAGCAGCGTGTGCTCGCCGGCGAGCGCGACCAGCAGCGCGAGACGCACCTGTCGACGTCGCTCGACCAGGCCGCGCTCGAGCTGCCCGAGCAGGTCGGCCAGCCGTCGCTTGGTGGGCAGCGGTTGCAGGCTCGTCGTCATCGGATCGCCGCGTCAGCCGAGGATTCTCGTGTGCCGGAAGGCGTGTGGTGCGTGGGACACCACGGACGAGGTGACGAGGAGCAGCCAGAACAGAAGCTCCGCGATGCTCGGCGCCACCAGCATCGCCGACAGTGCCAGCAGCTTGACGAAGATGAACGCGCCGGCGACTTCGCGCCACAGGCCGGGGCGTTGCCACAAATCGATCGCGAACAGCGCGAACCCGGAGAGCAGCATGAGCACGACGCCGGCAACGGCGTGTTCGCCGTTGCCGAGGAACGCGATGCCTGCCAGCACCACCCCGACCAGATGCAAAGTGCGCAGGGCAATGCTGAGCCAGCGGCGCCACCAGAGATCCCTGTTGCCCGCCATGACGCGACCCGCGTTGCCCCGCTCCGGAACGAAGTGCATAGCTTACCCTCGGCGAGCGTGCCTGCGGGACGCGAGGCGCGAACGAGTGCCCGCCGCGCGCATGGTTCGACCCGTGCGTCGTAGCGGCCTTGATGGACATCAACGCGCCAGCGCGCGGCAGCCCATAGGCTGCTCGGTTGGCGATGCGGGTATGGCCACGCTGCGCCCGGTCCTCCGCGGCGGCAGCACTTGCCCGCCCCTGCCCCACGCCCGGTTCCCGCACCCATGCCCGCTGCTGCTCGTGTCGAGCTCGTCTGTCCTGCCGGAACGTTGCCGGCGTTGAAGGCCGCGGTCGATCACGGCGCCGACTGCGTCTACTTCGGCTTCCGCAACGAGACCAACGCGCGCAACTTCGGCGGGCTCAACTTCGACGCCAAGGCCGCGGCCGAAGGCGTGCGGTACGCGCACGCTCGCGGCCGCAAGGTGCTGCTGGCGCTCAACACGTACGCGCAACCGGGCTCGTTCGAACGCTGGACGGGCGCGCTCGACGTCGCTGCCGATCTCGGCGTCGACGCCGTGATCCTCGCCGACCCCGGGCTCATGCGCTACGCGGTCGAGCGCCATCCCGACCTGCGCCTGCACCTGTCGGTGCAGGGCTCGGCGACGACCTACGAGGCGATCAACTTCTACGTGCGGCACTTCGGCGTCCGCCGCGCGGTGCTGCCGCGCGTGCTGTCGCTGCCCCAGGTCGAGCACGTCGTCGGCCAGGCGCAGGCCGAGATCGAGGTGTTCGGCTTCGGCAGCCTGTGCGTGATGGTCGAGGGCCGTTGCGCGCTGTCGTCGTACACGACCGGCGAAGGTCCCAACACCGTCGGCGTGTGCTCGCCCGCCAAGGCGGTGCGGTGGCAGGAGACCGGCAACGGGCTCGAGGTGCGTCTCAACGGCGTGCTGCTCGACCGCTTCACCGGCGGCGAGAAGGCCGGCTATCCGACGCTGTGCAAGGGCCGCTACCAGGTGCGCGACGACACCTACTACGCGATCGAGGAACCGACGTCGCTCAACACGCTCGAGCTGCTGCCGGAGCTCGTCAGGATCGGCATCGCCGCGGTGAAGATCGAGGGCCGCCAGCGCAGTCCCGCGTATGTCGCGTCGGTGACGCGCGTCTGGCGGGCCGCGATCGACGCGTGCACGGCCGCGCCGTCCCGCTTCGCCGTCCGGGGCGCGTGGATGGACGAGCTCGCGAGCCTGTCGGAGGGCCGCCAGACCACGCTCGGTGCGTACCACCGGCCGTGGCGATAGGCGCCGCCGCCATGCAGCTGACGCTCGGACCCGTCCTCTACTACTGGCCGAAGGCCCGGCTCGACGCCTTTCACGAGGCGCTTGCCGCCGCACCCGTCGATCGTGTGTATCTGGGCGAGGCCGTCTGCTCGCGACGGCACGAGTACCGGACCGCCGACTGGCTGGACGCGGCTGCGCGGCTCGCCGATTCCGGCAAGGAAGTCGTGCTCTCGTCGCAGGTGTTGATGGAGTCGGAGTCCGACCTCAAGGCGCTGCGCCGGTTCGTCGCCGACGGACGCTTCCTGCTCGAGGCGAACGACATGGGCGCCGTGCACATGGTCGCCGATCGTGCGCCGTTCGTGGCCGGCCCGCACCTCAACATCTACAACGCGCCCACGCTCGCCTTCTTCGCGTCGCTGGGCGCCACGCGCTGGGTACCGCCGTTCGAGATGACGCGTGCGTCGCTTGCCGCGATCCTTGCGGAGAAACCCGAGGGTGTGGCCACCGAAGTGTTCGCCTACGGGCGGATGCCGCTCGCGTTCTCGGCGCGATGCTTCACCGCGCGGCACTACGACCTGCCGAAGGACGACTGCCGCTTCTGTTGCCTCGATCACCCGGACGGGCTCGCGCTCTCGACCCGCGACCGCGAGCCGTTTCTCGTGCTCAACGGCATCCAGACGCAGTCGTATCGCGTGCTGAACCTCGTCGATGCGCTGCCGGACATGCGCGCGCTCGGCGTCGACGCGGTGCGCCTGTCGCCGCAACCGGAGCAGATGGATGCGGCGATCGCCGCATTCCGCGCCGCGCTGGACGGCGCGGCGTCCGATGCCGTCGCTGCGATGCTCGAACCGACCCTGCCCGCCCCGCCCTGCAACGGCTACTGGCACGGCCGGCCGGGCCTCGACTACGTGGCGCGCGGGAACGCGGCCTGACCGATCGTGCACGTCGACGCGCCCTCCGCATCGGCTTCGCGCAACGTGCCGGCGTTCGAGCTGCCGCCGTTCGTGCGCGCGGTGGTCGCGCGGCTGCCGGCATCGCCACCGGGGATCGCGTTCGCGCTCGCACTGTCGCTGGTCGCGCCGCGCATTCTCGGGCGCGAGGCGCTCGCCGAGCTCGACGGCAAGACGTTCCGCATCGTCGTCCGCGATGCCGGCCTGGGCGTCGCCGTGCGCGTGCGGCCGGGCCGCTTCGAGCCCGTCGGCGCCGGATCGTCCGGTCGACGTCACGTTCACCGCATGCGCCGCCGACTACCTGCTGCTGGCGACGCGCCGCGTCGACCCCGACACGATGTTCTTCGATCGGCGACTGCTGATCGAGGGCGACACCGATGCGGGACTGCGCCTGAAGAACCTGCTCGACGCCGTCGAGCTGCCGCGCTGGCTCACCGGCGCGTGAGCCCGAAGGGCCGCCCCAAGGGCGAATCGGCCCCGAAGCGCGTCAGCGCGGAGGGATCCAGTGCGCCCGAAGGGCCGCCCCGAGGGCGAACCGGCCCCGAAGCGCGTCAGCGCGGAGGGTAGTCCAGCGAGCGCGCGGCCAGCGACTATCCGGGCTTGCCGTCGAGCCGCGGTCGCACCAGCACCGGCCAGTAGCGCACGGCGTACAGCGCGAACGCCGCGGACCAGCACAGCCCCGAGACGATGACCGTCGCGACGTAGGCATCCGGCAGCAGCATGCCGCCGAAGACGCGTATCGCGGCGGCCAGCGCGACGAGCACGTAGCAGGTCACTTCGAAGCGGTCGGCCACCAGCGGGCGTCCGGTGTGGCCGCGGGCGGTGCGCGTCATCATGCCGATGGTCATGCCGCCGATCGCACCGATGGTCAGCGCGTGGATGGCGAGCAGTTCGCCGGGCAGGCCGAGGGCCGCGAGGCCCCGCAGCACGAGGTGGACGCACGATCCAGGCGTAGGCGACGTGCAGCACCCAGACGATCGGCGTGCCGAAGCGTCCGCCAGGGCTGCCAGAGCCAGAGACGCGCCGCGTGCGACGGCGGCCACGACCAGCGCGAGCGCGCCGACGACGCCGGGCGGCCACTGCAGCACGTCCGCCGCGAGCAGGACGAGCACGCCACCCAGCGCCAGCTTCTCGAGCAGCGGGTGGCGCGTGGCTTTCACGCCAGGAACGCCGTTGTTGGTGAACATCGGGATCACCCGCCCGCCCATCACCGCGAGGATGAACAGGACGACGTCGAGTCCGACCTGCAGGCTCGCCCGCTGCGGCCACGTCGAGCACGCCCTGGCTGCCGAGGTGGAAGGCGAGCACCGCGAGGCCGAGCAGCAGCATCAGCGCGACGAAGAAGTAGTTGCGCTGGTTGCGGCTCTGCACGATCGGAATGCCGATGCCGATGGCGACGGCCACCGGGAAAGCGGCGTTGACGACGGCCGCGGCCGTCGCCCAGGGCGTCAGCACGAGCATCCGGCCGGCCACCCAGAGTGCCGCCAACAGCATCAACGGCACGCCCGAAGGCGTCGGCCGCGAGGTCCAGTTGCGGACGGCCGTCAGCAGGAACCCGGCGACGACCGCCAGCGTGTAGCCGAACAGCATCTCGTGCCCGTGCCAGGCGGGCGAGCGGGCACGGGCCGCCGGAATCGCGCCCGCGTATTGCAGTGCCCAGTACAGCACCACCAGCGCGGCGTAGCTGCTCGCGAGCAGGTAGAACGGCCGGAAGCCGAGGTTCCAGAGCGCGAATCCCCTGGGGGGAGGCGGCGTCCGGATCGCGATGGGCGGGATTTCAGGTGGCATTGTCGCGCGACGCCGGCGTGCTCGCGTTGCCGCCGTGCGCGGCCACGTCGCCGATCAGCACTTGGCGAAGTCGATCACGATCGCTCCGGGATCGCGCTGCACGTAGCGGATCGTGACCGCATCCCCGTAGCGTGCCGCGAGCTGCTCGAGCAACGGCAGCGGGTCGTGGTCGTTGACGAAGCGCATCGTCTCGCCGTGGTGGAGCGCGTCGAGCGCGCCGAAGATGGCGGCGTGCCGGAAGCGCTTCGCGACACCGCGGGCGTCGAACGGATAGATCGCGTCGGGCGAGAGGTGGATGTGCGTGGCTGACATGGTTCAGGTTCCTGTTCCGGATCGTGCCGGTCGAGTGGTGAATGTGGGCGGCTCGGGATACCGTACGCGGTTCCGCGCCTCACGTGCTGCTGGCCTGCCAATAGTTCTCGAACGCAAGCTGCCCGGGCGCACCGCGCCGGTTGACGTGGAATCCGCGCCCGGTGAGCTGCGGACGCAGCGCGCGGCCCAGGTCGGGATTGCCGCACACCATGATCCGCGCATGCGCGGGGTCGAGGCGCAGGCCGGCCGCCGCTTCGAGGCGGCCGTCGTCGACGAGACGGGGAATGCGGGCGTCCAGCGCACCGGCGCATGGCTCGCGCGTGACGACGGGGACGTAGATCAACCGTTCCGGCGCGACGGTCGGCGACAGGCCGTGCGCGATCGTCGCGATCTCGTCGCGATAGGCGAGCTCGTCGGCGTAGCGGACGCTGTGCACCACGACGACGGTCTGGAAGGCCGTCCACGTCGCCGGGTCGCGCAGCATCGAGACGAAGGGACCGAGGCCGGTACCGCTCGCCAGCAGCCACAGGTCGCGCCCGGGCGCGAAGTGCTCGATGGTCAGGAATCCATAGCTCGCAGTGTCCACGCACATCGCGTCGCCGACACCGGCTTCCGCCAGGTGCCCGGAGAACGCACCGCCGGGAACGAGCACCGCGATGAACTCGAGAAAGGGATCGTGCGTTGCCGACACGACCGAGAACGGCCGCCAGACGCGCCCGTCTTCGCCGTCGCCGAGGCCGAGCCGTGTGTAGTGCCCGGGTCTGAACCGGAAGCCCGGGCTCCTGCTGATGCGGAAGGACAGGAGCCGTGGCGTCCAGTGGCGCACCGAGAGCAGCCGCTCGGTCGTGAACCGGGCGGCCGCCTGCGGCGGCTTCCCCGGAACGACGGCGGCGGCGGGCTTCAGCACGGTCTCCACGAGACTCCCCTTCGGCGGACGCCGAGACTGCGTTGGCGTCCGATCGCCAAGGGCGTATTGCCGAATCGGTTACAAAGCAGTATTGTTAGTACATCTTCATGCTACGCCGGCGCCGCCGCAAAAGCAATATCGCCCGTACCGCTTTGCAGAGCCATGCACCTCACCGTCTTTTCCGACTACACCCTGCGGGTACTGATGTACCTGGCGCTCCACCGCACACGCCTCTCGACCATTCCCGAGATCGCCGCGGCCTACGACATCTCCGAGAACCACCTGATGAAGGTCGTGCACCGGCTTGCACGCGCCGGCGTCGTCGAATCGGTGCGGGGCAAGGGGGGCGGCATCCGCCTGGCGTGCGCGCCCGAGGACATCCGCCTCGGCGCCATCGTGAGGGCGAGCGAGGGCGACGCCCCGATCGTCGAGTGCCTGTCCGCGGACCGGGATGCGTGTCGCATTTCCCGGCCATGCCGCCTGAAGGGCATCCTCGTCGGCGCCTTCGACGCGCTCTACGACTCGCTCGACCGCTATACGCTGGCCGACCTGGTCGAGCGGCCAGCGGGGCTCAGAAAGGCGCTGGTTCGGGCTTCAGTCGACAGCTGCCGCAGCCGGGCCGTGGTCCGCCGCGCCGCGATCACCGTCGCGAGCGCCTGCTCGCGGCCGTAGGCGGCGACCATCGCCTCCCACGCGAGCCAGTCGGCGACGGCGAACTCGAAGTAGTCGAGCGGGCCGGTCTGTGCGACCGTGAAGCCGTTAAGCACCGACCGGGACCACGCGTCGAGAGCCAGGTTGATCATGGCGTCGAACTGCGCCTGGTCGATCTGGCCGTTCGCCAGCGCGTTCAGGGCGACGGCGATCTGCTGCTCAGCACGCGCCTGCGCGTTCGACGGCGAGAAGCTGAACATGCTGGATGCGTTGCCGGCGCCGGCGGACCCGCCGCCGCTGAAGTGGCTGACGAGGACCTTCACCGTCTGCCCCTCGATCCGCCACGGCGCGAGGTGCATCTCGACGCCGCTCTCCTCGTAGAGGAACGCGGCGAGGTCGGCGGCCGTGGTGCGCAGCGGCATCGACAGCGTCGCCGGCTTGAGCAGTGAGAGCCCGCTCGGTTCCAGTTGGACGGCATCGAAGACGGGCGCGAGCGGCGAGCCGGCGAGACGCGCCAGCGGCGACATCGAGATGGCGACCGGGGCGAGCAGCGCGCCGGGCGGGATCGTCAGGGTGACGTCACCCACGGCGAGCAACGCGCCGGCCGGGCCGACCGTCTGCGTCACCGTGCGCGAGCGGTCCACTTCCGGCTGCACGCGGCCGTCGAAGCGCACGGTGAGCGAGCCGCGGGCGACGATGCCGCCGGGATTCTCGACCTCGAGCGGCAGCTCGCCGACCGGGCCCAGCGCCGGCACGACGAACTCCAGCCGCGAGCCGAGCGCGACGTCGGGCGCGATCGGCTGCCCGCCGAGACGCAGGGTGGCGTTGCCGGCGCCGAAGCCGTGCCCGGTGACGACCACGCGCTCCGAACGGTTCGCGGGGTCGGGACTGACCGACGTGATCGCCACCCCGTTCGCGACCGGCGCGGCGGAGGCGGTCGCCCAACCGGTCGCGGCGAGCACGAGGACCAGTGCGCCGACCTGACGACTCTGCGCGATTGCGATCGTCGCCACTGCCCATCCGAATGGAACGATTCTCATGTGCGCCTCCTCTCGATCGGTTTGTCCTTGCGCGCGCCCGGCGTGTCGTTCCCGCTCGTCGCCGCCCTCCGGCTTCATCTTCGAGAGCAGCGCCGTTCGGCCGCGTCGAGTGACTGTGACCTTGCGTTGACGTAAAGTCCTGACCGATTCGTGATGTTTTTCTTAGGGCGCCGGAGCCCCGACACGCCGCGAGAGCGCGACGGCCTCGGCGTGGTGCTCCACCAAGGGTGATGGGCGACAACCTGCGTGCGCGTCTGACGACGCCGTTCCACCTGGCCGAGTTGCGGGTCGATCCGGCGAGCCTGCGCATCGTCGGACCGTTCGGCACGCGGCGACTCGAGCCGCGCGTGATGGATGTCCTCGTCGCACTCGCAGCCCGCGCACCGGAACCCGTGTCGCGCGACATGCTGATCGACGCCGTGTGGGGCAACGTCGTCGTCACCGACAGCGTCCTGTCGCGCTGCATCTCGATCCTGCGCGAGCAGCTCGGCGACGATCGCGCCGCGCCGCGGTTCATCGAGACGCTCTCCAAGAAGGGCTACCGGCTGGTGCCGCCGGTCACGTTCGTCGAGGACCAAGCGGCCTCGCGTGAGACGCACGAGGCGGTTGCGTCTCCGGCGACGAAGCCGATCTCGATCGCCGTGCTGCCGTTCGTGAATCTCGCCGCCGACGCGACGGACGAGCATCTCGCCGACGGCCTGACCGAACTCATGATCGCCAACCTCGCCGGGATCGCGGCGCTGCGGGTCATCGCGCGGACGTCGTCGATGGTCTACAAGCACGCCCGGAAGCGCGTGCGGGACATCGCCGCCGAGCTCGACGTCGACTACGTCGTCGAAGGGTCCGTGCGCCACGAGGGCAGCCGCATGCAGGTCGTCGCGCAGCTGATCGAGGCCCGCGGCGAGGCGCACGTGTGGGCGCACACGTACACGCGCGAGCTGCGCGACCTGCTCACGCTGCTGAACGAAATCGCGCGGTCGGTGGCCAAGGCGGTGAGCGCCCGGCTGATGCCTGCCGAAGCGGCGCGCCTCGCCCGCCGGGTGGCGATCGGCGAGGCCGCGCTGCAGCGCTACCTCACGGGCCGCTTCTTCTGGGCGCAGCGCAGCCCGGATGCGTTGCAAAAGGCCGGCGACGAGTTCGCGGCGTGCGCACTAGAGGCGCCGGATTTCGCACCCGCGCACAGCGGCCTCGCCGACTGCCAGATCGTACTCGCCATGTATGGGTTCGCGCCGCCGCTGCGTGCCGCCAACCTCGCCCGCGACCACCACGCGCGTGCGCTCGCGCTCGACCCCGACAGCGCCGAGGTGCAGACCGCGCAGGGGGCGATCCGCCTGTTCTTCGACTGGAAGCTCGACGACGCCGAACGGGCCTTCGTGCGCGCGCTCGCGCTCAATCCGAGCTACACCACCGCACACCTCGCGTACGGCGACCTGCTGATGATGCGCGGCGAGTTCGACCGCGGGCTCGCGCTGATCCGCGAGGCGGTGAGGCTCAGCCCGTTCGATCTCGGGCTCGCGATGAACCTCGGCGACTTCCTGATCTTCAGCGGAAGGTTCGACGAGGCCGTGAGGCAACTCGAGCACACGCTCGCGATGGACGAGCGGTTCGTCCCCGGGCGGCTGCGACTCGCCGAAGCCCTGGCGCTATCGGGCCACGGTGACGCCGCGCTCGCGCACACGACGCGTGCTCTCGCCGACGCACCCGCGCAGCCCCGCGTCCGCGAAACGCACGCCTTCGTGCTCGCGGCAACCGGTCGCCGTGAAGAGGCGCAACGCGAACTCGCCGCGCTCGCGACGGAACGCGACAGTCGGTACGTGTCGGCGTGGGAAATCGCCCGTGGCCACGCGGTGATGGCCGACGCCGACGCCGCGTTCCTGTGGCTCGGGTACGCCGTCGACGAGCGCGCGCCGATGACGCTGTTCGCGGGCGTCCATCCGGCCCTCGATCCGGTCCGCGACGACCCGCGCTTGCCCGAAATCCTGCGCCGCATCGGATTGCCGCCCGCACGGACCGTCGCGCGGCCCACCCGTAGACGGCGCCAGGTCATCAGGGTCGCACCGCAGGACTCTCGACGGGCATCCCCGCTGCGCGCGAGGCGAGGTAGAGCTCCAGCTCCACGAGCTCGAGCGCGCCGTAGGGCGGCGCTTCCGCGCGCACGCCGGTGTAGCAGCCGCGCAGGCGGCGCTGCAGCGAGCCCAGCGCCTGCCACTCCAGCCGATAGATCGGGTAGCCGGTCGGGTGGCCCTGCGGGATCGTGCTGCCGCCGAGGCGCTTGCCGGCGTGCTCGTCGTGGCATTGCGCGCACGCGAGGTCGAGCTGGCCGATGCGCTGCCGGTAACGTTGTTCGCCGCGCGCGCGGAACGGCGCGAGGCGCGTGTCGTCGGGCGGCGCGATGGCCTGGCCGCGCGACTGCAATGCGACGTAGGCCTCCAGCGCCAGCAGATCCGGGCTCTCGGCCGGCCACGCCTCCGCGTGCTGCTGCCGCACGCGGCACAGGTTGATGCGTTCGCCGAGGGTGACCGGCCGCGCGAGCGGCGCGTCGAACGCCGGGTAGCGCGCAGCGACGCCGCGCATGCCCGTGCGTGCGTCGCCGTGGCAGGCTGCGCACGCCTTCGCGTCGGGACCCGGGGGCCGCCGCCACAGCGCCTCGCCGTCCGCGACGAACAGCATCGCCGGGTTCTGCGTGTCGTCCCGCTGCATCGCCTGCGTCGCCGGCGACATGTCGTCGTAGCCGGAGCGCCGCGGGTCTTTCTGCGCCTGCGCCGAGCCGATCGCGAGCGTGCAGGCCGCCAGCACGCCGAGCGCGAGCGACGCCAGCGCGCGCCTCATGCGACGTTCAGCGCCGCCGTCTCGGTCTGCGCGAACCCGCCGTCCCCCTCCCACGTGAACGACAGCGTGCCGCCGCGCTCGACCCGCAGCGGGAAGGCGAGATAGGGATTGGCCGCGACGGCCGGGAAGAGCTCCGCCGCGAATACGACCTCGCCGTCGAGCCGGCAGGTGAAGCGGCGCAGGATGTCGCGCGGCACCCGCTTGCCGTCGGACCCCGCACGGAAGCCGGTCTCCATCGGATGCGCAATCAGCGCGCGGATCTCGACGACGTCGCCGCGCTTCGCGTCCTGCGGCACCGTGATCAGCGTGCGTGCCATCAGCCCTCGCCCTCGATGCACGCGGCGAGCGTGACCACGACGTCGGCCGCGCCCGACCACAGGCTGCCGTCGCTCATCGTCGCGATGGCGACGAGTTGCTGCGACGTCGCGAGCCGGATGCGCGTCGAGACGACGGCGCGACCGGAGCGCTCGGACAGCGCGAAGCGCGCGACGTCGCGCTCGGGGTTGCGCTCGTTGAACAGCGCGATCGCACGGACGTGGTCAGCCGCACTCATCGGGCTCTCGCACGCGCACGGTGACCGGCACCGCGTTGCCGTTGTCGACCAGTCGCGCGACGTCGATCGTCACGCGCCCCGGCTTCGCCTCGCGTCCACCGGTGTAGGCCGCGATGGCGGCCTGCAGTTCGTTCGCATCCGCCAGCGCGGGTCGGGCGAACGCGAGCGCGACGAGTACTCCGCCCGCACGCAGCACGCCGCGGCGATGCGGATCGGGAACGTCGGGTCGGCCGGCCAGAAAAGCTCTGCGTAACCTCGTCATTCCCGCGAATGCGGGAATCCAGTGTCGTCGAGCTCCAGAAGACGCTGGGTCCCCGCGTGCGCGGGGACGACGACAGGCGCGAGTCATGCGGTTTCTCCCTGACGGCAAGCGCATCAGCGCAGCGTGCGCAACAGCGCCACGACGTCCTCGACCTGCTGCGCGTCGAGCACCGGCTTGCCCCGATACGCGGCGGCAACCGCGTTGAGGCCGTCGATCCGATGGTAGGAAGGCATCGGCGACGCGGGATTCACGCGCCGGCTGTCGACGACGCGCAGGCGCAGCTGTCCCTCGCTCCAGCGAGACCCCGCGCCGGCGAGGCTCGTGCCGATCGTGCCCTGAAGGTGCTCCTCGGGAAACGGCCCGCTGTGGCAGAGCAGGCACAGGCCCACCTGCCGGCTGGTGACGATCGCACGCCCGCGCACGGCATCGCCCGGCGTCGCGGTGAGCGGCGCGGGAATCGCATCGCCGACAACCCGGTAGTCGGCGATTGCGGCCGATTGCGCCATGCCGGACGACGGCGCGAGCAGCATGGACGCGGCCAGCGCGAGGGACGTGCCCGCACGCGCGCGAGCCGTCACGCCTTCAGGCTGTGCTTCGCGAGCGGCAGGTCGCGGATGCGCTTGCCCGTCGCCGCGAAGATCGCGTTCAACACCGCAGGCGCCGCCACCGCGATCGTCGGCTCGCCCACGCCGCCCCAGAAGCCGCCGGACGGCACGATCACCGTCTCCACCTTCGGCATGTGCTCCATGCGCACCACCGGATAGTCGTGGAAGTTGGTCTGCTCGATGCGGCCGTCCTTGACCGTGCACGCGCCGAACAGCGCGGCGGAGAGACCGTAGGCGAACGAACCCTCGACCTGCGCCTCGATCTGCTGCGGGTTGACGGCGTGCCCCGGGTCGGTCGCCGCGACGATGCGGTGGATCTTCAGCGCGCCGTCCTTGCTCACCGACACCTCGGCGACGGCGGCGACGTAGCTGCCGAAGCCCATCGTCTGCGCGATGCCGCGGTACACGCCCGTCGGCAGCGGCTTGCCCCACCCCGCGCGCTCGGCGGCGGCGTTCAGCACGGCGAGGTGCTTGGGGTGCTTTGCCATCAGCTTGCGTCGCAAGGCCAGCGGGTCCTGCTTAGTCGGCGTGAGCGATCTCGTCGAGGAAGCACTCGAGGTAGATCGCGTTCTGGTTGAGGTTCACGCCGCGCCAGAACCCCGGCGGGACGTGCGGATTGCGCATCGCGTGGTCGACGAGCAGCGCCGGGAACGTGTAGCCGATCGACGCTTCCGGTCCGGGCGGATTGAGGCCCTGGAACACGACGGGATCGCGGCCGTCCCTGACGTTCTGCGGGAACACGCCCGCGAGGATCGACTGGCCGGAGATGCGCATGGAGAGCGCGGTGATCTCGCCCTTGTCGTCCAGTCCGGCGACGAGCTTGCACTGCGTGACCGGATGGAAGCGTCCGTGCAGCATGTCCTCCTCGCGCGACCAGAGGAGCTTCACCGGCGTGCCCGGCACCTCCTTCGCGATCGCGACCGCCTGCCGCACCCAGTCGTGCACCGCGCCGCGACGGCCGAAGCCGCCGCCCAGCGGCAGCTTGTAGACGTCGCACTTCGCCTGCGGCAATCCCGGCGGCTTCCGACGGTCGCGGCCAGCGCGGCCTCGCCGTTCTGCGTCGGCGTCCACACTTCGCAACGTTCCGGCGTCCAGCGCGCCGTCGCGTTCATCGGCTCCATCGTCGCGTGGTTCTGATGCGGGTAGGCGTACACCGCCTCGAGCTTGCGCGGCGCCGCAGCGATCGCCGCCTGCGCATCCCCGACCTGGTTGCCGACGACCGCATCCTTGGCGTCGAGCCCGGCCGCCAGCACCTTCGCGAACTCGGCCGACGAGGCCTTGGCGTGCGGTCCGTAGTCCCACTCGATCGACAGCGCCTCGAGTGCCGTCTTCGCGCGCCACCAGGTGTCGGCGACGACGGCGACCGCGGAGTCGCCGACGCGCACGACCTTCTTCACTCCCGGCCGCTTCATCACCGCGTCCGCGTTCACGCTCTTTACCTTGCCGCCGAACACCGGGCAGTCGACGATCGCGGCGTTGAGCATCCCCGGGAGCTTCAGGTCCATCCCGTAGACGATCGAGCCGTTGGTCTTCTCGACGGTGTCGAGCCGGGCGAGCCGCTTGCCCGCGAGCTGCCACGACTTCGGGTCCTTGAGAGTCACGTCGGTCGGTGGCGCGAGCTTGCCCGCCGCCCCCGCCACCTTGCCGTAGGTGGTCGTGCGGCCGGACGGCTTGTGCGTGACGACGCTCTTCGCGACCGTGCACTCCGCGACCGGCACGTTCCACTCGTTCGCGGCGGCCTGCACGAGCATCATGCGGGCGGTCGCGCCACCCTTGCGGACGTAGTCCTGCGACTCGCGGATGCCGCGGCTGCCGCCGGTGGAGAAATTGCCCCAGACGCGGTTGCGCGCGAGGTTCTGGCCGGGCGTCGGATACTCGGTGGTCACCTTCGACCAGTCGCACTCCAGCTCCTCGGCCACGAGCTGGGCAAGGCCGGTCAGCGTACCCTGCCCCATCTCGGAGCGGGCGATGCGGATCACCACGGTGTCGTCGGGACGCACCACGACCCACGCGTTGACCTCGGGAGCGGTCGCGGGCTGCGCAGAGGCGACGCCCGCGAACGGGATGTGGAAGCCGACGACGAGGCTGCCGGCCGTGGCGACGGAGGCCTGCAGGAAGCGGCGGCGGGAAACTGGCGTTGCCATCACACGGCCTCCCTCGACGAGGTTCCCGACGTGCTCGCGTGCTGGATGTCGAGGCCGGCGCGCTTGGCGTCGCCGCCCGCCGCGACCACCTTGATCGCCGCGCGCACCCGGTTGTAGGTGCCGCAGCGGCAGATGTTGGTCATTGCCGCATCGATCTCCTCGTCGGTCGGGTTCGGCTTCGACTTCAGGAGCGCCGCGGCCGCCATGATCATTCCCGACTGGCAGAAGCCGCACTGCGGCACGTCGAGCTCGGCCCAGGCCTTCTGCACCGGGTGCCGGCCATCCGGGGACAGGCCCTCGATGGTGACGATCTTCTCGCCTGCGCCAACGCTTTCCGCTGAACGGATGCAGCTGCGCGTGGGCACGCCGTCGATGTGCACCGTGCAGGCACCGCATTGTGCGATGCCGCAGCCATATT
This sequence comes from uncultured beta proteobacterium, assembly GCA_963765065.1. Taxonomy (GTDB): domain Bacteria; phylum Pseudomonadota; class Gammaproteobacteria; order Burkholderiales; family Casimicrobiaceae; genus VBCG01. The sequence goes on along the minus strand of CAVXVH010000006.1, from coordinate 132,204 downwards.
TGGTCCCCGTCAGTCCCAGCTGCTCGCGCAGGACCCACAGCAGCGGGGCGCCGGGGTCGGCTTCGTACTGCAGGACCTTGCCGTTGACGGTGAGGCTGGGCATCGATGGCTCCGGTGAGAACGCAGGGGCAGGCGCAAGGGAGCGGCGATTGGAACAAACACCGCGCGCTCCGGCAAGCGTTGCCGGTGGACAAGTTGCGTGCCCCGAGGGTTCCCGACGCCGGCGGCGAGGTCGCGGCGCCATTTTAGTGACGGCGGGACGCCTTGCGATCCATACCATTCCGGCATACGAGCAAGAACGGTTTGGTCTTTGTCCTGTGCCATACAAGTTGCCATACTATCCGTGTAGATTCAGCAGGTTGCCCAGTGGTCTAAAAGCGTTAGTCGAAGCTGGGCATCGTGGGCAACTGCCCAACTCGGCAGCCCGTCCAATGGAGCGCGAGGTTCACAGTGGATGCGGTCGACTTTCGCGTACTGCACGGTCTCGCCCAGCACCTCGGGTTGCCGCTGGTCCTGTTCGACCGTCGCTCCTTCGAGGGCGTCGCGAACGACCGCTTCGCGGACGTCTACCTGCCCGGACAACTCGACAGTCCAGACCTGCTGCGCTTGGCTCGCGCCCCGGGCAGCGCGTGGCAGCCGGTGAAACTGCGGCGCCGCGACGGTCGCCACATCGTGGCGTATGCGCAAGCCGTTGCGGTGGCCGACGGCGTGCTGCTGGTGTTCGAAGAGACTCACGGGGAGATGCTGGCTCGGGAAAACGATCGACTGCGGAGGCGAGTCGCCGAACTCGAGAGTCTGAGCTCGACGGACGCACTCACCGGCGCCTGGAACCGGGCGCAGCTCGAACGCCAGATCGACGTCGAGATCAGCCGGGCTGTTCGTTCCGGGCAGCCGGTGAGCCTGATCCTCATCGACATCGATCGCTTCAAGCGGGTGAACGACCGTCACGGGCACCTTGCCGGCGATGCGGTCCTGAAGGAGTTCGTCGGCCGGATCCGGGAACGCATTCGTGACACCGACTCGCTGTTCCGCTGGGGAGGCGAGGAGTTCGCGGTGCTGGCCACGTCCGTCGGGTATCGCGGCGGCGCAGCATTGGCCGAGGGCCTGCGCAGAATCATCGCGGCCACGCCGTTCGCGCGCGTGGGGCCGATCACCGCGAGCCTGGGCGTGACCGAGCACGTCGAGGGCGAGAGTGCGGAGAGCTGGTTCCAGCGCACCGACGAGGCGCTGTACGCGGCGAAGTCAGCGGGTCGCAACCGCATTCACGTCGACCGAGTGGGCAGCTCGGACCTCCATGCGCATCGGACGGGGACGGCGCTGCTGCGGCTCTACTGGCTGGAAGCCTACGAATGCGGCGAGCCGTCGATCGATGCGGAGCACCGCGAGCTGTTCGATCTGGGCAACGCACTGATCGCGGCAACAATGGATCGACACACCGAGCCGGTGGCCTGGCGGTGGGCGCTGGACTCGATGCTGGCCCACCTCGTCAGGCACTTCCGCGACGAGGAAGTACTGCTGGAAGAACGCGGCTATGGGCAGATCGCCGAGCACCGGCACGCCCATGTCGTGCTGCTGAATCAGGCGGCCGAGGTCCAGGCCGCCGTCGAACGCGGCGCGGCCACGCTCGGCCACCTGGTCAACTTCCTCGCCTACGACGTCATTGCCCTGCACCTGCTCAAGGCGGACCGGGACTTCGCCACGCAGCTGCGCGGCGCCAGCGGATGCACGACGGTTCGCGGGCGGTCGCTGAACACCACGCCAAACGCGCGTCTGCACTGATCGTGCGGGTCAGCACAGCAGCTTGCCCTGCCAGCGCCCGTCCCTGATCGCCTCGATCGCCGCGTTCTTCATGACTTCGTAGACCACCCGCGCCGCGACGCCCAGTGCGCGTTTCGACGGGCGCGCCAGCGATATCGTGCGCGTGATCTCCGGCCGGACGATGCGGCGCGCCACGACACTCCCCGGCGCCCAGAACTGTTCGACCGCGGGTGAGTTGGTGATCGTGGCGCCGAGCCCGTCGCGCACCAGGCTCATGATCGTGGTCAGGGATCGCTGCTCGTAGGCCACGTTCAGCGCCAGGTTTGCCACACGTGCCGCGTCGTCGATCACCCGCCGGGTGTGGAAGCTGCGCGGCGGCAGCACCAGCGGTAGCCTTGCCACCTGGCCGAGGGTGATCGTCGCGGGCAGGCGCGACGATGCGCCCGACCGTTCGACCAGGACCAGCGATTCGCGCACCAGCGGCTCGTAGTCGACATCCGCGAGTTCGTCCGCGGTGGGCACGATGCCGAAGTCGAGCAGCGCGGCTTCGAGGCTGCGGCCGTTGTCGAGGCTCAAGCCGTCCTCGACCCGCAAGACGACCTCGGGGTAACGCGATTCGAGTTCGCGCAGCACCTTCGGCACCAGCATCGACGCCACGCTCGGCGGCAGTGCCACCTTCACCACCCCGGCGGGCCGCGTCTCGCTCGCGCGCAACTCCAATTGCACACTGCCGAGCCGTTCCAACATGCTGCGCGCCAGGCCGTAGAGGCGAACGCCCCCCTCCGTCAGCGTCACTCCCTTGCGGGAGCGATCGAGCAGGCGCAGACCGACCTGCGCCTCCAGCAGTGCAAGCTGTCTGCTGAGTGCCGGCTGGGCCACGTGCGTCCGCTCCGCGGCTGCACTGAACGAGCCCGCGTCCGCCACCGCGACGAGGTAGTGGAGCTGGCGAAGCGAGATGCCCGAGCGAAGGAGATCCATACCTTATCGGCATGGTAGCAAGAATCGTTTGATCTTGGTGCTATGCAACGCCCCGAACCATACTGGCGTCGCGGAGCAAACGTCCGGCTGTCATCACGGGGCCGCGCGCCACCCGGCTCCACGGACGCACGTTGCCTCGCCAGCTCGTCGCAACCGATGTCGTGCCGGACGCCTGCCGACCGGTGACTCCGCCGAACCCGTTCGCACTCCGGATGGACCGACCGCGACCCCGGAAGGGGACCTAGATGAACGCCCGCATTCACACCGCTTCGACCCGTGTCGACGAAATCACCGACGGCATCTTCAGGATAAGCACTCCGGTGCCGGCAAGCGTCGTCCCGGGCGGCTTCACGTTCAACCAGTTCCTGATCCGCGATGCCGAGCCGCTTCTGTTCCACACCGGTCCGCGCATGTTGTTCGCATCGGTGCGCGAGGCCATCGACCGCGTGCTCCCGGTGTCCACGCTCCGGTACATCTCGTTCTCGCACGTGGAGGCGGACGAGTGTGGTTCGCTCAATCAATATCTCGCCGCCGCGCCCCTGGCCGTGCCCCTCTGTGGCAGGACTGCGGCCATGGTGTCCATCGGGGATCTGGCGGACCGCCCGCCCCGCGTGCTTGCCGATCAGGAGCGCCTCACCCTCGGCGCACATGTGGTGCAGTGGATCGACGCACCACACGTGCCGCATGGATGGGAATGCGGGTTCCTCGCCGAGACCACGACGTCCACCCTGCTATGTGGCGACCTGTTCACGCAGCTCGGCGACATGCACCCTGCGATCACTGAAGACGACATCCTCGAGCCGAGTGAATCGGCGAGGATCGAAATGGACTACTACGCGCACTCGCCGGACACCGGTCGATTGCTCGAACGCCTCGCGGCCGCCGCACCCACGACGCTGGCCTGCATGCACGGTCCCGCCTGGCGGGGCGATGGCGGCGCGTTGCTGAGAAGTCTCGCCTTGCGACTTGCGTAGGCGCCGCCTCGGTTTCCAGCGCCGCGTGCCTGCTGCGCACCGCGCGCGATGGCGTGGGCGTGCTCCGCGGTTCCCGTCACGGCGCCGGCCGTATCACGAGCTTCCAGCGATTCAGCTTGCCGACGTCGTTCGCCGCCAGGTCGGCAACGACGAGTTGCCAGTTGCCTGCGATCGGCTTGCCCGCCAACGCCCCAAGTCCCGGGGTCGTCGCTGCCGTGTAGGTCTCACGCAGATTGGCCGTCGAGCCGCCGGCCTGGTCGTGCAGCACCACGTCGTCACCGGACGGCGAGTGCAAGGTGAGCCGCAGGTCGCCGATCCAGGTGTGGCTGATGTCGACCGTCACTTCCACGCTCCCGACGGCGCCGGCCGAGGTCGTGGCCAGGGTTCGGCCGACGCCCGCCGGGTTCGCATCCGGAACGTGGGTTCCTGGCGACTCCTCCAGCACCACTGCAGCCGGTGCGGTCGCCTCGATCGTGAACGCGAGTGCCCACCGCTCGAGCCGTCCCGTGTCCGCGGGGGCGAGATCCTCGACCTGCAGCCGCCAGTTGCCGCGCGTGCCGCGACCGCGCAGGGTCGCGAGCGTCTGCAGCGCGGTCTCGTCGAACGTGCGCTTGATGTCGTCGGCGTCGCTGCCCTGCCGGTCGTGCAGCCGGATCGCATCGCCCCACGGCGTGAGCAACGTGACGCGCAGGTCGCCGACGTAGGTGTGGGTGATGTCGAGCGTCACGGTCAAGGTGCCGATGCTGCCGTCCTGCGCGATCGCGATGGTGTCGGTGACGCCTCCGGGGGCGTTGTCCGGAATGGTGACGCCGGGCGCCGATGCCCCGTTGATCGCCTGCGTGCCTCCGCCGCCCGGGAACAGCCGCGTGCGGAAGACGGCGGTCGTGCCGGCAACGCTGATCTGATCGACCTCCAGGTTCGACACCGTGCCGTCCCACCACTTGCTGTCGGGTGTCGTCGTGTCGGCGAAGCGCGTGGTCCCCGCTCCGAACAGATCGCCGGCATCGCCGTCGTGGCCGCGCAGCTGCTCCAGCTGGAACAGGCCATCGGCCTGCTCGAGCGACAGCTCGTAGTGCTGCGTCGGCGTGCGCTGCTCGTTGTTGTTGCTGCCGTCCTCGTCGACGTGCCAGATGGCCAGCCCCTGGCCGGGCAGCGATGCGTCGCGGCCGCTGCGGCGGCGATGCTCGATCAGGAAGTACTCGCTGGCCGTCCTCGCGAAGAGCGCGAAGTCGTTCTGTCCGGCCGGCAGCTGGACCTGCTGGTCGTGCTGGATGGCGGTCACGCTGCGCGCCCAGCCCGAGAGTCGCTTCAGGTACGCACTGACGTGGGCCGGGTTCTTCTCGTCGACGCTCCCGCCGCCGCACATCAGGCAGTAGGCGCCAACGCCGCTCGACTCGTAGCCGTAGTCGTACAAGTCGGGGTAGTCGCACAGCATGTGGCCGTTCTCGTGGCAGAACGTGCCGAGCGCGAGCTCGCCGCCCATCGCGGTGAACTGGTAGTCGTAGGCGTCCTTGCCGGGCACGAGCGGTACCCGCGAGGCCAGGTGCCAGGCGTGCGGCCACAGGCCCTCGTTCCAGTTGTTGACCACCTCGCCCGCGTAGTAGACGTTCATCGCGTACACGTAGCCGCCGCTGTCGGCGGTCAGCGTCGAGAAATCGAAGCCGTTCGCCTTGAGGTGGGTCAGCGCCTCGACGATCAGCTCGCGCGCGCGCACGCCCATCGCGACGTTGGGATTGGTGTAGTAGCTCTTCGGCTGTGTCGCGCGGTAGTACTGCGTGACGACGTTGGTGTAGCGGAGGCGCCCGATCGAGTTCTCGCTGAAGTAGTCGAACACCGAGCCGTTGTTGCCGAAGCCCGTGTAGCCGGGCCGGTTGCAGAAGCTCTCGACTTCGCCACGGACGATCGTCGCTGGCTCGTCCGCGAAGTCGATCAGCACGCACAGACCGACGAAGTCCCCCACCGTCGGGCGTTGCGGCGGCGCGAGCAACGGCCCGCCGAGCGAGCGGGCGGCGCGCACGAGTGACTTCCGCTGCTCGCGGCGCTCGTCGCAGCGGCGGCCGCCGAAACGCCGCGCACCCTCGATGCCGAGCGCGCGCGCCGCCTCGCGGGCGACGCGCAGGCCGGGCCGGGCCGCGACGCGCGCCCCGTCGAGGTTGCCGCGCGGACCTCCCGCTGGCTCTAGCCGCGTGCGGTCGGCGGAAAGCCGCGCGATCTCGAAGAAGCCGCTCGCCGGATTCCTGACCAGCGTATAGCCGTCGAGCGTCTCGAACACGGCGTGGTGCTGGTCGCCGAAGCCGCGCACCCGCACCCTGGTGCCATCCGGCTGCGTAAACGTGAAGATCTTGCCGTGGAACGGGGTCGACATCTGCTCACCTCACTGTCCGGATCGTAGCTACGCAACGGTACGGCTACGGGGGATCGGTCCCGAAGCCCACGGCCTTGCGGCTCACAGTGCCTTCGACGTACTCGATGCGGTCGCCGAAGCGTTCGAGTGCACTTGCCACCTCCGCGGCCTGCACGCCGATCGAGCGGATGATGAAGATGCGCGCCAGCGCGGGGCGCTGCTGCCCGGGGAACATGCGCTCGGCGACAATCCCCTTGCCGCGCAGCACCTCGAGCACCTGCTCGACGCACGCCTCGGGTGCATCGGCGGAGAACTTGAACTTGACCGACATGAGGCTGGGCGCGCGATCCGTTCAGAGCGCCTTGCGCACGTTGACCAGACCGTGGCCGTAGGCGCTGGTGAAGTCTCGCTCGCCCATGGCGGCGAGCCGGGTCGCCGTGTCCTGCAGGCGACGGGCAATCCAGCGGCCCCTGCGGTCGGGGTGCTTCGCCTTGACGAGCGCCGCGACGCCCGCGACGTGCGGCGCAGCCATCGAGGTCCCGGGCCACGCGGCGTAGTCGGTCTCGTCGCGGATGAAGGACGCGTAGCGGGGCAACGTGGACAGGATGTTGTTCCCAGGCGCCACCAGGTTGATGTGCCGTCCGGTGTTGGAGAACGATGCGCGCCGGCGGTTCTCGCCGATCGCGCCGACCGCGAGCACGTTGGCGTACGCGGCCGGCCACTCGATCGGATTGCCCTCGTCATATTCGTTGCCCATCGCCGCGACCACGAGCGCGCCCTCCCCGACGAGCGCCGCGATCAGGTCCTGCTCGACCCGCGAGCGCTCGGACCCGCCGAGGCTCAGGTTGACGATCCGCGCCGGCGAGTCGAGCACCGCAGCGAGCGCCTGGTTGTACGCCTCGTCGTCGAATTCCTCCTCCAGTCCGCGCGCCAGCGGGTCCGCGAACACCTTCCAGACGTGGAGCATGCAGTTCGCGACCCCCGCGATGCCGACACCGTTGTTGGCGCGCGCGCCGACGATGCCGGCCACGTGCGTGCCGTGGCCGCGGAAGTCGCGTGCCGAACGGCCGTCGTGTGCGTAGGACGCGACGACGCCGTCGAGATCCGGATGGTTGGCATCGACCCCGGTGTCGAGGATCGCGACGTGCACGTCGCGCGCGTCAGGGCGGCGCGCGACGCGGAACCACTCCATCACGCGCAGCCCCCACTGCAGGTTCTGCGACGGGTCCGGCCGGTCCCTGCGCGCCGACGTCCAGCGATTCGCGACGCGCTCGACGAAGTCCACCGCCGGGGACGCCTCGATGCGATCGAGCACGTGCTGCGGTACGGCACGCTGGTCCTCGAGCTCGACGACGCAGTAACCACCGAGTCCGGCGCGCGGCGCGTTCGCCACCGACGCCGCCAGCCCGGAGACGCTGCGCATCGCCGTCGGGACGCGGGCCACCCTGCGCTGCTGCGCGACGGGAACGATCAACGGCGTGATCCTGCGCACGCCGAACTGCTCGGCCAAGAGGCGCAGCGGATCCGTCACCTGCGTCGGCAGCGCGGCACGCAGCTCCCGCACGCGCGGGTCGCTCGCCGACATCGTGCGCGGTGCACGCACGCCCCGCTCCATCGCCGATGCCGCGCCCCGCAGGGCGTCGGCCTTGAAGCGGATGTGGAGCCTGCCGGGCACGAAGGCGGCATGTTGCGGATTGCGCTCCGCCGGCTTGCGCGAGCGCGGCGTCGGTTTCGGTTTCCCCTGCATGGCGGTCTCGTTCGCGTGTCGTGCGTTCAATGATCGAGCGCGCGGGCAAGCGGACCCGATGCGCCTGCGAGCGGGAATCGTACGGCCCTCGCGCGCTTCGCGCCGCGCGCGGGCCGTAGCCGTGCCGCGATCGCAGCGCGCAGCGCGGGATCGGTCGCCACCTGGAACTCGAGCTCGTCGACGTACGGCACGAGCTCGGCCGAGCGCAGCGGCTGGCGCGAATCGGGGCGCAGCAGCGAGCGCAGCGCCTCCTGCACACGCTCCGGCTCGTGCCCGGGGAAAAACGATTCGATGCGCTCGCGTGGCGTCGGCGCCGCCGGCCGCCGGCTCATCGCGCGGATGCCGCGTGCGGGCGCGTTCGCGGGCAGCGCCCGCAGCAGCAGTGCCTCGGCGTCGACGATGCCGGCACCCATCGTCGCGTGGTCCCACGCGTCGGGAGCACGGGCCGTGACCAGCAGCGCCTCCTTGAAGACGGCGGCGACGCCGGCCACGCCGTAGGTGGCCGCCAACGCGGCGAAGCCGCCGTGGTGCGCGAGCCAGAGCGCGCATGCGCCGGCCGTCGTGGCGGTGGCGTACGACGTGCCCTCGCTGCGCTCGACCGTGAAGTTTCCCGGCGCCGAGGCCCTGGCGCGCCAGACCGACGCGCCGGGCGCCGTGATGTCGACTTCGGGTCCGCGGCACGAACCGTCCCAGGGCGCGTCGAAGACGTCGGACGCCGCGACGGCAATGACCTCCGGCAGGCACGCGGGGTAGACGACGCTGCCCACCTGGTTGCCCGCGGCGGCAATCAGGATCAGTCCGTTCGCGGAAGCGTGTGCGATCCCGTCCCGCAGCACGCTGCCTCCCCAGGGGCCGCCGAGGCTCATCGACACGACCGGCATGCCCCCGGCGACGGCCCAGTACAGCGCGCGCGTCAGCTCGAGCCACGAGAAGTGGATCACGTCGTTGTCGACGCGCAGCGGGACGAGTGCAGCACCCGGCGCGGCGCCGATGACCTCGCCGTCCGTGGCGCTGACGATGATGCTGGCGGTGGCGGTGCCGTGCCCGCGCGAGCCGCTCTTCAACGGGTCGCGGGGATCGCTGCGCTCGGCATAGAAGTCGAAGCCGAGGTCGGGCCGCAGCGCCGCGCTGTCGAGCTGCGGGTGGTCCGAATAGCCGGTGTCCGGGTGCGCGATCACGACACCCGCTCCCGGCGGCTGCGTGCCGAACTGCGTCCACGCCCTGTCGATCCGGCAACGCTTGATGACCCAGTCGTGCGGGTCCGACTCCGTGGGGTGCGAGGTGCTGCTCCCGCCCGAACGCACGGCGCGACGCCCTCCGCCGGCTCTCGCCGACACCCCACCGTCCAGGCCGACGGTCTCGAATGCGGGCTCGGCGCGATCGACGTCGCGGTCGCCGCGCAGTCGGTAGACGTACTCCCAGGCCCTGCCGGTACCCACGCGCTTGCCGCGCGGCGGCGTCGCGATCAGGAAAGGTGCGTTCGGGGCGAGCGGCGTGAGCTGCCAGCCGCGCAGGCCGGCGCGTTCGAGCGCCTTCTGCACACGCGCCCGCGCGCGCTTGCCCTCCGACGAAAGCACGAGGCCCTCGAAACGGCGATGGGGACGCAGCGCACGCCTCGACACGTCGGCCATGGGTCCTCCTCGTTCCAGTCGCCTGCCCGTGCGCAGCACGCGTGTTGCGACAACGGCGGGACGGACACTGAGCAGACTCTATAGGCGGCCGAACCGCCGGGCAAGCCTGCGCGTTTCCGGAGGACGCGGTGCAACCGCGTGGACAGCGTCGCGCGTCACGTCGCCTGCGCGTCGGGAATAGCGGATCGCGCGAGCCTGTTTGCGTCCGGAACAGCGCTGAAGGAGACCGCGATGAACACGCCATGGCTCCGCTGGGCCGCCGCCATCCTGGCTTCGACCGTCGCGCTCACTGCGCAGGCGGCCTTCCACCTGTTCCGGATCGACCAGGTCTATTCGAACGCCGACGGTACCGTGCAGTACGTCGTGATGCGCGAGTCGATCGGCGCCAACGGCGAGCACCAGTGGAGCCAGCAGGAGCTCGAGACGACCAATGCGGCAGGTGTCCGCAAGGAGTTTCGCTTCCCGTCGAATCTTCCTTCGTCCAGTACCGCACGAAGGAGCGTGCTCATCGCCACGCCGGGCTTCGCGGCGCTCGGTCTGGTCGCCCCGGACTACACGATCCCCGACCGGTTCATCCCGACGGATGGCGGCAGGCTCCAGTTTGCAAGTGGCGTCGACGAGATCCAGTTGCGGCCCCTGCCGAGCGACGGCGTGACCGCGGTCAATCGCTCGGGCGTACCGGTTCCGGCCACGCCGAGGAACTTCGCCGATGCCAGTGCCAGCATGGCGGCGCTGCCGGTCCGCAGCGTCGAGTTCCACCACGCAGCGCTCGACCACTACTTCGTCAGCGCGCTGGCCGCGGACATCGACGCGCTGGACAGCGGGCGCATCGGCGGATGGGTGCGTACCGGGCTGTCGTTCCACGTCTTTCCCTCGCAGGCGGCCGGCGGGGTCGGCGTCAGCCCGGTGTGCCGCATCATCATCCCGCCGCCGGGCGACTCGCACTTCTTCTCCGCCTCCCCGCAGGAATGCGCCGACACGCTGGCGAAGTTCCCCTTCATGAGCCAGGAGACTCCCAGCGCCTTCTTCATCGCCCTGCCGGACACGGGCGGCCCGAGTCCGGGGGCCTGTCCGGCCAACACGATTCCCGTGTACCGGGTGTTCAACAACCGTGCCGACCCCAATCACCGCTACACCACCGACCGCGCCGTGCGCGACCTGATGGTGTCGCGCGGCGGCACCGCCGAGGGTTACGGCCCGGACGTCGTGATCATGTGCGCGCCACCCGGAGGAATCGCGGGGCAGTGAGCCCGACGGGCCGCCCCGAGGGCGAATCCACCCCGAAGCGCGTCAGCGCGGAGGGTCGTCCAGCGATTGCGCGGGGTCGATACCGTACGGGGCAGTGCAATCGATGACGTCGCTTTCACCATGGTAGCGCTACCTTTTTGCGGTATCATCGGCCCATGTCAACCGGGCCCCGGCGGAACACGTCCATCGATGCGCCGCAGCGCCGTGCACGCCGCCGCGCGGGCGGCGTGACGCTGCAGGAGGTCGCGCGGCTCGCCGGCGTTTCACCGATCACGGCCTCCCGCGCCGTGAACACGCCCGATCAGGTCGCCGCGGCCACGCTGGCGCGCGTACGAGCGGCGGTCGAGAAGACCGGCTACGTGCCGAACATGCTGGCGGGCGGGCTCGCATCGAGTCGCACGCGCCTCGTCGCCGGGGTCGTGCCGACGATCGTAGGACCGGTGTTCCAGGAGATGATCGAGTCGCTCACCGATGCGCTCGCCGCTGCGGACTACCAGCTGATGCTGGGCCAGAGCGGTTACTCGGGATCGCGCGAAGACGACCTCCTCGACGCCATCATCGGGCGGCGGCCCGACGGCATCGTGCTGACGGGCATCGTGCACTCCGAAGCCGGGCGCAGGCGGTTGCAGGCCTCGGGCATTCCGGTGGTCGAGACCTGGGACCTCACCGACACCCCCATCGGCGCGGTCGTGGGCTTCTCCCACGAGCGCACCGGTGCGGCGGTCGCCGAACACCTGGTCGCCCTTGGGCGGCGGCACCTGGCCGTGCTCACCGGCGACGACGCGCGTGCGCTGCGGCGCAAGGCCGGTTTCGTCGCGGCGGCACGCGCGAGCGGTCTCGCCACCGACGACGTCGACGGCGTACCGACCGGCATCGTGCGCGCTCCGACCACCGCCGGCAGCGGGCGCACCGGCCTGATCGATCTCCTCGCGCGTCATCCGGACATCGACGCCATCTTCTGCAGCTCGGACCTGCTGGCGCTCGGCGTCGTCATCGAGGCGCAGCAGCGCGGCATCGCGGTGCCCGAACGCCTCGCCGTGGTCGGCTTCGGCGATCTCCCGCTCGCGCGCGACTTTCAGCCGGCGCTCTCCACCGTGCGCGTCGACGGCACGGCGATCGGCCGCCTCGCCGCACGCCTGCTGGTCGAGCGCATCGAGGGCCGCGAAGCGGCGACGCGCGTCGTCGACGTCGGCTTTTCGGTCGTCCCGCGCGGCACCAGCTGACGCGCAACGAGGCTCTTGACGGCCTCCCCCCGAGCGGCGTACCATGTCATGGTAGCGCTACCATAGATCAGCACATCGCGCATCCAGCCACCGCGCGGCCCGCGCGCCGCCCACCCCGACCCATTCCGGAGGACTCGAGCATGAGGAAGTTACTGACTGCCATTGCGCTGACGGCCACGCTGGTCACGCCTGCGCTTGCCGCCTATCCCGAAAAGCCGGTCACGATCATCGTGCCCTTCCCGCCGGGCGGGTCGACGGACATGGTCGCGCGCGCGATCGCGCCGAAGCTGCAGGCGTCGCTCGGCCAGCCGTTCGTGATCGACAACCGCGCCGGCGCGACCGGTGCCATCGGCGCCACCGCGGTGAAGAACGCCGCGCCCGACGGCTACACGTTCCTGGTCGCCTCCATCGGCGTCTACGCGATCAATCCGTTCATCCAGAAGAAGCTGCAGTACGACCCGGTCAAGGACCTCGATCCGATCACCGTCGCGGTGCGCGCGCCGAACGTCCTCGTCGCGAGTCCCAACTTCCCGGCGAATTCGGTCGCCGAGCTGCTCGCGGTCCTGAAGAAGACCCCGGACAAGATCACGTTCGCGTCGTCGGGCGCCGGTTCGTCCGACCACCTCACCGCGGCGCTGTTCTGGCAGAAGACCGGCACGAGCGGCATCCACGTCCCGTACAAGGGCGGCGCGCCGGCGATCACCGACCTTCTCGCGGGGCACGCCGACGTCTCGTTCCAGAACATCAACGCGGTGATCAGCCACATCAAGGCGGGCAAGCTGAAGGCGCTGGCCGTGACCAGCGAGAAGCGCTCGCCGCTGCTGCCGCAGGTGCCGACGCTCGCGGAAGCCGGCGTCCAGGGTGCCAACGTGTTCTCGTGGCAGGCGATCGCCGGCCCGAAGGGCATGCCCGCAGACGTGAAGCAGAAGCTGCATGCGGCGATCGTGGCGGCGCTGAACGACCCCGAGAACCGCAAGCGGATGGAGGACGTCGGCTTCGAGATCGTCGCCAACACCCCCGAGCAGATGGCGCAGTTCCAGGCGCAGGAACTGGAGCGCTGGAAGCAGGTGATCCAGGTCGGCAAGATCGAGCTGGAGTGATCGTGCCGGACACCCGCGAGGTTGCGATGACCCAAAGCGTCGCGACGGGCTCGCCGCGCGTGGCCGCCATGCGGGTGATCCCGGTGGCGGGACGCGACAGCATGCTGCTCAACCTGAGCGGTGCGCACGGGCCGTTCTTCACCCGCAACCTCGTGGTGCTGACGGACGACGCCGGCCGCACCGGCGTCGGCGAAGTGCCGGGCGGCGAGCGCATCCGCATCACGCTCGAGGACGCACGTGAGCTGGTGATTGGACGTCCGATCGGCGACGTGCGCGGCATCCTGAACGAAGTGCGCCGTCGCTTCGCCGACCGCGACGCCGGCTGGCCGCGGCGAGCAGACCTTCGATCTGCGCGTCGCGATTCACGCGGTGACCGCCCTCGAGGCCGCCCTCCTCGACCTGCTCGGTCAGTACCTCGACGTGCCGGTCGCGGCGCTCCTCGGCGAAGGCGTGCAACGCACCGAGGTGCCGGTGCTGGGCTACCTGTTCTACGTCGGCGACCGCCGGCGCACCGATCTGCCCTACGTCGAGGCGCCGCACGAGCCGGACGACTGGCTGCGATTGCGTCACGAAGTCGCGTTGACGCCGGAGGCGATCGTACGTCTCGCCGAAGCCGCGCAGCGGCGCTACGGCTTCCAGGACTTCAAGCTGAAGGGCGGCGTGCTGCCGGGCGCGCAGGAAGTGGAGGCCGTCACCGCGCTGGCGCAGCGTTTCCCCGAGGCGCGCATCACGCTCGATCCCAACGGCGCGTGGCCGCTCGCCGAGGCCATCAGCCTCTGCCGAAACCTCCACGGGGTCCTCGCCTACGCCGAGGATCCCTGCGGCGCCGAGCACGGCTACTCGGGACGCGAGGTGATGGCGGAATTCCGCCGCGCGACGGGGCTGCCGACCGCGACCAACATGATCGCCACCGACTGGCGCGAGATGGGTCACGCGATCCAGCTGCACGCGGTCGACATCCCGCTCGCCGATCCGCACTTCTGGACGATGCAGGGCTCGGTACGGGTGGCGCAGATGTGCAACGAGTGGGGGCTGACCTGGGGCTCGCACTCGAACAACCACTTCGACGTGTCGCTCGCGATGTTCACGCACGTCGCGGCCGCCGCGCCGGGACGCATCACCGCGATCGACACGCACTGGATCTGGCAGGACGGCCAGCGGCTGACCCGCGCGCCGTTCGCCATCGCGGGCGGACGCATCGCCCTGCCGTCACGGGCCGGCCTCGGCGTCGAGCTCGACATGGCGGAAGTCGACAAGGCGCACCGGCTCTACCTCGATCACGGGCTTGGGGCGCGCGACGACGCGGTGGCGATGCAGTACCTGATCCCGGGCTGGACGTTCGACCGCAAGCGGCCCTGCCTCGCGCGCTGACGCGCCGGCATGCCCGCGACCTCCGGCGCCACCGCCCTGCACCAAGCCCACGAGGACGGACACGGCGTGAAGCCCCGCATCCGCAGCCCGAAAGACTTCTGGGCCGGCGTGCTCTACGCCGGCTTCGGCGGCATCGCCGTGGTCATCGCGCGCGACTACGGCATGGGCTCCGGGGCGCGCATGGGCCCGGCGTACTTCCCGACCGTGCTCGGCAGTCTCCTGTTCCTGATCGGCGTCGCGTCGATGGTGCGGTCGCTGGTGAAGGATGGCGAGCCGGTTGGCGCGATCGCGTGGAAGCCGATGGTGCTCGTCACCGCGGCCACCGTGCTGTTCGGCCTGCTGCTGCGCGCCGCCGGGCTCGTCCCCGCGATCGTCGTGCTGGTGCTGGTCAGCGCGGCCGCGAGCGTCAAGTTCCGATTGGACGTGGCGCGCACTCGGCCTGATGGCGCTGCTGGTGGTGTTCTGCGCGCTGGTGTTCGTCGAGGGACTGGGGCTCAACGTGCCGCTGCTCGGCGCCTGGTTCCACCGCTAGCGTCACGTGATGGATCTCCTCTCGCACCTCGGGCTCGGCATTGCCACCGCCGCGACGGGGGTCAACCTCTTCTACTGCCTCGCGGGCGTCTTCCTCGGCACCGCGATCGGCGTGCTGCCGGGCCTCGGCCCGGTCGCGACGATCGCGATGCTGCTGCCCGTCACCTTCGGCCTGCCGCCGGAGACGGCGCTGATCATGCTGGCGGGCATCTTCTACGGCGCGCAGTACGGCGGCTCGACGACGGCGATCCTCGTCAACCTGCCGGGCGAGTCGTCGTCGGTCGTCACCGCACTCGACGGCTACCAGATGGCGCGGCAGGGCCGCGCAGGCACGGCGCTCGCCACCGCCGCGATCGCCTCGTTCTTCGCGGGCACCGTGTGCACGCTGCTGATCGCGCTGGCCGCACCCCCGCTGTCCGAGATGGCACTCAAGTTCGGCCCGGCCGACTACTTCTCGCTGATGGTGCTGGGCCTCGTCGCGTCCATCGTGCTCGCCAGCGGCTCGCTGCTGCACGCGCTCGGCATGATCATCCTGGGCCTGCTGCTCGGGCTCATCGGCACGGACGTCAACTCCGGCACGGCACGCTACTCGTTCGAACTGCCCCAGCTGAACGACGGCATCAACTTCGTCGTCGTCGCGATGGGCGTGTTCGGGCTGGGCGAGATCATCGCCAACCTGCAGGTCGAAGGCACGCGCTCGGTGACGCTGACGAAGATCGCGGGGCTGATGCCGAGCCGCGAGGACTTCAAGCGGATGGTCGCGCCGATCCTGCGCGGCACCGCGCTGGGCTCCGCGTTGGGCATCCTCCCCGGCGGCGGCGCGATGCTGTCGTCGTTCGCCGCCTACTCGCTCGAGAAGAAGGCCTCCCGCAACGCCGCGGAGTTCGGCAAGGGCGCCATCGAGGGCGTCGCGGCGCCCGAGGCCGCGAACAATGCCGGCGCGCAGGCATCGTTCATCCCCATGCTCACGCTCGGCATCCCGTCGAATCCGGTGATGGCGCTGATGATCGGCGCGCTGATCATGCACGGCATCCAGCCCGGCCCGGGCGTCATGGTGGAGCAGCCGGCGCTGTTCTGGGGCCTGGTCGTCTCGATGTGGATCGGCAACTTCTTCCTGCTCGTCCTCAACCTGCCGCTGATCGGCCTGTGGGTGCGGATGATCTCGGTGCCCTACCACTACCTCTACCCGGCGATCCTCGTCTTCTGCGGCGATCGGCGTGTTCAGCCTCGCCAACACGCAGTTCGACATCTACCTGATGGCGGCCTTCGGCGTCCTCGGCTACGTGTTCCGCAAGCTCGACTGCGAGCCGGCACCGATGATGCTGGGCTTCATCCTCGGGCCGATGATGGAAGAGTACCTGCGCCGCGCGCTGCTGATCTCGAAGGGCGACCCGATGGTGCTCGTCACCCGCCCGATCAGCGCGACGCTGCTTGCCGTCTCCGCCGTGGGACTGGTCGCCGTGCTGCTGCCGGCGCTGCGCGCGAAGCGCGAGGAGGCATTCCAGCAATGAGTTCCACGCCACCAGCCGAACCCCATGACCGCCACGACACCCATGACGCCCTTCACCGGCATTCCGAACCGCTTCCGGCAGGACCTCGTTGCGCAGAAGCGCCTGATCGGCTGCTGGTGCTCGCTCGCCAATCCGGTGACGACCGAGGTGCTCGGGCTCGCCGGCTTCGACTGGCTGCTGATCGATGCCGAGCATGCCCCCAACGACGTCACGACGCTGATCCCCCAGCTGCTCGCGCTGAAGGACAGCCCAAGTGCCCCCGTGGTGCGACCGCCTTGGAACGATGCGGTGGTCATCAAGCGGCTGCTCGACGCCGGCTTCTACAACTTCCTGATCCCGTTCGTGGAGTCGGCCGACGAGGCGCGCCGTGCCGTGGCCGCAACGCGCTATCCGCCCGCCGGCATTCGCGGCGTCTCGGTGTCGCAGCGGCACAACCGCTACGGCACCGTCCCCGACTACCTCGCGACGGTCAACGACAACATCGCGGTCATGGTGCAGATCGAAAGCGCACCGGGGCTCGCGGCGGCGGACGCGATCGCCGCCGTCGACGGCGTCGACGGCGTGTTCGTCGGACCCTCCGATCTCGCCGCCGCGCTGGGGCATCTCGGCAATGCGGCGCACCCGGACGTGCAGAAGGCGATTCGGCAGATCTTCGAGCGGACCAAGGCGCGCGGCAAGGCGTGCGGGATCCTCGCACCGGTCGAGGCCGACGCGCGACGCTACCTCGAGTGGGGCGCCGACTTCGTCGCGGTCGGCAGCGACCTCGGGCTGTTCCGCGCGGCCACGCAAGGCCTGCGCGACAAGTTCGCACCGGCGGCCTGACGCCCCGCCACCCCACCACGATCGCAACGACACGGAGCGAAACACATGAGCAAGGTTGGATTCGTCGGGCTCGGCATCATGGGCACGCCCATGGCCGGGCATCTGCTGGCTGCCGGCCACGAGGTCTTCGCGTACGACCTGCGCCCGCCCGCCGCGTCGCTGGTCGCGCAGGGCGCGAAGGTCTGCGCGTCCGGGAAGGAAGTCGCGCAACGGTCCGAGATCGTCATCACGATGGTGCCCGACACCCCGCACGTTGCCGCCGCGCTGTTCGACCCGAACGGCATCGCCGAGGGGCTTTCCCCCGGGAAGATCGTCGTCGACATGAGCTCGATCTCGCCGGTCGAGACCAAGGCGTTCGCCAAGCGCATCAACGCACTGGGCTGCGCCTACCTGGACGCGCCGGTCTCGGGCGGCGAAGTCGGCGCCAAGGCGGCGAGCCTGACGATCATGGTCGGCGGTCCCGAGGACACGTTCGAGACGGTCAAGCCGCTGTTCGCGCTGATGGGCAAGAACATCACGCGGGTCGGCGGCAACGGCGACGGGCAGACCTGCAAGGTGGCGAACCAGATCATCGTCGCGCTGAACATCGAGGCCGTCGGCGAGGCGCTGCTGTTCGCGTCCAAGATGGGTGCCGACCCTGCCAAGGTACGGCAGGCGCTGATGGGCGGATTCGCCTCGTCACGGGTGCTCGAGGTCCACGGCGAGCGCATGGTGAAGCGCACGTTCGATCCCGGCTTCCGCATCGAACTGCACCAGAAGGACCTGAACCTCGCGTTGTCGAGCGCACGGGCCGTGGGCCTGTCGCTGCCCAACACCGCAACCGCCCAGGAGCTCTTCAACGCCTGCGCGGCACGCGGAGGAAGCACGTGGGACCACTCCGCGATGGTGCGGGCGCTCGAGGTGCTGGCGAACCACGAGGTCGGCCAGAAGGCCTGACTACCGGTGGCCTGTGCCCCGCGAGTCCGAGGGCAGCGCGGAGCAGACCGTGTCGCTTGAATTTGGGGATGAGCTAGGGCGTGGCTGGCTGCACCCGACCTACGCCGATACGCCGAACTCGAAGGCCGGGACGTGAGGCTCGCTGCCCGTTGCCGGTGCCGGTGCTCAACCCGATAGCCACCTTGCCGGCACCATGACGAGCGCTGGGAACAGGATCATTAGCAGCACCACAAGGAGTTGCGCCGCGAGGAATGGCCATACTCCTTTGATCAGTTCGTCCATGCTCAGTTTCGAAACGCCGCAGACCACGTTGAGTACGGTTCCCACAGGCGGCGTAATGAGCCCGATGGAGTTGATGACAATGAACATCACGCCGAAGTAGATCGGATCGATTCTCATCACCCGCGCCGGCTTCGACCTGTTCCTTCGTTGCGCCTGGCATCAGGACGGTGATGCCGCCGTCATTGCAGTAGTTCTGCACCGATGGATTGAAGTCGATCATCACAAAGTCGCCGCGCTCGATCTTGCGCTCGCTCGGGCGCCATGCTGCGTAGTTGGTATTGGGCCCGGACATGACGACCGTCGCGGATCCGATGTCCGCGTTCAGGTCGCGGGCCATTCCCTCGCACAAGCCGGCGACCTGCATCTCGGTCATGCCGACGTAGATCCTTCTGGACACGGCCTTGAGGACTTCATCGTTGATGTTCGCGGCGCGCTCCATGAGCGCGATCTCGGTGGGCGACTTGACTTGGCGCAGCGCGATTAACAGACGGTCCACCGAGGTGAAAGTCGCCTTAGGCAACGCGTCTCTGAAGAGGGCAAACAGATTCATCGGCAGCAGGTTGTCGCCGATCAGGCCGATTTGCGCGGCCCTGTCCTTGAGCGGGGCGAGGATTTCCGGAATGAATTCAGCAGCGCGATGAAAAGGCCGCACGTCCTTGGACCAGATCACGTCCTTTGCGGCATAGAGATTGAGACGGCCGAGCAGGGTGACAGGAGGATTCTCGCCAACGTAGATCACGACCTGCGGCGACTCTTCAATGACATTGATCGGCTTGTAGCCGGTCAGGTAGGTACCGTTCCCTGAGCGGTACTCGTCGGAGAACACGATCAGGGCGTCCAATCCCTCGCCCTTCATCTTCTCGCGCAGACGCTCGCTACGAATTGCGTACTCTTCGGGGGAAATGGTCATCACACTGGGTCTCCATGGGCCGGTTCAGCGACGAGTGGGGCGGTTGTTCTCGTTGCGGTACTGGGTGTCGGTTATCAATGTAATGGATTACAGCATAGACTTTCACTGACGTCAATCAGGCAGAAATGTGGAACTTCGCCTAGCCAACGAAACGGTGAATGCTGCACAATATATTGATTATACGTATTTTGTTTTCACTAACGCAGGCGCTGTCCGAACCGCCGGAGAGTGGTAATGGGTAAACGTTTACAGAAATCCCTCCAGAGTCAAGTTCGCCTCCTGGATGTCGCGGCCTATGCCGGTTGCTCGACGGCGTCGGTTTCCCGCGTGCTCAATCAGCCCGAGCACGTGAAGGAAGAGTTGCGGGCGCGTGTGCAAGCGGCCATGGGGGCTCTCGGTTACGTGCCGAACAGCGCTGCGCGCGCGCTCCGTTCGCGCCGCACTCACATCATGGGCATAGTCATACCGACGTTGAACTATGCGATCTATGCGCGACTGGTCGAGGGGCTGCAGCAGCGCCTTGCCCACCACGGATACTCGCTGCTGGTTGCCACCAGTGAATACGACCTGCCCACCGAAGAGCAGCGTGCACGTGTCCTTATCGAACGCGGCGTGGAGGGGCTCGTGCTGATCGGAGACGTCCATAGCCCTGAGCTGTACCGGCACCTCGAGAATACGGGGATTCCCTATGTGAATACCTATGTCTACAGAAACGAGGAGATTCATCCCTGCATAGGATTCGACAACCGGCAAGCCACTGCGGCGGTTACGGAGTTCCTGCTGGCGCTAGGGCACCGGACTTACGGAGTAATTTCAGCGATCACGACAGGGAACGATCGCGCGGCGGAGCGTGTTGCCGGTGTCCGTATGACACTCGAGAGCAATGGGCTGCGTCTGCCTGTGAAGGCGGTGTATGAGCGGCCCTACTCGATCGCCAGTGGCCGTGAAGGCTTTCGCTACCTGCGAGAACTGCCGCAGCCGCCAACGGCCATTATCTGCGGCAATGACATCCTGGCCATAGGAGCTCTCATGGAAGCGCACGCGCTGGGCGTTCGGGTTCCGGACGACGTGTCGATCGTGGGATTCGACAACCTCGAGCTTGCAGCCAACGTGGAGCCACCGCTTACCACGGTCGACGTCCCGGCAACGGAAATGGGCGAGCGTGCAGGCGACTATCTGGCCGCCCGGGTCGCCGGTCAGTCCGTCTTGCAGTCCCTACATCTCCAACCGACGTTGATCGTGCGTCGAACGAGCGGCCGGGCACCACCTGGCAAAGGTGCGAACGAATGCCAATAGACTTGCACCGCCGCTACCCCAACGCGGAGTCCAGCGTCGAATTCACAGAGAATCCAATAGGCATGGACCTCGACGGCCGGGGGAATCCCCGTCCCGCCACGGCTGCGCCTGCGGCTCGCCGCTGGCGTCAACGACGATGGTGCGGCCGGGAGCCGCGGGCGAATTGAGCGCGATGCACGACGCCACGGAATCTGGAGGTGACCGACACCACGTAGAGGGGTGTGCGCGACGTGCGACTATCGTCGTAGGCCCGCGGCGGGCCCATTGCCCCCGGAAAGATAGTGAGTGATGTAGATGTCGTTGTACCAGCTCTCCTGCACGAAGTAGCCCGGTTCGCCAACTCGGGCTTCCGGATCCAACTGCACCAGAAGGACCTGAACCTCGCGTTGTCGAGCGCACGGGCCGTGGGCCTGTCGCTGCCCAACACCGCGACCGCGCAGGAGCTCTTCAACGCCTGCGCGGCACGCGGCGGCAGCGCGTGGGACCACTCCGCGATGGTGCGGGCGCTCGAGGTGCTGGCGAACCACGAGGTTGGCCACAAGGCGTGACGGTGGTCAGCCGCCACCTGCGATAGTGACCGGACTGCAAGGATCAGCCGCCCGTGAGGCCCGCCCGGACCGCGCGCAGGATGTCCTTGCGGGTGACCACGCCCACCAGCTGCTGACCCTCGACGACGATGAAGCGCCGATGCGCGGGGTCGCGCAGGAACATCCCCGCGACGTAGTACACGTCCATCGTGGGCGCACCGCCGTGAACTCGGTGGACATGAAGTCTCGGACGTGTCCGCGGGCCCTCTCGCCGCCGCTGCCTGCAGCCAGCAGTCGGAGGCAATCGAACTCGGACAGTTCGCCGACCACGTGCCCCTGGTCGTCGACCACGGGAGCGCCGGTGACACCTTCGTCGATGAGTCGTCCCAGCGCCACCAGGATGTCGTCGTCGCCGGAGAGCGCGTGGGTCTCGCGGTCCATGTACGTGCGGACGGTCGGAATCGTCTGGCTCCTCATGTGCGCACCCTGCTCCGTGTCGGTTCTCGTGTCTTGCGGTCTTTCGGCAATGCACTGTGCGTCGGCATCAGCGTAGCACGGCCCGAGTCGTGCCTTCGATCGTTCGCGCCTGGAAACAATGTTGTTCGGCGATCGGTCTTCCGACGGTCGCTCCCCTCCCCCATCATCCTTCCTGCGCGGCCGGCCGTTCGCCATCGGGCGGCCGGGTGCGCGTGGATCGACCGATTGCAACGGAGGGAGCAATGCACACCGGACTGTTCGCACGTCGGCGGATCGCGATGGCGGAGCGCGCGCACCGCCCGGGGCTGTTGCACCCGGAATGCCCGATCGAACAGACGCTGCGCGGCCTCGACGAGGGCGCGAAGGCGCGGCTCACGCAGCACGCGTGGCGGGAAGCCGCCGCACCGGAGGACGCGGTGCTCGTTGCGGAGCACGACCGCGTGCGCGCGCTCGCCCGCTCGGAGCAGGCGCTCGCGCGAGTCGTTGCGCGCATCGTGCGGGGCCTGGAGGGACGCATTCACGTGCGCCCCGCGGCCGTGCGCTACCTGCCGGGGAACCCGGTGCTCGAGCCCTGGATGACGGTCCTCGCGAGCGGGCCCGAACGCTATCTGCCGCTCGTGCAGAAGGACATGGTGCGCCGGCGCGGGCGCATCGTGCGGGCGCGCGAGCGCGCCGGCACGTTCGTGCTCGAGGCGGAAGCGCCGCTCGCGCAACTTCTCGGCTATAGCACGTGGCTGGGCGAACTGACCGAGGAGGCGCTGCCGCACGCGAGCGCGTGGCTCTGCCGCTACCTCCCCGTCGACGACGGCGGGCCGTACGCCGCATAGTCGGCGTTGGCCGCGGCGCGAGCGCCGCAACGAAACCTCACAGGGACGGAGCCATGGCACCGCAACACTCCATCGTCGTGACCGAAACCGACTTCGAGCTCCTCAACCGGCTCACGGATCACGAGCCGCTCGCCGCCGAGCTGCGCAATGCCGACCTCGTCGAGGAGCATCGCGTGCCGCGCGATGTGGTCACGATGCGCTCGCGGGTGCGATTCGAGGACACGTCGACCGGCGAGACGCGCGACGTGACGATCGTGTTCCCGCAGGACGCGGACGTTGCCGAAGGCAGGATCTCGGTGCTCGCGCCGATCGGGACCGCACTCCTCGGCCTGTCCGCCGGACAGACGATCGACTGGCCGTTTCCGGACGGCTCGCGGCGCAGCCTGCGGGTCATCGAAGTCCTCTTCCAGCCCGAAGCGGAGGGCCTCCTCGCGCCCGAGTCGACGCCCGCTGGCGTGCGATGGTAGGCTTGGCCGCGGCGCTTGGCGACCGGACGACGCCGATCGCGTGCGCCCGCCAGAGGCGTCCGCGCATGATGAAGCTTGTCGGAATGGGGATCTTCGCCAGGGTCGCGGAAGCAAAGAGCTTCTCCGAGGCGGCGCGCCGGCTCGGCGTGTCGAAGTCCGCGGTCAGCAAGGAGGTCGCGCGGCTCGAGCGGGCGCTTGGCGCGCGGCTGCTGAACCGCACGACGCGCCAGTTGAGCCTGACGGAATTCGGTGCCGCGTTCTACGAGCACTGCGCGCGCGTGGTGCAGGAGGCGGAGGAAGCCGAGCTCCTCGTCGAACGGCTGCACGCGAGCCCGCGCGGCGTGCTGAAGTGCACGGCACCGGTTGCGTTCGCCACGCTGCACATCGCACGGGCGCTGCCCGAGTTCCTCGCCCGCTATCCGGACGTCCAGATCGACCTCACCGTCGGCGACCGTGTCTTCGAGCTGGCCGAGGAAGGCTACGACCTCGCGATCCGCATCGCGCGCGAGCTGCCGCCGAACATGGTGGCGCGTCAGCTCGCGCCGATCAATCGGGTCGTCTGCGCCACGCCCGCGTACTTCGCGAAGCACGGCATCCCGCGGGTGCCGGACGACCTCAAGGCCCACGATTGCATCGTGTACACCCACGCCAATCCCGATTCGATCTGGCACTTCAGCGCGAACGGTGCCGACATCGCGGTCCCGGTCCGCGGCGCACTGAAGGTGAACGACGACGAGGTCGCGTGGCAAGCCGTGCGAGCGGGCCTCGGCTTGTCGCTGCTGCCGACGTTCATCGTCGGCGACGATCTCCAGGCCGGTCGGCTGCAGGCGGTGCTGACCGACTTCGTGCCCTCGGAGCGCACCCTCTACGCGTTGTATCTGCCGAACCGGCACCTCTCCGCCAAGGTGCGCGTGTTCATCGACTTCCTGCTCGAGCGCTTCGCGCCACCGCCGTACTGGGATCGAGGCTGGAAGGCGGCGGATCGCACGAAGCCCGGGCGCGGGGACGCCGCCCGGCGGCGGCCCGCCGCAGCGATCGGCGGGTGAGGTGCGATCTCGCCGGCAGCTCGACCACCGAGCCGTCGGATTCGGATAGGGATTCCATCTCGCGCGCGCATCAGGTAGCCGCGCTTGCCGTGTGCTAGGGTGCCGGCAGGGTCTTGCGTTCAGGGAACCGCCATGACCGATCCCCGCAGCGGCATCATCGTCGAGCAAGGCGAGTTCGAGCGACCGACCGGCGATGGCGATCCTCCCCGTTCCGCCGGCAGGGCGTGGCTGTTTCGACTGCTGGGGATCGGCGCCGCGCTGACGATCTATCTGCTGCTCGGCGGCGCGGAGATCTCGCGCGACGCCCGTGTGGTGGCAGCCGTGGGCACGCTGATGGCCATCTGGTGGATGACCGAAGCGCTGCCGCTGTCGGCGACGTCGCTGCTGCCCATCATCCTCTTCCCGCTGCTCACCAACCGCACGGTGACGGCGGCGACGGCGCCCTACGCCAACCCGATCATCTTTCTGTTCCTGGGCGGCTTTCTGATCGCCATCGCGATGCAGAAGGTCAACCTGCACCGGCGCATCGCGCTCGCGACCTTGCGTACGGTCGGCACGCATCCGCGCCGGATCGTGCTCGGCATGATGATCTCGACCGCGTTCCTGTCGATGTGGGTCTCCAACACGGCGACCACGCTGATGATGCTGCCGATCGCCTTGAGCGTGCTGGCACTGGTGGTGGAGAGCAGCCACACCGGCAGCGCCAGCCAGTCCGAGGCACTGCGCGCCGGGCTCGCCTCGGGCAAGGCCGTGAGCGGCCTGATCGACGACCCGAACGTGCGGACCTTCGGCGTGGCACTGGTGCTGTCGATCGCCTGGTCGTCCTCGATCGGCGGACTCGGCACCCTGCTCGGCAGCCCGCCGAACGCCATCGTCGCGGGCTACATCAGCACCGAGCTCGGCAAGCGCGTCGGCTTTGCCGAGTGGATGATGCTGGCGGTGCCCATCGTGGTGACCTTCATCGGCCTCGCCTGGCTGCTGATCACGCGGGTGATGTTCCGCTTCGACCTGCCCGAGGTGCCCGGCGGCAGGCAGATGATCGAGCGCCAGATCGCGGGCCTGGGACCGATGAGCCTCGGCGAGAAGTGCGTGCTGGGTGTGTTCGCCGGCGCGGCGTTCTGCTGGATCGTGCCCGGCCTGCTGGCGAACATCGGCGACTTCGCGCAGCGCTGGCCCTGGCTGCGCCTGTTCAACGACACGATGGTCGCGCTCACCGCGGGCCTGCTGCTGTTCGTGCTGCCCAGCCATGTGAAGGGACGGGCGATCCTGGACTGGAAGGACGCCGAGGCGGGCCTGCCCTGGGGCGTGCTGCTGCTCTTCGGCGGCGGCCTGTCGTTGGCCTCCTCGGTCGCCGCCAGCGGGCTCGACAAGTGGATCGGACAGCAGGTGACGGGCCTGTCGGCGCTGCCGATCGTCGCGCTGATCGCCGCGGTGACGCTGATCGTGCTCTTCCTCACCGAGATCACCAGCAACACCGCCACCGCCGCCACGTTCATCCCCATCCTCGGCGGAGTGGCCGTAGGCATCGGCGTGGATCCGATGACGCTGCTGATCCCCGCTGGACTCGCGGCCACCTGTGCCTTCATGCTACCCGTCGGCACGCCACCCAACGCCATCGTGTTCGGCACCGGGGCGGTCAGGATCATCGAGATGGCACGTGGCGGCCTGGTGCTCAACATCGTCGGCGTGATCCTGATCACCGGCTTCACGGTACTGGTGGGCCCGTGGGCGCTGGGCCTGGTCATCCGCTAGCGTCGAATACTCACTCGCTGGAACACCCCATCGCCACGGCGGGAGTCCTCCGCGTCGGTCAGCGCACGGTGACGAGCAGGATCCCCGCGACCACGAGCACGATGCCGAGCTTCTCCCGCCCCGACACGCGCTCGGCGAAGAACCGCCGCGACAGCACGTAGCTGTAGAGCACCTCGACCAAGCCGACGATGCGCACGTCGACGGCGCTGCGCATCGCGAACGCGGTGAGCCAGCCCATCGACGCGAGGCTGCCGGTAAACCCGGCAAGCAGCGAGACGCGCCACGCCACGACCACCTGGACGAGGCCGGCTCGCTCGCGCGCCACGAGGTAGCCGCCGAGCAACAGCGTCTGCAGCGACTGCGCCCACGCCAGCGCGTAGATGCCCGACACCCACGGCAGCGGGTGCCCGAGGGCGATCGCGGCGCCGCGGTAGCCAACCGCGGACAGCGCGAAGCAGGCGCCCGACGTGAGGCCGATCGCCGCCGAGGGCGAGAGCCACGCGCGCAGGACCGTGCCCGGCATCGCCCCGGGCTTCGCGGACAGCAGCAGCACGCCGACGCTCGCGAGCGCGATCGCCGCCGCCGCCGCCGCCGTGACCGGCTCGGCGAGGAACGCGACCGAGAACAGCCCGACCTGGACGATCTCGGTCTTCGAGTAGGTCACCGCGACCACGAACGAGCGCGTCGCCATGGCACGGATGAGGAACGCCGTCGCCACGAGCTGGGCGACGGCGCCGAGCGCCACCCACGCGAGGAACGGCGCGCTCGGCGCGGGCAGTCCGCCGGGCGACGTCGCAGCGACGACCCCGAGCGCGGCGAGCGTGAACGGCAGCCCATAGAGGAAGCGCACCAGCGTGGCCGCGAGCGTTCCCGCCGACTCGACCAGGCTGCGCTGAGCCGCGTTGCGGATCGTCTGCGCCCCCGCCGCGGCGAGGACGATGGGGATCCATATCCAGTTCGCGGGCGCCATGCGAAGCAATTATCCCGCGCACAGCGCGCGTGCAGATCGGATGACATGATCCGCCCCGCCCGGCCACCGCCCGCGCTATTGGCGACGATGCTGTTCGAGAGCGTGGTCGCGCAAAGGGTCCAGATTCCGCCAGTGCTGGTGCTCGCCGCGTTCCCCGGAACGGTGCTGCCGATCAGCGCCCGGACCTTGGATCGTCAGGTCGTCCGTGATCGCGAGCGCGACGCTGGTCAGCGCGGTGGCGCCCGTGACCGGCGATGCGATGGCATCGGCGCCCGGGTTGGCATTGGCGTCGGCGATCGCCTGACGCAGCGGGCCTGGTCCGCCATCGGGATTGACGCTCGACGAGTGAGCAGTGGATGTTCAACGGCGCAGTGTCTTTCCTAGCCCTCGAACGAGACTACGACGCCATGCATCCCGAACATCCTGACGACGTACAGTCCTTCTCCCCGGCAGTTTCTCCGGAGGGGTTTTCGAGGCCGGCATCAACGGCCCCGGTTCCGCAGGCATGCCGATCAGCCGGCGTCCTTGACCTTCCGCACGGCGGCGCTGGCGGCATCCTTGGTGGCGTCCCAGGCCTTCCCGGCGACGTCGGCGGTCTTGTCCGCTGCCTTCTCGGCAGCCTCGCCGACAACCTTGACCGCGTCCTTCGTCGCATCCGCCGTAGCATTCGCGGCACTCTTGGTGGTGTCCCAGGCATTGCTCATCGTTATCCTCCGTTGGCAAAGAGAGTTAAAGGTCGCACTTCGACGGGCGCCTTCGGACACTTCCACCCCGGCGTGTGCGCCCGACACACCGCAGGCCCGGCGCCTGCCGTGGTTGGCCGGGCAAACGAAGTCCGCGAGGCGTCGAGCACGCGTCGCGGACCTCGACGGTCAGCCCCGGCGAAAGACGCCGAACAGGCTCAGGATGAAGATCAGCAACGCGGCGCCGGCGATGGCAACGACGTAGCGCAGGATCCCTCCTGATGCCTCGAGGCCGATCACTCCAGCGAGCCAAAAGCCGAGCGCCGATCCCACCACGCCGACCAGCACGTTGGCGATCCAGCCCATCTGGGCGTTGGTCTTCATCACGATGCTCGCCAGCCAGCCGACAATGCCGCCGATGACGAGCGAAATGATCAGGTCCAAGGTCTTTCTCCCGGCTCGTTGAAACCTGCCGGCGTGAGTCGCCGGCGGATGCTGCTATCGAAGCGCGCTGCCCGCTGCCTGCGTCTCGCTCACGCCCAATTCGCGCGCCATCGCCCCGATGCCGCCGATCTGCTGCAGGATCTCGTTCAGTTGCATGGGGCAAACTCCTGTCCAGGGTTCCCGGAGCAGATCAATCGAGCAGTTCCTTAGGCACGTTGCCGCCGTTGTCGGCGATCTTCTTCAGCACGGTCTTGTGCAGCCACATGTTCATCTGCGCCGAGTCGCCCATCAGGTTGGCCGGGCAACCCAGCTCGGTGGCCAGCTCCTTGCGCGCGGCGTAGCTGCTGTCGATGTCGAGCAGCTTCAGCAGGTCGACGATCGAGGTCTTCCAGTTCAGCTTCTGCGAATTGGCGGCGGCCAGCCTTTCGAGCTGGGCCACGACGTCGACGACCGGAATCGCCACCGGCGCGGGCGGCGCGGCAGGCGTCGGAGCCGAAACCGAGGCCGGGCTCACCGGCGCGGGTGTCACTGCGGGTTCGGCATGCGCAGACTTCAGGCCGAGCTTTTCAAGAATAGTAGAGAAGAACCCCATTTTGCCTCCTCGCACGCGTTTGCATGCTCATTGAGTTGTTCCGACACTTACGCAGTCACACCCACTTCACAGCAGAGGCGAATGTTCTCCTGCGGCGCTGCACTTTGCTATCCAGAAACCGAGCGTGTGTGGGCCACGGGCGCTGGACTCAGCCACAGCTTCCGAGTTCCATTCGGCCGCCGGTTGATCCGCGCGGGTTGCGCTTGCGCGCCACGGTGTGTCCGAAGTGACGTCCCGCCTCCCGAGGCGGGCTACCGGGTCGCGGGCGCGGCGTCGGACTTGGCGACGTCGTCGGGCAGCACGAAGCCGGGGAACCTCGTCTCACGGGCGCACTCGAGCGGCAATCGGCCCTTCGGGTCGCGCACGAACGCCACCATGATCTGGCCGGCGCACAGGTTGATGGCGCCCAACTGCACATGGGTGCCAGCCGGAAAGACGACCAGCCGTGCATTGGGCAGCGTGCGGGCGACGAGTTCGCTGCGGAAGGTCGGTGTCTGCGCATCGAGCCCCCCGCTGAGGATCAGCGTCGGGATCGTCGATGCAACGTTAACGTCGGTCGAATCGGGCAGGCTGGGCACGGCCACGCTGCTGCAGAAGCGAACATATTCGCGCGCCATGCCCGTGCCCAGCACCGTCGCATAGCGGCTGGCCCCGTCGAGCACGAGTTCATTCACCGACCGCACCGGGTCGTCCGAGCAGACCACCGCCATGTGCATGATCGCGGCCATGGCACTCGGACTCGCGTTCCGCGCCGCCAGCAGCGCGGCGCCCATGATCGGGCCCAGCTGCGCACCCATCGATGCACGCCCCCCGTCGACCAGGGTCTTCAGCGTCAGGGGCAGGCCCATGACGCCGACTTTGTAGCCCTGCATCTGATAGATCAGGCCGGCGAAGTCGGACTGGCGGATGTCGAACTTCAGCGTCGTGGCCGGATCGGCCGGGTCGGTGAAGGACGCTGCGATCGGCCCCTCGTCGAACAGCTTCAGGCCGCGCTCGATCAATGCCGGGATGTCGAATGCCGCACGGCACCTCGCGTCGGCCGAACACAGCGCCGACAGGTGGCGGATCGAGTAGTCGACGTCGAGCGCGCGGTCCTCGATCCAGCTCTTGCGCGACAGCGAGTTCGCGCCGTCCAGGATCACCGACTCCAGCATGCCCGGGAAGTCGCGCATCACGTGCTGCCCGAGCTGGGACCCATAGGACGCGCCGTAGTAGACGATGCGCGGGTAGCCGAGCGCCGCGCGCGCCGCATTCAGGTCGGCGGCGATGACGACACTGTTGTAGGTCGACAGATCGACACCCTGGCGGCGCAAGGCGCTGACGCAGCGCTCGAGCACCTCGCGCTCGAGCGCCTCGGTCTGCGCCTGCCCCAGGCCGCGGACGGCGCTGGTCCAACCCAGCCTCGAAAACTCTTCGCAATCGAGCACCGGCTGAGCGTGCCGCGTGCCGCGCTGGTCGAGGATGACGACGTCGCGCTGATCGAGGATCGGCCCCAGGAACTCCGGGCGGAAAAAGCCCAAGGTCGACGCGTCGATCAGGCTGCTGCCCGGACCTCCGGCCAGCATGAACAGCGGCGCGGCCTTGGCCTGTGCGGGTGCGGCAGGCTGGCCGGCGCGTGCGCCGAGGCGCACGAACCCCAGCTTGACCGTCGGCCCGTTCGGCACGTCCGGGTTCTGCGGTACGACGACGTAGCCACAGTCGATCCTGGCATCGATGGACACGTCGGGCGCGGGTGCCACGAAGCAAGGCAGCACCGGCTCGACGCGTGCAGCAGCCGAGGCCACGCCAACGCCACAGGTCATCGCGAGAGCGAGCATGCCCTTCGACGCGACGCGGATCGTTCGTGCCAGACACGCCACCAGCCGCGCGCGCCTCGCGCCTCTCGGGTGGGCTCTCACGGCTTGCCTTCGTGCGCGTGTGTCATGTGGTCAAGCCGGTGTACGCCGATGCAGGAGACGG
This sequence comes from uncultured beta proteobacterium, assembly GCA_963765065.1. Classification (GTDB taxonomy): domain Bacteria; phylum Pseudomonadota; class Gammaproteobacteria; order Burkholderiales; family Casimicrobiaceae; genus VBCG01. The sequence continues at coordinate 101,798 of CAVXVH010000006.1, read as the reverse complement.
CAGACCGTCCAGAGGATCAGCAGGTTGAGCAACGGAGCCGCGGCTGCCAGCCACGGACGCAGCGCATCGGCGGTGTTGTCGATGAAGCGATTCCAGGGGAGGCCCAACGGCAGCAGGAATATCCCAGCCAGCGGATCGCGCTCGGCGCCGAAGAGCCCGAAGGTACCGATCGCAAACAGACCCAGCGTACAGACGTAAAGCACGCCGAAACCCACGGTCACGGCTTTGCACAGGCGGGACATGCGGCCGGTGGGCGGCGTCATGGCCAGCGCGGCCGACGGTTGGAGGCGCGCTGCCGGGCCACGCCGATCTGCTTGAATTCGATGCGGCTGCCCATTCGCGCGAAACGCGCAGCGACGAGGCCTTGGTCATGGGACCCGACACGGGAGAGGCGGCAATGCCGTGCGCGCACTCCAGTGCCAAGCAGGCCTTCGGATCGTGCCGCACGGTCCCGCTACCCATCGCCCGGCCGGTCAGTTCACGCGGCGATAGCGCACTTCGTTGAAGCGATCGCCCTTCTGCGCGGTGATGAAGCCGTCGCGCGTCTGGTCGATGCTGAACACCGACCCGCCGACGTGGAGCTGGTGGTCGTTGATCCAGCCGCGCAGCGTCTGGCCGCGGGTCTCGGCGGTCATGCGCCCGTCCGAAGTGACGCGCATCTCGATGTCGGCGCCGTACTGCGGGTTGTAGCCGCGGAACGTGCCGACCATCCAGCCCGGCACGTACGAGGTGTGGCGCGGTCCGTAGTAGTTGTCGTCGCGGTACTTCGAGTCGTCGACGTGGTCCTTGTTGGCGGCAAGCGCGCCGAGGATCGCCGCCGCGACGACGACGCCGGCAACCTTGCCCGCGTCGCTGCCGCTCGAGCCGTCGTGGGTGTCGACGCGGAAGTCGGCCTCGCAGCCGTGGTCGACCCAGATCTCGCGCCGGTCGTAGTCCCACGAGCGGCCCTGGTCGCAGCGTGCGCCCGAGATCTTCCGTTCGATCGTCACATAGCCGGGCTGCGCAAGCCGGCAGGTGCTGTGGCGGCCATCGACGCTGGCGCAACGCAGCGTGTAGTCGGCGAACGTGGGTGCCGCGAGGGTCATGGCCAGGCCGGCGACGGCGGCTCGGGAAAGCATCGGGCTGAACGGCTTCATGGGAACAATCTCCTGTGTCGTGGGGTACTGCGAAAGTGCATCGGCACGGAGCTGCTGCGAACAGCCCGGCGGCGCGCGCAACGGCCTGCAAACTCGATGTGCCGTGCTCCGGGTGTCAGGGGCAAGGCGCCTCTGCAAGATGGCGTCCCGCCACCCAGCCGACGGTGCCCCGATACTCGACCTTGCACCAGCGCGGGTTCTCCTTGGCGCGCCGCTTCCTGTCGGCCTCGGACAGCGTGGTGAACTCCTCGAACGTGAGCCCGCCCTGGCAGCCGAAGCCGCGCAGGCAGGTCGCGTTCGACGGGATGCGCGCGAGCGGCGCCGACGCCGTCGACGGCTCCGCCCGCAGTGTCAGGTGGTGCCCCGGCGAGACGCCGCGCACGCCATAGAAGTCCGGTCCGTCGGCAGTTGCCTGTGCGGCCCCGCCCGCCACCGCCACCACCGCCGCGACGACGGCTAGCGCCGCGCGTCGGCACCGTCCCGGCGACGCGGATGCAGAACGCCGCGGCGGCGCCGCGTGTTCAGCCGCCATTGAGGAAGCGCATCGGGAATTTCGTAGCGCTCGTTGTCGCCCACCTTCACCACCGTCACGTCGGCCTGACGCGTGGCCGTCAGCGGATCCATCGTGTCCGCGGCAACCGGCTTGCCCTGCACGAACAGGATGCGCCGCTGCACGCCGGTCGCGCCGATGGCCTCGAACGTCGCCGTGCCGTCGTTGCCGCGGCGGACTACACCCGCGTCGCACGACTTCACGTCCGGCTGGTACGGCAGCGCGCATGGCACCTTGGCCGTCGCGTGGTACGCCGTACCCGCGACCTTCGCGTCCCGCGCTGCGGACAACGGCGGCAGCGGTTTGCCGGTCACGGCCACGGTCAGCGTGTACTGCGACGTCTCGTTGCGGCGCGCCGCCGGTCGCATCAGGTAGACGCGGATCGCGTAGTCGCCGTCGGCCGGCAGCACGCCGGACCAGGAGCGCTCTCCCGTCATGCTGCTGACGTACATCGCCACATTGGCCGAACCGGGAGGCAGCACGTTGAAGTCGTTCTGGGGGTTCGTCCCCTGCAGCTTCACCTGCAGCGTCTGGCCAGCCGCCGCGCGCACCAGGTAGTCCACGTCGGCGCCGCCCTTCAGGGTGCCCTTGAGCGTCGCGGACGACGCGCCTTTCGCGAACGTCACGCGCTCCTTGCGTGGGGGCGGCGGCTTGTCGGCAGCCAGCACTGGCCCGGCCAAGGCCAGGATCGCGAAGGCAGCGAGTACCCGTGTCTTAATCGAATTCATGTCTTCCCTCACCAGATCGTGACCCGGTCGCTCGGGTCGAGCCACATGCGGTCGCCGGCGCGGATGCCGAACGCCTCGTAGAAAGCCTTCTCGTGCTGCGACGGCGTGAAGCCGTCGATCGTGCGATAGGCCTCCGGGTGCTCGCGCAGGTGCTCTTGCAGTGCCGCGTACCCAAGCGACGGCCGACACCGGCGGTGCCGCATCTGCCGGCTTGGCAGGGGCCGGACGCCACGCGCGAGCATTCCCGGCTGGGCACCCGGCGTTTCGCGGCCGAGGCGTAAGATAGCGACCGATCGACGCCATCGCTATCCAGGAATCGAGCAAATCCGCCCTCGGTGCCTGGACAAATGCGAACACTGAAGTGTTCAGCCCCCCGCCCTCGCACTCGGCCCGGTTCCGATCGGACCACCTCGACGAAATCCACGCGTTCATCGCTGCGTACGACGGCAATCACCGGCGGACGCCGCTGGGCCCCGGACCGCTCGGATACTCCGCGCGCGCTGTGCGTTGCGGCGACGTCGATCTCGGCTGGGGACTCACCCGCACGCGCCAGCAGGTCCGAGCCGTTCCGCAAGGCGCGATCCTGCACGTGCCGCTCGGGCGAAGGCACGTCTACGCCCGAGCGGCAGAACGTTGGAAGCGCGCCCCGACACCGCCATCCTGCTCGCCCCGGAACAGGAATACACGCTCTACTTCGAGCCCAACGATTGCCTCATCGTCCTGCGCTTGCCGGGTTCCACACTTTCGGACGAGCTGGTCGATCGCGACCCGGCAGCGGTGCCTGTGGGCCTCGGCACGCGCGAGATCACATTGGTGGGCGGCCGCCTGAACGCACTCGCCGCCATGCAGAGCATGTTGGTCGATGCCACGAAACCGAAGGCGGGGAATGCCTCTGCGCCCCGCGCCGAACAGTTGGAGGCCCAGTCTTTGCAGTTGGATGGCGGATCAGATCCTGGGGACCCGCTCTTCATCCTCGACGCCCGCGCTGGGAATCCAGCGCATCCGCATGGTCGAGGAGTGGATCGAGGCCCACCTTGCGGAGCCGATCACGCTCGGCCGCCTGTGCGCCGTGGCCGGCGTCGGCGACCGCTACCTCGAGTCTGCGTTCCGGGTGCATCGCGGCCAGACGCCACTGCAATTCGTGGTGGGCCGGCGGCTTGCGTGGGTGCGGCGATGCCTTCTCGACTCCAAGCCGGGCGATTCAGTGACGCGACTGGCGCACGACGCCGGATTCGTCCATCTCGGCAGGTTTGCCGTCCGTTATCGAAGCACCTACGGCGAGTCGCCTTCGGCAACGCTGCGGCACAGCTCGAACCGGCAAGCAGACCGATGATGCGACTGCGCCTCGTCGTGGTCCGTGAACGTCGGGGTCGCTTCACCCTCCTCCAGGTCCGAAACTCAGCGCGGATGGACTAGCGTTGCACCTCCGGGCGGCCCGCCGCGCCGGCGGTCGTGGCGGTCTCCACCCGCGCGGCCAGGGACCGATAGCGCTCGAGCGCGGTCTGCCTGACGACCTTGGGACTCTTGCACCCGACGCCTGCGAGGAACGTGCGCTCGGCCTTCTCGTCGCGGGTCTCGATCCACCACGCCCGCAACGTGTTGAACTTGCCGTCGTTCCAGCGGTAGCCCCGGGCCGACGCGAAGTCCTTGTTCTCGATCGGCAAGCCCACCGCGTGGACACGCCAGGATGGTGCACGGGCGGACGCCAGCAGCAGCGACAGGATGCCTTCTTCGCCGTCGGGCGCCGCGTGCGCGAGCAACGCGAGCAGCATGTCGACATCAGCCCGCGCCCGGTGGCCTTCGTGGAACAGGCCGAAGCGATACCCGAGGTAGTCGAGCTTCGCGCTGCGCATGTTCCAGCGGTCCCAGGGTATCTCTTCGAGCGAGCACGCGAAGTGCATGCCGGTAAAGGCCGGGTAGCGCGCCTCGAGAAACGCACGATCGAAGCGGGCGTTGTGGCAGATCACCAGACCCACCCGGTCGAGGACGCGGGCGATGCCGCTCTCGTCGATGCGGTGCCCGCGCACCATCGCGTCGGTGATGCCGGTCAGGCGAACGATCTCCGGCGGGATCGGTGTTTCCGGGTCCTCCAGGCTTTCGTACCGATCGACGATCCGATAGAGACGTCCGGTGTTGCGTCCGTACTCGCAGGTCGCGATGGCGAGGTCGATGATCCGGTCGCCGAGTTCGGGCTTCAGCCCGGTCGTCTCGGTGTCGATGACCGCGAGCCGGCCGCAGGGCTCGCCGCCGACGTTCTCGGCGAAGACATGCGCGTCCGCGATGCCGAGCCTGCGCAGCACCCGGTAGTCGGCGTGCGCCTCGAGCACCTTGGCGGCGTGGTCGATGTCCATCGCGTGCAATATTGTGCACGCGTACGCTCCATTCCCCAAGGAGGTCGGGGCCGACAAGGCCGCGCGGGCTGCTGGAAGCAGTTCCGCGCGGCCCGGTTTCGCCTACTGGGCCACGCCCAGCGCAGTGCGTGTTTCGTCGTCGAGCAGGCCCGTCGGCGCTAGCCCGCGATCGGACTGGAAACGCCGCAGCGCGCCCTGCGTGTTCGGACCCCAAACACCGTCGACGGCGCCGGCGTCGTAACCCCGGGAATTCAGCGCCAACTGTGCGTTCCTGACTGATTCGTCGCTGGCGGCACCGGATCCGGGTGCAGAGGACGACGACCGCGACGTCGGCGGATTGCCGTTCGCATCGGTGCCCTTGTGGCCGACGTAGCCGCCGATGCCGGCGCCGACCACGGCGCCGACCGGGCCACCGACGACGGCGCCGGCGACTGCGCCGGTCGTCGCGCCGATCGCCGTGGCCTTCTGCTTACCCGTCATCGGCTTCGCCGTCGTGGTGTCGGACTTTGCATCACCCGATGCGTAGGCGGTCGACAGCATCAGCGCCAGCGACGCTGCGGTGGCGCATCGTGTCAAGTGACTCAGGTTCATAGCATTCTCCTTGCAGTGGTGGATCGGGGCGCGAACCGGATGCTCTCGTCGCTGGCTCCAAGTGTGTCGACTCGAGTTGGCGCCGGAACTCGGCCCGTACCGCATCCGCGTGTCGGACAAGGCCGCGCACCGTTGTCAGCGGCGGGCGGCTTGCTACACCGCCGGTGGATCGGTTTCGCGCGCATAGACGCGGTGCGCGGCCACTGCAGCGACGAAGCGGGTGACCGCACGTGTGTCGCCGGCCTTGCCGCGAACGACGCCTGGGTCGTCGTTTCCATCCGGCAGCGTTGCGGGCAATCCGGCGCTCTCGAGGACCACTTGTGCATTGCCTATTGCGAGGATTGCCTTGCAGTGGCGGTAGGCCTCCTTGACGAACGCCAGGACCATCGCGTTGCGCGCGAGCCGCACTGCCGCTGCGCCGGCGGGCAGCACCAGCGCGTCGAAGATCACGCTCGGTGCCGCCTCCAGCGAAATGTCGGCGGCCGCCGCAGTGCCCCCCGCGGACGCGTACGTACCGAGTTTCGGAGCGACGAAGCGAGGCACGGCGCCGGATTCCAGCAGAGTGGCATGCACGGCAAGCAGCGCATCGTCGAACCCGTCGTCGATCAGCACGGCGATGGAGCGCGTCGCGATGCCGACGTTGCCCGGCCGCGCCGTGAGCGACAGCGATGGCGACTGGGTGACCTCCGGCCGCGGGGAACGTGCCATCACGCGCGGCATCGGCTCGGGCAGCGGCATGCCCAGGCCGTCGGCGACCGCTGCGGCCAGGTCCTCGGCGACGTTGCGCAACAGCGCGACGACGCGCTCGCCGCACCGCCGGCACCTGCACCTTGGTCAGCTCGAAGCGGAAGGCGCTGCGCGATGTGCGCCTGCTCGACCGGCGTCTGGCTGTTCCAGAACAGCGTCGCCTGCGTGTAGTGCTCGGCGAACTTCTCCGGCTTGCCGCGCACCTTGTCCTCGCGCGATCGGCTCCGGGAACGACATGAAGCCGCGCAGCGCCCGCCTGGAACGGGCAGCCGCCGCCGAGCGAGTTGGGCTCGTAGGCGACGCGGCCGCGGTGGATCGCCTGCCGATGCATGCCGTCGCGCTGGTTGTTGTGCACCTGCGCGAGCGGCGCGTTGATCGGGATCTCGTGGAAGTTCGGCCCGCCCAGCCGCGAGATCTGCGTGTCGACGTACGAGTGGATGCGGCCGGCGAGCAGCGGGTCGTTGGTGAAGTCGATGCCCGGGCACGACGTGCGCCGTGCAGAAGGCCACCTGCTCGGTCTCGGCGAAGAAGTTGTCCGGATTGCGGTTCAGCACCATGCGGCCGACCGGCGCGACCGGCACCAGTTCCTCGGGCACGATCTTGGTCGCGTCGAGCACGTCGAAGCTGAAGCGCCTCGGCCTCCTCCTCGGTGAACACCTGCACGCCGAGTTCCCACTCCGGGAACGCGCCGGCCTCGATCGCCTCCCACAGGTCGCGGCGGTGGAAGTCGGGGTCGGCGCCGGAGATCTTCACCGCCTCGTCCCAGACCAGCGAATGCGTGCCGGCCAGCGGGTTCCAGTGGAACTTGACGAAGTGCGACTCGCCCTCGGCGTTGACGAAGCGGAACGTGTGCACGCCGAAGCCCTGCATCATGCGGTAGCTGCGCGGGATCGCGCGGTCCGACATCACCCACATCAGCATGTGCGTCGACTCGGGCATCAGCGACACGAAGTCCCAGAACGTGTCGTGCGCCGACGCCGCCTGCGGCATCCCGTGGTGCGGCTCCGGCTTCACCGCGTGGACCAGGTCCGGGAACTTCATCGCGTCCTGGATGAAGAACACCGGGATGTTGTTGCCGACCAGGTCCCAGTTGCCCTCGTCGGTGTAGAACTTCACGGCGAAGCCGCGCACGTCGCGCGCCGTGTCGGTCGAGCCGCGCTCGCCGGCGACGGTCGAGAAGCGCACGAACACCGGCGTCCGCTTGCCGGCTTCGGCGAACAGCGATGCGCGCGTCAGCTCGGCGAGCGGCTCGTAGCACTCGAAGTAGCCGTGCGCGGCCGAGCCGCGCGCATGCACGATCGCGCTCCGGGATGCGCTCGTGGTCGAAGTGCGTGATCTTCTCGCGCAGGATGAAGTCCTCGAGCAGCGTCGGGCCCGCGCAGGCCGGCCTTGAGCGAGTTCTGGTTGTCGGCGACCGGCACGCCCTGGTTGGTCGTCAGCACGCGGCCGGCCGAGTCGACGCGCACCCGGTCGAGCGGGCCGTTGCCCGGGTTGACGCCGATCCGGCGGTGCGCCGCTGCCGAGTCTTCGGCGACGCCGTCGGTCTCGGTCAGCGTGCTGCCAGTGACCGACGGGTGCGGCGGGGCGACCGCCTGTCCTATCGCGGGATCGCGTGCCGCATCCTCGAATTCGGTGGGCTTGGCGGCGTTGAACGGAAACGCGGAGGCGAGCGCCTCGGTGCCGGCGGCCTTGACCGTCGCGGCATCGCCGTTTGGCGCCACGCCCCGTGCGGGGCCACTCACCGTGGTTCGCGCGGACGCACTGGCGGGACGGCTTGCCTTGGCGGGCGGCTTCGACTTGAGGTTGGCGGGCGACGACTTGGAGCGGGACTTGGCGGGCGGCATGGGCTTCCTCGGTTGGCGGACGCGCGAGAACCGAAAATATCCAGAGTCGCGGCGCACTTGTGTCCGGCGGCGGACGATTGCCGGGTAGGACAAACACTCGTCTCACGGGACGCGGCGCGCCACACCTCGGACGCGAGGCGTCGCCGCCGCGAGTAGGACGTCACCGACGCGCGGACGCGCCGATTGCCCGACAGCCCTGCGCAGGCGATGCAGGCATGCTCCCGGGCACCTCACACCGCGACAGGACTCGCCGATGGACTCCACGACCGTTGCGCCTCCTACCCCTCCTCGGCTGAGCCAGCGCATCGTCACGCTGGTCGGCGACGCGCGCGAACTGCTTTGCGATCACCTCGAGCTGGCCGCGCTCGAGGCGCGCAGAGCCGGCGCGGGCCTGGTACGAACACTCTGCGCGGCAGTGGTCATCTCGCTACTGGTCGTGACCGCGTGGCTGGCGCTGGTTGCGGCGGGCATCGTCTGGGTCACCGATGCCGGCGTCGGCTGGGGCGGCGCGCTGGCCTTCGCGGCGCTCGCCAACCTCCTGCTGGCCGTCGCCGTCGCATGGTGGTTGCGCAGCCAGGCACGCGACCTGCTGTTTGCCGCGACGCTGCGCCACCTGCGGCGAACCGCCGGCGCCGGCGAAGGAGACACGGCATGAATCGCGATCTTTCGCTGGCCGAGCAGATCGCACAAGTCGAGCGCAAACTCGACCTTCGCCGTCAACGGACGCGGCGGCACTGGGACGAGACCCGCTCGGCGCTGCAACGACTCACCGGCAAACTGCCGCTGCTGGCCGCCGCAGGCGCACTGGCGGCGGGGGTGATGGCGGGTCGATCGCGGCCAGCGCCCGCGCCCACGATGAACGCGCCCGGCACCGCCCGTGTGGGCGTTGCCGCAACTGTGCTCACCGTGGCGAGCACTCTGGCACGGCTGGCGACGTCACCCGCTGCGCGCTCGCTGTGGACGGCCTATCGAGCGTCGCGACGCCCGGACGCGTTCAGGAATTGACGGTCGGCGCTCACCCGCATCGCGGCCGCGTAGTCGCCTTCCTACAGCCAGTCGCGACGCTGTCCGCTGCCGAGATCGCGCTCCGGCGCGCACGATGGCTTGCGTTCCGCGGGCGTTCTTGCACCGTGGACATGCACCACGTAGTCGCTCACTCCCACTTCCACTGGAGCACAACATGAACTTCGTCATCTGGTTGATCATCGGTGGTGTACTCGGTTGGCTGGCGAGCCTCGTCATGAAGACCGACGGGCAGCAGGGCATTTTCCTCAACGTCGTCGTCGGCATCATCGGCGCGCTGATTGCGGGTTTCGTCGTCGCGCCGTTTCTGGGGACTGGCACGATAAACAGCGATGACTTCAGCGTTTCCGGTCTCCTGGTCTCGTTCGCCGGCGCGGTAATCCTGCTGGCGATCGTCAACCTGTTCCGCCGCGGGAGCGTCCGTTGAACTGACAAGTGGAAAAGACCGGCGTGGAGCGCCGGTCAGGCGCGCTTGCGCTTGGCCGGCGTTCCTGTCACTCGCCTGGCCGCGGTGGCGCGCGGAACGACGTGCAGACGGCGGCCGCGATGCGCGGTCCGCCGATGTTGCGCTCGTGTTTCAGATGCTTATCGTCCGAGCGGCGGTGGCGTCTCGCGGTGCCGCGTGCGATTGCGCTCGATATCGTCGATTGAGTACGGCTCGGCGTCCGGGTTGTAGCGCGTCCAGCCTTCGCTCTTCCATTCCACGACGCGGTCTTCGATGTCGAACGCGCCGTGATCGCTCAGAATCCGCTCGACCTCCTCGACCCGCGACTCGTCGGCTCGAACGGTCACCAGCGCTGCGCCGCGGCGTACCGCTTCGGCGTAGTACTCGGCCTGCGTCTCGTCGACACCCAGGTCGGTCAGCGCGCCAATGAGTCCACCGGCCACCGCACCCGCCCCCGCGCCAGTCAGTGCGGCCACGATCGGGCCGGCGGCCAGGATGGCGCCGATCCCGGGAATGGCAAGGCCCATCAGGCTGACGGCCAGGCCGGCCGCACCTCCGATTGCGCCACCCGCAATCGCCCCGGTGGCGGCGCCGCTCGCGGCGTCATCGCTCGCCCCTGCGTCCATCACGGGGTCCGCACGAGTGGTTGTGGCGATGCCCGCTTTCCGGGCGTTGTTGGCCACGAGGTTGACGTCGCTGTCCATGAAGCCCGCAGCTTGGAATTCGCGCGCGGCATTCGCGGCGTCGGTGGCGCTATCGAACGACCCCACCACAGTCTTGATCATCGGATGCTCCTTTTGGTCTCGGTTGAGCCGGGAAAAAGAGGGCCGGGATGTCGATCCCGGCCCATGAGGACCCGGTGAGGCGCATAGAGGAGGTCTGCGCGCCACCGGCGGGGGAAGAGCGGTTACGACGTCTTGCCGTAGCGAACCTTCGCGTCTCGGACGCAGTTGTCCTTGGCGGCGCCGGCGAGCGCGTCGCACTTCTCGATCGCGACCTTGTAGTCGGCATCCCGCTTGTCCTCGGTCGCTTCGCGCTTGGCGGCCATCGTCTGCTCCGCTCCGGCGCGGCTTCCGTCGGCGGCAACGCGGTCGACCTTGGCGTCGGCCAGCGCCTTGACGTGCGCGGCCTTCGCTTCCTTGACGCAGACGTCCTTCGGATTGCCGGACAGGTCGTCGCACTTCTCCTTGGCCACCTCGTAAACCGCGTCGGCACGGACCACGCGCGCCCTCTCACGCATCCTCGGCGTGCTGTTGTAGGCGGCTTCGGCTTCGGCCTTGGCGACCCTTTCGTTGCCCTTGGCCTCCTCGACGCAGATGTCCTTGGCGTTGCCCGAAAGCGCGTCACACGCCGCCTTGGCCGTCTTGTACTGCGCCTCGGCGCTGCGAACGGCCGCATCGCGCGCGTCCTTGCTGCCCGTCTGCGCCCATGCGCCGCCGGTTCCGGCCAGGCCGGCGGCCACCAGCAGCGCGGTCATCAGCTTCGCTGTCTTCATCGCGTGCTCCTTATTGGTAGTTGCGCAGGTCGGCGTCGCGAAACGCACCGCCGAAGAGTTCGACCTGCTTCTCGGCCTCTTCCTTGGTGATCCCGTAAGATTCCTGAATCTTGCCGACGAGCTGGTCGCGCTTGCCGGCGATGACGTCGACGTCGTCGTCGGTGAGCTTGCCCCACTGCTCCTTGACGCGACCCTTGAGTTGCTTCCAGTTGCCTTCGATGCGGTCCCAGTTCATCGCAAGTGACTCCTGTCGATTGGAAAAGGGCGCGGACGTCAGTCGCCCGGGCTTGCCACCCAGTGTCGCAACCGATGTGCCAGCGGACACCACGTCGAGAATCAACAGGTTATTGAGGTTTCTGCGGAGCCGCCGGTAACGACGCCGAGGGCGGCGTGTAAATCGCGTGCGCTTCGTAGGACAGCGACGACGCGTGAGGGAGCGTCATGCCGATGTCGCCACGTGCGATGGGTGCGTAGGTTGCAGGAATCGCAACCGCAACGAGGTGAGCATGTCGCCCCGAGTTCTGCGCAAGCGCAAGTCGGTGCAGAAGACGTCACTCCCACTGCCGCACGAGCGCGACCAACGCCCCCAGATCAATACCTCGACGCGGGCGATCATGCGCCAGGCGAAACGCGACCTCGACGCCGGACAAGTCGATACCGACAACTACACGCGGGCCGCGGCGGTATCCGGTGTGAAGTCGCAGAAGCAGCGGCGCACGCGCCGGAAGACGTAACGCCGCGAGCGCGAACGTGGCGTGTAGGCGAGCGCCGACGTCCGTTTGGGCGTCGCGCTGAAGGCACAGCCGGCGCGTCCTCGCGACAATCAGTGCACAGGATGTGGCCGCCGTGCGGTCGCCCCCTGCCAGCCGATACCCTTGTGCGAAAGGAGATTCCATGAACGCTACCAGCTCGCTTGCCGGCACTTCCGCATTGACCGCCGGCAACAACCCCCTCTCGGACGCGGCCGACCACGCGCATCAAGTCGTCGACAAGGCCGCCGAGAAGGCCGTACCCACGCTCGAGCGTGCGCAGGCGGCAGCGCACCGCACCATCGACAAGGTCGCCGACAAGGCCGCGCCCGTCGCCGAGTGGGCTGCCGAAAACAGCCGCTCGGTGGTCAACCGGTCGACGGAATTGGCCGGCGCCTGGGGCAACCACGTGCGTGAACGTCCGCTGGCTTCGATCGCCGGCGCGCTGGCCGTCGGATATCTGCTCGGACGCCTGATGCGCTGACGCTTCGCCAGCGACTTGGCATTGAGTCAGCCGGGAGCTGGCAACAAAAGGACGGGCCCGCAATCACTTGCGGGCCCGCGGGCGCTTCGAGGATACGACTTACTTGGGCTTGGAGTCCGAGGCGGCTTTTTCCACGGCCGCACCGGTAGCCTTGACGTCCTTCCCGGCCCCTTCCATCGTGTTGCACGCCGTTAGCGCAAACAGCGACAGGCTGGCTAAAGCTGTCAGCAGCGTCTTCATGATGTCTCTCCCTTCAGTCGGTCGATAAGAGATTGCATTGCCTCCTTTGCTTTGCACTGTTCGTGCCTGCGCCTCGCTCCGCAAATTCAATAGGTTGCGAGCATTTTTCGCGGGCACTGCGTACGTGCTACAAGCAAGGGGCGACGATTCGAGACTCGTGTAGGACGGAGACGACAGGATTGAGGTCTCTTGCACCGAACCGCTCACTCACCGGGAGCAGCGCCTCGACACGGTCGCATGAGCCTTATCGTCGAGTGGTCACGCCAACGCGTCCTCCCGGTGCCGTGATGGCCGAGAGTACGGCGGGAAACCGCAGAACGAGCCCTGCCCACATGATCGCTGCGCCACGGTCGCGACGGGAACGACGCCGGGAGGCCGCAGTTACAGGCGTACGGACTACCTGGACCATGCCGACCAGACCGTAGTCGAGCACTGGATGGTGCATGGGGCCGGGCATGCCTGGTCGGGCGGCAGCCCAGACGGTTCCTTCACGGACCCAGCGGGTCCCGACGCCTCCGCAGAGATGATTCGCTTCTTCTTGTCACAACGGCGTGTCGGTACTTCGTAACGGAAAGAGGATCTGATAGCGGACTCGGCGCCTTTCTCCGCGCGCAGTCCCATTGCCGGCCGTTTCGATCAGACCCGTTTGCGAACCGGCGGTCTTGCAGCCGCTTTCTTCGAAGTCGGGGCACCCTTCGCCTCGGCGGATGGCGGTGTCTTGCCGGCCGTGTCCGTCTTCCGCCTGAGGCTCTTGGCCAGCAGTTCGGTCAGGTCGATCACATTGGAGGAGCGTTCTTCCTTCGAACCATCCTCGACCGGCGTCACCGACTCGGTTTCCCCGGCCTTGATCTTGCGGTTCACGAGTTTCTGCACGGCTTCGCTGAAGTTCTCGGTGTAGTCCGCCGGCTTCCATTTGCTCGTCATGTCGCTGATGAGCCGCGCCGCCATCTTCAACTCGCCGGGCTTCAGCGTAGCCGCGGATTTCCCGTCAGGCGGCAGCTTCAGCTCGCTCACCGGGCGGATCTCGCTCGCCCAGCGGAGCGTATTCAGGATCAGGGCCGGACCGGAAGGAATCAGCGCCGCCAGGTGTTCCTTGGTTTGGATGACGACTCGCGCTATGCCGATGACGCCTGCCTCGCGCATCGACTCGCGCAGCAGCGCATACACCTTGTCGCCGCCCTTGCCGGAGGGCTCGAGATAATAGGGCTTCTCCAGCAGCACGAAATCGATCTCCGCGGCCTTGACGAAGGACTCGATTTCGATGGTTTGCGTGGACTTCGGATACGCGGCCTTGATCTGCTCGTCACTCAGGACGACATAGTCGCCGCCTTCCTGTTTGATCCCCTTGACGATGTCGTCGCTCTTGATCTCCTTGCCGGTGCGCTTGTTGATGCGCTTGTAGCCAACCGGGTCCATTGAGCGCTTGTCGAGCCAGTCGAAGTCGATCCCGCCATCCTGCGATGCCGGATAGAGCGCAACGGGCACGTTTACGAGGCCGAAGCTGATCGCCCCATTCCAGATTGCGCGTGGCATGGATGTCTCCTTGGGTAAGAACGCAAATCCGCTACGCGCCGGCGGCGTAGTTCAACATTTTCATGGCGGCAGTCAGGCGACAGGCGGATCTGGCGTAGCCGTCCCAGGCGCGGTTGCCTTCGTCCAGGCGCGCGTGCGCTGTGCGCACGGTCCAGTGATCCCCGCCTTTGAGCGATGCGAGTTCCTCCCACGCCACCGGTACCGAGATGCCGAGGCCGGGCCGCGCGCGAGCCGACCAGCCGCACGCGGTCGTCGCGCCGACACCGTTGCGCAGGTAGTCGATGAAGATCTTGCCGACGCGGTTCTTCGGGCCGCTCTTGGCCACGAACCGCTGCGGAATGGTCTTGGCCAGGTGGATGACCACAGCCTGCGAGAACCCCTTTACGGTGTCCCAGTCATGCACCTCGCGCAACGGCACGACGACGTGCAGTCCCTTGCCGCCGCTGGTCTTCAGGAATGCCGGCAGCCCGAGTTCCTGCAGGAAGGCGCGCACGAGGCTGGCCGCGTCGCGCACCTTTCCCCATGCGACGCCCTCGCCCGGGTCGAGGTCGAATATCATGCGGTCGGGGTGCCGCAGCGACTTGGTGCCCGTATTGAGCGTGTGGAACTCGACGACGTTCCACTGCGCCGCGGACAGGATCCCCTGCTTCTCCGCGATCTCGAGCAAGGGCGGATGGCTGATGTACGAGGCCGGGTCGAGCTGGCGGATGCCGGGCAATTTCTCGGTCTCGGCGTGCTTCTGGAAGAACAATTGCCCATCCACGCCGCTCGGTGCGCGCACCAGCGAGACCGGGCGGCCCTTCAGATGGGCCATCATCATCTCGCCCACCAGGCCGTAGTAGCGGACCAGTTCGATCTTGGTAATGCCCGTGCTGGGGTCGATCACGCGTTCAGGATGCGTGACGCGAAGGGAAGGATTGAGCGCGTGGGACCGGTTCGTAGCCGCGGCGCCGCCGGGCTTGGCGGTCCTCTTCGTGGCTGCGGCCTTCTCCCGGACAATCGCGCCTGTCGGTTTGTCGGTACGCAAACCGTGGAAGACCGAATGCCGGATGATTCCGGCGCGCGTCCATTCGCCGAAGGAAACCTCCGCGACGAGCTGCGGCTTTACCCAATGGGGCCGGCCTTCGATCGCGGCGGCCGTGGAGAACGGGCTCTTCGCGACAGTCAATCGTGCGAGACGCGCCTTCAGTGCACCGAGGGTACGGTCGTCGAAGCCGGTGCCCACCTTGCCCGCATACCGCAGACCGCCGTCTTCGTCATGCACGCCCAGCAGCAGCGCTCCGATCCCCACGCGTGAGCCCTGCGGATCGGTATAGCCGCCGATCACGAATTCCTGGCGTTGGCTGCACTTGAGCTTGATCCACGCCGTGGACCGCCGCGACACGTACGCGGAATCCAGTCGTTTGGCGATGACACCCTCGAGGCCGAGCTTGCAGGCGGAAGCAACCACACTTTCGGCGGGCGCGTCGAATGCGTCGCTGAAGCGTACCTGCTCCGAGGACGCATTCTCGAGCAGGCCTTGCAGATGCGCGCGACGTTCGCGCAGCGGAACCGCGCGCAGGTCGTAACCGTCGACGTAGGGAAGGTCGAACAGGTAGAGCAGGATGTCGTTCGTCTTCGCCGCGTCGATGGACTGCTGCAAGGCGCCGAAATCGGGTACGCCTCTCTCGTTGAGCATGACCATCTCGCCGTCGTACCAGCCGGCGGGCAGCTTCGCCTTTGCGATGGCCTTCCGAAGGGGCCCGAGTTTCGACGTCCAGTCGTTGCCGTTGCGAGTGAACAGCTTGATGTCGGCACCGTCCACGCGGGTCATCAGTCGATAGCCGTCGAACTTGATCTCGTAAGCCCACGCACGCGGGTCGGAAGGGGGCGAATCGACGAGAGTGGCGAGTTGCGGCGCGAGTAACGCCGGCATCGGCGCTTTGGTTGCGCCGGCAGGCAGGCCGGTCCGCGTCCGGCGGGTCGCAGTCTTCTTCGGTGCGGATTTCGCCGCCCTGACGGTCGCCGGCTTGCGACCTGATTCGCGGACGGGATGGCTGGTTGTCGTGACGCTGTCCGGCATCTCATCCACCACGCTGAACTCGGCCGCTGGCCGCGCGAACTCGTCTTTCTCCTTGATGAGCAGCCACGGCGGCTGCTTCTCGCCCTTTCCCTTCATGCGCACGAGCACCCACTTGCCGTGCAGCTTCTGTCCATGCAGCTCGAACTTCAACTGGCCCGCAAGATAGCCTTGAGCCGCATCGCCCACCGGTTGCCAGTGGCCGGCGTCCCAGATCATCACCTTGCCGGCGCCGTACTGGCCGGCATCGATCGTACCCTCGAAGCTCGAGTACGCGATGGGATGATCCTCGACCTGGACCGCCATGCGCTTGTCCCTGGGATCGAAGCTCGGCCCCTTCGGCACGGCCCAGCTCTTCATGGTGCCGTTGAGTTCGAGGCGGAAATCGTAATGCAGGCGTCTCGCCCAGTGCTTCTGGACGACGAACGACAGAGCGCCCTCCGAGACCCGGCCGCCATCTGCCGGCTCCGAAGTCAGAGCGAAATTGCGCTTGGCCTTGTATTGCCGTAACGAGTCGGAGGCCATGATTGGACCTCATGCATGTATTGGGCTATATCCTCGTTGATACAAGCGCCTCGAACCGCCGGAAAACGCCCTTTGTCCGTGCGGCAATTCCAGGTCCTCGCCAAGTGGCTCGCCGTCCGACACTCGGGATGCTAGCGCGTCACCCGCGCGCGCGACAGTCAGCGGGCCGAGGCACGGAATGTCGGACGTCACTGACGCTGCGACGGTGAAGCGCGCTGGAGCCGAAGCCGTTGCTTCTCCCGGTCGCGGACAACCAGAACTCCCCCAAGGCTGGCCTTCGCGTCACGATGAGACGGCGGAATCCGACGTTGCCGCCGCTTCAAAGTAGTCGGGATGCCGCAGGGCGATCTCCCTCGCCAGAAGAAGATTGCGGCCGACGTGGCGCGACATCGCGGCGCGGGCGGCCTCGACCTTACCCGCCTTGAGCGCCCGGACGATGGCCCGATGCTCGGCGATCGCGGTGCGTGAGCTGCCGAGCTCGGGCACGGCGATCGCGCGAATCCTGTGGTGCATCTCTCGGGCGCGCGCTACGACATCCCACACGCCCGGCAAGCCGGAGGCGTCGACCAGCGCGCGATGGAAGCGCGTGTCGGCGTCGAAGCCGGCCCGCACGTCGCCCGCTGCCATCGCCGCCTCGTGGGCCTCGACGATGGCGGCGAGCGCCATCCGCGACACGCTTGGTGTCGGCGCGCGCAATGACGCGTTCCAGCACCGCGCACTCGACGGCCTCGCGCACGAACAGCGCCTCCGCGATCCGCGGCAGCGCGAGCCGTGCGACGTAGGTGCCGCGCTGCGGGCGCACGTCGACCAGCCCTTCGTCGGCCAAGCGCAGCAGTCCCTCGCGCACCGGGGTGCGGCTGCTGCCGAAGCGCCGCGCGACATCCGCCTCCACGATCGCGGTGCCGGGCACGATGCGCACGTCGAGGATGGCGGCCCGCAGCCATTCGTACACCCGCGTCGACAGCGGCCCCGGTGGGCGCGTCACCGGGCCGCCTTCCGCCACGCGGCGCCCAGCGAGGTGAGCTTCGCGTCAGACAGGTAACCGTAGCGGTTGATCCAGGCGCGACCGCCGGAGACCGCACTGAAGCGCCGCACGACGTCGTCGAGCGGACCATAGCTGTGGCAGAAGCCGATGATCGGCACCTCGCCCGCGACGGCGCGCGCACGTTCGAGCTTCTCCCGCTGCCGCGACAGCGAGACGGGGTGGGCTTCGCCCGCTTCCGGGTAGCGCTGTCGCGCGCCATCCGCAAGCGTGTCGGTGAAACCGAAGTGCATCGCGAGCGCCGCCGTCGCCGCGTCGTGCAGCGCCGGCGCGCCCGGCATCGACGAGTCCCGCCGCCCAGAAGCGCGCGATCATCGGCCAGTGCATGGTGTAGAGCTTGATGCCCACCGCATCGGCAACCCCCTGCAGGCTCGCGAGCGGAAAGCCGGAAATGTGGTGAAAGGGCGGCGGAAAGGCCTGCAGCTCGAGCCTTCGGCGCGGACCCGGCAACGCGTCGAGCGCGCCGCGCACGCCGCGCAGCAGCTGAAGCGTGACGGCACGCTTGGCGGCGAACAGCTGCGCGAGCGGGCCCGCATCGTCCCACAGCGCCTGCCACTGCTGCCCGGCAAGGACGTCGTGCACGGCTTCCGCGCCGCGCGCCGCGGCCTCGCTCACCTGCGCTCGCACGCTGGTCGTCCAATCGCGAACGTCGCGTGCTACCGCCTGCGGATCGCTCCCCAGCGCGCGCATCGCCGTCATGGCGGCCGGATTGAAGTCGAACAACGCGCTGGCGAAGTCGTAGGGCGGGTATTCCGGCCAGTCGAGCCGGAAGCCCGCCACGCCGGGATAGCGCTCCGCGAGTTCCGCGACGAGCGTGGCGACGTAGGCCGCCACATGCGGGCTCGCGAGCGACGCGTTGCGGTCCACGCGCGCGGCGTGCGGCCGTCCGTCCGCTCCGAGGCACTGGTCGTCGTCGTGCGTCGCGCCGAACTGCACGCGATACCCTGGCGGACTTGCCGCCATCACCTGCAGCAGCACCTCGATGCCGCGCGCAGCGGCAGCGTCGATGACGCGGTCGAGGATCGCCTCGTCGCGCAGCGTGAGCGCGGTCGGCGCGGACGGCTGGTAGCGCAGCCCCGCATAGCGCTCCCGGGCATGGACGAACGACGGCGCGGTGCGCACCCACAGCTCGTGCCGGCCGTACAGCGGCCGGTCGAGCGGGCGCACCCGCCCGGCTCCGGCATCGAGCGGCGGCTCGCGCGCGCCCTCGCCGTCCGGCGCCGGCTCGAGCACGTAGGGGCTGGTCGCGATGGCGGTGGCGCCCAGTTCGCGCACACGATCGAGCACCGGTTCGACGCCCTCGCAGGCGAACCACTCCGGCATGACGGTCACGCCGAGCGTACGCGGTGCGGCAGAGGGAGGCGGTGTGGTGAAATCGCTCATTGTCGACTAGTATATTAGCTGCTCACGTTCTGCTGGAAAGGCCTCGCCATGCAAGCCGCCGCCCGCCTCGTCGCCGCCCTCGCGCTCGTCGCTGCCACCTCGTCGTTCGCGCAGGAGCCGTTCCCTTCGCGCCCCGTGCGGCTGGTCGTGCCGGTCGCGGCCGGCGGCGGCATCGACACGGCGTTCCGCACCATCGCCCCTGCGTGGTCCGAAGCGCTCGGCCAGCAGGTCGTCATCGAGAACAAGCCTGGCGCCGGGCAGGTGATCGGCAGCGATTTCGTCGCCAAATCGAAACCCGACGGCTACACGCTGCTCGCCGCGGGCGTGCCGATCGCGTTCAACACCGCGCTGGGACGCAAGCTGCCGTACGACGCGCTCAAGGACTTCACGCCGCTCTCGCTGGTGGTGACGCAACCGCTGCTCGTCGTCGTCCACCCGTCGGTCCCCGCGGGCTCGATGCGCGAACTCGTGGCGTACGCGAAGGCGCAGAAGCAGCCGCTGCAGTACACCACGGGCGGCATCGGCAGCTACGGCCACCTGTGGTGGGAAATGGTGCGCTCGCGGCAGGGCATCGACGGCCAGCACGTCGCCTACAACGGCATCGCGCCGGCGCTCAAGGACGTGATGGGCGGGCAGGTGCCGCTGCTGATCGACGCGATCGTGCCGACCGGCGCTCAGGTTCAGGGGGGACGGTGAAGGGCATTGCGATCGTCGCGCCGCAGCGCGCGAAGTCGCTGCCGAACCTGGCGACGCTGACCGAGCAGGGCTTCACCGGCCTCGACGCCGCGCCGTTCTACGGCATCCTCGGCCCGTCCGGCATGGATCCCGCCGTCACCCGCAAGCTGCACGAAACGCTCGCGAAGGCGCTGGCCACACCCGCGGTCCGCGAGAAGCTGCAGGCCGCCGGCTTCGACGTCGTCGCGAGCACGCCCGAGTCCTACGCGAAGACGATCGCCGACGAGATCGAACGCTGGACGAAGGTCGTGCGCGAGCAGAACATCAAGGTGGAGTGAACGGCCGGCGTCACGGCTCCTGCACGCCGCGCGTGCGCAGCACGATCCGATACAGCGAAGTCGAGGCGGCGATGTAGAGCGTGTCGCGTTCGCGCCCGCCGAACGTGACGTTGCCTACCTTCTCGGGCACGCGGAGCTTGCCGAGCAGCGTGCCGTCGCAATGGATGACGTGGACGCCATCCTGCGCGCTGGTGTAGATCCACCCTTGCGCGTCGAGGCGGAAGCCATCCGGGACGCCCGGCGACACATCGGCGAACCTGCGGCCGTTCGTCAGCCGCGCGCCATCCACCACGTCGAAGACCCACAGGCAGTGGTTGCTGCCGTGCCCGGGCAACGCGCCCGAGGTGTCGGAGACGTAGAGAAGCTTCTCGTCCGGCGAGAACGCGAGGCCGTTCGGGTGCTCGGGCAGGTCGGTAACCGGGTCGAGCGCGCCGCTCGCGGGGTCGAAGCGAAAGACGAGGCAGTCGCCGATTTCGGACGTTCCGCCGTGGCCTTCCTCCGGGATGATGAGGCCGTAGGGCGGATCGGTGAACCAGATCGTGCCATCCGACTTCACCACGACGTCGTTGGGCGCGTTGAAGCGCTTGCCCTGCCAGCGGTCGACGACCGTGCGCTGGTTCGACCCGTCGACATCCGTGCGAAACACCGCCCTCAGGCCGTGCGAGCAATGCAGCAGCGTTCCGTCGCGGTCCCGCGCGTGGCCGTTGGTAAACTCGACGCGCTCGCGCCAGACGGTCATGCCGTCGCGCGCCGACCAGCGCAGCATGCGGTTGTTGGGGATGTCGCTCCACAGCACGCTGTCGTCCTCGGCGATCCACACCGCGCCCTCGCTCCAGATGGCGCCCGTGCAAAGCCGTTCCAGCGCCGGGCGATGCGCCACCACCGGATGCAGTCGCTCGTCCAGTATCTCGATCACGTTCATCGTCCGACTCCCGACGCGAGCAGCCTCGACGCGAGTTCCTCCCACAGGCCGCAGCCCGCGATGCGTCCTTGCACTGAAGATGATACTGCCCGCGGCGGCGGCATCGAACACGCCGTCGATGACCACGCAGTGGAGTTGCAGGATGGCGACGGGGCTGTAACATGGGTATCCACAACATGCGCATCGGCTTTCTCGGCGTCGGCACCATCTCCACCGCGGTCATCCACGCGATGTACGCCAGGGACGGGGAGCGCTGCACCCTGTTCCTGTCACCCCGCTCCGCCGAGACCACCAGGAAGTTGGCCGCGACGTACCCGCACTGCATCCGGCTGGAGTCCAACCAGGCCGTCATCGACGCATCGGACATGGTGGTCATCGGCATGCGTCCGCAACAGATGGACGCGGCCCTCGGGGGTCTGGTCTTCAGGGCCGACCAGGTCATCGCCAGTTTCATCGCGGCGATGCCGCCATCGCAAATGGCGCCTCTGGTCGCCCCGGCGACCCGTATCGCCCAGTTGGTCCCGCTGCCGCCAATCGCGTTGCACAAGGGCCCGCTACTGATCTGCCCTGCCATACCCGAAGTCATGGCGGCATTCGCCGGGCTCGGGGACATCGTCGTGCTCGAGGATGAGACGAAGATCCGCATCGTCAGTTGCGCGTCGGCAATCATGTCGACGTACTACGAGATGCAGAATTCGATCATCGACTGGGCGGTCGAGCGCGGCCTGGATCGCTCCACGTCCGCCTTGTACGTGCGCTCGCTGCTTGAAGGTCTGGCAGCGGCCGGCCGCCACGCCGATGAAGCGCATCTCGATGCGTTGCCCGCCGAGCACCAGACCAAGGGGGGCCTCAACGAGCGTGTCCGGGCGGGCCTGATGACCGATGACTGGTTCGCGCAACTGCGTCGTCAACTCGACGACATTTACGACAACGCTGTCCTGCGTAATCCTGACGGCGAGTAGCAAGCTGGCTGGAGGCCACTGTCTAGGCGGACAGCACTGCGCAAGTACTTCGCGGCCGCCGATCAACCAGCCACGGCCCGCAGGGGATCCGTGCACACGTCAGCCCCGTCGCGCGGCAGCGGGCCCAGCGCAAGGCGCTCGATCGGCAGGAGAATCGGCGAATCCGATCAGTCGCAGCATCGATTCCACCGTGTCTCTGCGCCGGAAGCCGTACCGCTGGTCACTCAGATTGCCGGTGACATGCAACGGGTTCTGCAGACGGAACAGGCTGAAGCCCTTGGCGCGCGGGCACACAAGAAACGCTAGCCATCGGCCACGAATTCCGCATCCGGATCCGCTGGCTGCTTCTGGCCGCTTGCCGAGATTGCCCCAGTTCGCTCAAAGCGGAGATTGGGAAATCAGTCGCTCGATGTGAAGGTCAACTTCAGGCTCGATTGCGAAAGCGAACAACCGGAAAACTCCAGCCCTTCGAGCGTGGGCCTGCAAGCAGTCGCTCGCTGGCGCCATCAACCTGCGGTGTCTGGACGCGCTAGCGGAGGCATGACCTTGCGGATGCCGCATCGACCCTTTCTAGCGCGCGTCGCCTGCGCATCGGTTTTCGGCACCATCTGCCCAAGTGCGCGCCGTCGGGTGTGCGGTGCTTGCCTTGAATCAACTCGAAGTTCGCGCTCAAGCGGGAACATGTACTCAGATTGATCGATCACTCGCGGAGTTTCCTGGATGCGCCATATGGCAGCGCGTTCGTTCGGCACGCGATGGCATTGGAAAGGCGTTCGCCGCGCGCTTGGTGTGACATTGTGGCTGGCAACGTTCGTTGCCGCAGGGACTGAGAACACGCTGAAGAGGGAAAAGCCGGAGAAGCCGGCGGGATCTGAGCACACCTGCGCGGTCTTGGTCGCGGGTGGAGCCAAATGCTGGGGAGCGAACTTCTCCGGTCAGCTTGGCGACGGCACCAACGTCAATCGCAATACGCCGGTCACCGTCTCCGGGGTCGCAGGGAGCGTGTCCGTAGTCGCGTCGGGGTCGGAACACACATGTGCGCTTTCCACGGGCGGCGCAGCAGTGTGCTGGGGAGCGAACTTCTCGGGTCAGCTTGGCGACGGCACCAATCTCAATCGCAACGCGCCGGCTAACGTATCGGGGCTGTTCGGCGGAGTGTCTGCCATCGCGGCAGGGTCCGAGCATACGTGCGCGGTAACTGCCGGGCGAGTCAAATGCTGGGGAGCCAACTCTTCCGGTCAGCTTGGCGACGGCACCAATCTCGATCGCGCTACTCCAGTAAGCGTCCCGGGGCTGCCGGGGACAGTGACTGCCATCGCGGCAGGGTCGGCCCACATGTGTGCGCTAACCACGGACGGCTCGATGTGGTGTTGGGGGGCGAACTTCTCCGGTCAGCTTGGCGACGGCACCAACGTCAATCGCAACACCCCGGTTGAAGTCTCCGGGCTGTTGGGAGGCGTGTCAGAAATCGCAGCGGGGTCGGAACACACTTGTGCGCTAACCAGGGGTGGCGCGCTGGCATGTTGGGGGGCGAATTTCTCCGGCCAGCTCGGCGATGCGCACCACGGTCAAACGCAGACACCGTCTGCGGTAAGGATCGTCTACGGACTATCACGGACCGTGACCGGAATCGCGGCGGGTTCTGAACAGACTGCGCGTTGGTTCCACGGCGGAGTCAAGTGCTGGGGAGCCAACTTCTCTGGTCAGCTTGGCGATCAGCACTTATGTCAACCGCAGCATGCCGGTTAGCGTCTCCGGGATCGCGGGGGGCGTGTCAGAAATCCTGGCGGGGTCTTCCCACACCTGTGCGCTCTCTACGAGTCGGCGCGATGGTCTGCTGGGGAGCCAACTTCTGCCGGTCAGCTTGGCGACGGCACCGATGTCAATCGCAGCACGCCGATAGACGTTCCCGGTTTGCCGACCGTACGGCCGTCGGTCCGTACGCGAATCCTTTAATCGACAACAAGACCCTCAAGGCCGTCGATTCATCGCAAGTTGTGTCCGGCAGAGGGCAATTTGTCTTCAATCAGCGCCTCCGGAATGCCCGTCCTCAGTCGGAAGTCGGCAGTTCTTACTTGTCGCCAGTACCAGAGTCCGTCACGCCTTCGCAGTGCGTCCTTGGCTTCGTGAGGCTGGTCGGTTTGCGCTGCCATAAGTTGGACCGATCGCAGCAACGCTTCGCGCACCAACCCCACGATAGTTGCGGGTCTTCCTTCGTCTAACCGCCGACCCTCGCGACACCGACCTACGCGGAAGTCGGCTTCTCCCGGCTGCCGGCGACCGCTTCGGGTCGGGAGTGTTAGTTCGCTCGGGGCGGAAGCAGTCACTGGCCTGCGTCGGCTCCGGACCGCAATGAATGTCAGGTTCCCGAGCGCAGCTGACAGTCGGATCCCCAGACCATCAACGTCAGGTCTCGGCAGCACCTCACGATCAGCGTGCAAACGTGACCGGCGGCAGACAGTCTGAAGCCGACGAACAGTCGGCGTTGGCCAATGTCAACGGCCGCCAATTCCTGACGGTCGCGCACCACGCTTACGCTCCGAGATAGAAGACCTTCGAGCTCAGTGCTCTTGACGTCGTCCACCCCGATAGCCGATCAAGCCTGCCAGACACCGTATCCCGACTCGCGCAGATCGATCGCCAGCTCGACTTCCATGTCGCGGGCGGCGTCGTAAGGCATGGGATTGTAGATTTCGTAGAGGTCGGGCCGGAGCCTCAAGCCGAATCGCTGCACGTATCGGTTGGCCTGGATGCCGGCCTTGTGCTTGTCGAAACGCAAGTCGGGATCCAATCCGGTCATGCCGACGTAAACGCACGGCTTGCCCGCAACGTATTGCGGATTGGCCCGCATGAACCGGCTCTCGAGAAGCACCGCTTTCGACAACTCGACCACGTAGACGTGGTAATGGTCGCGGCGTCGCTTCATGTGATTTCACTCGTCGGCAATGCGCCGAGCCGATCGTGGCGGCATCGCTGCACACGCAGCCGCGAGGGAGCGGAGGGTCAGGCACCGTGTTCCCGCGGCCTCGCCGCCCCGTGCCTCACTCGCATCAAGTGGGAGCGCCACCGAATTCGCTGCTCGCGATCGCCATTCCGATCGACCGCGCGCCTCGCCTGCCGTCACGCGGCGCACGCGCGGTGACCTTGGCATAACGGCGACGTAACGGCGACGTGGAGCCCAAGAACGCCAAAGGGCTGCATTCGTGAGAACGCAACCCTTTGCTTTTGCTGTGTTTTTTGGCTCCCCGACCTGGGCTCGAACCAGGGACCTGCGGATTAACAGTCCGTCGCTCTACCAACTGAGCTATCGGGGAAACGAAGCTTTTAATTATAGCTTTTGACGGCGAACCCGGTCAAACGCTGCCATCGGGCGACCAAAGCGCGGATCTCCCCGCCCCCTCGAAAGGCGGGACGCGTACCCCGCCACCCTCGGGCCGACGGCCGCATCCCACCGACGCGCGGCGCAGCGCATGGCGCGAATCCTGCTCTTTCGAAGGGTCCCCTGCGCTCGCCATGCACGTCCGCCTCCTTTCCCACCGGCCCGAGTCCGGGTGGTCCGCCCCATTGCCTACGGAGCTCGACTCCGCGCGAACGCTGGTCCTGGCCTTCGCGGCGACCGATTACGCCGAACGAGCCGAGGTCTGGGACGAGCTCGGCCGCGCGTTTCCGGCGAGCCAGCGGCTCGGCTGCTCGAGCGCCGGCGAGATCCTCGGGCAAGCGGTTGCCGAAGGATCGTTGGTGCTGGCCGTCGTGCGCTTCGAGCACGCGACGCTGACGAGCACCGCCGCCCCGATCCAGGCGGTCGAGGTGTCGCGCAGTACCGGCGGCAAGATCGCGCGGGTACTTGCGCCCCACGCACCCAAGTTGGTCCTCGTGGTGTCCGACGGCCTGCACGTCAATGGCACCGACCTCGTGCGCGGGCTGGCCGAGGGCCTGCCGGCCGGGACGGCAATCGCCGGCGGACTGGCGGGCGACGGCGCTCATTTCGGGCGCACCTGGACACTGGTCGACGGCGTGCCGCGCAGCGGCTGGGTGAGCGCGGTCGCGCTCGGCGGACCGATCGTGGTTGGCCACGCTTCCGAAGGGGGTTGGCAGGCGTTCGGACCGGAGCGCGAGGTGACCGCGTCCGAAGGCAACGTGCTCCACGCGCTCGACGGCAAGCCGGCACTTGCGCTCTACAAGGACTACCTGGGCGATCTCGCGGCCGGGTTGCCCGCGACCGCGCTCTACTACCCACTGGCGATCCGCATGCCGGGTGAGGCCGGGCCGGGCATCGTGCGCACCGTGCTTGGCATCGACGAGACCGCGCAGTCGATGACCTTCGCGGGCGACATTCCCCTGGGCGCTCGCACGCGGCTCATGCGCTCCAACCACGATCGCCTGGTCGAAGGTGCCGCGCATGCAGGCGCGCAAGCGCACGCCGGCGCGTCCGACCCGGTCTTCGCCATCGCCGTGAGCTGCGTCGGACGCCGCATGGTGCTCGGCCAGCGAGTCGAGGAGGAGACGGCGGCGACGCTGGACGCGCTTCCCGCCGGCTCGTCGCAGGTCGGCTTCTACTCGTACGGCGAGATCTCGCCATCGGGCATTGCAGCCTGCAACCTCCACAACCAGACGATGACGTTGACGACCATCCGTGAAGTCGCTGCATAACCTGCTCGCGCGGCAGCTCGCACGCCTCGGCCTCGACGCCTCGCGTCCGCCCGACGACACGGCGTGGGAGACGCTGCTCGCCCGCGTCTCGGAGACCTATGCCGATGCCGACCGCGAGCGCTACCTGCTCGAGCGCTCGCAGGCGATCAGCTCGCGCGAGATGGAGGAGCTCAACGCGAAGCTGGAGCTCGAGCGCGACCGCCTCGAGTCGCGGGTGCGCGAGCGCACCGCCGAGCTCGCGGCGAGCGAGGCGCGGTTCCGCAGCTTCACCTCGCTCGGCTCGGACTGGTACTGGGAGCAGGACGCGCAGTTCCGCTTCACGTCGATCGCCGGCAACACCGAGGTCTACCCCGGACACACGATCGGCTCGCACATCGGCCGCACGCGCTGGGAGATCGACGACTACGACGCTCCCGCCGGCGGCTGGGACGCGCACCGGCGCCTGCTGGAGTCGCACCAGCCGTTTCACGAGGTGGTGTTCCGGCTCAAGCTGCCGAACGGAGGACGTGCGTACGCGTCGGTTTCCGGCCTGCCGATGTTCGACGGCGAGGGCCGGTTCACCGGCTACCGCGGCATCGGCCGCGACATCACCGAGCAGAAGCTCACGGAAGAGAACATCCGGCGGCTCGCGCGCTTCGATCCGCTGACGGGCCTCGCCAACCGTACGTCGCTGTTCGAACACGTCGAGCACGCGATCGCGCGCAGCCGCCGGCATCCGCGGCCCTTCGCACTGCTGTTCGTCGACCTCGATCGCTTCAAGGACGTGAACGACGCCTTCGGCCACTCTACCGGCGACGAGGTGCTGCGCACGATGGCCCGCCGCCTCTCGCTCGCAATCCGCGCCGGCGACACCGTGGCACGCATCGGTGGTGACGAGTTCGTCGTGCTCGCCGAAGAGGTCTCGCCGGCGACGGTCGTGGCCGACTTCTCGCAGCGGCTGCTGGAGACGCTCGCCGAGCCGATCGTGCTGCAGGGCAAGGAGTTCCGCGTCGGCGCGAGCATCGGCATCGCGATGTTCCCGGCCGACGGCGAGGACGCGCCGACGCTGCTCAAGAAGGCCGACATGGCGATGTACCGGGCCAAGGAGTCCGGGCGCAACGGCTACGCGTTCTTCGCGGCCGAGACGCGCAACGAGCCGCAGGAGCGGATCCTGTTGGTGTCGGGGCTGCGGCGCGCGATCGAGGCCGACGAGCTGGTGCTCTTCTACCAGCCGAAGATCGCGGTGCGCGGCGGCACGATGACCGGCGCGGAGGCGCTGATTCGCTGGCGGCATCCGCAGCGCGGGCTGCTGCTGCCGGGCACCTTCATACCGCTGGCCGAGGACTCGGGACTGATCCGCCAGATCGGCCGCTGGGTGCTGCGTACCGCGTGCCTGCAGGCGAAGGCCTGGCAGTCGGTCGCGCCCTACCCGGTTCCCGTCGCCGTCAACCTCTCGGCGCGCCAGTTCGGCGACGACCGTCTCGCCGGCGAGGTCGCCGAGGCCCTCGCGGATTCCGGACTGCCGGCGCGTCTGCTCGAGCTCGAGATCACCGAGAGCATCATGATGGAGCAGCCGGAGCACGCCGCCGAAAAGCTGCGCGAGCTGCGCGCGCTCGGCGTGCACATCGCCGTCGACGACTTCGGCACCGGCTACTCCTCGCTCGCGCGGCTGAAGCGCTTTCCGCTCACCTCGGTGAAGATCGACCGCTCCTTCGTGCGCGAGATTCCACACGATCCCGACGACGCGGCGATCACCACCGCGGTCATCGCGATGGCGCACAGCCTGCGGCTGCGGGTTGTCGCGGAGGGAGTCGAGACCGAAGCGCAGGTGCGCTTCCTGCGCGAGCGCAACTGCGACGAGATCCAGGGCTTCTTCTTCAGCCGCCCGCTGCCGGCGCGCGAGGTGCTGCCGTTCCTGCGCCGCCGCGCGGATGCCCACGCGGCAGCGATCGGGACGGGTTGACACGCGCTCCCTGATAAGTAGGGTCAGACTCGACTTTTCGTCGGCAACAACCGATCGAGCGGACGGTAAACGACGGAAAAGTCGAGTCTGACCCTACTTATCACTACTACTCTGACAGGTGCGGCAACGCGAGCCGCAGGTAGTGGAACATCGACCACAGCGTGAGGATCGCGGCGACCCACAGCGCCACGGTGCCGAGCAGCGGGGTCGACACGCCGGGGATCACCGGCTCCCAGAGCAAGAGCGCGATGATCGCCGTCATCTGCGCGACCGTCTTCACCTTGCCGACCAGCGCCACCGCGACGTTCTTCGACTTGCCGAGCTGCGCCATCCACTCGCGTAGCGCCGAGATGGCGATCTCGCGGCCGATGATGATGATCGCGAGCCACGCGTCGGCACGGTTCAGCTGGACGAGCAGGATCAGCGCCGCGGCGACCATCAGCTTGTCGGCGACGGGATCGAGGAACGCGCCGAACGCGCTGGTCTGCCCCCAGCGTCGCGCGAGCCAGCCGTCCAGCCAATCGGTCATCGCCGCCACCGAGAAGACCCACATCGCCGTCCAGTTGCGCGTTGACGGCGACATCCAGTCGTCCGGGAGGTAATAGATCGCGACGAAGACCGGGATCAGGACGATCCGCAGCCAGGTGAGCGCCGTGGGAAGGTTGAAGGGCATTCGACGGGCGCGCTCGCATTGACCGATCCATTCTACCCCGCGCACGCCGGCCGGCGCGGCATCGGCGGGAGGTGCCGGTCAGCGACGCGCCTGCGAGCGGCCCGCCTTCGCGCTTGCCGGCCGGTCGCGCGACGGGATGTTCCAGAGCCACGTGCCGACCGCCACGCCGAGGGCGACCAGCGCGGCCTTGCCCCACCACGGCTCGACGAAGAAGATCGCCGACACCGAGATCGACAGGCCCATCAGGACCAGCGCGTAGCGCTTGGTGCGCCACGCAATGGCTCGGTGCCGCCGCCACTCCGCGAGCGTCGGTCCGAAGGTCTTCGACGCGGCAAGCCGCCGGTGCAGGCGCGGCGAGGCGCGCGCGAAACACGCGGCCCCGACGAGCAGGAACGGCGTGGTCGGCAGCACCGGCAGGAACGCGCCGACCACACCCAGCGCCACGGCCACCAGCCCCACCGCCAGCAGTACCCAGCGCACGATCGGCGAGGCATGCGGCACCGGATCGGCGTCGTCCGCGCGAACGGGATCGGTCGGGTCCATCAGTGCAGCTCCGCGAAGATGCGTTGCGCCAACGCATGCGAGATGCCCGGCACGCGTGCGAGGTCGTCGACCGAGGCCGCCTGCACGCCCTTGAGCCCGCCGAAGTGCGCGAGGAGCGCCTTGCGCTTGCCCGCGCCGATGCCGGCGATCTCCTGCAGCGACGACGTCGTGCGCGCCTTGGCACGGCGCGCGCGGTGGCCCTGGATCGCGAAGCGATGGGCTTCGTCGCGGATCTGCTGCAGGAGGTGCAAGCCGCCGTTGTCGGACGGCAGGCGCAGCGGCTCCGGCCGGTCCGGGAACACGATCTCCTCCAGCCCCGCCTTGCGCTCCGGCCCCTTGGCGATGCCGATCAGCGCCGTCGAGTGCAACCCCTGCTCGGCGAGCACCTCCGCGGCGACCGCAACCTGACCGCGGCCGCCGTCGATCACCAGCAAGTCGGGCGCCGGATACTCGCCGGCCACGATCCGCGCCACGCGCCGTGACAGCGCCTCGCGCATCGCGGCGTAGTCGTCCCCACCCTCCGGTGGCGTAACGTTGAAGCGGCGATACTCGCCGTTCTGCATCGCCAGCCGATCGAACACGACGCACGACGCGACCGCGCGCTCGCCCATCGTGTGCGAGACGTCGAAGCACTCGATGCGCTGCGCGGCCGGGGGCAACCCGAGCGCCGCTTGCAGCGTCGCGAGGCGGTCCTCCTGCGTCGCCTTCTGTGCAAGCTTGCGCCGGATCGCGAACGTCGCGTTCTCGGTCGCCATCGCGAGCCACACGCGCCGCTCGCCGCCGGGATTGCCGACGATCTCCACCCGGCGCGCGCACTGCGCCGAGAGCACCTCGGCCAGCGCGTCCAGGTCCTCGGCCCCGGGCACGACGATCGTCGGCGGCACCGGCCGCTCGACGTAGTGCTGCCCGAGGAACGCCTGCACGACCTCGGGCAGCGCGGCGTCCTCGGCCTGATGCGGGAAGAACGTGCGGTCGCCGACGTGGCGGCCGCCACGGATCATCACCACGTTGACCGCGACCAGGCCGCCGTCCGCCACCGCCGCGACGACGTCGACGTCGCCCGCGGTGGCGCTCTCCACGAACTGCCGCGACTGCAGCTGGTTGAGACGCGTGATCTTGTCGCGGATGCGCGCCGCGCGCTCGAACGCCAGCGTCGCCGCCGCCTGCTCCATCTGCGCCTGCAGCTGGCTGCGCACCTCGTCGGTCTTGCCCTGCAGGAACAGCACCGCTGCCTGCACGTCGTCGCGGTACTCCTCGGGCGACACCAGGCCGACGCACGGCGCGGTGCAGCGCTGGATCTGGTGCAGCATGCAGGGACGCGACCGGTTCGCGAACACCGTGTCCTCGCAGGTGCGGATCTGGAACACCTTCTGCAAGAGGGCGATGCCCTCGCGCACGGCCCCGGCGCTCGGGAACGGCCCGAAGTAGCGGTGCCGCCGGTCGAGCGCGCCGCGGTGGAAACGCAGCTGCGGAAACTCGTCGCCGGTGATGCAGACGTAGGGATAGCTCTTGTCGTCGCGGAACAGGATGTTGTAGCGCGGCTCCTCCGCCTTGATCAGGTTGTTCTCGAGCAGCAGCGCCTCGCCTTCCGAGCGCGTCACCGTGGTCTCGACCTTCGCCACCTGCGCGATCATCGCGGCGATGCGCGGCTCGTGGCCGCTCTTCTGGAAGTAGTTCGCGACGCGCTTCTTGAGGTCGCGCGCCTTGCCGACGTAGAGCGTCTCGCCTGCCGCATCCAGCATCCGGTAGACGCCCGGGCGGTGCGGCAGCGAGCGCAAGAGCTCCGACGCGTCGAACGGCGCGGTGGCGCCCTCCCCGCCCGGCGTCGCGACGGTGCTGCGGTTGGCGCGCGAGACCTTGGTCACGCCGCCTCCGGCCTTGGGGCGTTCACGCTGCGACTCCGTTCCCACCGCGCAGGTGCACCGCGATGGCGTCGAACACCGCCTCGAACATCGCCGGCGTCAGCCGCCGCGTGTTGGTGTTGTAGCGACTGCAGTGGTAGCTGTCGAAGAGCATCGTGCCGTCGCGCGTGCCGGACAGCCGGTGCTGCGCCGCGTGGGCGAACGGGTGCTCCGCCTGCCGCCGCCCGAGCGCGCGCAGCACGGCCTCGTGAGCGATGCGCCCCAGCGCGAGCACCGCGGCGCGTGGCGGCAGTGTAGCCAGGTCCGCCGCGAGAAACGCGTTGCAGCCCGCGATCTCCGCGGGCTGCGGCTTGTTGCCGGGCGGCAGGCACTTCACCGCGTTGTTCACGCGGCAATCGACGAGCGTTAGACCGTCGTCGGCGCGCGCGCCGTCGGGTCGGCTTGCGAAGCCGTACGCGTGCAGCGTCCTGTAGAGCAGGATGCCGGCGTGGTCGCCGGTGAAGGGCCGGCCCGACGCGTTCGCGCCGTGCATGCCCGGCGCGAGACCGACGACGAGCAGGCGCGCGGCTGTGTCGCCGAACGGCGGCACGGGGCGGCACCAATAGGTCGGATGGGCCCCGCGGACCTCGTCGAGGAACGCGGCGAGGCGCGGACAGCGCCGGCACGCGGGATCGAAGCGCGCGTCGCGCGGCGGTTCTGGCAGAATGCGGGCGGTCACGTCGGGCATTGCGCGGGCTGGAAATGCTAGCACGCGACCACGCCACCGGTCCCCCCGCATGCTCCCTCTCGAACCCAAGCTCGAGGTGCGTTCCAGGCACCCGAAGGCGTCCTCGCGCAAGCCGCCCCTGCTGTTCGTGCACGGCGGGTACTGCGACGCCTGGTGTTGGGAGCCCCACTTCCTGCCCTGGTTCGCCGCGCGCGGCCACGCGGCCCACGCGCTCAGCCTGCGCGGGCACGGCGAGAGCGGCGGCGCGGAGATGCTCTGGTCGACGGGCCTCGACGACTACGTCGCCGACGTCGAGCGCGTCGCCGCGCAGCTGCCGCAGGCGCCGGTGCTGGTCGGCCACTCGATGGGCGCGGCCATCGTCGAGCGGCTGATGTCGACACGCCCGGTGCGGGCCGCCGTGCTGCTCGCGCCGTTGCCGCCCGCGGGCCTGATGCCCGTCGCCGCGCGGCTCGCCGCCGAGCGTCCGGACTACCTGTTCAAGATGGCCAGCTTCGACCCCGCGCGGCTCTCGGCAGAGGTGCTGGCCGTGCTCGAGCCGTTCTACTTCTCCCCCAACGCCGACCGCGCACTGCTGCGCGAAGCCGCGCGGCACCTCAACGGCGAGTCGCCGCGGGCGCTGCTCGACCTGTCGCTGCGGCTGCATTGGGGGTTGCCGGAGCGGGAGTCGCCGCCGGTGCAGGTCCTCGGTGCGGAGGGCGACCGCGTCTGCCGTCCGGACGACGTGCACGCGACCGCGCGGCACCACGGCGTGGAGGCCACGGTGTTCCCGGGCCTCGCCCACATGCTGATGCTGGAGCCCGGCTGGGAGGCGGTCGCCGCGGCGATCGCCCGCTTCGTCGCCCGGATCTAGCAACGCTGGCAAGGCGCCTCGGCAGACTCTCGTCATTCCCGCGCAAGCGGGAATCCCGTGGCGTTTGTGCCGAAGTCGCTGGATCCCCGCTTGCGCGGGGACGACGACGAGCGACGGCTAGTCGGACGCAGGCATGGCAGTCCCACGATTCGCGCCGGCCGTCCGCGCCGTGCAGAACTGCGCGAATGCCTCGGGCGTCATCGGCGCCGCGACGAAGAAGCCCTGGAATGCGTCGCAGCCGCGCTTCGCGAGGAAGTCGAGCTGCGCCTGCGTGCCGACGCCTTCCGCGACCACGTTGAGGCCGAGGCCGCGGGCGAGCCCGATGATGGCCTCCGTAATCGCGGCATCGCCGGGATCGGTCTCGAGATCGGCGATGAACGAGATGTCGATCTTCAGCGTGTCGATCGGGAAGTGCTTCAGGTGGGTGAGCGAGGAGTAGCCGGTGCCGAAGTCGTCGATCGCGACCGCGAAGCCTTCGTCGCGCAGCTCCTGCAGCACCTTGCGGATCGCGTCGAGGTCGTGCAGCAGGCTGGTCTCGGTGACTTCGAGCTCGATCCACGCAGGATCGCAGTCGGCCGCGCGCACGATCTCGAGCGTGCGGCGCGCGAGGTCGTCGCGATAGAACTGCCGCGCCGACAGGTTGATCGACACCGAGAGCGGCAGGCCGTCGTCGCGCCACGCTCGGCACTGCGCCGCGGCGGTCGCGAGCACCCACTCGCCGAGCGCGTGGATGAGGCCCGACTCCTCGGCGACCGGGATGAACACCTGCGGCGGCACGTCGCCGTGCTCGGGATCGTGCCAGCGCAGCAGCGCCTCCGCGCCGATCACCCGGCGGTCGGCGACGCGCACCAGCGGCTGGTAGTGCAGCGCGAGCTTGCCGGTGCGCAGCGCCGTGCGCAGCGACGACTCGAGCGAGTGCTGCCGCACGCGCCGCTCGGCGAGGCTCGCGTCGAGGAACTGGTAGGTGTTGCGGCCAAGCTCCTTGCTGCGGTACATCGCCACGTCGGCGTGCTTCAGCAGCTCTTCCGGATCGTCGGAGTCGTCGGGATACACCGCGATGCCGATCGAGGACGTGACGTAGATGTCGTGCTCCTCGATGCGGATCGGGTGCGCGACCGCGTCGCAGAGCTTCTGCGCTACCCGTCCGAGCACCTCCGGGTCGTCGAAGTCGTCGACGATCACCATGAACTCGTCGCCGCCCAGCCGCGCGAGCAGGTCCGTCTCGCGCAACGCGGTCGACAGCGCCTGCGACACGCGCTTCAGGAGCTCGTCGCCGATGCGGTGGCCGAGCGTGTCGTTGACGTTCTTGAAGCGGTCGAGGTCGATGAACAGCACGCCGACGCGACGCCCGGAACGGCGTGCCTGGGCGATCGCCTGCGCCAGCCGCTCGTTCAGCAGCAGGCGGTTGGGCAGGCCGGTCAGCGCGTCCCGGGTCGCGAGGTACTGCAGCCGCTCCTCGGCCTGGATGCGCGAGGACACGTCCTGCACGAACGACAGGATCGAAACGATGCGCCCCTGGTCGTCGAGCAGCGCCGAGTGGTACCACTCGCACCAGATCGTCTCGCCGTCCTTGCGGTGGTTGCGGGTGAGGCCGGTGGCGCGCGGCTCGTCGCCCGAGGACAGGCGCTCGATCAGCGACGACGACGCGGCACGGTCGTCCTGGTGCAGCAGCACGTTGTCGGTGAGCTCCATGCCGAGCACCTCGTCGGTGCCCCAGCCGAAGATGCGCTCCGCCTGCGGCGACCAGCGCACCAGCCTGTGGTCGCGGTCCCACTCCATCACCGCGAGCGGCGTATTGCTGATGTGCGACGAGAGCATCCAGTTGGCGCGGCGCAGCGCCTCCTCGTTGCGCTTCTGGTCGTGGACGTCGGTGTGCACGGCGTAGATGCCGATGACGTTGCCTTCGGCGTCGCGGTTCGGCGCGTAGTGCACCGACTCCCACTTCACGCCGCCGTCCGGCTGCACCAGCATCTGCTCGGTCGAGACCGTCTCGCCCGTCAGCACGCGGTCGAACAGGGGCTTCACCTGGGCGAAGCGCTCCGCGCCGACCACGTCGACGACGCGCTTGCCGGAGAGCTCCTTGCGGCTCTCGGCGAGCCAGTCCTCGTCGTGCCGGTTGAGGAAGCGGTAGCGGTAGTCGCGGTCGACGTAGGAGACCCGCGCCGGCACGTTGTCCATGATGAGACGCAGCTCGGCCTCCGAGGCGCGCAGGGCTTCCTGCGCCTGCTTGAGGCCGTGGATGTCGTTCATCAGCACGAACGCGCCGTGCACCTCCCCGCCGGGGCCGGCGTCGGGCACGACGCGGATCGTCATCCACCGGCGCATGCCGTTCGCGCCGGGGACCAGCCGGTCGAAGGCGGTCGACTCGCCGTCGAAGGCACGCGCGAGCATCGCCTGCGCGCTCTCGTAGATCGCGCGGCCGACGACGTCGGCGAGCCGCATCTCCGCCACGGCCGCGACGGTCAGGCCGAAGTACTGCAGGAAGGTGCGGTTGACGTAGTGGCAGCGCTCGTCGCGGTCGATGTAGGCCACCGGGGCCGGCACGCCGTCCATGATCGCGCGCAGCTGGCTCTCGCGCGAGGCGAGTGCGTCCTGCACCTGCTTCAGGTCCGTGATGTCGTGCCCGACCACGTACAGCCCGCGGATCTTGCCGTCGAAGTGGAAGTCGGGAACGATGCGCGCGCGGAACCAGCGCGTGCGGCCGTTGCGGTCCACCACCGGACGCTCGTAGGTGACGGACTCGCCGGCGAGCGCGCGCACCACGTACTCGTCCTGCATGATGCGCTGCTCGTCCGCAAGCACCTCGGCCGGCTCCCGGCCGACGATGTGCTCGCGCTCCTGCCCCGTGAGGTCGAGGAAGGCCTCGTTGACGAACGCGAGCCGGCGGTCGGCGTCGAGGTAGACGACCGGCTCCGGGATGTTGTCCGTGAACAGCCGCAGCTGCTCCTCGCGTGCGGCAAGCGCCTGCTCGGTGGTCTTCACCTCGTGGATGTCGTACTCGGTGCAGTACACGCCGCGCACCTGCCCCGCCGCGTCGCGGTCCGGCACGACGCGCCCGTGCATCCAGCGCTGCGCGCCCGCCGTGGTGAGGCCCATGCGCTCGTACTCGACCGCCTCGCCGCCCTGCGCGCGCGTCAGGATCGGACGCAGGAAGTTGGCGACGTCCCGCGCGAGCACGTCCGCGGGCATGCGACCGTAGATCTTCTCCTGCGGCAGGCGGGCGAGGTTCGCGAACGCCTGGTTGACGAAGCGGTAGGAGAGGTCGCGGTCGAGGTAGGCGATCGGGCCCGGGATGTTGTCGGCGAAGAGGCGCATCTGCGTCTCCTGCGCCTTCAGCGCATCCCGCGCCCGGACGTCGTCCTCGATGTCGTTCATCACCAGGAACGCGCCGCCCACCCGGCCGCCCATCTCGCGCTCCGGGACGAGCACGTTGCGCACCCAGCGCAACTCGCCCGACGCCTTGCGCTCGCGACGCTCCCAAGCGTCCGTCGCGCCCGCGAACGCGCGCTCCATGTGCGTCACGAGGTCGGCCAGCGTCTCGGCGGGCATGAACTCGGCAAGCGCGTGGCCGAGCAGGTCGTCGCTCGGCACGCCGATCCAGTCGCTGTACGGCCGGTTGGCGAAGCGCAGCTTCTGCTGCCGGTCGAAGTAGAGGATCGGCACGCCGACGCTGTCCGTGACGAGGCGCAGGCGTTGCTCGCGCCGTCCTGCCTCGAGCTCCAGCCGCTTCAGGTGGTCGACGTCGCTGTAGGCGACGAGGAAGCCGCGTACGAGGCCGTCGGGCGCGCGGTCCGGGTAGTAGTCGACGCGGATCCAGATCGGCGGCCGTCCCGGCGCGAAGAGCTGGCGCTCGAACCCGGTGCGCTCCCCGTCCAGCGCCGCGTCGATGTAGGCGTCGTACAGCTCGTACACGTCCTTGCCGACGACGTCGATGACCTCGCGGCCCAGCACCTGCTCCGGACGCCGGTCGATCCACTCGAGGAACGCCTTGTTGGCGAAGCGGTAGCGCTGGTTGCGGTCGACGTACGCGAGCGGCGAGGCAAGCGCGTTCAGCTTGCGCTGCGACAGCGCCGCGAGCGAGTGGCGTTCGATCGCGAAGCTGACCGATTGCTGGATCGACTGGGGGTCCGGCGAGCGAAGGGAGCGCGTGAGGGCCATCGGTGCAGTTCGGGAACCGTCGCCCGCGCGGTGCACGCACGTGGACCGCGGGACGGTGACCTTCCGGGGAAGCAAGGATCGCGCCGAGAACGTCGTTGCTGCGGCTGCGCTTCAAGCCTCTGTTCTGTAAAGCCTTTTCTCCGCCGATCGGCGGGCGGGCGCAGCAGTGCCGCAGATGTCGCCGCGCTCGTGCCTGTCCGTGTCACCGGAGCGTCTCGCGAATCGTGCAGTGCAAGCCGGCCGGTCGGGACGGGTGGGTAGAATTCCCCGTGTGCATACGTCCAGGACCCGACACCCATGACCAGCCCACTCAGCGAGCGGTGGCTAAGTGCGGCGCTCGCCGCCAGAGCCCTCGTGGGGACGCCGGGAGCGACAGCCCACGCTACCTTGCGCGCACGCAGGCGCTGACGATGGCGATCGTCGACGACGTTGCGGGCCTGGGCCGCATCCTCGCCCAGTCGAGGACGATCGCGGTCGTGGGCCTCTCGGCGAACTGGTACCGGCCGAGCTACTTCGCCGCCAAGTACCTGCAGGAGCACGGCTACCGCGTGATCCCGGTGAATCCGAACTACGCCGAGGTGCTGGGCGAGCGCTGCTATCCGAGCGTCGCGGCGATTCCGGAACCGGTGGACGTCGTCGACGGCTTCCGCAAGGCCGACGAGATGCCGGCGCTGGCGCGCGAGGCGGTGGCGAAAGGCGCCCGCGTACTGTGGATGCAGCTCGGCATTCGCAACGAGGCGGCAGCGCGCATCGCGAGCGACGCGGGCCTCGACGTGGTGATGGACCGCTGCATGAAGATCGAGCACGCACGCATCCTCGGCGGGCTCAACTGGGCAGGCGTGAACACCGGCATCGTCTCCGCGCGGCGCGCGCGCGTGCCCCGCTAGGCGCCGGCACCATGCCCGACCGCCTCTTCGGCTTCGACACGCTCTGCCTGCACGCGGGGCAGATTCCCGACGCGCAGACCGGCGCACGCGCGCAGCCGATCTACCAGACGACCTCGTTCGTCTTCGACTCCGCCGACCACGCGGCGAGCCTGTTCAACCTGCAGACGTTCGGCAACGTCTACTCGCGGATCAGCAATCCGACCGTCGCGGCGCTCGAGGAGCGCATCGCGGCGCTCGAGGGCGGCCGGGCCGCGCTCGCGACCGCCACCGGCATGGCCGCGCAGATGGTCGCCCTGTTGACGCTGGCGCAGGCCGGCGACCACCTGGTCGCCGCGCGCACGCTCTACGGCGGCACCCACACGCAGTTCGCGGTGACGTTCCGCCAGTTCGGCATCGAGACGACCTTCGTCGACGCCGACGACCCGGACGCGTTCCGCGCGGCGATGAAGCCCAACACCAAGGCGATCTACGCCGAGACGATCGGCAACCCGCAGTTGAACGTCTGCGACATCGCCGCACTCGCGGAGGTCGCGCACGGGGCCGGCGTGCCGCTGGTCATCGACAACACCCTCGCCTCGCCGGCGCTGTGCAGGCCCTTCGAGCACGGCGCCGACATCGTCGTGCACTCGGTGACCAAGTACCTGGGCGGCCACGGCACGACGATGGGCGGCGTGGTGGTCGAGTCGGGACGGTTTCCCTGGGACAACGGCAACTTCCCGGGGATGACGGAGCCCTCCGCCGGCTACCACGGCGTGCGCTTCTACGAGACCTTCGGCGACTTCGGCTTCACGATGAAGGCGCGCATGGAAACGATGCGCACGCTCGGCCCCACCCTTGCGCCCCTCTCCGCGTTCCTGCTGCTGCAGGGCATCGAGACGCTGCACCTGCGCATGCCGCGCCACTCCGCGTCCGCGCTCACCGTCGCGCAGCACCTCGCCGCGCACCCGGCGATCGACTGGGTGCGCTATCCGCTGCTCGCGGGAGATCCCCACGCGCGGCTGGCTGCGCGCTACCTGCCGCACGGCGCCGGTGGCATCCTGACGTTCGGCGTCAAGGGCGGCGCACGCGCCGGGGAGCGCTGCATCGAGTCGGTGCAGGTCCTGTCGCACCTCGCGAATGTCGGCGACGCGAAGTCGCTGGTGATCCACCCGGCATCCACTACCCACCGCCAGCTGACGGAAGACGAGCAGCGCGCCGCGGGCGTCGCGCCGGAAATGATCCGCCTTTCGGTCGGACTCGAGGCGGTCGACGACATCCTCTGGGACATCGACCAGGCATTGGAGAAATCGCAGTGACCAAGGAATTGGGAAGAGTTCCATGGCCGTGGATCGGCGTC
Source organism: uncultured beta proteobacterium (assembly GCA_963765065.1). Taxonomy (GTDB): domain Bacteria; phylum Pseudomonadota; class Gammaproteobacteria; order Burkholderiales; family Casimicrobiaceae; genus VBCG01. The sequence goes on along the minus strand of CAVXVH010000006.1, from coordinate 62,348 downwards.
CTCGTGCTCGCCGCGGCGCTGGCGCACGAGCTGGTGCTGCGCATCACCGCGGGTCAGAACGACATGCTGCTCGCCGGCTGGCGCATCCTGTTGATGACGGTCGGCGTCGCATCGCTGGGCCTGCTGATCATGCCCGACTGGCGCAAGTCGTACCTGCTGGGCGCGCTGGTCTGCGCGGGGCTGATGGGCTACGCGCTCTACGTGCAGTACGTGATCGGCCTCGAGCCGTGCCCGCTGTGCGTGATGCAGCGCATCGCGGTGATCGCCTGCGGCGTCGTGTTCCTGCTCGGCGCGATCCACAACCCGGGGCGCGTCGGGGCGATCGTGTACTCGCTCGTCATCATCCTGTTCGCCGGCACCGGCGCGGCCGTGGCGGCACGCCACGTGTGGCTGCAGACGCTGCCGCCCGACCAGGTGCCGGCCTGCGGCCCGGGACTGTCCTACATGCTCGACACGCTGCCGTTCCAGGAAGTGCTCGCGACCGTGTTCAAAGGCAGCGGCGAGTGCGCCAAGATCGACTGGCGCTTCCTCGAGCTCGCGATGCCCGGCTGGACCTTCGTCTTCTTCGTCTCGATCATCGTCGCGGCGATCGCCCTCACCCGCCGCAGCTGATCGCGGCGCCGGAAAGTAGGGTCAGACTCGACTTTCCTGTCGCGGCAGCGGTAATCGCAACACCGTCGAGGGAAAGTCGAGTCTGACCCTACTTTCCGTACTTAAATTGGGGTCTGACCCCACTTATTTCGGGGCCATCCGGATCGCCCCGTCGAGGCGGATCACCTCGCCGTTCAGCATCGGGTTGCAGACGATTTCGCGCACCAGCGAGGCGAACTCCTCCGGCCGGCCGAGACGCGACGGGAACGGCACCATCTTGCCGAGCGCATCCTGCACGTCGGTCGGGAGGCTCGCCATCATCGGCGTGCGGAAGATGCCCGGGGCGATCGTCATCACGCGGATGCCGTAGCGCGCGAGCTCGCGGGCGATGGGCAAGGTCATGCCGACCAGCCCGCCCTTGGACGCCGCGTACGCGGCCTGGCCGATCTGCCCGTCGAACGCCGCGACGGACGCGGTGCAGACGATGACGCCGCGCTCGCCCTCCGCGTTGGGCGACGCCTTGGCCATCGCGTGTGCCGCGAGCCGCGTCATGTTGAACGAGCCGATCAGGTTGACGTTGATCGTGCGCGCGAAACTCGCCAACGCGTGGGGGCCGTCCTTGCCGACCACCTTCTCGCCGTGGACGATGCCGGCGCAGTTGACCAACCCGTGCAGTCCGCCGAAGCCGTCGACGGCTGCCGCGACCGCGGCGCTGGCGCTCGCCTCGTCGGTCACGTCGCAACGCACGAAGCGCAGGCTCGCACCGACCTCGCGCTCGAGCGCGCGGCCCTGCTCCTCCTTGAGATCGGCGGCGACGACCCGCCCGCCCGCGGCGACGAGCATCCGCGCGGTCGCCTCGCCGAGGCCCGACGCACCACCGCTGACGATGAAGACGCTGTTTCCGATGTCCATGATCGATCCAATGCGATAACTTCAGCGCGCCCCCGGCGCGACCGGTCCCTGCGCCTTGACGACGCTCATCGCCGTCGAGATCAGGCCCGCGACGTCGGCGACGTTGGTGGGCAGGATCACCGTGTTGGTGGCCTTCGCGAGGTTGCCGAACTCGTTGATGTACTGCTCCGCGACGCGCAGGTTCACGGCCTGCAGGCCCCCGGGCGCGCCGATGGCGTCGGCGATGTCGCGGATCGCCTTGGCCGTCGCCTCCGCCCGGGCGAGGATCGCCGCCGCCTCGCCCTGCGCCCGGTTGATGTCGGCCTGCTTCTCGCCCTCGGACTCTGCGATCGCGGCCTCGCGCGCGCCGGTGGCGAGGTTGATCTGCTCCTGGCGACGGCCCTCGGACGTCGCGATCACCGCGCGCTTCTCCCGCTCGGCGGTGATCTGCGCCTGCATCGAGCGCAGGATCTCCGCCGGCGGCGTCAGGTCCTTGATCTCGTAGCGCAGCACCTTGACGCCCCACGCCGCGGCGGCCTCGTCGAGCGCGGCGACGACCGTGGCGTTGATCTGGTCGCGCTCCTCGAACGTACGATCGAGCTCCATGCGGCCGATCACGCTGCGCAGCGTCGTCTGCGCGAGTTGGGTGATCGCGAGCACGTAGTTCGACGAGCCGTAGGAGGCTAGCTTCGGGTCGGTAACCTGATAGTAGAGAATTCCGTCGACCTGCAGCTGCGTGTTGTCGCGGGTGATGCAGATCTGCGGCGGCACGTCGAGGGGAATTTCGCGCAGGTCGTGCCGGTAGGCGACGCGGTCGACGAACGGGATGACGAAATTGAGGCCCGGCCCGAGCACAGCGAAGAAGCGACCGAGCCGCTCGACCACCCACGCGTGCTGCTGCGGCACCACCCGGATTGCCTGGATGACGACGATCAGCGCGACGACGAACAGGACGAACGTGACGGCGGATAGGCCGATGTCCATACGGGTATCTCCTCGAGCGTTGCGAGTGCGTGCGGCCGCCGACGCTACGGCATGCGGTCGGCGATGACCAGCGTCGAGCCGCGGATGGCGACGATGTACATTGCGTCGGCACGGGGCGTGTCGGGGGCCGCCGTCACCGCCGACCACAGCGTGCCGCGGTAGGCGACACGCGCCGTGCCGTCCGGCTGCCATGCCTTGACCGCCACGAGTTGGCCCACGTCATGGGGGGTCTCGACCGGCGCGCGCCCACGCGTCGTGCGCCAGCGGTGCGCGGCGAACACGCCGGCCACCGCGCTCGCCGCGGCGACGGCGAGCTGGAGCGCATGACCTGCGCCGAGCCACGCGGCGAGTCCGCCCACCGCGAACGCGACGCCCACGGCCAGCAGGTAGAACGTGCCGATCAGGAGCTCGGCCCCGACCAGCACGCCCGCCAACGCCCACCAGATCCAGTATGCCGCCACCTTCGTGCCCTCCTGCGCGACAGGATAATGCAAACGCTGCGGCAGATACGCCGCGGCGGCGCGGCGCATGCGGCTCCGCAACCGACCGCTACAGCTTCGGCGTCCCCTCGTGGCTGAAGGTGCGTTCCCGCTGCTGCTGGCAGGCGTGGCAGCGCTTCGCGGTCGGCCAGGCGCGAAGACGCTCCGGCGCGATGGCGTCGCCGCAGTCGACGCACGCGCCGTAGGTGCGATCGGCGATGCGCGCCTTGGCGGCCTCGATGTCGCGCAGTTCCCGGACGTGCCGGTCGACGATCGCCAGGTTGAGATCGGCGAGCGCGTCGGCCACGGACTGATCGCCGACGTCCGCGGGAGCCCGGTCGACCAACTCGATGTACTGCAGGTTCTCCGCAGCCTCCAACGCGGCCCGCACGTCCTCGAGCAGCGCGCCGTGGCGCTCCTCGAGCGCTCGAACGAGATCGGCAAGCTGGGTCTGCGACAGGCTCATCGGCCACTCCTGTGCGATGGCCGGGCGTGGACCGGCGCACGTGCCATCGTTCGCTGCAACATACGCCCCCGATTCTCGGCGATCAAGGATCGCCCCGGCGGGTCGGCCGTCCGTGCGTCGGAGGCGACGTTTCCCGCTATAATTCAACGTTTTGAATGCACGCGGCCGCCTCGCGCGACCGCCCCACGCCGCGGAGACATCGACGATGCCCATCTACGAATATCGCTGTTCGCAATGCGGCCACGAGCTGGAGGCCATGCAGAAGCTCTCCGAGCCCGCGCTCACTCAGTGCCCCTCGTGCCGTGCCGACACGCTGGTGAAGCTCGTCTCGGCAGCCGGCTTCCATCTCAAGGGCAGCGGCTGGTACGCGACCGACTTCCGCGGCGGCAGCAAGCCCGCGCCCAAGGGCGACGCGCCCGCTGCCGGCACCTCCAAGACCGACGCCGCCGCGCCGAGCGAAGGCAAGAGCGACGCCGGTGGCGCGAAGAAGGCCGGCGGCTGCGGCGGCGGCTGCTCGTGCCACTGACGCGCGCCGCTGCGCGAGACGCGGGTCGACGATCCGTACCGGTGCACGCATGAGGCGCTACCTCGTCGCCGGGCTGCTCGTCTGGGTGCCGATCGGCATCACGGTGTGGGTGTTGCACTTCATCCTCACCACGCTCGACCTGACGCTGCTGCTGCTCCCCGAGGTGGCGCGGCCCGAGAAGCTGTTCGGCTTCCCGATCCCCGGCCTCGGCGTCGTGCTCGCCTTCGCGATCCTGCTCCTCACCGGCGTGATCGCCGCCAACTACTTCGGCCAGCGGCTGATCCGCTTCTGGGAGTCGGCCCTCGGCCGGATTCCCTTCGTCAAGTCGATCTACTCCTCGGTGAAGCAGGTGTCGGACACGCTGCTGTCCGACTCGGGCAACGCCTTCCGCAAGGCGCTGCTCGTCGAATTCCCGCACGAGAACAGCTGGACGATCGCCTTCCTCACCGGCACGCCGGCGCCCGCGGTCGCGCGCCACTTCGGCGAGGAGCACGTGTCCGTCTACGTCCCCACTACGCCGAACCCGACGTCCGGCTACTTCGTCATGGTGCCGAAGTCGCGCGTGCGCGACCTCGACATGACCGTCGACGAGGCGCTCAAGTACGTGGTCTCGATGGGCGTCGTGGTGCCGCGCGGCAGCGCGGTGCCGCCGCCCTCGACCCCGGCCGCGCCGGTCGTCGCCGCCGCCTCCCGAAACTGACCCGGCCACCCCGCGGCCGGCCGGCGCACGCCGCCGCCGCGGGCGGCGATTCCGATCCGATTCCCGCTGGAGAACACGCTGTGAAACGCACCGAATACTGCGGCAAGGTCGACCGTCGCTTCCTCGCGCAGACGGTCACGCTGATGGGCTGGGTCCACCGGCGGCGCGACCACGGCGGCGTGATCTTCATCGACCTGCGCGACCGCGAGGGACTCGTGCAGGTGGTCTGCGACCCGGACCGCGCGGCAACCTTTGCCACCGCCGAGAAGCTGCGCAGCGAGTACTGCGTGCGCGTCACCGGCCTCGTGCGGCCGCGTCCCGAGGGCTCGACCAACCCGAGCCTGGTCTCGGGCGAGATCGAGGTGCTCGCGCACGAGCTCGAGATCCTCAACACCTCGGCACCGCCGCCGTTCCAGCTCGACGACGACAACCTGTCGGAGACCGTGCGCCTCGAGAACCGCGTGCTCGACCTGCGCCGTCTGCCGATGCAGCGCAACCTGATGCTGCGTCACCGCGCCGCGACGGCGGCGCGCCGCTACCTCGACGCCCTCGGCTTCGTCGACATCGAGACGCCGTTCCTCTACAAGTCGACGCCGGAGGGCGCGCGCGAGTTCCTCGTGCCCTCGCGCGTCCACCACGGCCAGTTCTACGCGCTGCCGCAGTCGCCGCAGCTGTTCAAGCAGATGCTGATGATCGCGGGCTTCGACCGCTACTACCAGATCGTGAAGTGCTTCCGCGACGAGGACCTGCGCGCCGACCGCCAGCCCGAGTTCACCCAGATCGACATCGAGACGTCGTTCCTCGGCGAGCTGGAGATCCGCGAGCTCATGGAAGGGCTGGTGCGGACGATGTTCCGCGACGCGCTCGGCGTCGAGCTGCCCGAGCCGTTCCCGATCATGACCTACGCCGACGCGATGCGCGACTACGGCTCGGACAAGCCCGACCTGCGCGTGCCGCTCAAGCTGACCGAGCTCACCGACCTCATGAAGACGGTCGAGTTCAAGGTGTTCCGCGGCGCGGCAGACCTCCCGAACGGCCGCGTCGCCGCGCTGCGCGTGCCCGGCGGCGGCGCGATGTCGCGCAAGGAAATCGACGACTACGGCCCGTTCGTCGCGATCTACGGCGCGAAGGGGCTGGCCTGGATCAAGGTCAACGACGTGAGCAAGCCGAACGAGGCAGGCCTGCAGTCGCCGATCGTCAAGTTCCTGCCCGAGCCCGTGCTGCGCGAGATCCTGACGCGCACCGGCGCACAGGACGGCGACGTGATCTTCTTCGGCGCCGACCGCGAGAAGGTGGTCTCCGACGCCATGGGCGCGCTCCGCGCCAAGATCGGCCACGACCGCGGCTTCGCCGAGAAGAGCTGGAAGCCGCTGTGGGTCGTCGACTTCCCGATGTTCGAGTACGACGAGGAACGGAAGAGCTGGGCCGCCCGCCACCACCCGTTCACCGCGCCGAAGGACGGCCACGAGGAGCGCTTCGCGACCGATCCGGCGCACGCGCTGGCGAAGGCCTACGACGTCGTGCTGAACGGCTGGGAGATCGGCGGCGGCTCGGTGCGGATCCACCGCCAGGACGTGCAGGCGAAGGTGTTCGAGGCGCTGTCGATCTCGCCCGAGGACCAGCGCCGCAAGTTCGGCTTCCTGCTCGACGCGCTGTCCTACGGCGCGCCGCCGCACGGCGGCATCGCCTTCGGCCTCGATCGCATCGTGACGATGATGGCGGGCGCCGACTCGATTCGCGACGTGATCGCGTTCCCGAAGACGCAACGCGGGCAGGACCTGCTGGTCGGCGCTCCCGCCCCGGCGACCGAACCGCAGCTGCGCGACCTGCACATCCGCGTGCGCACCAGCGACGCCCCGAAGGCCGGCTGACGCACCACGCGGTGGCGACCCGAACCCGCATTGGTACACTGCGGGCCATGGACATCGCCGTGCTCATGCGCCGCTTCGTCGCGGTCGTCGCGATCGGCGTGATTCTGCCGGCGCCCGTCGTGGCGCACGCACGTGCCACGCCCGACGCCCTGCCCGAGGTTGCAGCCGCGACCCTGCCGACCGAGGCGCAGCGCACGCTCGCGCTGATCCGCGACGGCGGACCCTTTCCCTACGAGCGCGACGGCGTCCGCTTCGGCAACCGCGAGCGCCTGCTGCCCGCGCAGCCGCGCCACTATTACCGTGAATACACGGTGCGAACGCCCGGCGTGAAGCACCGCGGCGCGCGGCGCATCGTCTGCGGCGGTCCGCCGAAGGCGCCCGACGTGTGCTACTACACGCACGACCACTACCAATCGTTCTCGAGGATCCGCGAATGAAGGCGCCCGATCTCACCGCCGTCGAGGACTGCGGCGTGCACGAGTGGAAGGGCGCCGCCGAGCCGCTCAAGACGGCGGCGACGCACGCGAAGCTGAAGTTCGCGCAGATCGACCTCGGCAAGGCAAAGGACAAGGCGACGCTGTTCGCGGAGATCGACCGCGCGCTCGCGCTTCCCGACCACTTTGGCCACAACTGGGACGCGCTCGCCGACGTGCTCGAGGACCGCGACTGGCTCGGCAAGTCCGGTCGCGTCGTCGTGCTCGCCCACGCCGCCGCGTATCGCAAGGACCACCCCAACGACTACGGCACGCTCGAGGAGATCCTCGGCGAGGCCGCCGAGTTCTGGCAGGAGCGCCACGTGCCGTTCTGGGTGTTCGTAGCCTGAATGCGGCGGCCGCAGGCAAGGCCCGCAGGGCCCGTCGCCGCACGAAGGCAGGCGGGCCGACACGCGCCGACCGCGCGCTGCACGGAACGTGCAAGGAGGCACGCCTGAGTTGAAGTACAAGCAACCCCTTTCGGTGCTGGTCCTCGTTTACACCGTGGACCTCGACGTGCTGTTGATCGAGCGCGCCGACTTTCCCGAGCACTGGCAATCCGTGACGGGCAGCGCCGAGGCGGGCGAGGCGCTCGCCGAGACCGCCGCGCGCGAGCTCGCCGAGGAGACCGGCATCGACGCGGCCGCCTTCGGTGGCGTCGTCGACTGGGGCCTGTCCAGCGTGTACGAGATCTTCCCGCAATGGCGCCACCGCTACGCCCCCGGCACGATGCACAACACGGAGCACGTGTTCGCGCTGCCGGTGCCGGGACCGGTGCCGGTGCGGCTCAACCCGCGCGAGCACCTGCGCGCTTCGTGGCTGCCGTGGCGCGACGCGGCGGCGCGCTGTTTCTCCTGGTCCAATCGCGACGCGATCCTCGCGCTGCCCGAACGTGTCGCACGCCTGCAACCGAACCCGAAAGACTCGCCATGAATCGACCGCTTGCCTCGCTCGTCCTTGCCGCCCTGTTTGCCGCGAACGCGGCGCTCGCGCAGCAGCCGCCCGCTCCGGCGTCTCCCGCGTCGCCGAGCGTCACCGTCACCGGGGCGGCAACCGCGAAGGTCCAGAACGACCGCATGCAGGCGATGGTGCGCGCCGAGGCCGAGCAGACCACCGCCGGCGCGGCTGCCGCGGACGTCAATGCGCGCATGGCGAAGGCGCTCGCCGCCGCCAAGGCTGCGTCCGGCATCGAGGTGAAGAGCGCCGGCTACAGCACGTGGCAGCAGTGGGAGAAGGGCAAGCCCGGCAAGTGGCGCGTGTCGCAGACGCTGTCGCTCACCGGCGCCGACTTCCCGGCGCTCGCGGCATTGCTCACCAAGCTCCAGGACGAGGACGGACTGCTGGTGTCGTCGATCGCCTTCAGCCTCGCGCCGGAGACGCGCCGCCGCGCCGAGGACGCGCTGACGAAGGAAGCCATCCGCGCGTGGCAGCAGCGCGCCGCGACCGCGTCCGAGGCGCTCGGCTTCGCCGCGTGGCGGCCCGGCCACGTGAGCGTGTCGACCGGCGACCACGCACCGCAGCCGCGCTTCGACATGATGGCGCGCGCCGGCGCCGCGCCCGCGTCCGCGCCGCCGGTGGCCGTCGAAGGCGGCACGACCGAGCTCACGGTCACCGTCACCGGCGACGCGTTGCTCGACAAGCCCGTCGGGGCGGTGACCGTCGGCGCGAGCCCGGGCGCTGTGGTCGCGCGCTCAGGGCAGCGACGTGCGCTGCGGCGGCGGCAGGTGGGCGAGCCCGCCGTGCCGCGCCGACCAGCCGGCGGGATCGGCGCGGAATCCTTCGACTTCGGCGAGCGTGGCGGCGTCGAACAGTCCGTCCTCGCGCGCCACCGCGACGATGTCCGCCCAGTTCGCCAGCGCGTGCAGGCGCAAACCTGCTGCCTCGAGGTGCGGGCGCGCGTCGTCGAAGACGTCGAAGTAGAACAGCACGAAGACGTCGTGCACCTCGGCGCCGGCCGCGCGCAGCGCGGTGGCGAACTGCGCCTTGGACACGCCGTCGGTGGTGAGGTCTCCGACCAGCAGCGCCCGGGCGCCCGCCCGGAGTTCGCCCTCGATCTGCGAGTTGCGGCCGAAGCCGCGCGTGCGCGTACGCACGAAATTGAGCGGCTTGCGCAGCGCGTCGGCGAGCCACGCCGCAAAGCAGACGCCCGCGTCCTCGCCGCCGACCACGGTGTCGATCGTCGCGACGCCGACGCGGCGCTCGATCTCGCCGGCGGCCAGCGCCATCAGCGTTTGCCGCAGGTCGGGATGCGCCATCACGCGCTGGCACTCGACGTAGACGGGGCTCGCCCAGCCCGAGCTGAACATGAACGGCGCGTCGGTGTTGACGCGTACGGCGCCGGTGGCGAACAGGATGCGCACGGTCATCCGGGCGATCTGGGCACGCGACGCGGCGTCGGCGAACATCGGCGGGTTTCCCGATGGCGGTGACGGGCTATTCACGGAAGTCCTCCTCGAACTCGACGACCAGGCGCCAAAGCAGCTCGCAGCCTGCCATGAAGTCGTCGACTCGCATCGCCTCGCGCGGGTTGTGCGAGCCGTTCTGGTTGCGTACGAAGATCATCCCGGTCGGAATCCCGGCATTGGCGAACATCGCGGCGTCGTGCCCGGCGCCGCTCGCAAGCCGCATGTACGGGAGCTGCGCCGCGTCCGCGGCGCGCGCCAGCCGGCGCGTCAGGTCGGCATCGAGCACGGCCGGTTCGCTGACGATCGGCGGATCGAATTCGAAGCGGACGCCGCGCGCGCGGCCGATCGCGTCGCACTCGGCGCGGATCGCGGCGTTGAACTCGTCGATCGTGGCGCGCGCGAGGCTGCGCGCCTCGAGACTGAACGTGATTTCGCCGGGGATCACCGAGACGGCGTGGGTCGCCGGGTTCGTCTGCACGACGCCGGCGGTGAACACGAGGTCGTGACCGTCGCGGAGCCAATCCTGCCAGGCTTCCTCGATGCGCGAAAACAGGTCGGCGGTGGCAAGGACCGGATCGTGGCGCAGGCGCTTCGGCACGGCACCCGAGTGCCCCGCTTCGCCGACGCAGCGGACCTGGAGATGGCGCACGTTGCCGCGGATTCCGGTGACGATGCCGATGGGGACCTCGGCCTCGTCGAGCGCCGGACCCTGCTCGATGTGCAGCTCGACGAAGGCGGCGATGCGCGCAGGGTCGACCAGCGGACGGCCCTGGGCGAGCCGCGCCGGCTCGGCGCCGGCCTCGCGCATGTAGAACGCGAGCGGGTAGCCGGTGTCGCGGTGCTTGAGCGCGAGGTCCGCTTCGGTGAGCCGGCCGAGCAGCGCCGCCGACCCGAGGTACGGCTTGCCGAACCATGCGCTTTCCTCGCCCCGCAGCGCCAGCACGACGTAGTCACGGAGCGTTTCCCGGCCCTCGTCGTGCAGCCGCCGGGCGACGACGAGACCCGCAACGATCCCCGCGAGGCCGTCGTAGTTGCCGCCGCGCGGCACCGAGTCGGCGTGCGACCCGGTGACGAACGCGGCCGCGCCGCGGTCCCGGCCCGGGCGGCGCATCCAGAGATTGCCGGCGGCATCGAACTCGCTGGCGAGGCCGAGCGACTCGGCGACGCCGCGCAGGTGGTCCAGGACGCGACTCTCGACGTCGCCGTACGACGCACGCAACACGCCGGTCGTGTCGGCGCTCATCGCGCGCACGGTCTCGAACAGCGCCAGTGCGAACGGCGTGCCCGGCGCGGGTTGTTGTGCTGCCAAGGGTCTCTCCTTCCGGCCTGCGGCCAGTGGCCGGCCGGCACGTCGCGCAGCATCGACGCCGCGCCGCACGCAAGCCGCTTCGGTCGGACGTGGTGAATGCCACCGAGCATACCCGCGATCGACGGGTGGCGGCAAAGCGCGCCTGTGCACGGGTCGCGGGTCGCTTTCGTTGACGAGTGGCGTGTGCGCCGTGGGCGCCCGCCGCGCCGCGGGCAGGCATCCCTTGACGCTCGTCAAGCGGTCGTTTCCACAGGCGCCTATCCTTCGCGGAGGACGCGCATCCGGCGCGAACCGCGCACTCCGGGGGCCACGGCCCGCCGGACCAGGAAAGATCGCAGAAATGAACGTGACCGCGTGGCTTGCCGTACTCGTGGTGATCGTCATGGTGTGGGCGCTGATCAAGCGCTACGAGACCCGCCTGGTGCTGATCACCGCCGGCATCGTGCTCACGATGCTGACGCTGAAACCGATGGCCGCGCTCGACGCCTTCGCGGCGAGCATGACCAACGCCGGCCTCATCCAGGCCATCTGCAGTGCGATGGGCTTTGCGTTCGTGATCAGCTACACCCGCTGCGACGAGCACCTCGTGACCTTGCTCTCGAAGCCGCTGGGCCGTCTGGGATTGCTGCTCATCCCGGCATCGGCGGCGCTCACGTTCTTCGTCAACACGGCGATCCCCTCGGCGGCGGGCTGCGCGGCCGCGGTGGGCGCGACGCTCATTCCGCTGATGATGCGGTCCGGCATTCACCCCGCGGGTGCGGCGGCCGCGGTGCTGATCGGAACCTACGGCTCGGTGCTCTCGCCGGGAAACAGCCACAACGTGTTCGTCGCCAAGATCTCCAACATGGACATCATGGCGCTGATCGCCCACCACGCGCCGTTCTCGAGCGTGATGATCGGCATCGGCATCGTCGGCATCACCATCGCCTGCTTCCTCTTCAAGGACCACCGCGTGGTCGCCGCCGAAGCGGCCGGCGCCGGCGCGGCCGGCGCCACCCCTGCCGGCGCCTCCCCTGCCGACGCCCCGAAGAAGCCCGACCCGATCACCCAGGCGAACGTGCTCTACTCGCTCGCGCCGTTCGTGCCGCTGACGCTGCTGGTCGTCGGCAATGCGTGGGTGCCGGCGCTGAAGATGGGCGTGCCGCAGGCGATGATCATCGGTGCGATCTTCGCGCTCGTCGTCACGAGGATGTCGCCGGCCAAGATGACCAAGGAGTTCTTCAACGGCATGGGCAAGGCCTACGGCGACGTGATCGGCATCATCATCGCCGCCGGCGTGTTCGCGGCCGGACTGAAGACCGCGGGCCTGATCGATGTCTTCATCGCCACGCTCAAGGAGTCGAACGAAATCGCGCGCTGGGGCGGTTCGATCGGCCCGTTCCTGATGGCGGTGATCTCCGGGTCCGGCGACGCGGCGGCCTTTGCGTTCAACGAGGCGGTCACGCCGCACGCCAAGGACTTCGGCATGACGATCCCGGACCTCGGCATGCTGGCGGCGATTTCGGGCGCGCTGGGCCGGACGATGAGCCCGGTCGCCGGCGTCGTCATCGTCGTCTCCGGCATCGCCAACGTGTCGCCGCTCGACGTCGTCAAGCGCACGGCGCCGGCAATGATCGTCGCCGTCGTCACCCTTGCGCTGATCATGGTGTGATGCCATGGACGCGAGCGCCTATGTACAGCAGCTCGTCTCGCTGCGGCGCGAGCTGCACCGGATGCCGGAGATCGGCTGGTCCGAGTTCGCCACGACCGCACGGGTGATCGGGCTGCTGCGGGAGTACGGTTTCGAGGTACTGGCCGGATCGAAGGTGATCGCGCGCGACCACACGCTGGGCCGCGAGCCGGCCGTCGTCGCCGCGGGCCTTGCCTTCGCGCGGAGCCGCGGCGTCGACGAAGCGCTGCTCGCCGAGATGGAGGAGCTGACCGGCTGCGTCGGGATCTGGCGGACCGGCCGGCCCGGCCCGGTGGTGGCACTGCGCTTCGACATCGACTGCGTCAACGTGCAGGAATCGATCGATTCCTCGCACCCGCCGGCGGCACTGGGCTTCGCGTCCGAGCGGCCGGGGCTGATGCACGCCTGCGGGCACGACGGGCACACGGCCATCGGCCTCACGGTTGCGCGCTGGGTCGCCGAGCACGCGGACGAGCTCGGCGGCACCATCAAGCTCCTGTTCCAGCCCGCCGAGGAGGGCGTTCGCGGCGCGGCGGCGATGGCCGCGAGCGGCATCGTCGACGACGTCGACGTGTTCGTCGGCGCGCACCTCGCGATGATGGCGGCGACCGGCGAAATCGTCACGTCGCCGCACGGCTTCCTGTGCACGACCAAGCTCGACCTGCGCTTCCGCGGCAAGCCGGCGCACGCGGGAGTGGAGCCGCAACTGGGAAGGAACGCGCTCGCCGCGGCCTGCCACGCGGTGACGCAGCTGCTCGGCATCCCGCGCCACGGAGGGGGAATGACGCGGATCAACGTCGGCGAGATGTCGGCCGGCGAAGGCCGCAACGTGATTCCCGTGAACGCGCTGCTGAAGCTCGAGGTGCGCGGCGAGAACGCCGAGATCAATCAGTACATGGTCGATCAGGTGGGTGCAATCGCCGAGGGCGTCGCCCGGAGCTTCGGCGTTGCCTTCGAGATCGAGAAGATGGGCGAGGCCGTCGACCTCGCCAACGATGCGGCGCTGGTCGACGTGATCGCCGGCGTTGCCGGCTCGGTGCAAGCCGTCGGCAAGGTCGCCGCGGACGCCAATTTCGGGGGCAGCGAGGACGCGACGATCCTCGCCCGGCGGGTCCAGGCGCACGGCGGCCAGGCGGCATACTTCGTCATCGGCAGCACCCGCCCCGCAGGACACCACCAGTCCGAGTTCGACATCGACGAGGCGTCGCTGGCGATCGGCTTCGAGCTCTTCAAGGGGCTGTTGCTGCGCCTCGCGCCGCGGCGCTAACCTGCCGGCGCCTGCACCGTGCCAAACCGCGCCTAGCGCGGTGCACGCACCGTGAGCAGCGGCTCGCTCACGCCCGCCACGCCCACCAGGGCGAGCGACGACAGCAGCGAGAGCTGCGGGCCCCGCCACGCCTCGGTCGGCTCGTACCACTCGCGCAGCGTGTGGTTGTTGGCCTCGACGCCGCCGCCGCCCAGGGTGGTGGCGGGGATGCCGAGGCTCACCGGCACGTTGTGATCGGTGCTCGCCGCCGAGTAGGTGAGCAGCGGAATGCCGAGCGCGGCCTGCGCGGCGCGTGCGGCCTGCAGCACCGGGGTCTCGGGCGCCTGCTGCCCGGCGGGACGATTCCCGATCGGCGTCAGCACGAGCTTCACCTGCTTCTCGGCCGGCGCATTCCAGCGCCGGTTCTCGGCGGTGGCGGCGGCTTCGAGCAGCGGCAGGATGCTCGCCTCCAGGCGCGTGAGCTCGTCGCCGTCGTTCGAGCGCAGGTCGAGCTCCATCTCGGCGCTGGCGGCGATCGAGTTGACCGAGGTGCCGCCCTTGACCGTCCCCACGGTGAAGGTGGTGCGCGGTTCGTCGGGAACCTGGACCTCGCTGATCAGCGCGATGGCGCGGCCCAGCGCGTGCGTGGCGCTGGGGTTGCCGAAGGCGTTGTAGCTGTGCCCGCCCGGGCCTTCGTACCCGACGCGGTAGCGGCGGCTGCCGGTGGCGTTGGCGAGGATGCGGGTCACCGCCACGCCGTCGACGGCGATGAAGCCGTCGATCGAATGGTCGGTCGCGAACAGCGCCTTGCAGCCGCGCAGGTCGCCGTTGCCTTCCTCGCCCACGGTGCCGACGAACAGCAGGTCGCCGGTGGTCCGGATGCCCTGCTCGTTGAGCGTGCGCAGCATCTGCAGCAGCACGGCGAGGCCGCGCGCGTTGTCGGATATGCCGGGGCCGAGGCAACGATCGCCGTCGCGGCGCACCTTGACGTCGGTGCCGGCGGGAAACACGGTGTCGAGGTGGGCGGCGAGCGCGAGGCGCGGGCCGCCACCGGTGCCGGGGCGCACGCCGATCACATTGCCCTCGGCGTCGACGCGAACGTCGGCGAGGCCAAGTTCCCGCAGGCGGCGGGCGAACTCGGCGGCGCGCACTTCCTCGTGAAAGGGCGGCGACTCGATCTCGGAGAGCGCGATCTGGTCGGCGAGCGTGACTGCATCGTCGCGCTGGATGGCGGCGAGCGCCGCCTTGAGCGCGGGCGCGGCGATCAGCTGCGCCATCGCGTGTTCGGTCTGCGGCAGCAGCGGCGGCAGATCGACCGGCGCGGCGGGCTGGGATGGCGTGTCCATGGCTGACTCCGTTCGATGCGCGTTGGGCGCGTCAGAAAGTCTGCGTGATTCGGCCGGCTGAATCATTGATGTAGCTCGAACCGATCGCACCTTGCCGAAGCAAACGGGGCACCCGCAGGTGCCCCGTCGCTGCTGCGCACCGCGTGCAGGTTACGGCGCCGGCGTCGTGTCCGGTGCCGCCGCCTTCTGCGCGTCGTCCTCGCCGGCGGCCTTCATCGACAGGCGCAGCCGGCCCTTGTCGTCGGCCTCGAGCACCTTGACCCGCACCGCCTGGCCTTCCTTCAGGTAGTCGGAGACCTGGTTGACGCGCTCCTTGGCGATCTGCGAGATGTGCAGCAGGCCGTCCTTGCCGGGCAGCACCTGGACGATCGCGCCGAAGTCGAGCAGGCGCAGCACCACGCCGTCGTAGATGCGGCCGACCTCGACCTCCGCGGTGATGTCCTCGATGCGCTTGCGGGCGACGTTGCAGGCGTCGGCGTTCACCGAGGCGATCGTGATCGTGCCGTCGTCCTGGATGTCGATCGTCGTGCCGGTCTCCTCGGTCAGCGCGCGGATCACGCTGCCGCCCTTGCCGATCACGTCGCGGATCTTCTCCGGGTTGATCTTGAACGTCATCATGCGCGGCGCGTGCTGCGACACCTCGGTGCGGGCATGCGGCATCGCCTGCTGCATCAGGCCGAGGATGTGCATGCGGCCCTCGCGCGCCTGCGACAGCGCCACCGCCATGATCTCCTTGGTGATGCCCTGGATCTTGATGTCCATCTGCAGCGCGGTGATCCCGCGCTCGGTGCCCGCGACCTTGAAGTCCATGTCGCCGAGGTGATCCTCGTCGCCGAGGATGTCGGTCAGCACGGCGAAGCGGTTGCCTTCCTTGATGAGGCCCATCGCGATGCCGGCGACGTGCGCCTTGGTCGGCACGCCGGCGTCCATCATCGCGAGGCTGCCGCCGCACACCGAGGCCATCGACGAGCTGCCGTTGGACTCGGTGATCTCCGAGACCACGCGCATCGAGTAGGCGAACTCCTCGGCGGTGGGAAGCACGGCGAGCAGCGAGCGCTTGGCGAGGCGCCCGTGGCCGATCTCGCGGCGCTTGGGCGTGCCCACGCGGCCGGTCTCGCCGGTCGCGTACGGAGGCATGTTGTAGTGGAGCATGAAGCGGTCGGTGTATTCGCCCATCAGCGCGTCGACACGCTGCTCGTCGCGCGCGGTGCCGAGCGTCGCCACCACCAGCGCCTGGGTCTCGCCGCGGGTGAACAGCGCGGAGCCGTGCGTGCGCGGCAGCACGCCGGTGCGGATGCTGATCGGGCGCACGGTGCGCGTGTCGCGGCCGTCGATGCGCGGCTCGCCGGAGAGGATCTTGTTGCGCACGATCGACGACTCGAGCGAGAACACGAAGTCGTTGACCTGGTTCGCGTAGCCCGACGGCGCGTCGGCGGGGATGCACTCGGCGGCGACCTTGGCGTAGATCTCCTTCAGCTTCTGCTGCCGCGCCTGCTTCGAGCGCAGCGCGTAGGCCTCGCGCAGCAGCGGCTCGGCGACCGCGGTGACCTGCGCGACCATCGCCTCGTTCTTCGCCGGCGCCTGCCAGTCCCACAGCGGCTTGCCGGCCTCCTCGGTGAGGGCGTGGATCGCCTCGATCACCGCCTGCTGCTGCTGGTGGCCATAGACCACGGCGCCGAGCATCACGTCCTCGGGAAGCTCGTTCGCTTCCGATTCCACCATCAGCACTGCGGCCTCGGTGCCGGCGACGACGAGATTCAGCTGCGACGCGGCGAGCTCGGTCTTGGTCGGGTTCAGCACAAACGCACCGTCGACGTAGCCGACGCGCGCCGCACCGATCGGCCCGTTGAACGGCACGCCGGCCAGCATGAGCGCCGCGGACGCGCCGATCATCGCCGGAACGTCCGGATCGATCTCGGGATCGACCGACAGCACGGTCGCGATCACCTGGACTTCGTTGAAGAAGCCTTCGGGAAAGAGCGGGCGGATCGGCCGGTCGATGAGGCGGCAGGTCAGCACCTCCTTTTCCGAGGGGCGGCCTTCGCGCTTGAAGAAGCCGCCGGGGATCTTGCCCGCGGCGTAGGTCTTCTCCTGGTAGTCCACGGTCAGCGGGAAGAAGTCCTGGCCGGGCTTCGCCGACTTCGCGGCCTGCGCGGTGACGAGCACGACGGTGTCGTCGAGCTTGACCAACGCGGCGCCGGCTGCCTGGCGGGCGATCTCGCCGGTCTCGATGGTCAGCGTGTGACGGCCGAACGGGATCGACTTCGTGACTTTGTTGAACATTTTCGGGGTCCGAAAAAAGACCGTGGCCGCGCGGGTAGCGCGACCACGGTCGGGTTATTCGTGGGCGACGTCCGGCGGTGCGCCGGCTGGACCACCCTTCGGGCTCACTGGCCTACCCTCCGCGCTAAAGCGCTTCGGGGCGGATTCGCCCTCGGGGCGGCCCTTCGGGCTCGTCCTTGCACTCGCGTCGACTCCATGAGCGGCTACGCGAACGCGTGCTACTTGCGCAGGCCGAGACGGTCGATCAACGCCCGATAGCTGTCGGCGTTGCGCGACTTGAGGTAGTCGAGGAGCTTGCGACGCCGCGACACCATGCGCAGCAGGCCGCGGCGCGAGTGGTGATCCTTGACGTTCGACTTGAAGTGGTCGGTGAGACCGTTGATGCGCTGCGTGAGAAGCGCGACCTGGACCTCCGGGGAGCCGGTGTCCGCCGTTGCGCGCTGAAAATCGGTTATGACCTTCGCCTTGTCTTGTGCCGTGACCGCCATGACGCCTGATCCTTCCTTCTCGCCTGTCTTAACCGTCGGAAAAGTCGGAAATTATACGCGGAAAGCGCCTTCCCGATCAACGCGGCCCACCGTCGCGGTGGCCTCGACGCGGCAGGTGCCGGGTCCGCCCGCGTCGGGCATCGAATGTCGATGCGCTTGACAATCTGCGCCGTCCTTGTGCTGTCCGAGCGGTCGGGCGCGTCGGGTGTCGTGTTCTCGCAACAGGACGCAAATCTCGTTTGTGGTATACAAATGAGATCTCGCACTAAACAATGCTCTGAATCTCCAGAAACCGAAAAAGTCCTCTTCAGCCCCGCGATTTCGAGGAAAAGTTCGACGAAATCACCATGACATCATCATCGTGAGCAAATGTCGTTGTCTTGTTTGTCGTATACAACATAGAATGGTAGAGAAGTGACAACCGAAACAAGCGGTTCGCAATTCGCGACAGTTTGCCCTACGAGGCCGGAATAACTAATCTACTCGTGATCTCCGGCCGCGCGCCGGATCATTTCGACCTGCGGGGGGCCCACGGTAATGAAACGCACGATCGCAATAGCAGCCCTGGCTCTGGCGGCAACGCCGGCCTGGGCGATCTTCACCAACGGCGGTTTCGAAAACACGAGCTTCGCCGGCTGGACACAGACGTCGGGCAACAACAACGGCCTCTCCGGGAGCCCGCCATTCACCAGCGCCAGCCTTAACATCACGCCCGGTGGGACGTTCCGAGGGTTCATCCGCAGTACGGGCTACGTCGACACACGTGCACCGACACTCGTGCTGCCACGCGCCGGTTCCGTCACCGCGCAGGTGAACCACGAGACTCAGGCCGGCGGCTTCATGAGCTCGATCTCGCAGCAGGACGTGATCACCGCCGCGGACATCGATCCGAACGACGGACTGCTGCACGTCCGCTTCAGCTATGCGGCCGTGCTCGATGATCCGAACCACTCGGCGGCACAGCAGCCGTTCTTCTTCGTGCGCCTGCGCAATATCACCAAGGGCACGACGCTGTACGAGGACTTCACCTACTCGAACCAGCCGGGCAAGACGTTCCTGATCGGCTCCGGCAGCTACAAGTACACGGCGTTCAGCAACGTCGACATCGTCGTCCCCAACGCAGACTTGGGCGATACGCTCGAGATTCAGGCGCTCGCCTCCGACTGCTCGCCGACGGGACACGCAGGCTACGTCTACCTCGACGGCTTCGGCTCGGCGGTCGTCGGTACGCCCACCGGTCCGGTCGACGTACCCACGCTCTCCGAGTGGGCGCTGATCCTGCTGTCGCTCGGCCTCGGTGGCGTCGCGATGTGGTCGATGCGCGGCCGCTCGCCGCTGAAGCTCGGCTGATCCGCCTTCACCGGCGCCCGCGAAAGGCCCTCTTCGGAGGGCCTTTTGCTTCGCCCCGCATCGCATGAAACTCACTCGTCAGGCGCGTTTCGCGCTGATCCTGGTCGCCGCGGCGCTGCTGGTCGCGGGACTCGCGGGCCCCGTGCGCCGGGCCGCGGAGAACCGCGACAAGGCACGCGCCGCAGACGAAATGCGGCAGCAGGTCGAGCGCGAGCGCGTCACGCGCGCCGAGGAGTACGTCGGGCGGCGCGAGCAGGTCCTCGCCGATGCCCGCGCGGCCATCGACCGCAGCGACTACGCTGCAGCGCTGAAGATCGTCAGCCCCTACGCCTCGGTCCCCGACGAGGCCTTGCGCGAGCTGTTCCGCGAGGCGGCCGGCGCCGAGAGCATCCGGCAGCGTCGCGAAACCATGGTGGCGCTGGTCACACGCGAATGCACCGAAGCCAACGTCCGCGCGCAGGTCGCGGCGATGCTCGAGAAGGCGGTCGAGCCCGGCGTCACCGGCGAGCCGCCGCGTACGGCAGTGCGCCTCACGGGGGCGGAGGCACGCGAAGTGGTGCTCACCCGCATGCGCGAGCCGCCTCATCCCGAGCTGGAAACGACCCCAGGCAGCACGCCCGCGCCGATCGACTGGGTGACGCGCATGCGCCGCGACCATCGCGGCCGCCCGCTGCCCGACTACCTCGGCATGGTCTACTCGCCGGCCGCGCAGGACGTGATGTGCGTCTGGCGCGTCGAGGGTCGCCGCTTCCAGGACGTGCGCACCTTCGGCTACGCGATCGACGTGTGGATGGCGCCGACGCCGGACATCAAGGCGCTCGCCGCCGACCCGGTGCGCTACGTCGAGCGGCCGCTCTGAAGCGCCGCCGGTGCCGACGCTTCGTCCCGTTCGCCGCTGCGCATCATCCGCTCGGCGCTGAGGCGACCACCGGCGTGGCCGATCACGCCGACGAAGGCGCCCGACGGGTCGTAGGCGCGGTATCGCGCCGGAGCGACGTCCGGCGCGACGACGGTCTGCCCGCAGCGCAGCGCCCGCGCCGCGTCCGCCGACAAGTCGAGCCGCGGCAGCGCGTCGAGCAGGCAATCGACGGGGCGCAGCCACGCGACACGGTCGTCGGGCGAAAGCGCCTCGATGGCATCGATGGCGATTGCGTCGGCGAGGTCGAAGCCGCCGGTGCCGGTACGTACCAGCGCCGCGAGATGCGCGCGCGTGCCGAGCGCGATCCCCAGGTCCTCGGCGAGCGTGCGCACGTAGGTGCCCTTCGAGCACATGACGTCGACGATCGCGTCGGGCGGCCCCCACTCGACCAGCGACAGCGCGCGAATCTCGACCTCGCGCGGCTCGCGCGGGACGTCGATGCCGGCGCGGGCGTACGCGTACATCGGCTTGCCCTGGTGCTTGAGCGCCGAGTGCCGCGGCGGCACCTGGCGGATGCGCCCGACGAAGCCCGCGAGCGCCGCTTCGAGCGCGGCGCGGTCGAAATCGACCGGACCCCGATCGACCACCTCTCCCTCGGCGTCGCCGGTGGTCGTCGCCACGCCGAAGCGCACCGTCGCGCGATAGCGCTTGTCGGCGTCGAGCAGCGATTGCGCGAACTTGGTGGCCTCGCCGAAGCAGACCGGCAGGAGGCCCGACGCAAGCGGGTCGAGCGTGCCGGTGTGGCCGGCCTTCTCCGCGGCGAACAGGCGTCGCGCGCGTTGCAGCGCCGCGTTCGAGGAGACGCCCGACGGCTTGTCGAGCAGCAGCACGCCGTCCACGCGCCGCCAGCGCGGCGCGGGCCGCTCAGGCGTCGTCGCGCGGATGCTTGGCGTCCTCGGCGACCGCCTCGTCGATCAGGCGCGCCAGCGCGATGCCCGCCTCGATCGAGTCGTCGTAGACGAAGCCGAGCTGCGGCACCTTGTACGTCGACAGGCGCCGCGCGAGCTGGCTGCGCAGGAACCCCGACGTGCGGGCGAGCGCCGCGACCGCCTCGTCGCCGTGCTCGCGGCCGGCCAGGTGCGTGAAGTGCACCTTGGCGTGCGACATGTCGGCGGAGACGTCGACCTGCGTCACGGTCACCATCCCCACGCGGGGATCCTTGACCTCGTTGCGCAGCAGGTCGGCGAGCTCGTGCCGGATCTCCTCGGCGACGCGCTGGACGCGCTGCGACTTCACAGCGTCCTCGCCACCTCGACGACCTCGTAGACCTCGAGCTGGTCCTTCTGCTGGATGTCGTTGAAGTTCCTGATCGACAGACCGCACTCGAATCCCGCCTTGACCTCGCGGACGTCGTCCTTGAAGCGCTTGAGCGAGTCGAGCTCGCCGTCGTGGACGACGACGTTGTCGCGCAGCACGCGGACCCGCGAGCCGCGCTTGACCACGCCCTCGAGCACGTAGCAGCCCGCAACCGCGCCGACCTTGGAGATGCGGAACACCTCGCGGATCTCGACCATCCCGAGCTGGCTCTCCTTCTGCTCCGGCGCGAGCATGCCCGACAGCGCCGCCTTCACGTCGTCCACCGCCTCGTAGATGATGTCGTAGTAGCGGATCTGCACGCCCGAAGTTTCGGCGAGCTTGCGCGCCTGGGCGTCGGCGCGCGCGTTGAAGCCGATGATCACGGCCTTCGAGGCGAGCGCCAGGTTGACGTCGGACTCGGTGATGCCGCCGACGCCGGCGTGGACGACGTTGACCTTGACCTCGTCGGTCGAGAGCTTGGTGAGCGCCTGCTGCAGCGCCTCGTAGCTGCCCTGCACGTCGGCCTTGATGATCAGCGCGAGCGACTTCGCTTCCTCGCCGCCCATCTGGTCGAACATGCTCTCGAGCTTCGCCGCCTGCTGCTTGGCCAGCTTGACGTCGCGGAACTTGCCCTGGCGGAACAGTGCGATTTCGCGCGCCTTGCGCTCGTCGCCCAGCACCATCATCTCCTCGCCGGCGAGCGGCACGCCCGACAGGCCCTGGATCTCGACGGGAATCGCCGGGCCGGCCTTCGCCACGGGCTTGCCGGTTTCGTCGGTCATCGCGCGCACGCGCCCGAACACCGCACCGACCAGCGCGATGTCGCCGCGCTGCAGCGTTCCCGACTGCACGAGGATCGTCGCGACCGGGCCCTTGCCCTTGTCGAGCCGCGACTCGATCACGATGCCCCGCGCCGGCGCGTCCCGCGGCGCCTTCAGCTCGAGCACCTCGGCCTGCAGCAGGATCGAGTCGAGCAGCGTGTCCACGCCCTGCCCGGTCTTTGCCGACACGGGCACGAACTGCACGTCGCCGCCGAACTCCTCGGGGACGACGCCCTCGGCGACCAGCTCCTGCTTGACGCGCTCCGGATTGGCGTCGCCCTTGTCGATCTTGTTCATCGCCACGACCAGCGGCACGTTGCCGGCCTTGACGTGGGCAACCGCCTCCTTCGTCTGCGGCATCACGCCGTCGTCGGCCGCGACCACCAGCACGACGATGTCGGTGACCTTCGCGCCGCGCGCGCGCATCGCCGTGAAGGCCTCGTGGCCGGGCGTGTCGAGGAACGTGATCACGCCCTTCGAGGTCTCGACGTGGTACGCGCCGATGTGCTGCGTGATGCCGCCCGCTTCGCCGGAGGCCACGCGCGAGCGCCGGATGTAGTCGAGGAGCGACGTCTTGCCGTGGTCGACGTGGCCCATGACCGTCACCACGGGCGGACGCGGCAGCGCCACGAATTCCTGGGTGGACTGCTCCTCGAGCAGGACCGAGTCGAGGTCGTCGAGCTTGGCCGCCTTCGCCTTGTGGCCCATCTCGGCGACGACGATCATCGCGGTCTCCTGGTCGAGGACCTGGTTGATGGTCACCATCGTGCCCATCTTCATCATCACCTTGATGAGATCGGCGGCCTTCACCGACATCTTGTGCGCGAGATCGGCAACGCTGATCGTCTCCGGAACCGTGATCTCGCGGACCACCAGCCCCGCCGCGCCCTCGATCTCGCGGCCCTCCTCGTCGCGGTGGCGATGCCCGACCTTGGGCTGGCGCCAGCCGGTAGCTGCCGCACCCGCCGTCGTGTCGCCGCGCAGCTTGAGCGCGCGACGACGCGCGGCTTCCTCGGAGAACACCGAGCCGGGCAGCTTCTTCGCGCCGACGCGCTTCTCGCCGGGCTTCGCCGCCGGGCGATGCAGCGTGCCTTCCTTGACCGGGACCGGCTTCGCGACGGCCTCGCGTGCCTTGGCCTCGAGCGCGGCCTTCGCGGCAGCCTCGTCGGCCTCCTTCTTGGCGCGCCGTGCCGCTTCGAGCTCGTGCTTGGCGACGATGTCGGCCTGCTGGCGCGCGAACAGCTCCTGCGTGCGGCGGGCTTCGTCTTCGCGGGCCGCGCGCTCTTCCTTGGAGATGATCGACGGCGCGGGCCGGGGCGTGCGCACCGGCGCCTCGGCGACGGGTTCCGGCGCGACCGGGGCCGCCTCGGGCTCCGGCTCCGGCATCGGCGGCGGCAATTCGACCACCGGCGGCGGGGGCTCGACGACCGGAGGCGCCTCCTCGACGACGGGTTCGGGCTCGGGAATCTCGACGACCGGCAGCTCTTCCACCGGCGCCTCGGCCGCGGGCACCACCGCCGCGGGCTCGTCCTCGCGCCGCATCAGCACGCGCTTCTTGCGCACCTCGACCTGGATCGTGCGGGCCTTGCCCGTCGAGTCCGCGGCCTTGATCTCGGTGGTCTGCTTGCGGGTGAGCGTGATGCGCTTCTTCGCCTCCGAAGCGGCGCCGTGCTGCTTGCGCAGGTACTCGAGCAGGCGTGTCTTGTCCTGCTCGGTGAGGTTGTCGCCTTCCCGCTTGTCGTTCACGCCCGCCGCGGCGAGCTGCTCGAGGAGCGCGCCCGCCTGCATCTTCAGCTCTTGCGCGAATTGTTCGATGGTCGTCTGCGCCATACCGCCTCCCGCGCCCGCGCAGCGCGCGGGCACATCGTTCCCCGACTAGTGAACCTGCGCGCCCGCGGGCACCGCAGTCGCGTCGTTTTCCGTCTCGAACCAGTGCGCGCGCGCCTTCATGATCAGTTCGTGCGCGCGGCTCTCGGCCATCCCGGTCAGCTCGGTGAGCTCGTCGACCGCCAGGTCGGCGAGCGCGTCGCGCGTGGTGATGCCCTTCGCGGCGAGCGTGCTCGCGATCTCGGTGTCCATGCCCTCGAGGTTCAGCAGTGCCTCCTCGACGTTCTCCACCGACTCCTCGCGCACGATCGCCTCGGTCAGCAGCGCATTGCGCGCGCGGCTGCGCAGCTCGTTGACCGTATCCTCGTCGAAGGCCTCGATCTCCAGCATCTCGGCCATCGGCACGTAGGCGACTTCCTCGAGCGAGGTGAAGCCCTCGCCGATCAGGATGTCGGCGATCTCCTCGTCGACGTCGAGCTTCTCCATGAACAGCGCGCGCAGGCGGGTGCTCTCGGCCTCCTGCTTCTGCTGCGACTCCTCGACGCTCATCAGGTTGATCTCCCAACCCGTCATCTCGGAGGCGAGGCGGACGTTCTGGCCGCTGCGGCCGATGGCGATCGCGAGGTTCTCCTCGTCGACGACGACGTCCATCGAGTGCCGCTCCTCGTCGACGACGATGCTCTGCACCTCGGCGGGCGCGAGCGCGTTGACGACCAGCTTCGCCGGGTCGTCGGACCACAGCACGATGTCGACGCGCTCGCCGGCGAGCTCGTTGGTCACCGCGGTAACGCGCGAGCCGCGCATGCCGATGCAGGTGCCCTGCGGGTCGAGCCGCGGGTCGTTGGACTTGACCGCGATCTTGGCGCGGATGCCGGGGTCGCGCGCGGCGGCGCGGATCTCGATCAGTCCTTCCTCGATCTCCGGCACCTCGAGCTCGAACAGGCGCATCAGGAACTCGGGGGAGACGCGCGACAGCACCAGCTGCGGCCCCTTGAGTGTGCGGTCGATCTTCATCACGTAGGCACGGATGCGGTCGCCGACGCGCAGCATTTCCTTCGGGATCAGCTGATCGCGCGGGATCATGCCCTCGATGCGGCCCGACTCGACGATCACGTTGCCGCGCTCGATGCGCTTCACCGTGCCGGTGAGGAGGTTGTCCTGGCGCTCGAGGAAGTCGGAGAGGATCTGCTCGCGCTCGGCGTCGCGGATCTTCTGCAGGATGACCTGCTTCGCCGCCTGCGCGCCGATGCGCCCGAACTCGACCGGTTCGAGCGGCTCCTCGACGACGTCGCCGATCTTGAGCTCCGGGTCGCGCTCGATCGCGTCGGTGATCGCGAGCTGGTGCGCGGGCTCCTCGTGCTCCTCGTCGGGGACGACGGTCCAGCGCCGGAACGAATCGTAGTCGCCGCTCTCGCGGTCGATCGACACGCGGGCGTCGATCTCTTCCTTGGGGAAGCGCTTCTTCGTCGCCGAGGCAAGCGCCGATTCGAGCGCCTGGAAGACGATCTCCTTCGGCACGTTCTTCTCGCGTGAGAGCGCATCCACCAGTTGCAGCAGGTCGCGGTTCATGTCACTTCATCTCCACTCGATCTTCGGCACCAGGCGTGCCTTCTCGATGCTGCCGAGAGGGATCGCCCGGGTGCCGGCGTCGGTCTCGACCAGGGCGGCATCGCCCTCGAGCCCGCGCAGGATTCCCTTGAGTCGCCGCGCGCCTTCGACGGGCTCGCGCAGCGTGAGCTTCGCTTCCTGCCCGACGAATCGTGCGTAATCCGCCGCCTTCCTGAGCGGCCGGTCGAGGCCGGGCGAGCTCACCTCGAGGCGGTCGAAGTCCACGTTCTCGACCGCGAACAGCCGCGTCAGGTGGCTCGAGACCCGGGCGCAGTCCTCGACGTCGACGCCGCCCGCCTTGTCGATGAAGATGCGCACGAGGCGCCCCTTCGGCGACAGTTCCAGGTCGACGAGCTCGTAGCCCAGTGCGGGCAGCGTGCGTTCGAGAAGTGCGTTCAGGTCCAAGTCTTCGGGCGCGGTCTCGGCCGGCGGCGGGCGCCAACGGCAACTGCAAAAAAAAATGGGCTGTGCCCAGCCCATTTCTCGTACTTCTGATGCTTATCGCCGACAAGTATAGCGCAGAGCCGGGCGGAACTGAAGGGTTTTTGCAGGCGGAAGCCGCCGTGGCGAAGGCTCGATCCGGCTGCGGGGACGGCTGCATCCGGACGTTACCGGCGCAGCCGCCACGGTCCGCTACGCTACACTCCCTGCCAACGGCGCCCGGTCGTTTTCCCGACCCGCCTTCCCCAGCCGCCTTCCTCACCCGCGAGAATCGAATCCATGGCCGACCCGCTCGTCATCGCCCGCCACGGCGAGATCGACATCGCCCTCCTCCCCGCCCTCGCCAACCGGCACGGCTGCATCACCGGCGCCACCGGCACAGGCAAGACGATCTCGCTGCAGCTGCTCGCCGAGCGCTTCTCGCGCATCGGCGTGCCGGTTTTCATGGCCGACGTGAAGGGGGACCTAGCGGGGCTGGCGAAGGCCGGAGCGTTGTCCGACAAGCTCGCCGAGCGCCTGAAGAAGCTCCAGCTGCCCGAGCCCGACTGGGCCGGATGCCCCGTCGCGTTCTGGGACGTCTGGGGCGAGCAGGGACACCCCGTGCGCGCGACGATTTCGGACATGGGGCCGCTGCTCCTCGCGCGGCTGCTCAACCTCAACGACACCCAGGAAGGCGTGCTGTCGATCGCCTTCAAGGTCGCCGACGACAACGGGCTCCTGCTGATCGACCTGAAGGACCTGCGGGCGATGCTGCAGTTCGTCGGCGACAACGCCGCGAAGTTCAAGACCCAGTACGGCAACATCTCGCCGGCGTCGATCGGCGCGATCCAGCGCGGCCTCTTGCAGATCGAGGAACAGGGCGGCGAGAAGTTCTTCGGCGAGCCGATGCTCTCGATCGACGACCTGATGCAGACCGACGGCGGCCGCGGCGTCGTCAACATCCTCGCCGCCGACAAGCTGATGACCAACCCGCGGCTCTACGGCACGTTCCTGCTGTGGCTGCTCGCCGAGCTGTTCGAGAACCTGCCGGAAGTGGGCGACCGCGAGAAGCCGAAGCTGGTGTTCTTCTTCGACGAGGCGCACCTGCTCTTCAGCGAGGCGCCGCCGGCGCTGCTCGAGAAGGTCGAGCAGGTGGTGCGGCTGATCCGCTCGAAGGGCGTGGGCGTGTTCTTCGTGACGCAGAGCCCCATCGACATCCCCGAGAAGGTGCTGGGGCAGCTCGGCAACCGCGTCCAGCACGCGCTGCGCGCGTTCACGCCGCGCGACCAGAAGGCGGTCAAGTCGGTTGCCGAGACGATGCGGCCGAACCCGAAGATCGACATCACCAAGGCGATCCTCGAGCTCGGCACCGGCGAGGCGCTGGTGTCGATGCTCGACGCGAAGGGTTCGCCCGGCATAACCGAACGCGCGTGGATGTTCGCGCCGGGATCGCAGATCGGGCCGATCGCCGACGCGGAACGGCGGCGCATCATCGAGTCCTCCGCGGTGGCCGGGCACTACGAGAAGGCGCTCGACCGCGAGTCCGCGTTCGAAATGCTGAAGTCCCGTGCCGGCGAAGGCGTGGGCACGCCCGCGCCGCGGGGCAAGGAAGCCGAAGCATCGGCCGAGGCCGCTGGCGGAGGCGGCATCTGGGGTGGCCTCTCCGACGTGCTGTTCGGCTCGACCGGCCCCAGGGGCGGCAAGCGCGAGGGCGTCGTCGACGCGCTGGCGAAGAGCGCGGCGCGCTCGGTGGGCAGTTCGATCGGCCGCTCGATCACGCGCGGCGTCCTTGGGTCGCTGCTCGGGGGCAAGCGCTAGCGCTGCGCTCCGCCGCGGATCCCGGCGGCTGATCGCCTAGGCGCGCAAAGCAGAAGGCCCGGCGTGGGAGCCGGGCCTTCTGCTTTCATGGGTGCCTGACGATGACCTACTTTCGCGCGGGCTAGGCCGCACTATCATCGGCGTGCTGCCGTTTCACGGTCCTGTTCGGGATGGGAAGGGGTGGGTCCAGCAGGCTGTGGTCGTCAGGCGTTGACAGGGATCAGAGGTCAGGTAACAGGGAACAGACGGGTTGCGCTGGCGCGCGCGACAGTATCTGTTGCCTGACCTCTGAACGGGAAGGCAAGGATTGGGGTTGAGTCGTAGTTGGCGCACACGCCTCGGATCAGGGGCCGCAGGTCTGTTACCTGTTGCCTGTTTCCTGATCCCTGAATCGCACAATTATGGAGTCAAGCCGCACGGGCCATTAGTACCGGTTAGCTCAACGCGTTACCGCGCTTCCACACCCGGCCTATCAACGTGGTGGTCTGCCACGACCCTTCAGGGGGATCAAGTCCCCGGGAGATCTCATCTTCAGGCACGTTTCCCGCTTAGATGCTTTCAGCGGTTATCGCTTCCGTACATAGCTACCCGGCGATGCGACTGGCGTCACAACCGGTACACCAGCGGTACGTCCACTCCGGTCCTCTCGTACTAGGAGCAGCCCCCGTCAAATCTCCAGCGCCCACGGCAGATAGGGACCAAACTGTCTCACGACGTTTTGAACCCAGCTCACGTACCACTTTAAATGGCGAACAGCCATACCCTTGGGACCGGCTACAGCCCCAGGATGTGATGAGCCGACATCGAGGTGCCAAACACCGCCGTCGATATGAACTCTTGGGCGGTATCAGCCTGTTATCCCCGGCGTACCTTTTGTCCGTTGAGCGATGGCCCTTCCATTCAGAACCACCGGATCACTAGGTCCTGCTTTCGCACCTGCTCGACTTGTCAGTCTCGCAGTCAAGCTCGCTTGTGCCCTTGCACGTCCAGCGCGATGTCCGACCGCGCTAAGCGAACCTTCGAGCTCCTCCGTTACTCTTTGGGAGGAGACCGCCCCAGTCAAACTGCCTACCATGCACGGTCCCCGATCCGGATGACGGATCCAGGTTAGAGCCGCAATGACGCCAGGCTGGTATTTCAACGTTGGCTCCACGAGAGCTGGCGCCCTCGCTTCATAGCCTCCCAGCTATCCTACACAAGCCTCATCACAGTCCAATGCAAAGCTACAGTAAAGGTGCACGGGGTCTTTCCGTCTTGCCGCGGGGAGATTGCATCTTCACAAACACTTCAACTTCGCTGAGTCTCTGGTGGAGACAGTGTGGCCATCGTTACGCCATTCGTGCAGGTCGGAACTTACCCGACAAGGAATTTCGCTACCTTAGGACCGTTATAGTTACGGCCGCCGTTTACCGGGGCTTCGATCAAGAGCTTGCACCCCATCACTTAACCTTCCGGCACCGGGCAGGCGTCACACCCTATACGTCGACTTTCGTCTTTGCAGAGTGCTGTGTTTTTGTTAAACAGTCGCAGCCACCGATTCTTTGCAACCCCCTTCGGCTCCAGTCGCGAGGACCTTCACCTACCAAGGGCACACCTTATCCCGAAGTTACGGTGTCAATTTGCCGAGTTCCTTCACCCGAGTTCTCTCAAGCGCCTGAGCATATTCAGCTCGCCCACCTGTGTCGGTTTGCGGTACGGTCGCCCTGCAACTGAAGCTTAGAGGCTTTTCCTGGGAGCCTGGTATCACGCACTTCCGGCGAGCAAGCCCGCCTTCGTCGTCACGCCTCAGCTAAGCCGCGCGGATTTGCCTACGCGGCACGCCTACACGCTTGAACCGGGACGTCCAACACCCGGCCGCGCTAACCTTCTCCGTCCCCCCATCGCATTGCAGGCCGGTGCGGGAATATTGACCCGCTTCCCATCAGCTACGACTCTCGTCCTCGCCTTAGGGGCCGACTCACCCTGCGCCGATGCACGTGGCGCAGGAAACCTTGGGCTTACGGCGACAGGGCCTTTCACCCTGTTTATCGCTACTCATGTCAGCATTCGCACTTCCGATACCTCCAGCAGGGTTCACACCCCACCTTCACAGGCCTACGGAACGCTCTCCTACCATCCAGGTAACAGAGGTCAGGGAACAGGGAACAGACTCAACGCACGCTGCCGTACAGGCCATTCAGCATCTTCGCGATCGCTTCATACTCGTCGCGCCAACGCTGCCACGTCGCTTCGTCTATGTACCCTAGATCCCGGCAGTAGCGAATCCACACCCGCATCTCGTCCGCCGACCCGATGCTCGTCTGGATGAATCGCTTGAATTCGGCCTTGGAATAGCTCTGCTTTCCAAAACCTTCTGCCAGGTTGGCGCAGATGGACTTGCTGGCGCGCCGGATCTGACTCGCCAAGTCGAATTGCTCGACCTTGGGCATCGTCTGAGTGAACCGGTGTATCTCCAGCGAGAGCTTGTACGCCCGCTGAAACACATCCAGGTCCTCGAACCGATGCGCTCCCATCTGTTACCTGTTGCCTGAACTCTGTTACCTGAATCCGCAGCTTCGGTGCACAGTTTGAGCCCCGTTACATCTTCCGCGCAGGACGACTCGACCAGTGAGCTATTACGCTTTCTTTAAATGATGGCTGCTTCTAAGCCAACATCCTGGCTGTCTTTGCCTTCCCACCTCGTTTCCCACTTAACTGTGTCTTGGGGACCTTAGCTGACGGTCTGGGTTGTTTCCCTCTCGACGACGAACGTTAGCACCCGCCGTCTGTCTCCCGAGCTCGCACTCACCGGTATTCGGAGTTTGCTATGGCGTGGTAGATCGCGATGATCCCCACAACCATTACAGTGCTCTACCCCCGGTGGTGATACTCGAGGCACTACCTCAATAGTTTTCGGAGAGAACCAGCTATTTCCGGATTTGTTTAGCCTTTCACCCCTAGCCACAGCTCATCCCCTACCTTTTCAACGGGAGTGGGTTCGGCCCTCCACGAGGTGTTACCCCCGCTTCAGCCTGGCCATGGCTAGATCATCCGGTTTCGGGTCTACGCCCTGCAACTCAAGCGCCCTGTTCGGACTCGCTTTCGCTGCGCCTACCCTATGCGGTTAAGCTCGCTACAGAACGTAAGTCGCTGACCCATTATACAAAAGGTACGCAGTCACCCCAGCTTCAAACTCGGTCCTCGAAGCTGCGTGTCAGGATCAGGATCTGGTATCAGTCGCTCGGGTCGCTTGCGCCGCACTCCTCGTGATACCTGATCACCTGATCCTCGATCACCTGCCGCTTGCTTCAAGCGCAAAACGCTTGAAGCATAGGGCTCCCACTGTTTGTATGCATGCGGTTTCAGGATCTATTTCACTCCCCTTCCGGGGTTCTTTTCGCCTTTCCCTCACGGTACTGGTTCACTATCGGTCGATTACGAGTATTTAGCCTTGGAGGATGGTCCCCCCATCTTCAGACAGGATTTCACGTGTCCCGCCCTACTTGTCGCCGCCTCAGTTCCACCAACGTCCTTTCGTGTACGGGGCTGTCACCCACTGCGGCCGCCCTTTCCAGAGCGTTCCACTAGAACATCGGCTAAAAACGGCAGGCTCGTTCCGATTTCGCTCGCCACTACTCTCGGAATCTCGGTTGATTTCTGTTCCTCCGGCTACTGAGATGTTTCAGTTCACCGGGTTCGCTCCCCCCACCCTATGTATTCAGGTGGGAGTGACCCTTGCGGGCCGGGTTTCCCCATTCGGATATCTGCGGATCAATGCTCGTTTGCCAGCTCCCCGCAGCTTTTCGCAGGCTGCCACGTCCTTCATCGCCTGTAATCGCCAAGGCATCCACCACATGCACTTAGTCGCTTGACCCCATAACTGTGCGTTCCAGGAACAGAGTCAGGAAACAGGGAACAGAAACCCCCACCCTCGACTCACCGCCCGGACCACACCGCTACAGGTGTGTTTGCGCCGCCCCGCCTCGCGCCTTTTGTGTTCGCGAAGCACGGGCCAAGATACAACTCAACCCTTTGCCTCCGCGAAGCTCTCATCAAGCTCCACGGATGCCTTGCCTTCCCGAATTGTTAAAGAGCAACCGATTATTCTCAGGTCGAGACAGGTCAGCGCTCACCGCTGGGTCAGATCGCGCTTGGCGTCTCCGTGCCTGCCGCGGCGCGCTGACTTGATCCCTGATCCCTGATACCTGATCCCTGAACTGGTGGAGCTGGACGGGATCGAACCGACGACCTCCTGCTTGCAAAGCAGGCGCTCTCCCAATTGAGCTACAGCCCCGTCGGCCGTGGCTGCGTCGCACGATTCCTGATACCTGATCCCTGATCCCCGAGTCTGGTGGGTCTGGATGGATTCGAACCATCGACCCCCGCCTTATCAAGACGGTGCTCTAACCAACTGAGCTACAGGCCCAACGTGCGGTTTGGTTGCCTTCGACTTCGCAACCGATAGGCGTGGGCGCTGGCAGCGCCGGGAGGAGAGCTTCAGTCGTGCAGGGCTTCGGCCATTACTGATCCTCTGTTCCCTGACCCCTGTCCCCGATTCCGAGAAAGGAGGTGATCCAGCCGCACCTTCCGATACGGCTACCTTGTTACGACTTCACCCCAGTCATGAATCCTACCGTGGTAAGCGGCCTCCTTGCGGTTAGCCTACCTACTTCTGGTAGAACCCACTCCCATGGTGTGACGGGCGGTGTGTACAAGACCCGGGAACGTATTCACCGCGGCATGCTGATCCGCGATTACTAGCGATTCCGACTTCACGCAGTCGAGTTGCAGACTGCGATCCGGACTACGAACGGCTTTCTGGGATTGGCTCCCCCTCGCGGGTTGGCAACCCTCTGTACCGTCCATTGTATGACGTGTGAAGCCCTACCCATAAGGGCCATGAGGACTTGACGTCATCCCCACCTTCCTCCGGTTTGTCACCGGCAGTCTCCCTAGAGTGCCCTTGCGTAGCAACTAGGGACAAGGGTTGCGCTCGTTGCGGGACTTAACCCAACATCTCACGACACGAGCTGACGACAGCCATGCAGCACCTGTGTTCCGATTCCCTTTCGGGCACCCCCACCTCTCAGCAGGGTTCCGGACATGTCAAGGGTAGGTAAGGTTGTTCGCGTTGCATCGAATTAATCCACATCATCCACCGCTTGTGCGGGTCCCCGTCAATTCCTTTGAGTTTTAACCTTGCGGCCGTACTCCCCAGGCGGTCGACTTCACGCGTTAGCTACGGTACCAAGAGATCTCTCTCCCAACACCCAGTCGACATCGTTTAGGGCGTGGACTACCAGGGTATCTAATCCTGTTTGCTCCCCACGCTTTCGTGCCTGAGCGTCAGTGTCGGCCCAGGGGGCTGCCTTCGCCATCGGTGTTCCTCCGCATCTCTACGCATTTCACTGCTACACGCGGAATTCCACCCCCCTCTGCCGCACTCCAGCTCGCCAGTTTCCAATGCCATTCCCAGGTTGAGCCCGGGGCTTTCACATCAGACTTGACGAACCGCCTGCGCACGCTTTACGCCCAGTAATTCCGATTAACGCTCGCACCCTACGTATTACCGCGGCTGCTGGCACGTAGTTAGCCGGTGCTTATTCCGCCGGTACCGTCAAGAACCAGGTGTATTAGACCTGGCCTTTTCTTCCCGACTAAAAGCGGTTTACAACCCGAAGGCCTTCTTCCCGCACGCGGCATGGCTGGATCAGGGTTGCCCCCATTGTCCAAAATTCCCCACTGCTGCCTCCCGTAGGAGTCTGGGCCGTGTCTCAGTCCCAGTGTGGCTGATCATCCTCTCAGACCAGCTACCGATCGTCGCCTTGGTGGGCCATTACCCCACCAACTAGCTAATCGGACATCGGCCGCTCCCATAGCGTGAGGCCCTTTCAGGTCCCCCACTTTCCTCCGTAGAGCATATGCGGTATTAGCGCCGCTTTCGCGGCGTTGTCCCCCACTACGGGATACGTTCCGATGCATTACTCACCCGTTCGCCACTGAGTGGGAGTTGCCCCCCACCCCGTTCGACTTGCATGTGTAAAGCATGCCGCCAGCGTTCAATCTGAGCCAGGATCAAACTCTTCAGTTCGATCTCAATTGCAAAGTAAGCTCACTCGAATGACGCCGTCCCCGAAGGAACGGCCTCTCAGGCCCATCCCGGACTTCTCCAGAACAGGCCCGCACTTGCGTTTCGTGTGAGCACCAGCTGTACTCGTGTCTCCCCCACAGACCCCCACCTCGCGGCAGACGTCCACAGGGCACCAGCACCTCCAGCACCCACACCTATCGGTTGCAAATTGTTAAGGAGCGCTTCGCAGTGCGACGGAAAATTCCGCGAGCGCCACCCGGGCCGTGCGTGACGTACTGGGATGGCACTGCGTACTGCGAAGAAGGCGAATTATAGCGACATTGCAATCGCAGTGCAACAACTCCGCAACGATCGGGACCGGAAGGCGAGCCTCGGGCAGTGCACTCGGAGGCCGAAAAGATTTCGCGCCCGGGACCCCCTCACGTGCGGCCGGTCACTCGTCCGCCGGCCGCGCGTACTTCCACTTGTTGTGGATCCACAGCCAGTCGGCCGGATGGGCGCGGATCGTCGCCTCGAGGCCGCGCGCGTAGCCCTCGGCGATCTTCA
Source organism: uncultured beta proteobacterium (assembly GCA_963765065.1). Lineage (GTDB taxonomy): Bacteria > Pseudomonadota > Gammaproteobacteria > Burkholderiales > Casimicrobiaceae > VBCG01. The sequence continues at coordinate 27,946 of CAVXVH010000006.1, read as the reverse complement.
CGCCGGCATCCTCGTCCTCGTAGGGCGGCTCGGCGAGCACGTGCAGCTTCACCGAGTATTTCCCGACGCCGGCGCGCTTCATCTCGACGTAGAGCACCGGCGCGTCGAGGTACCGGGCGATGCGCTCCGGTCCGAGGAAGAATGCCGTGTCCTGGTTGAGGAACTTCGTCCAGTACTTGGGCATGCGTTTCACCGGCGTCTGGTCGGCGAGCAGCCCGTAGGCGCGCGCCTGCCCGGCGCGCTTCAGCAGCTCGAAGACGAAGTTCTCGAAGGGGATCGGGTTGCCGCCGAAGCGGCTCCTCATGTCGCGGGTGAACGCGTCGACCACCTGGAGGCGCAGCGTCTTGTAGACGGCATCGATGGGGATGCCGAAGCGCGCGCCCGCGGCGAGCAGCAGCCACTCCCAGTTGCAGGTATGCGCGGTGAGGAGCACCACCGACTGCTGCGCGGCCTTGTACTTCTCGATGACCTCCGGGTTCTCGAACGCCACACGGCGCATCAGTTCCTCGCCGCTCGCCCGCGAGCCCCAGATCGCCTCCATCAGCGTCCGGGCAAGGTTGCGGAAGTTCTGCCGGAGGATCGACTCGCGCTCGGCTTCGGGCTTCTCGGGAAACGCCGCCGCGAGGTTGCGGCGCGCCACGTCGACACGCCAGCGAAACACGTAGAAAGTGAAGAAGTGCAGGATGTCGCCGTAGAGATAGAGCAGCGGCAGCGGCGTCCACGCGAGCAGTCGGAGGAGAATGTTCATGCGTTGGCGCGGGCGACGAGGTGCCGGCGCGCAAATCCGGAGAGGCCGTCAGTGTGAGCGATTCCGACTACCCGGGCAACGCGGCCGCGGCACCCCGCCCACTGCCCTCGCCTGCTGCGGGCGTGGCGCTGTGGTGGTGCCCCCTCGTCGGGGACGACGAAACCGTGCGCGAGCTCACGAAGTGGCTCTCGGCGGAGGAGCGTGCCCGCGCCGCGAGATTCGGCAAGCCGATCCTCGCAAGCCGCTACACGATCGGGCGCGCCGCGCTCCGCTTCGTGCTCGCGGCGCGGCTCGGCGTCGCGCCCCACGCCGTGCCGATCGAGCGCGACCAGCGCGGTCGTCCGCGGCTTGCCGACGCGCCACCCTTTGACTTCAACGTCACGCACACGGGGGACGCCGCGATGTTCGGGCTGGTCGAAACCAGGGGAGTCCGCATCGGCGTCGACCTGGAACGCGCGTCACGCAGCGTCAACGACGCGGGATTGGCCCGCCGCGTGTGCACGTCACGCGAGCGCGAGGCGCTCGCGGCGCTCGACGAGCATGCGCGTCGGCTTGCGTTCCTGCGGCTGTGGACGTGCAAGGAGGCGATGAGCAAGGCCACCGGCGACGCGCTGGCGGCCCCGTTTCGCCACCTCGACGTCGCACGCGAGCCGGACATCGCGCTGGTCGCGGGTCCGCCGCCGTATACGCCGCGTGACTGGACGCTAGATGCAGTCGAGGTCCCGGACGGGTTCATCGGCACCGTCGCGCTGTGGTCGACGGACTCGGCGCGATCCTGACGGTCGAAGAAAGGCGTCCGCTGCGGCAGCAGGACGCCGCGGTGCCGACCCGGTGCGGGAGCGACGCTCCGCCGCAGCAAGGGCTAGCGCGCGCGCAACATCGCGTCGCCGAGCTGGAACGCGAGTTCGGCGGTCGCCTGTTTCCAGCCCGGCCCGCCGCCGCTTGGCCCGTTGGCCAGCAGGCCCTGCAGCGCGGCCGCGGCGAAGTAGTCGCGGATCGACACCCCGCTGGTGCCGGGTGTCGTCAATACGGGAAGTTCGTTGGCATCCGGCATGCTTTTTCCTGGCCTGGGTTGGACACTGCTGCGCGCGCTCGTGCGGCCGACGGTCCTCGTGCAACGCTTCGAAAGCCTCGAGCGGGTGCCGGGCGTCAGTCGACCGGGACGTCGGATCGGCCGATGACGATCACCCGGCCGCCAAGAGGCAGGCTGCGCGGGAGGTCCTCGACAAACAGTGCCGTTGTCCCGTCGCGAAAGCGGACCGTGACCTCGTAGCGAGTGCCCGCTGCAGCGTCACCAGACGTCGCGCTTCCGACGCCAACGCCGGCGCGATCGCCTGCGCGCGACGCATCGTGGCGACCGGACGCGCCTGAACGCTCGATGCGCCGCAGGGACGTGACGACGCCGCATTCGGCGCATTGCGCCCGGTTGCGAAGGCTCGTCGCCCTGGCTGCATCGGCGTCAGGATCACGCGCCGGTTCCCGAGGAAGCGGCGGCGACAGTACCGTGCGCACGATCTTCCCGCCGTCGTCGCCCACGCTAGCGATCGATGCCGGAGTCGCCAGTGCAATCGCAATGACTCCCGAGATTGCCAACACTGCAATGGCGATTCCGGCGATCCATGAGGGATCGCCGAAAGGTGGTTCGAAGCGTGCGCCAACCACTGTGGTCACCTGTTCAACGACTCACGGGCCCTGCACGGCCCCGGCATGCAGCACGATCGGACGTATCGCTTCCGCCCATCCGGCCGCTGGGCCGCGCACTGCGGGCGATCGCAGCGACTCGATCTGCGCGCGTACGACGGCATTGTCCGTGCGCGACATCATCCACTTCGGAAACCAGCGGTCGCCGCACAACACGTCGCCGATGCGCCGCAGATCGCGGTGCCGGTCGTCCCGGCCCAGCTTCTGCCAGAGATGGGCGAGATCCCACTCGGCTCCCTCGAGGACGCCGAGAAATTGCACACCGGTGAACAGCATCATTCCGGAGACGTGATGGCGTTCGTTGTTGCGTCGTGCGCTCGCGACGATCGCATCGAGACCGGCCGCGGAGAACGACGGAGACGGAACGCTGGACCAGGCCAATCGACGCAACACGGTTCTTCCCCCTCGGACGGCATGATGTCGACAACGTTTCGACAGGCGTCCACCTTGACGTGATGCGTCCGGCACGTCGGTACGCCACCGCACACAGGACCCGCGTCCGGACCAACGGTCCCCGGTGGCGCAATGTCGCCCTATGAGCCCGACCGCACAGACGGCACCGGGCGCGTCGAATATGGTCCGGGTCCAAGTCAGAACATGCCCTTCAAGGCGGACCGCCCGCGTCTCGTATCGTCGATTCCGGGAATGGCCAAGTGGTGGAGAAGGCAGTCTTGGCGTTCCTTGCCTTCGAAAAGGCTTCCGCCACACCAATGAACCGTTAGGAACTCGATGTCCAAACTCATGATTGCACTGTACGTAGCCGCGGGGCTGGTCCTTGCCGGACCTGCCGCGGCCCAGATGTACGCACCGAAATCCGCATCCGCGCAGACGTCGAAGGACGTCTACACCGAGGCGAAGGCCAGCGCCGACGCGCAGTACAAGATCGACAAGGATGCGTGCTCGTCGCTGAGCGGCAACGCCAGTGACATCTGCCTTGCGACCGCCAAGGGCAAGGAAGGCATTGCCCGGGCCGAGGCCGAGGCAGCGTACGAGAAGACACCCAAGGCACGGGAGGACGCGCGCGTCGCGCACGCCCAGGCGAGCCACGACGTCGCCATCGAGAAGTGCGACGAGCTCGCGGGCAACGGCAAGGACGTGTGCGTGAAGCAGGCCAAGTCGGCGCTCGTCAAGGGAAAGGCTGACGCCAAGGTCGACCGTGTCACCGCCGACACCAACAACGAAGCGGCGACGAAGCAGGCCGATGCCCGCAAGGAAGCGCAGTCCGTGGCGCGCGACGCAGAGTTCAAGGTTGCGCTCGAAAAGTGCGACGTACTCGCCGGTGATGCGAAGGACACCTGCACGGACGGCGCAAGAATGCGTTACGGCAAGATCTGACGGCGTCCTGATGGCCTCGCCGCGCCCGCTGCGGCGGCCGTAGCGGGGGGTCCTGTCACCCGGCCGGGGAATCTCCCCGGCCGTTTTCTTGTCCGCCTGTCGCGCCGTCGTGGCCTGCGCACGACGAAGAGGCCGATGCATTCGCATCGGCCCCCGTTCCAACTCCTGTTCGCGCCGCGGGAAGGTGCTACTTCTTCGGCTTGCGGCCTTCCTCGTCCTGCCGGTCCTCGTCGCCGTCCTTGCCCTTCTCGTCCGGCTTGCCGGCGGCCGGCCTGGACGCCTGACCGCGCGGCTCAGGCTTGGTCGCAGGTTGAGCCTGCGGCGGCCCCGCACTCGGTTGCGCAGCGGCCGGACGAGGCTCGGCTTGTCTTCCGGCCGGAGCAGGCTCGGGCCTGGCCCGTTGCTCGGGTTGCTTCGCTGCCGGAGCAGCGGGAGCAGCCCGTGGTGTTGGCGCCGCCTGCGGTTGCTCGCGTCGTTGCGAAGGCGCCGCCTGCGGTTGCTCGGATCGTTGCGAAGGCGCCGCCTGCGGTTGCTCGGGTCGTTGCGAAGGGGCTGCCGATACGGGTGCGGGTGGCGCAGCTTGCCGCGGGACGGGCCGCGCCTCGGCCTCGCGTCGCGACGCTGGCGGTGGTGCTGCGGCTTGTTCGCGCGGTTGCTCGGTGACACGTTGTCCCGGCTTGCTGCGTTGATCCGACGATTGCGCAGACGGTGTCCCGGGCGCGGAGCGCGGCTGCGAACCGGGCGCCGGTACCGCTGCTTGCGGCGCTGCCGGCGGCGGTGCTGCGGCTTGTCCGCGCGGTTGCTCGGTGACGCGCTGTCCCGGCTTGCCGCGGGCATCGGACGGCTTGGCGTCGCCCTGCCTTGCCGGCGGGGCCATCGTCGGCGGTGCCTTCTGCTCCTGCGCGACCACCCTGACCGCCGGCGCGGACGCGGCTGCGGTCGGCTTCAGCTGCCGGCGCGTCGCGTCGTCAAGCGGCTTGCCAGGCTTGGCCGCGAGTTGCGGCTGTTGCGCAGCGAAACCGACCGGTGCAGCCGGCGGCGCCGAGCGGGCGACGACGGGCTTCTCGAACGCGCGAGCAGGCGGCGCGCTGCCCGGACCGGCGGCGCCACGCACGCTGCGTTCGGTCGGTGCGATCGCCGGACCCACTGCGACCGGCGTGCGGGCGATGGCCTCCTCGCGGACGCGCACCACCGACCTGGACACCGGTTGCGACTGTGCAAATACGGTGGTGGGGACGGCGATGACGGCGCCCGGCACTTGCCGATTGGCGTACACCACGTTGGTCACGTTGGTGTTGTTGTAGTAGTTGTTGATGACGGTCGTGTTGACGATCGTATTGCTGCGATTCACGTTCTCGAAGTAGCCGCGGCTCACCGGATAGGATGGCCGGTACACCTCGCGCGGCCCGAGCGGGAACCACGCGACGCCGCCGACGCTGCCGCTGGAGATCGAGAGCTGGAAGTTGTCTCCGCCCACGAACGCGACCAGCGCCGGCGCGTAGTAGGCGCGGGTCCGCACGGGGCCGGGGACCCAACCCCACGCGCCGCGAATGCTCGTCCAGCGGCCGTAGTGGGAAACGGCGAAGCCCCAGGGCGCATCGTCGATCCAGGTCCAGCCCCACGGATCCACCCACGCCCAATGCCCGTCGCGGTACGGCGCCCAGCCGGTCGCCACCCGATTCGGGAACCAGACGTTGCCGTAGGCCGCGTCGGCGCGCCAGGTGCCGTTGGCATCGAGATCCTGGTAGCCGATCACGTCCTGCGACACATACCGAGCCGAGGCCGACGTGTCGTAGCGGCGGTCCCGCTCACCCGACCAGCGATCGAATTCGTCGGCACGCAGCGGGTCGACGTAGCGGTAGTCGCTCAAGTCCGTCCCCGTGAAGCGATACGGTTGCCGTGAATCGATCACGTAGGACGCGCCTTCCCCGTACACCTCGCCGCGGCCCTGGCGGACGTAGATCGTCGTCGCGCCGCCGTCCGGATCCACCTCGATCCGGTACTCGCCGGGTTGCCGGATGGTGAACGCGAGATTCGGCGTGGCGATCTCGAACAGCTGGTCGGCACCGAGTCGACGCACGCGTACGTTGAGGACGCCCTGCGTCAACTGCAGCTGGGCGATGCGATCGTCGAGATTGATCACCGATACGCCCGTGCCGGCATTCATGCGGATCATCGCCCCGCCGACCTGGATTTCGGCGCGGCCACCCTCCTCCGCCCACAGGCGGTCGCCGGTGCCCAGTGGCCGATTGATCGTGGCCCGCACCCAATCGCTTTCGCCACCGGGAGAGAAACTCACCGTGCCGGTCGCATAGCCCAGGCGTGCGACCCGCGACGGGGGATCGGCCAGCGCGAAGGTGCTGAAGCCAAGGGCTGCGACACTGGCCAGGATGGCAAGGACCCGAAGGCCGCGAGTTTGCAATTTCATGTCGATTCCTTACGATTCGGCATAACCAAGCGTGGAGCGTATGCAAACGCCTGGCCGCCGTCTGTTCGATAGCGCACGCAACCTGCGCGGGTTGCGGGGAAAACCACGGACCCGTTGGTGCGCCACCGAACAGAAGTCCGCCACGAAGACGTGCAGACTCCAAACGTTTGGCGGCGAGCGGGGTTGACACGCGCTGCCTCGCCGCAGCTACCGGCAACGAGGATTGGTGAATTGAACTCGAGCGAGCAAACGCTTTTCGACCGATTGCTCGCCATCACGGCGCGTTTCGGCCGCGCGGATTCGTACACGAAGTACGTCGGCGAGGAGCCGCCGCTGCGGTCGGAGCTGTTCAGCGCCGATCAGATGGAGCAGCACGGCAGGAACCTCGCGCTCGCGCACCGCCTGTCACCCGACCACGCGGACCGGCTGCTGGCGCGGCTATCGGAAAACGACGGCGTCCTGGTCGAAGTCTGCGATCTCCTGACCGCGGCGGTGACGGCGAACCGCCGCATCACGCCCGCGGCCGAGTGGCTGCTCGACAACTTCTATCTCGTCGAGGAGCAGATTCGCACCGCCCGGCGACACTTGCCCAAGGGGTACAGCCGCGAACTGCCGAGGCTGGCGAACGGCCCGTCCGCCGGCCTGCCGCGGGTCTACGACCTCGCGTTCGAGGCGATCTCCCACGGCGACGGCCGGGTCGATGCCGAGGGGCTGTCCCGCTTCGTGGCGGCCTACCAGACGGTGTCGCCGCTGGCACTCGGCGAGCTGTGGGCCATTCCCATCATGCTGCGGCTGGCGCTGATCGAGAACCTGCGCCGCGTCGGCACACGGATCGCGAGCGGGACGATGGACCGGAGCCGCGCCGGCATCTGGGCCGACCAGATGCTGGACGTCGCCGAGCACGATCCGAAGAGCCTCATTCTGGTGATCGCGGACATGGCGCGCTCGAACCCGCCGATGGTGAGCGCGTTCGTCGCCGAGCTGGCACGCCTGCTGCAGGGGCACAGCGCGGCGCTCGCCCTGCCGCTCACGTGGATCGAGCAGCGACTGGCGGAGTCGGGCCAGACCATCGAGCAGCTGGTGCAGGCGGAAGCGCAGGAACAGGCGGGCGACCAGGTCTCGATCAGCAACACGATCGGCAGCCTGCGCTTCCTGGGTTCGATGGACTGGCGCGAGTTCGTCGAGACGATGAGCGTCGTCGAGAAGAAGCTGCGCGAAGATCCGGGCGGACTCTACGGCTTGATGGACTTCGCGACCCGCGACCGCTATCGGCACGTGATCGAGGAGATCGCCAAGAACAGCCCGCTCTCCGAGAGCGATGTCGCGCGCAAGGCGATCCAGCTGGCGCACGAGGGTGCCGCCGGAGCCGCCGGCAAGGACGGGGACGACGATCGCGCCGCCCACGTCGGTTTCTATCTGATCGACAAGGGGCGGCTCCGGCTGGAGCAGGCGGCCGACGCGCGGCTTCCCCCCGCCGAAGTCCTGCGCAGGGTCGCCCGGCGTGTCCCGCTGCTGCTGTACCTCGGCGCGATGGCGGCGATCGCGGGCACCATCACTGCCGCCCTCACGGTGACGGCACGCGGCGACGGCGCCGCGGAGGTCGTGCTGTGGACGCTGGCCGTGCTCCTGCCGCTGGCAACCAGCCAGCTCGGGCTGGACATGGTCAACTGGATCGCGACGTTGCTCGTGACGCCGCGCCCGCTGCCGCGCATGGACTTTTCGCGGGGGCTGCCTTCGCAGTCGCGGACGCTGGTGGTCGTCCCGACGATGCTGACCAGCGCGGAGACCGTCGAGGGCCTGGTCGAGGCGCTCGAGGTCCGCTTCCTCGCCAACCGGGACGACAACCTGCACTTCGGCCTGCTCACCGACTTCACGGATGCGTCGACAGAGACGCGGCCCGAGGACGAGTCCCTGCTCCAGCTCGCGCGGCAAGGAATCGACGGCCTCAACGCGAAGTACGCACGGGCGGCATATGCCGCCGGGAACCGGAAGACCGGCGACACCTTCTTTCTCTTTCACCGTCCCCGACGCTGGAACGCGGAGGAGCGGGTCTGGATGGGCTACGAGCGCAAGCGCGGCAAGCTCGCGGACCTGAACGCGCTGCTGCGCGGCGGCGGCACGGACGCCTTCTCGCTCGTCGTCGGCGACACCGCGCCGCTGTCGAACGTGAAGTACGTGATCACGCTCGACACCGACACGCAGTTGCCGCGCGATGCGGCACGGCAGTTCGTCGGCGTGATGGCGCACCCGCTGAACCGCCCGCGCTTCGACGGCGCAGATGCGCAGTCGGGGACCGAGGTCGTCACCGAAGGCTACGGGATACTGCAGCCGCGCGTGAGCGTCAGCCTGCCGGGCGCGAACCGCTCGTGGTTCGCGCGCATGCACGCAGGGGATCCGGGCATCGACCCCTATACGCGCGCCGTTTCGGACGTCTACCAGGATGTGTTCGGCGAGGGCTCGTTCATCGGCAAGGGCATCTACGACGTCGACGCGTTCGAACGGGCCCTGGGCGGTCGCTTTCCCGAGAACCGGATCCTGAGCCACGATCTGCTGGAAGGCTGCTACGCGCGATCCGGGCTGTTGAGCGACGTGCAGCTGTACGAGGAATATCCGTCGACCTATGCGGCGGACATCAGCCGCCGGCACCGCTGGATACGCGGCGACTGGCAGCTGGCGGGGTGGCTGCTGTCGCGCGTTCCCGGACCCGGCAACCGCCGGTTGAAGAATCCGCTGTCCGCACTGTCGCAGTGGAAGCTGCTCGACAACCTGCGGCGCAGCCTCGTCCCGGCCGCCCTGACGGCACTCCTGCTGCTCGGCTGGACCGTGCTTCCCGCGGCGTGGCTGTGGACGCTGGTGGTGATCGGCATCCTCGTGCTCCCACCGGCATGCGCCATCGTCCTGGATCTGTTGCGCAAGCCGGACGAGGTGCTGCTGCGCCAGCACCTCGCCACGACCGCAGGCATCGCCGGCCGGCACCTCAGCCACACCGCGGCGGCATTGGCCTTCCTGCCCTACGAGGCGACGGTCCACCTCGATGCGATCGCGCGCACGGCGTGGCGGATGCTCGTCTCGCATCGCCGGCTGCTGGAATGGAACCCGTCGGCCGCCGACGAATCCGCTCGCCGCGGCGACGCCCGCGGGCAGACCGGACTCGCAGCGTCGGTCAGGTCGATGTGGATCGCCCCGGTCATCGCCATGGCCACCACGCTCGCGCTCGCCGCATCCGCCCCGGGCGCATTGGCGGTGGCCGCACCGATACTCGTGTTGTGGTTCGTCTCGCCCGGCATCGCGTGGTGGATCAGTCGTCCGCTCGAGCGCGGCGAAGTGCACCTGACGCTGGAGCAGGCGATCTTCCTGCGCAAGGTCGCGCGCAGGACCTGGGCGTTCTTCGAGACCTTCGTCGGCCCGGACGACCACTGGCTGCCGCCGGACAACTGCCAGGAACGTCCGGTGGTCAGCATTGCGCACCGGACGTCGCCGACGAACATGGGCATGGCGTTGCTGGCCAATCTCGCGGCCTACGACTTCGGTTTCGTCCCGGCCGGGCAACTCGTCAGGCGTACCGCGAATACGCTGGGCACGATGGTGACGATGGAACGCCACCAGGGACACTTCTACAACTGGTACGACACGCGGTCCCTGCAGCCGCTGCCGCCGCTCTACGTCTCCGCCGTCGACAGCGGCAACCTCGCCGGGCACCTGATGACGCTGCGCGCGGGACTGCTCGCGCTGCCCGACGACAGGATCGTGGGGCCGCAGTGGTTCGAAGGGCTGAGCGACACGCTGCGCACGCTCGCCGACGCAGTCGCCGCGCCGGCGCCGGCGCCGCTCGTCCGGCTGCAAAGGGAACTCGAGACCGCCTACGACTCCCGCCCCACGACGCTGGCGGCGGCGCGGCAATGGCTCGAGCGGATCGACGCGAGCGTCACCGAGGTGGCCGCACACTTGCGTGCCGCCTCCGAGTCCGACTCACCGCGCACGCCCGCGGCTGCGGCCGACGCGACGTTCTGGGCGGACGCCCTCGTCCGCCAGTGTCGGAGCTTGCACGACGAACTGGCGTTCCTCGCACCTTGGAGCGCACTGGTGGCCGCGCCGGGTAGCCTCGGCGACCTGAAGCACAGCGGCGCGATTCCGACACTGCGCGAGCTTGCGATGCTCGAGGACGAGCTGCTGCCGGCCATCGAGCGCCGACGTCGCGCCGACGCAACCCCTGACGACCACGCGCGGCTCGACGACTGGAGCCGCGCCATCGCCAAGTCGAGCCGTCGCGCCCGCGAGCGAATGCTGGAGATCGAGGGCTTGGCGTCGCAGTGCGAAGCGCTGGCCGACATGGACTACGACTTCCTGTACGACGGCTCGCGTCACCTGCTGGCGATCGGTTACAACGTCGACGAGCGCCGGCGGGATCAGAGCTATTACGATCTGCTGGCCTCGGAGGCGCGGCTCGCCAGCTTCGTCGCGATTGCACAGGGTCGCCTGCCGCAGGACAACTGGTTCGCGCTCGGACGCCTGCTCACCACCGCGGGAGGCCAGTCGGTGCTCCTGTCCTGGAGCGGCTCGATGTTCGAGTACCTGATGCCGCTGCTGGTGATGCCTGCGTACGACAACACGCTGCTCGAGCAGACCTATCGCGCGACGGTCGCGCGGCAGATCGCGTACGGGAAGCAGCGCGGCGTGCCGTGGGGAATCTCGGAGAGCGGCTACAACTCGGTCGACGCGAGCCTCAACTACCAGTACCGCGCCTTCGGCGTGCCCGGCCTGGGCTTGAAGCGGGGGCTCGCCGAGGATCTCGTCGTCGCACCCTACGCGTCGGCGCTGGCGCTGATGGTGGAGCCCGAGGCCTCGTGCCTCAACCTGCAGCGCCTCGCGGCGGACGGGCTCGCGGGGCGATACGGCTTCTACGAGGCGGTCGACTACACCGCCGCCCGCGTGCCGCGCGGACAGACCAGCGCCATCGTGTACTCGTTCATGGCGCACCACCAGGGCATGGTCCTGCTCTCGCTGTCGCACCTGCTGCTCGGCCGTCCGATGCAGCGGCGCTTCGCGTCGGAACCGCTGTTCAAGGCCACGCTGCTGCTGCTCCAGGAACGCATTCCGAAGATCGCCGCGTTCTACGCGCACCCGGCCGAGCTGTCGGCGATGCACGGCGTCTCCAGCGGTCCGGAGGCGCCCGTGCGCGTGATCGGCACGCCGCACACGCCGATACCCGAAGTGCAGCTGTTGTCGAACGGCCGCTACCACGTCATGGTCACGAATGCGGGCGGCGGCAGCTCGCGCTGGAAGGATCTCGCCGTCACGCGCTGGCGCGAAGACGCCACCTGCGACCCATGGGGCACGTTCTGCTACATCCGCGACGTGGCGAGCGGCGACTTCTGGTCGACCGCGCATCACCCGACGGGCAAGCGCCCGCAGCACTACGAGGCGATCTTCACCGAGTCGCGCGCGGAGTTCCGGCGACGCGACGGCGACTTCGAGTCCCACACCGAGATCGTCGTCTCGCCGGAAGACGACATCGAGCTGCGGCGGCTGCACGTCACCAACCGCTCGCGCACGCGGCGGACCATCGACGTGACCAGCTACGCCGAGGTCGCGCTGGCGCCGCCCGCCGCGGACGCGCTGCACCCGGCGTTCTCCAATCTGTTCGTGCAGACCGAGATCGTCGCGCAGCGCCAGGCGATCCTGTGCACGCGGCGGCCCCGCTCCGCGGACGAGCAACCGCCCTGGATGTTGCACCTGATGGCCGTCCACGGGGTCGATGCCGGCGACGTCTCGTACGAGACCGACCGGATGCAGTTCATCGGCCGCGGGCGCACCGTCGCCGCGCCGCAGGCGATGACCGAAGCGGGACGGCTGTCGGGCAGCGCAGGGTCGGTGCTCGACCCGATCGTCGCGATACGGCACCGCGTGACGCTCGATCCCGAGCAGACCGCGACGATCGACATCGTGTCCGGCATGGCCGACACGCGCGATGCCGCGCTGGGACTGGTCGAGAAGTACCAGGATCGGCATCTCGCGGGCCGCGTCTTCGACCTCGCCTGGACCCACGGCTGGGTGACGCTGCGCCAGATCAATGCCACGGAGTCCGACGCGCAGCTCTACGGCCGCCTTGCCAGCGCCGTCATCTACGCCAATGCGTCGCTCCGCGCGGAGGCCGCGGTGCTGCTCAGGAACCGGCGCGGCCAATCCGGGCTGTGGAGCTACGCGATCTCGGGCGACCATCCGATCGTCCTGCTGCAGATCGAGGACTCGGCCAACATCGACCTCGTGCGCCGCCTCGTGCAGGCGCATGCCTACTGGCGCCTCAAGGGACTGGCCGTCGACCTCGTGATCTGGAACGAGGATCGCGGCGGATACCGCCAGGTCCTGCAGGATCAGATCATGGGACTGATCGCCGCCGGCATCGAAGCGCACGTCATCGATCGCCCGGGCGGGATCTTCGTGCGGCGCACCGAACAGATCGCGGACGACGACCGCATCCTGCTGCAGTCGGTCGCCCGCGCCATCATCAGCGACCGCCGCGGCAGCCTCGTCGAGCAGCTCACCCGTCGCGCCCCGGTCGAGGTGCGGGTGCCGCGCCTCGTGCCGACCCGGACCCACCAGGGCGACGCCCCACCGGCGGCACCCCCCGCGCGCGAACTGATCCTGTTCAACGGGCTCGGCGGATTCACGCGCGATGGCCGGGAGTACGTCATCACCACCGTCGCCGGCCAGGCGACGCCGGCCCCCTGGTCCAACGTGCTCGCGAACCCGCACTTCGGCACCGTGATATCCGAAAGCGGCCTCGCGTACACGTGGGGCGAGAACGCCCACGAGTTCCGACTGACGCCGTGGCACAACGACCCCGTGAGCGACGCGAGCGGGGAGGCCCTGTTCCTGCGCGACGAGGAGTCCGGGCACTTCTGGTCGCCGGCACCGCTGCCGCGCCGCGGTGCCGGGGCCTATGTCACCCGTCACGGCTTCGGCTACAGCGTCTTCGAGCACGACGAGAACGGCATCCGCTCGGAACTCTGGGTGTACGTGGCCACCGATGCATCGGTGAAATTCTCGGTGCTGAAGGTGCGCAACGCGTCGGGCCGGTCGCGACGGCTCTCGGCCACCGGCTACGTCGAGTGGGTGCTCGGCGACCTGCGGCCGAAGACGGCGATGCACGTGATCACCGAACTCGAGCCCAAGAGCGGCGCCTTGGTGGCCCGCAATGCCTACAACACGGAGTTCCCCGACCGCATTGCGTTCCTCGACGTGGACGAGCCGACCCGCAGCTTCACGGGTGACCGCGCCGAGTTCCTGGGACGCAATGGTGCCCTCGTCAATCCGGCGGCCATGGCGCGGGCGCGCCTCTCCGGCAAGATGGGGGCGGCGCTCGATCCGTGTGGCGCCATCCAGGTCACCTTCGAATTGGCGGAGGATCAGGAGCGCGAGATCGTCTTCAGGCTCGGCGTCGGTCGAGGTGCCGCCGATGTCGCCAGCCTCGTGCAACGCTTCCGCGGACCCGCCGCAGCCCATCGTGCGCTGGACGCGGTGCACGCGCACTGGCGGCGCACGCTCGGTGCCGTGCAGGTGGAAACGCCGGACGCGTCGCTCAACGTACTGGCCAACGGTTGGCTGCTGTACCAGACGGTCGCGTGTCGCCTGTGGGCGCGCAGCGGCTATTACCAGTCAGGTGGTGCGTTCGGCTTCCGCGACCAGCTGCAGGACGCGATGGCGCTCGTTCACTCCCAACCGGGACTGTTGCGCGAGCATCTGCTGCGTTGCGCGGGTCGTCAGTTCGTGGAAGGCGACGTCCAGCACTGGTGGCACCCGCCCTCGGGCCGGGGCGTGCGCACCCGCTGCTCGGACGACTATCTCTGGCTGCCGCTGGCGACGGCGCGCTATGTGATGGCGACCGGTGACCGCGGGGTGCTCGAGGAGTCCGTACCGTTCCTCGAGGGTCGTCCCGTGAACGCGGGTGACGACTCCTACTACGACCTGCCCGGTCGGTCGGTCGAGTCGGCGACCCTTTACGAACACTGCATGCGGGCCATCCTTCACGGTCTGCAGTTCGGTGCCCACGGCCTGCCGCTGATGGGTTCCGGCGACTGGAACGACGGCATGAACCTGGTGGGAATCAAGGGCGAGGGCGAAAGCGTCTGGCTGGGCTTCTTCCTCTGCACCGTGCTGGCGCAGTTCGCCGAGGTGGCGACGCTCAGAGACGACGCGCCGTTCGCCGAGCGATGCGAGACGGAGCGGGCCACGCTGCGCCGGAACCTCGAGCAGCACGCCTGGGACGGCCAGTGGTACCGACGCGCCTACTTCGACGACGGCTCGCCTCTCGGATCGGCGAGCAACGTCGAGTGCCGCATCGACTCCGTCTCGCAGAGCTGGTCGGTGCTCTCCGGTGTGGGCGATGGCAGTCGCTCGCAGACGGCAATGAACGCGGTCGACGAGCACCTCGTGCGCCGCGACCACGCGCTGATCCAGCTGCTGGACCCGCCCTTCGACACGTCGGCGCTCGACCCCGGCTACATCCGTGGCTACGTCCCCGGCGTGCGGGAGAACGGCGGCCAGTACACCCACGGTGCGATCTGGGCGGCGATGGCCTTCGCCGCGTTGGGCGATCGCGATCGTGCCTGGGAACTCGCCTCGATGATCAACCCGGTGAACCACGCACGAACGCCGGACGACGTGGCGACGTACAAGGCGGAACCGTACGTGGTCGCGGCCGACGTCTACGCGTTGGCGCCGCACACCGGGCGCGGCGGATGGAGCTGGTACACGGGTTCTGCCGGCTGGATGTACCGGCTCATCGTCGAATCGCTGCTCGGGGTGACGCTCGAAGGCAACGGCCTCCGCTTTGCCCCGTGCCTGCCCGCGGACTGGACGGCGTTCACGATGCGCTATCGGTACCGCGAAACCCCGTACGAAATTACCGTCCGGCAGACGCTCGCCGCCGCCGGCGAAGCAATGCGCCCGACCACAGTGACGGTAGATGGCGTCACGCAGTCCGATCGTGCAGTGCACCTCATCGACGACCACGCCACGCACCAGGTCGTGGTCGAGTTGCAGGTCCTGCGAGCGTAGCGTACGGCCGGCATTCGCTGCAGAGGCCGAATACGGATACTCGGATCTACTTGATGCGGACGCGCATGACCTTCCGGTCGTACTCCGCCTCCATCTGCAGCGTCACTTCGACCCCGCCGGCGGCGTAGACGCGTCCACCGCTGTTCCGGCAGACGTTGCGCTCGTATTGGCACGGCCCCATTTCCGGGTGCTTCGCGCAAAGCGCACGGACGTTCGGGGAGAACTCGATGGGCGCTTCCCGGCGCACGCCCCCGGTTTCGGTCACGCAAACATAGAGCGGACCCGCTGGCGCGCCCGCCGTTGCTTGACTGGGAAGAGCGGACGCGCAGCCAAGGAGTGCCAACGCCAGGAACCGGAACGCGCGATTCATACTGCCTCCCGCGAAGGTGCGAGACGCACAAACCATCCCCGGCGGCGACGGATGACCGCGCAATCCGCCGGAGAGGTCAGCTGCTCTAACGCAATCCGAAGAACGACAGGAGAGCGATGATGATGACGACGGCTCCGACAATGTAGACGATACGGTTCACGAGCGCTCCTTTGGCAGTACCGATCATACGACTTGCATGCGGGAACAACTCACCCACACGTCCCACCAGATGTTCCGCCGCGCTGGCGCCATTGTCTGTTCGGTACCGCACGCAAGTCCACGGTTGACCCGGGCGCCCGTGCCACCAATACTCTAGCCTGATCGATGAATGTGCCTGCCGGCCCGGCACCGTCGGAACGTGGAGCGCGGCAGGCCGACGTCGGACTCCCGGATGAGTGCCAAGGACTTTTGGGGTTTGGTGAGGACCGCCGCATCGGGGTGGGTCGACGACTACGCGCAGAGCATGGGCGCGGCACTCGCCTACTACACGATGTTCTCGATCGCACCGCTGCTGCTGATCGTGATATCGATGGCCGGACTGTTCTTCGGCGACGAAGCCGCACGCGGAGAGATCTTCGGGAGGCTCCATGACCTGGTAGGTGCGCCGGGCGCGCTCGCGGTGCGGGGTATGCTCGAAAGCGTGCGCGGACCGGGCGAGAGCGTAACGGCCACGATCTTCGCCGCCGCCCTGCTGCTGTTTGGCGCGACGTCCGTGCTCGGCGAGTTGCAGGATGCTCTCGATCGCATCTGGCGGACCCCGGCCGGAACCGGGCAATCCGGCGTCCGGGCATTGATCCGCTCGCGTTTGCTGTCGGTCGCCATGATCATCGGCATCGGGTCCCTGTTGGTGATCTCCCTGTTGGCGAGCGCCGTACTGACCGCGCTGCGCGATCGGTGGGACCCGGTGCTCGAATACTGGGGTACAGTGGCGAGCATCGTCGAGCTTGGCTTCAGCTTCCTGCTCGTCACCGTCGTCTTCGCGACGATCTACAAGGTCATGCCGCGCGTGCGCGTCGATTGGAGAGATGTGTGGATCGGCGCGGCGGTCACGTCCCTGCTGTTCACCGCCGGCAAGTTCGTGCTCGGTGTGTACATCGTAAGGAGCGGGATCACGTCGGGCTTCGGGGCGGCGGCGTCGCTGGTCGTGGTGCTGGTCTGGGTCTACTACTCCGCCCAGCTCTTTCTCCTCGGCGCCGAGTTCACGCGCGCCTACGCGTACGCGTTCGGCTCCCACAGCGGCGCGGCATCAGCGATCCCATCTGCCGCACTCGCGGCGCCGGCCGTGCACCCGCACTCGATGCACTCGCTCCGCGATACTGAACAAGAGCACAGGTCATGACCTACTGCATAGGCGTGATGCTGGACAAGGGAATGGTGTTCGCCTCGGACTCCCGTACCCACGCCGGCGTCGACAACTTCGCCAAGTTCTGCAAGATGACGGTATTCGAGCGCCCCGGCGATCGCGTCCTCGTTCTGCTGAGCTCCGGGAACCTTGCCGGCACCCAGGCGGTGATCGGCGTCCTGAACCAGCGGTGCGATGCCGGCGACGCGGTCTCCAACCTGTGGAACGCGCGCACGATGTTCGACGTCGCGATGCTGGTGGCGGATGCGATGCGCGACATCGAGAAGCGCGACGGGGAGTACCTGGAGCGGAACGACGTCCACTTCAATGCGTCGTTCATCCTCGGGGGGCAGATCCGCGGCGACCCGATGCGGCTGTTCCGCATCTACGCCGAGGGCAACTTCATCGAGGCCGGCGCCGACACGCCCTTCTTTCAAACGGGAGAGACCAAGTACGGCAAGCCGATCATCGACCGCGTGATCACACGGTTCACGCCGCTCGCGGACGCCGCCAAGTGCGTACTGGTGTCGTTCGATTCGACCATGCGCAGCAACTTGTCGGTGGGCATGCCGATCGACCTGATCTGCTACGAACGAGACACCCTCGAGGTGCGGCGGCGACGCCGCTTCGAGGAGGGGGACGCCTACTTCGCCGCGCTCAGCACCGAGTGGAGCGAAGGGACGCGGCGGGTCTTCCGCCACCTGCCCGACTTGCAGTGGTGACGGACCTTGTCGACCGACTGCTTCCTCATCACCTGCGAGCATGGAGGCAACCGCATACCCACGCGCTATCGACCGCTGTTCCGGGGGAGCGAGGCGCTGCTCGACTCCCATCGTGGGTACGATCCCGGTGCGCTGGTGATGGCGAGGGACCTTGCCAGGGCTTTCGGCGCGCCGTTGGTGGCTTCGACCGTCAGCCGTCTCGTCGTCGACCTCAATCGCTCGATCGGTCACCCGCAGTGCTTGTCGACGGCAACCCGCGGAGCGTCGCGGACGCTACGCGCGGAGATCGTCGCAAGGCATTACCTGCCCTATCGCGCGGAAGTCGAGCGCCTCGTCGGTCGATCGGTGTCAAGGGGCCGGCGCGTGATCCACGTTGCGTCGCACAGCTTCACTCCCGAACTGGACGGCAGGGTGCGAGGTGCCGACGTTGGATTGCTCTATGACCCCGGTCGGCACGCGGAGGTCGAACTGTGCGCTCGCTGGAAGGCTGCGCTCGCCGAAATGGCTCCGCAACTCCGCGTGCGGCGCAACTACCCGTATGCTGGCAAAGGCGATGGGCTGACCAGGTACCTACGCATGAACTTTCCGCCTGGCGCCTATGTCGGAATCGAGCTGGAAATCAATCAGGGCATCGTCCTTGCCGCAGGGCGACGCTGGCCGAGGCTGCGCCGCGTGCTGATCGATTCGCTGCGCGCGGCAGCCGCCCGTGCGGGCAAAGCCAAGTACGGTCCCGGAGAGCCATGATGCAATTGCGTGTCGGCTTTGAAATCATCTACGACTGCCCGCAACCGACCCCGATGATATTCACCGTGGGGGTGCACTACTCGCGGGTGTCGGATCTGGTCGGGCGCGACGACCTCATCGTCGAACCGCCGGTCCCGATTACCGGGTATCGGGACAGTTTCGGCAACTGGTGTTCACGCCTCGTTGCGCGGCAAGGTCGCACGCGATTCTCCGCAAATGCGATCGTCAACGACAGCGGAGCGCCGGACGTGATCGCCCCACAGGCGCGACGGGTCCCTGTCCAGGACCTGCCCGACGAGACGCTGCTGTTCCTGCTCGGCAGCCGGTATTGCGAGACGGATCGACTTTCGGAAACGGCATGGAAGCTCTTCGGCCAGACGCCCGACGGATGGGGCCGTGTTCAGGCGATCTGCGACCATGTCCATCGGCACATCACCTTCGGCTACGAGCACGCACGCAATACGCGGTCGGCATTCGAGGCGTTCTACGACAAGACCGGCGTCTGTCGCGACTATGCGCACCTCGCCGTGGCCTTCTGCCGGTGCATGAACATTCCTGCGCGCTATTGCACCGGTTACCTCGGCGACATCGGCGTACCGCCGCCCCACGGCCCGATGGACTTTTCGGCGTGGTTCGAGGCGTTCCTCGATGGCCATTGGCACACGTTCGATGCCCGCAACAACACGCCTCGCATCGGGAGGGTGCTCATTGCACGCGGCCGCGACGCTAGCGATGTCGCGATCAGCACCACGTTCGGTCCCGCGACGCTGACGAGCTTCAAGGTGTGGACCGACGAGGTATCCGCCGGTCGAGGCGATCACAGCACGTAGCGCAGGATCGCGTACGTAGTGGCACGCGCTGCCGGCGAGCACGAACAGGTGCCAGACGCCGTGCGAGTGGACAACCAGACCGGCCGCGCGGACTCCGGCGCTACTTCGTCTTCGTGGTCTTCTTCGCTGCCTTCCTGACCGTCTTTTTCGCCGTCCGCTTCGGGGCTGTCTTCTTCGTGGCCGCCTTCCGGGCGGTCTGCTTCGCCACCAGGTTGCCGGCCATTTTCCCAGTGGCGCCCCGCCCCGTGGCCTTCCGTGCCGGCTGCGGACCCGCCACCTGCTTCACCGCTCTTCTCGCTACCCGCTCCACTGCGGCTACCGCACCGCGCATCGAGTTCCTGACGGACTTGACGGCATCCTTCGCCGCCTTCCTGACCGTCCTCTCCATCGGTCCCTGCGCGGATTCCTTCTCGGCCTTCGACTTGTGGCGCAAGTCGGCAGCGTGGGCACGCTTGTAAGTCTGGATGTCCTTGAACTGCCCGCTCTCGTCACGGACGGCGTAGAGCTTGGTGCCGGATCGGCTTCTCATCGTGGTGCGACGCGTGGCCATGGGGCCTCTCTCCTGCGCTCGTCATCCGCACCGACGCAAGACTCGCGTCGGATATCGTCGATCATTCACTACGCGAGTCCTACTTCGTGGCGTCCTTCGCCGCATCCTGGATACCCTGCCCCGCCTTCTCCAGTTGCTGCCCTGCGCTCTCGACGGTCTTGTCGATCGCCTTGCCGGCACGTTCCACCGGACCTTCCTCCTTCTGGCAGGAAGACATCCCTACCGCGAGGACAATGACAGCCAAGGGTGCCTACCATCCTGCCGATACGCGTCATGACGTTCTCCTCTGGGTCCGGCGGGAGTCGCCGCAATCGCCGACTGCGGGGGCGAACTCGGGTGTCGCGTGACGTGGCATTCAACGATGGCGGAGCGGAGCGCGACTCGCCCCGCTCCTCTTGGTTGCATTTTCCTACTTCAAACGCATGTCGTTCTTGACCGACGTGACTCCGGGGATCTGGCGTGCCACGGCAACCGCCTTGTTGATGTCCTCGCGGGAATTCACGAATCCGCTCAACTGGACCACGCCCTTGAACGTCTCCACATTGATTTCCGCGGACTTCAGCGTCGGTTCATTGAAGATCGCCGCCTTGACCTTGGTCGTCACGACCGTATCGTCGATGTATTCGCCGGTGCCTTCCGTCTTCGCCGTCGAGGCACATCCCAGCGCCATTGCCATGAACGCAATGGCGACGAGCGTCGTCAGTCTGCGAGTGATGTTGGTCATGTTCAATCCTCTTGTCGTGTGCGGGGGCCGCTGCTCGCGGCTAGAGCCGTCCCATCAGGAACAGGACGATCAGGATCACCAGTACGGCACCGGCGACTCCACTGGGGGCGTAGCCCCAACTCCGGGCATGCGGCCACACCGGCAGGACGCCGATGAGCATCAGGATCACGACGATCAGCAGAATGGTGCCCAGACTCATGACTCGCTCCTTTGTCGTTGGATGCCATCCCTGCCCGGCCATCGATGCCTGCATCGGCCATCGCAGGGCGTTACAGGCCAACGATATCGACCGTCATGATCAATGTCTGTTCGCTGGCGCACACAACGCCATCCTGCATGCGTCGCGACACGGCGCGACGAGAACGCGCAGGTCGACTGTGCGACAGCGCACAGACACGGCCGCCGGGCTGGCGCACATTGAGCGTTGGAATAGCGCTGCACATTGGAAGAATGCGAGCCGGCCGCTTACCGGCGTACACCAGCAGGAGCAACTCATGGGCATCAACAAGGACCAGGTCGAAGGCCGTGTCAAGGAAGCGAAGGGCACGATCAAGGAAGTCGCTGGCAAGCTCGTCGGCAACGAGAGCATGGAAGCCAAGGGAAAGCTGCAGAAGAATCTGGGCAAGGTCCAGGCGAAGTTCGGCGATGTCAAGGAAGACGTGAAGGACGCAACGAAGCCCTTGTGATCTCGGCCTGCAATTCTGCGCGGGAAGCGCGTTCGCCATGCGCGGCACGCCTCCTGCGCACGGTCGACGCGAGGTGAGCCGAACGACAACAACACGTGAGGGTCGATGCGTATGAAAGCAAGTGACGTGGTACCGGTGACGGAAGACAGCGATCGGGTCACCACCGACAGGCTGATGGCCGACTTCAGGATGCTTGCGGCCGACATGGAGCACCTGATGAAGTCTGCGGGCAATCAGACCGGGCAACACGCTGCGCAGGTGCGGGTGAAGGCGGAGGATTCGCTGAGAGCTGCCAAGGCGCACGTCGCCGAACTGCAGGACATGGCGGCAGCTAAGGCGCGAGCCGCGGGACGAGCGACCGGCGACTACGTCCGGGCCAATCCGTGGCAGGTCGTGGCCATCGGTACCTTCGCGGGATTCCTGCTGGGCTCGATGCTTTCCTGGAGCCGGGCATCG
Source organism: uncultured beta proteobacterium (assembly GCA_963765065.1). Classification (GTDB taxonomy): domain Bacteria; phylum Pseudomonadota; class Gammaproteobacteria; order Burkholderiales; family Casimicrobiaceae; genus VBCG01. The sequence goes on along the minus strand of CAVXVH010000006.1, from coordinate 6,253 downwards.
GATTCCTAGCACCTGGTCCTGGCGCGCCGCGCATCGCCGCAGAGTAAACTCCTCACCAACGGCTGCAGGGCATCCAATCGCGCTCCGTGGTCCACGATTGGAGAGCCCCCCGACGATGACCGCGCGCCACAGTGAACGCCACCGCACCGACCGCATCGGTTGGTTGCGCGCAGCCGTATTGGGAGCCAACGACGGCATCGTCTCGACGGCGAGCCTGGTGCTCGGCGTCGCGGCTGCGAATGCGACGCACAGCAGCGTCATGGTGGCGGGCCTGGCCGGGCTCGTGGCCGGCGCGATGTCGATGGCGGCGGGCGAGTACGTCTCGGTCCGCTCGCAGGCCGATTCGGAACAGGCGGCGCTCAACCTCGAACGGAGGGAGCTCGAAGCGGACCACCACGGTGAGCATCGGGAGCTGGCGGCGATCTACGTCGGACGCGGGCTCGATCCCGAACTCGCGACACAGGTCGCCGAGCAACTGATGGCCCACGACGCCCTGGGTGCCCACGCACGCGACGAGCTCGGCATCTCCGAAGCCTTCAGTGCGCGCCCGATCCAGGCGGCGCTCACTTCGGCGGGCAGCTTCGCGGTCGGTGCGGCGCTGCCGCTGCTGGCGGTCGCCGCGGTCTCGCAGGCGAGCCTGATTCCCGTCGTTTCTGGCACTTCGCTGGTGTTTCTCGCGATGCTCGGCGGGCTGGCCGCGCGGGTGGGTGGTGCGAAGGTGACGACCGGCGCCGTGCGCGTCACGTTCTGGGGCGCACTGGCCATGGCGCTGACCGCAGGCGTCGGAGCGTTGTTCGGAACGGTGGTGTAACAGGTCCGACGCGTTTCTTTCGCCTCGTGCTCAACAGGTCCCGCGGCTTCGGCAATTGCCAGCGGTTCAGGATCGTAGGCGACGCGTTCCACCCGCCATTCGTCGCCCCCGCGAAAGCGGGGGTCCAGCGTCGTTCGCACTCACGACACTGGGTTCCCGCTTTCGCGGGAACGACGAGATTGCCGAGCCCTTCGCGGGAACGACGAGATTGCCAAGCCCTTCTCGGGAATGACGAGGTCATGAAGCTACGCGGAGGGGGACACTGAACTTCGCGCAGGTGCGCTGCACGCATCCGGCGTCGATTCGGCACAATGACGGATGCCCAAGAACTACTCGATGGGTGGCCGAGCCCCGCGGGATTCACCCGGTGACGCGTCGCCGGCGCCGGCAGTCCAGTCGTGGCGAGAACGCCTCGGCGCGCTGCGCAACCTCCCGCCGTTCCTGAAGCTGGTCTGGCGCACCAGCCCGGCCCTCACGCTCAGCCAGGCCGTGCTCCGCGCGGCGCGCGCGCTGCTGCCGGTCGCGACGCTCTACGTCGGCAAGCTGATCATCGACGAAGTGGTGCTGCTGGTGCAGGCACCGGGTGCCCCCGACGACCTCGAGCAGTGGATCGCGAGCGGATTGCTCGACCGCATCGGCTGGTTGCTCGCGCTGGAATTCGGACTCGCGGTCTGCTCCGACGTGCTGGGCCGCGCCGTGTCGCTGCTCGACTCCCTGCTGTCGGAGCGTTTCAGCAACGAAACCAGCCTGCGGCTCATGCAGCACGCCGCCACGCTCGACCTCGAGGACTTCGAGGACAGCGAGCTGCAGGACCGGCTGGAGCGTGCCCGGCGGCAGGCGGCCGGGCGCTCGAGCCTGATCGCTCAGCTCTTCGGCCAGGCCCAGGACGTCGTCACGATCGTCAGCTTCGCCGCCGGCCTGATCGCGTTCGCGCCGTGGCTGATCGTGCTCCTCGCGATTGCCCTCCTCCCGGCGTTCATCGGCGAGGCGCACTTCAACGCGCAGAGCTATTCGCTCAACTACGCCCGCACGCCGGAGCGCCGCGAGCTCGACTACATCCGGCAGGTGGGTGCGGGTGCGGAAACCGCCAAGGAAGTGAAGATCTTCGGCCTGAACGGCTTCCTGATCGAACGCTACCGCACGCTGGCCACGAGCTTCTTCGAGGCCAATCGCCGCATCGCGCTGCGCCGCGCGGGCTGGGGCAGCCTGCTCTCGGCGATCGGGACGGTGGCCTACTACGTCGCCTACGCCTACATCGTCTGGCGCACGCTGCACGGCGACTTCTCCATCGGCGATCTCACGTTCCTCGCCGGCTCGTTCCGGCGCCTGCGCAACCTGCTCGAGAACCTCCTCATGGGGTTCTCGCAGCTCGCCGGCCAGGCGCTCTACCTCGACGACCTGTTCTCGTTCTTCGAGATCCGGGCGGAGATCGTGCCGCCGCCGAACCCGCGGCCGTTCCCCGTCCCGATACGCGATGGCTTCGAATTCGACAACGTGGGTTTCCGCTATCCCGGCGCCGAGCGCTGGGCGGTGCGCGGCTTGACGTTCAAGCTGCGCGCCGGCGAGATCCTTGCGCTGGTCGGCGAGAACGGCGCCGGCAAGACCACGGTGGTCAAGCTGCTGGCACGCCTCTACGACCCCGACGAGGGCCGCATCCTGCTCGACGGGCACGACCTGCGCGAGTACGACCCGCTCGCGCTGCGCGCCAACGTGGGCGTCATCTTCCAGGACTTCGTGCGCTATCACTTCACGGCCGCCGACAACATCGCGATCGGCCGCATCGAGGCGCGTGACGATCGCGCGCGCATCGTGGCCGCGGCAGAGCGCAGCCTCGCCGACGAGGTCATCGGCAAGCTGCCCCTCGGCTACGACCAGGTCATCGGCAAGCGCTTCCGGACCGGCGTCGACCTCTCCGGCGGCGAATGGCAGAAGGTCGCGATCGCCCGCGCCTACATGCGCGACGCGCAACTGCTGATCCTCGACGAGCCCACGGCCGCGCTCGACGCGCGCGCGGAGTTCGAGGTGTTCGAGCGCTTCAAGGAGTTGAGCCGGGGCAAGACGGTAGTGCTGATCTCGCACCGCTTCTCCAGCGTGCGCATGGCCGACCGCATCGTCGTCCTCGTGGACGGCGCCGTCGAGGCCATGGGAACGCACGCCGAGCTGCTGGAGCAGCGTGGGCGTTACGCCGAGTTGTTCGAGCTGCAGGCCGCCGGCTACCGCTGACGCTAGTGGAGCGTGAACGGGTCCGGCTCTCCGTGGGGCTTCCGCGGCCGCCTGACCACCTTCTTTGCCTTCGGCGACGACGGCGGTTTCTTGGTCAGCTGCTTCGGGGGCTTGCGGGCCGTCATGATGGCTCCATGGGCGAGGTAGCGATTGGCGGCTAGCCGAACACGCGCGCGTACGAGTCGCAGTCCGCCTTGTAGCACCCGCACGAGGCGCTCTTGAGCCCGCGCCGGTCGAGGACCGTGATGTCGCCGCGCCGGTAGCCGATCAGCCCGCGCTTCTGCAGCGCGCTCGCCGCCTTGGTGACGCCGACCCTGCGCACGCCGAGCATGATGGCCAGGAATTCCTGCGTGACGTGGAACTTGTCCGAGTGTGCGCGATCCTGGGTCATCAGCAGCCAGCGCGCCAGCCGCGATTCGACCACGTGGAACCGCGTGCAGCCCGCGTTCTGCGCCAGCTGGGCCATGCGCACGAAGACGTAGAGGTCGATCTCGCGTCGCAAGGCCGGGCCGCGGGCGAGCTCGCGACGGAAACGCACCGCGTCCATGCGCAACGACGGTCCCTCCCCTTGCACCACCGCGCGTACCGGAGACATGTCCACGTCGAGCGCAAGCGGGACGCCGAACATGCCTTCGTCTCCGACCATGCCGACTTCGAGGGATGCGGACTCGTCGATCGGCATGATCAGCGAGATGAAGCTTCCCGTCGGGAAATAGACGTGGTCGATCGCCTCGCCGGGCGTGTAGAGCACGTCGGCGAACGCCAGATGCACCGTCTCGCAGCCGGCCAGCATGCGCCGCCGGTCGCTGTCCGGCAGCGCCGCGAGCAGGCGGTTGGCCGGAGGGGCACGTTGGACTGTTGACACCGATGTTCTCCTGGCGAGTCGGTGCACCGACCGCGATGGCAGGAGCGTACGGTCCGTGGGTCGGCCTGTCTGCGCGGTAGCGCACACAAGCCGCACGCGTCGCGCGACCGCAGAATCGACCGGACCACATATGCCCACACCCATCGTCGTCCCCGCGCACGCGGGGACCCAGCGTCTCTGGGCGCTCGACAACGCTGGATTCCCGCGCCCCTGCCCCCGCGGAAGCGGGGGGCGGGAATGACGAGGTGAGGCAGAGGCTCCCTACCGAGCTACGTACGGCAGCAGGCGATCGAACTCCGCCTTGACCACCTGGTAGCACTCGCAGGTCCGCGCCTCGACTCCCGGGCGATCCAGCACCGTGATCTTGCCGCGCTGGTAGCGGATCAACCCGGCATCCTGCAGCTTGCCTGCGGCCTCGGTGACGCCTTCCCGGCGCACGCCCAGCATGTTGGCGATCAGTTCCTGCGTCATCGACAGCTCGTTCGACGACAGCCGATCGAGGCTCAGCAGCAGCCATCGGCACAGCTGCTGGTCGACCGAGTGGTGCCGATTGCACACCGCGGTCTGCGCCATCTGGGTGATCAGCGCCTGCGTGTAGCGCAGGAGCAGGTGCATCATCGGGCCGAAGCGTCCGAACTCGTTCTTGAGCAGCTGGGCCTTGAGCCGGAATCCGTAGCCCGCGCTCTGCACCACCGCCCGGCTCGGCGTGGTCTCGCCGCCCATGAACAGGGAGATGCCGAGCATGCCCTCGTTGCCGACGATGGCGATCTCGGCCGAGGCGCCGTCCTCGATCACGTACAGCAGCGACACGATGGAGGTCGTCGGGAAATAGACGTGGCGCAGCTTGGTGCCGGGCTCGTAGAGCACGTCGCCGAGCCCCATCGGTATCAGCTCGAGGTGCGGCGCGATCCGCGTGAAGTCGCCGGCCGGCAGGGCATCCAGCAGGTGGTTGTGGTGCGGCCTCTGGCGCGCGCGTCAGCCGCTGTCGCACGATCCTTCAATACCAGGACGCGGCCTTGCCCACACCACGGCCGAGTTTGCCGACTGCCATCGCTCCAATTTAGCACTTTGGGGCCCCCTATGTGCGGTACCGCCCAGTCGCTCGACCGGGTCATGGCTACTCAATCGCGGCTTGACGCTGGTTATGCCAATGGTATAAATGTGCATGTCCAGATCGATGCAGCGAACTTCTAGCGCACGTTTCATAGCCTAAATGAGAACGATTGTCGGATGCCGAAAGCATCAAGTGCGTCATCGAGTGGCTTTCTTGTTGAGCAAGCACCGTAGGGTATTCAACCGAAATTGAAGCAAACCGGCAGCCGCCGCGCCGCGGCTGACCGGTGGTTGCGACGGGCGCACAGTCTCCGGTCACTGAACAGGGCAAACCACCCGAAAGGGTGGACGCAAAGCCGACGGCCTAAATCCCTGCGGGGACATGGCAGCCAGGTTGCCAGGATGGACGAAGTGCCTCTTGGCATCGCCGTTCTTGCGGCAAGGCGTTGTTTTCAAGGTGGCACGATGTACGCGGCAGCTGCTCACGAGAGCCCTCGATCGATCCACGGTCCGCCCGCCACCTGCTCCTGTTCGTCCTGCTGATGCTCGCGGCGATGCACGCCACGGCCGGCAGCCTGGCCCTGGCGTCGGACCCGGTCAACGACCCGCGCGTCGCGGCTACAAGGTCCACTACGGGACCTCGGCGTGGTACTCGCCGCGCAGCGCGACGTCGGCAATGTCACGACCTCGACCATCCCGATCTCGTCGACGGCGCGACCTATTACTTTGCGGTCACGGCCTACGACGGGTCGCTCGTCCAGAGCGGCTTCTCGAACGAGGTGGTCGGCACCGTTCCGCCGCTCCAGTGGGTGCGCCCGTGGCCAACTTCACCGCGAGCACCACCACGGAACCGCCCGCTGGCGATGAACTTCACCAGCACGTCGACCGGCTCGATCACCACCTACGCGTGGACCTTCGGCGACGGTACCTCCAGCACCGCGCAGAATCCGGCGAAGACGTATACTCGACCGCCGGCACCATCCTAACCGTGGCCCTGACGGTCACGGCTCCGCGGTTCGAACACCAAGAGCGTTGCCAACTACATCACCGTGACCGCCGCCGTGCCGGACACGACGCCGCCGTCCGTGCCGTCGGGCCTCACGGGCACCGCTGCCAGCAGCACCAGCGTCAGCCTGAACTGGAACGCATCGACCGACAACGTCGGCGTCACCGGCTACCGCGTGTTCCGCTGCGAGGGCACGACCTGCACGAACTTCGCGCAAGTCGGCGCGCCCACGGGGACCACGTTCACCAACACCGCATGGAACGCTGCCACCACGTACCGCTTCGCGGTGAAGGCG
>CAVXVH010000005.1:0-9158 GCA_963765065.1 uncultured beta proteobacterium | reverse complement strand
AGGGACCGATCCGTGCCAAGCCGTGGAGCCCGTTCATCGACGGCAACCAGGGCAAGGCGGACAAGGTCAGCGTCTGACGACAGGACGCCTGACACCGGGACCACCACCAATGCACTGTTGTCGCCCCCGCCCCCCGCTTTCGCGGGGGCAGGGTCGCGGGGGCCCAGTGTCTCCTTGCAGGAGTCGCCATGCTCGCAAGAGGACGAAAGCCGCTGGGTTCCCGCTTGCGCGGGAACGACAACACGCACAGAACGCGCGCGCGACCGCCACGATGGTCATGCTCCGCCTTGCGGGTTGGCTTGCAGCGCTATGGCTCGCAGTCGCGATCCCGCTCGCACACGCTGCGCTGTCCGCCGGCGACCTGAAGCCGCTCGCCGACGAGGCCGCGAGCGAGAAGCTCGCCGCCATCGACCATCTGGTCGGCAGCGGCGACCCGCGCGCGGCCGCGATCCTCAAGGCGCTGAAGGACGACGCGCTGGCGGTGACGCCGCAGGGCGAGTTCGTCATTGCCGAGGGTGACGGCCACCTCGACGCGATCACCGGCGCGAAGGCGACGGTCGACGCCGCGACGCTCGAATCGATCTCGATCAACAACCGCATTCGCGGCCGCATCGACGGCGCGCTGGCCGCGTTCGACCTGCTCGCGACCGATCGCGCGGTGCGCGCGAAGGCGATCACCGCGCTCGAGCAGTCGCCGAACCCTGCGCTGACCAAGCTGATCGATGCCGCGGCGCTGGCGGAGACCGACGCCGAACTGAAGTCGCGCCTCGGCCTGCTGCAGGCAGGTTCGCGGCTGGCGAGCGACGATCGCGCGACGCGATTGGAGGCGATCACCCAGCTCGGCGCGAGCGACAATCCCGCGACGCGCCTGCTGCTGCTGCCGTTCGTCGAGAAGGCCGCCGACGGATCGTTCCGCGAGCCCGACGCCGAACTTCGCGGAGCCGCCGAGCGCGCGATCCGCTCGATCGACGCCGCGCAGCGCAAGGGCGAGCTCGCGGGCGCGGTGTTCACCGGGCTGTCGCTCGGCAGCGTGCTGCTGCTCGCCGCACTCGGGCTCGCCATCACCTACGGACTGATGGGCGTCATCAACATGGCGCACGGCGAGTTCCTGATGGTGGGCGCCTACGCCACGTTCGTCGTGCAGACCCTGTTCCGCCGCTATCTGCCCGATGCCGTCGACTGGTACCTCGCCGCGGCACTGCCGGTGGCGTTCGCGTGCGCGTTCGCGCTGGGTGTCGTGCTCGAGCGCACGGTCGTGCGCTTCCTCTACGGCCGGCCGCTGGAGACGCTGCTCGCGACCTACGGCGTGAGCCTGCTCATCATCCAGGCCACGCGCACGATCTTCGGCGCGCAGAACGTGGAGGTGGCCAATCCGTCGTGGCTCTCCGGCGGCATCCAGGTGCTGCCCAACCTGCTGTTGCCGTGGAACCGCATCGCGATCATCGCCTTCGCGCTGGCGGTCGTGGCCCTGGTGTGGGCCGTGCTCAACCTGACGCGCCTCGGCCTCTTCGTGCGGGCGGTCACGCAGAACCGCGCGATGGCAGGCTGCGTCGGCGTGCGCACGTCGCGCGTCGACACGATGGCGTTCGGGCTCGGCGCCGGGGTAGCGGGCCTGGGCGGCGTCGCACTCTCGCAGGTCGGCAACGTCGGCCCGGACCTCGGCCAGGCGTACATCGTCGACTCGTTCATGGCGGTGGTGCTGGGCGGCGTGGGGCAGCTCGCCGGCACGGTGGTGGGCTCGTTCGGGCTCGGCATCGTCAACAAGTTCCTCGAGCCGTTCACCGGCGCGGTGCTCGCGAAGATCGCGGTGCTGGTGCTGATCGTCCTGTTCATCCAGCGCCGCCCGCAGGGCCTGTTCGCCCTCAAGGGCCGCGCGGCGGAGGCCTGACCCGTGAACGCGCCTGCCGCTGCCATCGAGGTCGCGCCCGCGGTCGTCGTCGCGCCCGACCGCATGCCGCTGCTGTCGCCGTTCGGCTGGGCAGCGGTTGCCGTCGCGTTGACGGTGATCGTCGTCGTCGTGCCGGTGATGGCACTCGTGGTCCCGGCCGACTCGCCGTTCGCGCTTTCGGCGTACGGCCTCACGCTCGTCGGCAAGATCCTCTGCTACGCGCTCTGCGCAGTCGCGCTCGACCTCGTCTGGGGCTACTGCGGGATCCTCTCGCTCGGCCACGGCCTGTTCTTCGCGCTGGGCGGCTATGCGATGGGGATGTACCTGATGCGCCAGATCGGCCGCGACGGCGTCTACCAGAGCGACCTGCCGGACTTCATGGTGTTCCTCGACTGGAAGGCGCTGCCGTGGTTCTGGCAGGGCAGCGATTCGTTCCTCTGGGCGGTGGGGATGGCGCTGCTGGTGCCGGGTCTGCTCGCGTTCGTGTTCGGCTGGTTCGCGTTCCGCTCGCGCGTCAAGGGCGTCTACCTGTCGATCATCACGCAGGCGCTCACCTACGCCGCGATGCTGCTGTTCTTCCGCAACGACACGGGCTTCGGCGGCAACAACGGCTTCACCGACTTCAAGCGCATCCTGGGCTTCCCCATCGCCGCGATCGAGACGCGGGTCGTGCTGTTCGTGCTCACGGGCCTGGCCCTCGTCGGCGGCTTCCTCGCGTGCCGCGCGATCGTGCAGTCGAAGCTCGGCCGCGTGGTCACCGCGGTGCGCGACGCCGAGTCCCGGGTGATGTTCCTGGGCTACGATCCGCTGCCCTACAAGCTCTTTGTCTGGACGTTCTCGGCCGTGCTCTGTGGCCTCGCCGGGGCGCTGTACGTGCCGCAGGTCGGGATCATCAACCCGAGCGAGATGGCGCCGTCGAACTCGATCGAGATGGTGATCTGGGTGGCGATCGGCGGCCGCGGCACGCTGGTCGGCCCGATCGTCGGCGCGGCCATCGTCAACGGCGCGAAGAGCGTGTTCACCGCGGCGTTCGCCGAGTACTGGCTGTTCTTCCTCGGCGCGCTGTTCGTCGCAGTGACGCTGTTCCTGCCGAAGGGCGTGGTCGGCACGCTGCTCGCGAAGCGGCGCGACGCCGAGGGCAAGTCGACATGAGTAACGCAGTCGCGCCGGTGTCGCACGACGACCGCGGCGGCTCACCCGGCGGGCTCGCTTCGTTCGGTCACGTCGCCGACGCCGCGCGCGTCGACGTCACGCACGGCGTCATCCTCTACCTCGAGGATGTGACGGTGAGCTTCGACGGCTTTCGCGCACTGAATGCCCTGTCGCTCGCGATCGACGACGGCGAGCTGCGCTGCGTGATCGGGCCGAACGGTGCCGGCAAGACGACGATGATGGACGTCATCACCGGCAAGACGCGTTCCGACAGCGGCCGCGTGTTCTACGGGCAATCGATCGACCTGACGCGCATGAACGAACCGGCGATCGCGCAGGCCGGCATCGGGCGCAAGTTCCAGAAGCCCACGGTGTTCGAGCAGCACAGCGTGTGGGACAACCTCGATCTCGCGCTCAAGGACGACCGCCGCTGGTTCCGCGCGCTGTCCGCGCGTACCGGCCGCGAGGCGCGGCGGCGTATCGAGGAGCTGCTCGCCACGATTGGCCTCGAGGACGCGACACGCCGCCCCGCTGGGCTGCTCGCGCACGGCCAGAAGCAGCGCCTCGAGATCGGCATGCTGCTCGCGCAGGATCCGCGCCTGCTGCTGCTCGACGAGCCGGTCGCGGGCATGACCGACGAGGAGACCGAGCGGCTGGCCGAACTGCTCGAGACGCTGCGCGGGCGGCACTCGATCGTCGTCGTCGAGCACGACATGGAGTTCGTGGCGCGCATCGCGCGCCGCGTCACCGTGCTGCACGAGGGCCGCGTGCTCGCCGAGGGCACGCTCGACGAGGTCAAGGCGAACTCCGACGTCGTCGACGTCTATCTCGGCCGCTGATTGGCTATCAGACCATGCTGAACGTGCGCGACCTGCACCAGTACTACGGCGGCAGCCACATCCTGCGCGGCGTCTCGCTCGAGGCACGCCCTGGCGAGGTGACCGCGCTGCTCGGGCGCAACGGCGTCGGCAAGACGACGCTGCTGCGCTGTCTGATGGGTCTGGTCCCGGCGCGAACGGGATCGATCGAGTGGTCCGGGAAGAGTCTCGACGGCCTGCCGCCGCACGCGCGGGTGGCGCGGGGCCTGGGCTTCGTGCCGCAGGGCCGCGAGATCTTCCCGCGGCTCACCGTCGAGGAGAACCTGAAAGTCGGCGCGGCGCGGAAGAGGACGGACGCGATCCCCGCCGCGCTCTACGAGCTCTTTCCGGTGCTGAAGTCGATGAAGGGACGACGCGGCGGCGACCTCTCCGGCGGGCAGCAGCAGCAGCTCGCGATCGGCCGGGCGCTGATGGGCGAGCCCGCGCTGCTGATCCTCGACGAGCCCACCGAGGGCATCCAGCCGTCGATCATCGAGGAGATCGGGCGCGTGGTGGTGCGGCTCGCGAAGGAGCAGGGGCTCGCGGTGCTGCTGGTCGAGCAGTACTACGACTTCGCGAAGCGGATCGCCGACCGCTACGCGGTGATGAGCCGCGGCAGCGTGATCGCGAGCGGGCCCGCCACCGAGATGGACGCAAAGGACGTGCGCGCCCTGATCGCCGTCTGATGCTCGACTACGCCCACCCCTTCGCGCGCTCGACCGCCTTCTCCCAGCGCGACCGCATCTCGGCGGCCTGCGCGCGCGCCATCGACGGCTCGAACGTGCGGTCGACCTGCCAGTTGGCCTTCACGTCGGACGCGTCCTTCCAGAAGCCCACCGCCAGGCCGGCGAGGTAGGCGGCGCCGAGCGCCGTGGTCTCGTGCACGCGCGGGCGCACCACCGGCACGCCGAGCAGGTCGGCCTGGAACTGCATCAGCAGGTTGTTGCGGCGGCGCCGCCATCGACCCGCAGCTCGGGCAGCGCGCAGCCCGGCGTCGGCCTCCATCGCCTCGACAGCACGTCGCGCGCTCTGGTAGGCGATCGACTCCAGCGCGGCGCGCGCGATGTGGCCCGCCGGTCGCGCCGCGCGTGAGCCCGACGATCGTGCCGCGCGCGTACGGGTCCCAGTACGGCGCGCCGAGCCCCGCGAAGGCCGGCACGAAGTAGACGCCGCCGTTGTCCGGCACGGTGACGCGCCAGCGCCTCGACCTCGGCGGCCGTGCGGATGATGCCCAGGCCGTCGCGCAGCCACTGCACGACGGCGCCGGCGATGAAGACGCTGCCCTCCAGCGCGTACGTCGGTCGACCGCCGCAGCGCGCCACGCCACGGTGGTGAGCAGGCTGTTGCGCGAAGCGACCGGCCTGCGGCCCGGTGTTCATCAGCAGGAAGCAGCCGGTGCCGTAGGTGTTCTTGGCCATGCCCGGCGCGAAGCAGGCCTGGCCGAAGAGGGCGGCCTGCTGGTCGCCGGCGATGCCGGCGATCGGGATGCGCGTCCGACGCCACTCGACGGTCGCGTCGCCGTAGCACTCTCGCTCGAGGGCCCGACCTCGCGGCAGCATCGCACGCGGCACGTCGAGAAGCGCGCAGCAGCTCGTCGTCCCAGTCGCCGCGGTGGATGTTGTAGAGCAGGGTGCGGCTGGCGTTCGACGCGTCGGTCGACGTGGACGCTGCCGCCGGTGAGCTTCCAGATGAGCCAGCTGTCGACGGTGCCGAAGGCGAGCTCGCCGCGCTTCGGCCCGCGCGCGGCGCCCGGGACGTGGTCGAGCAGCCACTCGAGCTTGGTCGCCGAGAAGTAGGCGTCGAGCACGAGCCCGGTCTTCGCCGCGAACAGTCGGCGCTGGCCGGCCGGCCTGCAGTCGGTCGCACAGGGCCGCCGTGCGCCGGTCCTGCCAGACGATGGCGTTGCGCACCGGCTGCGCCGGTGGCGCGGTCCCAGAGCACCGTCGTCTCGCGCTGGTTGGTGATGCCGATCGCGGCGATGTCGGCGGCGCCGATGCCCGCGCTCGGCGCAGCGCCTCGGCGGCCACCGCCGACTGCGGTCGCCCAGATCTCCTTCGGGTCGTGCTCGACCCAGCCCGGGCTGCGGGAAGATCTGCGGGAACTCCTGCTGCGCGACGCCGCACGCCTGCCCGCGGTGGTCGAAGAGGATGGCGCGGGAGCTGGTCGTGCCCTGGTCGAGGGCGAGGACGAATGGCATCGGGGCTTCCTCCGTAAAGCGCGGGTTGCGGCGAACTTGGCCCCCGCCCTCAAAATCATACGTTTGCGGCGATTGTAGCCGCGCCGCGGCGCTCGATGAGCGGGGCGCCGAGATTTCCGACCCGGCTCGCCGCTCGCCTCCTCGAACGCCTTCATGCCGCTCTCCCTGCCCGAATCGCGCAAGCGCCTGCACGCACGCACCGTGAGCTTCGAGGTGCTTTACGCGCGCCGACGGCCTGTTCGACATCGAGGCGCGGCTCACCGACGTCAAGGACCACGACTACACGCTGCTATCCGGCGTGCGTCGCACCGGCGACCCGGTGCACGACATGTGGGTGCGGGTGACGATCGACCGCACGTTTCGGATCGATGCGGTCGAGGTGAAGGCGGACTGGGTACCGTATCCGGGCGGCTGTGACCTGATCGAGGCGGCCTACGCCAAGCTCGTCGGCGCGAACCTGGTGGACGGCTTCCGCAAGGCCCTGTACGAGGCGATGGGCGGTGTCCACGGCTGCACGCACATCACCGAGCTCCTCTCCTACGTGCCGACGGCCGCGGTGCAGATGTTCGCGGGGCTCACGCGCGAGGACGCCGGCGAGCGCAAGCCGTTCCAGCTCGATCGCTGCCACGCGCTCGAGACGTCGAGCGAGACCGTGCGCCGCTACTACCCGAAGTGGTACCGGGGCGCGGCATAGATTGATCCCGGCGGCGGCGCGGACAGTCGCGCGGCCGGCCGGCACGAAGAAACACCAACGGGGTCAGACCCCAACGGGAGGCGACGTGAAGATTCACGAGTACCAGGGCAAGGAGATCTTCCGGAAGTACGGCGTGCCGGTGCCGCGGGGCTATCCCGCGTTCTCGGTCGACGAGGCGGTGAAGGTCGCGAAGGACCTGCCGGGCCCGGTCTACGTGGTCAAGGCGCAGATCCACGCCGGTGGACGCGGCAAGGGCGGCGGCGTGAAGCTCGCGCGGTCCCTGGACGAAGTGAAGACGCTCGCCGCGCAGATTCTCGGCATGCAGCTCAAGACGCATCAGACCGGCCCCGAGGGCCAGAAGGTGCGGCGGCTGCTGGTCGAGGAGGGCGCCGACATCAAGAAGGAGCTCTACGTCGGAATGGTCGTCGACCGCGGCGCGCAGCGCGTCACGCTGATGGCGTCCTCCGAGGGCGGCATGGACATCGAGGAGGTGGCCGCGAAGACGCCCGAGAAGATCCACAAGGTCGCGATCGACCCCGCCAAGGGCCTGACCGACGCCGAAGCCGACGGCGTCGCGCGCAAGATCGGCGTGCCGGAGGCGAGCGTGCCGCAGGCGCGCGCGGTGTTCCAGGGGCTCTACAAGGTGTTCGACGAGACCGACGCCTCGCTCGCCGAGATCAACCCGCTGATCATCGCCGGCGACGGCCGCGTGGTGGCGCTCGACGCCAAGCTCAACTTCGACTCCAACGCGCTGTTCCGCCATCCCGAGATCGTCGAGATGCGCGACCTCGACGAGGAGGACCCGGCCGAGATCGAGGCGTCGAAATTCGACCTCTCCTACATTTCGCTCAACGGCAACATCGGCTGCCTCGTCAACGGCGCCGGCCTCGCGATGGCGACGATGGACACGATCAAGCTGTTCGGCGCCGAGCCCGCGAACTTCCTCGACGTCGGCGGCGGCGCCACGACCGAGAAGGTGACCGAGGCGTTCAAGATCATGCTCGCCAACCCCCAGGTGAAGGGGATCCTGGTCAACATCTTCGGCGGCATCATGCGCTGCGACACGATCGCCAACGGCATCGTCGCCGCGGCGAAGGAGACGCACCTCGCCGTGCCGCTGGTGGTGCGCATGAAGGGCACGAACGACGACCAGGGCAAGCAGATCCTCAAGGACTCGGGGCTGCCGATCATCAGCGCGGACAACATGGCCGACGCGGCGCAGAAGATCGTCGCGGCCGTCGCGGGCAAATGACACAACAACTCGTCGTTCCCGCGCAGGCGGTCGCCTCGAAATTCGTCGTTCCCGCGAAGGCGGGAACCCAGTGTCTTTTGACCTTCATTCCCGCCCACCGCTTTCGCGGGGCAGGGGCGCGGGAACCCAGCGTCGTCCATCGGTAGCATGGACGCCTGGGACTCGCGCCTGTTTCGCTCCCAGCCATGGACGAGCGAAGCTACTGGGTCTACATGCTGGCGAGCTCCCGCAACGGGACACTTTACGTCGGCGTTACGTCGCGACTTGCCGCCCGCGTTTGGGAGCACCGCGAGGAACTGATGGCGGGCTTCACAGCGCGATATCACGTTCACAACCTGGTCTGGTTCGAGCAGCACGCCACCGCCGAAGCGGCGATCACGCGGGAAAAGCAGATCAAGAAGTGGCGGCGTTCGTGGAAGATCGCGCTGATCGAGTGCGACAACCCCTACTGGAACGACTTGTTCCCCACTCTTCACGAATGACGCCTGTCGCGAGGTTGCGGGGCGAAACGGCACGAACGCCAAAGACACTGGGTTCCCGCTTGCGCGGGAACGACGAGATCCGTGCATGTTCAGGCGGGAACGACGATATCCGTGCCCGCTCGTGCGGGAACGACGAGGGGAACCGATGAGCATTCTGATCAACAAGGACACCAAGGTCATCACGCAGGGGATCACCGGCAAGACCGGCCAGTTCCACACGCGGATGTGCCGCGAGTACGCGAACGGCCGCCACTGCTACGTCGCGGCGTCAACCCCAAGAAGGCCGGCGAGGACTTCGAGGGCATCCCGATCTACGCGACGGTCAAGGAGGCCAAGCACGCGACCGGCGCCACGGTCTCGGTGATCTACGTGCCGCCGCCGTTCGCAGCCGCCGCGATCGACGAGGCGGTCGACGCGGGTCTCGACCTCGTCGTCTGCATCACCGAGGGCATCCCGGTGCGCGACATGATCCCCGCACCCGCGACCGGATGCAGGCCGGAAGACGTTGCTGCTCGGGCCGAACTGCCCGGGCGTCATCACGCCCGACGAGCTGAAGATCGGCATCATGCCGGGACACATCCACAAGAAGGGTCGCATCGGCGTCGTCTCGCGCTCGGGCACGCTCACCTACGAGGC
>CAVXVH010000004.1:0-15304 GCA_963765065.1 uncultured beta proteobacterium | reverse complement strand
TGGATCGCGCCTGGCGCGACTTGCTTCAGTCGGGCGGGGTTCGGCACTGGCCGGGCTCGCCCTTTCGCTGGTACTCGGGCACCCGGTCGCCGCGCAGGAGGGCTCCAATCGTTTCACCTTTGCGGTCGTGGGCCACATGCGCGGGAACAGCGATCCCGAGCTGTATCCACGCCTCGATGAGGTCGTGGCGGAACTCAAGCGCCTCAAGCCCGACCTGTTGTTCCTCACGGGGGACATCATCTGGGGATCGATTCCCAAGGCGCTCACCGACCGCAAGGCGGTGATCGCGCAGTGGGACAAGGTCGACGCCAAGCTCGCCCCCCTCGGGATCCCGATCTACCGCGTTCCCGGCAATCACGACATCCACGATCCGGTCACCCGCGACGTCTTCTTCGAGCGCTACGGCGCACTGCCGCGCGCGGTGGACTTTCGCGGCGCGCGCTTCCTTCTCCTCAACACGACCTTCACGCCGACGGGAAACGCCCCCGTCCCCTCGGCGCAGAAGCTGACCAAGTCGCTGCGCCTCGATTCGCTGCAGCGGCAGTTCGTGCAGGACGCGCTCACCCAGTCGCCGGCGACGAACACCTTCCTCGTTATGCACCACGTCCTCTGGTTCGAGGAGGACGACCCGTGGTGGACCGAGGTGCACCCGTCGTTGGTGAAGCGCGGCGTGCGCGGCGTCTTCTCCGGCGACCTCGGGCCGGCGATGTACACGCACCTGGTGCGCGACAGCATCGACTACTTCCGTGCGACGCTCAACGCGATGGTCGACAAGCCGACCGCGGCGGCGACCCCGGTCTCGCTCATCCGCACCGTGCAGTTCGAGAGCTTCGTGTTCGGAGAGGTGGACGGCGCGTCGGTGCGCTACCAGGTCCCCACCGTCGGCGCGCTGACATCGGAGGCCTTTTCGCCCGCCCGCTGGCGCCAGGCGTTCGGACCGGGGCGCGACCCGGGCAAGCTGTACGACCCGTCGGCATATCGCGCCCCGGCGGTCGACCCTGAGGCGGAGGGGCCGAGCAAGGGCAAGGCGACGACGCCACCATCACCGCCCAGCATCGTACAGCGCCTGTGGAGCGCCGTGGGGAGTCCCAAGCGTCTCGCGGCACTATTCCTGCTCATTGCCGTTGTCTTTGCCGGCGGTTTCGTGGCCGGCCGCACGCGTTCGGCCACTGCCGCGCGCCTCAATTGACCCGATCCATTCCGACCGAATAGGAGCATCGCGTGGAGCAATTCCTGGCGACCCAGACGGGCAAGATTCCCGTCCTGGGGTTCTTCATCAACCTGCTGCTCACCGCGGGCCTCAGCTTCGTCCTCGGACGGCTGTACATCGCCTTTGGAGCGTCGCCCTCCAACCGGCGGGCCTTCGCGCGCAACTTCGTGCTGCTCGGGATGACGACGATGGTGATCATCACCATCGTGAAGTCGTCGCTCGCCCTGTCGTTAGGCCTGGTCGGGGCGCTCTCGATCGTGCGCTTCCGGGCCGCCATCAAGGAGCCCGAGGAGCTGACATACCTCTTCCTCGTCATCTCGCTCGGCCTGGGCTTCGGCGCCGACCAGGTCTGGATCACGCTCATCGCCTTCGGCGTGGTCGCGGTGATCCTGGTGGCCAAGCGCAAGTTCGAGCGCACCGACGAAGTCCGGCACTTGCACCTCACGGTCTCCTCGGCGCAACCGGCGGGCTTGACGCTCGCCGCGCTGGTCGGGACGCTGGAGAAGCACAGCACCGACCTGCACCTCACACGCTTCGACGAAGGGGCCAACCTGCTCGAGGCGTCGTTCAAGCTCGACTTCGACGACTACAAGCAGCTGGAGCAGGCCACCACCGAAATCCGTGCGCTCAACTCGGGGGCCAAGGTCACGTTCCTGAATCTCGAGGACCTGGGAAACTGACGTGAAGATCAAGTCGCGCGAAGGCGAGACGCGGCGCAAGGCGATCGGCACCCTGCGCTCCACCGCCTCCCGGCGGTGGGGCGCGATCGGGTATACGCTGGTCGTCTTCGTCGCCGGTGTGGCGGCCCATCGCCTGGGCGTGCTGCGCGGAGCGATCGACCTGTTGTCCCCCCGCACCATCACCACCCTGACCCGGCGCGTCCAGGGGCTCATGACCACGCCGGAGCGCCTGGTCATCGACATCAAGCACAAGGATTTCATGAACCTGGCGCACCAGCGCGAAGTCGCGCTCAAGCGCCAGGTGCTGATCGTCTCCGACAACGACGTCGTCAACGCCAACGTGCGCTACGCCGGGAAGACCATCCCCGTCAAGCTGCGCCTCAAGGGCGACCTCACCGACCACCTCGAAGGGGACAAGTGGTCGTTCCGCATCATCGCGCGGTCGGACAGCACGATCCTCGGGATGAAGCAGTTCTCGCTGCAGCATCCGCAAACGCGCGACTTCATCAACGAGAAGCGCTATCACGAAGCGATGCGTCGCGAGGGGCTCCTCGCGCTGCGCTACGACTTCGTCGACGTCACGATCAACGGGAAGGACCTCGGCCTCTACGCCCTCGAGGAGGTGTTCGAGACGCGACTGGTCGAGAACAACGAGCGCAAGGACGGCCCCATCCTCCGCTTCAACGAGGACGTGCTCTGGGGCGAACTCGCGCGACAGGAGTCGGTCGCACCGCGTGACCGCGGCTTCGTCGCCGGGCTCCGGCGGCTACTACTCGGCCGACATCGACGCCTTCCAGACCTCCAAGTGGCTGGAGACCCCCGCGGGGCGCGAACAGTTCCTCACCGCCATCCAGCTCCTGTCGTCGTTCCGCACCGGCAAGGTGGCGGTGGCCGAGGCATTCGACATCAAGAAGCTGGCGACGTTCTTTGCGCTGAGCGACCTGTTCAGCGCGTGGCACGGCGTGGGCAACTGGCCTAACGCGCGCTTCTACTACAACCCGATCACCTCGCGCCTCGAGCCGGTCTCGTTCGACGCGTACAACCGGACCACACCGGCCAGGCCGGGGCTCCTCGCCCTGCAGGCCATCGACGAGCGTCGCGACCCCACGTCGCGTCGCTACATCGCGCAGTTCTTCGCCGACACGGCCTTCTATCGCCTGTACGTGTCGGAGCTGGAGCGCGTGAGCGCGGCGTCCTACGTGGACGAGATGCAGCAGGCGCTCGCCCCCAAGCTCGACCCGTCGCTCAGGATGCTGCGGCGCGAGTTCCCCGACCTCGAAATCGACTGCGCCGCCATTGTCCGGCACGGTGAGCGCCAGCGCCTCGACCTCGGAGGCCTGCCGGATGATCTTCAGGCCGTCGCGCAGCCACTGTACGACGGCGCCGCCGATGAAGACGCTGCCCTCGAGCGCGTACTCGGTGACGCCGCCGCGCTTCCACGCCACGGTGGTGAGCAGGTTGTTGCGCGAAGCGACCGCCTCTCGGACCGGTGTTCATCAGCAGGAACAGCGAGCCGGTGCCGTAGGTGTTCTTCGCGAGCCCGGCGCGTGGCAGGCCTGGCCGAAGAGGGCTGCCTGTTGGTCGCCGGCGATGCCGGCGATCGGTACGTCGACGCCTTCGAGGGTCGCGTGCCCCAGCACCCCCGACGAGGGCACGACCTGCGGCAGCACCGCACGCGGCACGTCGAGAAGCGCGAGCAGCTCGTCGTCCCAGTCGCCGCGGTGGATGTCGTAGAGCAGCGTGCGGCTGGCGTTCGACGGGTCGGTCGCGTGAACGGTGCCGCGCGTCAGGTTCCAGACGAGCCAGCTGTCGATGGTGCCGAAGGCGAGTTCGCCGGCTTCCGCCCGCGCCCTTGCGCCAGGGACGTGGTCGAGCAGCCACTTGAGCTTGGTTCCCGAGAAGTAGGCGTCGAGCACGAGCCCGGTCTTCGCCGTGAACGTCGGCGCATGGCCGGCGGCGCGCAATTGGTCGCACAGGCCCGCCGTACGCCGGTCCTGCCAGACGATCGCGTTCGCCACCGGCCGGCCGGTGGCGCGCTCCCACAGCACCGTCGTCTCGCGCTGGTTGGTGATGCCGATCGCGGCCAGGTCGGCGGCACCGATGCCCGCGGTCGCGAGCGCCCCGTGCAGCACCGCCGACTGGGTTGCCCAGATCTCGGTCGGGTCGTGTTCGACCCAACCGGGCTCGGGGAAGATCTGGCGGAATTCCTGCTGCGCGACGCCGCACGCCTGCCCGCGGTGGTCGAAGACGATCGCGCGGGAGCTCGTCGTACCCTGGTCGAGCGCGAGGACGAATGGCATCGGGGCTTCCTCCGTAAAGCGCGGGTTGCGGCGACCTTGGCCCCCGCCCTAAAATCATATGTTTGCGGCGATTGTAGCCGCGCCGCGGCGCTCGATGAGCGGGGCGCCGAGATTTCCGACCCGGCTCGCCGCTCGCCTCCTCGAACGCCTTCATGCCGCTCTCCCTGCCCGAATCGCGCAAGCGCCTGCACGCACGCACCGTGAGCTTCGAATGCTTTACGCGCGCCGACGGCCTGTTCGACATCGAGGCGCGGCTCACCGACGTCAAGGACCACGACTACACGCTGCTATCCGGCGTGCGTCGCACCGGCGACCCGGTGCACGACATGTGGGTGCGGGTGACGATCGACCGCACGTTTCGGATCGATGCGGTCGAGGTGAAGGCGGACTGGGTACCGTATCCGGGCGGCTGTGACCTGATCGAGGCGGCCTACGCCAAGCTCGTCGGCGCGAACCTGGTGGACGGCTTCCGCAAGGCCCTGTACGAGGCGATGGGCGGTGTCCACGGCTGCACGCACATCACCGAGCTCCTCTCCTACGTGCCGACGGCCGCGGTGCAGATGTTCGCGGGGCTCACGCGCGAGGACGCCGGCGAGCGCAAGCCGTTCCAGCTCGATCGCTGCCACGCGCTCGAGACGTCGAGCGAGACCGTGCGCCGCTACTACCGAAGTGGTACCGGGGCGCGGCATAGATTGATCCCGGCGGCGGCGCGGACAGTCGCGCGGCCGGCCGGCACGAAGAAACACCAACGGGGTCAGACCCCAACGGGAGGCGACGTGAAGATTCACGAGTACCAGGGCAAGGAGATCTTCCGGAAGTACGGCGTGCCGGTGCCGCGGGGCTATCCCGCGTTCTCGGTCGACGAGGCGGTGAAGGTCGCGAAGGACCTGCCGGGCCCGGTCTACGTGGTCAAGGCGCAGATCCACGCCGGTGGACGCGGCAAGGGCGGCGGCGTGAAGCTCGCGCGGTCCCTGGACGAAGTGAAGACGCTCGCCGCGCAGATTCTCGGCATGCAGCTCAAGACGCATCAGACCGGCCCCGAGGGCCAGAAGGTGCGGCGGCTGCTGGTCGAGGAGGGCGCCGACATCAAGAAGGAGCTCTACGTCGGAATGGTCGTCGACCGCGGCGCGCAGCGCGTCACGCTGATGGCGTCCTCCGAGGGCGGCATGGACATCGAGGAGGTGGCCGCGAAGACGCCCGAGAAGATCCACAAGGTCGCGATCGACCCCGCCAAGGGCCTGACCGACGCCGAAGCCGACGGCGTCGCGCGCAAGATCGGCGTGCCGGAGGCGAGCGTGCCGCAGGCGCGCGCGGTGTTCCAGGGGCTCTACAAGGTGTTCGACGAGACCGACGCCTCGCTCGCCGAGATCAACCCGCTGATCATCGCCGGCGACGGCCGCGTGGTGGCGCTCGACGCCAAGCTCAACTTCGACTCCAACGCGCTGTTCCGCCATCCCGAGATCGTCGAAATGCGCGACCTCGACGAGGAGGACCCGGCCGAGATCGAGGCGTCGAAATTCGACCTCTCCTACATTTCGCTCAACGGCAACATCGGCTGCCTCGTCAACGGCGCCGGCCTCGCGATGGCGACGATGGACACGATCAAGCTGTTCGGCGCCGAGCCCGCGAACTTCCTCGACGTCGGCGGCGGCGCCACGACCGAGAAGGTGACCGAGGCGTTCAAGATCATGCTCGCCAACCCCCAGGTGAAGGGGATCCTGGTCAACATCTTCGGCGGCATCATGCGCTGCGACACGATCGCCAACGGCATCGTCGCCGCGGCGAAGGAGACGCACCTCGCCGTGCCGCTGGTGGTACGCATGAAGGGCACGAACGAGGACCAGGGCAAGCAGATCCTCAAGGACTCGGGGCTGCCGATCATCAGCGCGGACAACATGGCCGACGCGGCGCAGAAGATCGTCGCGGCCGTCGCGGGCAAATGACACAACAACTCGTCGCTCCCGCGCAAGCGGCCTCGGAAGATTCGTCGTTCCCGCGAAGGCGGGAACCCAGTGTCTTTGCCTCTCATTCCCGCCCCCCGCTTTCGCGGGGGCAGGGGCGCGGGAACCCAGCGTCGTCCATCGGTAGCATGGACGCCTGGGACTCGCGCCTGTTTCGCTCCCAGCCATGGACGAGCGAAGCTACTGGGTCTACATGCTGGCGAGCTCCCGCAACGGGACACTTTGCGTCGGCGTTACGTCGCGACTTGCCGCCCGCGTCTGGGAGCACCGCGAGGAACTGATGGCGGGCTTCACAGCGCGATATCACGTTCACAACCTGGTCTGGTTCGAGCAGCACGCCACCGCCGAAGCGGCGATCACGCGGGAAAAGCAGATCAAGAAGTGGCGGCGTTCGTGGAAGATCGCGCTGATCGAGTGCGAGAATCCCTACTGGAACGACCAGTTTTCGACTCTTCACGAATGACGCCTGTCGCGAGATTGCGGGGCGAAACGGCACGAACGCCAAAGACACTGGGTTCCCGCTTGCGCGGGAACGACGAGATCCGTACATGTTCAGGCGGGAACGACGATATCCGTGCCCGCTCGTGCGGGAACGACGAGGGGAACCGATGAGCATTCTGATCAACAAGGACACCAAGGTCATCACGCAGGGGATCACCGGCAAGACCGGCCAGTTCCACACGCGGATGTGCCGCGAGTACGCGAACGGCCGCCACTGCTACGTCGCGGGCGTCAACCCGAAGAAGGCCGGCGAGGACTTCGAGGGCATCCCGATCTACGCGACGGTGAAGGAGGCGAAGCAGGCGACCGGCGCCACGGTCTCGGTGATCTACGTGCCGCCGCCGTTCGCAGCCGCCGCGATCGACGAGGCGGTCGACGCGGGTCTCGACCTCGTCGTCTGCATCACCGAGGGCATCCCGGTGCGCGACATGATCCGCACCCGCGACCGGATGCAGGGCCGGAAGACGTTGCTGCTCGGGCCGAACTGCCCGGGCGTCATCACGCCCGACGAGCTGAAGATCGGCATCATGCCGGGACACATCCACAAGAAGGGTCGCATCGGCGTCGTCTCGCGCTCGGGCACGCTCACCTACGAGGCGGTCGGCCAGCTCACCGATCTGGGCTTCGGCCAGTCGACGCCGTGGGCATCGGCGGCGACCCGGTCAACGGCACTGAAGCACATCGACGTGCTGCGGCTCTTCAACGACGACCCCGACACCGATGCGGTGATCATGATCGGCGAAATCGGCGGCACCGACGAGGAAGCGGCGGCCGAGTGGGTGAAGACGAACATGAAGAAGCCGGTGGTCGGCTTCATCGCGGGCGTCACCGCGCCGCCGGGCAAGCGCATGGGCCACGCCGGCGCGATCATCTCGGGCGGCAAGGGCACGGCGCAGGAGAAGCTCGCGGTGATGGAAGCCTGCGGCATCAAGGTGACGAAGAACCCCGCGGAGATGGGCAAGCTGCTGAAGAGCGTGCTGTAGTCGACACGGGCGTCGGGCGGGCAAGGGGGATCGATGGAGCTGGCGGGACTGGGATTCTGGGAGCAGATGACCCACACGGCGTTCTGGGTCGCGGTCGTCCAGATCATCGTCATCGACATCCTGCTCGCGGGCGACAACGCGGTGGTGATTGCGCTCGCCTGCCGCAACCTGCCGCCACACCTGCAGAAGAAGGGCATCTTCTGGGGGGTGGCCGGCGCGATCGGCCTGCGCGTGGTGCTGACGGCGTTCGCGGCATCGCTCCTCACGCTGCCGTGGCTCAAGATCGCCGGCGCGCTGGCGCTCCTGTGGATCGGCATCAAGCTGCTGCTGCCCGAGGACGGGGGCGGCGAGGGCCACGAGATCGAAGGCAGCGCCACGCTCGCCGGCGCGGTGAAGACGGTGATCATCGCCGACTTCGTGATGAGCCTCGACAACGTGATCGGCGTCGCCGGTGCCGCGAAGGGCAACATGGCGTTGCTGATCTTCGGCCTCGTGGTGTCGATCCCGCTGGTGGTGGTCGGCTCGAAGATCATCCTCAGGCTGATCGAGCGCTTCCCGCTGGTCATCGTCGCCGGTGGCGCGCTGCTGGGCTGGATCGCAGGCGAGCTGATCGCCACCGATCCGGCCGCGGCGCAGTTCATGAAAGGCCTGCCGTCGTGGGCGCACTACGCGTTCTCCGTGGCCGGCGCGATCATCGTCGTCGGGGTCGCGAAGATCCTCGAGAAGAGGCGCCAGGGGCGCGCCGCCGCCGCCTGACCATGGCTCGGCTGCCGCGGCGCGCCGGGTCGGACGGCGCTGATACACTTCGCACGGCCCCGCCCGCCACCGGATGAAACGACCCCCACGCTCGCTGCGCTCGCTGCCCCCGAGGGGGCGGGTCAGTTCCTCGGGGCGGCCCTTCGGAACTGACATGACCGAACGCGTTCCCCTCGACGTCACGTGCCTGTCGCATCCGGGCATGGTGCGCACGCACAACGAGGACTCGGTGTTCGTCGACGGCGAGGCCGGCCTCGCGGTGCTGGCCGACGGCATGGGCGGCTACAGCGCGGGCGAGGTCGCGAGCGGCATCGCGGTGAACGTGGTCTCGAACGGCCTGATGCCGGAGCTTAAGTCGGGCCGCGAGCTCTCCAAGGTGGACGTGCAGAGTGGCCTCACGCACGCCGCGATGCTCCTGTCGCAGCAGATCGCCGCGGCGAACAAGGGCATCTACGAGGCTGCGCAGGCGCGGCCGGAGTGCGCCGGCATGGGCACGACGATCGTCGCAGCGGTGTTCTTCGGCAATCGCGTGTCGATCGGCCACATCGGCGATTCGCGCTGCTACCGGCTGCGCGGCGAGAAGTTCGAGCAGCTGACGCACGACCACTCGCTGCTGCAGGAGCAGATCGACAGCGGCCAGCTCACCAAGGAGCAGGCCAAGTACTCGCTCAACAAGAACCTGGTGACGCGCGCGCTCGGCATCGAGGCGATCGTGCCGGCGGACATTTCCGAGTACCGGCTCGAGCTGGACGACATCTACCTGCTGTGCTCGGACGGCCTGACCGACATGGTCGAGCCCGAGGTCGTGCAGTCGATCGTCGCGGGCAAGCGCACCGAATTGCCCGAGGCCGCGGCGGAGCTGGTCGAGCTCGCCAACCAGAACGGCGGCCGGGACAACATCTCGGTGATCCTCGCGCGCGTTCCGACGGGCTTCCTGCCCACCTCCGGCTGGGCGCAACGGTTCCTGGCCAAGCGCAAGGCCGGCTGACGCCGCGCGCCCCATGGGCAAGCTGGTGCTGAAGCTGCCGGACGGCCGCACCCGGGACATTCCCCTCGACCGCGAGCGGATCACCATCGGCCGGCGCGCCGACAACGACGTTTGCCTGCCCTTTCCCGCGGTGAGCGGCGAGCACGCGGCGGTGGTGACGATCCTCGACGACTCCTTCCTCGAGGACCTGAACAGCACCAACGGGACGCTCGTCAACGGCAAGTCGGTGGCCAAGCACTTCCTGCGCGACCACGACGAGATCGACATCGGGCGGCAGATGCTGGTCTACGTGTCCGGGGACGGTGATTCGATGCCGGCCGCGGCGGTAGGTGAGACGAAGGTGAAGCCCGCGGCGGTTCGGGCATCAGCGCACGCGAAGTCACGTCCGGAATTGGACGAAGCCGCCGGCGCCGGACCGGGTCTGGCGGCGACGCCGTCGCCCGGGCCGCGTGCCGAGGTGCCGAAGCCTGCACCCGAGTCGGACTCGTCGTCCCGCAGCGGCCGGCGAGTCGACACCACGCCGCTCGTGCGAGAACCGGAGATAGTGACGACTCCGGCCGGCGATGCCGAGGAGGCGCGGTCAGCCGGGTCGGTGGCCACCCCGACCTTCGAAGTAGTCCAAGGATCGGGCGCCGGCCGCGTCGTGCCCATCGACCGTGAGGTGTTCGTGATCGGCCGCGTCGGGCTGCAGGTGGCCGCCGCGACGCGCACGCCCGACGGCCTGCGGCTGGTGCACGTCGAGGGCGACTCACCGCCGCGCATCAACGGCGCCGCGCTGCCCGGCGAGGGGTCGCTGCTTGCGCTCGGCGACGAGATCGAGATCGCGGGAGCGCGGCTGCGGTTTCATCCGGGGCGGTGATTCCTCCTGCGCGGCGTGTTGCGCCGCGTCCGGTGAAGACGGCGATTCGGCATCGGCCAATCGACTGCTTCGTCGAACGCAACGGCTGGGTGTAGTCTCGCAGTGCGTGGCGTTGTGTCGCACAGCATCGGTGGAGCCGCAGGACCCAAGTGACGTCCCGCGTCACCCCCCGGTCGCGCGGGGCGGCGCGAAGCGAGAGGTGGTCACGATGGGCGGAGACCGTCCATCGCCGGCGGTGGCGAGCCCCCTTGGCATGGGCATGACTAGGCGCAGAAAAATCAATGACTTGAAGTGGATCGACCGACGGTGGCCGATCGATTTTGGAGGTTGGCACATCGCTTGCACATAAGAGGCCAGCATCGCTGGGTGCGCGGAGTTTCGGAACCATCCCTCGTGAACAAGGAGCAGACCATGAAGCGCGTGCAACAAGGCTTTACCCTGATCGAACTGATGATCGTGGTTGCGATCATCGGCATCCTGGCGGCGATCGCGATCCCGCAGTATGCCGAGTACACCAACCGGGCCCGGGTCTCGGAAGGCCTGCAGCTGGCCGCTGGCGCGAAGACGGCGGTGGCCGAGTTCTACAGCTCGCGGGGCTCCTATCCGGCGAGCAACCAGGAAGCGGGTATTGCTGCCGCGGGTGCGATCATTGGCAACAACGTGACTGGCGTGGATGCGGCTGGAGGTACGATTGTGATTTCGTACAACGGCATCAGCGCGGCCACGTGCGGTGCCGCCGTCGGCGACGTGACGCTCACGCCGACCGACCAAACGGGCTCGATTACGTGGTCGGATCCTCGTCGTTCCAGGCTCGTTGCCTGCCGGCCAATCTGCGCAAATTCGTTCGCAGGAGGCGCGCTGGCCCACGCAAGGTCATCGCGAGGACAGACTGGGGCGGCCCGTTGGGCCGCTCCTTTCTTTTCGTGGAGGCGTTGCATACGGGTCCGTTGGTCCTGCAGACTTGCGGCTGGCGTGATCGACGCGGAGAATTGCATTGGGGTGGCTTGATAAGTGGACTTACCGGGCGCAGGCGCGATCACCCCGCGCCGCCCGAGTAGCAGGGAAGGAGCCGGCAGGGATCGGTCCCAGCGGCGTCGATGTTGTGCTTTCCGCTGCGGCGATCAGGCGCAATGACGGCCGTTTAGCCGTGAAGCTCGCAGTGCCTCAACTCCGCGCTCGCCTACCATCCCGCGAGCGTTGAGTTGCGGAGCGCTCGGGGGAAGCTGCTCTTTGATTGGCGGCGATTTCACGAGGCGCGCCGAGAGTTCTTTGCCGTCTACGAGGCAGGTCTCCGCGAACTTCGACACGCTGATGCACCTTGGTTGGGTCGACTACGGGCTCGGCGACCTGCCTGCTGCGGAGCGCTGGTTCCGCGAGGCAACGCACGCAAAACCCGACCAGCACGACGCGCACGCCTATTTAGGCTTCGTGGCAGCTGGCGCAAAAGCGGTTGGACGAGGCCGTTCGTAGCTACGAGCGCGCGCTCGACATCGCTCCTGTCGACGTCGACAGTCTGCTGGGCATCGCGAATTGCTGGCTGGACTCGGATCCGGCGGCGGCGGAGAGTTGGCTGCGTCGGGCACTGGAGGCGGGTGCTGAACCGAGCCTGGTCCACGGGCAACTTGGGATGGCGATGGCGCTGCAGGACCAAAACGCCGACGCCATGGTGGAATTCGAGCGGAGCGTGGCGCTGGAGAGTCCGGATGCTGCCGACCGCGGGGCATTCCTCAATCTCGCCATTCACCTCGGCGACGAGGGACGCACCGATGAGTCGCTGCGCGTATTCGAGAATGGTCTGTCCCCGGTTGCGCGGACGTGGAGTGCGCATCTGGCCTACGCGCATGCGCTGTTGCGCGCGGGACGGCTGATCGAGGGTTGGGAACGCTACGAATTTCGCTGGATGGTAGAGCCGGGCGTTTCGCGTCGCCGGTCGTGGGGCGTACCTGTCTGGAACGGTCAGGACCTGCGGGGAAAGACCGTTCTCCTTGTCCATCGAACAAGGGCAGGGCGACACCTTCCAGTTCGTGCGGTACGCGCCGCTACTGAAGGCACTCGGTGCAACCACCGTGATGATGCCGGGAGGGATTCTCTGGAACGTTGCAAGGTCGTTCCCAGGAGTCGATGTGCTCGCGCCCAACGAGGCTTCGCTGCCCCGGTTGGACTATTACATTCCGCTGATGAGCTTGCCGCGCGTCTTCCGAACAGACCTCGATTCCATTCCGGCCGACGTCCCGTACATCAAACCTGATGCCTCGCGTGAGGAATTCTGGCGCACGCGATTGCCTGGTGGAGAATCGCTTAAGGTAGGGCTTGCCTGGGCCGGAAGCGCGCAGCACAAGCGAGACCGCTACCGGTCAATGTCACTGGCGCTGCTGGCGCCACTCGTTGGCACGGAAAACGTCTGCTTTGTCTCACTCCAAAGGGACCCGCCGCCACAGAAGCGGGCTCGCCACCGCATGGGATGGACCTCCTGGATATCGGACCCGAACTCGCCGACTGGAGTGACACAGCCGCGGTCGTATGGCAGCTAGACCTGGTGATCGGCGTCGATACCGCGGTGATGCACCTAGCAGGTGCTATGGGTGTTCCAGCGTGGATGATGATCGCGCAGCCACCGGACTTCCGATGGCTTGAGCATCGTGACGACAGTCCGTGGTATCCAACGCTGCGGCTTTTCCCGCCAAGAGCGACGTGGCGAATGGGCGGAGGTCGTTGCACGTGTCGCGGCTGCCTTGCGCGACAGCACCGCGGAGCCTCGCGCGGCGAACACGCGTTCCGCTCGCGCCGCCGTTGTGCGGCGTGACCTTCAGCGACCGAGCCGACTGACTGGCCAGGCCCCGCATACAGATTCGCGGCTGTTGCCGAAACGCGTTACGGATTGTTGGAGTATCTTCCGCAGCGGGAGAATGAGGGCAACGCACTGCGTTACGACAGCGATGATCTGGCGCGGCATGCCGCCATTGTGGCCGCGCTGCAACCTGTGGTGGTGTCGCCGTGATCTCGCACGCAGGAGTGGGAGTTCCATTGCTTCCATTGTCGGCGGCAGCCGGTACGACGGGACAGCTTTTCGCCTACGAACCCGATCCGATTCTGCGCGCTATGCTAAGTAGGAATCTGGCGGTGAACGGTGTAAAGAACGTGTCGTTGATGCGACGCCGTCTAGGTGATCCGACGGGCGCGCGGGAGGACACAGATACGATCGACACGTTGGGCCTGTCCCGCCTGGACCTCGTCACGATTGGCGACGCAGCACTCGCGGCCACGATCATTGACGGTGCCGCGCAGACGCTTTGGAAGGTGCGGCCGACGCTCGTCATCTGTGGCGCGAGCGAGCGAGTCGAGCAGGACATCGGCCGCCAGTTGCACGGCTACGGCTACCGCTGTTGGCGCGTCTCGACTTCGCGAACAAAAGGAGCGACTGGGACCGCAGCCAGAGGCTGAGCACGGTCGCTGACGCCTGCATATCGCGTACTCGTTGCGGTCGGCGAGGAGCGCGAGCCGCCACGGCCCTCACACGGGTGGTTCTTGCTTTGATCGGCACGCCCAACGATGTCGTTGCCTCCTCCGATATTCATGCCACCATTCGCGTCGAGGACAGCCATGAACGCTCCTGACGCCGAGGCGGTCGCCTCGGTGCACTGGGTCGACGAGATGCTGCTGAAAGTGTTCCGCTCCATGCACAGCTTCGAGCAGGACAACTTCGACGCTTCGCGTTTTCGCGGCGTATCCCCGGCGACGTTCTTCTTCGAGAAGCATGCGCGCTACCTGTCACTCTACATGCGTCATGGCGCGGAGTTCTATCGGGCCCGCAACCTTCTGGTCGACGATGTTTCGCGTGGGCTTTTCGACAGCTTGGTATTGTTCCGGATTCTCGGTCACCTGCACGTGAGACTGCCATTCGATCGGGACACCAACGAACGCGCGCTGCGCAAGAGTGCCGACTGGAAGGTCGGCGAAACGGATGACGAAGGCCTGCTCGGACTACTGGCCCGCTATGACGTACCGACCGATGCGGGACCGATTCGGATGAAGGGCTGGCCGGAGAACGTCGCCGCGACGTTTCTCCTCGGCCACTACAATTTCTATCGCGAACGGCATGCCATAGCGCCTCGGTCCGGTCACCACGTGATCGATGCCGGGGGGTGTTTCGGCGACACGGCGCTGGGTTTCGCCCATACGGTGGGTCCGAAAGGTCGCGTTTACACCTTTGATCCGGTCATCAAGCACTGCGCGATCATGCAGATGTCTCGCAATGAACCCGACGCTGGCGCCGCGCATCCGCCTTTTCCCCGTGGGACTGTCGAACGAGCATCGCAGTGGCGCTGGTGAGGTTGACGCAGGGGATGTCATCAACCCCGGCGCGACGATCTTCGCGGGTGACCTGCCTACGGAGACACTAGACGGGTTCGGCGGGTGAAGGCACCCTCGAGCGCATCGACTTCATCAAGATGGACGTCGAGGGCAGCTCCAGCTCGCGGCACTGCAGGGGGGCGAGGCCGTGTTGCGGCGATGGAAGCCCGACCTCGCGATCTCCCTTCATCACCGACCCGACGACTTCTTTCGGATTCCACTCTGGATCGACGGTCTCGGCTGCGGATACCGATTCTTCCTCGACCACTACAGCATGCATGAGGAGGAGACGGTCCTTTACGCCACCGCTCGCGGGGAGTGATGACGGGTACGGTCGTGGCCGTTCCGGCAAGTTATCATCGCGTTAGTGCGAACTACCGACGGAGTCCTCATGGCACTGTTCAAGTTTCTTGATACCCGCGAGCTCGAGGAGTTCGCCAGCACGCTCGCCACCGACCTCGGGCATCGCTTCCCACCTGCGTCGGAGGCACGCACCGACCCCGGTGTCGTTCACCAGCGAAAGGTGATACTCGACGGCCTCGCCGCACGCGCGGAGCGGTACCACGCCGAGCACAAGCTCGGCGTATACAAGAAGGCCAAGCTCGGCAACGTGTTCCGCTGGAAGCTCAAGGAACTTGGATACAGCGAGGATTTCACCGAGAGCGCGACGAAGGAAATCGTCACGCGGCTCGCGGTCCGTTGACGGGATGAGACGG
>CAVXVH010000003.1:0-467021 GCA_963765065.1 uncultured beta proteobacterium | reverse complement strand
GAAGAGGTGTCGCGCCGCTTCGCCTCCAAGGAGGACGACAAGTTCGCCGGCCTCGCCTGGGACACCTCGCCCCTGGGCTCGCCCCGCCTGGGCGGCACGCTGGGCTGGATCGACTGCGAGACGTCGTCATCCACGACGGCGGCGACCACGACATCGTCGTCGGTGCCGTGCACGACCTCGCCGTGGCCGCCGAGGGCCACCCGCTCATCTTCTTCCGCGGCGGCTACGGCCACCTGGCCTAGACGGCCCAGCGGCGCCGTCCAGCAGGAGAAGGCCAGCACGAAGGCCTCGTCGCGCCAGGCGTCGTAGCGGCCGGTCGGCCCGCCGTGGCCGGCGCCCAGCTCCACCTTGAACAGCACGGGCCGGTCGGTGCCGGCGTCGACGCCGTGGCCCTGGTCGCGCAGGCGTGCCACCCACTTGGCCGGCTCGTCGAAGCCGACCCGTGGGTCGTTGAGCCCGGCGGTGGCCAGGATCGCCGGGTACGGGCCGTCGGTGATCGGGCGCCACGTTCTCGTAGGGGCTGTAGCCCTTCAGCCAGCCGTAGGCCTCGGGGTCGTGGAGCGGGTCGCCCCACTCCTCCCACTCGACCACGGTGAGCGGCAGCGTGGGATCCAGCATGGTGGTGAGCGGATCGACGAACGGCACCTCGGCCACCACCGCCCGGAACAGCTCCGGTGCGAGGTTGGTGACCGCACCCACGAGCAGACCCCCGGCGCTTCCGCCGCGGGTCGCCAGCCGGTGCGGTGCCGTCCACCCACCCTTCACCAGGTGGCGGGCGCAGGCCACCAGGTCGCTGAAGCGTGTGGACCTTGGCGCCGAACTTCCCGTCGGTGTACCAGTGCCGCCCCAGCTCGCCGCCACCGCGCACGTGGGCGATGGCGAACACCACCCCGCGGTCGAGCAGCGACAGCCGGGCGATCGAGAACCACGGGTCCATGGCCATCTCGTAGGCGCCGTAGCCGTAGAGCACGCAGGGCGCGGCCTCGCCGTCGGTGGGCAGGCGGTCGGGTCGCCACACCAGGAGATCGGCACCTCGGTCCCGTCCTCGGCGACGGCCCACTCGCGGGCCGACGCGTAGTCGGCCGGGTCGAAGCCGTCGAGCACCGGTTGGCGCTTGCGCAGGGTCCGCCGGCCGGTGCGCAGGTCCTGGTCCTCCACCGACGGCGGCAAGGTCAGCGACTGGTAGCCGAAGCGGTAGGTGGTGGTGTCGAAGGACGGGTTGGCGCCGCCGCTGATGGTGCCGACCTCGTCGTCGGTGGCGAAGCGGGCCGGCTCGCCGGTGGTGGGGTCGACGACGCCAGAGGGCGGTCAGGCCCTCGTGGCGGCCGTGGACGATGAGGTGGTCGGCGAAGGCCTCGACGCGCGGCCAGGCGACGGCCGGGCTCGTGGGCGATGACGACCTCCCAGGTGGACCGCTCGGCGGTGGCGATCCCGTGAGCGGGGCGCGCGCCACATGGCGAAGTCGTCGGCGCCGTCGTGGTTCGACACCACGAACAGGCCGCGTCGCGGTGGTGCGCCGCCGAGTACTCGACGCCGTGCTCTCGGCCGGCCACCGACACCGGGGTCGGCATCGGGCTCGTGGGCGTCGAGCAGCCAGCTCTCGCTGGTGATGGCGCTGCCGGCGCTGATCACCGCGAGCGTCGCCCGAGCGCGACGGCGCCGACCGACACGTGGAAGCGCTCGTCGGGCTCGTGGAAGCACCTGGACGTCGGCGGCGGGGTCGGTGCCGACCCGGTGGCGCAGCACGCGGTCGGGGCGGTGGGCGTCGTCCTGGAGCGTGTACCAGCAGGTGGCCGAGTCGGCGGCCCAGGCGAACCCGTAGGACGCGTCGGGCATGGTCTCGGCCGCCTCCTCGCCGGTCCGCAGGTCGCGGAAGCGCAGGTCGTGGCGTCTCGTCGCCGTCGCGGTCGATGGCGTAGGCCAGCTAGTTGCCGTCGGGGCTCACGTCGAGCACGCCCAGCCCGAGGTACTCGCCTTCGCCGGCCAGTTCGTTCGGGTCGAGCACCACCTGCTCGGCGTCGGGGTCGTCGACCCACGCGGCCGTGGTGCCGTCGTCGGGACGGCGGCACAGGATGGCGTACGCGCGGCCCTCCTCGGTGCGCTGGTGGTACCACCAGGCCCCGTCGCGCACCGGCACCGAGAGGTCGGTCTCCTGGGTGCGGCGCTTGATCTCGTCGAAGATCGGCCTCACGGCGAGCGGCCTGGTGGGCGGTGGCCTCCTGGGTCCAGGCGTTCTCGGCCTCGAGGTGGGGCAGGGTGTCGGGGTCGTCGGCGTCGCCCAGCCATCCGTACGGGTCGACGACCACGTCGCCGTGGTAGACCCGTTCGACCGGGCGGGCGGCGGGGCGCGGCGGCCCGCCGGCGGCGGAGCGGGTGATGGGCGTGGGCTCGGGCACGGCCTCCGAGGGTACCGTCGGCGCCATGGCCATCTACGCCCTCGGTGCCCAGGTCCCTCAGATCCACCCCGACGCCTACGTGGCGCCCGGGGCGGTGGTGATCGGCTCGGTCACCATCGGACCGGAGAGCTCGGTGTGGCCGGGCGCCGTGCTGCGCGGCGACGACGGAGAGATCCACATCGGTGCGCGCACCTCCATCCAGGACGGTGCCATCGTGCACACCACCCACTTCCAGCCCACCACGGTGGGCGACGAGTGCGTCATCGGCCACCTCGCCCACCTCGAGGGGTGCATCATCGCCGACGGTGCCCTGGTGGGGTCGGGCTCGGTGGTCCTGCACCGAGCCGTGGTCGAGACCGGGGCGCTCGTCGGCGCCGGTGCGGTGGTGGCGGGCGGCATGGTGGTGCCGGCGCGAGCGATGGCCCTGGGGATCCCGGCCAAGATCCGCCTCGATGCCGTGACCCCGGAGATGATCTCGATGGGCATGCAGAGCTACGTCGACCGTGCCCACCGGTACCGCGCCGAGCTCCGCCGCCTGGACTGACCCGGCCCCGGGTCGTCGTCAGTTGACGACGATGCCGTCAGCTTCGAAGAGGGTGATGATCCCGTGGGCGGCCTCGCGCCGGGCCCACTTGGCGATGGTCGGATCGCTCGACAGCAGCACGATCTGGGTGCGGTCCGAGAGGCGGACCACCATGTCGAGCAGCTTGAACAGCTCGTCGGGCTCGACGTCGAACAGGGCGTCGTCGATGACGCAGCGGCAGCGTCTCCTCGTTGGGGCCGATCCAGCCGGTGCGGGCGATGCGGTCGGCCAGGCGGCGGCGGATCGACGCCGGACCGTCGGCCAGGGTCGTCTGCTCGTCGACCAGCGCACGGACCCGCTCGCTCGGCCACGCCGACCCGGCGCTCGATGGTCGGTCAGGTCGGGCGGCGCTGGCCCTCGATCTTGTCGGCCAGGGCCCGACGGGCGTCCATGAGCTCGCCCTGAGGGGTGGGGGCGTCGGTGGGGTCGGGGGTGAGGTCCCAGGTCATGCGGCGGCGGTGCTCGACATCGAGGTAGAGCCGGTGCGATCTCGGCTTCGAGCTCGTCGCGGGCTGCGGGTGTCCTCGTGGGCGTGGCGGCGTCGGCGGGCGGCTTCGACCGACGCGATGGCCCGGTTCCAGGCGACCCGCCAGGTCGCCGTCGTCGAAGCCCAGGTCGCGCAGGAGGCGGTCGAGCAGGGCACCCGACGTGGTGGCCGTGGCCATCTGGTGCTGGAGCTCGACGGCCTGGCGGGCGAAGCGTCCGGCCGCGATCCGCTGCTCGAGCGACGCCGCGGAGCTGCGTGACCTCGAACTCGGTGGTGCTGTCCAAGGTGAGGCCGAAGGGATCGAGGTCGGCCAGCAGGGCCCGGCGGGCGGCGGCCTCCTCGTCGGTGGCCTGGGCCAGGGCGTCGAGGGCGACGCGCTCGGTGGCCTTGCGATGGCGGGTGTCGGTGGCCGCCGCGTAGTCCCGGATGGCGGTCTCGCGCTCGCCGGCCGCCTCCAGCGAGACGCCGCCGCTGATCTGGTCCCAGGCCCGCTTGGTGGTCGTGCGCTGATCGAGCGCCACCGCCAGGCTCCGCCGGTCGGCGGGCTGCATGACGTCGTCGATGCGGCGAAGGTGCACGCCCAACCACGAGTCGGCCTCGGCGTGGACGAGCGACGCCTCCTCCTCGCGCTCGGCGGCGGCCAGCGCCTTGCGGGGCAGCACGATGAGCCACTCGCCCAGGGCGGCTGCCGCCACCACCATCACCACGGTCA
Organism: uncultured beta proteobacterium; assembly: GCA_963765065.1. GTDB lineage: Bacteria > Pseudomonadota > Gammaproteobacteria > Burkholderiales > Casimicrobiaceae > VBCG01. The sequence goes on along the minus strand of CAVXVH010000003.1, from coordinate 462,843 downwards.
GGATCGGGCTGATGGTGAGGGCGGCCAGCACGCCACCGGCGACCAGGAGGGCGGCGCCCAGGATCCCGGGTCGGGTGCGCTTGTCGACCTCGGCCTGGCAGTCCACCACCCGGCGGTGGGCGATCTCCAGGTCGCTGTCGATCTCCGGGTCGCCGCCGTCCTCGTGGGCGGCGCGCTCCTTGTCGTAGGTGGCCTGGGCTCGCGTCGCCTCCCGGTGGGCCTTCCAGAGGGCGTCCTGGTCAACCGTCGCGAGCTCGAACACGATGCCGTCGCCGGGATCCGCAGCCGGGGCGACGCAGGCCTCGTGGGCCTGCTCGCAGCACGGCGCGGAAGTCGGTGGCGGCCGCCAGGGCCGCGACCCGCTCGTCGAAGTCCTCGGGGAGCTCGGCCGGCGTCGCCGCCACCCGGGCCATGTCGGCCTCGCTCACCGGAGGCAGGGGACCGAGCTTCTGGCTGAGCTCCGTGGCGGTGGCGCTGGCCTCGGCCCAGCTCTCGCCGGCCGAGCGCAGCTCCTCCACCGCGTCCAGCAGGCGGGTGTCGGCGTCGTCGCCTTCGGTGGTGCGCTCCAACGAGGCCAGTTCGGCACGCAGCCCGTCGAGCTGGTTGCGCAGGGCGATCCAGTCCCAGCGGGCGTGATCTTCCGAGGATCGGGCGATCTCCTCGTCGAGCCGGGCGAGGTCCCGCTCCCAGCTGTCGATCTGGACCACCAGCGTGGTGGCCTCCTCCTGCTCGCGCTGGGTGAGGAGCAGTCGCGTCGCGCGCCACCTGGAGGTCGGCGGCGACGGCGTCGTCGTCGCGGTGGGTGCCGAGGCCCAGGTCGGCGGCTCGGAGGGTCACCAGGCCCGAGACCACCTCGGGGTCGGAGCCGAGCAGTTCGCTGAGCGACGGGGCCGCGACCCCGGACTCGGCGAAGGTGGCGCCGATGCGGTCGGCGTACACCCGGCGGCCCGCTTCGTCGACGAAGATCACCGACAGCGTTGGGGAGGCGCCCGGCCATGGCGTCGACCAGGGTCTGCAGCATGTTGGCCCGCTCGGCCTCCTCGAGCCCGGCCAGGACCGTCACCCGGGGGCCGAACTGGATGCTGAAGTTGTCGCTCGGTCCAAAAAGGACCAGTTGCTCGAGCCGCACTGGTCGACCTCTGACATGTCGGGGGGACTGACCGCGAGGTCATCGGCGTTCCGGCGCGAATGGTTGAGCGGTAAATGTTGCGTTCAGGGTGCAGAAACGATGCTTTGAGTCGAACGGCCCATGAGTACCCTGACCCGGCGGTCAATCGGCCGGAGGCCCCCCATCAGCGATCCCGATCCCCCGAAACCGAGCGCCGTCGCCGATGGCTGGCGACTCATCGGGCGCCAGATGTGGGCGCAGCGCGTGGGCATCGCGGCGGGCGTCGGCGCCGGGCTGGCGTGGACCCTGGCCAAGGTGTCGGTGCCCCTGCTCGTCGGGCTGGCCATCGACAACGGCATCGAGCCGGGCGACGAGGCGGCCACCATCCGCTACGCCTGGATGATCGCCGGGGCGGCTGTGGTCACCGCCTTCTTCACCGGGATCCGCCGGTACTCGGCGTTCCGGGAGGCCCGCAGGGCCGAGGCGGTGCTGCGCGATCGGCTGTTCGCCCACCTCCAGCGCTTGCACTTCGCCTTCCACGACGGCCAGCAGACCGGCCAGCTCATGAGCCGGGGCAACAACGACCTCCAGCAGATCCAGAACGCGGTGGTCCTGGTGCCGCTCACCATCGCCAACCTGACCATGGTCACGGCGGTGCTGATCATCTTGGTGAGCATGGACCCGGTGCTCACCGTGCTCGCCCTCGGGTCGCTGCCCGCCATCAACGTCCTGGCCAAGCGCTTCGCCTCGCGGCTCCAACCGGTCATGACCGACGTCCAGCAGGAGTCGGCCGAGCTGTCGGCGGTGGTGGAGGAGACCGTGGCGGGGATCCGGGTCGTGAAGGGCTTCGCCGCCGAGGACACCCAGGCGGCGCGGCTCGCCGCCGAGGCCGACGACCTCTACGACGTCTCCATGCTGGGGGCGTCCATCCGGTCGTCGTACTGGCCGGCGCTCGAGCTGCTGCCCAACGTCGGGCTGATCATGGTCCTCGCTCTACGGCGGCCACCAGGTGATCGACGGCGAGCTGGAGCTGGGCGCCCTGGTGGCCTTCAACGCCTTCGTGGTGCTGCTGGTGTGGCCGCTGCGCATGCTGGGTTGGATCGTGGCCATGCGGTGGCGCGATCGCCCCTCGGCCCCGGATCGGGCGGTGCGGGGCAGGTGGGTCGACAACCGCCCATTCTACCATCCGGGGCCGCGTTCGCCGGTGGCCCCGGGATCCTGGCCGGCGCTGCCCGTGCCGCGGGCGCGGTCTTCGCGGAACTGCGTCACGAACGCCGCCAGCCGGCCGGCGGCGATCGCCTCGCGCAGGCCCGCGGCGAGCCACAGGTAGTAGTGGAGGTTGTGGACGGTGGCGAGCCGGGCGCCGAGGATCTCGTTCACCCGCTGCAGGTGGTGGAGGTAGGCGCGCGTGAAGTGGCGGCAGGCGTAGCAGGCGCAGGTCGGGTCGATCGGGCCGGTGTCGGTACGGTAGCCCGCGTTGCGGATCTTGAGGTCGCCGAAGCGCGTGAACAGCCAGCCGTTGCGGGCGTTGCGGGTGGGCAGCACGCAGTCGAACATGTCGATCCCGGCGAGCACGCCGGCGACGATGTCCTCGGGCGTGCCCACCCCCATGAGATACCGCGGACTCGCCGCGGGCAGGCGCGGGGCGGCGTGGTCGAGGACGCGCAGCATTTCTTCCTTCGGCTCGCCGACCGACAGCCCGCCGATCGCGTAGCCATCGAAGCCGATGGCCGTGAGCGCGGCGAGCGAGGCGTCGCGCAGGTCCTCGTGCATCCCGCCCTGGACGATGCCGAACAGTGCGTTCGGATTGCCGGCGTGTGCCGACTTCGAGCGCGCGGCCCAGCGCATCGACAGCTCCATCGAGCGTGCCGCCTCGTCGCGGGTCGCGGGGAAGGGTGTGCACTCGTCGAAGGCCATCACCACGTCGGAGTCGAGCGCGCGCTGGATCTGCATCGAGCGCTCGGGCGTCAGGAACAGGCGATCGCCGTTGACCGGCGAGGCGAACGCCACGCCGTCCTCCTGCACCTTGCGCAGCGCGCCCAGCGAGAACACCTGGAAGCCGCCGGAGTCGGTCAGGATCGGCTTCGGCCAGCCCATGAAGTTGTGCAGGCCGCGGTGGCCTTCGATCACCTCCGTGCCGGGGCGGAGCCACAGGTGGAACGTGTTGCCGAGCACGATCTGCGCACCGAGCTCGAGCAGCTCGTTCGGCGCCATCGCCTTGACGCTGCCGTAGGTGCCGACCGGCATGAAGATGGGCGTCTCGACGATGCCGTGGGCGAGCGTAAGGCGCGCGCGGCGCGCGCGGCCGTCGGTGGCGAGGACTTCGAAGCGCATCGGGGCGTGAGTCGGAACGTGACGTGGCAGGTGACCGGCTGGTCGCGCCCGCAGCTTACCCGGTGCCTTCGGCCGGCGCCCGGCCGTCGTCGGCGCCAGCGCGGCGCAGCAGCATCGCGTCGCCGTAGCTGAAGAAGCGGTAGCGTTCGGCGATTGCGTGCGCGTAGGCGGTCCGGATGGTGTCGAGCCCGGCGAATGCCGCGACCAGCATCAGCAGCGTCGACCTGGGCAGGTGGAAATTGGTGAGCAGGAGGTCGACGGCGCGGAAGCGAAACCCCGGTGTGATGAAGAGTGCGGTCTCGGCCGCGCCGGTACGGATTCGTCCCGATGCGTCGACCGCCGACTCGAGTGCCCGCAACGTCGTCGTGCCCACGGCGAGGACGCGACCGCCGCGCGCGCGCGTCGTCGCGATCGCCTCGGTCGTCGCCTCCGGTATCGCGTAGCGCTCGCTGTGCATGCGGTGCTGCGACAAGTCCTCGGCCGTGACCGGCTGGAAGGTCCCGGCGCCGACGTGCAGCGTCACGTACGCGCTGGCCACGCCCTTCGCGGCGAGCGCGGCGAGCGCCGGCTCGTCGAAGTGCAGGCCGGCGGTGGGCGCGGCCACCGCGCCGGGAGCGCGCGCGTAGACGGTCTGGTAGCGCGTGGCGTCGTCGGCGTCCCCGGGGCGCGTGATGTAGGGCGGCAGCGGCACTTCGCCGTGGCGTTCGAGCCAGTCGAGGAGCTTGCCGGCGCCGTGGAAGTGCAGCAGGAAGAAGCGGTCCTCGCGTGCCTCGACGATCGCGTGCGCACCACCCTCGAAGTCGATGCGCCCGCCGGGCTTGGGCAGGTGGCTCGCCCGGAGCTGGACCCACGCCGCACCGTCGCCGACGAGCCGCTCGACCAGCATTTCGACACGTCCGCCCGATGGCTTGCGGCCGATCGCCCGCGCGTGAATCACCCGCGTGTCGTTGAACACCGCGAGGTCCCCGGCACGCAGCAGCGACGGCAGGTCGGCGAAGTGGCGATCGTGGAGCGCCTCTGCGTCGACGTCGAGCAGCCGGCTTGCGCTCCGCGTGCGCGCGGGCACCTGCGCGATCAGCTCGTCGGGCAGTGCGTAGTCGAAGTCCGACAGCTTGAGCGGCGCGGGCATGCGAAATCGGTTGGCCTGGTGGCACGTCGGCCGGGGCGAGCGCTCCGCGCCGTCGACGTGAACACCCCGCGCGTCGTGTGGTGCCGGGAGGGGGAATCGAACCCCCACGGTATTGCTACCGGCGGATTTTGAGTCCGCTGCGTCTACCAGTTCCGCCATCCCGGCGCAAAGCGCGGGCCCGCCGCGCCCACCGGGCCGATTATGGCGGATATTGCCGGCACGGTGCCGACGCGCCGCAAGCCGCCTTCTTGCGCCGAGGCTACCGACCTACGTAGGTGACGAACGCGTAGGGAAAGCCGTCCGGAGGCGGCGCGGTGTGCGGCTCGCGCGCCACCTCGCGCCACCGGGCACGGTCGAACGCCGGAAAGCGCACGTCGCCCGCGAAGTCGCGATCGATCTCGGTCAGGTACAGGAGGTCCGCGTGCGGCAATGCGAGCGCGTAGAGCGCGGCGCCGCCGATGCAGAACACCGGCAGCGGCAGGCGCGCGAGCGAACGCGCTTCGTCGAGGCTCGCCGTGACCTCGGCTCCCGGTGCGACGAACGCGGGATCGCGGGACACGACCAGGTTCTGCCGGTCGGGCAGGGGCCTCCCGAGCGACTGCCAGGTGCGCCGACCCATCACCACCGCGTGTCCCGTGGTGAGCGCGCGAAAGCGACGCAGGTCGTCGGAGAGGCGCCAGGGCAGGGCGCCACCGGCGCCGATCGTCCCGTTGGCGGCCACGGCGGCAATGACCGCGAGCAACGGCGGGGACCCGCGCTGCTCGCTCGCGTCGGCGCCGTGCGCCGGCTGCGGGGGCAGTGCCATAATCCGACGCATTATAGCCGCGAGACACGGCACCGGGCCTCGTGTACTACCCTCGCTCGTTCCTCAAGTTCATCCTGATGGGCTTCCTGCTCGTCAGCCTGCCGCTGCTCTACGCGCTCGCGGAGCTCGTCCTCTCGCTCGACCGCCTCGCGTCGCAGAGCCGCGAGGAGGTGCTGCAGGCCGCGCAGGCCGCGCGCACGTCGCGGCTGCTGTTCGAGCAGACGACGACGCTCGAGCGGATCGTGCGCCAGTTCCTGATCCTCGACGACCGCGCGCTGATCGACGACTACAACCGCGTGCGGCAGGAGTTCCGCGCGACCACGCGCCAGCTGGCCGCGCTGCCGCTCGAGTCCGCCGACGGCGCCGAGCTCGCCACGCTCGCCGAGACCGAGGTGCGGCTCCACGGCATGCTCGGCGCCGAGCCGCGCGGGCCCGGCATCGGAGTGGAGCTCGCACAGGGCTACGCACGCCTCTCGGACAGCGCGCAGGCGATGGTGACGGCGAGCACCGCGATGACGCAGAGCGCCATCGAGCGTCTGCAGGACACCGCGGCGCGCGGGCGCGAGAAGTGGCGCTGGCTCGCGCTCGCGACGGTCGGCATCGCGATCGCGCTGGCGATCGTCTTCGCCGTCCTGATCGCGCGCCCGATCCGGCAGCTCGACCAGGCGATCCGCCGCATGGGCACCGCCGACTTCTCGCAGGCCGTGAGCGTGAACGGCCCGCAGGACCTGCGCTACCTCGGCCAGCGGCTCGAGTGGCTGCGCGTGCGCCTCGCCGAGCTCGAGCAGCAGCAGTACAAGTTCCTGCGCCACGTGTCGCACGAGCTCAAGACCCCGCTCACGGCGGTTCGCGAGGGCGCGGAGCTGCTGCGCGACGAGGTTGCCGGGAAGCTCACGCGCGAGCAGAAGGACATCGTGCGCATCGTGCGCGAGAACACGATCTCGCTGCAGAAGCTGATCGAGGACCTGCTCAAGTACCAGCAGACGCGCGCCGTCGAGCCCGCGAAGCTCGGCGAGGTCGCGCTCGACGACATCGCGCGGCGCGTGGTGCGCGAGCACAAGCTCGCGGCCCTGGCGCGCGGCATCGGCGTGGAAACCGAGATCGGCGGCGCGCCCGTGATCGGCGACGCCGACCGGCTGCGTACGATCGTCGACAACCTCGTGTCGAACGCGCTCAAGTACGCGCCGCGCGGCGGCGCGATGCGCGTGCGCGTGAAGCACGACGGCAACTTCGTGCGGCTCGAGGTGATCGACAACGGGCCCGGCGTCGACCGCGACGAGCGCGAGCGCATCTTCGAGTCGTTCTACCAGGGCAAGGCGCCGCCGGGCGGCCGGGTCAAGGGGTCCGGCCTCGGACTCGCGATCGCCCGCGACTACGCGCTGGCGCACGGCGGCCGCATCGAGGTCCGCGACCGCGCCGACGGGCAGCGAGGCGCGTGTTTCCGGCTCACGCTGCCGCTCGCCTCCAGCGTCGTCGCGCCGACGGTGCAGGGCGCGCCCACCTCGATTCCCGTCGCGAGCCCGAAGTGACGCGCGCGCGCTTCCTCGTCGCGCTGGCGACGTCGGCAGTCCTCGCCGGCGCGACGCTCGCCGCGCCGCCCGAGCCCGCCCGCACCGCGCCGGGGAGCGTCGTCGTGGCGCAGGCGCCCGCGCCGCCGGGTGCGGAGCCGGTCGCCGCGGTGCCTCCTCCCGCCACGCCGGCCCCGCCGCTGCCGGTCGCGGTCGAGCCCTCGCCGGAGGAGCGGGAGCTGGCCTCGCTCCTCGCCGATCTGCAGCGCTACGGGACGCTCGGTGCGGACGAGTTGCGGCGGGAATCGCAGGCGATGACGCAAGCGGTGGCACGGACCCGCTCCGATGCGATGCGGCTGCGCCTTGCCGTGCTGCACACGCTGTCCCGGCAATCGCCTCAGGACGACCAGCGCGCGCTGCAGTTGCTCGAAGCGGTGGCGAAGGCCAATCCCGGCACGCCGGCCCTGAAGCAACTCGCGGCGGTGCTGCAGGTGCAGGTCGCCGAGCGGGTGCGGGCAGTGCGCGACGAGCAGGCGAAGAGCGAAGCTGCGCTGCAGAAGCTCGAGGCGCTGCGGGCGATGGAACGAAGCCTGCTGCGCGACCGCGCGCGCAGCGGCGGCGGTGGCGGCGGTGCGGGATCCGGCGGAAATTGAGATGAAACCACCCCCACGTTCGCTTTGCTCGCTGCCCCCAATGGGGGCGGGTCAGCCCCTCGGGGCGGCCCATCGGGGCTGGGATGAAACCACCCCCACGCTCGCTTTGCTCGCTGCCCCCAATGGGGGCGGGTCAGCCCCTCGGGGCGGCCCATCGGGGCTGACATGAATTCCAGCGACATCCTCCTCGTCGACGACGATCCCGACCTGCTGCGGCTGATCAGCCTGCGGCTCACGTCGGCGGGCTATCGCGTGCGCACCGCGGACAGCGGCGAGACCGCGCTCGCCACGCTGGCGGTGATGCGCCCCGCGGTCGTCGTCACCGACCTGCGCATGCCCGGCATCGACGGCATGCAGCTGTTCCAGGCCATCCACCGCGAGCATCCCGCGCTGCCGGTGATCATCCTCACCGCGCACGGCACCATTCCGGACGCCGTCAGCGCCACGCAGCGCGGCGTGTTCGGGTTCCTCACCAAGCCCTTCGACAGCCAGGACCTGCTGCAGAAGGTGGCCGCGGCGATCAAGCTGTCCGGCGACCACACGGAGGCCGACGCGCCCGACGCGGAGTGGCGCGCGGGGATCGTCACGCGCAGCCCGAAGATGGAGGACCTGCTGCGCCAGGCGCGGCTCGTCGCCGAGTCGGACGCGAGCGTGCTGATTTTCGGCGACTCCGGTACCGGCAAGGAGTTGCTGGCGCGGGCCATCCACCGCGCGAGCAAGCGCGCCGCCGGTCCCTTCGTGGCCGTCAATTGCGGGGCGATACCGGCCGAGCTGCTCGAATCGGAGCTGTTCGGCCACGCGCGGGGTGCGTTCACCGGTGCGGTGCAGGCGCACCGCGGCCTGTTCCAGACTGCCGACGGCGGCACGCTGTTCCTCGACGAGATCGGGGACATGCCGCTGCCGCTGCAGGTCAAGCTGCTGCGTGTGCTGCAGGAGGGCGAGGTGCGGCCGCTCGGCGCGACGCAGTCGATTCCGGTCGACGTACGCGTGATCTCGGCCACCCATCGCGATCTCGAGGCGCAGCGTGCTGCGGAGCTGTTCCGCGAGGACCTCTACTACCGGCTGAACGTCGTGTCGCTGCGGCTGCCACCCTTGGCGGAGCGTCGGGAAGACATCCCGGTGCTCGCGACCCACATCCTGCGCCGCCTGGCCGAGCGCTACCACAAGCCCCAACCCACGCTCGCTCCGGAAGCGATGGCGCTGCTGATCGCCGCGCCCTGGCCCGGCAACGTGCGCCAGTTGCTGAATCTGCTCGAGCAGGCGGTCGCGCTCACCACGACCGCGGTGATTCCCGCGTCGGTCGTGCAGAACGCGCTCTCCGAGGACGCTTCGGCACTGGTGCCCTTTGAGGAGGCGCGTCGCTCGTTCGAGCGGGAGTACCTAGTGCGCCTGCTCAAGATCACCGGCGGCAATGTGACGCAGGCCGCGCAGATGGCGAAACGCAACCGCACGGAGTTCTACAAGCTCCTGCAGCGCCACAAGCTCGAGCCCTCGATGTTCAAGGAGACGAAGGGCTGACGTATCGCGGACGGGCTGTCGCAGGGTGGCGACGCGCGTCTGCCTTTGCATTCAGCGTATTGGCGCATGGACGCGCTGCGGCGTCGTCGCGTGGCGACACTCGTTGCGCCTTCTGCCGCGACGACGTTCCGCGCCGCCTGCGTGGCGAGCACTCGTCTGCGCAGCGAACGCTCGCGGCACGACGTGGTTCGGGCCCATGCACGCGAGTCGTGGCACGACGCTTGCATGAAGGAAGGTGGAAGCAATCGACGACCGAGGTCGTTCCACCCAACCATGGCGGTGATGGACATGTTCGCGCCCGAATTCTCCCGGTTCTGGCTCCCTGAGACCAAGGGGCTGGACGAGCGCGACGTCGCGGTCGCCAGCGACGAGGACACCCGTCGGCTCGAGCGCGAGGCGCTCGCCGAACTCGCGGAGCGCGTGAACGCTGCCCGCAGCATCGTCTGACCTCGTTCGACGGATCGATCGGTTCCGGCCGACTTGCCGGGACCTGCGCGGAACGCCCCGGGGCGGTGCGCGCGAAACCGGATCCCCCTTGCCCGCTCACTTCCTCCCGGCGGGCTTCTTTTTTTGGGCCGGGGCGTGCTGCGTCTCCTGTCAGGGCGCGCCGGCGCGGCTCAGACGGCGACGGGCGCCCGGATCGCCGGATGCGACTGGTAGCCGACGATCTCGACGTCCTCGTACGCGTACTCGAAGATCGACGGCGGCTTGCGGCGTAGGGCGAGGCTGGGCAGCGGCAGCGGGTCGCGTGCGAGCTGCAGCTCGACCTGCTCCAGGTGGTTCAGGTAGATGTGGCAATCGCCGCCGGTCCAGACGAAGTCGCCGACGCCGAGGTCGCTCTGGTGCGCCACCAGGTGCGTGAGCAGCGCGTAGCTCGCGATGTTGAACGGCACGCCGAGGAACAGGTCGCAGCTGCGCTGGTAGAGCTGGCAGGAGAGGCGACCCTGGGCGACGTAGAACTGGAAGAACGCGTGGCAGGGCGGGAGCTTCATGCGGGGGATGTCGCCGACGTTCCAAGCCGAGACGATGAGCCGGCGCGAGTCGGGGTTGCGGCGGATGTCGCGCATCAGGTCGGCGATCTGGTCGATCGCGCGGCCGTCGTTGCCCATCCAGTGCCGCCACTGGTGGCCGTAGACCGGGCCGAGCTCGCCGTGCTCGTCCGCCCACGCGTCCCAGATCGACACGCCGGCCTGCTGCAGCGAGCGCACGTTGGTCTCGCCGCGCAGGAACCAGAGCAGCTCGTGGACGATCGACTTGGTGTGCACCTTCTTCGTCGTGACCAGCGGGAAGCCCTGCCCGAGGTCGAAGCGCATCTGGTGGCCGAACACCGACCGCGTGCCCGTGCCGGTGCGGTCGTCCTTCTGCACGCCGTGGTCCCGCACGTGGCGGAGCAGGTCGAGGTACTGGCGCATCGTCGGTGCATGCGGGTTGCGGGCGGGCGGCCATTCTAGCGGAAGCGGCCCGCCCGGCGACCACCGCGGTAGGATCGGGGGGCGCGGCGGCCGAGGCGGCCCGCGCCCGACCCTCGGCACCCGATGCACGCGCCCAACCAATTCGACCTCCTGCGCGAGCGGCGTTTCGCGCCGTTCTTCTGGACGCAGTTCGCGGGCGCGCTGAACGACAACCTGTTCAAGAACGCACTGGTCATCTTCCTCGCGTTCCAGGCCGCGGGCATGAGCGGCGCCGACGCGAACACGCTGGTGAACCTCGCGGGCGCGGTGTTCATCGCGCCATTCGTGCTGCTGTCGGCGACCGCGGGGCAGCTCGCCGACAAGTACGAGAAATCGCGGCTCATCCGGCAGGTCAAGCTCCTCGAGATCGCGATCATGGCAGTCGCCCTGTACGGCTTCTGGCAACGCGACCTGGCCGTCCTGTTCACGGCGCTCGGGCTGATGGGCGTGCAGTCGACGCTGTTCGGTCCGGTCAAGTACGCGATCCTGCCGCAGCACCTCCGGCGCGAGGAGCTGACCGGCGGCAACGGCCTGGTCGAGATGGGCACGTTCGTCGCGATCCTGCTCGGGACGATCGCCGGCGGGATCCTCGTGGCGATGGCACCCGGTGGGCCGGCCCGGGCCGGCGCGGTCGCGGTCGTCGTCGCCGTGATCGGCTGGCTCGCGAGCCGCGGCATTCCGCACACGCCGCCGGTGGCGCCGGCGCTCCGGATCAACTGGAACCCGGTCTCGGAAACCTTTCGCAACCTGCGCCTCGCCCACCGCAATCGGGTCGTCTGGCGGTCGATGCTCGGCATCTCGTGGTTCTGGTTCTACGGCACGACCTTCCTCGCGCAGTTCGCCGGCTTCACCAAGGACTTCCTCGGCGGCGACGAGAGCGTCACGACGTTCCTGCTCGCGGTGTTCTCGGTCGGCATCGGCATCGGCTCGCTGCTGTGCGAGAGGCTCTCCGGGCGGCGGGTCGAGATCGGCCTCGTGCCATTCGGCGCGATCGGCCTGACGCTGTTCGCGGTCGACCTCTGGTTCGCGGCGAAGGGACTGCGCGCGACCGGGACCGCGGCGCTGGCGGTGTTTCTCGCCGACCCGGCACACTGGCGCGTCGCCTTCGACCTGGTGATGATCGGCCTGTTCGGCGGCTTCTACATCGTGCCGCTGTACGCGATGATCCAGGAGCGCTCGGAGCCCACGCACCGCTCGCGGATCATCGCGGCGAACAACATCGTCAACGCGGTGTTCATGGTCGCGTCGGCGGCCATCGCGATCGGCCTCTTGCGTGCGGGCCTCAGCGTCGTCGACCTGTTCCTCGTCACCGCGCTGATGAACGCCGTGGTGGCGGTCTACATCTTCACGCTCGTCCCCGAGTTCCTGATGCGGTTCATCGCGTGGCTGCTCGTGCACACGATGTACCGTGTCGCGCGCCGCGGCCTCGACAACGTGCCCGAAGAGGGCGCCTGCGTCGTCGCGTGCAACCACGTGAGCTACGTCGACGCCGTCGTGATCAGCGCCTACGTGCCGCGGCCGATCCGCTTCGTGATGGACCACCGCATCTTCGAGACACCGGTGATGGGCTTCGTGTTCCGCACGATGCGCGCGATCCCGATCGCGCCCGCGAAGGAGGACGCCGCGCGCAAGGAGCGTGCATTCGACCAGGTACGCGAGGCGCTCGGCGAGGGCGAGATCATCGGCATCTTTCCCGAAGGCCGGTTGACGAGCGACGGCGAGATGCAGCCGTTCCGGCCCGGGATCGAGCGCATCGTCGCCGAGACGCCGGTGCCGGTGATCCCGATGGCGCTCCAGGGACTGTGGGGGAGCTTCTTCTCGCGTTCGTACCAGGGCAAGGCGATGCGGCGCTGGCGCGGCGTGTTCTCGCGCATCGCGCTCGTCGTCGGCCCGCCGATTCCGGCGGCGCAGGTGACGCTCGAGACGCTGCGCGAGCGCGTGCTCGCGCTGCGCGGCGAGCGTCGCTGAGGGCGGCGGCGCGCTCCGCGAGTGCGGGCGCGGTCCCCCCGGGGGCAGGGTGGCGCTGCCTCAGGGCGGGCGCGGGGCATCGGGCCAGGCCGCCGCGACCAGCGCCGGCAGCGCGATCCCCGAAGGCGCGCGCAGCACGTCGTCGGCGACCGCCGAGAGCGGCGTCGCCTGCGTATTGATCTCGACGATGCGGGCGCCGGCGGCCTTCGCCGTGTGCGCGAGCCCCGCGGCGGGCCAGACCTCGGCCGAGGTTCCGGCCACCAGCATCACCTCTGCGCGGCGGGCCGCGTCCTCGGCGCGCGCGAGCGCATCCTCCGGCAGCGTCTCCTCGAACCAGACCACGTCGGGTCGCAGGTACGCGCCGCAATGCGGACAGCGCGGCGGCAGGTCGTCACCGGGCGGCGCCCAGGCGGCGACGACACGATGCTCGCGCGAGCACTTCACGCGCGCGATGTTGCCGTGCAGTTCGACCAGGCGCCGGCTGCCCGCCCTCGCGTGCAGGCCGTCGACGTTCTGCGTGGCGAGCAGGAAGTCGGGCACGAGGTCGTCCATGCGCGCGAGCGCACGGTGGCCGGGGTTGGGGACGACGTCCGCGAGCGCCTCGCGGCGTGCCGCGTACCAGTCCCAGACGAGCTTCGGATTGCGCGCGAACGCCGACGGCGTGGCGAGCTCGCGCGGGTCGAACTTCGCCCACAGGCCGGTCTGCGCGTCGCGGAATGTCGGCACCCCGGACTCGGCGGAGATGCCGGCGCCGGTGAGCACGACCACGCGCGCCGCGCGGTGCAGCGCAAGGGCGAGATCCGGCGCGATGGCGATCGCTTGCATCGCCGCATCGTAGCTGCGCCGCGGCCGGCGCGGAAGGGCGTGCGTGCTAGACTCGACCGTCGCTCCGCATCCTTCACGACGATGTCCGGCAACACGATCGGCACGCTGTTCTGCGTCACCTCGTTCGGCGAATCGCACGGTCCCGCGATCGGCTGCGTCGTCGACGGTTGCCCGCCCGGCCTCGCACTCGCCGCCGCCGACATCCAGCGCGATCTCGACCGCCGCCGTCCGGGCACGTCGCGGCACGTGACGCAGCGCCGCGAGCCGGACACGGTGGAGATCCTCTCGGGCGTGTTCGAGGGACGCACCACCGGCGCGCCGATCGCGCTCCTGATCCGCAACCAGGACCAGCGCAGCAAGGACTACGCGAACATCGCCGAGACGTTCCGACCCGGTCACGCCGACTACACCTACTGGCAGAAGTACGGCATTCGCGACCACCGCGGCGGCGGCCGGCAGTCGGCGCGCGAGACTGCGGTGCGCGTCGCGGCGGGGGCGGTCGCGCGGAAGTGGCTCGCGGATCGCCACGGCGTCTCGATCCGCGGGCACCTCGCGCAACTCGGCGCGATCGCCATTCCCTTCGAGAGCTTCGCGCACGTCGACGCGAATCCGTTCTTCGTCGCCAACGCCACCATCGTGCCGGAGCTCGAGGCGTACATGGACGCACTGCGCAAGTCCGGCGATTCCTGCGGCGCACGGATCACGGCTGTCGCCCGCGGCGTCCCGGTCGGCTGGGGCGAGCCCGTTCACGGCAAGCTCGACGCCGACCTCGCGCAGGCCATGATGGGCATCAACGCGGTGAAGGGCGTCGAGATCGGCGCCGGCTTCGCCGCGGTGTCGCAGCGAGGTACCGAGCACTCCGACGAAATGACTCCCCAGGGCTTCGTGTCGAACCACGCGGGCGGCATTCTCGGCGGCATCTCGACCGGACAGGACGTCGTGGTCTCGATCGCCGTCAAGCCCACGTCGTCGATCCGCCTCGACCGTCACTCGATCGACAAGGGGGGCAACGCGGTCGTCGTCAACACGCACGGCCGTCACGATCCCTGCGTGGGCATCCGCGCCACGCCGATCGTCGAGGCGATGCTCGCGATCGTGCTGATGGATCACGCGCTGCGGCACCGGGCGCAGAACGCCGACGTCGTCACGACCACGCCCCGCATCGCCGGGCAGGCGCCCGACGACGTCGTCGCCCGCCTCAGGACCACGACGGCGGTCGACGACCCCGATCCCGACGAAGCGTAGGAAGTAGAGGAAAGTCGAGTCTGACCCTACTTTCGCGTCGCGGTGACGCTGGCGTCGGCCGCGCCGTGCGCCAGCGTGATCGCGAGCGCATCGCCGGGTGCGAGCCGGGCCGCATCCGTGACCACCGGGCCGCCCTGGCGCGCCACGATCGCGTAGCCGCGCTCGAGCACGCGCTGGGGATCGAGGTGCGCGAGGTTGCGGCCGAGCGAGTCGACACGCGAGGTGTCGCGCCGCAGGCGGTCACGCCCAGCGCGCACCAGCGCGTCGCGCACTGCGGCGACGAGCGGGTGCTGCGGCAGCGGCGCCCTCAGCTCGCGCAGCAAGCGCACGCGGCACGCGGACAGCGCGGCCTCGCGCTCCCGCACGGCGCGCGCGGCGCCACGGGCGAGTCGCACGGCGAGGTCGCAGAGTCGCTCGCGCTGTGCCGCGAGGCGCGCGGCCGGATGCACGAGCCGGCGGGCGACGCCATCGAGCGACTGCACCCGTCGTGCGAGAGCGTGATCGCCTGCGCGCGCGAGTCGGCGCGCGAGCTGGCCGGCGCGATGCCGGTGCTCGGCGATGTCGGGGACGACGAGCGTCGCGGCGGCGGTGGGCGTGGCCGCGCGCACGTCGGCGACCAGGTCGCAGATGGTGACGTCGGTCTCGTGGCCGACGCCGGAGACGATCGGCAGCGCCGACCCGTGGACGGCGCGCGCCACCGCCTCCTCGTTGAACGCCCATAGATCCTCGAGCGAGCCGCCGCCGCGGCAGACGATCAGCACGTCCACCTCGGCGCGTCGGTTGGCCGTCGCGATCGCCTCGGCGATGTCGCGCGCCGCCCCGTCGCCCTGCACGAGCGCCGGGTAGACGATCACCGGCAGCGACGGCCAGCGCCGGTGCAACGCCGCGAGGACGTCGCGCACCGCCGCGCCGCGCGGCGAGGTGACGATGCCGACGCCACGGGGAAAGCGCGGCAGCGGGCGCTTGCGCGCGCCGTCGAGCAGGCCCTGTGCCTCGAGCGCCGCCTTCAGCCGCAGGAATCGCTCGTAGAGCGCACCGAGTCCCGCGTGGCGCACGGCGTCGACGTTGAGCTGGAACTCGCCCTTCTGCTCGTAGATCGACGGGGTGGCGCGCACCTCGACGGCGAGGCCGTCGGCGAGCTGGAATCCCACGAGCTGCGCCTTGCTGCGCCACATCGTGCACTTCACCTGCGCCGACTCGTCCTTGAGCGTGAAGTAGACGTGGCCGGAGGGCGCGCGATAGAGGTTCGAGACTTCCCCGCCGACCCACACGACGCCCAACTGGCGCTCGAGGATGAGGCGCGCGGACGAGACGAGCAGTGACACCGGCAGCACCGGCGGCCCCTCGCGAACCGTGGACGGCCCCGAAGACGTCCCGTGGTCGCGACGCACAGGCTCCGATGGCGGGCGGCTCATGGTCGTTCGTCCGTTGTACAGCAGCACATTGATTCGACCGATGTCCTGGACAAGGTGGAGCCAGCGGTGCGCGAGGTCGCTGTCACACCATCGTCATGCGGACGCGCCTCGCGCCCGGGCGAGCGTGCGTGATCGGTGCGACAACTGCCTGATCGGGCACCCATTTTGGTCGGCAAAGAATTGTGCATCTCAGCTTTATGCGCACAGTTACCGGGACTTAGCGAATCAACTTACAAGATATGCACACTGCTATCCACAGGATTTGTGGACAACCGCGCCGGCCCGCGTCATCGAACCCCCCGGGAACCCGCGCCGGGCGCGGATTTCGGGCGAGTGACCCGCTTGCCCTAGCGTCGCGGGCCGCATGGTCGTCCGGCGGCCGGTTAGAATGCACCGCACGTCCCGCTTGTTCATGAACAAGAACCGATGGCTGCTGCACCGCACGACCACAATCCGCCGGCTCGCAACAGCGCGTCGCGCGCCAAGGGTGCGCCCGCGCTCGCCCCCAACTTCCTGCGCTCGATCATCAATGAGGATGCTCGCACCGGCAAATACGGCGGGCAGGTCGTCACGCGCTTTCCACCCGAGCCCAACGGCTACCTGCACTACGGGCACGCGAAGTCGATCATCCTGAACTTCGGGCTCGCGGCGGAGAACGGCGGTCGCTGCCACCTGCGCTTCGACGACACCAACCCGCTCAAGGAGGAGACGGAATACGTCGCCTCGATCGAGGAGGCGGTGCGTTGGCTGGGCTACGACTGGGGGCCGCACCTCTACCACGCGTCGGACTACTACGACCAGCTCTACGCGTTCGCCGAGTGGTTCATCGGGCAGGGGCTGGCCTACGTCGACAGCCAGACCGCCGAGGAGATGCGCGCGACGCGCGGCACGCTCACCGAGGCCGGCATCGCGAGCCCCTGGCGCGACCGCAGCGTCGCCGAGAACCTGGACCTGTTCCGGCGCATGCGCGCGGGCGAGTTCGAGGACGGTGCGCTCGTGCTGCGCCTGAAGATCGACATGGCGAGCCCGAACATCAACCTGCGGGACCCCGCGATCTACCGCATCCGTCACGCTTCGCACCACCGCACCGGCGACCGCTGGTGCATCTACCCGCTCTACGACTACACGCACTGCATCTCGGATGCGCTCGAGCGCATCACCCACTCGATCTGCACGCTGGAGTTCCAGGACCACCGGCCGCTCTACGACTGGGTGATCGAGAAGCTGGCCGACGGCGGCCAGCTGCCGCGCCCGCTGCCCAACCAGCACGAGTTCGCGCGGCTGAACCTCACCTACGTCGTGCTCTCCAAGCGCAAGCTGATCCAGCTCGTCAACGGCGGCTTCGTCGACGGCTGGGACGACCCGCGCATGCCGACGCTCGTGGGGGCGCGGCGGCGGGGCTTCACGCCCGCCGGCTTCCGCCTGATGGTCGAGCGCACCGGCGTGTCGAAGTCCGACACGTGGATCGACATGAGCGTGCTCGAGGACGCGATGCGCGACGACCTCAACGCCGTGGCCGAGCGGCGCATCGCCGTGCTCGACCCGGTGCGGCTCGTCGTCGACAACTTCCCCGAGGGCGCGGCGGAGACCTGCTTCGCGCCGAATCACCCGCAGCGCCCCGAGCTCGGCCGGCGCGAGCTCCGCTTCACGCGCGAGCTGTGGATCGACCGCGACGACTTCATGGAGGAGCCGCCGCAGGGCTTCTTCCGGCTCGCCCCCGGGACCGAGGTGCGCCTGCGCTACGCGTACATCGTCAAGTGCACCGGCGTGGAACGCGACGCCGCCGGGCGCGTCGCGACCATCCACTGCACCTACGACCCGACCACCCGCAGCGGGACGCCCGGCGCGGAGGCGCGCAAGGTCAAGGGCAACATCCACTGGCTGTCCGCCGACGAGGCGGTCGCGGCCGAAGTGAGGCTGTACGACCGGCTGTTTCGTGTTCCCTACCCCGGTGCGCGAAATCCGTGGGGCGAGCGCGGTGGCGAAGCCGTGGCAACCCCGGCAGGCCATGCCGTGGTGGTGGCGGGCGACGACGAGGTGGACGCCGAGACTGCCGAGCGCGACTTCCTCGACGACCTGAATGCCGACTCGAAGCGCGTGATCACGGCGCTGGTCGAGCCTGCGCTGGTCCGCGCGGAGGCAGAGGCGCGCTACCAGTTCGAGCGCTCCGGCTATTTCGTCGCCGACCGTGTCGACCACGCACCCGGCCGAGCGGTGTTCAACCGGACGGTGACGCTCAAGGACTCCTGGTCCGGCAGGACGGCATAGCCTGCCACGGGCCGGTCGTCGGGCCGCGGTGCGGGAGCGCAGGCGACCGCAAGGTGCCGCCGGCGCTTGCGCCGTACGCGGACCGCGCTACACTTCCGGCGCCGATTTCCATGCAGGAGCCAGTTCATGAAGCGCATCGTCCTCTTCCTCGCGACCAACGTCGCCGTCCTCGTCGTCATCTCCGTCGTGCTGCGCCTGTTCGGGCTCGACCGCGCCGTCTTCGACGCGACCGGCCTCAACTACGGCGCGTTGCTGGCGTTTTCGTTCGTGGTCGGCTTCACCGGCGCGATCATCTCGCTCCTGACCAGCAAGCAGATGGCGAAGTGGTCCACCGGGGCGCACGTGATCGATGCGCCGCGCGACCAGGCGGAGGCCTGGCTCGTCGACACCGTGAAGCGTCTCGCTGATCGCGCCGGCATCGGCATGCCGGAAGTGGCGATCTACGAGGGTGCGCCCAACGCGTTCGCGACCGGCGCGTTCAAGAACTCGGCGCTGGTCGCGGTATCGACGGGCCTCCTGCAGTCGATGAACAAGGAAGAGGTCGAGGCGGTGCTCGGGCACGAGGTGGCGCACGTCGCCAATGGCGACATGGTGACGATGACGCTGATCCAGGGCGTGGTGAACACGTTCGTCATCTTCTTCGCGCGAGTGATCGCGTCGATCGTGAGCCGCGGCAGCGACGGGCGGCCGGGGGCCGCCTATTTCGCCGTCTACATGGTCCTGCAGATCGTGTTCGGGTTGCTGGCGTCGATCATCGTCGCCTGGTTCTCGCGCCAGCGCGAGTTCCGCGCCGACCGCGGCGCCGCCGACTACCTCGGTTCGCCCACGCCGATGGTCAACGCGCTGCGGCGCCTCGGTGGCGTGGCCGAGGAGGCGTCGCTGCCCGAGGGCATCAAGACGCTCGGCATCACCGACAAGTCCGGGCTGATGGCGCTGTTCTCGACGCACCCGCCGCTCGAGGCACGCATCGCCGCGCTCACGGGCGGGCGCTGAGCGTCACGGCGACGATCGGCGGCCGCAGGTCCGCGCCGCGACGTCCCGCACCACCAAACGAAACGGCCGGGGCGATGCCGCCCCGGCCGTTGTCGTTGGTGCGCCTCGCGCGACTTACTTGAGGTGCGACGAGATGAGCTTGGTCATCTCGAACATCGTCACCTTGGCCTTGCCCAGCACGGCCTTGAGCTTGTCGTCAGCATTGATGTTGCGCTTGTTGACGGCGTCCTGGAGCTTGTTCTTCTTGATGTAGTCCCAGACCTTCTTGGTGACTTCGGTGCGCGGCAGCGGGGTCGAGCCGACGATCGCGGCGAGCGCCGACGAGGGCGTCATCGCCTTCATGAACGCGGCGTTCGGCTTGCGTTTGGCGGCGACCTTCTTGACGACGGCCTTCTTCACGGCCTTCTTGACGACGGCCTTCTTCACGGCCTTCTTGACGACGGCCTTCTTCACGGCCTTCTTCGCGACGGCCTTCTTCACGGCCTTCTTCGCAGCTTTCTTGGCAGTTGCCATGGTTCTCCTTCCTGAGATGGGGTGCTTGTACTTGGAACGCCGATCGCACTGAAGCAGACCCTCCTGTCACGGGCTCACCCTGCTTCATCGACGGCAAACTATACCGCAATCGTGAGGGAACAGAAGCCCCTCGAAGCGCTTTTTTCATAGGAGAGATGGGCCCTGTTGCACGCATGCTCCCGCGCACGTTGCGGGGCTCGGCAAGTGTCGGACCCCCGACGCCGCGCGCGCCGGCGATGCGCGGGGTCCCTGTCGCTGCGACGTGGGGCCGCACGGCGAGCTTGCCTTGGCGGGTGGGTCGCGTCCCCCCACGGAGCAGCGACGCCGAAAACGCGGGCGTGTGAGGGGCCGGCCAAGCAGGTGCAAATGCCGGCCGCGCTAGAATCCGGCCTGCCCGCAACGGCGGCGGGCCCCATTCGCCCGTGTCCTGCATTGCCCACCTGCGCAGCGAAGAGCGCCTCGGCGCGCCCGGTTGCGGCGCCCTGCGCATCGTCCGGTCGTCGTCGTGAGCCCGCGCGCCGGAGCGCATTTCCCGTCCCGCACGCTCGCGGCGCTGATCGCACTCGGCATCTGCAACCACGGCACGCTCTCCGGGGCGCGCGTCGCGGTGTCGCTGGACGCGCTCGCCCGCGGCGCGTCACCACTGACCGTCGGCGTGCTGGTGTCGCTGTTCGCGCTGCTGCCGGTGTTCCTCGCGGTGCCCGTGGGACGGCTGGCCGACCGCATCGGCGTGCGCCGGCCGATGCTGTGGGGCTCGGCAGGTACGGCCGCCGGCGCGGCGCTGCCGTTCGCGCTGCCGGGGCTGCCCTCGCTCTACGTCGCGGCAGCGCTGATCGGCGCCGCGTTCATGCTGTTCCAGGTGCCGGCCCAGCGCGCGACCGGCGATCTCGCGGACGCCCCGGACCGCGCCGCGAGCTTCAGTCACCTCGCACTCGGCTATTCGATCTCGGGGTTCATCGGCCCACTCGCCGCCGGTCTCGCGATCGACCACCTGGGCTTCGGCCGGGCATTCGCGCTGCTGGCCCTGCTGCCGCTGCTGCCGGTGGCCGTGCTGTCCGCGCGTCGCGTCGCGCTGCCACGCTCGCCGGACGCGCTCGCGTCGGCGACTTCGGGCGGCATGCTGGAACTGATTCGCATTCCGGCCCTGCGCCGTCTGTTCCTGATCAACGCCGCGTTCGCGCTCGGCTGGGACCTGCACACGATCTTCGTGCCGATCTACGGCGCTGGCATCGGTCTCTCCGCGGCGGCGATCGGCGCGATCCTGTCCGCCTTCGCCGCGGCGACGTTCCTCGTGCGGCTCGCCATGCCGTGGCTCGCGCAGCGCCTGGCGGAGGCACGGGTGCTGACGGTCGCGCTCGCCACCGCGGGCCTCGTCTACCTCGCGTTCCCGTTCGTGGCAAGCGCCTGGGCACTTGCCGCGCTGTCGTTCGTGCTGGGTCTCGGTCTCGGCAGCGGGCAGCCGGTCGTGCTGGCGCTGCTCCACGAGCACGCGCCGCCGGGACGCACCGGCGAGGTCGTCGGCGTCCGGATGTCGCTGATCCAGTCGATGGCGGTCGCGGTGCCGCTGGTGTTCGGGGCGCTCGGCACTTCGCTCGGCATCGTGCCGGTGTTCTGGGCGGTCGGCACCTGCCTCGGCGCGAGCGGGTGGTACGCGCGGCGCACGCGCCGGGCCGCTAGCGGCGCTTGAGCCGTTCGGCGAATGCCTTGCGGAACTTCGCGACCTTCGGCGCGACGATGAACATGCAGTAGGGCTGCCCGGGGTTGTGGTCGAAGTAGTCCTGATGGTAGGCCTCGGCGGGATGGAATTCTGCAGGGCCCGCGATCTCGGTGACGATGCGGCCCGGCCAGAGCCGGGCCGCGGCAATTTCGTCGACGACCGCGCGCGCCGTCTCGCGCTCTGCGTCGGACCCGCAGAAGATCACCGAACGGTACTGCGTGCCGACGTCGTTGCCCTGGCGGTTCAACGTGGTCGGGTCGTGGATCGTGAAGAACACGCGCAGCAGGTCGGCGTAGGACAGCTGCGTCGGATCGAAGGTGACGCGCACGACCTCGGCGTGGCCGGTGCGTCCGGAGCACACCGCCTCGTAGCTCGGGCTCGGCACCGTGCCGCCCGCATAGCCGGACTCGACGCCGACCACGCCCGCGAGCTCCCGGAAGACGGCGTCGAGGCACCAGAAGCAGCCTCCGCCGAGCACGGCGGTGCGGTGGGTGTCGGGGGTCATCGAAATCTCCAGGGAATTGCGTCGGGGACCGCCAGGCACGCGCGGGCGTTCCACCAACCGAAGCACTCGTGGCGCGGCTTCCGCACCATACACCGCGGGCGGGTCGCCGCGTCGGTGCGATAATCGGTCCCGGCGGTCGCGTTCGCGGCACGGTGCGACCGTGCCTTCGAGGGCCAAGGTGTCCCGCGAGCCTGCCGCTCGATCGTCGCACCGGATGCCAGCCGCCGCACGCGCCGTTGCCTTCGTCACCCGTGTCGCCCGACGCCTCTCCGGCGTCGGCTTGGTGCGTACGGTCGCCGCACTGTCGTTCACGACGGTGCTCGGCATCGTGCCGCTCATCATCGTCGCGTTCGTGTACGTCGCGCGCTATCCGCTGTTCGAGCAGTGGGTCGCGTCCCTCGAGGGCTTCCTGCTCGCGCACCTGCTGCCCGGTACGGCGTCCACGGTGCGCCCGTACCTCGAGGTTTTCACGACGCGCGCGAGCGACCTGCAGGGGCTCGGCATCGCCTTCGTCGTCGTGACGGCGGTGCTGCTGATCGCGACGGTCGAGCGCGAGATCAATGCGATCTTCCGGGTGCGCGAACCGCGCTCGCTCGGCCGGCGCGCGCTGGTCTACGGGCTCAGCGTGCCGTTCGCCGTGCTCGCGATCGGTGCCGCCGTCCACACGACGCGGTGGCTGATCGAGCGCTCGCTCGAGGCGGCACCCTACGCCGAGGGTGCGCGGGCGGTGATCGAAGTGCCGGTGGCGATCGGGCTCGCCACCCTCGTGTTCTCCGCGCTCTACCTGATTCTGCCGGCGCGACGGGTGCCGCTCCGCGCGGCGCTGGCCGGCGGGCTGTTTGCAGCACTCGCCTTCGAGGCGGGAAAACGGGGCTTCATGCTCTACGCGACGCACGCGCCCGGTTACCGGCGCGTCTACGGCGCGCTCGCGGCGGTGCCGCTGTTCCTGGTCTGGATCTACGTCTCGTGGGTGATCGTGCTGGTCGGCGCCGCGGTCGCGGCGACCTTCGCCGAGGGTCCGGCGCGACCGTCGCGCCGAGGAACGTAGGCAAAACTCCGATGGCGCGCCTTGCCTTGTCGGGGTGCGCCAAGCTACATTTCGCGCGTCCTTCGAGAGGAGCAAACCCCACGTGTGGTCCATCATCCAGGCCGCCGGCTGGCCGATCTGGCCGCTCATCGTCGCGTCGATCGTCGCGCTCGCGCTGATCTTCGAGCGCCTGTGGTCGCTGCGCCAGGCGATCGTCGCGCCGGCGGGCATGGTCGACCGCGTGCTTGCCGAGTACCGCCAGTCGGGCGCAACTCCGGAGCTCCTGCAGCGGACGGCGTCGCGCGGCCCGCTCGGGCGGATCCTTGCCGCCGGCCTTGCCAACGTGAAAGCGCCGCGTCCGGTGATGAAGGAGGCGATCGAGGAGGTGGGCCGCGTTGTCACGCACGACCTCGAGCGCTTCCTGCCGACGCTCGGCACGCTCGCGGCCGCCGCGCCGCTGCTCGGGCTGCTCGGTACCGTGATCGGCATGATCGAGATCTTCGGCTCGCAGAGCGCGACCGGCAGCAACCCGATCCAGCTCGCGCGCGGCATCTCGATCGCGCTCTACAACACGGCACTCGGCCTGATCGTCGCCATCCCGAGCCTCATGTTCTACCGCTACTTCCGCGCCAAGGTGGACGGCCTGATCGTCGAGATGGAGCAGCAGGCGATCAAGCTGGTCGACTTCGCGCACGGCGACCGCAGGTAGGCCATGAACCTGCGCCGCGTGGCGAACCGGGACGAGCCGGAGATCAACTTCATCCCGTTGATCGACGTGCTGCTCGTCATCCTGATCTTCCTGATGGTGACGACCACCTACCAGCGCGTCGCCGAGCTGCAGATCACGCTTCCCGAGGCCGAGGCCGACCAGGCGAAGCAGCGGCCCAAGGAGGTCAACGTCGGCATCGACGCGCAGGGCCGCTACGTGATCGACCGCGCGGTGTTCACGTTCACCTCGGTGCCGGCGCTCGCCGACATGCTGCGCAAGTCCGCGGGAGACGCGAAGGATGCGGTGATCGTCATCAACGCCGACGCCAACGCGACGCACCAGTCGGTGATCCACGTGATGGAGGCCGCCCGCGCGGCGGGGCTGGTGCAGATCACGTTCGCGACGCAGACACCCGCGGGATCCGCCGCGCCCGCGAAGTAGTCCGCGGGACCGGGAACGCCCCTGGGCGCGCGCCTTCGCCAACGGCTCGAGGCCGCGTGGTACGCGCCGCGGCTCGGCCCGCTCGCGGCGCTGCTGCTGCCGCTGTCGTGGCTGTTCGCGACGCTGGTCGCGCTGCGCCGAGTCTTGTACCGGCGCGGCGTGCTCGCGTCGACGCGAGTTCGGGTGCCGGTCGTCGTGGTCGGCAACGTCACCGTCGGCGGCACCGGCAAGACGCCGCTCGTGATCGCGCTGGCGGGTGCGCTCGCGGAAGAGGGACGGCGTCCCGGCATCGTGTCGCGCGGCTACGGTGCCGCCGGAGACGCGCCACGCCAAGTGACGCCGGGCGACGACCCGGCCGAGGTCGGCGACGAGCCGTTGCTGCTTGCCGCCGCCGGCGTGCCCGTGGTCGTCGCGCGCGATCGCGTCGCCGCGGCCCGTGCGCTCCTCGCCACGCACCCGTCCTGCGACGTGATCCTCGCCGACGACGGCCTGCAGCACTATGCGCTCGCGCGCGACGTCGAGATCGTCGTCGTCGACGGCACCCGGGGCTTCGGCAACGGTCGCCTGCTGCCCGCGGGACCGCTGCGCGAGCCCAAGGTCGCGCGCCGACGCGGCCGACGCGGTCGTGACGCTGGTGACGCAGGACGCCCCGCGCGAGTGTGCGACGGCCGGTGCGCGCGGGCAGCGCACGACGATGACGCATGTGCCCGTCGGGTTGCGCAATCTCGCCGACCCCTCGCGTCGCGTCGACCCGTCCGCGTGGCCGCAGGGCACGGTGCACGCGGTGGCGGGGACGGGCAATCCGCGGCGCTTCTTCGACCTGCTCGCGCGCATGGGCATCGAGGCCGTGCCGCACGCCTTTGCCGACCACCACGCGTTCGTTCCGGCCGATCTCGAGTTCGCCGGAGCGGGCGCAATCGTGATGACGGCGAAGGACGCGGTAAAATGCGCCCGCTTCGCCGACGCGCGCCTGCACGCGCTCGACATTCGCGCGGTGATCGATCCCGCGCTCGTCGCCCTGATCCTGGAGCGCATCGATGGACGCCAAGCTGCTTGAGATCCTGGTCTGCCCGGTCACCAAGGGCCCGCTGGTCTACGACCGCGAGCGGCAGGAGCTCGTCTCGCGGGGCGCGCGGCTCGCGTACCCGATCCGCGACGGCATCCCGGTGCTGCTCGAGGACGAGGCGCGCAAGCTCACGCCCGAGGAAGTGGAGGCGATGCACAAGGCGGACTGAGGCCACGTGTTCACCGTCCTGATCCCCGCCCGCTACGCGTCGACGCGCCTGCCGGGCAAGCCGCTCGCCGACATCGCGGGCAAGCCGATGGTGGTGCGCGTCGCCGAGAACGCACGCGCGAGCGGTGCCGCCCGGGTCGTGATCGCGACCGACGACACGCGCATCGCCGACACCGCGCGTCTGCACGGCGTCGATGCCTGCCTCACGCGGAGCGACCATCCGACCGGCACGGACCGACTCGCCGAGGCAGCCATCGCACTCGGGCTCGACGACGACGCGATCGTCGTCAACGTCCAGGGCGACGAGCCGCTCCTCGCGCCCGCGCTGGTGGCGCGGATGGCGGCGCTCCTCGCGTCCCGACCGGACGCGGCGATCGCCACCGCGTGCCATCCGATCCACGACGCGGCCGAGGCGTTCAATCCGAACGTGGTCAAGGTGGTGCTCGATCGGGCCGGCTTCGCGCTCTACTTCAGCCGTGCGACGATTCCCTGGGCGCGCGACGCGTTCGGCACTTCCCGCGCGAGTGGGCAGTCCGAGCGCCTGCCCGAGGGCCTGCCGATCTACCGCCACTACGGCCTTTACGCCTACCGTGCGGGCTTCCTGCGCCGGTTTCCGACGCTGACGCCGGCGCCGATCGAGCGCTTCGAAGCGCTCGAGCAGCTGCGCGCGCTGTGGCACGGCGAGCGGATCGTCGTCGAGGTGACCGCAGGCACGCCGGCACCCGGTGTCGACACGCCCGAGGACCTCGAGCGCGTGCGGGCGCTGTACCGCGCGTCGGCGAAGAGGCCCGCGTGAGCGCAATTTGACCGTCCTCCGCGCGAGCGGCGAGAATCGGGGCGCGACGACCGCGACGTCGCGAGGAAGTGCGCCGACGGCACGACCGGCCGGGAGCCGCGGCGCGCCCCTTTACCACTGAGAGCCACGATCATGCGACTGATACTGCTCGGGCCCCCGGGTGCCGGCAAGGGAACGCAAGCCGCCTTCGTCACCGAAGCGTTCCGGATCCCGCAGATCTCGACCGGCGAGATGCTGCGCGCCGCGGGAAAGGCCGGCACGCCGCTCGGGCTCGCTGCGAAGCAGGTGATGGACAGCGGCCGCCTCGTCTCCGACGACATCATCATCGAGCTCGTCAGGCAGCGCCTGCAGGAGCCGGACTGCGCGAACGGCTATCTCTTCGACGGCTTCCCGCGCACGATCCCGCAGGCGCAGGCGATGCGCGAGTCGAACGTCGCGATCGACTACGTGCTGGAAATCGACGTGCCCGACGCCGCGATCGTCGAGCGGATGAGCGGGCGCCGCGTGCACGCCGCCTCGGGCCGCACGTACCACGTGAAGTTCAACCCGCCGAAGGTGCCGGGCAAGGACGACGTGACCGGCGAGGACCTGATCCAGCGCGACGACGACCGCGAGGAGACCGTGAAGAAGCGCCTCGAGGTCTACCAGTCGCAGACGCGGCCGCTGATCGACTACTACGTGAAGTGGGCCGCCGAAGGCGACGCACGCGCGCCGAAGCACCGCAAGGTGAACGGGCTCGGCGACGTCGACGCGGTGCGCGAGGCCTGCCTCGCCGCGCTGCGACGCTGACGCGCAAGCCCCGCAGGCGAACTCCGTGGCGACGCGCGACGCCACCGCGCCCGACGTCAGCGTGATCGTGCGCAGCATGGCGCGGCCCACGCTCGACGCGGCGCTCGCGTCGGCCGCCTCGCAACGCGGCGTGACGGCGGAAGTGCTGGTCGTCGCCGCCTGCGGCCCCGCACATCCGCCACTGCCGCCCGCCTGCGGGCCGCACGTGCTGCGCCTGGTGACGGGCACCGGCCGGCTGCCTCGCGCCGCGGCGGCCAACGCGGGGCTCGACGCCGCGCGCGGCCGCTGGATCACCTTCCTCGACGACGACGACGTCTTCCTCCCCGACCACCTCGCCGGGCTGCTCGCGGCTGCCGAACACGATCCAAAGGTGCGCGTGGTCACGTCGTACGCGAAAAGCGTGTTCCGCGACGGGCACGTCGAGTGGTTCGGGCAGCCGTTCTCGCTCACGCAGCTCTACGAGCGCAACTTCATCCACCTCTCCTCGACGCTGTTCGCGCGCGCGCTCGTCCTGGCCGGCTGCCGGTTCGACGAGGACCTCGAAATCCTCGAGGACTGGGAGTTCATGCTGCAGCTCGCGCAGCGTGCGCGCTTCCGCTTCGTCCCGCTGGGATCGTTCCAGTGGCATGCCGATGCCGGCGACTCGGGGGCGGCGGGCGGCGCAAACCACGATGCCGCGAAGTTCGCCAGCCACCGCGAGCGCATCTACGCCCGGTGGGCGCCGGCGCGCGACGCGCTGGTCGAACGCACCGCGCCGCTGCTGGAACGCGCGGCCGGACTCGCGCAGTCCGGCAATCTCGCCGGGGCCGACGTGCTGTGCCGGGAGGTGCTCGAGATCAGTGCGAACGATCCTTGGGCGCTGCAGCTCCGCGCGATGCTCCTGCGTCAGGCGGGGCGGCCTGCCGACGCCCGCGGCGTGCAGACGCTTGCCACGGCGGTGCGGCCGCAGGACGCCTCGTTCGTCTACAATTTGGCCTTGCTCGACCGCGAATGCGGCGACCTCGACGCCGCGCGCCGCAACGCGCGCAGGGCGGCGGCGTTGGATCCGGCGTTCGCGCCCGCGCGAGCGCTCCTCGCCGAACTCGCTTGAGTATTGTCCAATGCGTTCTGCGAACGTGCGGCAGCCACACCGGCCCTCTGACTCCTGACCTCTGACTCCTGACTCCTGAAATGCGCAACGCCTTCTATGCCCAGTCCGGCGGCGTCACCGCCGTCATCAACGCCTCCGCCGCGGGGGTCATCGAAACCGCGCGCGCGCACAAGGGCCGCATCGGCAAGGTCTACGCCGGCCGCAACGGCATCATCGGCGCACTGACCGAGGATCTCATCGACACGACGAAGGAGTCCGCGCGCGCGATCGCGGCGCTGAAGCACACGCCCGCGGGCGCGTTCGGCAGCTGCCGCTACAAGCTGAAGGGGCTCGAGGAGTCGCGTGCGCAGTACGAGCGCCTGATCGAGGTGTTCCGCGCGCACGACATCGGCCACTTCTTCTACAACGGCGGCAACGATTCCGCCGACACCTGCCTCAAGGTCGCGCAGATTGCCCGGAAACTCGGCTACCCGCTCAATGCGGTGCACGTGCCGAAGACCGTCGACAACGACCTGCCGATCACCGACAACTGCCCCGGCTTCGGCTCGGTGGCGAAGTACGTCGCGACCTCGATGCGCGAAGCCGCGTTCGACGTCGCGTCGATGGCGAAGACCTCGACCAAGGTGTTCGTGCTCGAGGTGATGGGCCGCCACGCAGGGTGGATCACCGCGGCGGTCGGCATGGCCGAGGATGCCGCGACGCCGATCCCGCTCGTGCTGCTGTTCCCCGAGGTCGCCTTCGACGAGGCGAAGTTCCTGGCGGCGGTCGACGCCAAGGTGAAGGCCTTCGGCTACTGCTGCGTCGGCGTCTCGGAGGGTCTGCTGAACGCGGACGGCAAGCTGATGGCCGAGGCCGGCACGCGCGACGCGTTCGGCCACGCGCAGCTGGGCGGCGTCGGCCCGATGATCGCGGGCATCGTCAAGGACAACCTGAAGCTCAAGTACCACTGGGCGGTGGCCGACTACCTGCAGCGCGCCGCGCGCCACCTCGCCTCGAAGACCGACGTCGAGCAGAGCTATGCCGTGGGCCGCGCCGCGGTGCTGATGGCGCTCGCCGGGAAGAGCGCCGTGATGCCGGCGATCACCCGGGTCTCGGACAAGCCGTACCGCTGGAAGATCACCGAGGCGCCGCTCGACAAGGTCGCCAACGTCGAGAAGATGCTGCCGAAGGACTTCATTACCAAGGACGGCTACGGCATCACCGAGAAGGCGCGCCGCTACCTCGGTCCGCTGATCCGCGGCGAGGACCCGCCCCCTTACAAGGACGGCCTGCCCCAGTACGTGCGCCTCAGGAACGTCGCCGTGCCGAAGAAGCTCGCCACCGAGTTCAAGGTATAGCCGGGTTGGACGGCGCGCGTCCGCTTCGGGCAAAATAGCGTGTTTACCTGATCCCGGGGATTGTTCCCCGGGACCGGAACAAGGGGATTGGCTGGCGCAGACCGCTGCGCCACCCGGCAGGTCGGGTGGCAGGCGGCGGTCGGCCCGATGGCGCCCGCGACGATGGCGCCCGGGGTGCCGTGCTTACGCCGCATTCACTGGGAGACGCTGTCATGTCCATTTCCGCAGGGCTCATCTTTGCGCTCGTCTGCGCGATCCTCGCGATCGCCTACGGCGTGTGGTCGATCGGCTGGATCAACGCCAAGCCGGCCGGCAACGCGCGCATGCAGGAGATCGCCGCCGCCATCCAGGCCGGCGCCAAGGCCTACCTCAACCGCCAGTACACGACGATCGGCATCGTCGGCGCGATCCTGTTCGTGATCATCGGCGCATTCCTCGGCTGGACCACCGCCGCGGGATTCGCGATCGGCGCGATTCTCTCGGGCCTCGCCGGCTACATCGGCATGAACGTGTCGGTGCGCGCCAACGTGCGCACGGCAGAAGCCGCACGCACTGGCCTCAACGAGGCTCTCGCGGTGGCGTTCCGAGGCGGCGCGATCACCGGCATGCTGGTAGTCGGTTTGGGCCTGCTGGGCGTGGCCGGCTTCTACTGGTTCCTGATCGGCGCGGCAGAGTGGGCGCCGAACCTGATGAAGGAAGGGCTGCACCACGCGATCCAGCCGCTGGTCGGCTTCGCGTTCGGCGGCTCGCTGATCTCGATCTTCGCGCGGCTGGGCGGCGGCATCTTCACCAAGGGCGCGGATGTGGGCGCCGACCTCGTCGGCAAGGTCGAGGCGGGCATCCCCGAGGACGACCCGCGCAACCCGGCGGTGATCGCCGACAACGTCGGTGACAACGTCGGCGACTGCGCCGGCATGGCGGCGGACCTCTTCGAAACCTACGCGGTCACGATCATCGCGACGATGCTGCTCGGTGCGCTGATGCTGCCGGCGGTCGCGGAGGCCGCGGTCGTCTACCCGCTGGTGCTGGGAGGATTCTCGATCATCGCCTCGATCGTCGGCTGCTTCTTCGTCAAGGCGAGATCCGGCGGCAAGATCATGAACGCGCTGTACCGCGGCCTGCTCGTCGCCGGCCTGATCTCCGTGGTCGGCTTCTGGTTCATCACCCAGTGGATGATGGGCGGCGTCGGTGCCGCCGATCCGTCCCTCACGCCGCTGCGGCTCTTCGGCGCGTCGGTGGTCGGCCTCGTGCTGACCGCGGCCATGGTCGTGATCACCGAGTACTACACCGGTACGGATTTCAAGCCGGTCCGCCACATCGCGGAGGCGTCGACCACCGGCCACGGCACCAACATCATCGCCGGCCTGGGCGTGTCGATGCGGGCCACCGCATGGCCGGTGCTCGCCGTGTGCGTGGCGATCTTCCTGTCGTACTGGCTTGCCGGGCTGTACGGCATCGCCGTCGCCGCGACCGCGATGCTGTCGATGGCCGGCATCATCGTGGCGCTCGACGCCTACGGCCCGATCACCGACAACGCCGGCGGCATCGCGGAGATGAGCGACCTGCCCGACTCGGTGCGCGCCATCACCGATCCGCTCGACGCGGTCGGCAACACGACCAAGGCGGTGACCAAGGGCTACGCGATCGGCTCGGCCGGCCTCGCCGCGCTGGTGCTGTTCGCCGACTACACGCACGCGCTGGAGAAGTTCGGTCTCGCGACGACGTTCGACCTGTCGAACCACATGGTGATCATCGGCCTGTTCATCGGCGGCCTGGTCCCCTACCTCTTCGGGGCGATGGCGATGGAGGCGGTGGGTCGGGCCGCGGGCTCGGTGGTGATCGAGGTGCGCCGACAGTTCCGCGACATCAAGGGCATCATGGAAGGCACGGCCAAGCCCGAGTACGGCGTGGCCGTCGACATGCTGACCAAGGCGGCGATCAAGGAAATGATCGTCCCGTCGCTGCTGCCGGTGCTGGTACCGGTCGTCGTCGGCCTGGCCCTCGGTCCGCAGGCGCTCGGGGGCCTGCTGATGGGCACGATCATCACGGGCCTGTTCGTCGCGATCTCGATGACGACCGGCGGCGGTGCCTGGGACAACGCCAAGAAGTACATCGAGGACGGCCACTTCGGCGGCAAGGGCTCGGAGGCCCACAAGGCCGCGGTGACCGGCGACACGGTCGGCGACCCGTACAAGGACACCGCCGGCCCGGCGGTGAACCCGCTGATCAAGATCATCAACATCGTCGCGCTGATGATCGTGCCGCTGCTCACCTGGCACGCGGTGAAGCCCGCCGAACCCGCGAAGACCGCGGTCGCGGCGCCGGCGGCGGTCACGGCCGCGGCGCCTGCGCCCGCCGTCGCTCCGGCAGCCGCTCCGGTGGCCGTCGGCGTCGTGAAGTTCTACTTCGACGCGGGCAAGGCCGACCTGCCCGCCGACGCCAGGGCGAAGATCGACGCGATCGTCCCCAGGGTGAAGGCCGGCGGCAAGGTGGTGGTCTCCGGGTACCACGACTCCACGGGCAACCTGGAGCAGAACCAGGAACTAGCGAAGCGGCGCGCATTCGCGATCCGCGACGCGATCAAGGCCGCGGCGGGCATCGGCGACGAGCGCTTCGACATGAAGAAGCCCGAAGTCACGACCGGCGGTCCGGACAACGCCGAAGCGCGCCGCGTCGAGGTGGGCGTGATGTAGCTGTCACGTTCGACCCGGCGGCGATGCCGGGTCGCGTGCGAACAGGGGGCGGCTCGCGGGCCGCCCTCTGTTCATTCGAGGAGACTCGCCGCATGGGCAAGAAATCATCCGCAACCAAGTCCGTCATCACCCTCGACACGATGCGCCGCGAGCTCTACAGCGCGGTCGTCTGCGACGCGCTGGACACTCTCGGCTACCCGCGGCAGTCGCCGCGCGTCGCGTTGCAGCCGATGACCGGCGTACGCATGCTCGTCGGGCGCTGCAGGACGACCCTCTGGGCCGACATGGCGCACGTGGATCCGCGTCCCTACGCGCTGGAACTGATCGCGGTGGACGGGTGCAGGCCCGACGACGTGATGATCGCCGCCGCGGGCGGGTCGATGCGGTCGGGCATCTGGGGCGAACTGCTCTCGACGGCCGCGCGCAACGGCGGCTGCGTGGGCACGATCGTCGACGGCGCGGTCCGTGACACCGCGAAGATGGCCGCGATGGGCTTCGCCTGCTTCGCACGCGGCACGAGCATCTACGACAGCCGGAACCGCCAGCGGGTGATCGACATCGACGTCACCGTGGAGATCGACGGCGTGCGATTCGCGCCGGGCGACCTCGTCTTCGCCGACGACGACGGCGTCGTCGTCGTGCCGCGGGAGGTCGAGCAGGAGGCGATCGCCCGCGCGTGGGCCAAGGTCCACGCCGAGAACGTCACCCGCGACGCGATCCGGGCCGGCATGAAGGCCGTGGCGGCGTACGGGAAGTACGGCGTGCTTTGAGCATCGCAGGCGACGGACCGGGCCTCGGGACTCGGCTGACCGGCCAGCCACGCGCAGTCGAGGCAGACGCGCCGGTACAATCGGGTCCATCGTCCCGCGGGCAGCGCCGCGTACTGTCTTGATGCGTTGCCCCGGATTGCGCACGACGACGGGATCGCCATGACGAAGGTACTGGTTGCCGGCACCGGCATGGTGCCGTTCCGCAAGCCCGGGGCCGCGGAGCCCTATGACGCCATGGCCGGCGAGGCCGTCCGGCTCGCGCTCGCCGACGCCGGCATCGCCTACGACGACGTGCAGCAGGCCTACGCGGGCTTCGTCTACGGCGACTCGACCGCCGGCCAGCGCGCGCTCTACTCGGTCGGGATGACCGGCATCCCGATCGTCAACGTCAACAACAACTGCTCGACCGGCTCGACGGCGCTGTGGCTCGCGCGCCAGGCGCTCGCTGGCGGCGCGGCCGACTGCGCGCTCGTCGTCGGCTTCGAGCAGATGAACCCGGGCGCGATCGGCACGGTGTTCAAGGATCGGCCGTCGCCGTTCGACCGTTTCGACCACGCGTGCGAGGACCTCGTCGCGGACGCCGGCGACGTGCCGCTCGCCCTGCGCTACTTCGGCGGCGCGGGCCGCGAGCACATGCAGCGCCACGGCACGAAGCTCGCGGCGTTTGCGGAGATCCGCGCCAAGGCGAGCCGCCACGCCGAGCACAACCCGTTCGCCATCTTCCGCAAGGTCGTCACCGCCGACGAAGTCCTCGCCGACAAGCCGCTGTGGCCGGGCGTGATGACGCGCCTGATGGCGTGCCCGCCGACCTGCGGCGCGGCGGCGGCGGTGCTCGTCTCGGAGGCGTGGGCACGCCGCCACGGCCGTCAGGGCAGCGTGGCCATTCGCGCGCAGGCGCTCACCACCGATACGCCGGCGACGTTCGAGTCGCGCTCGATGATGAAACTGGTCGGCTACGACATGGCGCAGGCGGCGGCGGCACAGGCCTATGCCGCCGCGGGCGTCGGCCCCGGCGACATCGACGTGTGCGAACTGCACGACTGCTTCGCGCACAACGAGCTGATCAGCTACGAGGCCCTGGGCTTCTGTCCCGAGGGCGGCGCCGAAGCGTTCGTGATGTCGGGGGCGAACACCTACGGCGGCAAGGTCGTCACCAACCCGTCCGGCGGGCTGCTCTCGAAGGGCCACCCGCTGGGCGCCACGGGCGTGGCGCAGTGCCACGAACTCGTGACGCAGCTGCGCGGTGCCGCGGGCGTGCGGCAGGTCGCGGGCGCGCGGCTCGCGCTGCAGCACAACGTCGGTCTCGGCGGCGCCTGCGTCGTCACGATCTACGAGCGCGGCTGACGAACCGCGCAGCGCGGAGGGTCGTGCAGTGAGCCCGTTCCTCACCGGCGTCACCTGGCTCCTCGTGTTCCAGTTCGCGGGCGAGGCGATCGTGCGTCTCGCCGCACTGCCGCTGCCGGGGCCCGTCGTGGGCATGGCGCTGCTGTTCGCCGCGCTGGTCACGCGGGGCCGCGTGCCCGACGCGCTGGGTGCCGCGGCCGACGGGCTCGCGAAGCACCTGTCGCTGCTGTTCGTGCCCGCGGGCGTCGGCGTGATGATGTACGTGCGCCAGCTCGCGGACGAGTGGCTGCCGATCGCCGTGGCACTGTTCGTCAGCACCGTGCTCGCGATCGCCGTCGCGGCGCTGGTGTTCCGCTGGCTCGCAGGCAGGGAAGGAAGCCAATGAGTGCGCAGGCCCGAGGCAAGGCACGATGAGCGAGCCGATCTTCTCGCTGTGGGTCTATCTCGCGGCCACCCCGCTCGCGGGTCTCACGCTGACGCTGGTCGCGTACCTGGCCGGCTTCGCGTTCTACGAGCGCGCGCGCTTCCATCCGCTCGCGAATCCGGTGCCGATCGCAGTCGCGATCGTGGTGGCCGTCCTGGCGGCAACGCGCACCGACTACCGCACCTACTTCGACGGCGCCCAGTTCGTCCACTTCCTGCTCGGCCCCGCGGTGGTCGGGCTCGCGGTGCCGCTCGCACGCGAGTGGCCGCGCGTGCGCCGGCTGGCGCTGCCGATCGCCGGCGCGCTCGCCGCGGGCTCGGCCGTGGCGGCGCTATCGGCGGTCGGCATCGCCTGGGGACTGGGCGCGTCCGCAGAGACGCTCGCGTCGATCGCGCCGAAGTCGGTCACCGCACCGATTGCAATGGGCATCGCCGAGGCCATCGGCGGCGTGCCCGCGCTCGCCGCGGTGTTCGCGGTCACCACGGGCGTGATCGGGGCCGTGACCGGCAAGTACGTGCTCGATGCCTGCCGCGTCGTCGACTGGCCGGCGCGGGGTTTCGCGCTCGGGCTCGCCGCCCACGGCATCGGCACCGCGCGCGCGTTCCAGGTGTCCGGGGAGGCCGGTGCGTTCGCCGGCCTGGCGTTCGCGCTGCACGGGCTATTTGCGGCGCTCGCGTTCCCTGCGGGCCGTGCGCTCGTACAATGGCTGCTTTGAGGCCTTCGATCATGGAGTGCAATTGGCCCGATCGTCATCGCGCCGGCGCGGCATCACGCCGCCCAGGCGTACCGGCAGCGCGGTGACGCGACCCGATGCGCTCGCGCACGACGCTGCCGACGAGGCGGCGGCGCCGCACGCGCACCGATCGCGCAACGCGACCCGGGGTCCGCTCGGGCTCGCCGCGTTCACCGATACGATGCTCGCGCACTTCCTGCGCGCGCCCACGCTCGTCGGCGGCATCGTGCCCTCGTCGTCGGTGCTCGCCCGGGCGATGTCGCGGCAGGCTGCCGGATTCGATGCCATCGTCGAGTTGGGCGCCGGCACGGGGGCGGTCACGCGGCGCCTGGTGGCGGACCATCCCCGCGCCGCGTTGACGCTGATCGAGCGCGAGCAGCAGCTCGCGCGGCGCCTGGCGCGCAGCTTCACGCACGCACGGGTGCGCGACGGTTGCGTGCACGACCGCGTCGACTGCCTGCTCGAGCAGCCGCCGCGCACGGTCGCCGTGTCGTCGTTGCCGTTTCGCTCGTTGCCGGAGGACGTCGCGAACGCGACCGGTGCCGCGATCGAGCGCTTCCTGCTCGCCGACCCCGCGCGGCGGCTGGTGCAATACAGCTACGGCCTGCGCGAGCCGTTCGCGTTTCGCGACGCCCGGCTGTCCTGGCGCCGCGTCGAGCGCGTCTGGCGCAACGTGCCGCCGGCGATCGTCTGGATCGCTGTCGCCAACGAGAGCTAAATGGGCGCCGAGGTCCTGTCGGCGGCGTTCCTGCTGCTGCTGGTGCTCGATCCGTTCGGTAACCTGCCGGTGGTGATGTCGTCGCTCGCCAACGTCACCCCGGCGCGGCGCCGCGCGGTCGTGCTCCGCGAATGCGTGTTCGCGTACGCCATCCTGCTGGCGTTCATGGCCGGCGGCCGGGCGTTCCTCCAATTCCTGCAGCTCTCCGAGACCTCGCTGGCGATCGCGGGCGGCATCATCCTGTTCCTGATCGCGCTGCGCATGGTGTTCCACCATCCCGAGGGCATCTTCGGCGACGCACCGGACACGGAGCCGTTCCTCGTGCCGCTCGCGGTGCCGGCGATCGCGGGACCGTCGGCGATCGCCACGGTCATGCTGATGGCGTCCCGCGACCCGTCGCGCATCGCCGGATGGTTCGTCGCGCTCTCTGCGGCGATGGCGGTCACGACCATCGTGCTCCTCGCCGGCAACCAGGTGCAGCGCGTGCTGGGCGAGCGAGGCGTGCGCGCGCTGGAGCGCCTGATGGGCCTCGTGCTCACCGCGATCGCCGTGCAGATGCTGCTGAACGGCGTCGCCGACTTCGTCCGGCAACTCGCCACCTCCCACTGACATGAATCGATCTGCTTCGAACGCCGAGCGCGACACGCCGGCTGCCCGCGACGGCGACGGCGACCTGCCGGTGACGGTGCGCGTGTGGGACCTCCCCGTGCGCCTGTTCCACTGGACGCTGCTCGCGCTCGTCGTGTTCTCGGTGGCCACCGCGTATGCCGGGGGCTCGTGGATGGACTGGCACATGCGTTCGGGCTACACAGTGCTCGCGCTGCTCGCCTTCCGCATCGCCTGGGGCGTCGTCGGCACGCGGCACGCGCGATTCGCGAATTTCGTGCGCGGACCGGCCGCGATCGGTGCGTACCTGCGGTCGCTCGGCGGCGGCGCTCACCCTGTGAGCATCGGGCACAACCCGCTCGGAGCGCTCAGCGTGCTCGCGCTGCTCGCGGTGGTGCTGGTGCAGGTGGGCACCGGGCTCTTCGCGAACGATGACATCCTCACCGAGGGCCCGCTCGCGAAGCTCGTCGGCAAGGCCGCCTCCGACCAGGCGACGACCGTCCACTACTGGAACCAGTGGGTGCTCTACGCGCTCGTCGCGATGCACGTGCTCGCGGTGCTCGTGCATCGCGTCCGCTTCGGCGACGACCTGGTGGGCGCGATGGTTGCCGGCGTGAAGCGCCTGCCGCCGCGCTTTGCCGGCGAGGATGCCGGTGCCACGCCGTGGTTGCGCGCGAGCGTCGTCGCGGCGCTCGCCGCGGCGTTCGCGTGGTACGTGACGACGCGCATCTAGCCTTCGGCCGCCGCACACGTCGTGCAAAGAAAAACCGGGCCGCGGGGGCCCGGTTCCGGAACGCCCCGTGGCGACGGCCGGGGCGACGTGCCAAGCGGCGCGCGAGCGCCGCGCGCGATCACTTGCTGCGGAAGTTGTCGTGGCAGTTGTCGCAGGTCTTGACCACGCCCGAGAACGCAGCCTTGATCTGGTCCATGTTGCCGGACTGCGCGGCTGCGACCAGCTTGGGCGTCTCGGCCTGGAACGCATCCTGCGCCTTCTTGAAGCCGGCGGCGTCGCTCCAGATCTCCGCCTTGGCCTTGGTCGGCGCGCCCTTGTCGGTGCCGGCGCCGAAACCTTCCCACGCCATGTGCGAGAGCTGCTCGAGGCGCTGCGCGCGGGACAGGAACGCGGCCTGGTCGTAGGGCATCTTGCCCTGCACCATCATCGCCATCGGCA
The DNA here is from genome assembly GCA_963765065.1 of uncultured beta proteobacterium. Classification (GTDB taxonomy): domain Bacteria; phylum Pseudomonadota; class Gammaproteobacteria; order Burkholderiales; family Casimicrobiaceae; genus VBCG01. The sequence goes on along the minus strand of CAVXVH010000003.1, from coordinate 425,006 downwards.
GCAGGTGCCAGCGTTGCGCCTTGAAGATGCCCTGGCGATACAGGATCGAATCTTCGGGCTTGGCCTGGGCGTGGGCCGAGACGGCCGTGGCGGCAAGGACCAGCGCCGCGGCGAGCTTGGTGCGCATCTGCATGGGTACGACTCCTTCGGGGATTGCGTGGTAGGGGCCGCACCGATGGTGCGGCTGTGATTGGCAACGATGGCCGCGGTGACGGCGATCTGACTCGAAAACAGGGACACGGTTCCGACTATTCCGGCCGGGCGGCATTCTCGCATCTATCCGGCCGCAGCGGCCATCGGCAGCAGCGATCCGCCGTCCCGCCGCACGGCGCCGGCGCGCTCGAGCTCCACGATCAGGAATTCGGCAAGCTCGGCGGGCGGCAGCCGGAAGAACCGGGCGTTGAATTCGCGGTAGATCCCGACGCGCTCGACGTAGGCGGGCATCTCCGCGAGCGGCAGCGCGCGCCGGTCGAGCAGCGTGAACGTGAGGATCACCTTGAGCGCGTGCCGGGCAAGGCGCATCGGATCGGCCTCGAAGGCCTCGACGCGGGCGAGCGCGCGACCCAGTGCCGCCTCGAACCCGGCGAAGGGCTCGCCGTGCCCCGGGATCACGACGCGCACGTCGAGTTTCTCCAGGCTCTCGAGCGTGGCGCGGGTCGCGGGCAGCGCCGCGGCGTCGACCTCCGGCGGCATCACGAAGCCGAAGCCGTGCTCCCACAGGGCGTCGCCGGAGATCAGGATGCGGTGCTCCTCGTTGTAGAAGCACAGCGCGCCCATGTCGTGTCCGGGCGCGGCGATCGCGTCCCAGGCGAGGTCGCCCCAGACGTAACGCTCGCCGGGCCGAAGCGCCGCGGCCGGAACGAAGCGCTCGGCAGCCTGGTCGGCGTAGTCGAGGAGCAACGCCCGGCCGTCCCAGGCCTCGATCGCGGCCACTTCGCCCGTGGGCACCGCGATGCCGCAGCCGTAGGCACGAGCGACCGCCGCATTGCCCCCCATGTGGTCGCTGTGGCAGTGCGTGTTGACGACCTGCGCGAGCGGCTCGGAGTTGAGCCCGCGCGGCGAGGCGAGCAGCGCGAGCGTGAGCGGCACGTGGCGGACGTAGCCGGTGTCGACCAGCACGTGACCCGCGGGACTCTTGAGCAGCACGTGGTTCGCGGACAGCCAGTCGCGCACGAACACGTGGACCTGCGGCGGGAAGAGGTGGGCGACCATGCGGGTGCGCGCCGAAACCGGTGCCGACCTTACGTGAGCCTGGCGAGGAACTCGCGCACCAGCGCGACCCGCTCGGCCAGCACCGGCGCAGCCTTCTCGATGCGCACGCGGTCGGGGCCGGCGAAACGGAAGCGCCCGTCGCGCTGCACGAGCAGGATCAGCTTGCCGGTGTCGAACGCGGGCTCCTTGCCGAAGTGCACGGTGCTCCGCTCCGGCCCGGCGTCGACCTTGGTGACGCCGAGCGGGTGCGCGACGAGCCGCAACCGATGGCACGCGACGAGCGCCTGCGCGGGCTCGGGCAGCGGACCGAAGCGGTCGATCAGCTCCTCCTGCAGCGCGTCGAGCTCGTCGGCGCCCTCGACGCTCGCGAGGCGCTTGTAGAGGACCAGGCGTTCGTGCACGTCGCTGCAATAGCCGTCGGGGAGCCGCGCCGGCACGTGCAGGTTGATCTCCGTGGTGACGCCGAGCGGCTCGGCGAGGTTGGGCTCGCGGCCCGAACGGAGCGCGCGCACGGCGGCCTTCAGCATGTCGGCGTAGAGCTGGAAGCCGACCTCGGCCATTTCGCCGGACTGCTCGTCGCCCAGCACCTCGCCCGCGCCGCGGATCTCGAGGTCGTGCATCGCGAGGTAGAAGCCGGAACCCAGGTCCTCCATCATCTGGATCGCCTCGAGGCGCTTCTTCGCCTGCGCAGTCAGCGCCGCCCCGGGCGGCGTCAGCAGGTACGCGTAAGCCTGGTGGTGCGAGCGCCCGACGCGGCCGCGCAGCTGGTGCAGCTGGGCGAGGCCGAAGCGGTCGGCGCGCTCGATGATGATCGTGTTCGCCGTCGGCACGTCGATGCCGGTCTCGATGATCGTCGAGCACACCAGCAGGTTGACGCGCTGCGCGTAGAAGTCGCGCATCACGTGCTCCAGTTCCCGCTCGGGCATCTGGCCGTGCGCGATCGCGACCCGCGCCTCCGGCACCAGCTCGGCGAGCCGCTCGGCGGCGGTGCGGATCGTGTCGACGTCGTTGTGCAGGTAGTAGACCTGGCCGCCGCGCTTCATCTCGCGCAGCGCGGCCTCGCGCACGATGCCGCGCGACGACGGCGTCACGAACGTCTTGATCGCGAGGCGCCGCTGCGGGGCGGTGGCGATCACCGAGAAGTCGCGGATGCCCTCGAGCGACATCGCGAGCGTGCGCGGAATGGGTGTCGCCGTGAGCGTCAGCACGTCGACCTCGGCACGCAGGCGCTTCAGGCGCTCCTTCTGGCGCACGCCGAAGCGGTGCTCCTCGTCGATGATCACAAGGCCCAGCGAGCGGAACTTGACGTCCGGCTGGATCAGCTTGTGCGTGCCGATGACGATGTCGATGCGGCCCTCGGCGAGGCCGTCCAGTGCCGCCCGCACTTCCTTCGCCGAGCGGAAGCGCGACAGCTCCGCGATCTTCACCGGCAGGTCGGAGAAGCGGTCCGAGAACACGTTGAAGTGCTGCTCGGCGAGAAGCGTCGTCGGCACCAGCACCGCGACCTGCTTGCCGTCGGCCACCGCGACGAACGCGGCGCGCAGCGCGACCTCGGTCTTGCCGAAGCCGACGTCGCCGCAGACCAGCCGGTCCATCGGTTTGCCGGAGGTCAGGTCGGCGATCACCGCCTCGATCGCGCCGCGCTGGTCCGGCGTCTCCTCGAACCCGAAGCCTTCGGCGAAGGCCTCGTAGTCGTGCGGCTTGAACTTGAACGCGTGGCCGACGCGCGCCGCGCGCTGCGCATACAGGTTCAGGAGCTCCGCGGCGGTGTCGTGCGCCTGCTTCGCGGCGCGGCGCTTCGCCTTCTCCCACTGCCCGCTGCCGAGCTCGTGCAGCGGCGCGGCCTCGGGGCTCGCGCCGGCGTAGCGCGAGATCAGGTGCAGCGACGACACCGGCACGTACAGCTTGGCGTCGTTCGCGTAGACGAGCTCGAGGAACTCGTTCGGACCGTCGCCCAGGTCGAGCGTGGCGAGGCCGAGGTAGCGGCCGATGCCGTGCTGCTCGTGCACCACCGGGTCGCCGATGCGCACCTCGGAGAGGTCGCGCACCATTGCGTCGACGTTCGAGCGACGGCCGGCGTCGCGGCGGCCGCGACGCACCACGTTGGCGTAGAGCTCCGCCTCGGTGACGACGGCAAGCTGCGCGGCCGGCCAGAGGAAGCCGACGTGGATCGGCGCGGGCGCGAGTGCGAGCCTCGCGTCGCCCTGCAGGAATGCGGCGATGCTGTCCTGCGGCTGCGGTTCGAGGCCGTATTCGCGGAAGTACTGCTGCATCGTCTCGCGGCGCCCGGCGCTCTCGGCGACGATCAGCACGCGGCCGTCGATCGAGGCGAGCGCACGCTTCAACGCCGCGAGCGGATCTTCGGCACGGCGGTCGACCACGACCGCCGGCAGGCGGCGCGTCGGCGCGTCGGGCGGCAGCGCGGAGCCGGCATCCGCGACCGGGAGTTCGATGCGCGCGAACGACTTCAGCGCGCCGCGGAAGCCGTCGGGCGGGACGAACAGTTCCGACGGCGGCAACAGCGGGCGGGCCTTGTCGCCGCGCAGCAACTTGTAGCGCGACTCGGTGTCCTGCCAGAAGCGGTCGAGCGCGCCGGCGACGTCGCCGTGCAGCACGACGAGCGGGTCCTGCGGCAGGTAGTCGAGGAACGTCGCCGTCGCATCGAAGAACAGCGGCAGGTAGTACTCGAGGCCGCCGGGCACGATGCCGTTGCTGACGTCCTTGTACAGCGGCGAGCGCGACGGGTCGCCCTCGAAGACCTCGCGGAAGCGCCCGCGGAAGCGCGTGCGCCCGGGCTCGTCGAGGGGGAACTCGCGGGCGGGCAGCAGCCGCACGTCGGGCACCGGGTACAGCGTGCGCTGCGTGTCGACGTCGAACGTGCGGATCGTCTCGATCTCGTCGCCGAACAGATCGAGACGGTAGGGCAGCGCCGAGCCCATCGGGAACAGGTCGATCAGGCCGCCGCGCACGCTGAATTCGCCCGCCGAGACGACCTGCGTGACGTGCGTGTAGCCCGCGACCGCGAGCTGCGCGCGCAGCGCGTCGACGTCGAGCCTGGTGCCCTGTTTCAGGAAGAACGTGCGGCCGGCGAGGTAGGACAGCGGGGGCAGCCGCTGCAAGGCGGTGGACGCGGTGACGGTGACCACGTCGCACTCGCCGCGCGACAGGCGATAGAGCGTGGCGAGCCGCTCGGAGACCAGGTCCTGGTGCGGGGAGATCGGATCGTAGGGCAGCGTCTCCCAATCGGGAAAGAAGGCGAGGCGACGTTGCGGCGCGAACGCCGTGATCTCCTCGACGAGACGCTGCGCCGCGAGCGAGTCCGCGCAGACGATCACCAGCATCCGCTGCTGCCCGGCGGTCGCGTCGGCAAGTTGCGCGAGTGCGAGTGCGTCGGCGCTGCCGGCGAGCGGCAGCATCGCGACGCGCCGGCCGGGCGCGGGCAGCGCCGGGACGAGCGCAGGCAGCCCGTCGAGCGGCGAGGCTCGCGCGGCGGCGGTGGCGGCGGTCGGAAGCACCGGGGACGGCGTTCCCGGGACCGTCGCGGAGACGGCAGGGTCCGTCGGCATGCGTCAGGTGCGATGCGGGCGCGAGGCGCCCCGAAGCAACTGCGGATTATACGCGGCGGGTGCGATAATCCCGCGATGCCTGCCGCGACGGCGCGCCTACGCCACGTCTCGCCCTATCTGCTGCTGACGTTGACCCCGTTGTTCTGGTCGGTGAACTGGATCATCGGCCGTGGCCTGCACCAGGACATACCGCCGATGGCGATGACGTTCTTCCGCTGGCTTTTCGCGGTGCTGATCCTCGCCCCCTTCGCGCTCCCGCACGTACGCCGCGACCTGCCGAAGCTGCGGCGGCACTGGAAGACGATGGCGGCCCTCGGCGCAATCGGCGTCGGCACGCACAACGCGCTCGCCTACCTCGGGCTCAACTACACGACGGCGACCAACGGCGTGATCCTGAACTCGTTCATCCCGGTGATGATCGTGGCGATCGCCTGGATCTTCCTGCGCGAGCGGCTTGCTCCGCTGCAGATGGTGGGGATTGCGGTGTCGCTCGGCGGCGTGCTCGCCATCCTGTCGCAGGGTTCGCTCGCCGTGCTGGCCTCGTTCCGGCTGAACGGCGGCGACCTGCTGGTGATCCTGTCGATGGCGATGTGGTCGGCGTACACGATCGCCCTGCGCTGGCGACCGCCCGGACTGTCGATGCTGTCGTTCCTGTTCGTGCTCGCGGTCGTCGGCGACCTGTGCGTGCTGCCGTTGTGGCTCGGCGAGATGGCGCTCGGCCGGCACATCGTCTGGACGCCGACCACCTTCATCGCGCTGCTCTCGGTGGCCACGTTCTCGTCGGTGCTCGCCTACATCTTCTGGAATCGGGGCGTCGAGGAGGTCGGGGCGCAGGTCGCCGGGCTGTTCGTGCACCTCATGCCGGTGTTCGGCGTCGTGCTGGCCTGGCTCTTCCTCGGCGAGCAGCTTCGGGTCTACCATGTCGTCGGGATCGCGCTGATCCTGACGGGAATCTGGGTGACGAGCCGCCGCGGGCGGGGCGTCGCTCCGGCAGGAACCGACTGATGGAACGGGACGAGGTGGCCATGGCGACGGTCTTTCCGCTCGACCCCAGCGGCGAGGACGCCCGGCGCGTCGAGCTGATGCAGCGCATCGTGCAACTCACGCTCGAGCATCGGGACCTCGACGACGTGATCGAACGGTTGACGTTTCGCCGCGACGTCGACGCGCTGCAGATCACGCGCCTCAAGCGCCGCAAGCTGCTGCTGAAGGACCAGATCGCCTGGCTGGAGCGGCAACTCGATCCCGACATTCCCGCCTGAAAGCAGGGTCGGCGCGAAAGTAGGGTCAGCGAAAGTAGGGTCAGACTCGACTTTCCATTCAAGGCTGCGTCTCACCCTGTCGGTTTGGTTGGTAAGTCGAGTCTGACCCTACTTTCGCCGCTTTCAGTCGCAGTCGGGCTCGACGGTCTGCTCGCGGCGGAAGTCCTGCCCCGGCGCGGAGAGCGTGACGAGGAAGGCGACCAGGTCGTCGATCTCGGCGTCGGTCAGCTTCAGCGCCTTGATCAGCGGCTCGCCGTCCGAGTGCACGCGATCGGGGTCGACCTCGGAGTAGTGGCGCACGGCGTCGCGCAGCGTCTTCGCGCTGCCGTTGTGCATGTACGGCGCGGTCTCGGCGACGCTGCGCAGCCCCGGAACCTTGAATTCGCCGAAGTTGCGGTGCTCGAGCGTCACGTGGCGGGTGCCGGTTGCCTTGCGCCCGGAAGCGTCGTCGGTCCACTTGCCGAGCAGGTTGTATGGGCTCTCGCGGAGCTTGCGGATGCCCCCGTGGCGCCCGGCATCGACCTTGCCCTGCGCGACGAAGAAGCCCACGCCGATGTCGCTGAATTCGCCGTTGGTGAACGCGGGCCCGGCGTGGCAGGCGTTGCACTGGCCGCGGCCGATGAATAGCCTGAGCCCGCGCAGCGCGGCGGCCGGGTAGCGGGACATCGCCGACGCATCGTTGCGCGCCAGCGCGTCACGGAAATCGTCGAAGGGCGTGCGTGCGGTGACGAGCGTCTCCTGGAACGCGGCGAGCGCCTTGCCCACGTCCACCAGCAAGGCCACGTCGTCCGCGGGCGGCGCGCGGCCGAACGCCTGGCGGTAGTGGCACGCGAACATCGACGTACTGCGCACGACACCGGCGACCGCCTCGGGGGTCATGCCCATCTCTCGCGGCTCGAGGATCGGCCGGATGCTCTGTGCCCAGAGGCTGTCGTTCGAGCCGTCCCAGCCGAACCAGTGCGCGTACCGCACGTTCGCGATCGTCGGCGTGTTGCGATCGGCGACGCCGAGGCCAATCCCCCGCTCGTGGCCGTCCGTCCAGGTCTTCTTCGGCTGGTGGCACGCTGCGCAGGAGACGAGCCCGTTCTTCGACAAACGGGTGTCGAAGAACAGCCGTTCGCCGAACGCGATCGCGCCGCGTTGCGCGGACGCGCGGTTCGACGGGTCGCCCGACCACGGCGGCGGCCAGGGTCCATGCGCGAGCACCTTGGCGCGCTCGACGGCGTCGAGCGCCTGCGCGTGGGCAAGCGACGCGAGCGCGAGCACGCAACAACCCACGACGTACCGTGCCCGCGTCATTGCAATTCGTAGGGCACCCGGATGCGCTCGGTGCCGTCGGCCGCGACGACGTCGAACGTGAACTCCCATGCCCCCGGCATGTGCAGCATCAGGCCCTCGGCGCGGAACCGGCCCGCTCCCGCCGCGGTGATCGTCGGCCGGTAGTTCATGCCGTGGCGGTGCGCGGGCATCGTCGCGTCGACGCCGAGCGATTGCGCCGGCGTCGCGCCGCGCTTCGGGCAGACCACGATGTCGAGCGCGAAGTGCCGCGACACGACGATCGGGCCGGGATCCGCGCGCCACGCGACCACGTGGCTCGGCGACTCGCCGCGCGCAACACCCTTGCCGAGCGCGTCGCCGCAGCCTTGCGCCGCGGCGCCGCCGTGCAGGCCGACCAGCGCGAGACCGACGACGAGGCGCACGCGCAGCGTCACTGCTGGCGCGCCGCGATCGCCGACGCGAACAGCGCCTCGCCGTTCTTCCACGCGATCCGTGCGGCGAGGTCCGCAGGCAGGTCGGCGAGCCAGCCGCGCGCCCACCTGGCGTGCTCGCCGACGTACAGCCAGCGCTCGGGCGTGAAGGTGTCGGTACCCACCATGAAACGGTCGGGGAACGCCGTGAATAGCGCTCGCCATTCCGGCGCGACCGAGCTACCGTTGCCCGGATCGGAGCGGAACGCGAGGTCGCACCACAGGTTCTTGTGCTTCGCGAGCATCGCGCGCACGTTCGCCGGGTCCGTGAACCCCGAATGCGCCCACAGGATGCGCGCGGTCGGGTCCTGCCTGAACAGACGCTCGATCGCGTCGGCGTCGCCGTGCGCGTGCAGCACGAGCTTGTTCGCGCGCGCGAGCTCGACCGCGCGACGCACGACCGGGAGATCCGCATCGGCGCCATAGACGTGGAACTCGCCGAGCGCGACGTAGCGGTGCCGGGCGAGACGGTCCTCCAGGAATGGGACGACGGTGGCGTCGCGCACCCAGGTCGAGACGTCGGCGCGGGACCGGTACGGGCGCAACGACGGCAGGATCAGGTCGGGCGCGGCCTCGACGAGCCGTTGCGTGCCGTCGTCGCCCGAGCTCGACACCAGCGCGCGGCGAATGCCCGCCTTGCGCAGCACGTCGATCGCCGCCTTGGGCGGCAGGTTCTCCCAGGCGTCGTGGCTGTAGTGGATGTGCGCGTCGAAGACCGGCAGTTCGGCGGCAGCCGTCGGCATGGCGACGAGCGCGAACGCGAGGGCGCTCGCAAGGAGGGCGCGGATCGTCATCGGGCGGTCACTCTGGGCGACAGGCCGGGCGGGCCGCCCGGCGCAAGTTGCAAGATTAGCGCGCCGCGCCCGGTTGCGCGACTCGACACGAAAACGGACTGCTAGGCCTGTTGCGGCGCGCGGCCGTAGCGGTCGTCGAAGCGGACGATGTCGTCCTCGCCGACGTAGTCGCCGCACTGCACCTCGATCATCACCAGCGGCACCGTGCCGGGGTTGGCGAGGCGGTGCTTGGTGTGCTTCGGGATGTAGGTCGACTCGTTGGGGTTGACGTTGTACACGGCCTCGCCGCAGGTGACTTCGGCGAGTCCGCTCACCACCACCCAGTGCTCGCTGCGACGGTGGTGCATCTGCAGCGAGAGCGCGGCACCCGGTTTCACCTCGATGCGCTTGATCTTGAAGCCCGGGCTTTCCTGCAGCACCGTGTAGGCACCCCAGGGGCGGGCGACGGTGCGGTGCAGCTTGTAGGACTCGTGGCCCCGCGCCTTCAGCTCGCCGACCACTTCCTTGACGCGCTGCAGGTGGTCGCGATGCGCGACCAGCACCGCGTCGGCCGTCTCGACGATCACCAGGTTTTCCACGCCGACCGCGGCGACCACCCGTTCCTCGGCGTGGATGAACGTGCCCCGGGTGTCGATCGAAACGCGCTCGCCCTGGCCGCGGTTGCCCGCCGCGTCGGGCGGGACGAGGTCGGAAACCGCCTGCCAGGAGCCGACGTCGCTCCAGTCGAACGTACCGCGCACGACAGCAACACCCGGGGTGCCGCCGGCTGCCTTCTCCATCACCGCGTAGTCGATCGAGATGTCGGGCACCGCAGCGAAGAGCGCGGCGTCGATCTCCACCATCGGCCCCTCGGCCTTCTGCGAGAGCGCGTTCCACACCCGCTCTACGGCGACCAGCACGTCGGGCGCGTGCGTCGCGAACGCCGCGAGGAGCGCTTGCGGCGTGAAGCAGAACATCCCCGAGTTCCAGACAAAGCGGCCCGAGGCGACGTAGGACTGCGCCGTCGCAATCGCGGGCTTCTCGACGAAGCGGGCCACGCGATGGATGGGCGGCGAGCCGGCGGGGGTCGCGAGCGCCTCGCCGCACTCGACGTAACCGAATCCGGTCTCCGGATGCGTGGGCGAGATGCCGAACGTCACCAGCAGGCCCTCGCGCGCCGGCTCGAGCGCGGCTTCGACCGCCTTCGCGAAGGCGTCCAGGTCACGGATCAGGTGATCGGCCGGCAGCACCAGAACGGGGACGTCGCCGCCGATGCGATCGCGGGTCCACAGCGCCCCCAGAGCCACCGCGGCCGCGGTGTTGCGCCCGAACGGCTCGAGCAGGTACCCGCCCGCGGTCGCGCCGGGAACGGCGCCGTAGACGTCCTTGGTCGCGAAGTAGTAGTCGCGATTGGTGACGGTGACGATCGGTGCGGCACGCGGCAGCGCCGCGGCGCGTGCGGCCGTCTTGCCGAGCAGCGTTTCGCCGTCGGGCAGGATCAGGAAGGGTTTGGGCGCCGCTTCGCGCGAAAGCGGCCACAGGCGCGTGCCGGCGCCCCCGGACAGGATCAGTGGGACGAGGGCGGGCGTGTTCATGCGTCGGGGCGTATCCATGGACGGAGGATTCTAGACGGCCGCCGCATGCCCCGACCCGGACGCCGCCGGACGGCGCCGTTACCGGGCCGCGACCGGCGTGCGCGTAACCTTGGAGCGGTCGTAGCCCGCGGCCGCGATGCGCGCGTCGATCGACACCCACGTCGCGTCGTCGAGCGTGGGTGTGCGCGACAGCACCCAGAGGTACTCGCGGGAGGGCTCGCCGACAATCGCGTAGCGGTAGTCGGGCGCGAGTTCGATCACCCAGTAGTTGCCCCACACCGCGGAAATCCAGCGCAGGGCCTCGGGTGCGAAGGCGACCTCGAGCTTGGCGTTGGTGGCGGGATCGACGATCCGCGCCGTGCCTTCGACGCGATCGACCGAGCCATCCGCGCGACGGCAGCTGTTGACCACAGCTACGGTGCCGTCGGTTCGGCGTGCGTATTCGGCGGTCACGTCCGTCGCGCAGTTGCGCTGGAACCAGTTCGGCGCGCGGGCGAGCTCGTGCCAGCGCCCGACGTAGCGGTCGAGGTCCACCTTCGGGACGGTCGCGAGGGTCGCCGCCGATGGCGGTCCAGGCGTCGTGCAGGCGGCAAGCAACGCCGACGCGGCGAGGACGAGGAGGGCGGAGCGGACGGTGCGGGTCATCGATGAGAGTGGGAAGACGGTGAATCGGCAGACCGGATGAAGGCCGGTCATTCGAGCTTGCCGGGGTCGGCCCTGCGTGGCTGCCGGCAATGCCCGTCTGGCGCGACCGAACATCATAGCCCCTGCATCGTCTGCGGGTGGTTCCTCCAACCGGATCGCCGCGTTGACGTGCGTCAACGGTGCTGCGAGCCGGTCAGACTAGCCTTCAACGACGTGGTCCGCACCTGCGCGGCCATCGGTCGGCGCGGGCCCTTGGGACCGTGCGCCGTCCCCTCTCGATCCACGTCGCCATGCCATGCACCCTGTGGCGCCACGCGGCGGCCTCGCCCTGTCGACGGCACGGGCTTTCCGTTGTCGGTTGGAGTCGAGGAGCCGTTCCATGTTCCCATCGCATTCCGCGTCGCTGGTTCGGATCGGCGCGACGGCCGCGCTCGTCATGCTCCCGTTCGCGGCGATACCCGCGGAAGGTGCCCAAACAGCAGCGAGCCAGCCGATGCCAACCGGCGCTGCCCAGCGTGTTGACACAGCGACAGCCGATTCGCGCGCGGCGAAGCGGAGCGTGGCCCGCGTCGTCAAGAGCCGGGCGGAGCACTTCGACGGCATCGACGAGGCCGGCATGTCGCCCTACGGCCGGTTGGCGCGCATGGCCGCAACCGGGCGCCTCGACGCGGCGTTGGAGCGCGCGCTCGACGCCAGCGGTAACCCGGTGGTACCCAAGGTCTCGGCACCGTTCACCGGTGCCGACGACGGCACTCACGCTGCCCGGCGGGCAGGCGGACATGTCGATTGCCGTCGACGCAAGCGGCAACCACGTCGTAGTGTTGTTCAACGACGGCCAGGGGCTGACGCTGTCGCCGGTTTCCGTTTCGGGATTCGCCTGGTCGAGCGATGGTGGCGCGACTTTCACCGTCGGCGGAATGCTGCCGTCGCCGCAACAGGGCACCTTCGGCGGCGCCGCGTACCCGCAGGTGTTCGGCAACCCCGACGTCAAGTACGTCCCGGGCGGGAGCGGCTGCCAGTTCGTTGTCGCGTCAGTGCTGGTGACGGGCATCAATGGCAGCGGCATCGCGCCCGACATCGTCTACGGCGGCACCGCCCAGACGCTCGCGATCCACCGGTCCATCGACTGCGGGCACACTTGGTCGGGTCCGTTCGAGTTGACGTCCGCGACCAATCCCACCGGCGTGCTGGTGGGTGGCAGCGCGCGCGACGTGGCGGACCGTCCGTCGATCGACGTCGATCCGGACACGGGTCGCGTTCTCGCGAACTGGTCGAACTTCACCTCAACCACGGTCATCGGTGGCGGCGTCGAGATTCGCACGGCGATCTCCGACAACGCGATGAGCGGGACGCCGCCGACGTGGTCGATCGGAACGGTGGCAAATGGCGGATCGGCAGATCTCGACACGGGGTCGATGGTGCGCTTCGCCGGCAACGGTTCCGCCAACGCGTACATCGCCTGGGCGCGCAAGTCCAACCATCCTGCCGCGGCAACGCCGTACGGCGGCGAGGCCTGCGGCAACACGATGTTCGCGCGCTCGACCGACAACGGCGCGACCTGGAGCGCGCCGGTCAGGCTGCACACCGGGGGCATCTGCGTCGGTGGCGACTACTGGCCGATGGACCAGATCCTCGGCAACGACCGGGTGCACAGCCATCCCGCGATCGCGGTCGACACCTCGGCGGGCTCGGCGAGCGGCAACGTCTACGTCGCCTACACCGCCAACGATGCGAAGGACGGTGGCGACGTCCACTTAGTGCACAGTGCGAACGCGGGCGTATCGTTCTCGCCGCCGGTGCGGCTGAACGCGCGTCCAGGTGCGGACCGGTCGCAGTGGTTCCCCTACACCACCGTGGCTCCCAGCGGTCGGGTCTACGTGATCTGGTACGACCAGCAGAGCTGGCCGAGCGGCGACTGGACCGAGACGTTGATGACGTTCTCGGACGACGCCGGAGCGACGTGGCAGCGTCCCGCGGCGCTCACCGAGCGGCCGTTCCATGCGGGTTACGGCAACGACGCTAGCCAACCGAACCTCGGCGAGCGAATTGGCGCGACCTCGCATGGCGACATGCTGTATGCCGTGTGGGCGGGCAATCCCCGTGCCGTCAGCTTTGCCGACGGCGAGCCGGCATCGGTGTCGTTCACGGTGCCGCGATTGCTGTACAGGCGGACGAACGCGTCCCAACCGTCGTTGACACTCGCGTCGCCAGGTCCACGCAGCAATGGCGTTCCCGGATATTCGCAGCCCTACCCCGAGCTGAATCCGGGCGATCGCGCCTACGTCTACCTGCCGCTCACCAACTTCGTCACCAATCCCGTCGTGGGTGCCGGCGCCGTCGCCGACGTCGTCGGCACGCTGTCGAGCAGCACCCCGGGGGTGACGTTTCCGGAGGCCGTTCGCTCCTACGGCACGGTCCCCGCGGGCGCGACCGTTTCGAGCAGCGCGCCGTTCGTCATTCAGGTGCCCGGCAACCTGCCGTCGGGAACGAAAATCGACCTGAAACTTGCGCTCACCACCGCGAACGGCACGACGACGCTTCCCTTCGAGCTTGACACCGGCAACTGGATCTATTCCGGCCTGCATTACGAGAACTTCTCGGGCGCGCCGGAGGGCGGGCTTCCGCCCGGATGGAACTCCGTCCACGTGGGCGGCAGCACGGCCGTCCCTTGGGGATTCAGCAACAAGTTCTGCGGCGCCGCGGGGCTCTACCATCCCGGTGGCGGCGGGACCGATCCGACGCGTCACGAACGCGCCGTGTCGCCGCCGATCGTCATTCCTCCTGTCGCAACCGCGCATCGGGTCGTCCTGGATCTGTGGATTTGCTACGAGACCGAAGACGACCCCGACTTCAACGTCCTCGCGTACGACGGCCTCACCCTGCGCGTGGTCGACGAAACCAGCGGTCGCGTGGTCCGGTCCGTGCTGGCAGAAGCCTTCGCGCCGCGCATCAAGTCGGGCAACGGGGTGTTCCCACCGGGCTACGGCTACCCGGATCACCTTCCCAAGCACCTGCCGCGAAGCGGCCATCCCGGATACTTCCAGGACATGTCGGTGTGGGCGGGCTCCAGCGGAGGCATGAAGCACGTCTATGTCGATCTCGACGGGATACAAGGCAGCACCGTGCGGTTGAGCTTCGACTACACGCAGGATGGCAGCGGCACGTGTCTCGACGCGGGGCACGCGGGGTCGCCACCCGGAACCTGCGGCATGCTCGTGGGTGGCTTCCAGTTGAGTTCCGTCGCGAACGAAACCGCCTACGCCGAGGTGTTCTTCCTTGCCGTCTCGGCGACGCCGTCAGTGGTCGCTCCCGGCGCCAACGTCACGTACCGTTTCCAGGTGGTCGCGGGCGGCATGAACCACTTTTTCGCCGAGCATGTCGTCTTCAGCGAGTCATTGCCGGTAGGGGTGACGTTCGTGTCCCTTGTCGCACCACCCGCCTGGGCGTGCACGACCCCGGCAGTCGGCGCCGGAGGCTCGGTGACCTGCGTGGGCGTCAGCATGGCGCCGCACGAGCAGCAGAACTTTGAGATCGTCGCCAAGGTGTCGACCTCCGCTCCCGCCGGAACGAGTTGCAGCAGCGTGGCCACGGTCACCACTAACAACCCGGAGCAGTACACGGACGACAATTCCGCCGAAGCGGGGCCGTGCATCGTTGGATCGACGCTCGCGGACGTCGTGGCGGGAATTGCGGCCCCGGCATTCGCGACCGCCGGCGCGATGCACACCTACACGTTGACGGCGGACAATCGCGGTCCGAGCGATGCGCAAGCCGCATCGCTTGCGTTCGACGTTCCCGCCGGCGCGACCTTCGCCTCCGCGACCCAGACAGGGGGCACGCCGTTCAATTGCACGCTGCCTGTCGTGAGCGGCGCCGGGACGGTGTCCTGCACCGCGCCCGTGCTGCCGGTGGGCAGCGTGGCGACGTTCAGTGCTACGGTGAACGTGATCGGTGCCGGGACGCTCGCAGGAAGACTTGCGGTTGGAGCCGCGACTGCGGACCCGGCCCCGGCGAACAACGTCGCGATCGTGTCGACGCCGGTCTCGGAAGCCTTGCTGCAGGCCGTGGTCGCCGGATCCGGCACCGGCTTGCTGACATCAATTCCACCGGGGTTGAGCTGCCCGGGGACGTGCACGTCGTCGTTCCCGTCGAACGCCACGGTCCGTCTGAACGCGGCGGCGAGCCCCGGATCCGTCTTCGTCGGCTGGTCCGGCGCGTGCACGGGCACCAGCGCGTGCGTGATCACGATGGACAAGGTGCAAAGCGTGACGGCGACTTTCACGGCGGTCGCGAACAGCCACGTGTTGACCGTGACGCCGACCGGCTCGGGAACGGGACGCGTCGACAGCATTCCATCGGGCATCGGCTGCGGCGTCGCCTGTGCGGCGAGCTTTTCCGGTGGCTCCACGGTGACGCTCACCGCTGCAACGGACATGGACGCGGTCTTCGTCGGCTGGACCGGCGCGTGCTCGGGAGTCGGTACCTGCACGGTGACGATGAGCGGACCGCAGGAGGTCGGCGCGGAGTTCGCGGTCGCGGGCGCCAAGCTCGAGGCGACCCGATTCGATGCCGACGCGAAGGCCGACCTGGTCTGGCGCAGCGCGAGCAGCGGCGCCACCATGCTCACGCTGATGGACGGGCTAATGCCTCGCGTTGATGACGTCGTGCAGGTCGGTGCCGCCTGGGCGGTGACCCATGCCGGGGACTTCGACGGCGACGGCAAGTCCGACCTGCTTTGGCTCAACGAGTCCACGTCGGAGACGGCGGTCTGGATCATGGACGGAACACAGTACCTGCGAGGTCAAACGATTCTCGCGAGTCCGGGATGGTCGGTGACGCACGTCGCCGACTTCGATGGCGACCGCAAGGCGGACTTGCTCTGGCGCAATGCCGGGACCGGGGAGGTGGCCGTGTGGCTGATGGATGGTCCTGCGTACGTGCGCGGGTCGATCATCCTCGCCGAGCCGCTGTGGTCGGTGTCGTACGTGGGCGACTTCAACGGCGATCGCCGGGCGGACCTCGTCTGGCGCAACGCCACCACGGGTCAGACCGCGCTTTGGCTCATGGACGGTACCGCGGCCACCGCCGGCGGGATCGTGCTCGCGCTGCCGCATTGGACAGTCACCGGTGTGGGTGACTTCGACGGCGACGGCAAGAGCGATCTGGTGTGGCGCAACGCAACCACCGGCGAGACCGCGCTATGGCTCATGAACGGCATCGCCTATGGCAGCGGCACGATTGGGACCGCCAGCCAGCCGTGGGCGGTGACGCACGTCGCGGATCTCGACGGCGACGGCCGCTCGGACCTCGTGTGGCGCAACGGTACGACTGGAGCAACGGCGGTCTGGTTGATGCACGGATTGGCCCGCGGGCCTGCTGCAGTGTTCGCCGATGCGCCGGACTGGCTGGTGCGTCGTACATCGGACCTGAACGGCGATGGCAAGGCGGACCTCGTGTGGCGCAATCGGGTCAACGACCAGACGGGCGCATGGCTGATGAACGGGACGGCGCCGACCGACATGGCGCGCCCGCTGTGGCTCGACCGGGAACTCGTCGTGCAATGACGAACGCGCTGCGAGTCGAACTCGCCCGGAACGGGGGCACGATGCGAGGCGCACTGTCGAAACGGCCCTTGCATTGCGGGGCCCGTGCCCCCATTTGCGCCGTATGGTCGGGACCCGGCAGTAGCGGTCGGGTATGATGGCCATCTCAGCGTGTGCTGGCCGGCGCAAGCCGGCCGCGACACCAATCGAACACCGGGGGTGTACTGGTTTCGACGGGGGTTGCAAAGCAGCGCGGGGCATGCCGAGGCGCTTGTCCTCGTAAAACTCGAGCACTCGCAAACTTAACTGCGAACGAAGATAGCTACGCTCTGGCGGCTTAAGCCCCGCTAGACCTCGCACCGGGCGGCGCTCAGCCCGGGCGGTGACGGGCAACCGGAGCCGCGGCGAGGCCATTTCGAGCGATCGCGTCCGCCCGGGTCACTTGGGCGAGGCGTCAAATCAAGGTGACTGGTCCTCCCGCAGCTCGTCCGTCGGCGTCGGGGGGGCGAGATCCAAATGGCGCGACTAAGCATGTAGTCCCGACTGTCGAGTGCTTCCGGACGCGAGTTCGATTCTCGCCACCTCCACCAACCTCGAAGCCCCAACTGTTTTCGGTTGGGGCTTTTTCTCGTCCAACGGCGACAGTTCCCCCTCGTTTGCGTGGTTTCTTCCAGATGCCTGTGGACCTCGCCGGTTGGCCATTCGCCCCGTTCCTGGCCACTGTTCGGTCGCTCCGGGAACATGCTCGAAGTGACCGGATACCCATCAGTGTGCGCGCCCCCTCCGGGCGGCCACGCTACGCCGCCAGGCCCATCCGCTGGCGACCGTTGAGCGTAACGACGAAGCGCAGGATCTCGTCGTTCACAACCTTGGCGTGCGTGATCGGGCCCATGTGTCCGGCACCGGCGACGCGCAGGTGCGTGGCGTCCGGCAGGACCCGCAGCAGGCTGCGGGTGACGGCCCTGGGCGGCGCAGGCGTCGTTTCGCCCTCGAGCATGAGCACGGGCATCGAGAGCCGGGCGTAGGCGGCCAGCGGCAACGTGTCGGCGAACAGCGCGCCGAACTCCCGCGCGACCTTCCCCATGCGCACGCAAACCCCGTCACGCCGACGCGCGTCCATGGCGTCCCAGGTGCCTGCTCCCGACCAATAGTCGACGAAGCGAGCGGCCGCCTGCGGGACGCGCCCGGCGAGCGCATCGTCGCGAATCGCGACGCCGGTGGCGAGGATTTCGCGGCCTGCCCCGTCGTCGCCGCGCAGGATCAGCGAGAACAACACCGGCTCGTAGAGCGCGAGGCCGACGATGCGGTCGGAACGGCGCAGCGCGATGCGCGTCGCCACGGCCGCCCCGTACGAGTGCCCGATCAGCACGACAGGGCCGTGCGTCGGGTTCATCACCGCCTCGATGCGCGCGGCCTCGGCGTCGAGCGTGACGTCGCCTGGGGGGCTCGACGGCTCGTCGCTGCCGTAGCCGATCAAGTCCGGCGTGTGCACCGCATGCCCGGGAGCGAGGGCGGCCGCGAGGCTCGCCCACTGGCGTCCGCTGCTGCCGCTGCAATGCAAACAGATGATGGTGGCCATCTTGCGTCTCCTTCGGTCCGATCACGTTCGCGTCGCGGCACGTGCCGGCGCCGCGGGCGGCCGAGCGTCACGCGCAGCGATGCTGCCGGTCGTCGGCGGCGTCAGGAACGTCCATGCGACGAGCGTCGCGGTGAGCGGTGCGCGGCGGTTCCACGGTGCGAGCGAGAGCATCCGCGCCGCCAGGCAGTACCCGAACACCACGTTCGCCCAGACGCCGGCAACGGCGAGCATGTGCAACCAGGCGAGCGGCGGCCACAGACCCAGCAGCAGCGCCGCGAGGAAGAGCGCGCGCACCTGCATCGTCAGCGAGGCAGCTTCGCGCTCTCGCCAGTAGAAGTGCCCGAACTGCACGAGCACGACGGCGATCGCCGCCGGGACGCCCGCGGACCAGCCGGCCACACCCGCAGTCAGCAGTAGCGCGGTGGCGCTCCAGTACCGCCACTTCAGATCGAAACGGACAGCGCGCATGGTGCGATTCCGTCGCCTACCCGCCGAAGCCGTTCGCGGCGTGCGCGTGCCGCGCCCAGGCGTCGATTCGACCGGCGTCGCGCCCGATCGGCCCCGTTTCGTCGGACTGCGGCTCGCATGCGGTCGCGTTCGCATCCAACTCCGCGACGACGCTCTCGGGGCAAAGCAGCACATCCTCGTCGAAGCTGCAGTACATGGCCGACCTCCTCAATGGCGTGGCCTATGGGATCCGCGCGGCATCCGCGCCGAGCCTGTCCCGACACTCTCGGGCGGGCTGCCGCGATCCGGTCCGCGATGAGCGCCAAGGCTACGCAACACGTGTCGCGCGCGGATGTCCCCGGGACACCGATGTGTTTCCGTTCGGCGCACCATGTAACCGGCGTGTTTCAATTGTTGCCGGCGCGTAACCGTGGCCCACCGCGTCCCCGGTGTCGTCTAGACTCGCGGGCATGACGGCCGGCCTTCGCCCTGCCCGACTGCGCGAGCTCGCCCGCGGCGGCGACGCCTACCGCTTCGTGCTTGCCGAAGTCGATCTCGGCGTCCTCGTCGTCGCCGAGGCCATCGAGGACTGCAACGAGGCGGCCTGCCGCCTGTTCGGCCGCTCGCGCGATGCGCTGATCGGCCTCGATCCGCTCGCACTCTCGCCCTCGAGCCAGCCCGACGGCAGCGGGTCGGCGGTTGCCGCGACACGCCGCATGGATAGCGCGCTCGCCGGCCTGCCGCAGTGGTTCGAATGGCGCTTCGTCGACGCGACAGGCGAGCCTGTCGACACGCTCGTCCACGTCGAGGCCGTGCTCGTCGACGGCCGCCGCCGGGTGCTGCTGCGAATGCGCAACCTGTCGCACCTGCAGCGTGCCGAGCGCAGGCTGCGCGACACCGAGATGCGCCTGCAGCAGATCCTCGAGAACTCGACCAGCGTGCTGGTCTACGCGAAGGACCGCTCGGGACGCTACCTGTTCGCGAACCGGGGGTTCGAGCGCCTGGTCGGGAAGCCCGCGGCGGACATCGTCGGCAGGACGCCAGCGGACTTCTTCGCGCCGGCGCTGGCCGGGCAGCTGATGCGCAACGACCTTCGCGCCATCGAGGAGCGGCGCGCGATCGAGGTCGAGGAGCAGATCGACGTCGGCGGCGAGCTCCGCACCGAGATCTCGAACAAGTTCCCGCTGCTCGACCAGGACGGCGTGCCTTACGCCGTGTGCGGCATCAGCGTCGACATCACCGCGCGCACGCGGGTCGAGCAGGCGATGCGCCGTGCGGCGCTGGCGGTTTCGGCCGTCGAGGGCAAGGGGCTCTTCGCCGAGCTGGTGCGGACGCTCGCGGAGATTCTCGCCGTCGAGATCGCCTTCATCGCGCTGCCCTCCGTGACCGACGCGACGAAGATGCGGATGCTGGCGTTCTGCGTCGACGGCCGCATGATCGAGGACTTCGAGTACGCCCTGGCCGGCACGCCCTGCGAGACCGTGATCGGACAGCAGTACCGGATCTTTCCATCGCGCCTCACCGAGCGTTTTCCACTGGACGAGGACTTCCGCCGCCTGGGCGTGGACGCCTATGCGGGCCACCCCCTCACCGGTGCGCAGGGGAAGCCGCTGGGCCTCATCTCGATCGTCTCGCGGCGAGCCCTCGCGGATCCCGAGCTCGTCGAGGCGATGCTGAAGATCTTCGCCGCGCGCGCGGTCACGGAGATCGAGCGGCGGCGCGCCGACGAGGCGCTCCGCGCCAGCGAGGAGCAGTACCGCGCGATCTTCAACGCCTCCGCCGATGCGCTGGTCCTCTGGGACTCGCAGTACCGGCGCGTCGACGTCAATCCGGCGTACGAACGCCTCTACGGCTGGTCACGGGACGAAGTGATCGGGCGCGCCTACGAGCATCCCGCCTTCTCGCCGGAGTACGCGCGTCCGCGCCTGGAGCTCGTGCGCCGTGCGCTCGCCGGCGAGACCTGCCACGCCGAGCTCGTGGCGATCCGCAAGAACGGCGAGCGCGTCCCGACCGAGGTGCACGCGATACCGTTCCAGCACCGCGGCCAGCCGCACGTGCTCACCAGCGCGCGCGACATCACCGAGCGCAAGCGCGCCGAGAGGGATCGCCACGCGCTGGAAGCGCAGCTGCGCCAGGCGCAGAAGATGGAGGCGATCGGCCACCTGACCGGCGGCATCGCGCACGACTTCAACAACATCCTGACCGGCATCCTCGGCTACATCGTGCTGGCCGGCGAGCGCGACGCAGCGGCGGCCGACCCGAAGCTCCGCCAGTACCTCGATCGGGCGCAGCAGGCATCGCTCCGCGCGCGCGACCTGATCCAGCAGATGCTGACCTTCAGCCGCGGCAGGCGCGGCGAGCCGCGGCCGCTGGACCTGCCGCGGGCGGCGCACGACGCGCTGAAGCTGATCGGTGCGACGCTGCCTTCGTCGATGGTGATCGACGTGGACCTCGACAGCGAGGTCCCGGCGGTGATCGCCGACCCGGTGCAGGTCGAGCAGGTGCTGCTCAACCTGCTGATCAATGCGCGCGATGCCACGCAGGGAGCCGGCGGCGTCGCCGTGCATGTGGGAGTGGAGGAGCACGCCGGCGCCGTGTGCGCATCCTGCCGCAAGTCGATTCAGGGTCGATTCGTGACGCTCGCGGTGCGTGATTCGGGATCCGGCATCGCGCCGGAAGCGCTCGACCGGATCTTCGATCCCTTCTTCACGACCAAGGGCGTCGGCAAAGGGTCCGGCATGGGGTTGTCGATGGTGCACGGCATCGTGCACGAGTACGGCGGTCACATCATCGTCGAGTCCACCCCCGGCGGCGGTGCGACGTTCCGCGTCCTGCTGCCGCCGCACGACGACGCGCGCGCCGATGCGCCGACGGCGGCGGGAGCGGCGTCCGGCAGCGTGCCGGTCCCGCCGCCGTTGTCGGGGCGCATCCTTGTCGTCGACGACGAGGCGATCGTGGGCGAGTTCATGGCCGAGCTCCTCGCGAGCCGCGGCCTCGACGTCACCGTGAAGTCCGATCCGCTCGAGGCGATGCGCTGGTTCGACGAGGATCCGGGTCGCGTCGACCTCGTCCTCACCGACCAGACCATGCCGCGGATGACCGGCCTCGAGCTCGCACAGCGGCTCACCGCCGGGCGGCCCGGGCTCCCCGTGGTCCTCTACACCGGGTATGGCGACGACATCGGACCCGGCGAGCTCGGCCGCTACGGCGTCGTGGCGCAGCTCAGGAAGCCCGTCGAGCCCGCTGTGCTCGTCGAGTTGCTGCGCAGCCACCTGTCGCGAACCTGACGTTCGCGGACGGTTGCGCCCGGTACCCTCGGCATCTGGCGACGTGCCTGCGTCAGCCCGCCGTCGTCGGGGTGTCGGCCGACGATGAGCGCCAGTTCGGCGCGGCGTTCGCGCAGCGGCAGGTACATCCCGGCGGCGAGCGCGGCGAGCGCGATGTCGACCAGCCACATCGTCTCGTAGCTGCCGGTGGCCTCGACCACCCAGCCGCCCATCCACACGCCTGCGAAGGCACCGATCTGGTGCACCACCATCGTGACACCGAGCAGCGTCGACAGGTGCATCACGCCGAAGCGACGGCTCAGCAGCTCGTTCATCGGCGGCAGCACGGCCATGTAGGTCAGCCCCATCCACAGCGCGAACACCAACGTCGTGCCGATCGTGACCGGTATCGAGACGAACATCAGGACGCCGATACCGCGCAGTGCGAACAGCAGGGCCAGCGTGTTCGCCGGGCCCAGCCGCGACACGCACGGCGCGATGCCGAGGCTGCCCGCGATGTTCGCCAGCCCGAGCAGCGCGAGCCACGGCCCGGCCAGTGCCAGCGGCAGGCCGCAGCGCTCGATCACGCCCGGCATGTGCATCGTCAGGAACGCAACGTGGAAACCGCAGACGCCGAACGCGCCGGCGATCAGCCAGAAGTCGCGTGCGTGCAGGACGTCCGGCAGCGATGCCTGTTGCGTGACGGGATCGGTACGCGCAGGCGCATTGCCGTCGGGGCCGACGGACGGCGGCACGGACGGACGTGCGAACGGCTGCGCCAGCGGCAGCGCCAGCAGCATCAGTGCCGTAGTGGCCCAGAGCGCACCGGCCCAGCCCAGGGTTGCGATGGCGATCGTGGTCAGCGGCGCGATCACCATCTGTCCCGCCGACCCGCCGGCGCCGACAATCCCGGTAGCCAGCGTGCGTTGCGCGGGCGGAACGTCGCGACCGACCGCGCCGAGCAGCAGCGCATTGCTGCCGGCGGCGCAGCCGGCCGCGGCGCCGAGGACCAGCAGCAGGGACAGCGTGCCGACGCTGCCGGCCCATACCAGCGCCGCGGTGCAGAGGGCGCATCCCACCAGGCCGGCGGCAATGAGCCGCCGTGCGTCGAAGCGGTCGGCGAGCCAGCCCACCAACGGAGCCGCGGCGCCCCAGGCGAGTTGGCCGAACGCCGCGGCCAGGCCGATGGCCGCCAGCCCGAGGCCGGTGCTCGTGTTGAGCGGCGACACGAAGAGCCCGAACGACGAGCGCGTGCCGACGCTGAGCGCCATCAGCAGCGCGGCGGCGAGGGTGAGCCGGGCGGCGGGGGTCAGCGGCAGGCGCAGCATGGCGGGATCCTTTGGCAGCGTGTCGGTTGCACGGTGGGCTGGCCGAGCCGTCCCGTCCGCACGTCGACGGCGGGTGGCGGTCAGAGGTAGGTCAGTGACCGCCCGAGGGGAATGCCGGCCGCGCATGCGACGCGCAGGCGCGTGAGTTCGGCTTCGCCGGCGGCTTCGGCCAGGAAGGAGTCGATCTCCGAGACGTGCACGCCGAGGTCGCGCAGCGTGGCGTCGTCGAGCGCGCGGAGCGCCCGGCGATCGCGCGCGCGGCGCGCGGCGGCGAACCCGTTGCGAACCGTCTTGCGCAGCAGGTTGGCCGCGGCGCCGAGCGTGGCAAGTGCCGAGGCCGGCAGCCGCGGGTTGGCGACGTTCGGAGCGGCATAGGGATAGTCGATTGCGGTCGTCATGGCGATGGCTCCGAGGAGGCGGCTCGGCCGCCCGGGTTGCGGGGCATGCCGGCTTGCGGCATGGAGGGCAGTCTCGGCGGCGCCGGTATCGGCACTGCGGCAGTTGCGGCGCGATTTGTTGCCGTTTCGTAACCTGCGCGTGACGTCGTCGGCCGGATTGCCGGCGGCGGCAGGGGAGGAAGATGCGCCACGCGTCGCTGCGTGATAACGTCGCGCCGAGCGCCAGAGACACCATGGCCGACAGCGGACGCATCCTGATCGTCGACGACGACCCCGGCATCCGGGAGATGCTGGTCGAGTACCTTGCGGGCCGCGAGTACCACGTGCGCGCTGCCGAAAGCGGCGCGGCGATGCGTGCCGAGATCGAACGCGACCTGCCTGACGTCGTGCTGCTCGACATCCGCCTGCCCGGCGAGGACGGATTGACGCTGGCACGCTACCTGCGCGAGCGCTACGACGTCGGCATCATCATGGTCACCGCGTCGGGCGACGTGATCGACCGTGTCGTCGGGCTCGAACTGGGTGCCGACGACTATGTCGCCAAGCCGTTCGACCCGCGCGAACTGCTGGCCCGCGTCAAGAGCGTGATGCGGCGCATGCAGGCGCGCCCGCAAGGCGACGAGGCGTCGCCACCGGCGCCCCCGGAAGCGGCGCGGCAGCGCGTGGCGTTCGGCCGTTGTCAGCTCGACGTCGACGCACGGCGCCTGTTCGAGCGCAGCGGTGCCGAGGTCGCGTTGACGGCGATGGAGTACGAGCTGCTGCGCGTGTTCCTCGCCAATCCGAACCGCGTGCTGTCGCGCGACCAGCTGCTGCAGCACACGCGCCACCGCGACTGGGAGCCGTTCGACCGCTCGATCGACATCCGCATCGGGCGGCTGCGGCGCAAGGTCGAGCACGATCCCGGCGCCGAGCCGCGCACGATCCGCACGGTGCGCAACGCCGGCTACATGTACGTGCCAGACTGATCCATGCTGCCCATGCTTGCGCACCAGTGCAGATTCTGCGGGCACGTCAACCCCGACGGGGCGAAGTATTGCAACGAGTGCGGCTCGCAGCTCAATCTGAAGCCCTGCCGCCTGTGCGATGCGATCAATGACGTCGCCGCGGCGTACTGCCACAAGTGCGGTGCGGCGCTTCCCGAGCAATCGGCGCCGCCGTTGGCGCCGGTGGCGGCGGTCGCGGCGCTTTCCGGTGCCGTCGCACCAATGCGCGAAGGCGAATCCGAACCGGCGTTCGCCGTGGGCGATGCGGACGCGATCGCCGGGGATACGGACGCGGCGGGTGCCGCCGGCACGCCTCCCGGCGCCCCGCCCGATGACCGTCGGCCCGGTGTCGGAACGCACCCGGCGTCGCGGTGGCCCTGGGTCGCGGCCGCCGTCGCCGCCGTCGGCATCGCGGCTTACCTGGCCTACAGCCCGGTGCAGGTCGACGACGCCGGCGCACCAAGCCAGGCCGGGTCGAGCGATCCCGCGCGCAATCCGGTTGCCGGTGGCGCGGCAGCCACGTTGCCGGCCCCCCCCGGGGTGATGCCGACGGCGACATCGTCGCCAGGTGCGCCCGAGCCGGTCCCGGTCGATCTGGGTGCTCCGGTCAGTTCGTCGATCACCACCGAGGCCGGCGCGGAGACGTCAGCGGCGGGCGCGAGCAGTCCGGCGAGCGGCGTTGCCGCGCCTGCGCCGGGAGCGCCGCCGGGTGCGCAGCCCTCGACTCAATCGAGCACGAGTCCTGCCGCGGCCCCGGCTGGAAAGGCCAAGGCGAAGCCGAAAGCGAAGCCCAAGCCCAAGGCAAAGCCGAAAGCGAAACCGAGACCCCAGGCCGCGAAGTGAATGCGGGTGCGGTGGTGCGCTTCAGTTCGATGCCGATGGCGCGCGCACCCTGGCTGTCACGAAGCCGCCGCCCGAGCTACACCGGCCCCACGAACCGCGACACGATCGCCGCGTGGCGCGTCGGCCACGCGCGGAGGTCGCTGTCGTCACCGTCGTGGACACTGCGCAGGAACGCCGTGGTGAGCTCGCGCGTGGCCGCCTTGACCTGGGCGTTGAGTTCGAGCCCTCCGGTTCCGGCGCGGTCCGTGAACATGCTGTGGGAGCCGCCCTCGAACACGGCGAGCGTCTTCTGCACGCTGCCGATGGCCTCGAACACCGCTTCGCGATCCTCGACGCCGCTGTAGTACCCCGGAATGCGGATGACGTCCTCCGTCGCGGTGACGTGCAGGCTGGGCACGCGCACCGGCGCCAGGATTCGCTCGGGGGACGCCTCACCGTAGAACGGCGGCGCCGAGATGACGATCGCTCCCCCGATGCGCGGCTCGTGCAGGTCGATCACGCGACCGGCGCGCTCGACGCGCGCGCCGGCGGCGAGCAGCGTGGTGTTGGCCCCATAGGAGTGGCCTGCGGCGACGATGCGACGACCGTCGATGCGCCGCGCAACGCTGCCGGCCAGCACCTGATCGAGGGCGAAGCGCAGGTCGTGCACACGGGCGATCGCCTCGGCCTCCTGGGCCGCATCCAGCAGGCGGCCCAGCAGCGCGAACGGGCTGCCGCCGATCCAGACGTTGCGGTCGCTGCCGACGTGCTGGAGGTGCAGGCTGGCGACACCCTGGCTTGCCCAGTGACTGCCGAGATACCGGTAACCGAGGCGCGACCCGCCGATCCCGTGGGAGAAGACGACCAGCGGCGCGGGACGCTCGGCGGCGGCCGACTGCGGCATGTACAGGCGCACGGGCACCGGACGATCCCGAGCGGCATCGTGCAGATCGAGGTCGAGGACGCCGTAGGCAGGCGGCTGCGCCCACAGCGGGCGGGCGCCCGGACCCAGTCCGACGGCGACGAACGCGGCGGCGGACGACGCGGTCGCGAGAAAGGTGCGGCGACTGATGTTCACTTGCAACGGCCTCTCGGTTCGCGGGCATCCGCGCCGGCAGGTCGTGCCGGAGGCATCCCCTGCGGCGTGCCGCGCCGCGGCGGCCGTCCCGAACCAAGTACGACACCATGTTCGGGAAATGGTTGCACTGCAATGTGCGCGGATTTCGATGGCAATGCGCGCGACCGGCGGGCGTTGCCAGCTATTGCTGCTCGAGCGCGATCCGCGCATGATTTACATCCCCCACCGTGATTTGGCCGCACCCTCGATGTCGTCTACAGCCTTGGCAACGTTAGGCCAGCGCGCGCTGCACGCGTCGGCGATCCTCGTGTGCACCGTCGTCGTCGCGGCGGGCACGGCGCACGCAGGCCCGTCGCAGCAAACGCTGCTGGCGCGCGCGTACGAGCACGGACAGGGCGTGGAGCGCAATCAGGAACGTGCGGCACGGTTGTATTGCGAGGCCGCGCGCGACGGCGATGCCGATTCGGCCTTTGCGCTCGGATGGATGTTCACGATGGGACGAGGCATTGCGCGCGACGACGCGCGCGCTGCGGCGCTGTTCGCCCTGGCGGCGCAGTCCGGGCACGCGCAGGCGCAAGGGATGCTCGCGCTGCTGAAGAGCCAGGTGCCCGAGCTTCCCGACTGCCTGAAGCCGGGCCTCGAGCCCATCGCGTGGGGTCCGCCGGAGCCGCCCGTCGAAGCAGCGCCGGCCCCTGCGCCGGAACCGCATCCGTTCGACGCGCTGCCGCAGTGGAAGCAGCAGGTCGCCGACCTGGTCCACAAGCACGCGCCGCGGTTCGGCGTGGATCCGAGGCTCGCGCTGTCGGTGATCGCGGTCGAGTCGAACTTCGACTCGCGGGCGCGCTCGCACAAGGACGCGCGCGGGCTGATGCAGCTGATCCCGGAGACGGCCGAGCGCTTCAACGTCAAGGACGCGTTCGACCCGCTGCAGAACGTGCGTGGCGGGCTTGCCTACCTGCGCTTTCTCCTCGCCTACTACCGCGGCGACGTCGTGCTCGCGGCGGCGGCCTACAACGCCGGGGAAAAGGCCGTGGACCGCTACGGCGGCATCCCGCCTTACGCGGAAACGCAGGCCTACGTGCGCAAGGTGCTGTCGCTCTATCGCAGCGAGCGCCACCCCTACGACGCGCGTTTCGCGGCGCCCGCGGGTAAGCCGGGCCTGCACTGAGCCGCAGCCGCCGCACCGGGTTGAACCGGCACGTTGTCGAGCCACGCGGGTGGCCTTGCACGAGGCCGGAGGGGGACAATCCGGATCATGTTCCCGGACCCGTGCAGCGCGTAACCCTCGAATGCATCGTTCGCTGTCCTCACTTGCCCTGATCGTCGGGGCGGCATGGCTCGCCGGCACGGCGACTCCCGCGCCCGCCGACCCCACGGCTCCCGCCGGTGACCCCCAGGCGCTCGTGACGCTCGGGCGGTTGCTGTTCTTCGATGCGGGGCTCTCCGAGCCGCCCGGGCAGGCGTGCTCGACCTGCCACGAGCCCGGGCACGCGTTCACCGATCCCGATGCGAAGCGGCCGACGTCGAAGGGCGCGCATCGCGAGCGGTTCGGCAGCCGCAACACGCCCTCGGCGATGTACATGGCGTTCTCGCCGCCGTTCCACTTCGACGGCAAGGAACAGCACTACGTCGGCGGGCAGTTCTGGGACGGCCGTGCGGCCAGCCTGGAGGAGCAGGCGAAGGGACCTCTGCTCAACCCGGTGGAGATGGCCAACCCGGACCCGCGCACGGTGGTCGCGAAGGTGCGAGCCTCGTCCCGCCTCGCGCCGCGCTTCGATCAGCTCTGGGGCGTGGGCGCACTGGACGACGTCGACGTCGCCTACGCGCGCATCGCCGCGGCGATCGCCGCCTTCGAGCGCTCGCCGGAGCTCGCCCCGTTCACGTCGAAGTACGACGCCTACCTCGCGGGCAAGGCGCGCCTTGCCGCGGCCGAGCTGCGCGGCCTGAAGCTCTTCGAGGACGAGAAGAAGGGCAACTGCGCGGCGTGTCACCCGAGCCGGCGCAGTCAGGATGGCAGGCCGCCGCTCTTCACCGACTTCACCTACGACAACCTGGGCGTGCCCCGCCATCCGGGCAATCCGTTCTACACGCAGGCGAAGGAGCACAATCCCGCCGGCAGCGGGTACGTGGACCTCGGCCTCGGCGCCGTGGTGGACAAGCCCTCGGAGCACGGCAAGTTCAAGGTGCCGACGCTGCGCAACGTCGACCTGACGGCACCCTACATGCACAACGGCTACTTCACTACGCTGCGCGCGGTCGTCGAGTTCTACAACGACCGCGACGTGCGACGCCGGTGCAAGTCCGAGGCCACGGAAGCGGAGGCGCAACAGGCGCGCTGCTGGCCCGCGCCCGAGGTCGCCGCCAACGTCAATCGGGACGAGATGGGCCGGTTGCGGCTCAGCGACCGCGAGATCGACGACATCGTGGCGTTCATGCGCACGCTCACCGACGGCTACGAGCCCGCGCCGGCACGCGCCCGGCGCTGACGACCCGGCCTCGCGTGCGCGCGCAGGATACCGACCAGGACGACCGCGGTGCGTGGTCGGTGTTCCTCGTCTTCCTGCGCCTCGGTCTCACTTCCTTTGGCGGTCCCGTCGCGCACCTCGGCTACTACCGCGACGAATTCGTCACCCGCCGGCGGTGGCTCGGCGAGCGCAGCTACGCCGACCTGGTCGCGCTGTGCCAGTTCCTGCCGGGCCCGGCGAGCAGCCAGTTTGGCATGGCGCTCGGGCTGTCCCGTGCCGGCTATGCGGGGGCGCTCGCCGCGTGGGCGGGCTTCACGCTGCCTTCGGCGATCGCGCTGATCCTGTTCGCCATCGGCGTCGCGAGCCTCGGCGAGGCCATTCCCACCGGTGCGCTGTCGGGCCTCAAGGTGGTGGCGGTGGCCGTGGTCGCGCAGGCCGTCTGGGGCATGGCGCGCAATCTGTGCAGAGGCGCCGCGAAGCTCGCGATCATGGCGATCGCCGCCGGCGTCGTGCTGTTCCTGCCGTCCGCGTGGACGCAGGTGGGCGTGATCGCGGCAGCCGGGCTCGCCGGCATGATGCTCGTCGAGCCCGCTGCGAGTCGCGGGGCACGAACCGTTGCCGATGGCGGTCACGCGCCGTGCCGGGATGTTCTGGCTCGCGCTGTTCTCCACGCTGCTCGTCGGACTTCCCGTTGCGGTCCAGCTCACCTCGAGCCAGGCGGTGGCCATGATCGACGCGTTCTACCGGGCCGGGGCGCTGGTGTTCGGCGGCGGGCACGTGGTGCTGCCCCTGCTGCAGGCCGAGGTCGTGACGCCGGGCTGGGTCGGCAGCGAGGCCTTCCTCGCCGGGCTACGGCGCCGCGCAGGCGGTGCCCGGCCCGCTGTTCACGTTCGCCGCGTTTCTCGGCGCGTCGATGCATGCGGCGCCGAACGGCTGGACCGGTGGCGCGATCGCGCTCGTGGCGATCTTCCTGCCCGGATTCCTGCTGGTGGCGGGGGCGCTGCCGTTCTGGGAGGACCTGCGCCGCAGCGTGCGCATGCAGGCGGCGCTCGCCGGGGTCAACGCCGCGGTCGTCGGCCTGCTGTTCGCCGCGCTCTGTACCCCTGTCTGGACGAGCGCCATCCACGGTCCGGGCGACCTCGCGCTGGCGGTGCTGGCGCTCGTCGCGCTGATGTACTGGAAGCTGCCGCCGTGGCTCGTGGTCGTCGGCGGCGGCGTCGCGGGATGGTGGTGGGGCGCCGTGTCCTGACCCGCCGGCAGCCCGCGCATTCGACGCCACGGACCGGCCGCATCGTTGCGCCCGTGCGCCGCCGCGGCGCGGTCACAGCACGCGCGACCCCACCCACCACGCCGCCGCGGCGATTGCAGCGGAGCAAGGAATCGTCAGCACCCAGGCGAGCACGATGTTGCCGGCCACGCCCCAGCGCACGGCGGCGGCGTTCCGCACCGAGCCCACGCCGACGATCGCGCCGGTGATCGTGTGCGTCGTCGACACGGGGATGCCGAGACCGGTGGCGAGGAACAGCGTGATCGCGCCGCCGGTCTCGGCGCAGAAGCCGCCGACCGGCTGCAGCTTGGTGATGCGCATGCCCATCGTCTTGACGATGCGCCAGCCGCCGAACAGCGTTCCCAGTCCCATCGCGGCCTGGCAGCTCAGCACCACCCAGAAGGGCACGTTGAACTCGCCGCCCGACATGCCGGCGGAGAACAGCAGCATCGCGATGATGCCCATCGTCTTCTGGGCGTCGTTGCCGCCGTGCCCCAGGCTGTAGAGGCTCGCCGAGACGAGCTGCAGGCGCCGGAACCAGCGGTCGACGCGCCGCGGCGTCTGGCGCCGGCAGATCCACGACACCGCGATCATCAGGCCGGCGCCCAGCGCGAGGCCGAGCATCGGCGAGGCGACGATCGCCACCGCGGTCTTGAGGAAGCCGCTGCCGACCAGCCCGGCAAGCCCCGCCTTGGCGAGCGCCGCGCCGGCCAGCCCGCCGATCAGCGCGTGCGACGACGAGGAGGGAATGCCGAACCACCAGGTGATCACGTTCCAGGCGATCGCGCCGACCAGCGCCGCCGAACACGACGACGTGATCGGCGACCAGCGGGTCGATGATGCCCTTGCCGACGGTGTTGGCGACGTGCAGGCCGAAGAACAGGAACGCGATGAAGTTGAAGAACGCGGCCCAGAGCACGGCGTACTGCGGGCGCAGCACGCGCGTGGACACGATCGTCGCGATCGAGTTCGCGGCGTCGTGGAAGCCGTTGATGAAGTCGAACGCCAGCGCGAGCAGCACCAGCATCACCAGCACCTCGAAGCTCATGGAGCCTCCACGCTCGCCGGCGCGCGCGTCACGCGTTCTCGAGGACGATGCCCTCGATGATGTTGGCGACGTCCTCGCAGCGGTCGGTGACGGCCTCGAGCAGCTCGACGATCTCCTTCCCCTTGATCAGCTCGCGCGCGTCGGGCTCCGTGCGGAACATGCGCGCGATCGCCGCGCGCATCACGTGGTCCGCCTCGGTCTCGAGCTGGTCGATGCTCTGGCACAGGCCGATGATCTCCTCGGCGCGCTTCAGCGTCGGCAGCAGGCCGACCGCCGCCTGCACCTGCTCCGTGCACTGGACGCAGATGTCGGACAGCGCGAGCGCCTCGTCGGGCACGTTGCGGAGGTCATAGAGTACGACCAGCTGTGCCACGTCCTCCATCAGGTCGAGCACGTCGTCCATGCGCGTGATCAGCTGGTGGATGTCGTCGCGGTCGAGCGGCGTGATGAACGTCTTGTGGAGCAGCCTGACGGTCTCGCGCGTGACGCCGTCCGCCTCGCTTTCGAGCGTCTTGACCGCGCGGGTGCGCGCCACGGCCTGCGACGGGTCGGCGATCAGCGCCGCGAGCTCCTTCGAGCAGTTCACCATCAGCGCGGCGTGGCGCGAGAACAGCGTGAAGAAGTCACCTTCGTGCGGGAGGAAACGGGCGAACATGGGTGCGGTCCGGTGGAATGGAGGTCAGGTGCGCAGGGTTGCGCGCAGGCGGCGGATTTCCACGCGCCACCGCGCCACGAGCGGGTCGCCTTCGGGGTCGCGGCGGCGCAGGCGGACGCGCCGCTTGCGGAACGCGAGCTCGTGCTGCAGCCGAACCAGGCCGGCCGAAGCCTTGGGATGCAGCCGGTCGATGCGGCGCGTGCGGAACGCGCCGTCGCGCTCGATCGCCGGCAACTCGTCGGGGGCCACGATGTCGGCGGCCTCGCTCGCGAGCTCGCTGCGGATCACCTCGCGCTCCCAGCGCCCGCTCCTGACGAGCATCCACCCGATCAGCAGCACGAACGGCAGGAACACGACCAGGTTCATCAGGCTCGCGGAGAGGAACGCGTCGACGAAGCCCACCGGGGGCGGCGGCTCGATGGTCTGCGGCGGCGGCGTGCCGTCCGCACCCTGGATCAGCGTGCCGACCAGCGGCAGCACGTTGTTGAGCGCGTGCGAGGCCATCGCGAGGAGCAGGCCCGCGAACGGCACGAGCCAGCGCCAGCCGCTGCCCATCTGCCGGGCGAGCCCGAGGAACGCGCCGAACAGGCCCGAGAAGAGCACGTGGCCGCCGAGGCCGAACAGCGCATAGCGCGCGCCGAGCTGCAGTCCCCACGGGGCGTCGCCGAACTGCACGTAGCCCTGCGCGATGTAGAGCGCGGACTCCACCCAGTTGAAGCCCGCCCCGACCAGCGCCCCGTAGACGAAGCCGTCGCGCATGTTGTCGAACTCGGCGTGCAGCAGGAGAAAGAGCAGCACGAGCCCGACGCCCTTGGCCGATTCCTCGACCAGGGGGGCGGCGATCGGCGCGCCGATCATCCGCGACGCGTCGGCGCCGAGCAGCTGCGTGACCTCCGGGTGCTGCGCGACCCACTGCTCGATGCCGATCAGGATCAGCGTATTGAGCGGCATCGACAGCCAGGACGCGATCACGCCGCCCCAGAGGAAGGCGATCGCGAACAGCCACGGCGACTCGCGCTCGCGGCGATCGAGCCACCAGAGCACCGCCAGCGGCGCCAGCGAGAGCACGCTCGACGCCGCGAGCGCCCGCGCGAACACCGTCGTGCCGTCGCGGCCCATGGTCGTGAAGGTGAGGAGCGCCACGGTCGTGGCCATCAGCAGCAGCAGCACGAGCAGCGCGATCACGAGCATCGCCACCGGCGGCCGGCGCAGCGGCGAGCCGAACAGGAGCGGGTCGAGGCCGGGGTGCTGGAGCGCTTTCATGCCGAGGTCGTCGGGACAGCAGCCAAGTATGGCGCAGGTCCCGATCAGCCACCTCCATGCAGCGCTCCGGTGGTATTTTGGCGGTACACGATCCTCGCCGTCCGAGCGCCGCCGTCCGCATGGCGGCGACAGGCGCACGGGCGCACGTCCATCGTCGTTCCACGCTGCCCGGAGTCACGCATGAAACCCCTGTCCCGCGAAGAACGCCTCTTCGTCCTCGAACTCGTCACCGACATCGCGAGCGAGGCCGCGCAGAACCCCAACGTCGTCTGGATGATCGAGTTCCAGGAGGAGCTGGTCGAGAAGCTGTACCGCAAGATGGTCGCGTTGCTCGAGGAGCCGCGCGCGGAAGCAGGCGCCGCGGACGTGGGCGATCCGGGCCACGGCGACGACGTCGAGAGCGGGGAAGGCCGCAGCGCCGACCGCAAGTCCGGCGCGCAGCGACCGCGCAAGGTCGTCAAGCGCACCAAGCCGGCGAAGCAGCCGCGCTGATCGCGGCTGCGGTTCGCCATCCCCGGAGGATCACCCGCCGGGCCCCGGCCGGTTGCGGCAGGGAACCGTCCGCCGGTGCGAATGTCGCTAAAGGAGTCCCATGAACAACCCCGGCGCCGTCGTCCCCGCCATGCCTGCCATCGATCCCGAGCGCATCGCGCGCATCGACGCCTACTGGCGCGCGTGCAATTACCTCGCGGCAGGGCATGATCTACCTGCAGGACAATCCGCTGCTGCGCGAGCCGCTCGCGCCCGGGCACATCAAGCAGCGCCTGCTCGGGCACTGGGGGTCGAGCCCGGGGCTCGCGTTCATGTACGTGCACCTGAACCGGCTGATCGTCGACCACGGGCAGCAGGCGATCTTCCTCGCCGGCCCCGGTCACGGCG
Source organism: uncultured beta proteobacterium (assembly GCA_963765065.1). Lineage (GTDB taxonomy): Bacteria > Pseudomonadota > Gammaproteobacteria > Burkholderiales > Casimicrobiaceae > VBCG01. The sequence goes on along the minus strand of CAVXVH010000003.1, from coordinate 391,184 downwards.
CGCCCGGCGTGCTCGCGCCGGTCTACCTCGAGGGCACGTACTCGGAGACCTACCCCGACAAGAGCGAGGACGAGGAGGGCATGCGCCGCTTCTTCAAGCAGTTCTCGTTCCCGGGCGGAATCGGCAGCCACTGCACGCCCGAGCTGCCGGGCTCGATCCACGAGGGCGGCGAGCTCGGCTATTCGATCGCGCACGCGTTCGGCGCGGCGTTCGACAACCCCGACCTCCTGGTGGCGGTCGCGGTCGGCGACGGCGAGGCCGAGACCGGGCCGCTCGCGACGGCGTGGCACTCGACCAAGTTCCTGAACCCGGTTCGCGACGGCGCGGTACTGCCGATCCTCCACCTCAACGGCTACAAGATCAACAACCCGACGCTCCTGGCGCGCATCCCGAGGGACGAGCTCGCCAGCCTGCTCCGCGGCTACGGCTGGACCCCGCACTTCGTCGAGGGCGACGACCCGGCGACGATGCACCGGCTGATGGCGGAGACGCTCGACCGGTGCCTGGCCGACATCCGGGGGGCCCAGCGCCACGCGCGCGCAACCGGCGAGGCGACGCGGCCGGCGTGGCCGATGATCGTGCTGCGCACCCCCAAGGGCTGGACCGGGCCGAAGTGGGTCGACGGCCACCGGGTGGAGGGCTATTGGCGCGCGCACCAGGTGCCGTTGGCCGGCGTGCGCAGCAACCCCGCGCAGTTGCGGCAACTCGAGCAATGGCTCAAGAGCTACCGCCCCGAGGAGCTGTTCGACGCGTCGGGGCGGCTCGTCCCCGAATTGCAGGCGCTGGCGCCGCGCGGGTCGATGCGCATGAGCGCGAACCCGCACGCCAACGGCGGCCTGCTGCGCCGGGACCTGCGGATGCCGGACTTCCGGGCCTATGCTCAGCGCGTCGAGAAACCCGCACGGTCGAGCGCGATGAACACGAAGCCGCTCGGCGCGATGCTGCGCGACATCATGCGGGACAACCCGACCAACTTCCGCGTGTTCGGGCCGGACGAGACCACCTCGAACAAGCTCGACGCGATCTACGAGGTGTCGAAGAAGCTCTGGCTGGCCGAATACCGGCCCGAGGACCTGGACGGGGGCGAGCTCGCGCCCGACGGCCGGGTAATGGAGATGCTCTCGGAGCACACGCTCGAGGGCTGGTACGAGGGCTACGTCCTGACCGGCCGCCACGGCTTCTTCGCCACCTACGAGGCCTTCGTCCACGTGATCGACTCGATGTACAACCAGCACGCGAAGTGGCTCGCGATCTGCGACCAGATCCCGTGGCGGGCCCCCATCCCCTCGATCAACCTGCTGATCACCTCGACGGTGTGGCGCCAGGACCACAACGGCTTCACCCACCAGGACCCGGGCTTCCTCGACGTCGTCGTCAACAAGAACCCGGAGGTGACGCGCATCTACCTGCCTCCGGACGTCAACTGCCTGCTCGCGACCGCCGACCACTGCCTCCGGAGCCGCAACGACATCAACGTGATCGTCTGCGACAAGCAGAGCCACCTGCAGTACCTCGACATGGACGCCGCGATCCGCCACTGCACCAAGGGGCTCGGCATCTGGGACTTCGCGAGCAACGACCAGGGCAGCGAGCCGGACGTGGTGATGGCGGGATGCGGCGACATCCCGACCAAGGAGGCGCTCGCCGCGACGGCGATGCTGCGCGAGCACTTCCCGGACCTGAAGGTGCGCTTCGTCAACGTCGTCGACCTGTTCCGGATGACGCCGCGCAGCGAGCACCCGCACGGCCTGTCCGACCGCGACTTCGACAGCCTGTTCACGGTCGACAAGCCGATCATCTTCAACTTCCACGGCTACCCCTGGCTGATCCACCGGCTCGCCTACCGGCGCACCAATCACCGCAACCTGCACGTGCGCGGCTACAAGGAGAAGGGCAACATCAACACGCCGCTCGAGCTCGCGATCGACAACGAGATCGACCGATTCAGCCTCGCGATCGACGTCATCAATCGCGTGCCGCGGCTGCAGGTGGCCGGCGCGCACGCGAAGGAGAAGTTCCGCGACCTGCAGATCGACTGCCGCAGCTACGCGCACGAGCACGGCGTCGACCCGCCGGCGGCGGCAGACTGGACCTGGCCGTTCTGATCGGGGGCGCCCGCGTCGCCGCCCGCGGGCACCTCACCCGCGCGACCAGCCGCCCTCGCAGCCCTGGAACAGCCGGTTCGCCTCCGCCGGCCCCCAGGTGCCCGCGGCGTACTCCTGCAGCGGCACCGTGCCGGGCTCGCGCCACGCCGCGAGCACCGAATCGCAGTACTGCCAGCTGGCCTCGATCTCGTCGGCGCGCAGGAACAGCGTGGCGTCGCCGCTCATCGCGTCGAGCAGCAGCCGCTCGTAAGCCTCGGGGGGCTCGGCGCCGAAGTGCTCGCGGTAGTCGAAGGCCAGCGCGGCCGGTGCCATCACCATCTCCGGCCCGGGCCGCTTGACGCCGAAGGACAGGCCGATCGTCTCGTCGGGCTGGATGCCGATCGAGAGCACGTTCGGCCGCATCTGGCACAGCGTGCCGTCACGCAGCGCGCCGGTGGTACGCGGCGGAGGACATGCCCTCGGGCTGGTTGAACAGCTGCAGCGGCGGCATGCGGAACTGCACCTGCACCTCGGTGAAGCGCTTCGGCATGCGCTTGCCGTGCCGCAGCAGGAACGGCACGCCGCGCCAGCGCCAGTTGTCGACCTCCGCGCGCAGCGCGACGTAGGTCTCGGTCGTCGAGCCGGGCGCCACGCCGTCCTCGTCGAGGTAGCCCGCGCACCTGCGCCGCGCCGATCGTCCCGGCGACGTAGCGGGCGCGCACGCTGTGCAGCGCGGCATCCTCGCGGTCGACCGCACGCAGCGCCTTCAGCACGTCGACCTTCTGGTTGCGGATCACGTCGGCGTCGAGCGAGGCCGGCGGCTCCATCGCCACGAGCGCCAGGACCTGCAGCATGTGGTTCTGCACCACGTCGCGCAGCGCGCCGGTGCCGTCGTAGTAGTCGGCGCGTCCGTGCTCGACACCGACGGTCTCGGCGACCGTGATCTGGACGAGCTCGACGTGGTGCCGGTTCCAGACCGGCTCGAAGATGGCGTTGTGGAAGCGCAAGCCGAGCAGGTTCTGCACCGTCTCCTTGCCCAGGTAGTGGTCGATGCGCAGCACCTGATGCTCGCCGAGCTCGCGGTGCACGGCGTCGTTCAGCGCGCGTGCGCTCGCGAGGTCGTGGCCGAAGGGCTTCTCGATGACCACGCGCCGGTAGCCGACGCCCTCGTGGTCGTGGCGGTGCACGATGCCCGCGGCACGCAGCAGCGCCACGGCGGTCCCGAACAGGCCCGGTCGCAGGGCCAGATAGCACACACGCCCGAATTCGCGGCGGCCGGCGAGCGCGTCGACCTCCACGCACAATTTCTGCAGCGACACGAGGTCGCCGACGTCGGCGCTTCGATAGTGGACGTCGCGTGCGATCGCCGCGAACGCGTCCACGAGGTCCGCGGGAAGGGCGGCGCGAAGCTCTGTCCTGAACGCGTCGTCGTCCATCTCCCTCCGTCCGACGCCGACGACCTGGATGCCCGCGCGAAGCAGGCCCGCGTGCGCGAGTCGCGCCACCGCGGGCACGAGCTTGCGGCGCGCGAGATCGCCGCTGCCGCCGAAGATGACGAGTTGCGCGAATCGCTCTGGGTCGGAGGTGTTCATCGCCTCCACCTTACTGCATTCGGCAGTCGCCATTGTCCTGGACAAACGAGGCGTGCTCGCCTCGATGTGGTGCATTCCACCCTTCGCATGCAGTGACGCGCATCCGGAAGTCTTGCGCAAGATCAAGGAACGGGCGCGCGCGACCCGTTGTGTTGCACGGCAAACACCGGTTGCCGAAAGCGCGTGTCCGCACCGCTGCGGGTTGTTGCTTTCACGCATATTCGCCTGCGTGCGGACCGCTGCAATCGAATCGCGCGTTGACGAGCACCGGGCTGCCGAATTCAAATGGCAGCAAGCATCCAACCCGGCAGGGGTGGTGCGGTCGGAGGGGGTGCACACCCGGACCGCACGCCACGAAATGGACGAGACCGGGCGACCGAAGCGCACGCAGTGGCGCGGTCGAGCGACAGCTTCAGGAAGTCTTGGCAATGCCTGCTCGGGCCTTTTCCGCGAGCGGGGGGAGGCACCGGCCCGGAGCCGAAGACTGGGCGCTCCACCGGTGCGGGACGCGCGGCAGGATCCACCCGGACCGGCCGGCCGCGCGCGACGCTGACGAAAGGAAACCCCATGCGAGTGAAAACGTTGCTCACCGCCCTGCGCCACGCCGCGCTGGCGGCGGTACTCATTGCCCTGCCGGCGCTGGCGCAGCAGGTGCCGCCGGGACCGGTGTGCGCCAACTGCCACGCCGAGGCCTACACCTCGACGGTGATGACGCCCCACGGCGCCAAGAACGACGCCAACGGCACGATGTGCATGGCGTGCCACGGCGACGCCTCCGCCGCACGTCAAGGACCCGATGAAGGTGAAGCCGGAGAACCGGCTCGCCGGCAAGGTCGGCGCGGCGGCGCAGACGCAGGTCTGCATGACCTGCCACGCGGGCAACCGGCAACTCACGTTCTGGGAGGCCGGCAAGCACTCGCTGAACGAGGTGGCCTGCTCGAACTGCCACTCGATCCACGGCGGCAAGACCGATGCGACGATCCGTCCGTTCACGACCACGTTCCGCGACAACGAGGCGGACATCTGCGCTTCCTGCCACCAGTCGATCCGGTCTGCGACCTTGAAGCCGTCGCACCACCCGATCCAGGAAGGCAAGATCAAGTGCTCCGACTGCCACAACCCGCACGGCGCGCTCTCCAAGGCGATGGTGAAGCAGGAGACGGTGAACCAGCAGTGCCTGTCCTGCCACGCCGAGAAGCGCGGCCCGTACGTGTTCTCGCACCCGGCGGTCGAGGACAACTGCCTGTCCTGCCACAACCCGCACGGCTCGTCGCACAACTTCCTGCTCAACGAAAAGGTGCCGAACCTCTGCCAGGACTGCCACGACTGGTCGCGTCACCCGGGCACGTTCTACAGCGGCTCCTCCGGCTGGACGATCCAGGAAGGCGTGGGCGGCGGCGGACAGCCCATGACCGGCACGCCGGGCGCCTTCAACCCGGGCGCCAGCACCCGTTTCATCGCGCGGTCCTGCCTGAATTGCCACAACGCGATCCACGGCTCGAACGCCCCGGCCAACCGCGGCAAGTTCCTGACGCGCTGAGGCGAGGAGAGACGACATGACCAAGAGAAAGCCTCTTTCCATCCTGATCGCGAGCCTGTTCCTCGCGACGCCTGCCTTGGCGCAGAACGTCAACTGGCAGGATCCCCTCACTCCGTACTTGCCGATCGGCTGGATCACCGAGGGCGAGATCACCATCGCCCCGATCTACAGCGACATCGACTCGAAGGATCCGTCGAAGCTGCTCGAGTACCGCGACCTGGACGACGGCGTACTGTCGAACATCCTGCTGCGCGGCCGCAGCACGGCGGGCCAGTGGTACGACTTCCGCGGCGAGAACTTCGGCCGGGAGGACATGTACATGAACCTCCGCGGCGGGCAGTACGACGCCTGGAAGGGCCGCCTGTACTGGGACTGGATCCCGCACGAGCGCGGCATCAACATGCGCACGCCGCTGCTCGACGCGCCGAGCGCCGACCTGCGCAACCGCTTCCCGCAGCCGAACCCCGACACCTGGGCGCAGTTCAACTACGGCTACCAGCGCAAGGATCTCGGCGGCTTCTTCGAGTGGCAGCGCAACTCGCCGTGGTACTTCCGCGTCGACGCCAACCAGGTGAACACCGACGGCCTCAAGGTCGGGGCGGCGGCGAACGGCACGAGCCCGGGCAACGGCTACATCGACCTGCCGATGCCGGTCGACTACAAGACGACCAACGGCACGTTCGAGGCCGGCTACGCCACGTCGAAGTACCAGTTCTCGTTCGCGTACACGTACAGCAAGTTCGAGAGCGGCTACGAGACGATGACGTGGTCGAACCCGTACTTCGGCAACGGCATCGACACGTCGTACCTCGCTCCGGACAACGACTACCAGCGCATCGCGTTCAACGGTTCGGTCCGGCAGTTGCCGCTGAACTCGACGCTGTCGGGCCGCGTCACTTGGGACAAGCTGGAGAGCAGCACGGATCTCGCCACGTCCGCGCTCAATACGGGCGGCGTGTTCGGTGCCACCAACCCGCTGGAGAGCACGTTCGACGGCAAGGTCGAGAACACGACCGCGTCGATCGCGCTGACCTCGGCGCCGTGGAAGGGCTGGGACACGAAGCTCTACGGCAACTACTACGACCGCGACAACAAGTCGTCCCAGATCGAGTACGCGCCGACGGCCACGGGGCTCTTCTGCGGTACGGCGACGATCGGCGGCGTCAACACACCGCAGCCGTGCGACAACGAGCTCTATGGCTCGACGAAGTGGAACCTCGGCGCCGAGGGCTTCTGGCGGTTCATGCCGGGCAACCGGCTGGGCGCCGGCATCGATTACTTGGACGTCGAGCAGGAACGTCCGGACTACGACGAGTACGAGGATCTCAAGCTGTGGTTCGAGTACAAGAACACGATGCTGCCCGGCCTTACCGGCCGCATCAAGTACACGTACCTCGAGCGCGACGCGAACTTCCTGCTCGGCGGCATCGGCCAGAACGCCAACGACGTGCTCTATCTCGAGCGCTTCATTGGCCGTTTCGACGGTCAGTCGTTCGACCGCAACGAGATTCGTGTCGACGTCGACTGGGCGCCAGCTCCCATGTGGGACGTCGCTCTCGAGTACAAGTGGGCGGACACGAACTACAAGCGCGATGGCCAGGAAATCGCTTTCTCCACCGCGTCGGTGAGCCCGCAGGACGACTTCCTCGGCCGCACCAACGACAAGCGCTGGGGCGTCTACGGCAACATCTCGTACGGCGACTTCAGCAAGTGGCGCGTGACGGCGTTCGGCGACTACGAGAGCATCAAGTACGACTCGTATCACCGCAACATCAGCACCGTCGCCGGCGGGCCGACGCCGCCGTCCGGCTGGTGCACGGCCGCGGCGCCGAACTGCTTCAACCCTGGCACGACCCAGACCACGTCCAACTACAACTGGTCGGCGCTGAACGAGGACAAGAACTACGCGTTCGGCGTGGGACTCGACTGGGCGGCGATGTCCAACCTGCTGGTCAAGGCGTCGTACCTGTACTACAAGACCGACGGTTCCGCTGACATCGTCTCGCAGAACGGCTACGGCAACCCGTTCCCGATCAACGCCTACGACGACACCAAGAAGCAGTCGTTCAACCTCAAGGGCGTCTGGAGCGTCAACAGGAACTGGCAGGTCACCGCCGGCTACGCCTACGAGAAGTACGACTACAGCGACGACCAGTACAACGGGTACCAGTACACGATCCCGTTCCCCGGGGTGACGAACAACACGGCCCAGAGCTACCTGTCGGGCTGGAACGCGTTCACGGACTACACGGCGAACATCTTCTACCTGATGTTCACGTACAAGTTCGACAACATCCCGAAGGCGGCGCCGTTGCCCGCGCCGGTCGTCGCTCAGGCGCCCGCACCTGCGCCCGTCGCGGCGCCGAAGCCTGCCCCGGCACCTGCGCCGGCACCTGCGCCCGCACCGGCCCCGGCGGTGCAGAAGATCACGCTGCAGTCGAAGGCGCTGTTCGACTTCGACAAGGCGGTGCTGAAGCCGGAAGGTCGCGCGGCGCTCGACAGCGAAGTGGTCGCCAAGCTGCCGCAGGTGAACAAGCTGGAGATCGTGCTGGTCAGCGGGCACACCGACCGCATCGGCAGCGACGCCTACAACCAGAAGCTCTCGGAGCGCCGCGCCGATGCCGTGCGCGACTACCTGGTGAGCAAGGGCGTGGCGAAGGACAAGATCGAGGCGATCGGTCTTGGCGAGAAGCAGCCGGTGACGGGCGGCAAGTGCCAGCAGCAGAACCGCAAGGAGCTGATCGCGTGCCTGCAGCCCGACCGTCGGGTCGAGGTCGAGGTGAAGGGCGAGACGGTCAAGAAGTAACGGACCGCGTCACTGCGGCAACGACGAGCCCCGCCTTGCGCGGGGCTTGTCGTTTATGGCGGCTGAATCGACGAACCGCTGTCGGCAAGCTGCCGTCCCCGGCCCGGCAGCGAGGCGCCGAACGCGCTCAGTAGCGGCCGTGCTGCTTGTAGATGTAGTTGGAGAGCTCCGTCTGCTGCATCGACAGCCGGCGCTGGATCTGGTGCGCGACGCGCACGATCGCGCGCATCACGCGGTAGACCAGCTCGGGGTGCTCGTGCAGCATGGCTTCCAGGCGCTCGCGGGCGAGGCCGAGCACACGCAGGTCCGACATCGCCACCTTGGACGCGTAGTACGGCGTGCCGTCGAGGAAGCCCAGCTCGTCGACGAAGTCGCCGGCGGACAGCGTGTGCAGCGTCAGCGCTTCCGGGGTGCCGGCGTTCTTCACCACGCCGAGCACGCCCTTGACGATCACGTAGAGGTGGTTGTCGGACGTGCCTTCCTGCACGAGCACGTCGCCGGTCCTGAGGTCGCGCAGCGTCAGGACTTCGGCGAGCGCCTCGGCCTGGCGCTCGGTGAGCTCGGTGGCGAGCCGCGTGCTGCGCAGGGCCTCGAGTCGAGGATCGGTCATGTCGTCACTCCTGGTTCGTCGGGATAACGGGGATCCCGGGGAGAGGGCGCCGGGTCGGGCGCAGCCGGGACAGGGTCGGGCAGTTGCGCCGGTCCGACCGGCAGGGGTTTCGGAATGCGATCGCCCAACGCGTCGGCGCGGGCGACGAAGGCATCGACCAGCGTACTGGTGATGCGCTCGAACACGGCGCCGGCGACGCGTCGCATCAGGGCGTTCTCGAAGTCGTAGCGCAGCACGAAGTCGATGCGGCAGCCGGCGTCGCCGAGCGGCGTGAGGTTCCACTCGCCGTCGAAGCGGCGGAACGGGCCCTCCTCGAGCCCGAGGCCCATCCACGTCGGCCGCCGCTTGCGGTTGCGCGTCACGAACTGGAAGCGCACGCCGCGGACCTCGACCGTCACCCGTGCCGCAACCTCCTCGTCGGTGCGTTCGAGCACCGTCGCGGCGCCGCACCAGGGCAGGAACGCCGGGTAGTGCTCGGCACCCTCGATCAGGTCGTACATGCGCTCCGCGGGGTGGGGCACGAGCAGGAGGCGGCGGACTTCCATGCCGCGAGTATCGCAAACCGCGATCACCAGCGGAACGCGACGCGGCAACTGTAACGCCAACCGTTACAGGCCGCTCATCGCGCGACCTGCTCCTCGTCCACGGAACTTCGCCGGGGGCGAGCGGTTGCACTCCGTTGACGTGGATCAACGGCAGTGCCGAATCGCAGGTTCCTAATTCCAATCCAGGCCGCGCCGAAGCCGAGACAGGCCACACGAGCCTTGCGCGCGCGGGACCGCCCCCACGGAGAGCCAGCGATGACGGACACCTACTACGAACTGATGCGACGGCAGGGCATCTCGCGCCGCAGCTTCCTCAAGTTCTGCAGCCTGACCGCGGCGTCGCTCGGGCTCGGCGAGGCGGGCGCGCAGCAGATCGCGCAGGCGATGCAGACGAAGCAGCGCACGCCGGTGGTCTGGCTGCACGGCCTCGAGTGCACGTGCTGCACCGAGTCGTTCATCCGCTCCGCGCACCCGCTCGCGAAGGACGTCGTGCTGTCGATGCTCTCGCTCGACTACAGCGACACGCTGATGGCCGCGGCCGGACACCAGGCCGAGGAGGCGCTCGAGCAGACCATCTCCAAGTTCAAGGGCAACTACATCCTCGCCGTCGAGGGCAACCCGCCCCTGGCCGACGACGGCATCTACTGCATCCCCGGCGGACGCCCGTTCGTCGACAAGCTGCGCCACGTCGCGAAGGACGCGAAGGCGATCATCTCGTGGGGCAGCTGCGCGTCGTGGGGCTGCGTGCAGGCGGCGAAGCCGAACCCGACACGCGCGACGCCGGTGCACAAGGTGATCACCGACAAGCCGATCATCAAGGTGCCGGGATGCCCGCCGATCGCCGAAGTGATGACCGGCATCGTCACCTACGTCCTGACCTTCGACCGCCTGCCCGAGATGGACGCGCAGGGGCGGCCGAAGATGTTCTACAGCCAGCGCATCCACGACAAGTGCTACCGCCGGCCGCACTTCGACGCCGGGCAGTTCGTCGAGCATTTCGACGACGCCGGCGCGCGCATGGGCTACTGCCTCTACAAGGTCGGCTGCAAGGGCCCGACGACCTACAACGCGTGCTCGGCGCTGCGCTGGAACGAGGGGCTCTCGTTCCCGATCCAGTCCGGCCACGGCTGCATCGGCTGCTCCGAGGACGGCTTCTGGGACAAGGGCTCGTTCTACGACCACTTGACCACGATCCGGGCGCCGGGGCTGTCCAACCTGGGCATCGAGGGCACGGCCGACCGCATCGGACTGACGGCGCTCGGCGTCGCCGGCGCGGCGATCGCGGCGCACGCGGCCGTGTCGGCGATCAAGCAGGCCTCCAACAAGGGGCGCAACGACCGCGTGAGCGAGGTGGAGAAGTAACATGGCGACCTATCAGACCCAGGGTTTCACGCTCGACAACGGCGGCAAGCGCATCGTCGTCGACCCGATCACGCGCATCGAGGGCCACCTGCGCATCGAGGTCAACGTCGACAAGGACAACGTGATCCGCAACGCCGTGTCGACCGGCACGATGTGGCGCGGTCTCGAGGTCATCCTCAAGGGCCGCGACCCGCGCGACGCGTGGGCGTTCGTCGAGCGCATCTGCGGCGTGTGCACCGGCGTGCACGCCTTGGCATCGGTGCGTTCGGTCGAGGACGCGCTCGGGATCGCGATCCCGAAGAATGCGAACATCATCCGCAACCTGATGCACGCGACGCTGTACGCGCAGGACCACCTCGTCCACTTCTATCACCTGCACGCGCTCGACTGGGTGGACATCGTGTCGGCGCTGAAGGCCGATCCGAAGAAGACCTCCGAGCTGCAGCAGAGCATCTCGCCGTGGCCGAATTCCTCGCCCGGCTACTTCCGCGACGTGCAGAGCCGCCTGAAGAAGTTCGTCGAGAGCGGCCAGCTCGGCATATTCGCCAACGCCTACTGGGGCAGCCCGGCGTACAAGCTGCCGCCCGAGGCCAATCTGATGGCGACCACGCACTACCTCGAGGCGCTCGACTTCCAGAAGGAGATCGTGAAGATCCAGACGATCTTCGGCGGCAAGAACCCGCACCCGAACTGGCTGGTCGGCGGCCACCCGAGCCCGATCAACGTCGACGGCGCGGGCTCGGTCGGCGCGGTCAACATGGCCAATCTCAACATGGTCAAGGACATCTGCGACCGGACGATCGAGTTCGTCGACCAGGTGTACATCCCGGATCTGCTCGCGGTCGCGTCGTTCTACAAGGACTGGGCGAAGATCGGCGGCGGCCTCTCCGGCCAGAACGTGATGTCCTACGGTGACTTCCCGGACATCCCGAACGACTACTCGAACCGCAGCATGCTGCTGCCGGCCGGCGTGATCCTCGGCGGCGACCTGAAGAAGATTCACGACGTCGACCTGAAGGCGCCCGACCAGGTGCAGGAGTGGGTGACGCACAGCTGGTACAAGTACGCGCAGGAGCAGAACGGGCTGCACCCGTTCGACGGCGTGACCGAACCCAGCTTCGTGCTCGGCCCGGCGACCAAGGGTACGCGCACCAACATCGAGAACATCGACGAGGCCGCCAAGTACTCGTGGGTGAAGTCGCCGCGCTGGAAGGGGCACGCGGTCGAGGTCGGCCCGCTCGCGCGCTACATCGTCGCGTACGCGCGCGGCAACAAGGAGATCCAGGAGCAGGTCAACGGCGCGCTGAAGGCACTGGACGTGCCGATCACGGCGCTGTTCTCGACGCTGGGCCGCACGGCCGCGCGCGGGCTCGAATGCCAGTGGGCGGCGCACAAGATGCGTTATTTCCACGACCAGCTGATCGCGAACATCAAGGCTGGCGACCTCGCCACCGCCAACGTCGAGAAGTGGGAGCCGTCGACGTGGCCGAAGGAGGCCAAGGGCGTCGCACCCTGCGAGGCGCCGCGCGGTGCGCTTGCGCACTGGGTGAAGATCAAGGACACGAAGATCGACAGCTACCAGTGCGTGGTGCCGACGACGTGGAATGCGGGCCCGCGCGACGCGCGCAACCAGATCGGTGCGTACGAGGCGGCGCTGCTGAACACGCCGATGGCCAACCCGGCGCAGCCGCTCGAGATCCTGCGCACGATCCACAGCTTCGACCCCTGCCTCGCGTGCGCCACGCACGTGATGTCGCCGGAGGGCGAGGAGCTGGTTTCGGTCAAGGTGCGCTAGCGTCAGGGGCCACCAGGAGACGCCATGAAGGTCAATCGTGTATCCGGCCGGGTGCTGCAGGGCCCGTACGAGCCGGTGTACGTCTACGAGGCCCCGGTCCGGTTCTGGCACTGGGCGATGATGCTCTGCATGATCGTCCTCGCCGGCACCGGTTATCTGATCGGCAGCTCCGCTGCCGGCGATCGGCGGCGAGGCGACGTTCAGCTACTTCTTCGCCAACATTCGCCTGATCCACTTCATCGCGGCGATGCTGTTCGCGGTGCTGTTCCTCGTGCGGCTCGTGTGGGCGATCCTGGGCAACCACCACGCACGCTCGATCTTCGTGCCGCCGGTGTGGAGCGGCGAGTGGTGGTCGGGGCTGTTCAACCAGGCCGCGTACTACCTGTTCCTGCGCAAGGAGCCGCACCACTGGGTCGGGCACAACCCGCTCGCACAGCTCGCGATGTTCGCGATGTACGTGCTCGGCGCAATCGTCATCATCCTCACCGGCTTCTCGCTCTACGCCGAGCAGTACGGCTGGGGCTCGACGTGGATGAACGCCTTCGGCTGGGTCAACGTGCTGCTCGGCGGCTCGCAGATGGTGCGCACCATCCACCACCTGACGATGTGGTACCTGCTGATCTTCACGCTGATCCACGTCTACATGGTGATCCGCGAGGACATCATGAGCGGCGAGACCGTGATCAGCACGATGGTCAACGGCATCCGCATGTTCAAGCGCGAGGCACGGGGCTAGCGGGACTTTCGAAGGAGGGGGGGGAGGAGCGGCTGCCGATGCTCGCACGCGTCGATTCCGCTCGCGCACGCGGCGCCGGTCCGAAGGCGGCAAAGCCTGGACCGGCGCCGGTGAAGCTTCCCGGCCGCACCCCCCCGCATCCGGGGCAGTTCCTCGAATCGAGGTTCCTGAAGCCGCTGTCGATCAGCCAGACGGAGCTTGCGGCAGCACTACGGCGTGTCGCGCCGGCGGGTCAACGAGCTCGTCAACGGCCGTCGTGGCATCACGCCCGACACGGCGGTTCGACTCGCGATCTACTTCCGCAACGACGCGGCGTTCTGGATGCACCTGCAGGTCGCGTGGGATATGCGCAACGCGGTGCGCAACGCGGTGCGCAGCGTGCGCGCGAAGAAGCAGGCGGGCTGACCGATCGCTACGCGCTGCGTGGTCGTCGCGGCAGCCGGACGGTGAACGTCGAGCCCCGTCCGGTCTCGCTGTCTACCCGGATCGACCCGCCGTGGAGCTCCACGAACCGGCGCGAGATCGCGAGTCCCAGTCCGGTACCTTCGCTCTTGCGGTCGGCGGCGCCGACCTGCCGGAACTCCTCGAAGACCAGCGCCTGGTCTGCGGCCGAGATGCCTACGCCCGTATCGCGGACGGAAACCTCGACGCCATCGCCGACTCCAACGGCACGCAAGGTGATCGTGCCCCCCGGGGGCGTGAACTTGATGGCATTCGAGAGCAGGTTGAGCACGACCTGCTTCAGCTTGCGCTCGTCGGCAACGACTGCGCCCAGGTTGGGCGCGATCTCCGCAACCAAGGCCAGGTTGCGGCGCTGCGCACGCTCGCGGACCAGCAGCAACGTGTTGTCCAGCACCTGCGGGAGGTCGAACTCGGTCAGGTCGAGCTCGATTCGGCCGGCCTCGATCTTCGAGAGGTCGAGGACGTCGTTGATCAGCGCGAGCAGGTGCCGGGCCGACTCGAGGATGTCCCCGAGGTACTCGGCCTGCTTGTCGTTGATGTCGCCGAACATGCGCTCCGCGAGCACCTCGGAGAAGCCGATGATCGCGTTGAGCGGAGTGCGCAACTCGTGGGACATGTTGGCGAGGAACTCGCTCTTGTGCCGACTCGCCTGCTCGAGCGCGCGGCCCTTGACCTCCAGCTCACGGAACAGCCGGGCATTCTGGATCGCGAGCGCGGATTGTGCCGCGAACGTCTGGAGCAGCGCGATTTCCTCGGCGCCGAAGGGCCCCGGCGTCTTGCGGTTGACGGCGAGGCCGCCCAGCAGGTGCTCGTCGCGCATCAGCGGCACCGCCAGCAGCGCACGGTAGCCCAGGCAGACGAGCAGGTCGCGGACGCGGCTCTGGTAGGCGCCCTCGGCGACGATGTCCGCGATCTGCACCGGCTCGCCGGCGATCGCCATGCGTCCGAGTGCGCCTTCGCCACGGCGGATCGGATGTGCACGAAGCGCGGCGACAAGCTCGTCGGGAAGCCGATCCGCGGTGTGCAGGTGGAACTCCCCACGATCCTCGTCGAACTCGTAGATCGTCCCGCCGTCCATGCCGGTCAGTTGGGTCGCGCGCGCGACGATCGTCGACAGCACGGTCTCGAGGTCGAGCGTCGAGCTGACGGCCTGGCCGATCTCCCCCAGCGCCCGCAGCTCGCCGACCGACTTGGTGAGCTCCGCGGTCCGGGCGCGAAGCTCGCCGAACAGCCTCACGTTCTCGATCGCGATCACGGCCTGGTCGGCGAAGGTCTGCAGCAGCGCGATCTGCTTTTCGTTGAACGGCTTGACCTCGGCCCGCCACACGCCGATCGAGCCGATGGCGTGCCCGTCGCGCAGCAGCGGAATGCCCAGCACGGTCCGGGCTCCTACGCGTGACCCGGGCGCCGCTGCGTACAGGGGGTCGTTGCCGAGATCCGGGGTCTGCACGACGCGGCATTCGAGCGCGGCGCGGCCGGCGACGGTGTCCGGGCCCGCCTTGCGGGGAAAACCCGCGCTGAAGCGGGCGAGCGCATCGGGCGCCAGTCCGTCGGCCGCCTCCAGGCTCAGCATGTCGCCCTGAAGTCGATAGACGCCGCTGAACGTCGCGCCGCAAAGGGGCCGCACCCTGCGCACGATCAGGTCGAACACCGGGTGCACGTCGGCGATCGAACGGCTGATCACCCGGAGGATGTCGCTGGTCGCGGTCTGCTGCTCGAGCGACTCGACGAGTTCGCCGTTTCGTTGCTCGACCTCGTTGAACAGCCTCACGTTCTCGATCGCGATCACGGCTTGCTCGGCGAACGTCTCCAGCAGGGCAATCTGCTTGTCGGGGAAGGGGCCGGGTTCGGGCCGCGCCACGGTGATCGCGCCCAGCGCGCCTTGCCCCGCGACCAGCGGCACGGCCAGCACGCTGCGATAGCCTGCGGCCACGGCCGTGCCTCCGGCCTGGTAGTCCGGATCGCGCAGCACGTCGGGAATCGCGACGACACTTCGTGTGAGCACCGCGCGGCAGTTGGCCGTGTCGCGACTCGGCGGTCTCGGATAGGTCCGGAAGTGCTCACGCAGGGCACCGGTGCCTCCCGCGTAGGCGGCTGCAACGGATGCGACCTGCACCAGCCTGCCGTCGTACGTCACCACGTTCGCCGAACTCGCCGAACACAGCTTCATCGCGGCGTTCGCGATCGTGTCGAACACCGGTTGCACGTCGCTGCGGGAGCGGCTCATCACGCGCAGGATCTCGCTTGTCGCGGTCTGCTGGTCGAGTGCCTCGGCGAGGCCCCGATTGCGCTCGTCGACGTCCCGGAACAGCCGCACGTTCTCGAGCGCGATGACCGCCTGGTCGGCGAAGGTTCGGAGCAGTGCGACCTGGGTATCCGGGAACGCTCCGGGCGCGACGCGTCCGAGGCTGATCGCGCCGATTGGCACGCCGTCCTGCAGCAGCGGGAGCGCGAGTACACTGCGAAATCCCGAGGCGAGCGCCGACCCGGCGGTCGCGTAGTCGAGATCCTGCAGCACGTCTGGGATTGACACCAGACCACAGGTCAGCACCGCACGCGTGATCCCGTTGTCAATGCTGGCTGGGCGCGGAAACAGCGACCGTATCGCGTCCGCACCCGCCGCAGTGACGCTTGCCACGGCCCCCACGCGCAGCAGCGCGCCGTCGTACGTGGCGACGACCGCCGAGGACGCGCGACAAAGCGTCAACACGGCGCTGGCGATCGTCTCGAAGACAGGCGTCGCGTCGGTGCGCGATGCCACCATCACGGAGAGGATCTCGCTGGTGGCGCGCTGTTGCGCCAGCGCGTCGGCCAGCCGGTCGTCTGCCGGGGACGCTCCTTCCGCGACCGGCGCGTGCACGCGCTCCGCGCCGGGAGGGCGCTCGCCCGAGTTAGACCTCGCGCGTTCCGAAGACGGGACCATGGTCCCCCTGGGTCGTCGGCGGGCCGGCGTTTGCCGTCCCGGCACGAAAGACTAGGCCCGTCGGCCGGGCGAGGCAAGGGTCCGATGGCGTTGCGGTGGCTGTGACGGTCACCCCCCGCGGCATCGCGGACCCTGTGCCGGGATCGATCATCCGGGGTACGCGTGCGTCCGATGCGGGGCACGGCTGCTAGAATCCCGATGACTCCAATCCACGGTCCTGCGCCGGCGCCGCGGTGCGTCGCGCGGGCCGGCGCAGACGAGCGAGAACCCATGAGCGATCCCTTGAACCCCGCCGCGCCCGATCCCGGTGGGCCCGTCTCGGCCAGGATCCGCGCGCGGATACTGGCGGCACGCCAGCGCTTCCACGCCAACGACAACATCGCCGCCCACCTGCAGCCGGGCGAGCTCGAGGCACTGCAGGACGAGGTCGAGGGCAAGATGCGCGCGGTGCTGGAAAGCCTCGTCATCGACACCGAGAGCGACCACAACACGCAGGACACCGCGCGCCGCGTCGCCAAGATGTACGTGACCGAGGTGTTTCGCGGCCGCTACGTGCCGCCGCCGCCGGTCACCGAGTTCCCCAATGCCGAGCACCTGAACGAGCTGATGATCGTCGGCCCGATCACGGTGCGCAGCGCGTGCAGCCACCACTTCTGCCCGATCATCGGACGGCTGTGGATCGGCGTGATGCCCAACGAGCACTCGAACCTGATCGGCCTGTCCAAGTACTCGCGCCTCGCCGAGTGGATCATGGGTCGCCCGCAGATCCAGGAGGAGGCGATCGCCCAGACTCGCCGACCTGCTTGATGAACAAGGTGAGCCCCGACGGCCTCGCGGTGGTGATGGAGGCCGACCACTTCTGCATGCACTGGCGCGGCGTCAAGGACGACCGCACCAAGATGATGAACAGCGTGATGCGCGGCTCGTTCCTCAAGAACTCGACGCTGCGCCGCGAATTCCTGTCCCTGATCAACCTTCCCGCCTGAAGCCGCCATGCTCGTCCGCCTGCTCTACGCCAGCCGCGCCGCGGCGCCGCTCACCCCTGCCGTGCTCGACTCCATCCTCGAGCAGTCGCGCGCGCAACAATCCGCGCCGCGGGCATCACCGGCGTGCTGTGCTTCAGCGACGACCTGTTCATCCAGGTGCTCGAAGGCGGTCGCGACGAGGTCTGCGGCCTCTACAACACGATCGTGCGCGACGACCGCCACGCCGCACGTGTGCATCCTGAGCTTCGAGGAGATCCGCGAGCGGCGCTTCGGCGGCTGGACGATGGGCCAGGTCAACATCGCCAAGGTGAACCCCACGCTGCTCCTCAAGTACTCCGAGCGGGCGGAGCTGAATCCCTTCTCCTGCTCGGGCCAGGCGTCGATGGCGCTGCTCGACGAGCTGATCGCGACCGCCTCGGTCGTGAGCCGCGGCGGCTGAAGGCGCAGCGCCCGGGAACGGGCGCCCCCGGAGGCACACGGCCTGCTGCCGCAGAGCTCGATGTCCGTACCGGAAGCCTACTGGACTCGACCCGCGGAGGTGCTGCTGCGGGACCTGGGCAGCTCCCCGGGGGGGCTAGCGACCCCCGACGCCGCGGCGCGCCTTGCCGCGGTCGGTCCCAACCGCGTCGAGCCGGGCGAGGGCGAGGCGGCGCTGCGGCTCCTCGCGCGCCAGTTCGCGAGCCCGCTCGTGCTGATCCTCGTCTTCGGCGCGCTGGTCTCGATCATCACCGGCAGCTGGATCGATGCGGCGATCATCCTCGTCATCGTCGCGAGCAGCACGCTGCTCGGCTTCTCGCAGGAGTACCGAGGATCGCGCGCGGTGGCGATGCTCCGCTCGCGACTCGAGCTGACGGCTCGCGCGTGGCGCGACGGCGGGGCTGCCGTCGTGCCGGTGGCGGAGCTCGTGCCGGGCGACGTCGTCCTGCTCGCCGCGGGCAATCTGGTACCTGCGGACGGCATCGTGCTCGAGACGCGGGACTTCCTCGTCAACGAGGCGGCGTTGACCGGGGAGTCGTTCCCCGTCGAGAAGGCGCCGGGTACGGCCGCGCTCGACGCGCCGCTCGCGCGCCGCGGCAACTGCGTTTACCTCGGCGGCTCGGTCAGAAGCGGCACGGCGCGCATGCTGGTCGTGGCGACCGGCCGCGCGACCGTGTACGGGTCCATCGCCGTGCGACTCGCGTCCGTCGCCGAGGAGGGCGAGTTCACGCGCGGCATCCGCCAGTTCGGGTACCTGCTGCTCCGGGTGATGGTGCTGATGGTCGTGTTCGTCCTGGTGGTCAACCAGGTGCTGCACCGGCCCGTGCTCGATTCGCTGCTTTTCGCCGTCGCGCTGGCGGTGGGGCTCTCGCCGGAACTCCTGCCGGCGATCGTCAGCGTCACGCTCGCCAAGGGGGCGCGGGCGATGGCGGATCGTGGCGTGATCGTGCGCCGTCTCGAGGCGATCGAAAATCTCGGCAGCATCGATGTCCTGTGCACCGACAAGACCGGCACCCTGACGACGGGCGCGATGGCGCAGGACGCCGCGGTCGGTCCGACGGGTGAGCCCTGCACGGACGTGGCGCGGCTCGCGTTTCTCAACGCGGCGCTCGAGACGGGCATCGAGAACCCGCTCGACGCGGCAATCGTGGAGGCGGGACGGCGGGCGGGCCTCTCCGTCGACGGCGTCGGGAAGGTCGACGAGATTCCCTACGACTTCGTGCGCCGCCGGCTCACGATCGTCGTGGCCGAGGACGGTGGCACCCGCCATCGCATGGTCACGAAGGGCGCCACCCGGCAGGTGCTGGACATCAGCGCGACCGTCGCGTCTGCTGCCGGCACGGTGCCGCTCGACGCGGCGATGCGCACGGCACTCGAGGCGTACGCGGCGCACAAGGGTGCCGAGGGCTACCGCGTCCTGGCGGTCGCGTCGCGCGTCGCGGCGCCGCAGCGCGCATACGCACACGCCGACGAGGTGGGTATGACGCTGGAGGGCTTCCTGCTCTTCTCGGACCCGGTGAAACCCACCGCGGCCAGTGCGGTCGCCGACCTCGCCGCGCGCGGCGTGCGCACCAAGATCGTCACCGGCGACAACCGGCACGTGGCCGCGCACGTCGCGCAGGCGATCGGCCTCGACCCGCGCGCGATGCTGAACGGCGAGGAGCTCGCCGCGATGCGCGACGAGGCGCTGTGGCACCGGGCCGGCGGCATCGACCTGTTCGTCGAGGTGGACCCGCAGCAGAAGGCCCGCATCGTCGGCGCGCTGCAGAAGAGCGGTTTCGTGGTGGGCTACCTGGGCGACGGCATCAACGACGCCCCCTCGCTCGTGCAGGCCGACGTCGGCATCTCGGTCGACGGCGCGGTCGACGTCGCGCGCGAGTCGGCCGACGTCGTTCTGCTGCGGCCGGACCTCGACGTGCTGCGCCGTGGCGTCGAAGATGGCCGGCGTGCCTTCGTGAACACGCTGAAGTACATCGCGATCACCACCAGCGCGAACTTCGGCAACATGGTGAGCATGGCGATCGCGACGCCGTTCCTGCCGTTCCTCCCGCTCGCGGCGAAGCAGATACTGCTCAACAACTTCCTGTCCGATTTCCCGTCGATCGCGATCTCGACCGACAACGTCGACGCGCCGCAGGTCGCGCGCGCTGAGCGTTGGAACGTTGCCGAGGTGCGCCGGTTCATGGTTGCGTTCGGGCTGGTGAGCACGGTGTTCGACCTGCTGACCTTCGCGCTGCTCCTGCTCGTGTTCCGGGCCGGCGAGGCGGAGTTCCAGACCGCGTGGTTCGTGGTGTCGCTCTTGACCGAGCTTGCGGTGGTCCTCGTGCTGCGCACGCGGCAGCCGGCGTGGCGCAGCCGGCCCGGCCGCCTGCTCGGCTGGACGACGCTCGCCGCGCTCCTCGCCACGCTGGCGATTCCCTACCTGCCCCCGCTTGCACGGTTGTTCGAGTTCGTGCCGTTACCATGGCCACTGCTCGCCACGACGGTGCTCATCCTCGGCGGATACGTGCTTGCGACCGAGGCGGCGAAGCGGTGGTTCTACCGCCGCGGGAACGCCTGAAGGACGCGCCGGCGATCGCGCGGCGTCGCACTCTGGTAGAGTGCAATTCCATCGCATCGATCGAAGCAGGGACATGTGCGAGCGGCGATTCCTGGCGTTGACGGTTCTCCTCGGCTGCCTGATCGCGGGCGCCGCGGCGGCGGAGCCGATCGCCGCGAGCCGCGGTCGCTGGGCGGGACCGATCGGCGAAGCGTCCGCCTGGCCGGGCGGTGCGGGACGGATGGAGCTCCGTGTCGACGGCACCGCAGAGCGGTTTACCGTCGACCTGGCCGGTTCCGGCGAGGCGCTCCTTGCGGGTGAGTTCAGCGCGGGCAAGCAGAAGGACGTGTTCGGGCCGCCGGCGGCGTCGGGTCTGATGTCCTACCTGGGCCGCGGCAGCTCGGTCAATCCGCTCGAGGGCAAGCCGCTCGCGTGGGCACGGCGCGACCGTGAGACGCTGATCGTCTACCGGCTCGACCTGCGCGGCGGCGCCCACCGCCTCGATCGCCTCGAGCTGAAGCCGTCGGGCGAGCGCATCGGCATCGTCTTCGAGCGCCGCGAGCACGACCGTCCACCGGCGCGATTCACGGCCACGCTCGAGCGGGGCGCGCGATGAAGCGCGCCACGATGCTCGCGGCCGCCGGCACGCTGCTGCTCGCCGCGCTCGCGACGCCGCTGCCTGCGCTCGCCGCAGACCCCGCACCGACGCTGAAACCGATGCTGGGCATCTATCTCGGCCGGGCGACGGTGAAGGACCTCGACACCCAGGCGACCGAGGAGCGCGACATCGACGTCGAGGTCACGCCCTTCGACCGCGACGGCTTTCGCATCCGTTGGGTCAACGTGACGCTCGTCGACGGGCGGCGCAACCTGCCGGGCGTGAAGCGCCGCGTCAGCGAGCTCACGTTCAAGCCCGCGAAGGGGCGCAACTTCTTCGTCGAGGTGCCGCAGGCCAACGTGTTCGCCGAGCGCGAGGAAGTGCAGCCGCTCGGCGGCGACCCGGTGCGCTGGGCGGTGCAGGACGCCGCCGGCCTGCACGTCCATTCGTTCGTGATCCTCGGGGACGGGCGCTACGAGCTGCAGACCTACTCGCGCACGCGCACCGCTTCGGGCATCGTCCTGCACTACGAGCGCGTGGTCGACGGCAAGCTCGTGCGCACGATCGACGGCCAGGCCGTCAAGGTCGAATAGCCCCTCGTTCCGGTCGGGAACCCGAGCGCGTCGACCGCGCCGCGGGTGTGGCCGAAAAACCTGCATCCCGGTTGACCCCGCTCAAGGCCAGCGCCCGGTGACGGGGCAAGAATGGCCTCCACGTGTAACGGAGGGGGTTACGAACGCGATGGTCGAGGGGCGGCGCGAGGTGCTTGTGATCGGCATCGGCAACGTGCTGTGGGCCGACGAGGGCTTCGGCGTACGCGCCGTCGAGGCGCTGCACGACGCGTTCGCCTTTCCCGACGGCGTCGTGCTGATGGACGGGGGCACGCAGGGACTCAATCTGCTCGAGGACGTCGCCCGCTCGCGCCACGTGCTGGTGTTCGACGCCGTCGACTACGGCCTCGCGCCGGGGACGCTCGAGGTGCTGCGCGACGACAAGGTGCCGGCGTGGGGTCGCGCCAAGCTCTCGCCGCACCAGACCGGCTTCAACGACGTGCTCGCGCACGCGGCGCTGCAGGGGCGCGGCCCCGAGCGCATCACGGTGATCGGCGTGCAGCCCGAGGTGCTCGACGACTTCGGCGGCAGTCTGCGCCCCTCGGTGCGTGCGCGGCTGCCCGAGGCGGTGAACCTCGCGGTGCAGGAGCTCGCGACGTGGGGAATCGCCGGCCGCGCGCGCGTGCCCGGCGAAGTCTTCGAGCCACTCCACGACGGTGCGCTCGCGCTCGACGCCTACGAGCGGGGCCGCCCCTCCGCGGACGACGCCTGCCGGATCGGCGACCCGCGGCTGCTCGCCGCACTGAAGCCGAACGGAGACAGCTGACGTGTGCATCGGTTTGCCCATGCGGGTCGTCGAGGCCGGGTCCGGAACGGCGATCTGCGAGCGACGCGGCGAGCGCACGCGGCTCGACACGCTGCTCGTCGGCGAGGTTGCGCCCGGCGACTGGCTGCTCGCGTTCCAGGGCAGTGCGATCCGCGTCCTCTCGGCCGGCGAGGCGGCGGAGACCGATGCCGCACTCGCCGCGCTCGAAGCCGTGCTCGCCGGCGCGGACGACGTTTCACAGCACTTCGCCGACCTCGTGGACCGCGAGCCCGAGTTGCCGGCGCACCTGCGTGGCAGTCGTTGACATGCAGCCCGCATCCGCTGCGGCCGCAGACACCGTGCATCCGCTCGTCGCGCAACTCGCGGCGAGGCACGGCTTCGCCGAGCTTTGCGCCGAGTCGTTCGACAGTTGGGCGAACGCGCCGGGACGGGCGATCGTCGTGTTCACCGAGGACCCGGTGCGCTACAAGGAGACCCTCGACCTCGCGGTGATTGCGCCCGAGCTCGTGCGCGCGTTTCCCGGCGTGTTTCGCGCCGGCGTGCTCCTGCCGGAGGCGGCGCGCGCGATCGCGGTTCGCTACGGATTCCGGCGCTGGCCGGCGCTCGTCTTCCTCGACGGCGGCGGCTACGTGGGCGCGATCGACGGTTTGCGCAACTGGAACGAATACGTGCACGACGTCGCGCTGCTCGCGACCGCTCCCGTGACCCGGCCGCCCGCGGTCGGCATCGCGGTGCGCGGTCCGGGCGATGCGACGGGCCACGGTGCGGGATAAGGGGGGGATCGAGTGAACAAGCCGTTTCCGCTGCCGGTGCGAACGTTCGGCCCCGGCTCGCAGCCCGAGGAAGAGGAGCTGCAGTATCTGGCAATGTCGCGCGACGTGCCGACCTTCGAGATGCCGCGCGTTCCCGAGGCCGTTCCGCCCGACGCGCTCGCCGCGGCACGCGACCTGCTCGCGGCCTTCCTCGCCGCGTACGACCGCTGGGATCCCGCGAGCGGCACGCCGGGTCCGCGGCTCGAGCTCACCGGCGTACCCGACGCGACGCTCGCCGTCGTCAACGACATGCTGGGCGAGGGCGAGGTGTCGATCCAGGTCGGTGGCTCGAACCCGCATCGGATCCAGGAGAGCGTCTTCGCCGGCGTGTGGCGCGTGTGCGCGCTCGACGGCGACGGCCGGCTCGCGTCCGACGCCATCGAGGCTGCGCCCGTCCCCGACGTCGCGCTGGCCATCGCGCGCGCGGCCGGCGCGGAGCGCATTGCGCCCGTCGAGATTCCACCGGGGGCGATGAACTCCCCGGCGCTGCTGGCCGAGATCGGCTCGCAGCTCGCGGAGCGCCGCCACGGCGCGGCCACGCACGTGCTGAACCTGACGCTGTTCCCGCTGACACCGGACGACCATCGGGTGCTCGAGCATGCGCTGCCGGCCGGTCCCGTGGCGATGATCTCGCGCGGCTTCGGCAACTGCCGTATCACCTCGACGACCGCGCGCGACGTCTGGTGGGTGCAGTACTTCAACAGCATGAACACGCTGATCCTCGACACGATCGAGATCGTCGACGTGCCCGAGGTGGCGCTAGCGGCGGTCGAGGACCTGGTCGACAGCCGTGCGCGCCTCGCCGAGCTGATCGAGTGGATGGACAGCTCGATCGCCGAGGCTACCCAATAGGCGCGGCGACGGGCGAGGATCGTGTCGGAGGTCCACGATGAGCGGCTTCGAGAACTACGGCAAGGGCGCGCAGGCGGCCCCGCACGCGCGTCTCGAGTGCAAGATCTGCTGGCACGTGTACGACCCGGCCGAAGGCGATCCGATCTGGCAGATCCCGCCGGGCACGCCGTTCGCGGCCTTGCCCGATCACTGGAGCTGCCCGAACTGCGCCGCGACCAAGGACCAGTTTCTGGTGCTGCCGGATGCATAGGATGAAACGACCCCCACGCTCGCTTCGCTCGCTGCCCCCCGAGGGGGCGGGTCAGCCCCTCGGGGCGGCCCATCGGGACTGACGTGGTGACGCCCCGTCCAGATCCCTCGGACGCACTGGAGGCGACGTACCGGCACGTAGCCGAGACGCGCATGCATGGCCTGCCGTTCGTCAACCCGGCGCTCGCGGTCGAGGCCGTGGGCTTCGCGCCGTGGGACGGGCGATGGCTCGGCGTGATGGTGACGCCCTGGTTCATCAACCTGGTGCTGGCTCCGCTCGAGCCCGCGCACTGGCGCTCGCTCGGGCAGGGCGAGAAGCTGCGCTATGGCTTCCCGGCCGGCGACTACGAATTCGTCGGCGCAATCGAGCCGGGTGTCGGCGAATTCCAGCTCTGTTCGCTGTTCTCGCCGGTGCTCGAGTTCGAGGACCAGGCCACCGCACGCTTCGTCGCGCAGCACGCACGCGCCGCGCTGCTCGACGCCGCGAACTGCACAGAGCGCGTCGTCGACGGCCCGCGCTCCGGAGCGGTCGCGCAGGTGCGGAAGTCGACCAGCGGACCGATGTCGCGGCGCGACCTGTTGCGCGGCCGCTTCCTGCCGGACATCGATGTCGATCGAAGGTGAGATTGCCATGCTGCTTGCGCGTGCCGCCGGTCGCATCACGCGAGTGTCGATCCGCTCGACGCGGCCGCTCGCGACCGCGCGCGTCGTCGTCGGCCGGCGTGCCGGGGAGGCCGCGGCGCTGGTGCCGCGGCTCTACAGCGTCTGCGCGCGCGCGCAGGGTGCGGCGTCCGCATCCGCGTTGGAGTCTGCGGCAGGGCGATCGCCGTCGCCGGTACAAGTCGCCGCGCGCTCGTTCGCGGTGGCGCTCGAGAACCTGCAGGAGGACCTGCGGCGCCTGCTGATCGACGTGCCGAAGGCGATCGGTCAGGCCGCCGTAGTCGAGCCGGTCGCCGCGGTACGGCGCGCGTTCGCCCCGGTGCTTGCGGCGGCCGCCGGACCTGCGGAGGCAGATGGCGCGTCCGCACCGGTCGCGCAGCACGCAATTGACATGGCGATCGACACGGCGGTCGACGTGGTGTCCCGCTGCGTGCTCGGCGAGTCGTTGGCCGCGTTTGCCGCACGCACGGATGCGGAGGGGCTCGAGCGCTGGACGCGGCAGGCGACGACCGCACCGGCGCTCGCGCTGCGCGCCGTGCTCGATCGCGGCGGCCGGCTCGGCGACAGCGACGTGCCGACGCTGCCGCCGATGACACGCGGGCAGGTCGAGACCATCCTGGGGTCGCTCGCCGCGGACGCCGGCTTCGCGGCGGCGCCCCGGCTCGACGGCGCGACCCGCGAGACGGGCGCGCTGGCGCGCATGGCCGCGCACCCGGCGGTCGCCGGGATTCGTGTCGCGTCACGGGCGCGGCGTCGCGGCACGGCTCGCCGCGCGCGTTGCCGACGTCGCGCGCACGGTGGATGCGCTCGCGGGCGGCAGCACGCCGGCCCGGCTGGACGCGTGGTCCACGGCATCCGGCTCCGGGGTGGCGGTCGTCGAGACCGCACGCGGGTTGCTGCTGCACTGCGCCGAGATTCGCGACGAGCGCGTCACGGGCTACGGCATCGTTGCGCCGACCGAGTGGAACTTCCAGCCCGGCGGGCCGCTGGAGCGCTCGCTCGTCGGGCTGGATGCGCGCGATGCCGACGCACTGCAACGCGATTGCGCGCTGGTCGTGCAGTCGCTCGACCCGTGCGTGGCCTGCAGCGTCGAGGTGAGCGATGCATGAGATGGCGCTCGCCGAGAGCATGCTCGAGATCGTCGAGGCGGCGGCGCGCAAGCACGGCGCGTCGCGCGTGTCCGCGGTGCGGCTCGAGATCGGCACGCTGTCGCACGTTGCCGTCGACGCGCTGCGCTTCTGCTTCGACGCGGTGACGCGCGGCAGTCTCGCCGAAGGCGCGGCGCTCGAAATCGACGCGACGCCCGGAGAGGCCTGGTGCATGCCGTGCGGCGAACGCGTCGCGATCGCGCAGCTCGGCGACCCGTGCCCACGCTGCGGCGGCTACCAGCTCACGGTGACGGGCGGCGACGCGATGCGCGTCAAGGACATTGCGATCGACTAGCGCGATCGGGAAGGGAACGAACTCCATGTGCACGACCTGCGGCTGCGGCGGCCACGACGCCACCATCGACGGCAAGCCTGTCTATCGGCACGCGCACGAGCACACGCTCGCGGACGGCATAGCGCACGCCCATCCCCGGGACCCGCACGGCCACTTCCACGCCGACGGCACGTGGCACAGCCACTCGCCCGCCGCGCCGCAGGCGGGGCCGCTCGGCGCGGTGCACGCGCCGGGCACGCCGGAGGCGACGGATCGTCGAGGTCGAGGCCGACCTGCTCGCGAAGAACGACGCACTCGCCGCAGCGAACCGGCGCCTGCTCGCTGCGCGTGGGATCTTCGCGCTGAACCTCGTCTCGAGCCCCGGCTCGGGCAAGACCACGCTGCTGGTGCGCACGATCGAAGCCTGGGGCCGGCGTTCGCCCGTCGTGGTGATCGAAGGCGACCAGCAGACGTCGTTCGACGCCGACCGCATCCGCGCCACCGGCGCACCCGCGGTGCAGGTCAACACCGGCAAGGGCTGCCACCTCGACGCGATGATGGTCGCGCGCGCGCTTGCGGAGCTCGACCCTCCGCAAGGAAGCCTCGCGTTCATCGAGAACGTCGGCAACCTGGTGTGCCCTGCGGCGTTCGACCTGGGCGAGGCGCACAAGGTGGTGATCCTGTCGGTCACCGAGGGCGAGGACAAGCCGCTCAAGTACCCCGACATGTTCCGTGCCGCGGACCTGATGCTGGTGTCGAAGGTCGACCTCGCGCCGTACGTGAGCTTCGACATCGCGAAGGCCGTCGACTTCGCCCATCGCGTGCGCCCGGGCCTCGAAGTGATCGAGGTCTCGGCGACGACCGGCGCGGGGTTCGAGCGCTGGCTCGGCTGGCTGGGACGCGGTCTCGCGGCCGCGGCCGCGGATCCCGGCGACGACGTCTCGGCGACGAGGGTCCCTGCCGTCGCGACCGCCGGGACTGCCGCGGGCTGACGATGGCGCCGACGCCAGCGCTCGCCGCCCCCTTGCGCGAACGTCGCCGGCTCGCCGTGCGCGGCATCGTGCAGGGTGTGGGCTTCCGGCCGTTCGTGCATCGGCTGGCGAGCGACCTCGCGCTCGACGGCGAGGTGCGCAACGACGCGGCGGGCGTGACGATCGAGCTCGAGGGCCCGCGCGAGGCGCTCGACCGGTTCGAGGCGCGGCTGGCGACGGAGGCGCCCCGGCTCGCGCGCATCGACGCCGTGCAGGTGGACCCGGTGCCGGTGCGTGGCGGCGTGCCGGGTTTCGCGATCGGGGCGTCGGCGGGCGGTCGGGTCGCGACGGCGATCGGCCCCGACACCGCGATCTGCGACGACTGCCTGGCCGAGCTCTTCGAGCCGCGCGACCGGCGCTACCGCTACGCGTTCATCAACTGCACCAACTGCGGACCGCGCTTCACGATCACCCGCGCGCTGCCGTACGACCGCCCGATGACCAGCATGGCGGCGTTCCTGCAGTGCCCCGCGTGTCGCGCGGAGTACACGACGCCGACCGACCGTCGCTTTCACGCCGAGCCGAACGCCTGCCCCGCGTGCGGGCCCGCGCTCGCGCTCCGGGCGATCGACGGCACGTCGATCGACGGCGATCCGCTCGCCGGGACGCTCGCGCTGCTGCGGCAGGGCGGGATCGTCGCGATCAAGGGGCTGGGTGGCTACCACCTCGCCTGCGACGCACGCCAGGGCAAGGCCGTCGCCACGCTGCGGGAGCGCAAGTCGCGCGAGGCGAAGCCGTTTGCGGTGATGGCGGCGAACGTCGCCTCGCTCGACGCGCTGGTCGGGATCGACGCTGCGGAAGGGACGCTCCTCGAATCCGCGGAGCGGCCGATCGTGCTGCTGCGCAAGCGTGCCGGTGCCGACGCAGCGCTGCCCGGCATCGCGCCCGGTCTCGCCTGGCTCGGCGCGATGCTGCCCTGCACGCCGCTGCAATACCTGCTGTTCCACGAGGCCGCCGGCCGCCCACCGGGCGGGGCGTGGCTCGCCGGCGCACACGACCTGGTGCTGGTGATGACCAGCGCCAACCCGGGCGGGGAGCCGCTGGTGATCGGCGACGACGAGGCGCACCGGAGGCTGCGCGGCATCGCCGATGCGGTGCTGTCGCACGACCGCGCGATCGTCACCCGCTGCGACGACAGCGTCGCGCGGGTCGGCAGCGCAGGCGCCGTGCAGTTCGTGCGCCGTGCGCGCGGCTACACGCCGCGGGCGGTACGGCTCGCCGGCAAGGGACCCAGCGTCGTCGCGACCGGCGGCTGGTTCAAGAACACCGCCTGCGTGACGCGCGGCGACGAGGCGTTCGTCACGCCGCACATCGGCGATCTCGACAACGCGCCGACGTGCGAGGCGCTCGAGCGGGCAATCGGGCACCTCGCCGGCATTCTCGAGGTCGTGCCGGACGCTGTCGCGCACGACCTGCACCCGGACTTCTTCGGCACGCGCCTCGCCGGCGAGCTGGCGTTGCGCTGGTCGGTGCCGGCGATCGGCGTGCAGCACCACCACGCGCACGTCGCCGCGGTAGCCGCCGAGCATCGCGTGGAGACGGCCGTGCTGGGCCTCGCGCTGGACGGAGTCGGGCTCGGCACCGACGGCACGGCATGGGGCGGCGAGCTGCTGCTGGTCGAGCGCGGCACATTCGCCCGATTGGGACATTTGGCGGCGCTTGGCCTGCCCGGGGGCGATCGCGCGGCGCGCGAACCCTGGCGCATGGCGGCGTCGGTGCTTGCGCGAGGGGGACGATCCGGCGAGATCGCACGACGCTTCGCCGACGAGCCGGCGGCGGCGATGGTGAGCACGATGCTTGCGCGCGGCGTGCGCGTGCCGGCGACGACCAGCGCGGGCCGCTGGTTCGACGCGGCCGCGGGAATTCTCGGCGTCTCGCGGCGCATGGCGTTCGAAGGCCAGGCGGCGATGCAGCTCGAGGGCCTGGCCGAGGCCCACGGCCCGGTCGCGGCCGCGCCCGGCCTGTTCACGATCGACGCCGATCACGTCCTCGACCTGACGCCGCTCGCCATGCGTCTCGCCGACAGCGACGATGCCGGCCGCGGTGCCGCGCTCTTCCACGCGGTGCTGATCGAGGCGCTCGCGGAGTGGGTCGAGGCGGCCGCGCGACGCACCGGGCTTGCCACCGTGGCCTGCGGCGGCGGCTGCTTCCTGAATGCGATCCTCGCGCGGGGCCTGCGCGCGGCGCTGACGCGCCGTGGCATCACGATGCTCGAGGCCTCCGCGGTACCACCGAACGACGGTGGCCTGGCACTCGGCCAGGCCGCGGTCGCCCGTACCCTCTGCTGAAGGATTCGTCATGTGCCTCGCCATTCCCGCCCGTGTCGTCGAGTTGACCGGCCCCGACACGGCGCGCATCGATCTGGGCGGCGTGCGCAAGGAGATCTCGCTCGCGCTGGTCGACGGCGTCGGGGTCGGCGACTACGTGATCGTGCACGTCGGCTACGCGCTCACCCGGCTCGACGCCGAGGAGGCGGAGCGCACGCTCGCGACGTTCGCCGAGGCCGGCATCGACGTCGTCACGGCGGGGAACGCGTGACGGTCGACGCCGGAGCAGGGGACGGGACGCGATGAAGTACGTCGACGAGTACCGCGACGGCGCGCTCGCGAAGACGCTCGCGGGGAAGATCGCGCGCGAGGCCGATCCGGGCCGGCGCTACCACCTGATGGAGTTCTGCGGGGGCCACACGCACGCGATCTCGCGCTACGGTCTCGCCGACCTGCTGCCCCGGAACGTCGAGATGGTCCACGGCCCGGGCTGCCCGGTGTGCGTGCTGCCCATCGGCCGCATCGACAACGCGATCGAGCTTGCCCGCGACCGCGGCGTGATCCTCTGCACCTACGCCGACACGATGCGCGTGCCGGCGTCGAAGGGCCTGTCGCTGATGAAGGCCAAGGCGGCCGGCGCGGACATCCGCATGGTGTACTCGTGCGCCGACGCGCTGAAGATCGCCCGCGACAACCCGTCGCGGGACGTCGTGTTCTTCGCGATCGGCTTCGAGACGACGACCCCGCCGACCGCGCTCGCGATCCTCGCAGCCGAGAAGCAGGGCCTCGCCAATTTCAGCGTGTTCTGCAATCACGTGCTCACCCCCTCGGCAATCACCCACATCCTGGAGTCGCCCGAGGTGCGCGACCTGGGGATCGTGCCGCTCGACGGTTTCATCGGGCCGGCGCACGTGTCCACGGTGATCGGCAGCGCGCCCTACGACTACTTCGCGGAGGAGTACCGGAAGCCCGTGGTGATCGCGGGGTTCGAACCGCTCGACGTGATGCAGGCGATCCTGATGCTGGTGCGGCAGCTGAACGAGGGGCGCGCGGAGGTCGAGAACGAGTTCACCCGCGCCGTCACGCCGCAGGGCAACGAGAAGGCGAAGGCGCTGGTCGCCGACGTGTTCGAGCTGCGGCGCTCGTTCGAGTGGCGGGGACTGGGCGAGGTGCCCTACAGCGCGCTGGCCATCAAGCAGCGCTTCGCGGCGTTCGACGCCGAGGCGCGCTACGGCATCGTCTACCGGCCGGTGCCGGACCACAAGGCCTGCGAGTGCGGCGCGATCCTGCGCGGCGTGAAGAAGCCCGCCGACTGCAAGGTGTTCGGTACCGTCTGCACGCCCGAGAACCCGATCGGCTCGTGCATGGTGTCCTCCGAGGGCGCGTGCGCGGCGCACTACACCTACGGCCGCTACAGAGTGGGGTCAGACCCCGAAAAAGTAGGGTCAGACTCGACTTTTCGCGACAGGAACCCGTTGCGATGACCAAGGGACAGGAAGAAGTCGAGTCTGACCCTACTTTTCCGCGGCGCAAGG
The DNA here is from genome assembly GCA_963765065.1 of uncultured beta proteobacterium. Lineage (GTDB taxonomy): Bacteria > Pseudomonadota > Gammaproteobacteria > Burkholderiales > Casimicrobiaceae > VBCG01. Next base: position 359,924 of record CAVXVH010000003.1, on the reverse strand, counting down.
CGTATGTCCGGCCGATCGACTTCAGGAACGGCCGCGTCGACATGACCCACGGCAGCGGCGGCCGGGCGATGGCGCAGCTGATCGACGAGCTCTTCGCCGCCGCGTTCGACAACGAGTGGCTGCGCCAGGGCAACGACGGCGCGCGGGTCAACCCGCCGCCCGGCCGGCTCGTCGTCGCCACCGACTGCCACGTGATCACGCCGCTGTTCTTCCCCGGCGGCGACATCGGCGCGCTGTCGGTGCACGGCACGATCAACGACGTCGCGGTGATGGGCGCCACACCCTTGTGGCTCGCCGCCGGCTTCGTGCTCGAGGAGGGCTTCCCGCTCGCCGACCTGAAGCGCATCGTGCACTCGATGGCCGAGGCCGCGCGCGCGGCCGGCGTGCCGATCGTCACCGGCGACACCAAGGTCGTCGAGAAGGGCAAGGGCGACGGCGTCTTCATCACCACGACCGGCGTGGGTGTCGTCGCCGACGGCGTCGACCTCTCGGGCGACCGTGCGCGTCCGGGCGACCGGGTGATCGTCTCGGGCACGATGGGCGACCACGGTGTCGCGATCATGTCGCTGCGCGAGAACCTCACCTTCGAGACCACGATCGAGAGCGACACCGCGGCCCTCCACGGGCTGACCGCGGCGATGCTGGCCGCGGCACCGGGCCTGCGGGTGATGCGCGACCCGACGCGCGGCGGGCTCGCGACGACGCTGAACGAGATCGCCCGCCAGTCGCAGGTCGGCTTCGTGATCGACGAGGCCGCGATTCCAGTGAGGCACGAGGTCGAAGCCGCGTGCGAGTTCCTCGGGCTCGACCCGCTCTACGTCGCGAACGAGGGCAAGCTGGTCGCGGTCTGCGCGGCCGCGGACGCCGATCGCCTGCTGGCCGCGATGCGCGCGCATCCGCTCGGCCGCGGCGCCGCGAGCATCGGCGAGGCGATCGAGGATCGGCACCACTTCGTGCAGATGGACACGCGCTTCGGCGGCCGCCGCATCGTCGACTGGCTCGCCGGCGAGCAGTTGCCGCGGATCTGCTGATGCGCGTCCTCATCCTCAGCCACGCGTTCAACAGCCTGACGCAGCGGCTCTGGGCGGAGCTCGCGCGCGACGGCCACGAACTCACGCTCGAGCTCGACGTCAACGACCGCGTCACCGAGGAGGCCGTCGCGCTCGCGCGGCCCGAGCTGATCGTCGCGCCCTTCCTGAAGCGCGCCATCCCCGAGTCGGTGTGGCGGCGGCAGCGTTGCCTCGTCGTGCACCCCGGCATCGAGGGGGACCGCGGCCCCTCGGCGCTCGACTGGGCGGTGCAACAGGGCGAGCGGGAATGGGGTGTGACCGTGCTCGAGGCCAACGGCGAGATGGATGCCGGCGACATCTGGGCGACGCGGACCTTTCCGATGCGCGACGCGTCGAAGGGCAGCCTGTACCGCAACGAGGTGACGGAGGCCGCCGTCGCGGCGGTGCGCGAGGCGATCGAGCGGATCGGCCGTGGCGAGAAGCCGCGGCCGCAGGACGACACGCGGCCCGGCGTGCGCGGTCGGCGGCGGCCGGCGATGCAGCAGGCCGAGCGGGCCCTCGACTGGTCGCGCGACGACACCGCGACCATCCTGCGCAAGGTCCGCGCCGCGGACGGGACGCCCGGCGTGCGCGACGATGTGCTGGACATCGCCTGCCGACCTGTTCGACGCGCACGCCGAAGAGCCGCTCGTCGCACGTTTTGCGGGCGAGGGGCCCGGGGCCGTCGTGGCGACCCGCGACGGCGCGATCCTGCGCCGGACGATCGACGGTGCGGTCTGGATCACGCACCTGCAGCGCGTCGACGCGGACCCGCGCACGACGCTCAAGCTCCCTGCCGTGCAGGTCCTCGGCGAGCGGCTCGCCGGCATTCCGGACCTGCCGCTCGCCGCGGATGCCGAGGTCGATGGCGCCACCTGGCGCCTGCTGCGCTACCAGGAGCGCGGTCACGTCGGCGCGCTGCACTTCGCCTTCTGCAACGGCGCGATGAGCACGGCGCAGTGCCTGGCGCTTCGCGATGCGGTCGCGGCGGCCCGCCGGCGACCGATCCGGGTGCTGGTGCTGGCCGGTGGCCCCGACTTCTGGTCGAACGGCATCCACCTCAACGTGATCGAGGCATCGGCCCACCCTGCCGAGGAGTCGTGGCGCAACATCGAGGCGATGAACGACCTCGTCCTCGAAATCCTGACCGCAGACCGGCAGCTGACGGTGGCGGCGATGCAGGGCAACGCGGGCGCGGGGGGCTGTTTCCTCGCGCTCGCGGCCGACCGCGTGTTCGCGCGCCGCGGCATCGTGCTCAATCCCCACTACAAGGCCATGGGCAATCTCTACGGGTCCGAGTACTGGACCTACCTGCTGCCGCGCCGCGTGGGTCCCGCGGAAGCCCTCGGCATCGTCGAGCGCCGACTGCCGCTGGTTGCCGCCGACGCGGTGGCGACCGGGCTCGTCGACGAGTGCTTCGGCGATGCGCCGGCGTCGTTCCTTGCCGAGGCCCTCGCTCGAGCCGATGCGCTCGCCGAGGCGCCGGGATTCGGCGCCGCGCTCGCGGCGAAGAACCAGCGGCGTGCCGCGGACGAGGCGGCGCAGCCGCTGTCCCGCTACCGTGAGGCGGAACTGGCGCGCATGAAGCTCAATTTCTTCGGCTTCGACCCGAGCTATCACGTCGCGCGCTACCACTTCGTCCACAAGCTGCCCAAGGCGCGAACGCCGTCCTATCTCGCGCGCCATCGGTTGCCCCGGCGCAACACCGGTGCAATCCGCGCTGCGATCGCGTGAACGGCGACGTGCGGGTTGACGCATATCAATACCGAAAACGCGTACGCCGGTAGGGTTCCATCGGGAGCGCGGCAGCGAAGTCGCCGGCGTGCGCTCCGCGCCCGGGCAAGCCAAGCGGGCGCCCCGAAGCGGCGACCTCCGAAGCACGCGAGACCATGATTGCCACCCGCCTGCGCGCGTTCCTGTTCTGCGCCTTGCTCGCCTTGAGCCTCGGCGCGGCCGCCCAGCAGCCCGCCAAGGACGCCGCGCCGGGACCCAACGACGCCTGCCTGATGTGCCACGGCGACGCCGGGGCCAAGGCGGCGAGCGGCAAGTCGGTGGCGGTCGACGCGAAGCAGTTCGCGACGTCGGTGCACGGGTCGATGTCCCTTCCTTGCGCCGCGTGCCACACGGACCCGGGCTTCGGCCAGATGCCGCACGGCGCGGTCAAGCCGGCGCAGTGCGACAGCTGCCACGACAAGGCGGTCAAGGACTACGCGGCGACGGTGCACGGCAAGGCCCGCAGCGGCGGCAACCACGTGGCGGCGACCTGCGCGAGCTGCCACGGCGCGCACGACATCAGGAAGTCGAGCGATCCCGCCTCGCGCACGCATCGCGCGAACCTCGAGGCGACCTGCGCCGCCTGCCACGGCAACGAGGCCATCATCAAGCAGGCCAACCTGCCCGGCGGCAACGTCGCCGGGATGTTCCACGACAGCGTCCACGGCCAGGCCATGGCCAACCAGACGGCGGCGAAGGACGCGGTGCCGACCTGCACGGGCTGCCACGGTGCGCACGACATCCGCGCGAAGTCCGACCCCAAGAGCCGCGTCTCGCGCGCCAACTCCCCGGCGATGTGCGCCACGTGCCACGCGAACGTGAAGGCCGAGTGGGAGCAGAGCCAGCACGGCAAGCTGCGCCAGTCCAACGTGCTGCAGGCGCCGGGCTGCACCGACTGCCACTCGACGCACCAGATCGCGCGGCACAGCGACGAAAAGTTCGCGCTCGGCGTGATCGACAAGTGCGGCAACTGCCACGCGGACTTCGCCAGCACGTATCGCGACACGTTCCACGGGCAGATCACCTCACTGGGATTCGAGCGTGTGGCCAAGTGTTCCGATTGCCATGCGGCGCACGAGTGCTCCCATTCGAAAGAGGACCCACGGTCGCTGGTCTCCAACGCGAAGATCGTGGCGACGTGCCAGCAGTGCCACAGGACGCCACACCCCGGGTTTACGCAATACGATCCCCATGCCGACAAGGACAACGTCGAGCGCAACCCCACGCTGCACTACGCCTCGCGATTCATGCACTGGCTGCTCATCGGCGTGTTCGGATTCTTCGGACTGCACGCGATGTTGTGGTTGCCCAGGAGCGCCATGGAGCGCCGCCGTCACCACCGCTCCCACTCAGAGTCCGGCCAGCCCGCGCCCGAGCCCGCGCCCGAGCCAACGGCTGCGCCGAAGGACACTGAACAACCATGACCACCGAGACGGGACGTTTCGTACGGCGTTTTGACGCCGTCGACCGCACACTGCATGTCTTGTTGATGATCGCGTTTCTCGGTCTGGCGGTAACCGGGCTGCCTCTGGTGTTCAACGATGCCGACTGGGCACGCACGTTGGTGCGCCGTTGCGGGTCGTTCGAAACCGCCGGGTTCATTCACCGCACGTGCGCCGCGCTCCTGATCGCCGTCTTTGCGTCCACCTCGTGCGCGTGTCGGGCGACCGCAGCGCGACGACAAGGACTTGGGGATGTTGTGGGGCCCGAGGTCGATGGTGCCGCAACCGCGGGACCTCACGGACTTTGTCGGCCACATCAAGTGGTTCGTCGGCCAGGGGCCGCGCCCGGCGTTCGACCGCTTCACCTACTGGGAGAAGTTCGACTACTGGGCCGTGTTCTGGGGCATGGGCATCATCGGCGCGTCGGGCCTGCTGCTCTGGTTCCCTGTGCTTCTTCTCGCAGTTCATGCCCGGCTGGGTCTTCAACGTCGCCCTGGTGATTCACGGCGAAGAAGCGCTGCTCGCTGTCGGCTTCATCTTCACGATGCACTTCTTCAACGGCCACCTGCGCCCGGAGAAATTCCCGATGGACCGGGTCATCTTCACCGGGCGGGTGAGCGAGCACGAGATGCTCGAGGAGCGCGGCAGCGAGTACGATCGGCTGGTCAGCCAGGGGGCGCTGCAGGCGGTCGAGACGGACGCCCCGTCGCCCGGCCTGAAGGCGCTGGCCTACGCCATCGGCATTCCCGCGGTCACGGTCGGAACCATCACGGTGTTCCTGATCATCTACAGCTTCCTGTTCTGACGCCCGGCGCCGGAACGAGGCCGGGCACGTCGGTGCCCGCCTGCGTCGGCCCGGTCCTCCCGGCGGTGTTCCGGTGCGGCAGGGCAGTCGCCTGGCTGGACAGGGTGCGCTTGTCCTCCCGGACAACGCCATTTCTTGCGCTGGGGCAATAACTGCGGGTGGCGGACCGGGCTCGGCTTTCGGTAACATCGGCCGCTAGTGCCACGGCGGGCGTCGGTGACCTGCCGCCGTGGGATCGGTCGGGAAACACGGATTGGAGTCGAGCGGATGAACCTCAGGATCGGGCGGCGCACATGGATGCTGGGGTCGGTGAGCGCGATTCTGCTCGTGCTGATCGGCGTGGCCGTCGTCGGCGCGCTCGGCATCGCCGGCTGGGAGTACTCGAACAGCAACCACTTCTGCGCGACGATGTGCCACTCGGTGCACCCCGAGGAGTCGATCAACCACCTCAAGTCGTCGCACGCGCGCGTCAACTGCGTCGAGTGCCACATGGGACGCACGTCGACGCTGCACCTGATGGCGCTGAAGCCCACGCACTTCAAGGAACTGTGGGGGATGATCGCCGGCTACGAGCGGCCGACCCACGGCTCGACGCTGCGGCCGGCCCGCGAGGCGTGCGAGGCCTGCCACTGGCCCGAGAACGAGCACCACGACAAGATCGTGGTGAAGAAGCGCTTCGCCACCGACCCGGCGTCGAGCGAGATCGACTACCGCATCACGCTGCACACGTCCTCCGGCGTCGAGCGTGAGCAGGAGTGGAAGGCGACCGGCATCCACTGGCACATCGCCAACGAGGTCGAGTTCATCTCCCCCGACCCGCAGCGCCGCTCGATTCCCTGGGTGCAGGTGAAGAAGCCCGACGGCACGAAGGTCACGTACTTCGACGCCGAGTCCAAGCTCGGCAAGGCCGAGCTCGACAAATACCCGCCGCGACGCATGGAGTGCTTCGACTGCCACAATGCGACCGGGCACCCGTTCCGCAACCCGGTGGACGTCGTCGACGACGCGATCGCCAGCGGCCGCATCGACCGCAGCCTGCCGAACACCAAGGCGCGGGCGATGGGCCTGATCGATGCCGTAGGCGAACTGCACGGCACGATGGACGAGCGCGCGGCGAAGGTCGACAAGGTCATCGCCGACCATCGCGCGAAGTTCCAGACCAAACCCGAGGATCGGGACAAGGAGCAGAAGTTCGAAAAGGCCATGCGCGAGATCCTGCTTGCGACGTCGATCCAGGGCCACAACGACGAGAAGTTCACCTGGAAGTCGTTCCCCGATCACGCCGGGCACAACAACTTCCCCGGGTGCTTCCGCTGCCACGACGGCAAGCACTTCAACGACAAGGGCGAGGCGATCCGCCTGCAGTGCACGCTGTGCCACAACCTGCCGCAGGTGATCAAGGAGAGCGGCAAGGGCTCCGTCGCCTCGGTGGTGGTGCCCGGCGCCACGCCGCCGGACAGCCACAACGAGCCCAACTGGATGCACGACCACCGCATGAAGATCGACGACAGCTGCCAGATGTGCCACGGCAAGCTCGAATTCGGTCGCGAGGGCGGCAACTTCTGCTCGAACCCGGCGTGCCACGGCCGTTCGTGGCCCGAAATGAACCTCAATGCCGCTCCCGCCCCTGCGTCGACGCCCAAGCCGGCTCCCGCGCCGGCGGCGAAGGGCAAGGCCTAGCGTGGCGCGAGGGCTCGTCAAGGACGGGAGCCTGCCCGCCCGGGAAACGTGGATAATTGCGCTCCGGAACAACCGCGCACGGGTGCTGCCGGTCGTCGGGCACCGTGTGCGCTGCCAAGCTGATCTCCGACGACGCCGTGTGCCCGCTGGGGCCACGAACCTTTCACCATCGCCACGAGGAAAACGCATGAAGAACACGCTGATCGCGCTTGCCGCCATCGGGAGCCTGGCCGTCGCCGGCACCGCCGCCGCGGCCACGGGCGCCGAACTCATCAATTCGAAGGGTTGCGGCACCTGCCACGCCGCCGACACCAAGAAGATGGGTCCCTCGATCAAGGACATCGCCGCGAAGAACAAGCCGGACGCGGCCGACAAGATCGTGGCCAGCCTGAGGGACGGCAAGGGCCATCCGAAGGTTTCGGCGAGCGAGGCCGAGATCAAGCAGATGGTCATGTACATGATCACCGGCAAGTAACGAGCCGAACACGACGCACCGCACGGGCCGGCCTCGCGCCGGCCCGTTGCACTTCATGAGTCCCGATTTCACTCGTCGCCGCCTCGTCGTCGCGCTTGCCGCCGGCGGGACGCTCGCGACCGTACCCGTCACGCGCGCGCAGGCGCCCGCGGCGAAGCCTGCGCCGCTGTTCGAGGGCATGGGTCGCTACCGTCTCGATGGCGCCTCCGAGGTTCCGCAGGCGCAGCGCTATGCCGACCAGGGCATGGTGCTCGCGTTCGGCTTCAATCCGGCGGAAGCGGCGCGATCGTTTGCTGCGGCGACCGCGCTCGACCCCGATGCCGCCGCGTGCTGGTGGGGCCTCGCCTGGGCGCTCGGACCCACGATCAACGCCGACACTGCGCCCGAGGATGTGCCGCGCGTCGAGCAGGCGGTGGCGCGTGCGGTCGAGCACGCCAAGCGCGCCACGCCGCGCATGCGCGACCTGATCGGTGCACTTGCCGTGCGTCACCCGCGTGGCCGGCCGATCGACGAGGCCGGCTACGCCGAGCGCATGCGCGCGCTCGCCAAGCGCTACCCCGACGACGCCGATGTGCTGTTCCTTGCGGGGGAGTCGATCCTGAACCTCCATCCCTACGACTGGTGGGAGCGGGACGGGCGGGCCAAGCCGTGGACGCCCGAGATCGAGTCGCTGTTCGGCGCGGCGCTCGCGCGCGACCCCGCCCATCCCGGCGCGAACCACTACGTCGTCCACCTCTACGAGTCGTCGCGCACGCCCGAGAAGGGCGTGCCGAGCGCCGACCGCCTGGTGGACCTGGTTCCGGGATCGGGGCACCTGCTGCACATGCCGGCGCACGTCTACATGCGCACCGGGCGCCTGGCGGAAGCCTCGGCGGCGAACCGACGCTCGATCGAAGCCGACGTCCGCTATCTCGCGCAGGTCGACGCGCAGGGCGCCTACCGCGTCGGCTACGTCGCGCACAACCACCACTTCCTGTGGGCGTCGGCGGCGATGCAGGGGCGCTCGAAGGAGGCGATCGAAGCCGCCGGCGCCGCCTGGCCCGCGGCGTGCGGGCCGCAGCCCGGCGACCGCAGCACCGCGATCCTGCAGCACTACTACGCGCTGCCGCTGTACGCGCGCGTGCGCTTCGGCAAGTGGGACGAACTCCTCACCGACACGCTGCCGCCGGACGTCGCCGAGCCCTATCCGATGGCGGTGTGGTACTACGCGCGCGGTACCGCGCTGGTGCGCAAGGGGCGCACGGCGGACGCGCGCGCGGCGCTCGAGCGCCTCGACAGGATCGCCGCGGAGCCGGCGTTGAAGGACGCGCGCATCAAGAACATCAACGCGGCCGCCGTGCTCGCGCGCATCGCCGCGCTGACGCTGCGCGCCGACCTCGAGTGGTCGAATCGCCGGCCCGAGCGCGCGAGCCCGCTGCTCGCGCAGGCGGTGACGCTCGAGGACGGACTCACCTACGACGAGCCGCACCTGTGGCTCGCGCCGACGCGGCACGCGTTGGGCGCTGCGCTGCTCGCGGAAGGACGCGGGCGCGACGCCGAGCGCGTCTACCGCGAGGACCTCGCGCACTATCCCGAGAACGGCTGGTCGCTCACCGGGCTCGCGCGCGCGCTGCGCATGCAGGGGCGCAACGAGGCGGCGAAGGACGTCGACACGCGCATCCGCGAAGCGTGGCGCGACGCCGACGTGCCAATCGCCGCGTCGCGCTTCTAGCGAACCTCCACAACAGCCGCGCCTCGCGCGGCGACCGGGGAAATCGGCTGCGGGCGCGTGTTGACCGTGCCCGAGCGGAACGAACGCATGCGGTCGTTGACCTCCGTCAATGCCCGGCGATGCTGCCGCGCGCGTAATCGAATCGGTATTACCCCCTGCTCGGGCCGCTCGTCGCCCGGCGGCGCATCGGCCCACAAGTGAAGGAGTGTGGCCATGCCCGCACTGTTTCGACTCCTCGTCATCGTGTCGTGCACCTTGGCAACGAGCCAGGTTGCGAATGCGGCGCCGACCGCAGTCGAGTATTTCCACAACGGTTACGGCCACTACTTCGTGACCGCGACGCCCCAGGAGATTGCCGCGCTCGATGCCGGTACGCTGCCCGGGTGGGCCCGCACCGGCGAGTCGTTCGAGGTGCTCGCCGTCGGCACCTACGGAGCGTCCAACGTCTGCCGCTTCTGGAGCGGCCAGACGTTCGCGCCCAAGAGTTCACATTTCTATACGTCGAACGCCACGGAGTGCGCGGAGCGACGCGGTGACCCGTCCTGGAGCTACGAGGGTGAGCGGTTCGCGCTGATGCTGCCCGATGGGGCCGGCGCGTGCTCGGGCGGCGCGATCCCGCTCTACCGGCTCTACAACGACGGGATCGGGAACGCGCCGAATCACCGCTACACGACCAGCATCTCGATACGCGCCCGGATGCTGACGCAAGGTTGGGACGCGGAAGGCGTGGGCCGCGGTGTCGTCGGTTGCGTGCTGCCGTCGCTTGCGCCCGAACTCGTCAAGGGCCACGTCATCGACGGCACCATCGAAGGGGCACTCGTCTGCCACGACACCAACCGCAACGGACGCTGCGACGCCGGCGAGGCGCAGGCGTACACGGACGCGGAGGGCGCCTACGCGCTCACGGTTCCGAAGGACTTGCCGGTGCCGCTAGTCGCCGAGGTAATCGCCGGGCGCGCCCGCGACAGCGACGAGCCGCAGTCGACCGTCGACGTCTCGTACCGCATGTCGACGCCGTCGCGCGCCTACGGCACCGACATCACGCCGTTATCGACGCTGGTGCAAATCACCGGCCGCAGCGACTACCTGCTCGCGGAGGACCAGGTGCGCGGCCTGCTCGGCCTGCCGCCCTACTTCGACATCCGGATGACTGCGCCGGCGAAGGCCGGGTCGCTCACGCAGTCAGTGGCGAAGCGGGTCGTGAGCGCGCTGAAGGCCCATGGGCTCTCGCTCGACCTGTCGGCGCCTAACGCGCTCGACACGGTCGTCTCCTCGTCCTCGATCGCGCTCACCGACCTGCCGCAGCTTTCGATCACCACGAAGGACGGCGTGCCGATCGAGTCGAAGGAAGTCTACGTCGACGCGATCTACGTGCTGACCAACCCCGCCGCCGCGGTCTCGACCGTGACGCTGAACGGCAGGATCCGCGGACGCGGGCGATCGACGTGGGGCCAGCCGAAGAATCCGTACAAGGTCCAGTTCACCAACGACGCGAGCTACGCGGCGATCGCCGACGTCCTGGGCATGAGGAAGCAGCGCAACTGGGCGCTGCTCGCGGACTACTTCGACCGTTCGCTGATCCGCAACAAGCTGGCGCTGTCCCTCGGCACGAGCAGCGTGTTCAACGACGGCATCAAGTGGACGCCGTCGGGGCAGCACGTCGAGGTCCGCTTGAACGGCGACTACGTCGGCGTCTACCTGCTGACCGAGGACATCCGCATCGACCCGGCGCGCCTCGCCCTGAGGAAGATGAGCGACAAGCTGTCGGCGAACGAGGTCGACGGCGGCTACCTGGTCGAGGTCGACGTCCGGCTCGACTGCTACAAGGGCGAGGACGTCGACATGCAGCTCGTCACCCCGCGGGAAGTGCCGTTCTGCATCGATACGCCGGACGAAGAGGCGATCACGCCCGATCAGCTGGCGTCGATCAAGGGCTACCTGGTCGACGTCGAAAGGGACCTGTACGCATCGAACCGGCTGGACGGGATCAACGCGACGAGCTTCGTCGACTGGTACCTGATCCAGGAGCTGTTCCGCAACAACGACGCGATCTTCGTGTCCAGCGACTGGATGTGGAAGGACACCGCGGCGGCCGCCAATCCGAAGGACCGGCGGCTCAACATGGGACCGCTCTGGGACTTCGACCGTGCCGCCGGCAACGTCAACTACAACGACAACTGGCTCGTCGAGGGTTGCTGGGTCAGCAAGGCGTACCAGCCGAACTGGTTCAGCAAGCTGTTCGACAACGCGGAGTTCCTCGCGCTGACGATCTCGCGATGGAAGCAGAAGCGACCGGCGCTCGAGGCCTTCGTCAACTTCAGCATCGACACCTACGCGCGCCGCCTCGTGGTCGCGCAGCAGCGCAACTTCCAGCGCTGGCCGATCTTCGACGTGCGGCTCACCAACCATTACGTGTTCTCCGGCCACGACGAGGAGGTCGCGTTCGTGCGGCGGTTCCTCAACGAGCGGATGGCGTGGATGGACAAGGCCTTCGCGAATTCGGAGGCGTTCAATGCGATGTGCAAGTGAGCGTGTGACCGATCGCGCGGGAACCGGGAGCGGCACGGTGGCGCCGGCGGGCACGCCCAGGCGCGGTCCGGCGCAGGGAAGCCGCGCGACAAGAGCATGGTGCGGCGTGCTGCTCGTCGCCGCGTGCGGGCTCGCCGCGGGCGGACCCGCCGGTGCTTCGCCCACGGCGATCGAGTACTACCAGGACGTCTACGGTCACTACTTCGTGACCGCGTCGCCAACGGAGATCGCCTCGCTCGACGCTGGTGGGCACTCGGGGTGGAACCGTACCGGGCAGTCGTTCGAGGTGCTTCCGCTCGGCACGCCGGCCGCCGACGCCGTCTGCCGTTTCTGGAGCGACCAGTCCTTTGCGCCGAAGAGCTCGCACTTCTACACGCCGGTCGCTTCGGAATGCGCGACCCGCAAGGGCGATCCCGCGTGGTCGTTCGAGGGCGAGGTGTTCGCGATGACGCCGCCCGACGCGGCGGGCGTGTGCCAGGCGAGCGCGCTACCGTTGTATCGGCTCTACAACGACGGCCGCGGCAATGCGCCGAATCACCGGTACACGACGAGCCTCGCGATCCGTTCGCAGATGCTGGCGCAGGGCTGGGTTCCCGAGGGCGCCGGAATCGGCGTCATCGGCTGCGTTCCTTCGCAATCCGGCGTGTCGGTCGTCGCGGCCGGGGATATCGGCCAATGCCATGGCCTGCCCGCGTCGGAGAGCGGCGCGGCGAAGACCGCCGCGCTCGTCAGGCCGAGCGATCCGCTCGTGGTCACGCTTGGCGACAACGTCTACGAGAACGGCACCGCCGAGGAGTTCGCGAACTGCTTCGATCCCACTTGGGGCGCGTTCAAGGAACGGATTCGTCCCGCGCCCGGCAACCACGACTACAACACGCCCGGCGCCGGGCCGTACTTCGACTACTTCGGCGCCAAGGCGGGGCCGGATCGGCGCGGCTGGTACAGCTTCGACTTCGGGGGGTGGCACTTCATCATGCTGAACGGGGTCGCCGACGTGTCGCGCGGGTCGGAGCAGTACCGTTGGGCCGAGGCCGACCTCGCGCAGTCGCAGGACACGTTGTGCACGATCGCCGTGCTTCACTATCCCGCGTTCAACTCGGGCGCGACGTACGGCAGCGTCCTGGCGATGCGACCGTTCTTCGACCTGCTGCAGTCGGCTGGCGTCGAGATGCTGCTGTCGGGGCACGAGCACATCTACGAGCGGTTCGCGCCGCAGCGTGCCGACGGGACCGCAGACTCCCTGCGCGGCATGCGGCAGTTCATCGTGGGTACCGGCGGCCACGAACTGAATCCGCTGGCCCTCCCGATCCCGAACAGCGAGTTCCGCTACAACGGCGGATGGGGCGTGCTGCGCCTTTCACTCCGCGAGGCGAGCTACGACTGGCAGTTCGTGCCGGTCGGTGGCGGTGCCTCGCTCGACGCGGGCGCCGCGACCTGCCATCGGTGACGCGCGTCTGATCCTCGGCGGGCGCGAGCGGCTGACGCGTCGCGAGGACCGTCGCGTGGTGCAGCAAGCTTCGCGGCGGCACAAGCCTCCACGAATCGGCGTGTGAGGCCAAACGCATATTGCTGTCGACGCATGTTGCGCCTCCGTTTCGGATTTTCGCTATCGGGCGCCCGATTCGATGACGCAGCGCAAACATTCGCGGCATCGAATATGACCCGAGTCAAGCTTGCGCATGTGATCACGTAGCAAAGTGCGCATATGTCGCAGCCGCGCGTCGTTCGCGTGACGAAGGCGTGCCATCGCACGGCTGCCGGATTGCAATAACCCGAGGCCGTGATGGAACAGCTCTCTCGCAGGCGATTCCTCAAGATAACGACGGGCGCATTCGGCGCAGCCGCCGCGGCGACGCAGGTAGAGCCACTCGCCCGCGCGGCCAATGCGCCGAAGGGCAGCGTCGTCGAGATCGCGACGTATTGCGAGATGTGCTTCTGGCGCTGCGGCGGCATCGCCTCCGTGCGCGACGGCAAGCTGTGGAAGTTCGAGGGCAACCCGCGCGATCCGCAGTGTCGCGGCCGGCTGTGCCCGCGCGGCACCGGTGCCGTCGGCTCGCACTTCGACCGCGACCGCCTGCAGAAGCCGCTGATCCGCACCGGCGAGCGCGGCAAGGAGGCGTGGAAGGCCGTCACGTGGGACGAGGCCTTCACGTACATCGCCGAGCGGATGAACAAGATCAAGGCCGAGCACGGGCCCGAGTCGGTCGTGATGTTCAACCACGGTGTCGGCGTGCGCTTCATCCAGCACGTGCTGAAGAGCTGGGGTTGCACCGGCTTCGCCGGCCCGTCGTTCGCGCAGTGCCGGGGCCCTCGCGACGTCGGCTTCACGCTGACCTACGGCATGGGGCTGGGCTCGCCCGAGCCCACCGACATCGCAAACACCAATTGCCTGACGCTGATCGGCTCGCACCTCGGCGAGAACATGCACAACCTGCAGGTGCAGGAGTTCGCTGCCGCGGTGGAGCGCCGCATTCCGATCATCGTCGTCGACCCGAGGTTCTCGGTGGCGGCGTCGAAGGCGAAGTACTGGCTGCCGATCAAGCCCGGCACCGACCTCGCGCTGATCCTCGCGTGGATGAACGTGATCGTCGAGGAGGGGCTGTACGACCGCGCGTTCGTCGACAAGCACGGCCACGGTTTCGACAAGTTCGCCGCAGAGATCAAGGCAAGCACGCCCGAGTGGGCCGCCGCCGAGACCGGCATCGATGCGGCGCTGATCCGCACCACGGCCCGCGAAATGGCGCGCTTCCGTCCGGCGTCGCTCGTGCACCCCGGGCGGCGCGTGAACTGGAACGGCGACGACACGCAGCGGAGCCGCGCGATCGCGATGCTCAACGCGCTGCTCGGCAACTGGGCGCGCAAGGGCGGACTGTACTACTCGCAGGGCATGAAGGTCGCGGGCTTCCCGTTGCCGAAGTACCCGCAGTCCGCGAAGCCTGCGGCCGACAATCCCGGCGGCGAGCGCTACCCGTTCGCCGACGAGGCGGTCACCACCGGTCTTGCGCGAGGCCACGCTCACCGGCAAGCCGTTTCCGATCAAGGGCTGGTGGGTGTACTCGACCAACCTCATGCAGGCGCTGCCGAACCAGGCCGAGACGCTGAAGGCCATTCAGGCGCTCGACCTCCTGGTCGTGGTCGACACGCTGCCGTCAGAGATCGCCGGCTACGCCGACGTCGTCCTTCCCGAGGTGATGTTCCTCGAGCGCTATGACGAACTGGTCGTCGGCTTCGGCCGACAGGGCTGGATGTCGCTGCGCCAGCCGGTCGTACCGCCTCCGGGAGACCAGAAGCCCGGCTGGTGGATGGCCAAGGAACTGGCCGCGAAGCTCGGCGTTCCCGAATCCATGCCGTTCAAGGACATCGAGGAATACCTGGCCTTCCGCGTCGAGAAGTCCGGCACTCGTGGCAGGAACTGAAGAAGGTCGGCGTGATCATGGGCGAGAAGAAGCCGATCACCGTCGAGGAGGGTCTCGCGCTCGAGTTTCCGACGCCGTCCGGCAAGGTCGAGTTCTGGTCCGACCAGCTCGCCGCCAAGGGCTTCGACCCGGTGCCCAAGTACAAGTCTCCCCCGCCGGCACCGGAGGGCTACTACCGGCTCGTCTCCGGCCGCGCGCCGGTGCACACGTTCAGCCGCACGCAGAGCAACGCGCTGCTCGGCGACCTGATGCGCGAGAACGAGCTCTGGATCAACGGTGCCACCGCGGCGAAGCTCGGCGTCAAGGGCGGGCAGTACGTCAAGTTGAGGAACCAGGACGGCGTGGTGAGCAACCGCATCCGCGTGAAGGCGACGCAGCGCATCCGTCCGGACACCTTCTACATGGTGTACGGCTTCGGCCACGAGAACCCGATGCTGAAGAGTGCCTACCGCAGGGGCGCCTCGGCCGCTCGAGCTCAACACGCGCTACGTGACCGATCCGCTGATGGGCGGCACGAGCATCCACGGCAACTTCGTGACCATCGTGAAGGAGGCCTGAAGATGCCCCGCTTTGGAATGGTCATCGACACCCGCAAGTGCGTCGGGTGCATGGACTGCGTCGTCGCCTGCCAGACCGAGAACGACGTGCCGGCGGGCTACTGCCGCGACTGGATCACCACCGAGGTGCGCGGCGCGTTCCCGGCGCTGTCGATGGAGATCCGCTCGGAGCGCTGCAACCACTGCGACAACCCGCCGTGCGTGTCGTGCTGCCCGACCGGCGCCTCGCACGTCGAGGAGTTCGGCCGAGTGGTGCAGGTGACCGCGAACCGCTGCATCGGCTGCAAGGCGTGCCTCGCCGCGTGCCCGTACGGCGCGCGCTACGTGCACCCCGACGGCTACGTCGACAAGTGCACGTTCTGCACGCACCGGGTGAAGGAGGGCAAGGATCCCGCCTGCGTGTCGACCTGCCCGACCCACTGCATGTTCTTCGGCGACCTCGACGACCCGAAGAGCGAGGTCAGCGAGCTCTTGCGCACGCGCAGGTGGCACGTGCTGCTCCCCGAGGCCGGCACGAAGCCGCGCGTCTACTACCTCACGTGAGAAGCGAGAACGTCATGCTCGAAGTCACCACGACGCGCCACAACCCCGGGGTGGACCCGCTGCTCCACGCGTGGGGCTGGGAGATTCCGCTCTACCTCTTCGTCGGCGGCGTCGTCGCCGGCATGATGGTGATCGCCGGCATCGCGATGCTGCGCACGGCGAAGGGGGAGGACACCCGCAAGTTCTTCTCGATGCAGACGCCGCTCCTCGCGTTCATGCTCCTCAATCTCGGCATGGGGGCGCTGTTCCTCGACCTCGCGCACCGGATGTACGTCTGGGCCGTGTACCTGACGTTCCAGGTCGCCTCGCCGATGTCCTGGGGCTCGTGGGTGCTGCTCGTCGTCTACGGCATCCTGCTCGTGTCGGCGCTGATTCGCCTGCACGAGGCCTGGCCGTGGCTCGGCAGGACCTTCCCGGTCGTTGCGCGCTGGTCGGACGCGATCACGTCGAGCCCGGGCCGGATGTCGCTGCTCGGCTGGCTCAACATCCTGTTCGGCGTCGGCGTCGGCATCTACACCGGCATCCTGCTCAACACGATGGTCGCGCGCCCGCTGTGGAACACCTCGGTGCTGCCGGTGCTGTTCCTGGTGTCCGGCCTGTCGGCGGGCGCAGCGGCGATGCACGTCGCGACGCGATTCTTCGGTCGCCGCCCGGCGCCGCAGGGCCTGGTGGGGGGCTTCCTGTCCGCCTTCGTCCAGCCGCTCGGGCCCGAGCCGCCTGAGATGTCCACGGTCGACTCGCTGATCCGCCTCGACGTCGTCCTGCTCGCGATCGAGCTCGTGCTGATCGCGCTGCTCGTGCTCGGCCTCGTTACCTCGACGGCGTCGCACGCCGAGGCGGCGAACCTCGTGCTGGGCGGTCCCTACACACTCGCGTTCTGGGGCGTGATCGTCGTTGCCGGCATCCTGCTGCCGATCGCGTTGCAGAGCCTCGAGCTTTCGCACCGGATACCGCACACCATCCTGCCGGCGCTGCTCGTGCTCGCCGGCGGCTACGTGCTGCGCTGGGTCATGGTCAATGCCGGGCAGGCCAGCGAAGTCGTGCAGGCGGCGCTGCGGCCCTAGCGAAGCACTGCGGAACCCCCACGTGAGCGCAATCGCGGTTCCCGACACTCGGCAGGACGCGGACGGCGGCCATGCGCGCGCGAGCGCGGCGGCGATCGGCACCGGCGTGCTGTTCGAGCTGCTCGCCGACAGCACGCGGCGGCGCATCCTCGCGCTGCTCCTCGAGCACCGCGAGATCTGCGTGTGCCGCCTGGTCGGCGCGCTCGACCTGCCGCAGCCCAAGGTGTCGCGCCATCTCGCCGCGATGCGCGAGGCCGGGCTGCTCGTCTCGCGCCGCAAGGGCACGTGGATCCTGTACCGGTTCGACCCGCAGGTCCCCGGCTGGGCGATGCGGGTCATCGGGATGATGGGCGAGGGGGCGCGCGGCGAGCCGGAACACGCGACGGACAGCGAGCGACTCTCGAGGCTCGCGTTGTGCGGTGAGAACGTATTTCCGTAGGGTCGGCGCGCGGCGTGATTCCATGCGCCGCGGCCGGTCGGGCATTGGCACTCCAAGGAGAGAAGTGATGGTCATCATGCGCAGTATCAGCGTGGCGGTGCTTTGCGCTGCCATTCCCGCGGTGTCGCTCGCGCAGGCGCCGGCGGCAAAACCGACGATTCCACAGGTCTGCACCAACTGCCACAAGGCCGAACCCAACGCGCTGCAGGGCATCTACGAGAACGTCGCCTTCAAGAGCCAGGCAATCCAGCTCAAGATCGACGCCAACACCGAGATCGTCAAGTTCGACCCGAAGACGCTGAAGGTCCGGTACGAGGGCGCCACCAAGGACGCCGAGTCGATCCGCGACATCCCGAAGAACCGGGAAGCGCGCATCGACTACGTCGAGAAGGACGGCCAGAAGCTCGCCACGCAGATCTCGTTCAAGGGCGCGGCGAAGATCGCCCCGGAGAAGCTCTCGAACTACGAGGAAGTCCAGCGACTGGTCACGCAGGGCCCGAAGGGCAGCTACGTGCTGATCGACTCGCGTCCGCTGCCGCGCTTGCAGGAAGGCACGATTCCCGGCGCAATCAACCTGCCGTATCCCGCCTGGGACAAGTTCGTCGGCCGGCTGCCCGCCGACAAGAACCAGCTCATCGTGTTCTTCTGCCAGGGCGTGACCTGCATGATGAGCCCGAACTCGCTCGTCAAGGCCGAGGCGCTCGGCTACAAGAACGTCAAGGTCTACCGCGAGGGCTACCCGGAGTGGCTCGAACGGAACATCGGCGTGATCGCCGCGCCGCATCTCAAGGAGGCGTGGATCGACAAGGGCATTCCGCACGTGCTGGTGGACGCGCGGCCGGTCGTCACGGCCGCCGAAGGCGCGATTCCCGGCGCCGTCTCGGTGCCGCCGTCCAAGGTGCGCGCGGCCGTGGCCGGGTTCCCCAATCCGAAGCTGAAGGCGCCGATCATGGTCTACGACGGCGACAACGGCAGTTCGGCGATGCAGGTCGCCCGTGTCATCAAGGAATCGGGCCAGCCCAACGTCACCGTGATCAGCGGCGGCTTCGACGCCTGGAAGAGCGCGGGTAACAAGGTCGTCACCGGCGCGCTGCCCACGCAGGTCGCCTACGTGCCGAAGCCGCGCCCGGGATCGATTCCCAACGAGGAGTTCGTCAAGCTCGCCTCCGCCACTCCGGCCGACGTGCTGATCCTCGACGTGCGCAACACCGATGAAGCCAACGCCGGCATGATCAAGGGCGCGATGCTGATCCCCGACGAGGAGCTCGCCTCGCGCATCGCCGAGTTGCCCAAGGGCAAGCGGATCATCACGCACTGCTCGACGGGCGTGCGCGCCGAGATGGCCTACCACAAGCTGAAGCAGGCGGGCTACAACGCCGGCTTCGTCTACGCGGTCGTCGACATCAAGAAGAACGGTCAGTTCAAGGTGACGCCGAACTGATGCCGTCCGCCCGCGGGCCGGCGTGTGCCGGCCCGCGGCACGGCAAGCATTGCCGGCCGAAGCATCGCGGCGTCCCGCACCTGTGCACGCCTGCTCGGCGTGCCGGGCGCCCGGCACGCCTACTCGTGGGCGATGGGCTTGGCCGTGAACAGGTAGTCCTTGAGCTCCTTCGAGAACGCCGGGTCCTTGCGGCGTATCCACTCGAGGACCATCGCCGCGTGCTCCTTCTCCTCGTCGCGGTTGTGCTCGAGGATCGCCTTCAGCTCGGGATCCCTCGCAGCGTCGGCGCGCTGGTTGTACCAGTCGACTGCCTCCAGTTCCTCCATGAGCGAGACGATGGCCCGATGCATGTCCCGGGTCTCGTCCGACAGTTCGGACACGGGCTCGTGGTAGCCGACGCTTGACATGTTCTGCTCCTCGTCGATGACGGACGTTTACTGCGTTGCAGGGCGTGGCGGCGGGGCGGGAAGAAAAGAGCGGATGCCGCCGGCATCCGCTCCCGATGGTGACGCGACCGCGTATTACTTGGGCTTGGCGACAGGATAGCCGGCCTTCACCCAGTCGGCGAAGCGCATGTCGACCGACGTGACGTTGGTGAAGCCCAGGTCCTGCAGCGACTTGGTGGCGAGCGCGCAGCGGCCGCCGGTCGCGCAGTACAGCGTCATCTTCCTGTTCATGTCGGTCTTGTCGGGGAAGCCGACCATCTTCCAGATGCGGAACTCGATCAGGCCGCGCGGCACGTTCTCGGCGCCGGGAACGAACCCGTCCTCGAATTCGTTCTCGTTGCGCACGTCGATCAGCAGGCCGACGTCCTTCCGGTCGTAGGCCGCCTTGAAGGCGGCCATGTCCATCGTCTTGATCTGCGACTTGGTCTTGGCGATCATCTGCCCGATCGATGCCGGGTAGGCGGGCGCCGGTGCCGCGGCCTGGGCCACCGGCGCGGGTGCCGGCGTCGGTGCCATCGGGGCGGTGGTGCAGCCCGTCATCCAGATGGTGCCGGTGAGCATCAGGGCACTGAACAGCAAGGTCTTGCGATAGGGCATGGCAGTCGCTCCCTCGGTTGGAAGTGGAGGACGCATCCGCATGCGCTGCAGCATCCCGGGGGTAGGCAACTGGCGCCCGGACCGTGGACATGCGCCTGCGCAACGCGGCGTGCGATCCATGTCCGGAACCGTAGCATTGCCGCGGTACAGGGCCGTTGATGGCTGTCAAAGGCGCATCCAAACCGCTGGGCATGGCGCACCAACGATACACGGCGGCACGCATGGAATCGCATGCGTGGATTCGCATATGCGTCGTGCGCGTGCTACGATCCGGGCCGCTTTGTCGTCGGGAACGGGTCGCCGCGCGTTAAGGCAGGGCTTCCCGGCTCGGGCGAGTCGCGGGGTCAGTCGAACATTTCCGGAGGGAGAGCCAAGATGAAGTCGTTGCTGATTGCAGTCGCTGCCGCAGGCAGCCTGATGGTGGCGGGAGCCGCCGCCGCGCAGAGTGGGGCCGATCTCGCGGGCTCGAAGGGCTGCGGCACGTGCCACGCCGCCGACGCCAAGAAGGTCGGCCCGTCGTGGAAGGACGTCGCGGCGAAGAACAAGGACAGCAAGGACGCTTCGGCCAGGATCGTCACGATGCTGAAGGAAGGCAAGGGCCACCCGAAGGTCGCGGGCTCGGACGCCGAACTGAAGGCGCTCGCCGGCTTCGCGCTCGCCGGCGGCAAATAGTCCTGCGGGGTTGTGTCGTCGGAAGGGCCGGCCTTGCGCCGGCCCTTCTGCTTCTCGGGCTGCCCGCGTCGCGTGACGGCGCACACGCCAAAGCAGAAAGGGGAAGCCCTTGCGAGCTTCCCCTTCCGTCGTGCGCGGCCGCCGGTGGCGTCCGCGTCCGTGGGCCGACTGGCTTAGCAGCCGCCCTTCTTGGCGGGCTTCGCTGGCGCCGCGGCAGCCGCGGGGGCGGCGGCCTTCTTGGCGTCGGCCATGGCCTTGTCGACGGCCTTCTTCTTGTCGGCTTCCGACATCTTGTCCCAGTCCGCCTGGGCGACGCCGGCGGGCTTTTCCATCTTCATGGCAGCGGGAGCCGCGGCGGGCTTGGCCGGGGCGGCGGCCGGGGTCTGGGCGATCGCGCCGGTCGAGATGGCGAAGGCGCCGGCGGCGAGCAGGGCAAGCAGCTTGTTCATGTTGCGATTTCTCCGTGGATAAGGCCGTTCGGCGCCGTTGCCGGGGTCGGCCGGGTTTTCAAAGGTCGCGCATTATCCCACAGGGAATTGCGCGAACCTTGCGCGGGATCAACGCTTTGAGATGATGACCGGTTGACCGGACCGCGCGAAATCGGCCGGTTGTCGCCATCCGACGACAAACCCGGGGGAAAGCCCAAGAAAACGGCCGGCAACCATGCCGGCCGTCGAGGAGGGTGCCGGTCGCGGCTGGCGCGACCGGCACCGGTCACGCGCCTATTTCGGGTAGGCGTAGACGGGCGGGGGCAGCTGGTCCGCCGTCGTGCCGCGCGGCGCGCGCGGGTTGGGGTTGAACGCGTGCGAACGCATCATCAGGCCCCCTGCGGTCTGCGCGAGCCCCGGCATCATCTTCTTCGGGTCCATCGACGCACCGTGGCAGCCGGTGCACGCCGCTGCCGCGGCGACTTCCTGCTTCGGCGCGCCGTGCGACGAGTGGCAGTCGATGCAGGCGAGCAGCCCGGCCTTCACGTGCTTGGTCTGCAGGTGCTCCTGGTACTGCTGGTGGTGCTTCAGCGCCTCGAAGTGGCCGCTCTTCTGCGCCGCCTCGTCGATGTTGAACGCGTTGTTGAGGTCGGTCTTCGGGTAGTTCTTGCTGATCGGGTCGTCGGCGTGGACACCGGGGAGCAGGTACTTGTCCGTGTACCACTTGGTCCAGTCGTCCTGGCCGGCCTTGTACGTCTCGCCCGCGAGCGGGTGCGGCAGGTGCTCGGACGGGTTGCCTTGCGCCGTGTGCCAGAACTCGTTCTCGCCGCGGATGTGGCAGTAGCCGCAGACCTTGTCCGCGTCGGCCTTGGTCGCATTGCGCGGGTTGAAGATGTCGGCCTTGCTGCGCGAGCTGGCGTGCTTCGCGCCCGGCCCGTGGCACGATTCGCAGCCGATGTTCTTCTCGCTCATCGACGCCTTCATGATCGAGTTCTTCGGGCCGACCGAGACGACGCGATAGCCGGTCGAGTGGCAGGTCGAGCACTGGGTCTCCCAGTCGTTCTTCTGGCCGTAGCCTTCCCACAGGCGCGTGGCGCGGTTCCACTGCTTGTCGAGGAACTGGTGGTTGCCGGTCTGCGGGTTCGGGACGAGGAAGCGCTGCTTCCACTTCGAGCCGACGACGTAGACGACGTCGTCGAGCTTCGCCGGCGTGCCGGTGATATTGCCCTTGGTCGGCCCGGCGTTGCCCTTCGCGTCCTTCGCCCAGTTGTCGAGCGCGTCCTTGAGCAGGCCATCGCGCGTCGTCCGCACCATCTTGGAGTGGTAGGTGTCGTTCCAGCCCTTGTAGTGGTCCTGGTGGCACGCAGCGCAGGTCGTGGACCCCGCGAAGCCGTCGTGTCCGCCGCTGCCGGCGAGCTTCACCGGATCCGTGGTGCAGCCGTAGGCGAGTGCCGCGGCAGCCAGGACCGCGACCGCCAGCCAACCGTGTGTGCGTTGCATTTCCCCTCCCCAGTTCCTGTCCTGTGCGACGGGTCCGCGTGGGCCCGGGCCGGCTTCATCGTGTCGAGGTTGCAACATCCCCTTTCAACCTGCGACGTCGTCATTCTTGTCCCGCCGAGGGGGGGCGCGCAACACCGCATGGCGGGAACCTGCACCCAGGTTGTCCGCGATCACACCGGGTCGGGGAACTTTCCGTCGCGGTCGGACGACGGCAGCTGGGGCAGCGCCGAGCGAAAGCGGCACAATGCTGCGGTTCACGTGCCTGTCGGTACTCGCCGCAGACCGATGACCGACGCACTTCCCAAACACCCGCCGTTCGCACTGCGCGGGCCGTTCCTCACCAGCTTCGGCGATCCGTTCGTCGACGGCGTCGCCGCGACACGCCGCTACGAGTCGGACGGCGTGGTCGTGGTCGCGGACGGAAAGATCGCCGATGCCGGCCCGGCGCGGCAGGTGTTGGCGCGCCTGCCCGAGCGCACGCCGGTCGATCGCCTGCCGCGCGGCACGGTGCTCGCGCCGGGCTTCGTCGACTGCCACGTGCACTACGCGCAGCTGCCGGTGATCGCGAGCCACGGCACCGAACTGCTCGACTGGCTGGTGCGCTACACCTTCCCGTCCGAGCGCGCGTTCGCGGCGCCGCGCCACGCACGTGCGACGGCACGTCGGTTCCTCGACCTGACGCTCGCCGCCGGCACGACCGCGACGGCGGTGTTCTGCACCGTCCATGCGGGATCCGTGGAGGCCTTCTTCGCCGAAGCCGCGCGGCGCGGTGTCCGTGCGGTGGCCGGCAAGGTGTTGATGGACCGCAACGCGCCCAAGGACCTGCGCGACAGCGCGCGCCGCGGCTACGACGAGTCGAAGGCGCTGATCGGTCGCTGGCACGGTCGCGGTCGACTCGGCTACGCCATCACGCCGCGCTTCGCACCGACGTCGACGCCGGCGCAGCTCGAGGCGGCGGGTGCGCTGTGGCGGGAGCATCCGGATTGCTGGGTGCAGTCGCACCTGTCGGAAAACCCGCGCGAGGTCGCGTGGGTGCGCGAGCTCTTCCCCTTGGCGCGCGACTACGTCGACGTGTACGCGCGCCACGGGCTGCTGGGCAGGCGCGCGATCTACGGCCACGGCATCCACCTCACCGAGCGCGAGCTCGCCGCGCTCGCCGCGAGCGGCACCTCGCTCGCGCACTGCCCGACGTCGAACCTGTTCCTCGGCAGCGGACTCTTCGACTGGAAGCGCGTGAAGAAGCGTGGCAGGCCGGTGCGCACGGGCCTCGCCAGCGACGTCGGCGGCGGCACCTCGCTGTCGATGCTGGCCACGCTCGCCGAGGCCTACAAGGTCGCGCGCATGCGCGGTGCGTCGCTGTCCCCCGGGGAACTGTTCCACCTCGCGACGCGCGGCGGCGCCGAGGCGCTCGACCTGCACCATCGCATCGGCGGCATCGCGCCCGGCCTCGAGGCCGATCTCGTGCTGCTCGATCTTTGCGCGACGCCGCTCCTCGCGCAGCGGGTCCGCCACGCGGACGACCTCGACGACGCGCTGTTCGCGCTGATCGTGCTGGGCGACGATCGCGCCGTGCGCGCGACGTGGGTCGCCGGGCGACTCGTGCACCGTCGGGAACCGGCCTAGAAGCCGAACGCGCCCGGCGTGGGCGCGTTCGACGGAGTCGCGAAGGGTGTCGCCGTCAGTCCGGCGGCACGTAGCTCACGCGGCCAGGGTACCGGTCCGCGCGGCGCGCAGCGTCGTCGAGGGCGGCTCGCCGTACAGCGTGCGATAGTCGGCGGCGAAGCGGCCGAGGTCCCACAGACCGTTGCGCGTCGCGATCGCCGTCACGGTGTCCCCCGGCTGCGCGTGCCGGAGCGCGCGGCGCGCCATCGCCAGACGCCGCTGCACGAGGTAGCGCGTCGGGCCGACGCCGTAGACGGTGTGGAACGCGTTGCGCAGCGTCCGCTCCGACGCGCCGGTCAGCGTGCACAGCTCGGCGATGTAGACCGGCAGGTGGAGATGCGACTCGAGGTACTCCTCGCACTGGCGCACCAGCCGGGTCGCCGGAAGCTTCGCCCGATCCTGCGCCACCGCGGGATCGGCCGACGTGACGGCCCGCGCAAACGCGTCGAGCAGTGCGCGCTCCAACGAGGCGCGCGTACCGGCGCCGGCGAATGCCGACGGATCGTCCTCGATGGCTTTCAATGCCGAGAACAGCAGGTCGACCGCGGCGTTGGCCGCACCCGGCGCCGCGAGCACGGGCCGGAACACGGTGCCGAGCGTCGGCGGCTCACCGCCGCGCAACGCGCCGAGCGCCGTGCCGAGATCCATCGGCGCGAACGATACGGCCGCCCAGCGCGTGGGTCCCGACGACGAGGCGAAGTGCGCGGCCCCCGGCCCGAACATCGCGAACACGTTGCCGGACACCGGATGACCGTTCATGCGGTAGCCGCCGGCGCTCGCGAGCGCCACGCCGAAGCCCGCGACGTCGCGGGAGATCACGCCGTGCGTCAGCGCCGCGCACGGCTCGTCGACGAACTGCACGAAGCCGCGCTCGAGCGCGAGGGGCATCAGCGCCCAGGCTCCCGGGGCGCGTTCCTTGGGCGTGATGCGCAGCTGCGCGCCCTGGATGGAGCGCGCCAGCTCGTCGGCTTCGTCGAAGATGCGCCACCCCGATGCACGCGATTCGCGCGGGGTGGTACTGACCGTCGACGTGGTCGTGGAAGCAGCCTGCGGAGTGTGTTGGGCGAGCATGTTCGTAGTCCCCTGTCCTGGGCTC
Organism: uncultured beta proteobacterium; assembly: GCA_963765065.1. GTDB lineage: Bacteria > Pseudomonadota > Gammaproteobacteria > Burkholderiales > Casimicrobiaceae > VBCG01. Next base: position 334,599 of record CAVXVH010000003.1, on the reverse strand, counting down.
GGACCGGCCCTTGTCCCGAGCTGCGGGCCGTCCGTTCAACAGCCATGCTGCGAGTATTCGGCAGCGCCATTGATGATCTGCGTCAATGAGACCCTGCAACGAACGTGACTTGACGCAGAGTCGCGGGAGCACGGGTCGGTGCATGCGCCGAGGCTCACGTCCGGATCGCCGCGCGGGTCGACGGATGCGCAGCACGTGTCCGTTTTGCGACATGTCAGGACGCCACCGGAATGCAGCGCTGCGTCACACGGATGTGCCATGCGCCTCATCGCACCGCTCGCGGACAAGCGGTAGACTGGATGCATCGTTCATCTCCAGGAAGGACTTGGCGGTGCCGATGCCCCCGTCCGTGCCGTCGCGCCTTGTGCGCTGGCTCCTCGTCGCCGTCGCCGTCGTGGTCGCGGCGGTCGCGCTGTACGCGATCCTCGGCTACTGGGTAGCGCCGGGTATCGCCAAGTCGAAGCTCGAGGCGATCCTGTCCCGCGAGCTCGCGCGGACAACGACGGTCGAGCGCGTCGAGGTGCGTCCGTTCGCGCTGGCCGCCACCGTGCACGGGATCGCCGTGCGGGAGCCGGAAGGACCGTCGCTTGCGCTGACCGTCGAGGCGATCGACGCGGACTTGTCGATCGCCTCGCTCACGACGTTCGCGCCGGTGCTCGACGCGCTGAAGGTCGTTCGCCCGCATCTGCGCGTCGCGCGGCTCGACGTGAGCCGCTACAGCGTCTCCGACCTGATCGAGAAGTGGACCGCGCCGCGCACCGAGCCGCCGGCGAAGTACTCGCTCAACAACATCGAAGTGCACGAGGGGCGCATCGACTTCGACGACCGGCCGGTGCGCCGGGCGCATGCCGTCGCGGGGCTCGAGGTCGGCGTGCCGTTCCTGTCGACGCTGCCCTACGAAGTCGAGATCAACGTCGAGCCGAAGCTCAAGGGCACGGTGAACGGGACGCCGTTCGGCCTCGAGGGCCGGGCGACGCCGTTCGCCGCCGAGCGGCGCGCCGTCCTCGACATCGACATCGACAGCCTGCCGGTCGCGCAGTACGTGCAGTACCTGCCGGTGCGGCTGCGCCTCGCCGTGCACGACGGCAAGCTCACCACGCGTCTCAAGCTGCACTTCGCGCAGCCGCCGGGGGGCGCGCCGTCGTGGTGGCTGGACGGCGACGCGAGCCTCGCGGCGCTGGACGTGCGCCGTCCCGACGGTGCGCCGCTCGCTGCCGTGGCCCGCACCGACATCTCGATCGAGCGGCTCGACGTCGCGGCGAGCGAGCTCCGGATCGCGTCGGTGGGCGTCGAGGGTCCCGCGGTGGCGGTGCGCCGCCTCGGTAATGGCGCGTTCGAGCTGGCCGGCGACTTCGTCGAACGAGCGCAGCCTGCGCCGTCCGCCGCGCCCTGGACGGTTTCGATCGCCGCCGTGAGCGTCGCCAACGGACGGGCGACGATCGAGGATGGCAGCGTCACCCCGCCGTATCGCGCGGGGATCGCCAACTTCACCGGACGCGCGTCCTCGCTCTCGAACGCGCCGGGTGCCAAGGGCCCGGTCGAGTTCAAGCTCGACGTCGACGACGGCGCGCGCGGCGAGTTGAAGGGCGAGGTGGCTCTCTCGCCGTTCACCGTCGCCGGCACGTTCTCGACCGGCAACGCGAGTCTCGCGCGGCTCTACCCCTACGTCGCGGAGATCCTCGACGTCGAGATCCAGCGTGGCCGGGCGGACTTCGCGGCGTCGTTCGAGATCGCGCCGGGCGGCGTGAGGATCGCCGGCGGCAAGGGCGCCCTCACCGACGTGGCGCTCGCGCAGCGCGGCGAACGCGAGCCGCTGTGGCGATCGGCCGGCATCGCATTCGCAGGCGTCGCGCTCGACACCGCGAAGCGCGTGGTGACGATCGACGACGCCACCGCGGAGAAGCTGTTCGCCGACCTGCGCCGCGACCGCGACGGGACGTGGAACTACGCGCGGCTGTTGCGCGCCGATCGCGCGTCGGGGGCCGCGGCAGAGGCGGACGCCGGGCGGGCGTGGCAGTTCCTCGTCCGGCGCGTCGCCACCGCCCGGGGCGAAGTGCGCTTCCGCGACCTCCACGGCCCGTCGCCGATCGAGCTGCGCTTCGACGAGGTGAACGTCACCGCGGCGGACGCCAGCAATGCACCTGGCGCGAAGGCAACGGTCGACCTCGCCGCGCGCGTCAATCGCACCGGCCGCGTCAGGGCGAAGGGCCCGTTCGGCACGAACCCGGTGGCGGCCACGCTCTCGGTGGACGCGTCGCGGATCGCGCTGATGCCGTTCCGGGCATACGTCGAACGCGGCCTCGCGCTCGAGCTCGCCGGCGGCACCGCGAGCGCGCGCGGCACGCTCGACGCCGCGTTTCCGCACGACGCGCCGGCGCGCGTCAAGTGGACGGGCAACCTCGCGCTCGAGGACTTCGGCGCGAACGATGCCCCGACCGGCAACAAGCTGCTCGCCTGGCGCTCGCTGCGCCTCGAAGGAGCGCGCGCCAACCTCGATCCGTTCGAGCTGTCGATGGAGGGCATCGCGCTCGACGACTTTTACGCGCGCGTGATCGTCTACGCCGACGGCACGCTCAACCTGGCGAAGATCGCGCGCGGCGACGAGGCGGCACCGGGCCCCGCCGCCGCGCCGTCCGCGGTACCGCAGAGCCGCACGCGACGCGGGGGCGCGCTGGCCGGCACCACGAGCGCGTTCGGCAGCGCGGCCGCGGCGGCCGGCAAGACGCTGCGGCGCGCGAGCGACGGCAGCCTGCCGCTGTCGCTCGGGCGCATCACGCTCTCGAACGGCAACGTGGTGTTCAGCGACTTCTTCGTCCGGCCGAACTACAGCGCGAACCTCACCAGCGTTGCGGGGACGGTTTCCGCGATGTCGCCCGCCCAGGCCGGCGTGATCGACGTGACGGCGAAGGTCGACGACGCCGCGCCGGTCGAGATCCACGGCGAGCTGCAGCCGTTTGCGCGCGACCTGTCGTTCCGCATCTCCGGCAAGGCGCGCGACATCGAGCTGCCGCCGCTGTCGCCCTACTCCGCCAAGTACGCGGGCTACGGCATCAGCCGCGGCAAGATGAACTTCGACGTCGACTACAAGGTCGAGAACCGCAAGCTCGATGCGAAGAACCGGCTGGTGCTCGACCAGCTCACTTTCGGCGACAAGGTCGACAGTCCCGACGCGACGAAGCTGCCGGTGCTCTTCGCGGTGTCGCTGCTCAAGGATGCGAACGGGGTCATCGACCTCGACATCCCGATCAGCGGCACGCTCGACGACCCGCAGTTCTCGGTGTTCGCGATCGTCGTCAAGGTGATCGTCAACCTGCTCACCAGGGCAGCCACGGCGCCGTTCGCGCTGCTGTCGTCGATCGCGGGCGGTGCGGGGGGCGCGGCGGGCGGCGAGGACCTCGCGCTGCTCGAATTCGCCGCGGGCAGCGCAGCCGTCGAGGGCGAGGCGGCGGCGCGCGTCGAGCGGCTCGCCAAGGCACTCGCCAGCCGCCCCGCACTCAAGGTGGACGTGACCGGCCGCGTGGATGCGGCCAGCGACGCCGACGGACTCGCGCGCGCCGCGCTCGAGAAAGAGCTGCGCGAGATCAAGTTCGCCGCGGTCGCCGGCACGCCGGACGAAGTTCCGGGCGCCGACGCGATCAAGCTCGCGCCCGAGGAGCGGGCGCGGTGGGTGGCCTGGCTCTACCGCAACACGGCGATCGACGGCCGGCCGCGCGATGCCGCCGGCGCACTCGCCGAGGTGCCGGCGGCCGAGATGGAGGCGATGCTCGCGAAACACTTCGCGCCGCCGGCGGCGGCGGTGCAGGATCTCGCGCTGCAGCGCGCGCGGGCGGCGAAGGACGCGCTCGTCGCGCGCGGCATCCCGGCCGAGCGGGTGTTCCTGGTGGCCCCCAAGGCAGGGGACGCGCCGGCAAAGGCGCCGCCCCGGCGGGTCGATTTCGCGCTGCGCTGAAGTCGCGACGCAACGACGCGTGGACCGTCAGCCGTGCTGGGCGCGGTAGTGCTCGCGACGCAGTGCCTCGGCGGCGAAGTCCTCGAGTTCGGGATCCATCGCGCTGCGTGCCGAAACGATGCCGACCGGCTTGCCGTTCTCGATCACCGGCATGTGCCGGAAGCCCTTTTCGTGCATCACGGCGAGCGCGGCGCCGAACGGCACGTCCGGGCTGGTGGTGTGCGGATTCGGGGTCATCACGACGACGACGGCAGTCGTTGCCGGATCGAGTCCCGGGGCGACGACCCGGAACACGACGTCGCGCTCGGTGAGAATGCCGACCAGCGCTTCGCCGTCGACGATCATCACCGCACCGACGTTGCGGCCGGCCATCATGGACGCCGCCTTCCGGACGGTGGTGTCCGGCGTCGCCGTGATGACGTTCCGGCGCCGCATCACGGACCGGACTGGGCGGTCGAACATGGCAGTTTCGCTTTCGATGTCAGAGGATTCGCGCGACGGGTTCCCGGGCGGGACCCGACCTACGCACTAGGCGCGACCCTACCTGCACCCGGTGCCGTCGCGATTGATCGTGATCAATCCGCCACCGACCCGATGGCTGCGACGGCCCATCCCGAAGGCCGTGTTGCGGTGCAAGACGACAGCCGGCCACACTCCGAGGACCAGCGGCAGGGGTCGTTACGGGAACCGGCCGCCGGAATGACAACGGGCGCCGTCGAGGCGCCCGTTGCAGGGGAAGGCGGCAGCCGGTCAGACGCGACGCCGGTATTCGCCGGTGCGGGTGTCGACCTCGATCCGGTCGCCGGTGCTGACGAACAGCGGCACCGCGACCTCGAATCCGGTGGCGAGCTTCGCCGGCTTCATCACCTTGCCGGAGGTGTCGCCCTTGACCGCGGGCTCGGTGTAGATCACCTCGCGCACGAAGCTGTTGGGCATTTCGACGGAGATGGCGCGGCCGTCGTAGAACGTGATCTCGCAGGGCATGCCGTCCTCGAGATAGTGGAGCGCGTCGCCCATGTTGTCCGCCTCGACCTCGTACTGGTTGAAGTCGGTGTCCATGAACACGTACATCGGGTCGGCGAAGTACGAGTAGGTCGCATCCTTCTTCTCGAGCTGGATCGTCTCGAACTTCTCGTCGGCGCGGTAGATGGTCTCGGTCGGGCTGCCCGAGAGCAGGTTCTTGAGCTTCATCTTCACGACCGAGGCGTTGCGGCCGGATTTCGAGAACTCGGCCTTCTGCACGACCATCGGATCCTTGCCGATCATGATCACGTTGCCGGCGCGGACTTCCTGTGCGGTTTTCATGGCGATTCCTGAGGTTTCTGGGCAGTTCCGGCCCCAAGGGCTCGGCGGGCACGGCGCCCGCACGGCCGGGCGGTCCGGAAAGCAAATTCGGGGAACCGATAATTATAGCCGAACCCGGCAAAAATCAACAAGTTGGCTGGTGAGATCCGGCAGCCGGGCGAGCTCGCCGGCCCAGCGCCGCGCGTGCGTGCCGAGTGCGGGCAGCGCACGTTTCAACGGGCTCCAGGCCGCGGCGAGCGCCGGCCCGTCGCCGGCGTTGAACGCGTCCTGGAACGCTCGCCATGCACTGCCGGTGGCCGCGTCCAGCGTGGCGCAGTAACGATCGGCGAAGGCCGCGAGCTTCGCGCGATGCGCGCCCTCGGGCTGGGGGTAGGCGTGCCACGCCAACGGCTGCGCGGCCCACAGCGCGCGCACGAACGAATCTTCGCCGCGGACGATGTCGAGGTCAGAGGCCCGCAGCCGACGGTCGAAGACTGCCTGGTCGACGAAGGGCACCACGGCGAGGGCGAGGTTGCCCGCGCGCGCGACGCCGCCCGGACGCGGCAGGGCGCCGTGCAGGAAGCGGTCGATTGCCGCCGTGGCCACGCCGTCCGGAACGAGGCACGCGACCGGCGCGTCGTCGTTCGCCCACGCGTCGAACAGCGCCGGCAGCGCGTCGTTCGGGTAGCAGAACAGGCTCACGGTGAGCGCGTCGTCGGGCGGCGGAGCGAGCCCGAGCGACGTCCACGGCGCCGTGCGTGCATCGAGGTCGTTGCCGCGGGCATCGCGCGCCTCGGCGAGCCCGCGCTCGCGCAGCAGCCCCCGGTCTTCGCCGTGAATCCCGGGAAGAAGAACCAGCGGGTGAGCGGACGGGAAGGATGCCGCGAGGGCAGTCCGTGCGCGCCGTCGACCCAGCGCTCGGCGGAGAGGTACTCGAGGTTGATCCATACCGGCGCGCGCGGCGCCGCCTGCATCGCATCGAGCCACGCGTCGGGCAGCCCGCACCCGAAGGCCTCGACGATCACGTCCGTGGACGGCTCCGGCGCGGTGGTCGATTCCAGTGCGCGCACGCGGAGGCCGTCGCAGGCGGTGTCGGGCGACGTGGCGTCGAGTCCCGGCGCGATGCGCGTGAGCACGCGGCGGTCGTCGATCCACAGGGTGACGGCGGCATCGTGCTCGGTGACGAGGGTGCGCGCGAGGCGCAGGGCAACTCCCGCATCGCCATAGTTGTCGACGACGCGGCAGGCGATGTCGAAGCGCATGGGCGGAAAATAGGGTCAGACTCCAGTTCCCGAAAAGCAGGTTCCCGCCATGGTGCCGTCGTTGCCGGGAATTGGAGTCTGACCCTATTTTCCGCCTAATATCGGCACATGAATGCGCCACCCGACCCGCTGGTGATCGACGTCGTCTCCGACGTCGTGTGTCCCTGGTGCTTCATCGGCAAGCGCCACCTGGAGGCCGCGCTCGCCGGCCTGCCCGAGGCCGCCGGCGCGAAGGTACGCTGGCATCCGTTCGAGCTCAACCCGGACCTGCCGGCCGAGGGCGTGGACCGCAAGGGTTACCTCGAGGCCAAGTTCGGCGGGCCGGCGCGGGCCGCGGAGATCTACGCGCGCGTTCGCGAGGCCGGCTTGCGCGCGGGCCTCGACTTCGACTTCGACGCGATTGTGCGCCAGCCCAACACGCGCGACGCGCATCGCCTGATCGCCTGGGCACAGTCACGCGGCGATGCGGGACCGCTGGTCGAGCGGCTGTTTCGCGCCTACTTCCAGGAAGGCCGGTACGTGGGGGACCGCGATACGCTGGCGGCGCTTGCCGCCGAGGCGGGCTTCGACGCGGAAGCGGCGCGCGTGTGGCTCGAGTCCGGGCTCGGCGCCGACGAGATCGCCGACGCCGAGGCGCGCGTGCGCGCGCTCGGCATCAGCGGCGTTCCGTTCTTCATCTTCGACGGCAGGGTGGGGCTCTCCGGCGCGCAACCGCGCGAGGCGATGCGCGAGGCGATCGCGCAGGCGCGTGCGGCCGCGGCGGGTTCAGCGGGCGGGTAGCGGGCCAGCCCGCATTGGCATGCGGCGTCGCTAGAACGCCTCGTCCCAGGGCTTCGACAGGCGGATCGCGGCGGTGATCAGCCCCACCATGCTGTAGGTCTGCACGAAGTTGCCCCAGGGTTCTCCCGTGACGGGATCGAGGTGCTCGGCGTACAGGCCGTGGCGCGTGCGGCGAGCGAGCAGGCGTTCGAACACCGCCCGGGCCTCGTCGCGGCGACCGGTCGCCGCCAGCGCGTTCACGTACCAGAACGTGCAGACGAGGAACGCGTTCTCCGGCTCGCCGAAGTCGTCGCGCTCGACGTAGCGGAACACGTAGCCGCCGCGGATCAGTTCGCGCTCGATCGCCCGCACGGTGGCGTCGAAGCGCGGATCCGCGGCGTCGACGAAGCCCAGGTCTGCGAGCAGCAGCAGGCTCGCATCGAGCTCCTCGCCGCCGACCACGGCAACGAAGGTGCCGCGCTCCGCATTGAAGCAGTGGGCGCTGACGAAGGCCTCGATGCGCGCGGCCTCGCCACGCCAGGCGGCCCCCCGCGCGGGCAGGCCGAGCCGATCGGCGATGCGGGCGAGGCGATCGCACGCGCACCAGCACATCACCGCGGAAAAGGTGTGGACGCGCGCGTTGCCGCGCAACTCCCACAACCCCGCGTCGGGCTGGTCGAACAGGGCCGCGGCGCGCCGGCCGAAGCGCTCGAGGCGCTCGAACAGCGCGACGTCGCCCTTGCGCGCGAGCCGCTCGTCGAAGAAGACGTGCGTCGCGGCGAGCACCGCCGATCCATAGACGTCGTGCTGCGTCTGCCGCCAGGCGTCATTGCCGATGCGAACCGGACCCATGCCGCGGTAGCCCGGCAGCGACGCGACGGTGCGCTCGGTGAGCGACGCCTTGCCGTCGATCGCGTAGACGGGCTGGAGCGAGCCGTCGGCGCTGCCGGCGGTCGCGTTCACGACGTAGCGCAGGTAGCCCTCCATGGTCTCGGTGGCGTTGAGGCGGTTCAGCGCGTCGACGACGAAGTACGCGTCGCGCAGCCAGCAGTAGCGATAGTCCCAGTTGCGGCCCGACCCGTCGGACTCGGGAATCGAGGTCGTCATCGCCGCGACGATCGCGCCGGTGTCGTCGAAGTGGTTGAGCTGCAACGCGATCGCGGCACGGATCACCGCCGCCTGCCACTCGAACGGTATCGCGAGCCGCCGCACCCAATCGCGCCACCAGGCGATCGTCTCCTCGATGAAGTGCCTGCCCATCCCGGCGACGGCCTCATTGACCGGCTCGTCGGGGCCGAGCACGAGCGTCACCGCATCCTCGACGAAGAACGGCCGTTCCTCCCGGATCGCGGTGGTCGATGCGTCGGTGGTGAGCCGCAGCGTGTGCGAGGTGCCGACGTAGCGGATGTGGTGACTGCCCATCGTGACCGCGGGCACGTCGGCACCGTGATTCGCAGCCGGCCGCAGGCGCACCGTGATCCGCGGACTGCCGGCGAGCCGCCGGACCCGCCGCACCAGCGTCACGGGCTGGAACACGCGGCCGTACTGGCGGAAGCGCGGGACGCAGTCGGTGATCTCGACGACGCTGCCGGATGCGTCCGTGATCGTGGTGACGAGCACGGCGGTGTTGGCGACGTAGTCCTGCTCGAACGAAACCGCGTCCGCCATCTCCACGGCGAACACGCCCCGTGCGTCCGGCGGCGGCGCGGTGTCGAGGAGCGCACAGAACATCGGATCGCCGTCGAGCGCGGGGTAGCAGCCCCAGACGACCGTTGCCTCGGCATCGACGAGGAGTCCGATGCGGCCGTTGCCGATCAGTGCCAGTTCCAGCGTTCGCGTCACGACGTCGTCTCCACGGCAGTGATGTCGGCGAGCGACTCCGCGAGCCAGCGGCGCACCGCCGAGACGTCCTCGAGCCGGAACCGCGCGCGCGAGCGTCCCCTTCCCACCTTGACCGACCAGCCGCCGAGCGCGTCGACCATGGCGAATCCGTGTTCGTCGCCACGGTCGTCGCCGACGAACACCGGGAAGCGGCCGCGGAAGGGCACTTCGCCCATGAAGTCCCGAATCGCCGCGCCCTTGTCGCGGCCCTCGGGACGAAGCTCCAGCAGGCACTTGCCGGGCTGCAACTCGTAGCCGGTGGTGCCCGTCGACTCGACGCCCTCGCGTACCGCGCGGCGCACCAGGGCCGCGAGCTCCGGCGCCTGGCGGTAGTGAATCGCCAGCGAGTGGCCCTTGTCCTCGAGCAGCAGCCCCGGGTGGGCGCTCGCGAACGTGGTGAACATCGCGCGCAGGCGCGCCAGCGTCTGCGGAGCGGGGGCATGGATGTGCACGGTACCTTGCGCGTTGCGCCGCTCCGCCCCGTGCTGTCCCGCGACCGGCATCGCGAGCCCGGGGAAGAGCCGGTCGACGTCCGAGATGCCGCGGCCGGTGACGAGCGCCAGCGCGCCGTCGAGCGCGTGGCCGAACGCCGGCAGGAGCTCGCGCACTGCCCGATCCGGACGCGCCGCCTCCGGACGCTCGGCGAGCTCCAGCAGCGTACCGTCGATGTCGAGGAACAGCGCGCAATGCGGCGACAACGCGGGCGGCGGGCGCCGCATGAGCCGGTTGCCGAGTGCGCGCAGGGCGGACAGTCGCGGCGGCCGCACAGTCACGCCGACTCCAGGGGCTCGCGCTCGCGCGCGAAGCGACGCAGCGCGGAACGCTCCCGCATCGCCGCCGCGTCGATCAGCATGCGGCCCGCCCAGCGGAACACATTGAACTCGCGCACCAGGCCTCGCATCAGGCGCATGCGCGCGCGCTGCTCGTCGGCGGGCATCGTCAGGGCGAGGTGCAGCGCTGCGGCGCACTGGTCGGCGTCGTAGGGATTGACGATCAGCGCCTCGGGGAGCTCGCGCGAGGCGCCGGCGAACTGCGAGAGCACCAGCACGCCGCGCTCGTCGTCGCGCGACGCCACGAACTCCTTGGCGACGAGATTCATGCCGTCGTGGAGGCTCGACACGAAGCACACGTCTGCGGCGCGGAAGTGCTCGTAGACCGAGTCGGGCTCGTGGTGCTCGGCGAGCAGGATGATCGGCGGATGCGCGGCCTTGGCGAAGCGCGCGTTGATCTCGTCCGCGACGGCGCGCACCCGTTCGGCGTAGTCTCGGTAGTCGCCGATCATGCCGCGCGTCGGCGCGGCGATCTGCACGAACGTGAACCTGCCCACCCACTGCGGCTCCAGCGCGAGCAGCCGGCCGACGGCCCGGAAGCGCTCCAGGATGCCTTTCGTGTAGTCGAGCCGCTCGATGCCGATGCCAAGCGCGTGGTCGGGCGGCAGCTCGAGCCGTGCCCGCACGTCGCGCCGCGCCGACGCGACATCCTTCTGCGTCGCGAGCGCCTGCGGTGGCCACTCGATCGAGATCGGATAACGGTTGACGGCCGTGTAGTGGCCGCGGAAGCGTACGGTGAACGTCTCGCGGTCCACGCGCGCCTCGAGCAGCCGGTCGACGGTGTCGAGGAAGTTGTTGCAGTGGAACTGGGTGTGGAAGCCGAGGATGCTGCTGCCGAGCATGCCGTCGAGGAGCTCGTCGCGCCACGGGCAGATCGCGAACGCCTCGGGGTTGGGCCACGGGATGTGCCAGAAGGCGATGATCGTCGCGCGCGGCAGGCGCTCGCGGATCATCCGCGGCAGCAGCGCGAAGTGGTAGTCCTGCACGAGCACGATCGGGTCCTTCGAGCGCGCCTCGGCGACCACGGCATCGGCGAAGCGCGCGTTGACCTTGCGGTAGGCTTCGAAGTCCGAGGAACGGAACGTCGGCCGCACGTGCGCGATGTGGCACAGCGGCCACAGGCCCTCGTTGGCGAAGCCGCTGTAGTAGCCGTCCTCCTCGTCCGGCGTGAGCCAGATCCTGCGCAGCTGGTAGGCCGGGTCGTCGGGCGGCACGGCGATGCGGTCGTGCGCGTCGACGACGTCGCGGTCGGCCGAGCCGCTGCCGTGCGCGATCCACGTCCCGGAGCACGCCCGCATCACCGGCTCGAGCGCGGTGACGAGGCCGCTTGCCGGCCGCTGCACCCGCACCGAGTCGCCGTCGCGCACGTGGATGTAGGGCTCGCGGTTGGAGACGACGATGACCTCGTGGCCCTTGAGCTCGCCCTCGAGCACCGAGCGCAGCGTCTGGGCGTTCCAGGCGAGCTGCTCCTCGTCGCGCGGGCGGTAGCGGGCCTCGAGCTCGCGGATCAGCGCCTTCACGTCGCGCGCGATCGGGCGCAGCTCCGGGACGGCCATCATGCTCGCCGGCCGCAGCAGACCCTCGCCGCGCAGCAGCGCGCGCAGCCCGTGCACCCATCCCCGCCAGGAGAGCTGCGCGATCACCGTGGTGATCAGCGCGACGCTCGCGGCGAGCGCGACGAAGAAGTAGAACAGGTAGCGCCTGGTCTCGTCGCTGCGCCGCTGCACGAAGCGCATGTCGTGGACCAGCACCAGCGTGGCCTTCGTCCCGTCGGGCACCTCGATGGCCTGCGCGGCGACGTGCAGCGGACCGGTCGGGATGTCCAGCACGTGCTTGCCGTCGGCTGCGGAATACTCGGCAAGTCCGTCGCAGCGCAGGTCCGCGGGATAGTCCTTCGTCGCGACCGGCAGCGGCAGTCCCGGCCGGCACAGCGCGGCCGCGTAGATGCGCTCGTCCTGCGCGATGCGGCTCAGGTAGCGGGCCACGCTGATGGTCGAGCCGCTGGCGACCAGCTCGCCGAGCGGCTCGTGCACCGTGTTCGCGATCAGGTTCGCGCGGATGTCGAGGTCGCGCACGAACCAGCGCAGCATCAGCGCGTCGGTGAGCGGCACCGCGGCCCAGGCGAACACGCCGAGCGCGAGGAGCAACGGGACCAGAAAGCGAAGTGACAGGCGCATGCGCGGCGATCTCCGTCGAAGGGATGGAGGCCGCACCCCGCGGGCGCGAGCCGAGGACCGGCAACGCATGCACGTCGCCGCATTCGGGCGCCGCGGCGACGCGATGCCCATGGTCGGGCGGGTGCGGCGCAACGGCAGAGCCTTCGTCGACGGGCTCTCGAGAGCGACTATACCGTGGATGGGACATCAGGAAAACCCGCGGCCGCATCGGGGCGAGCCGCGCGCGACAACCGCGTCGGGTGCCGGGATAATGCGTGCTTCGCGACCAGGAACCTGAAGGCGGCGCGCACCGTCGTCGCTGCTGCGCGTAGTACTCGAATGCTCGACGTCCTCGCCATCACCGGTCCGATCTTCCTCGTCGCGCTGCTCGGCTTTGCGACGACCCGAGCCGGGCTGTTCGCCAAGTCCGACATGCGCGTGTTCGGCAAGTACGTCGTCAACATTGCGCTGCCGGCGCTGATCTTCAACGCGCTGTCGCAGCGCCCGATCGGCGACGTGCTGAACGGCAGCTATCTTCTTGCCTACCTTGCGGGCTCGCTCGTACTGCTGGGCGCCGGCTATGTCTGGGGCCACCGCATCGCGCGACTCGATCCGGCGGGCAGCAGCATCGTCGCGATGGGCATGTCGTGCGCCAATACCGGCTTCATCGGCTACCCGATCGTGCTCCTCGCACTGCCGTCCGTGGCGGGCGTGGTGCTCGCGCTCAACATGATGGTTGAGAACCTCGTGCTCATTCCGCTCGTGCTGCTGCTGGCCGAGCGTGGCCGGGGCGCACGGGGCCGCTGGCACACGGTGGTGGGAAAGTCGCTCGCGCGACTCGCAGCCAATCCGCTGCTCATCGCAATCGCCGGCGGCATCGTCATGTCCGCGCTGGGTTGGAGGCTTCCCGCAGCCGTGGCGCGGACGGTCGACCTGTTCGCGCTGTCGAGCAGCGCCCTCTCGCTGTTCGTCATCGGCGGCACGCTGGTGGCAATGCCGACGCGCGGGCTGGGACGACAGGTCGTGCCGATCGTCATCGGCAAGCTGATCCTGCATCCGCTGGCGGTGGGGCTCGCGGTGTTCGCAGTGCCGGCGCTTGGCATGCCCGCGCTCGATCCGTCGTTGCGGGCGGCGTTGGTGCTGACGGCGGCGGTGCCGATGATGGGCATCTACCCGATCTTCGCGCAGGCGTACGGCCACGAGGGCGTCGGTGCAGCGTCCATGCTGGTCGCCACGGTGGCATCGTTCTTCACGCTGAGCGGACTGCTCTGGATCATCACCAACCACCCCGGCGCCTTCTGAAGTCGTCGCCGCCGGCCGCTCCGTCCGGAGCTCGGCAGCGCCGCGTTTGGCACGACATCGACCGACGCGGCATGGATCGGCTTCCGGCGGGTAGACTGTCTACGTCCGGGGACGTAGACGGGGCCCAATGGTGGGCTTCGGGCGGTGCGGTCGCCCGCCCCCGACGGAACGGATGGTCCGATGAGCATTGAAAAGATCCCGGTGCGCGTCACGAGCAGTGGCCAGGTGCTCGACGTCGTCGTGTACAGCAAGCGACCGGAAGCGATTCAGGTCGTGCTCGGCGAAGGGGTGCACAGCGTGCGGTGCGATCTCACTCCCACGCGCAATCGCCAGGCCTACGCCGGCAATGCGATGGGTCGCGAGATCGTCTATGAGCGCAGCTGCGACCAGGTGAAGGCGGATCTCGCGCGCGTGGACGGCTTTCGCGACTTCAGGCGCTAAGGCTTACCCGGGACCACCAATGCAAAGCCCCGCGAGGATCGCGGGGCTTCACAGGATCGCCACTTGCACGTGGCTTCATTTCGTTGCGTCACCGCAACGCGTGCCGGCCTTGGGTCACCGGCTTCGAGGCCAGACTGTGATGAGCGTCATCGATAGTGCGCCTCCCGGTCGTCGTGGCTGCAACATCGGCGCTGCCTCGCGGTCGCGAACCGGGGAGAGCATCCGGTTGCGGGCCATCATGCCCGCGAAAACCGACACCCACGACTGCTGCCCCACCCGCGAGCACCGATCGAGGAACCACCGTCGAATTCAGGCTACGCCGGCCGCGGCAAAGTTTCAAGCCCGTCCACGCACGTCGCCCATCGCCTGTGGCAAACGCGCACTCGGCCGGGCCGTGACCCGCTGCCGCGCCGCTGGCACTGTCGCAACTTTTCGCGGTCAGCGCGGAGGACGGGGGCGCGCTTTCTCGACCGCGCTTCGCTCCGGATCGGGCTCGGACTCCGCTTCGGCTTTGGCGAGCAGTGCGAGCGCGGCCTGCGCATCGAACACCGCGGCGATGCGACCGCGAAAGCGTTGCATCGCCAACGGACCCAGCGGTGCCGGATCGAACGGCGGACGAAAGTAGAGCACGATCGCCGCGTCGGGGTGGGCTGCGACAAAGCGCTCCGCCTCGACATGGCTCGACAGTTCCTCGATGGGCTTGGCGAGCCGGCCGGCAAACTGGTACTGCGCGTGGTACACGCCATCGTGGCCGACCGGCCGGCCTGCCGCCTGCAGCTCGGTGATCTTGCGCGCCAGCGGCCGCACGTCGTAGGCGGGACTGAGCGGGCGCACGAACACCAGGTGCGCCAACGCCACCATCAACACCGACGCGAAAGCCATCCGCGGCACCTGTCGTTCGGGGGGGCGTGGCGACCACGCGAGCCAGACGGCGAGCGCCACGAATGCCGCACTCCACGCCGGCGCGACCGCGTGCAGCGCCACGCACCGTCGGCGGCAGCTTCAGGTGCGGCAGCGCGATCACGGCGACGCCGAGCGACGCGAGCCCGAGGCTCGCGAGCCACGGGCGGGTTGCCGGCTGCGGCCGGTCGAGCGCAAGGGCAACGATCAGCGCGAACGCGGGGAACTGCGGCACCAGGTAGTGCACCTGCTTGCCGCTCACCAGCGAGAATGCGACGAACGTCACGAGCGCAAGCGTGAGCGCCAGCCGGCCGCCACGATCGGCGAGGAGCGACCGGTGCGCAGGCCGCGCCAGAACGGCAACCACAGGATCCACGGCGCGGCCAGGATCGGCAGCAGCGCGACATACCACCAGATCGGCCGCTGGTGCGCGAACGAGTCGACCATCCGGTTCGCCGTCTGGCCCCAGAAGATCGCGTTGCGATAGTCCTCGCCGCCGCGAAGGCCGGCGGGAATCGCCCAGGCGAGCGCGATGGCCGCGCCGCCGAGCAGCGCGAGCACAACGCCGGCGTACCAGCGCCGCCATGGCACCGTCCGCTCCTTGAGCCACCACGGCGCGAGGAGCGCGGCCGGGAGGAGGTGCAGCAGCACCGCGGGTCCCTTGGCGAGCACGCCACCACCGATGGCCACGGCGAGCAGCGCGAAGCCGCGGCCCGGTGCGTGCGGCGCCAGCGCCAGTCCGAGCACGCCGATCGACACGCACAGCGCGAGCAGCATGTCGAACATGACCATGCCGGCGAAGATGGCGAAGACGAGGCAGCCGAGCAGGATCCACGCCGACCGTTCCGCCCGCCAGGGCGCGTCGGGCCAGAGCGCGGACGCGATGCGCGTCGTCACGCCGAGCGTCGCCAGTGCCAGCAGCGGCGGGATGAGCCTCGGCCAGAGGTCGTTGACGCCGAAGACCGCCCATCCGGCGTGGAACAGCCAGAACAGCAGGGGCGGCTTGTGGCTGTACGCCTCGCCGTTCCGGAACGGCACGAGGAAATCGCCGCGCTGCCACATTTCCCACGCGACCGCGAGATAGCGCGTCTCGTCGACCGGCACCGCGGTACGGCTCGCCAGTGCGGCGAGCGTGAGGAGCGCGAGGAGGAGCGCGCGCCAGAACGCGCCGCGGCCGATCCGCAGTCCGCCGCGCGCGGACGGAGCAACCTCTGTCAGAGGACGTCCTTGCGAGCGAGTTCGCCGTGCTCCAGCGCGTCGTCGATCGCCTCCTCGAGCGCCGCACCGTGGCGATGCCGCCGGTACAGCGCGATGCCGAGGAGCGCGGAGGCGACGAACAGCGCCGCACCGAGCACGAGCTCGAACACAGGAGCGATGGCGACGCCGCTGCCCGCGAGCGCAAACGCGAGCGTCTGCGGCAGGTAACCCACGGCGGACCCGGCGAGGAAGGGTGTGGGACGCACGCGTGACACGCCGGCGATGAGGTTGGTCAGGACATTGCTGCCAACGGGCAGGAGGCGCACGATCATCGTCATCTGGAACGGGTGCAGGCCGACGAACTCGTCGAACCGGCGCACGCGTCCCGCGAGTCGCCGTGCGAGCAGTGACCGGGCGAACCCGCGCGCGTACAGGAAGGTGCCGGCGCAGCCGAGCAGCGTGGCAGCGAGCGCGAGCTCGGTACCGACGATCGCGCCGAATCCGTAGCCGCCGAGGAACGCGACGACCTGCCGGGGAAAGCCGAGTCGCGGTGGCGAGCGCGCCGACCCCCACGAACATCGCATAGCCGGCCACGCCGTGCCCGGCGACCTCGGCGTCGATCCACTGCTCGCGAGAGCAGGTGGGCGTTCAGCATCCACTGCGCGATCCACCCCAACGCGGCGAGCGACGCGAGGAGCGCGAGGCCGCGCAGCAGCACCCTCGGGCGGACCCGATGACTAGCCATCGACCACGTCCGGGCGACGTGCGCGGCGCATCAGCCAGGCGACGCCGAAGAGGTCCACGATGCCGACCCACAGGCGGTTGTGGACGCCGTACTTCGAGCGTCCACGCGTGCGCGGCCGATGCGAGACGACGACGGACTCGACCCGCCCCCCGTGCCGCTGCACGAGCGCCGGCAGGAAACGGTGCATGTGGTCGAAGTACGGCAGGCGCAGAAAGGTGTCCCGCGCGAAGACCTTCAACCCGCATCCGGTGTCGGGTGTGGCATCGCGCAGCACGCGCGAGCGCACGCCGTTCGCCACCCGTGACGAGAAACGGCGCAGCCAGGTGTCCTGCCGCGCGGCGCGCCACCCGGCGAGCATGTGCAGGTTCTCCTCGGGTCGCGCGGCGGCGAGGCGATCGAGCAGGCGGGGCAGGTCGGCGGGGTCGTTTTGCCCGTCGCCGTCGAGCGTCGCGACCCACGGGTGGCGGGCACTGCGCACGCCGGTCAGGATCGCGGTGCTCTGGCCGCAGCTGCGGGCATGCCGCACGTGCCGAAGCTGCGGTATGCACGCGCGCATGCGCTCGAGCTCGGCGTGCGTACCGTCGTCGCTGCCGTCGTCGACGTAGACGATTTCGAACGCAGGCAACCCCGCGAGCGCGGCCGCGATCTCGCGGGCCAGCGGCTCGACGTTCTCGGCCTCGTTGCGAACGGGTACGACCACGGAAAGACGGCCGTCGAAGGGATGTGGTGTCAAGACCCGCGCAGCGCCCCGATGTCGAGGTCGGATGTCGGATGGATCAACGGGTTCATGGCCTGGAGCCGGTTCAGGGCGCGACGGAACGCGTCGCAGGCCGATTGGACATTCTAGGACAGGAAACTTAAGCCCAGCTTAATCGGGCTCAAGCCCCACGGCTGCCGGCCCCGGCCCGGAGCGCTGCGGCACCGGCCTGCGCGACGAAGGCGTCCTGCGTCGGATTCATGCCGGACACCCCGATGGAGCCGACGATCTTGCCGTCGCGAAGCAGCGGGAACCCCCCGTCCACCGCGCAGACCATGGGCAAGGTCACGGCCCGTACGCCAGCACCGCCCTCGGCAATGCCATCCTCGAAGGCACGCGTGCTGCGCCGGTACTTCACGGCCGTCTCGGCCTTCTGCTGCGCGACCGCAACACTCGCGAGATGGGCGTCGTCCATCCTGTGCAGCAGCGCAAGATGACCGGTGCTGTCGTAGACGGCGATCACGACCGGCCAGCCTCGTTCGCGGGCCGCGGACTCGGCCGCGCCGGCAATCCGCTTGGCGTCGTCCAGGGACAGCGGCGTGCCGTAGGGCGGGGCGGGAGGCTGATCGACGTAGGGGAGGTGGGTCATGGTGGGGGGGACTCGGGGACTCGGCGGTCGTAGACCCGGCAGTATGTCGCAACGCCTTGCGAGGGCGCGATCGGTCACGTCACGTGGTTCACGGTACTGGCGCGCGCAGTGCACCGCGGCAATGCGCGACGATTCGCTCCACCAGCAGCGGCTGCACGCCCGGCGGCAGATCGTGCCCCATGCCGCTGATGATCTCGAGACGGGCACCCGGAATGTGCAGCGCCGTGTCGCGCCCCGCCGCCACCGGCAGCAGGGGGTCGTCGCTGCCGTGGACGACCAGCGTCGGCGCGACGATGCGCGCGAGGAGCGCCCGCCGGTCTCCCGATGCGAGTATCGCCAGCAGTTGGCGCGCGGTGCCCGCGGGGTGGATGCCACGGCTGACGATGCGCCTCAAGTTGTGCCGAAGCAGTTCCCCGTCCACGGCGAAGCCGGGGCTGCCGATCACGCCGAACACGCGGACGTAGTGCTCGACGAGGCTCTCGACGTCGCTCGTGCTCGTGGGGCGCGTGAGGATCGCGCGCAGCGCGCGCGGCCGGCCCAGGGCGACGCGCGGGCTCGGGTTGCCGGTCGACGACATGATC
The DNA here is from genome assembly GCA_963765065.1 of uncultured beta proteobacterium. Taxonomy (GTDB): domain Bacteria; phylum Pseudomonadota; class Gammaproteobacteria; order Burkholderiales; family Casimicrobiaceae; genus VBCG01. The sequence goes on along the minus strand of CAVXVH010000003.1, from coordinate 315,966 downwards.
GACGTGAGGCTCGCCACGCGCTGCGGATGCAGTGCCGCGATGTTCTGCGCGATCATCCCGCCCATCGACGCGCCGACCATGTGGGCGCGCCCGATGCCGAGCGCGTCGAGCAGGCCGACGCTGTCCGCGGCCATGTCGTCCAGCGTGTACGGAGCGATGACCCTGCGCCGCAGGAGCGCGCGGGCGATGGCGATGCGCAGGTCGGGCATGCGCGCGCCGGCCACCTTGCCGGAGTGGCCGCAGTCGCGATTGTCGAAGCGGATCACCCGGAAGCCGGCGGCGACGAGACCGTCGACGAGCGGATCGGGCCACGCGACGCCCGGCATGCCGAGACCCATGATGAGCAGGATCGACGGCGCGTCGGCGTGGCCGAAGCTCTCGTAGTCGAGCTCGAGTCCGCCAACCGCTGCAAGCGTCATGGCGCACTCCCGCTCCGCCCGCGCAGTGCCTTGAGCTCGGCGAACGCCTCGCGCATCGCTCGGGCGAATCCAGCGGTGTCCCGCAGCACGTCGCGCGCGGCGACGATGCCGAATTCGAGCGAGCCCGCGTAGCTTTGCGCGGTGACGTTGACCCCGAGGCCGTGCTCGACGATCGACAGCGGCCACCAGGTCAGCAGTCGTGCGCCTGCAAGGTAGAGCGGCGCCGTCGGGCCGGGGAAGTTCGAGATCACCAGGTTCGCGAGCGGAGGGATCCGATCCGCGAGCCGGGCGCGGCCATACAGCGCGGCGGCGGCGCCGAACAGCCAGGGCATCCCGAGCGTCGGAAAATCAGTGGGGATGATCGAGCGCAGTTCCCGGGTCAGCGACTTGGTCCTGCCCGAGCCGGCATGGATCGCGTGCAGGCGCGCGAGCGGCTCCGGCACGTCGGTGGCCAGTCCCATCCGGCTCATCGTGGCGAGCGTCGTCGCATCGGTATTACCGGTCTTGCGCAGCGACACCGGCACTGCCGCGATCATCGGCTCGGCCGGCAGCCCGCCGCGGGAAGTGAAATGACGCCGCAGCGCGCCGCTCACCACTGCCAGTACCACGTCGTTGACGGTCACCTGGTGGCGGTCGGCGACGCGCAGGACCGCCTGCAGGGGGATCGACAGCGTCGCGACCGCGCGAGCGCGGCCGATGGAGGCGTTGAGCGGGGTCCTCGGGGCAAACCGGAACGCGCCTCGACGCCGACCGGGGCCAGATGTCGCGTCGGAGCGCGCGACGAGCGCGGCCAGCACGCCGGCGAGGTCGGGCATTCGCTGCAACGCACGCACCGCCTGCGCGGCAGTAATCCGGAGGGCGGCCCCCAGCAATTCCGCGAGCCCCGGATGCTCGCCTTGCGCCGGGTGCTCGCTCGCCGGCACCGCGCGCGGCCGGGGCGTCGTGTCGAGCAGCGCGGTCGCGAACGCCACGCTCGCCGCTCCGTCGAGGGTCGCATGGTGAATCTTGGTGTAGAGCGCGAACTCGCCCGAGGCGAGTCCCTCGATCACGTGCAGACGCCACAGCGGTCGATCGCGCTCGAGTGGACGCGCGTGCAGTCGCGCCACGGTCGCCCGAAGCTGCGTGTCCGTGCCGGGTGCGGGCAGCCTCACGTGACGCACGTGTGCGCGAAGGTCGAGGGTGTCGGCGTGCACCCAGACCGGATTGGCGATTGCGAAGGGCATGGGCGCCAGGCGGCGGGTGAAGACGGGGGAGAGATGCAGGCGTGCGGCCAGGTGGCGGCGTACCGCGGCGACGTACGCGCGCGACTCACCTTGCGGCGCAGCGAGCAGGTGCAGCGCGCCCACGTGCATCGGCGTCGCGGGCGTCTCCAGGTGCAGGAAGAGCGCGTCGAGCCCGGAGAGGGGCGTCATGCGGGGTGCCTCCCGGCCTGCCTGATCATGGGCGTCCGCTGCTGGCAGCGTCGCGCGCCGCAAAGGGGCTTCCCGGCGCTACCGTTCGCATTGGCAGGCATGGTGCGAGCGGACCTTAGGTCATGCGCCGCCCGACGGCTCCGGCGATGCGCCGCAGCAGCCACTTCGGCGTGGCACGTCCAGCCACGCTCGCTGCGCGGTTGAATGCGCCGGGCACGGTGATGGTTGCGCCCGCCATGCACGCACGGTAACCCGCCATCGCGACCTCGCGCACGTCGCCCACCACGAAGCCTGGCAGCTCTGCGACGCGCACGTTGTCCCGGATCGCCCGGTCGAACATCGCGGTCGCGGTGATGCCGGGACACAGCGCGGTGATGGTCACGCCGGTGTCGCGCAATTCCTCCGCGAGCGACTCGGTCAGCGACAGCACGTAGGCCTTGCTCGCTGCGTAGACCGCGAGGCCCGGCACGGGAACGAACGCCGCAATCGATGCGACATTGAGCACGCGTCCGTGCCCGCGCCTGACCATCGCGGGGACGAAGGCGGCCAGCATGTCGGTCAAGCCGGAGACGTTGAGGTCGATCAGCCGAAGGTGCTGTGCGGCGCTCGAGCCGACGAACGCACCCAGCCCCAGCACGCCGGCGTTGTTGACGAGCACGTCGATGGCGCGCCGCCTGCGTCGCAACAGTGCGGCCAGCGCTGCCGCCGCGCCCTGTCGCGCCAGATCGGTCGGCACCACGTCGACGTGCGTGCCGTGTTCATTGCGCAGCGACTCCGCCACCTTACGCAGCCTGGATGCGCGGCGCGCAACGAGCACGAGGCGATGGCCGTCGCGCGCAAAACAATGCGCCAGTGCTTCGCCGATGCCGGACGAAGCGCCGGTGACGAGCACGGTCGAGGGTGAACCGGTGGCTTCGGCGGACATTGCGGTCTCCCCGTACTGCAGCATGCGAAGAGCCGAGTCTGAAGTTCTGGTGAGCGCTGAGCGAGTTTACTCGATCACTCAGTGACTTGGCCTGCGATTGGGGTTCCGGTTTCTGTCTACAGCCGGATGTTCCGGATCAAGGAACGGGCCATTCAACCGCACCGAGCTTCAGCGGATCAGGTTGTCACGGGTTGACGCGGGCGAGCCGACCGTGGGAACTCATGCTCCACCTACGGCGGCAGCGGAAGTGCCGCTACGCCTCCTCGTCGCAGATGCTGCCGGACAGGCCCTTGCTCGAGCGACCTCGGAGTGCGTGCGGCGCGTTCGGTGGCCGTCTGCTGCAGATAGGCCGAGTCGGGCAGCATGATCGCCAGCAAGTCGGCCGTTGCCGCTGTCGCGTGGGTCGGCCCCGTGTAGCCATCCGCCGCCAACCTTGGCAGCAGGCCGCCATGGTCGACATGGGCGTGAGCGAGCAGGACGAGGGCGAGTTCGCGAGGGTCGAATGCCAATGGCCCGACATTGCGTTCCACGGCGGCAAGACCTTGAAACATCCCGCGGTGCGCGAGAAAACGGCAGCGGGCGGACTGCAACAGAAAACACGATCCGGTCACTTGCCGAGCTGCGCCGTGGAAGGTCAGGTCGATGGCCATGGGGTGTCGAGCAGTGGGTTCGTCGCTGCGCTCGGGCTGGCGTCGGCGGAAGGGCCCGAGCAGCAACCATCGGGCAGATGTTTTGGTCTAGGTGAAAGCAATCGGGGACAAGGGGCTGTCCAATGGGCTGTGCGAACGGTGGTTCCCGGTAGGAGGAGGTGCGTCATGGCAGCCAGTGCCCCCGTCAAGACCCGCAAGTCCGCGCCAGGCCAGACCGCGAGCATCGGCCCCGCAACGGGCAGCGGTCACGTCCGGCGACATGCGTTCGCCGAGACCGCGTCGCCCGAGGACCCCGGAGGATCGCGGAAGCAGCGTATCTTCACGCGGCAAGCCTGACGCCGATCCGATGCGCCGCGTGCGAGAGATCACGTCCGACTGATCAGGAGAACGAGTCATGCAAAGGCTGTTACTGCCGGTAGATGGATCGCCAAGCGCGCTCCGCGCGGCGCAGTTTCTGGTTCGGCTCATCGACGGGCGGCCCGCGCCGGAGGTGCACTTGCTCAATGTGCAGCCGCCCATGCTGGCCGGGGACATTTCCGTGAACGTGACCATCGAGATGGCCAACGCAGCTCACGAGCGCGCGGGACGCGACGCGATCAAGAGCGCCCGCGACGTTCTGGACGCGAGTGCTGTCGCCTGCGAGGAGCACATGTTGGTCGGTGATCCCGCGGAGACGATCGCGCGGGTCGCCAGGGAGGAGGGCGTCGATGCCATTGTGATGGGGACGCGGGGCATGGGATTGATCAAGGCACTCGTTCTGGGTTCGGTCGCGACCAAGGTGATCCACCTCGTCGACGTCCCGGTCACCCTGGTGAAGTGATGGCGCCCCCGGCTTCGACTTCAAAGGAAACCAAGATGCTGCGACTGCTCGTACCGGTCGACGGGTCGGCCAATTCGGACCGGGCCGTGAAGCATGTGATCGAGCAATGGAGTCAGCGCGCCGGCCACGACGCCGCACGGTCCGCCGGTGTCCTGCTCGACGCCGCCGGTTTGGCCTACACCCTGCACGTCGAGCAAGGAGAGCCTGGCGAGACCATCGCTCGATGCGCGCAACAGTGGAACTGCGACCTCGTCGTCATGGGAACCCGCGGCATGGGGTTGATCAGGACTCTCGTGCTGGGTTCGGTCGCGACCAAGGTGATTCACGCGGCCGCCATGCCGGTGACGCTGGTCAGGTGAACCTGATGCAGCAGCATGGATTGTTGGACCGGGCTCTAGCCGTGCTTCGTTCCCCTCTGCGTCGCGACCACCAAGGACAGACAAGTGCGCGGGTACCTGCGTCCCGCCGCGGACGTCGTCGCCACCAACCTGCGCGACATCGAGATGGTCAAGCCGGTCAGCCTGCATCTGCCGAAGCTAGGGGGCTTCGACGTCGATCCGGGGATGGCATGGTGTCGTCGCTCTTGTTCGAGCACCGGCGGGCTGTCGGCCAATCCGCCGAAAGGCGGGATTGTGACTTGCTAGACTTTCACGGTTTCGCACCTTGAATCAGGAACTGATGATGTCGAAGACGTCGCCGGGTGGCCGTGGTTGCCGCGTCTTCATGCAATTGCCGTTGGTCACCGCCATGGCGCTGTCGGGTATTGGCATCTCGCAAGCCCGGAGCCATGCCCCTGCGGCCCCGACCAGGATCAGCACCGTCCATACCGGGGATGCGATCAGCGGCAAGAAAGTGGCGAGTTCTCTGAACATCGGTGACAGGAGCATCCCGGACGTCAGGCATGGTGATGCTCTACCCCATTGGCCAGATAGGGGACAGCGCCAAAGCATTGCGCTGTGCCACATCAGAACCCGGCAATGTGCTGATGTTCATTCCGTCCGGCGGCGCGCCGGAGCCCGGCTCGCCGCGTTACCAGGAGCAGGACACTGATCCGCGTAAAGCGACGGCCACGTGGAAGGACAACCCACCATGAAACCACCCGCACGTCCGTCCGGCGCTGCGCCGGCCCACAGCCTGGCTGACATCCGGGCGGGGCTTTTCTCGGCCGTCTTGTCGGATTCCCTGGACCGGTGTGGCGTGACCAAGCAAGCCTTGCCCTCGCGCATCCGCCCGCTGGACCTAGCCAGCGTGATGGTCGGCCGTGCGCGCACGGCGGCGTTCATGGAGGTCTACCACGTGGCAGAGGGCGTCAACCCCTATGAGCTGGAAATTGCGCTCATCGACAGCCTGCAGCCGGGCGAGATCCCGGTGTTTGCCTGCTCGAATCCGGAGCGGGTGGCGCCCTGGGGGGAACTGCTCTCCACCGCCGCCCAGGTGCGTGGCGCGGCGGGCGCCCTGATGGACGGCTGCGTGCGCGACGTCAAGCCCATCCTGGCGATGGGATTTCCGGTGTTCCACGGCGGCATCGCGCCGCTCGACTCCAAAGGCCGCGGCAAGATCATGGCGCTCGATGTTCCGATCGAATGCGCCGGCGTGCCGGTGGCGCATGGTGATCTGATCTTCGGTGATGCCGACGGCGTCGTCGTGGTGCCGCAAGCCGTCGAGAAGCAGGTGCTCGAGCTCGCTTTCGAGAAGGTCAAGGGGGAGCGCAGCACCCTGCAGGACCTGCGCCGTGGCGACAAGCTTGCCGACGTGTTTGCCCGTTACGGCATCTTGTGAGCCGGGAGCAGCACCCGTGATCGGCGACTGCCGTGTGAATGTGTACGAGGACGCGCAGATCCTGCACTGACGAACGGCCGTCGGATACGCTGCGACGGGAGCTGGGAGGGCTGCAGACGTAAGCCTCGCCGGCCGCGCGAAGCTCTCTGGCGGCCCAGCCAGTCAGCGCTTCACGAGTGCGCCGCGCCTTCGATCACTTCGGCAGCCCATTGATTCAGGCTCTTGCCCGCCGCCTGCGCAGCGACGAGCGCGGCACCGTGAACTTAGGGTGGTATTCGCAGCAGGATCCTGCCCGAGGCGGGCTTCTCCGGACGGACGCCGTGTTGCTCGCAGTTCTGGAGGAGCTCATCGAGGGCGACAGCGAGCTGCTTGCGCAGTTCCTTTACCGTTTCGCCATGGAAGCTGATCATCGTGCGCAGGCCGAGAACCCGAACAACGAATATGCTGTCGCGCTCGTCGAACTTGATCCTCGCCGTATACCCCTGTGCTTCATCGTGTTCATGGTCTGACCCCTACGCGCTCCACAAACTCGCGCGCCTCCTCGACCTGATAGTGCTTGGCCTCGCTTCCCGGGTCAGGCACTCCCCGGCAACCCGGCGGTATTGCGACGAAGCGACAACACGACATCCCGCCACGAGCCCGCAGGGGCTTCGGAATCCTTGACGCCACGCGGGGTGGACGCACCGGTCATCGGCGGCCTCGCCGACAAACGCGACGGTGGCAAGCGGCATGGATGCCGCATCGGTGCTCGCAGCCGCCCGTCCTTCTCAGCCCTGGGCGCGAGCGAGCGAAACAGGCACGCCCATTCGCGCTGTCTCACCTGCGGCGCAGGAATCCGCCGGTTGACCCGGACCACGGGAACGGAAATACTGCGTTTGTGTGGTTGGAGTTGGTTCACCGGGGGCGCGTGCGGATGGAACCGCTGGACCGGAAGTTGGCAGCCATTCTCTGCGCCGACCTCGCTGGCTATGGCCGCCTGATGGGTGACGACGAGGATGGCACCGTCACCGCGCTCGAGAGGCTGCGACAACAGGTTGTTGAGCCGACGATCCGCCGCCACCGGGGACGACTGGTCAAGACAGCGGGCGACGGCTTTCTTGTCGCGTTTGGCAGCGCGCTCGACGCCGTCCGCTGCGCCGAGGAGTGGCAGCGCGGCGTCGCCGCCGACACGGCCTCGATGTCCGCCGCGCGTCGGCTCGTCTTCCGCATCGGCATCAATCTGGGCGACGTCATCGAGCGCGACGGCGATGTCTTCGGCGACGGGGTCAACGTGGCGGCACGGTTGCAGGAGCTCGCGGCTCCGGGCGGCATCGCTGTCTCCGACGCCGTGTACCAGCAGGTCGCGGGCCGGTCCGCGCTTGGCTTCGCCGAGCTTGGACCGTGCGCGCTCAAGAACATCGCGCGCGAGATACGTGTCTGGAGCGCGGCGCCGGATGTCGCAGTTGCGGGCGCACCCCGCGACCCGCCGCTTTCCGGGTGGGACAAGCCGTCGATCGCGGTCCTCGCGTTCACCAATCTCGGCGGGGATCCGGCGCAAGAGTACTTCAGCGACGGTATCGCCGAGGACATCGTCACGGCCCTGTCGCATTTCCGCGAGCTGGCGGTGATCGCCGGCGAGTCGAGTTTCGCCATCAAAGGCAAGACCGCGAACCTGCGGGCGGTCGCGCGCCATCTGGGAGTGCGCTACGTGCTCACCGGCAGCGTGCGCCGAGGCGGCGAGCGTGTGCGCATTGCAATCCAGTTGATCGACGCAGCGTCGGGCGAGCAGATCTGGGCCGAGAGCTTCGATCGTACCCTCGACGACATCTTCGCCGTCCAGGACGAGATCGCGCGCCAGGTCGTCGCGACGATCGCGCCGGAGATCACGCGCGCCGAGCAGCGGCGGATCGGGCGGCTGCCGCCACAGGCTTTGCGGGCGTACGACCTCGCCTTGCAGGCACTTACGCTTGGTCGGCAGGGCCGGCGCTGCGCCGATGTCGAAGTTGTCGAACAGGCGGCCGCCCTCGCGGAACGCGCGGCGACCGTCGATCCGACCTCGCCACCGGCACTGCGGTCCCTCGCCTTCACCCTCACGATCCTCGCGGACATGCGCTATTTCGCGCCGGGGTGGCGGGGGATCCTGGACAAGGCGTATGCCGCAGCGGACGCGCTGTGTCGTCTCGACCCGACCAATGCCGTCGCGTACCGCCTGCTCGGCCATGTCGCCATCAACCGGCGGCAGCCGCAGGAGGCGCTCGCCCATCTGCGCCATGCGCACGAGCTGAATCCCAACGACACCGAGACGCTTCGCATCCTGGCATGGGCGGAGAACAATCTCGGGCTCACGACGGACGCGAAGCGGCATGCGGAGCTCACGCTGCGCCTCAGCCCGCAAGATCCGGCACGATGCAGTGCCTACTGGGCGCTTGCGTTCGCCGCCTTCCTGGACGACAAGCCGGCGGAGGGCGCGCGGTGGGCGCGCCAGGCGATCGAGGACAATCCCGATTTCTACTACGGCTATGCGATTCTTGCGGCGTGCCTCGCCGAAGCCGGCGAGGCCGACGCGGCGCGCGACGCGATCGCATTTCTGCTGCAGCGGCAAGGCCCCTACATTCGCAGCCGTCTCGCGGGAAACACTTTCTTCGGGGTGCCCGACCTCGGGCGAAAATATACCGCCGCGCTGCGCCGCGCCGCCGGCCCTCTGCTCACCGAGCTCGAGCCCTGACTCGGGACGCGGCCTGCATTACGGCCGTGCTGATCGAAGCGCTGGGCTTGACGACGATCAAGGTCCCGCCGCCGGGTGGCGGCGCTGCACGCGGTCGCTTGTGGCATGCTGCACTTGATAGGCCGGGCGGACCGCGGTGCGTTGCGCTGTCCCGACGCCCGCTCGGCGAGTCCTCCAGCCCGATGGCCACGAGACAGACACACGTCGGCAAGCCGCTCTTGTGGCACCAGCTGATCGAGCCGCGCGCCCTGCTCGAGATGGCGGTACTGCCGTGGAACCTGCCCATGCTCGCCGCGACGCCGCGCGGCGACGGCCACCCGGTGCTGCTGCTGCCGGGATTCATGGCGGACGAGGCGACGCTGGTCGTGCTCAAGCTGTTCCTGGAAAACCGCGGCTACGAAGTGCAGACCTGGGGCTTCGGGCGCAACGTCGGCTTCAGCAGCAGGCGCGCGAGCGCGCTGCAGCAGAAGATCCGCTACCTGCATCACAAGAGCGGCCGCAAGGTGAGCCTCGTCGGCTGGAGCCTCGGCGGCATGTTCGCCATGTACGGCGCCCACGAGGCGCCGGAGTGCGTCCGCTCGGTGATCACGCTTGGCAGCCCGGTGACGTTCGATCGCGCCGGCAGCCAGTCGACGACGCTCGTCAAGGCGCTCTACCGCCTGATCGCACACCCGATGGGAACGGCGGCGCACGTGACGCACCTGCGCGCCAAGAACCTCCGAGGGCCGAAGTCGCTGCCCGTGCCGATCTCGTGCATCTATTCGCTGTCCGACGGCATCGTGCCGCCGCAGGAGGCGACGATCGACGGCAATCCCGCGCTCCACGAGAACATTCGCGTCCCGGGCAGTCACCTCGGACTGGGCTTCAATGCGCTCGTGCTCTGGATCGTCGCGGACCGCCTCGCGCAGCCCGAGGCAAGGTGGCGGCCGTTCGTGCCGTCGGGCTTGACCGGTCGTGTCTACCGGCTGATGACGGGCCTGCCAGTGCCGGCTTAGCCTGCCGCCGGGCAGGCGCCTTCGCCTTGGTGAGCGCGCGCGCGCGCGCCAGGGCCAGATAGTCCTGGAAAGCGTCGCGCACGCACTGCGCGAACACCTCGGGGTCGGGCATCTGCTCGCGGCAGGACGTGGGCGACACGATGATCCTGCCGTCGTAGCTCGTCACCGCGAAGACCAGGCCGAGCCCGTCGTTGATCGGCATGATCGCGGAAAAGTACGTCATGCGCGCGCCGTTCAGGTACAGCGGAACCGACGGGCCGGGCACGTTGGTGATCGCGCAGTTCGCGACCGGGGCGCGGCGTCCGACTTCGAGCAGCGTGCGGCCGAGCATCTTGCCGGTGAGCGCCAGCGTCGCGGCGGGAGCGTGCGTACCGATGTCCGTGAGCTCGCGCGCGCCGATCGCGCGCGCCATGGCCTGCGACGCCGCCGTCTGCGCCTTGACGAACGCAAGCCGGCGCAGCGGGTCGGCGATGGCGACGCCAAGCATCAGGCGCACCCACTCCACCTCCGGCCTTGCGCCGGGGCCCGCCTGCGGTTCCCGCACGTAGACGGGCGTGAGTGCCGAGAGGTCCTGCTCCGGAAGCTCGTCGTTGGCCTCGAGGTAATTGCGCAGGCCGCCTGCGCAGACGGCGAGCACGGCGTCGTTGACCGTCGCGCCGGGGACGAGGCGGCGGATCTCGCGGAACTCGTCGAGCAGGAAGCGCCTCGTCTCGAACACCCGGTAGGGGGACACGACGGTGTTGAAGCGGGTCACCGGTGTCGACTCGCGCCCCGGCAGGAACTCGCTCGCGAACGAACGGGCCGCGGGGCCCAGGCGGGCGAGCACGCTCGTGACCGGACGGGCGAGACGCCGCGGCGACGTCGCCGTGTGCACGAGGCCCCGGCAGACGAGCTCGAGCGGACTCGGCGGCGCATCGGGGAACCACGGCTCGGGCGGCTCCGGCTGCGGCGGCTGCGGCGTGGTGTCGTGGAGCAGCGTGATGATCTCGGTGCCGTGCTCGACGTCGATCGCCGCCTGGTGCAGCTTGGTGAGCAAGGCGAAGCTGTTCCTGGGCAGGTCGAGGAGGCTGTCGAGGCCCTCGATGACGTAGATTTCCCACAGCGGCCGATTGGGATCGAGCGGGCGCGCATGGATGCGCGAGGCCTGGATGCAGAACTGGCGCCAGTCGCCCGGCGATGGCAGCGCGATGTTGCGGACGTGGTATTCGAGGTCGAAGTTCTCGTCGTCGATCCAGTAGGGGTCGTCGAGTCCGGCGGGCACCCGGCAGAGCTTCTGCCGGAAAATCGGCGAGAGGTGCAGGCGGCTCTCAACGAGCGCGAGGATGCTCTTGAACCGGAGCCGGCCCTCGGGCGCCGTCGACGGGTCGTAGATCTGGACGAGACTGACGTTGGAGCCGGAATAGGCGCTCTCCGAGGCGAGGAAGAGCGCGTCGTTCGTGTTGAGCTGGCGCATGTGACAGGATCATGCCACAGCTCGCAGGCGAGCCAAGGGCGGAGGCGCAGCGATGGAGTGGACGATGCTGGCGGTGGCGGGCCTCTTCGAGGTCGCCTGGGCAGTGGGCCTCAAGTACACGGACGGCTTCTCGCGATGGTGGCCGAGCGTGGGCACCGCGCTCGCGATGGCCGTTTCGGTCGTGCTGCTGGCGCTCGCGATGCGGACTCTGCCGGTCGGCACCGCCTACGCCGTGTGGACCGGCATCGGCGCGGTGGGCACGGCGCTGCTCGGCATCGCGCTGTTCGGCGAGCCGGCGACGTTGGCGCGCCTCGGCTGCATCGCGCTGATCGTCGCCGGCATCGTCGGGCTGAAGCTCACCGCGTAACGGAGCTGCGCGCGCGCCCACGCGTGGTGTGGACCGGCTAGTCCGGCGCGCGCAGCTCGCTCTCGTGCCAGCGGCCGAGCGCCAGCCGTGCAGCAAGTACCGAGGCGCCGAACAGGGCCACCCCCGCGGCGGCGATCAGCACGAGCGCGGCGAACAGGCGGGGCACGTTGAGCTGGATGCCGGCGAGCAGGATCTGGTAGGCGAGCCCCGCGCCTGCACCGCCGGTGCCGGCGACGAACTCCGCGACCACGGCACCGATCAGCGCGAGGCCGCTCGCGATCCGCAGCCCGCCGAAGAAGTACGGCAGTGCGGACGGGATGCGCAGCCGCACGAGCTCCTGCCAGCGCGACGCACGGTTCATCCTGAACAGCGCCAGCAGGCCCGGGTCGACGCTGCGCAGGCCGAGCGTCGTGTTGGCGATGATCGGGAAGATTGCCACCACGGTCGCGCACAGCACGAGCGCGATGCGGGTGTCCTGCACCCAGATGATGATGAGCGGCGCGATCGCGACGATGGGCGTCACCTGCAGCAGCACCGCGTACGGGAACAGGCTGATCTCGAGCCAGCGGCTCTGCACGAACAGGAGCGCGACGGCCGCGCCGAGCACGACCGCGAACGCCAGTGCCGCGAGCGCGATGCCGAGGGTCACGCCGAGCGAATCGAGGAGCAGCGTCCGGTCCACGAGCAGGGTCGCCGCAATCCGGGACGGTGCCGGCACGAGCCACGGCGGCACGTCGTTCAGCGCGACCGCGGCCTCCCACAGCCCGAGCACGACCACGGCCACCAAGGCCGGTGCGCCGTAGCGCAGGTAGCGGGCGGAGTCAGCGCGCATCGGCTGAGGCCGCGGCGGCGACCGCCTTCGTCACGCGCCGCGCGAGCGTCGCGAAGCCGGTCGACGTGCGGAAGTCGTCGCCGCGCGGCCACGGTGCGGGGACCTCGACCTCGTCGACGACCCGGCCGGGGCGCGCGCCCATCACCACCACGCGCGTCGACAGGTATACCGCCTCGGTCACGCTGTGGGTGACGAACACCACCGCGAAGCCGCGCGCGCGCCACAGCGCGATCAGTTCGTCGTCCAGCCGCTGCCGCGTGAAGTCGTCGAGCGCGGCAAAGGGCTCGTCCATCAGCAGCAGCGAAGGTTGCGTGACGAGCGCACGCGCGATCGAGGCGCGCATCTGCATGCCGCCGGAGAGCTCGTGGGGCCGGTGCCGCGCGAAGCCGCCAAGCGCCACCAGCGCGAGCGCATCGGCGACGGCACGGTCCGCCTCCGCGCGCGGCGTGCCGGCGAGGTCGAGCGGCAGCCGAACGTTCGTCGCGATGTCTGCCCAGGGCATCAGCGTCGGCGACTGGAACACGTAGGCCAGCCGCCGCGACCGGTCGGCGTCGGGGCGTGGCATTCCCCACCAGCGGAGCGTTCCTGCGGACGGCCGGATCAGGCCCGCGATCAGGTTGAGCAGCGTGGTCTTGCCGCAGCCCGACGGTCCGACCAGGGTGACGAACTCGCCGTCGCGTACCGCGAGATCGACGGGCGCGAGCGCTTCGGTGCCGTCGCGAAAGCGCTTGGCGACCCCGCGGGCCAGGACGACGGACGGCGTCACGCTACGGCAAGACGCGAACGTCCCTGACGAACTCGAGTGTCCACGCGCGCGAGTAATCGACGCCGGTCCTGGCAAGACCGACGCCCCTGAGGAAATCGACGGTGGCGTCCCAGCGCGCCTCGGTCATCGTGAGGAGCCCGGACTTCATTGCTTCGCCGGCATCGACCAGCGCGAAATCCTTCATCTTGCGCCAGCCGTAGGCGAGCAACTCGTCGCTCATCTGCGGGTTGTCCTTCCTGATCAGCGCGTTGCCGGGCACGGGATTCGCGAGGTAGCTCTTCCACCCCTCCGCGGAGGCGCGCAGGAACCGCGCCAGCACGTCGCGACGCTTCTCCAGCGTGTCGCGCGTGACGATCAGCGCCTGCGAATACGGGGGATAGCCCAGGTTGGCGAGCAGGAACACCGCCGGCTTCACGCCGGCCTTCTCGATCGAGAACGGCTCGGAGGTGACGAAGCCCTGCTGCGCGAGCCTGGGATCGGCGAGAAACGGCTGCACCGAGAACGCGTAGGGCCGCTTCTGGTCGTCGGTGAAGCCGTAGCGCTGCTTCAGCCAAGGCCAGAACGTGGTGTTGCTCGCGGCGCCGATCGCGATCGGCCGTCCCTTGAGGTCTTCGAGCCTCGAGACGCCGGGATGCGCGATGATCACCGTCGGGTTCTTCTGGAACGTCGCACCGATCGCGACGACGGGCACGTTCTGCTCGACCGCGGAGAGCACCTGCAAACCGTCACCCATCGCGACGTCGATCCGTCCGGCGGCGAGGAGCTGCAGGCCGTTCACCTGCGGGCCGCCCATGCGGATCGTCACGTCGAGGCCGTGCTTGCGGTACGTGCCCTCGGCTACCGCCTGGTAGAAGCCGCCGTGCTCGGCCTGCGCGAGCCAGTCGGTCGCGAACAGTAGCCGGTCCTGCGCGTGGGCGACGCCGCAGCACGCGAGGACGGCGGCAAGGGTGCGGGCGATGCGTGCGACGATCGGCTTGGCCATGCGCGTCCTCGTGGTCGACGGCGGCATTATGCAAGCAATCGACGGCCGGCGCGGCTGGACGGTACCGGGGTCGGGATATCGATGTCCGAAAGTGGCGAGTACGAAGTGGGGGACGGTCCGATAATGGCGCCATGACGCTCGATCACGATGCCTGCTACCGCGCGCTCGCGACCCACGATGCCCGCTTCGACGGCAGGTTCTTCGTCGGCGTGCGCTCGACCGGGATCTACTGCCGCCCGGTGTGCACCGTCCGCTCGCCGCGGAAGGAGAATTGCCGCTTCTATCCGAGCGCGGCGGCGGCCGAGGCGGCCGGGTTCCGGCCCTGCCTGCGCTGCCGGCCCGAGCTCGCGCCCGGCTTCGCGGCGGTCGATGCGTCCGCGCGCATCGTGCAGGCGGCGATCGGCATGATCGACGACGGCTTCCTCGAGCACCGCGGCATCGAGGATCTGGCCGGTCGCATCGGTGTCACGAGCCGCCACTTGCGCCGCGTCTTCGAGGCCGAGCTCGGCGTCGCGCCGGTCGAGTACGCGCAGACGCAGCGGCTGCTGCTCGCGAAGCGGCTGCTCACCGACACCGCGCTGCCGGTGACCGACGTCGCGTTCGCGAGCGGCTTTGCGAGCGTGCGCCGGCTGAACGCGCTGTTCCGCGCGCGCTACCGCATGCCGCCCTCGCGCCTGCGGGAGCGGCGTGCCGGGGCCGTGCCGGGCACGCTGTCGTTCGCGCTGGCATTCCGCCCGCCCTATGCCTGGGACGGCGATGCTCCAGTACCTGTCCGCGCGGGCGATCGGCGGCGTGGAGGCGTGCGAGGGTCGCCGCCTCCGCCGCACGCTCGCGATCTCGCATCGCGGTGCGGCGCACGCCGGATGGATCGAGGCGTGGCCGGCACCGCGCAAGGCGTGCTTCGAGCTGCGCGTCTCGGCGTCGCTCGCGCGCGTCGTGCCACAGGTGCTCGCGCGCGTGCGACATGCGCTCGACCTCGGTGCGGACCCGGAGGCGATCGCGCGCACGCTGGGGCCGCTGGCCGAGTCGGAGCCGGGCCTGCGCATCCCCGGCGCCTTCGACGGCTTCGAGCTCGCGGTGCGCGCGATCGTCGGACAGCAGGTCTCGGTGGCCGCGGCGACGACGCTGCTCGGTCGCATCGCCCGACGCTTCGGCACGACACAGGACGGCGCGCCGACCGGGCTCGATCGCACGTTTCCCGCGGCGAGCGTCATCGCCGCGCTGGCGCCGCCCGAGCTTTGCGCCATCGGGCTGACTCCGGCCCGGGCACGGACGATCGTGGCGCTCGCAACCGAAGTGACGGCCGGGCTCGACCTCTCGCCCTCGGCGTTGCCGCTCGTGACCCTCGACCGGCTCGCCGCCGTTCCCGGCGTCGGTCCTTGGACCGTGCAGTACGTGGCGCTGCGCGCGCTCGGCCTGCCGGACGCCTTCCCGCACACCGATCTCGGCGTGATGAAGGCCCTTGCCGAAACCCAGCCGGCGCGCGTGCTCGCCCGCGCGGAAGCCTGGCGGCCGTGGCGCGGCTACGCGGCAATGCACCTTTGGCGACGCCTCGCGAGGACATCACCATGACCGGTTCCACGACGTACCGCACCACACTTGCCACGCCGCTCGGGCCGATGCGGGCCGTGTTCGACGGACCTGCACTCGTCGAGCTCGCGTTCGTCGATGCGCGCTCCACGGCAGCCGTGCCAGTGCCCACGCAGGCACTCGAGCAGGCTTCAGCGCCGGTGACAAGAAGCCTCGCTGCACTCCGCGCCCTGCTCGATGCCTACTTCTCCGGGCGTGCAGTGGCGTGCGACGTGCCGCTCGCGCCCCCGGGAACGCCATTCCAGCGCGAAGTGTGGACCGCACTGCGCGACATCCCGTTCGGCGCGACGGCGAGCTACGCGGACATCGCGAGGAGGATCGGCCGCCCGCGTGCGGTGCGGGCGGTCGGCGCAGCCAACGCGCGCAATCCGATCGCCATCATCGTGCCGTGCCACCGCGTGATCGGCAGCGACGGTTCGCTCACCGGCTACGCGGGCGGGCTCGATCGCAAGCGCGCGCTGCTCGCGCTCGAGGCGCGGCGCTGATCGGCGCCGCCACGGCGCTCGTGGCCCTCGCCGGCGCGTCCCCGAGCGGGAGCCGGACGGTGGTCCGATTGGAGCAGAAAGTCTAATCGCCGCCGATATACTGGAAGTCCCGACGTTCGCCCCCGCCCGCTCATGAACGCTCCCGAGTCCCACGTCGCGCCGGCGATCCGCACGCTGATCCGGCTCGTCCGCAAGCAGCGGGAGGCTTTCGCGCGCGAGCTCTATCCCACGTTGGAAGTCCGCCGCGACCGGCTCGATCGCCTGCACAAGCTCGTCGTCGAGAACGAGGAGGCGGTGGTCGCTGCGATCTGCGCCGACTTCGGTGCGCGGTCGGCGCACGAGACCCTGCTGGGCGAGATCGTCGTCACGGCGAACGGCGTGCGCGACGCGCTGCGCGACGTCGCCCGCTGGATGAAGCCGCGCCGCGTGCCCACGCCGCTGACGATGCTTCCCGGCTGGGGCGAGGTGATCCCGCAGCCGCTCGGCGTGGTCGGCATCATCAGCCCGTGGAACTACCCGTTCCAGCTCGCGATGGTGCCGGTGACCGGCGCGCTCGCCGCCGGCAACCGGGTGCTGCTCAAGCCGTCGGAGCACACGCCGCGCACCTCGGCGCTGATGGCGCGGCTGGTCGCCAAGCACTTCGCCGAGGACGAGTTCGCGGTGATCGCCGGCGACGCCGAGGTCGGGCAGGCGTTCGCCTCGACGCGCTTCGACCACCTGTTCTTCACCGGCTCCACGCCGGTCGGCCGCCTGGTCGCGCGGGCCGCCGCGGAGAACCTCGTGCCGGTGACGCTCGAACTGGGCGGCAAGAGCCCGGCGCTGTTCGACGACAGCGCCGACTGGGACATGGTCGTGCCCCGGCTCGTCGCTGGCAAGCTGTTCAACGCCGGCCAGACCTGCATCGCGCCGGACTACGCGGTCGTTCCCGCGCAGCGCCTCGACGCCTTCGTCGCGAAGCTCGCCGAGACCGTTGCCCGCTTCTACCCGACGCTGGCGGCGAACCCGGATTACACGGCGATCATCAACGAGCGCCACTACAAGCGCATCAGCGGGCTGGTCGCCGACGCCAGGGGCAAGGGCGCGAAGGTGATCGAGTTGAACCCGGCGAGCGAGAAGCTCGCGCCGTCGAAGCGCAAGATCGCACCGACGCTCCTCGTCGGCGTCACCGACGACATGGCGGTCATGCACGAGGAGATCTTCGGGCCGGTGCTGCCAATCGAGACCTACCGGTCGCTCGACGAGGCGATCGCGCGCATCGACGCGCGCCCGCGGCCGCTCGCGCTGTACTTCTTCGGCGAGGATGCGAAGCGCGAGAAGCAGGTAATCCGCGAGGCGATCGCGGGCGGCATCACCATCAACGACACGCTGTGGCACTTCGCGCACGAGGACCTGCCGTTCGGCGGAGTCGGCGACTCGGGCATCGGCGCCTACCACGGCGAGCGCTCGTTCCTCACCTTCAGCAACGAGAAGGCCGTGTTCCACCAGTCGCGCTTCACGCCGGCGGGGCTGCTGTGGCCGCCTTACGGCAACGCGTTCCACGCGTTGGTGGCGGTGCTGCGGCGGCTGTAGACCTCGCCGGCGCGAAGGGGTCGCGCCTTCGCCCGCATCTGGCGCGGCCGGCGCCTGCCAAGCGCGATTCCCGTCATTAGCACTTGCGTCGTAGGCCGCCGCATGAGACGTGGATCGGTCCGCGCTTGACGAAAGTAGAATGAACGTTCATTCTTACCGTTTTCCCCTGCGAAATCCCCATGCCGCCTCCTGACCATCGCGCGACCGTCGTCGCGCTGCTGTGCCCGCTCTTCCTGGCCGCCTGCGGGCCCAAGGACGCGCCGCCGCCCGCGGCGCCGGGTGCGGGGGCGAGCCCCGCCGTGCCCGTCACCGTGGTCACATTGAGGGCGGAAACCGTCACGCTGGAACGCGAGCTCCCCGGTCGCGTCAGCGCCTCTTTGGTGGCCGAGGTCCGGCCGCAGGCCAACGGCATCGTCAAGCAACGGCTGTTCACCGAGGGCGGCCGGGTCGCGGCCGGACAGGCGCTCTACCAGATCGACGACGCGACCTACCGGGCCGACCTGGAGAGCGCGAAGGCGGCCCGCGCGCGCGCGGAGGCCACGCTCGAGTCGGCCCGACTGAACGCGGCCCGGTCGCAGGATCTGGTGAAGATCGATGCCGTGAGCCGGCAGGATCACGAGAACGCGATCGCCGCGCTGAAGCTCGCCGAAGCCGACCTCGCCGCAACGCGTGCCGCCGTCGACCGCGCGAGCGTCCTGTTGGGGTACACGCGCATCACCTCGCCCATCGCGGGCCGCATCGGCGTGTCCGCGGTGACGCAGGGGGCGCTCGTCACGGCGAATCAGGCCGACCCGCTGGCCAAGGTACAGCTGCTGGACCCCGTCTACATCGACGTCACGCAATCGAGCGCCGAGTGGCTCGAGTTGCGCAAGCAGATTGCCGCCGGCCGGTTGACGAGCGGCAACGACGTGCCCGTCGCGATCGTGCTCGAAGACGGTACCCGCTATGCGGCGCAGGGGCGCCTGCAGTTCGCCGACGTCAGCGTCGATCCGGGGACCGGCAGCTTTCTGCTGCGCGTCGTGGTGCCCAATCCCAGGGAGGTGCTGCTGCCCGGGATGTACGTCCGTGCGGTGCTCGCGAGCGGCGTGAGGCAGGACGCGGTGCTCGTGCCGCAGCGGGCCATCGCGCGCGACCCGAAGGGCAACACGAGCGCGATGGTCGTCGGCGCCGACGGCAAGGTGACGGCCCGTCCCGTCAAGGTGAGCAGCGCGATCGGCGATCGCTGGCTGGTCGAGGACGGGCTCGCCGCGGGCGAGCGTGTCGTCACCGAGGGTCTGCAGAAGATCCGCCCCGGCATCGCGGTCGCCGCCGCGGAGGCGGGCGCACCGCCGGCGCCGGGGTCGGCGCCCGGCAGCCCTCCCGCGGCACCGCCGGGGGACAAGGCTGCGCCCGCCGGCCCGCCGCCGGCGGCCAAGTCCTAGGCGCAGGCGATGGCACGCTACTTCATCGACCGTCCCATCTTCGCGTGGGTGATCGCGATCGTCGTGATGCTCGCCGGTGCGCTGTCGATCACGCGCTTGCCAATCTCGCGCTACCCGACGATCGCACCGCCGACGGTGACCGTCACGGCGATCTATCCGGGCGCGTCCGCACAGGTCGTGCAGGACTCCGTCACGCAGGTGATCGAGCAGAGCATGAAGGGCCTCGACGGCCTGCTCTACATGGCGTCGACCAGCGACGCCAATGGCGCGTCGACGATCACGCTCACGTTCGAGAGCGGCACGAACTCGGACATCGCGCAGGTGCAGGTGCAGAACAAGCTGCAGCTCGCCACGCCGCTGCTGCCGCTGCTCGTACAGCAGCAGGGGGTCACGGTCACCAAGACCGGCGAGGGCTTCCTGATGGTCGTCGGCTTCGTGTCCGAGGACGGGAGCATGACCCGCGACGACCTCTCCGACTTCGTCGGCACGAACCTCATCGATCCGCTCTCGCGGGTGCCCGGCGTCGGCGGGGTGCGGCTGTTCGGCGGCAAGTACGCGATGCGCATCTGGCTCGACCCCAACAAGCTCAACACCTACCGCCTGTCGACCGAGGACGTGATCGGCGCGATCCGGGCGCAGAACCAGCAGGTGTCGGTGGGGCAGCTCGGCAGCGCGCCCGCGATCCCCGGCCAGCAGCTGAACGCATCGATCGAGACGCGCGGGCGGCTGCAGACCCCCGAACAGTTCCGCGCCATCGTGCTGCGCAGCAGCGCCGACGGCTCCGTGCTGAAGCTCGCCGATGTGGCGCGCGTGGAAATCGGCGCCGAGGACTACAACATCATCGGGCGCTTCAACGGCAAGCCGGCGTCGGGCATCGCGATCTCGCTCGCGACCGGCGCCAATGCGCTCAGGACCGCCGCGGGCGTCGAGGCCACGCTGAAGGAGCTCGGCGCCAACTTTCCGCCGGGACTGAAGGCGGTGGTGCCGTTCGATTCGACGCCGTTCGTGCGTGTCGCGATCGAGGAGGTCGCGAAGACGCTGCTCGAGGCGATCGTACTGGTATTCCTCGTGATGTACCTGTTCCTGCAGAACTTCCGCGCGACGCTGATCCCGACGATCGCCGTCCCGGTGGTGCTGCTCGGCACGTTCGGCATCCTCGCGTTCCTCGGCTTCTCGATCAACATGCTGACGATGTTCGCGATGGTCCTCGCGATCGGCCTGCTGGTCGACGACGCGATCGTCGTCGTCGAGAACGTCGAGCGCCTGATGACCGAGGAAGGGCTGTCGCCGCTCGAGGCGACGCGCAAGTCGATGGACCAGATCACCGGCGCGCTGGTCGGCGTGGGGCTGGTCCTTGCCGCGGTGTTCGTGCCGATGGCGTTCCTCGGCGGCTCGACCGGCGTCATCTACCGCCAGTTCTCGGGCACGATCGTGTCCGCGATGGCGCTGTCGGTGCTGGTCGCGATCGTGCTGACGCCGGCGCTGTGCGCGACGATCCTGAAGCCCGTCGAGAAGGGCCACCACCGCCACGAAACGGGGTTCTTCGGTTGGTTCAACCGCGTGTTCGACCGCGGCAACCGCGCGTATCAGGGCGTGGTCCGGAGCGTGCTGTCGCGCACCAAGCGCTTCATGATGGTGTTCGTCGCGATGGCGGCGCTGATGATCTACCTGTTCCTGCGCCTGCCCACCGCCTTCCTGCCGCAGGAGGACCAGGGCGTGCTGTTCGCGCAGATCGTGGCGCCGGTCGGATCGACGCAGGAACGCACCCTCGCCGTCCTGCAGCAGGTCGAGAACCACTTCCTGACCAAGGAGACGGCGACGGTCGACTCGATGTTCGGCGTGATCGGCTTCAGCTTCTCTGGCAACGCCCAGAACACGGGCATCGCGTTCGTGCGCCTCAAGGACTGGGACCAGCGCCAGGGGGCATCCGCCAGCGTCGACGCGATCGCGGGGCGCGCGATGGGCGCGTTCATGCAGATCAAGGACGCGCTCGTGTTCGCGTTCGCGCCGCCGGCGGTGCCCGAGCTCGGGACTTCCGCAGGCTTCCTGTTCTACCTCAAGGACAACGGCGGGCGCGGCCACGAGGCATTGCTGCAGGCTCGCAACCAGCTGCTCGGCGCGTCGATGCAGAGCAAGCTGCTGACCAAGGTGCGGCCGGCCGGACAGGAGGACACGCCCAAGCTCAGGCTCGACATCGACTATGAGAAGGCGGCCTCGCTGGGCGTCCCGAACGCGTCGATCAACGCGACGCTGGGCGCCGCATGGGGCGGGCTCTACGTCGACGACTTCATCGACCGCGGCCGCGTGAAGCGCGTCTATGTGCAGTCGGACGCGCCGTTTCGCATGGTGCCCGACGACTTCAAGCAGTGGTCGGTGCGCAACGCGAAGGGCGACATGGTGCCGCTGTCGTCGTTCGCGAGCTGGCGCTGGGACTACGGCTCGCCGCGCCTCGAGCGCTACAACGGCATCTCGGCGGTGCAGATCAACGGCGAGGCGGCGCCAGGCGTGAGTTCGGGCGACGCGATGGCCGAGGTCGAGCGGCTGGTCGGTCAGCTGCCCCCGGGATTCGCCATCGAGTGGACCGGCACGTCCTACCAGGAGCGCCAGGCCGGAGCGCAGACGCCCCTGCTGTATACGTTGTCGCTGCTGATCGTGTTCCTGTGCCTCGCGGCACTCTACGAGAGCTGGTCGATCCCGACGGCGGTGATGATGATCGCTCCGCTCGGGATTCTCGGCGCCGTGCTCGCGAACACGCTGCGCGGCATGGAACGCGACGTGTACTTCCAGGTGGCGATGCTGACCTCCGTCGGCCTGTCGAGCAAGAACGCGATCCTGATCGTCGAGTTCGCGAAGGCCAACATGGAGAAGGGCATGGGCATGATCGAAGCGACGGTACAGGCCGGCCGCGACCGGATGCGGCCGATCCTCATGACCTCGCTCGCCTTCGGCCTCGGCGTGCTGCCGCTCGCGATCGCGACCGGCGCGGGGTCGGGCGCGCAGCGCGCGATCGGCACGGGCGTGCTCGGGGGCATGATCGTCGGCACGTTCCTCGGCGTCGTCTTCATTCCGCTGTTCTTCGTCGTCGTGCAGCGGATCGTCGGCCGCCTGCGCCGGCCGGCGGCAACCCCGGGCCGGGTGGCGGAGGTGCACGGCGATGACTAGCAACGTGCGCCTCCTGGCGATCGTCGCGCTCGCGGTGGCCGCGGCAGGCTGTGCGAGCCTCGCGCCGCCGGTTCCCGTGGCCGACCCTACGATTCCTTCGGCATGGACGGCCACGCCGGCAGCGCAGGTTGCCGGCACTTCGGCGAAGCCCGCCGACCTCGGCTGGCGGGACTTCTTTGCGGACCCCGCGCTCAATGCGCTGATCGCGCGCGCGCTGCAGAGCAACCGCGACCTGCGCACGGCGGTCCTGGACGTGGAACGCGCCCGCGCGCTGTACCGGATCCAGCGCGCCGACCAGTTTCCCACCGTCGGCGGCAGTTTCGGATTGCTGAAGTCCGGCGGAGCCAATGTCGCCGCGGCGCGCGACGAGTACAGCGTGACTCTCGGCCTGACCGATTACGAGCTCGATCTCTTCGGGCGCGTACGGGACCTGAGCCGCGCGGCGCTGGAACGCTACTTCGCGCAGGCGGAGACGACCCGTGCCGCACAGCTGACCCTCGTGTCCGAAGTCGCCTACGCGTGGTTCACGCTCGCCGCGGATCGCGAGCTCGAGAAGGTCGCGCGCGCGACGCTCGAGACGCAGGAAGCGACGTTCCGGATCACCGAGCAGCGCCACGAGCGCGGCGCCGTGTCGGGGCTCGAGGTAGCCCAGGTGCGCACCACGGTCGAATCCGCCCGATCCGACCTTGCCCGCTACGCGGGCCAGGTCGCGCGCGACGTCAACGCGCTCAACCTGCTCGTCGGCGAGACCATCGAGCCAGCGGCGCTGCCGCAGGACTTCGGCACGTCGACGCTGCAGATGGCCACGTTGCCGCCGGGCCTTCCGTCCGAAGTGCTGCTGCAGCGTCCCGACGTCCTCGCTGCGGAGCGCAGGCTCCTGGCAGCGAACGCGGACATCGGCGCAGCGCGCGCGGCATTCTTCCCGTCGATACGACTGACCGGGGCGCTGGGCACGTCGAGCGATGCGCTCTCGGCGCTGTTCGGCAGCGGCACCAGCTTCTGGAGCTTCGCGCCGCAGGTCCGCGTACCGATCTTCGAGGGGGGGCGGCTGCAGGCCAACCTCGATGCCGCGCGCGCCGAGCAGGACATCGCGCTGGCGCAGTACGAGCGCGCCGTGCAGGCGGCATTCCGCGAGGCGGCCGACGCGCTGGCGCTCGCAAGGACCCTCGCCGACCAGCTCGCGGCGCAGCAGGCGCTCGTCGACGCCGCGGCGCGCGCGAACACCCTGTCCAACGCGCGTTTCATGGCCGGCCGCGACAGCTATCTTGTGGCGCTCGACGCGCAGCGCACGCTGTTTGCGTCACAGCAGTCGCTCGTCGCCACGCGACTTGCCGAGCAGGCGAACCGGGTGGCGCTCTACAAGGCCCTCGGCGGCGGCGTGCGCGAGGTGACCGAATGACGGCCCCGTCGCTGGCCGCGGGGAAGGGTCGGCGCGCGGAAGTCCAGCGCGAGAGGATTCTCGCCGCAGCCAAGCAGTGCTTCATCGAGCGCGGCTTCCATGCGGCGAGCATGGCGAACATCGCCGAGGCTGCGGGGATGAGCCCGGGCCTGATCTACCGGTACGTCGAGAACAAGGGCGCGGTCGTGCTCGCCATCATCGAAGAGCAGCTGGAGAAGGTCCGGGAGGACATTGCGGCCCTCGACTCCCACTGCGACCTGTCCGAACGAACCATCGCCCGGGTGAATCAGTGGCGGGACGCGGACCCGGGCATCATGAACCCGGCGCTGTTCCTCGAGATGAGCGCGGAAGGGACGCGGGACGCGTCGATCGGCGCGGCGATCCAGGCGTCCGACCGGCGGGCCCGGGCGGAAGTGATCGCCTGGATGTGCAGGCCCAAGGCCACCGGGGGCCTCGGCCTGGATGCGGAGGCTGCGGCCGTGCGTGCGCTGATGATGCAATGCATCATGCAGGGGCTCGCGGTGCGTACCGTGCGCGAGCCGGATCTCGACCGGAACGACGTCGAACGCGTGGTCCGACTGTTCTTCGACTGCCTGCTGGCGCCGGCGCGGTAGCGTCTCGGGGGTGTGGAGCGGCTCCCGGCGCCGGCTTCGCGGGCACCATCTAAATGGGGGGGCCTCCACCCGCCTCGTCGGAACCTGCGCCCTGACGCTTCCACGCTTCGAGACAGGCCAAGCCACAAAAGTGGACGACATTGTCCAACGCTTCCGGAA
The DNA here is from genome assembly GCA_963765065.1 of uncultured beta proteobacterium. GTDB lineage: Bacteria > Pseudomonadota > Gammaproteobacteria > Burkholderiales > Casimicrobiaceae > VBCG01. The sequence continues at coordinate 291,463 of CAVXVH010000003.1, read as the reverse complement.
CCACCGCTTCGGATCTGGGAACCTGCTTCAGGCATACGGCGCAGGCGACCTGCGCAAGGTCGAGCGGCTGACCCATGGCCATGTCCGACCTCCCCAGGGTCGAGCTGATGCCGGCGACCGCGCCTGGCCCGGTCATCGCGCGCGGGTCGACCCACCGGTCGAAGTCCTCCGCGGAGACGATGCCAAGGGCGATAGCGGCGTCGCGCAGGCTCGTGCCGTCCGCGTGCGCCTTCCGGGCGATAGTCGCCGCGCGTTCGTAGCCGATGTGCGGGTTGAGCGCAGTGGCCAGCATGAGCGATTCCGCAAGGTGATTCGCGATCCGGTCGCGTATCGGCTCGAGGCCGCGCGCGCAGCGCTCGTCGAATGAACGCGCCGCATCGGCCAGGAGCCCGAGCGACTCGAGCACGTTGTGGAGGATCACCGGCTTCATGGCGTTGAGCTGGAAATGCCCCTGGGAGCCAGCGAACGCCACCGTCAGGTCGTTGCCGTACACCTGGGCGACGACCATCGTGACCGCCTCGGCCTGCGTCGGATTGACCTTGCCCGGCATGATCGACGAGCCGGGCTCGTTGGCGGGGATCGCGAGCTCGCCGATGCCCGCGCGCGGGCCGCTCGCGTAGAGCCGTACGTCGTTGGCGATCTTCATCAGCGCCGCGGCGAGCGTGCGCAGCGTGGCACTGAACGCAACGACGTCGTCGTGCGCCGAAATGGCCGCGAACTTGTCCGGCGCCGGGACGAAGGGAACGCCCGTGGCATCGGCGAGCTCGCGGGCAGCCCGTTCGCCGAACGCGGGATGCGCATTGACTCCGGTGCCCACGGCCGTGGCCCCGAGCGCCAGTCGATGCAGCGCCGACTCCGCGGCGCGAATAGCGCGCAAGGCCGTGCCGAGCTGGCTCGCGTAGCCGTCCAACACCTGCCCGAGCCGGACGGGGGCGGCGTCCTGAAGATGGGTGCGCCCGACCATGACGATCTCCGCGAACGCCGCGGCCTTGGTGGCGAGCGTCGCCTGCAAGCCTTCGACGGCGGGATAGAGATCGCGCCGCGCTTCCTCGACGATCGCGACGTGCATCACTGCGGGAAATACGTCATTCGAGGACTGCCCGAGGTTGACGTCGTCGTTCGGGTGTATCGGTCGATGCGAGTCGATCTCACGTCGCGCGAGCCGCATGGCCCGGTTCGCAATCACCTCGTTGGCGTTCATGTTGGTCTGCGTGCCCGACCCCGTCTGGAACACGACGAGCGGGAACTCGGCGTCGAGCAGGCCGTCGACGACCTCCTGTGCGGCACGCACGACCAGCGCAGCCTTGTCCGCGCCGAGCAAACCGAGCCCGGCGTTCGCACGCGCGCAGGCCTGCTTGACGAGTCCGAGCGCGCGAATGACCGGGCGTCCCCAGCGGAAGCGAGCGACGCCGATCGGGAAATTGGCGATCGAGCGTTGCGTCTGCGCACCCCAGAGGCGCGAATCGTCCACGGCCACATCGCCGAGCGCATCGTGATCGAGCCTGACACCGGTCGTCGGCACGCACTCACCCTCCTCCGCTCGACGCGAGCGGAACCCGTGTAAAGCGCTTCCCCGGCGGCAACCAGCGCCGCCGTACGAGCCGTTGCGCTAGTGCGCCGTTCCGCGGCGATGCGGGAACCCGCCGGCGACGTAGAGCGTCCAGGCCGCCAGCGCCATCACCAGCGCCCCCGTCACCACGCTGCTTGCCGTCATGGCATTGTTCGCTGCGTAACCCAGGATCCAAGGCGCGACCACCAGCCAGAGACCCGATGCGCCCAATGCCCACTCTTCCCACGAGGCCGGTGCGTCGAGGTCGATCGCTGCTAGCAGGACGATCAGCAAGCCGACCACCAGTGCATTCCACATCGCGGCTGGCATCTCGACCGAGTAGCCGAGGATCCAGGGCGATCCCGCCAGCCACGCCCCGAGCCCCAGATTCACCGCGTCCTGCCATCGAAGTTGGTTCATCAAACCCTCCTCGTTTCGAGTCTTCGCCCGAACCTGATTAGACGCCGGAATCGGCGTGGAGGTTCGCGTCACAGCCGGGCCGGTCCTCGGGAACGCTGACCGACGGCCGTGGCGCCGACGTGCCGGTCCTGCGCGCGGCAGACCTCGTCAGCGGCGCGCTCGGCCGTTCAGCGCCGTCGACGGTGTGGCGTCCGGAGGTTCACGAAGACGGATACAGCGCGTCGAGCAACTCGCGCCCCATCGACGTCAGCACGGGACCGAGCGCCGCTGCGAGCGCGGCCTCGTCGGCCGCGTCGCTGCGCATCGACCACACGTGCGCGAGCTCGACGCGATGCGCGTCGACCACGCGCTCGACCTCGGGCGGCCAGTGCGGGGGATATTCGGATTCGGCCCAGTCGCCGCGACCGCGGCCGTAGTGCGCGACCGCCAGGTAACGCAGCAGCGCGCTGCGCACGAGGCCGTCGAGGAACGCGTCGTCCCAGCGCACCGACGCGCCAGACTTGCCCTTGGCCAGGTTGACGCCGCGCGCAAGCCCCGCGCCGCCGAGCGCGCCGAGCACCGCGCCGGCGAGCATGCCCGCGCCGAACGTGAAGCCGCCGGCGGCGAGGTCCGCGGCCAGGCCCGACAGCGCGCCGGACACCACGCCGCCCATCATCGCCGCCTTGCCCTCGGACACCGGCGCGTCCAGGCTGACCTGATGAGCGAGGCGCGCGCGCACGTCCTCCGAGGCGTGCCCCGTGAGCTCGTGGATCGCGATCAGCCGGTCGGTGCTGTCGATGATCCGCGCGTTCAGGCGCTTGGCGAGAGCCTCGGCGGCACGGGCCTTCGCGTCCGCGCCCTCGTCGCGCGCAATGCCGATCGACTTGCCGAGATCGCGCAGCGTGCCCTTGAGCCCCGCGTCGGGCACCGCCTCGCGGTCGACGGCCGCGGCGGCGATCGGCGCAGAGATCGCCGCCATCGACTGCTCGAACTGCGCCTGACGCCGCGCCTGCCAGGCCGCCACCAGCCGCGCATAGCCGTCGCGCTTCTCGTCCCGCAGCGACGCCCCGACGATGCGCAGCAACTCGATCTCCTGCACCCAGCACCGCGCGAACGCATCGAGCGCGAGCACCGCGTGCACGAAGCCGCGATGGCCGAGCGCCTGCCGCCAGCGCGCCTCGTCGGCGGCCTCCGCCTGGTGCGGCCGCGGCGGTCCGGTCTGGTTCAGCAGCACGATCACCGGCTTGCCGATCCACTCCAGCACCGCGAGCTCGGGAGCGAGATAGCCGGCATCGCCGGGCTCCTCGGCGGCGTTGACCAGGTACAGCACGACGTCGGCCTCGTCGCGGACGTTGACCACCGCTTTCTGCGTGAGCCAGAACGTGCGGTCGCGAAAGCGGTCCCACACTTGGGTCAGGAACCAGCCGATCGGATTGCCCTGCTGCGCGAGCCGCTTCGCGAGGCGCGCCGAGTCGCCGAAGCCCGGCGTATCCCAGAGCAGCAGCGCGTCTCCCTCCGGCGTATCGACGAGCGGCCACGACTCCGCCTCCTGCGTGACGTGCGCCTCGTCGCGCACGTCGCCCACGTCGCGCCCGAGCAGCGTGCGTGCGAGCGTCGTCTTGCCGGCGTTGGTGTGCGAGATCAGCGACAGTGCGACGGTCACGCCCATCGCGTCCTCAATGGCGCGCGCCGAGCAGTGCGTCGAACTGCTTCTCGACTGCGGGCAGATCGGGCGCGGCAAGATCGACGAACACGGGCGACACGTCCCGGTCGGCGAAGAGGGCGCGCCAGGCGACGCGGCGCTCCTCGAGACGCTTCGCGTCCCCCGGAGCACGGGCGCGAAACGCCGCTTCGTCGACCAGCGCGATCACCGGGTGGCCGGCGGCGGCGTTGCGCATCGCGTCGACGAACGCGCCGTGCGCCTCGTGCTCGGGCGTCGCCGCGAGGTTGAACAGGGCGATCGCCGGGCCGCTGCCGTCGGGCAACGCCGCCTTGGGGAGCGCGTCCTCCTCGCCGTAGTTCACGGGCGACGCGCACACCATCGCCGCGCTGCCGCCGAACGTGCGCGCGACGACGGTCTGCAGCCCGCCGAGCGAATCGGGCGGCACCTGGTAGCTGTACGGCACCACCTTGAGCCGCACCGGGCCGCCCTTGAAGCCGCGTACGACGCGGTTGAAGTACGGCTCGTTGAGCGGCAGCTTGACACGCGATGCACGCCGGTGCTCGACCGCCCAGGCGAGGACGCCCAGCACGACCCGCGGCACGATGACCACCGCCGCCACCGTGGCCGCCAGCAGGTGCAGCCACTGTGCGGCGTTCTCCGAGGCCGGCTGCCCGCCCGAGCGGATGGCCGCGATCGCCTCGATCGACGGGATCGGGATGCCCGTGAGCGCCATCCCCGGCCACAGTGCGAACGACAGCAGCGCGTGCACCGTCGCCGGATCGAGGAACGTGCTCTCCCACGTCGCCCGGTACTCGACGGCAAGGCCGCGCAGGTACAGGCCGGCGACCACGCCGACCGCAAACGCCGCCGCGGCGAAGTGCAGGATCCGCGCCGTGCGCGCCGCGTAGAGCGGTGCCGCGAACCGCGTCCAGTCGGCCGCGAAGGTCGCTACGGCCTCGCCGGCAGGTCCTGTGCGATCACGCGGCACGCGCACCGCGCCCCCCGCCACGCGAGCCACCAGCCGCCGCAGGAAGCCGCCGGCGACCTTCCTCGCCGCGCCCGCCCGCAGCAGCGGCGCGACGAGCAGCAGCACGTAGACGACCACGTTCCACGCGAGCAGCGCGAGTACCGGCGGGGCGAGCAGGTTGATGCGCTCGCCCGAGCCGATGCGGTTGAAGGCCAGGCCGGCCAGGAACGCGACGACGACGGCCGCCGCGCCGACCCACTGGCGCCAGCGCAGCGCCTCGACGGCGCGGGTCAGCGTGGGCTGGCGAGTGCCGATGCGCTCGAGCGCGAGCTTCGCCCGCCGGGCGACGAAGTCGTCGACCGAAGCGCCCTCGCCGACGACCTCGGCGGCCGCGCGACTCGCCCAGGCGCGGTCGGCATCGCTCCACAGCGCGCGCGCGCGATCGGACGTCTCGATCGCGCGGACGGCAGTGACCTCGAGGGCGTTCGCTTCTTTCATCGCGTCGATCGGGGATCGGCGCAATTGTACGTGGGGCGCTTGGCGCTCCCGGCGAGCGTCGTCGCCGTGCTATGCTGCAAAGAACGTTCGTTCGATGCGTGCCGATGTTCGACAATGCTCCCGACTCCGCCGAATTCCTCGCGCCGCTGAACGCCGAGCAGCGGCTCGCGGTGGAGCACGGCACGGGACCGCACGCGGGCGACGCCCGTCCGTTGCTGGTCATCGCCGGCGCCGGATCGGGCAAGACCAACACGCTCGCCTTCCGCGTCGCGCACCTGGTACGTAGCGGCGCCGACCCGCAGCGGATCCTGCTGCTCACGTTCAGCCGCCGGGCGGCGGCCGAAATGGAGCGCAGGGCAGGGCAGCTGCTGCAGCTCGGGCTCGGCGCTGCGGCTGCGCAGGGCGCATCCGCATTGCGCTGGGCGGGCACGTTCCACAGTGTCGGCGCGCGCCTGCTGCGCGAATATGCCGCGCGCATCGGTCTCGACGAGACCTTCACCATCCTCGATCGCGGCGACGCGGAAGACCTGATGGCGATCGCGCGGCACGAGCTCGGCCTCGATGCCACCGAGCGCCGCTTCCCGGCCAAGGCGACGTGCCTCGCGATCTACTCCCGCACGGTCAATGGCGAGACGCCGCTCGGCGAGGTGCTCGAGCGCGACTATCCGTGGTGCGTCCCGTGGCAGGCCGATCTCGCCAAGCTGTTCGGCGCCTTTGTCGAGGCGAAGCAGGCCCAGCACGTGCTCGACTACGACGACCTGCTGCTCTACTGGGCGCACATGGTCGGCGAGCCCCCGCTCGCGCGCGAGATCGGCGAGCGCTTCGACCACGTGCTCGTCGACGAGTACCAGGACACCAACCGGCTGCAGGCCTCGATCCTGCTCGCGATGAAGCCCGATGGCCGGGGCGTGACGGTCGTCGGCGACGACGCGCAGTCGATCTATTCGTTCCGCGCGGCGACGGTGCGCAACATCCTCGACTTTCCGCAGCGCTTCGCGCCGCCCGCGCGCGTGGTGACGCTCGATCGCAATTACCGTTCGACCCAGGCGATTCTCGACGCGTCCAACGCCGTGATCGGCCTTGCGCGCGAACGCTTCACCAAGAATCTCTGGACCGATCGCGCGTCGTCCGCACGGCCGGAGCTCGTCAGCGTCCGCGACGAAGGCGACCAGGCGCGCTGCGTCGCCGAGCGCGTGCTGGAACGACGCGAACGGGGCATGGCGCTGAAGTCGCAGGCGGTGCTGTTCCGCAGCTCCAGCCACAGCGCGCAGCTGGAGCTCGAGCTCACCCGCCGCGGCATTCCGTTCGTCAAGTACGGCGGGCTGCGCTTCCTCGAAGCCGCGCACGTCAAGGACGCCTTGTCGGTGCTGCGCTGGGCCGACAATCCGCGCAACCGGCTGGCGGGCTTCCGCGCCGTCCGCCTCGTCCCCGGCGTCGGGCCGGCCACGGCGAAGCGGCTCCTCGACACGCTCGGCGCCACGCCGGACGTCCTGTCCGCGTTGCGCGCGTTCACGGCACCGGCCGCGGCGCGCGCTGACTGGCCGCCGCTCCTCGCGCTGCTGCGTGCGCTCCGCGCGACGACGTCGCAGTGGCCCGCAGAGCTCGAGACCGTCACCCGCTGGTACGCCCCGCACCTGCACCGGCTCTACGACGACGCGCCGGTGCGCCAGGGCGATCTCGTCCAGCTCGTGCAGATCGCGTCCACCTACCCGTCGCGCGAGCGCTTCCTGACCGAGATGGCGCTCGACCCGCCCGACGCGACCAGCGACCGGTCCGGCGCCGCGCTGAAGGACGACGACTACCTGATCCTGTCGACGATCCACTCGGCCAAGGGGCAGGAGTGGAAGGCGGTGCAGATCCTCAACGTCGTCGACGGCTGCATCCCGTCCGACATGAGCACCGCGACGACCGCGGAGGTAGAGGAGGAGCGACGCCTGCTGTACGTCGCGATGACGCGCGCGAAGGAGGAGCTCTCGCTGCTGCTGCCGCAGCGCTTCCACGTCCACCAGCAGGCCGCCCACGGCGACCGCCACGTCTACGCGTCGCGCAGCCGCTTCATTCCCGATGCGTTGACCGCGTGCTTCGAGCACCGCTGTTGGCCCGTAGTGACGCCATCCGTCGACGGCAACCAGGCGCCGCGTGGCGCAGCGGCCGCGGTGGACATCGCGGCGCGGATTCGCGGCCTCTGGCACTGAGTGCCGCGTCGCGCCCGGGCGCTCAGGCACTCAGGCGTGGTAATGCTCGAGCACCGCCCGGTCCACTTCGACCCCGAGGCCCGGTCCCGCCGGGATGGGGACCCAGCCGTCGACCAGCCGGATCGGCTGCGTGATCAGCTGCTGCCGGAACGGATGCGACGAGCGGTCGTACTCGAGTACCGGCTCTTGCGCGAACAGCGAGTGGTGCGCGACGGGCACGGCGGCGATGAGCTGCAGCGAGGCCGCCTGGGCGATCGCCGAGCCCCACACGTGCGGATTCACCTGCACGCCGTGGGCCTGGGCGAGCGCGACGATGTGCCGGGCCGCGGTGATGCCGCCACAGGAGCCGATGTCCGGCTGCGCGACGTCGACGCAGCCGGCCGCCAACAGGTCGCGGAAGCCGTAGAGGGTGTGCTCGTTCTCGCCGCCCGCGATCGGCATCGGCAGCTTCTGCCGCAGCTCGACGTAGCCCTGCAGATCCTCCGGCGCGACGGGTTCCTCGTACCACCGCAGGTCGAATCCGGCGAGCGCCCGGCCGAGCCGCAGCGCCTCCGCACGGCCGTACGCGTGGTTGGTGTCGATCATCAGCCGGATCGGCTTGCCCTGGATCGCCTTGCCGATGGCCTGCATGCAGGCGATGTCGTCCTCGACGCCATAGCCGAGCTTCACCTTCATCTGCGTGAAGCCGGCGTCGAAGTGGGTGAGCGCCTCGTCGGCGAGGCGCGCCGCCTCGCCCGGTCCCGAGATGCGGTAGAACCCGGTGGCGTAGGGCTGAACGCGACTGCGAAAGGCGCCACCCAGCAGCCTGTGGATCGGCTGCCCGTGGCACTTGCCCACGATGTCCCAGAGCGCGATGTCGACCGCGCTGATCGCGGCGATCACCGATCCCTTGCGGCCGTAGTCGCGCGTCATGTGGTACATGCGGTGCCACAGCACCTCGGTGTCGAGCGGATCGCACCCGATGACGAGCGGCCGCAACGCGTGCTCGATCACCGTGGCGGCGATCTCCGGGGGCTCGAGCCCCTGCGCGAACGCCTCACCCCACCCGACCAGCCCGTCGTCGGTGACGATCTCGAGCAGCGTGGCGGAGCGCTGCCTGACCCACCCTTGCGAGAACGCAAACGGTTCCGCCAACGGGCTCTTCAGTACGTGAACCTTCAGGTCGGCGATCTTCATCGAGCGGGGCGACGTGACGTCGGCGGCCCGCGAACCGGCCCGCAGGGCGGTCGGACGCCCGCGACGGTCACGCGCGGACGCGCGCGGCGACGGGCTGAGCGGTCGTGGCGGTCGTGACGCGATCCGACCAGGCGAGCTGCGAGCGGAGCCAGGGCAACGCCCGTTCCGCGAGGTGCTGCGCCGACGGCCCGGTCGTGTCGAGCTCGAACCCGTTCATGGGCAACGGCGCGGGGTGCAGGTAACGTTGCAGGTCGAGCTCCCAGCGCGACAACCGGTGCTCGTCGAGGAAGTCGCCGCGCTGCTCCAGGCGGACCCGGACCGTCTCGGGCGGGGCGTGCGCCCGCATTAGCACGAAGCGGGCCGGTTGCAGGCTCGCCACCACGCCGAAGAACGCCTGCGGGTCGTCGAGCTCGTGGGTCATCGGCGCCACGACCAGTACGCTGCGCCGGAGTGAGACGAGCTCCCGGACCTGGTTCCAGAGGCAGGCGTACTGCGCGTCACGGAGCCGTCGCAGCGTGCCGTTGGCGGCGGCGCGGGCCACACTCAGGCCGACGACGTCGAGCGCGGCACGAACCAGCGGCTGCGTCAGCGTATCGATGTCCAGATACGCGAAGTCGGGCGGCAGCATCGGATACAGCGCCGCGCCGATGCGGGTCTTGCCGGTGCCCGGCAGGCCCGTCAAGGCGATGACCGATGGACGCATGAGTGATTCGGACGATGGTGACCGGCAGGAGGGGCGGCATCCGGCACGAACGGCACGCGCGGACGCGACCCCGATTCCCCTGCAATCCTATTCCTCCGCCGGCGCGCGGTCATCCCCCGGGCCGACAAGCGGGCACGTGGTTCCCGCTGCGTGGCATCCGGCGGCCGGGCCCGCGTCGCCCGGCCAGCCACCGGCGCGCCCAATTGCTATTTGGGCAGCTTGCCCTGCACGCCCTCGACGTAGTAATCCATCTTGTTCAGCGTCGCGTCGTCGATCGTCTTGCCGGCGGCGACGCGCTCCTTGCCCTCGTTGTCCTTGATGGGGCCGGTGAACGGGTGGAACTTGCCGGCCTTGATGTCGGCCTCGGTCTTCCTCACGAGGTCCTGGACATCCTGCGGCACGGCCTTGCTGAACGGCGCCATCCGGATCACGTTCTCCTTGATGCCCATCCACGGCTGCTCGACCTTCCACTTGCCGTCGAGCGCCGCCTGCGCGGTGCGCGTGTAGTACTCGCCCCAGTTGTGCGTGACCGCCGTCAGGTGCGCGTTCGGGCCGTACTTGGACATGTCGGAGTGGTAGGCGACTGCGTAGACCTTCTTCGCTTCGGCGGCCTGCACGGCAGCGGTCGAGTCGGTGTGGTGCGTGACCACGTCCGAGCCCTGCGAGATCAGCGTGTCGGCCGCCTCGCGCTCGCGGCCCGGGTCGTACCACGAGTTGACCCACACCACCTTCACCTCGGCCTTCGGGTTCACGCTGCGCATGCCACGGGCGAAGGCGTTGATGCCCATCACCACCTCGGGGATCGGGAAGGCCGCGACGTAGCCCGCGACGTTCGACTTGCTCATCCTGCCCGCGACGATGCCGGCAAGGTAGCGGCCCTCGTAGAAGCGCGCGTTGTAGGTGCCGACGTTCTTCGCGGTCTTGTAGCCGGTGGCGTGGTTGAAGCTCACCTTCGGGAACGCCTGCGCGACCTTGATTGTCGGGTTCATGTAACCGAACGAGGTCGTGAAGATCAGGTTGTGGCCCGACTGCGCGAGCTCGCGGATCACGCGCTCGGCGTCCGCGCCTTCGGGCACGCTCTCGATGTACTTGGACGTCACCTTGCCGGCGAGCGCCTGCTCCATTTCCTTGCGGCCGACGTCGTGCTGGTACGTCCAGCCGGCGTCGCCGATGGGGCTCACGTAGACGAAGCCGATCTTCAGCGGTTCACCAGCCTTTTGTTGCGCGACGGCTGGGAACGAGACGGCGAGGGCGGCGGCGGCTAGGGCCGCGAGCGTCGTCCGGCGGTGTTGCATCCTGGTCATGGAGTCTCCCGGCAGGGGGTGAGGGGCGGGGCGCAGTGGCGCTGCGCGACGCGATCGGAACGGGGGCGGATTGTACGCCAGTCGACGGGCTATGCCGGTGGCATGATTCGGGCGTGACGCGGTGTTCACTTCGACTGCAGCGTGCCGAGGACCTGCGCGCCGTCAACGCGCCGGCTCAGCCGGCCTGGCGCGCAATTGCCTGAGCTGCGCCGCGAGCCAGGCACTGCTCGGTACGCTGGCGGCGCTGCCGCACTGGACGACATAGGGGGCACCCGACACGCTGCTCTTCGTCGCGGCCGCATCGATGAACTGCTCCGTCGTCCTGATCGTGCCGTACTTCTCGATGTAGTCGAGCTTGCGCAGCAGGTGAGCCTTCGCGTCCGCACCGGCGTGCCACTCGTCGTTGCGGCCGAACCGGCAGCCCGACGCCTCGAGACGCGCCAGCAGCGCGTCGATCTCCGCCCGCACCGGGGCGGCGGTCGGCGCGGCGAGGCCGGCGACGGACATCAGGAGCAATGCAAGCGCAACCGTCGCACGTGGCACGGACAGGTCCCCGGGCGCTACGCTGCGCCGGTGTTCGCCAGCGCGGCGTCGTAGGCTTGCAGCGTGCCGTCGGACAGCGCGATCTGCGCTCGAACGGCGGCGCGCCCGACCGCGATCGCGTGCAGCCGCGCCTCCACGTTGCGGCGGTCGGCGAGGTCGATCGGGGCCGCGAGCGCTTCCGCCTGGGTCACGACGTTGAGCGGCGAGGAGAGATCGTCCGCCAGGACGCCCTGGAGGTAGTAGGCGCGGGTGAACCGGGCGAGCCGCTCGGCCGGCAACAGCGCGAGGGCGTTCGAGACGTGGGCGACGTCCCACGCGGTCCGCGTGAGCGAGGGAAAGGTGAGCGCGACGTCGACGAGCTCGGGGGGCGGAGGTGCGGGGTCGCCGGCATCCGGCTCGCCGAGGCGATGCCAGAGTGCTTCGTAATAGCCGTACTGCTCCTCGAACAGGCGCGCCAGTTCGGCGAAGCTGTCCCGTGACTTGGCGAGCTTGTTCCGGTTGTTCCCGGCCTCCTCTGCGAGCGCAGCGAGCGTGCTCCGCACGAGCGCCGCGTCCTGTCGGCGCTGGCGCCACTTCTGCACGAGGATCGGCAGCAGCACGCCGAGGACGACGATGGAGACGTACAGCAGGTATTGGGCGACCGAGTCGATCGGTCCCAATGCCAGGTTCGGTCGCATCGAAGATTCCCGCGAGGCGCGCGCCCGGAAATGCTGCCCGAAGCAGGTACGGCCGCGTCAGTTGGACGCGAGGCCCGGCCGGCGGGCCGGTGGCGACCATCGGGGTCGGGTCGGCACCCGCGCGAGCATGCGCAGGGCGATGGTCACGAACCGCCCCGCCGGTCGCGCACGAAGCCGATCACGAAGGCCACCACCGCGCCGATCGGTCCCGCCACGAACGCGCTGGTCATCGCGGCCTCGAGGTCGCGGTCGTGGACATTGGCGGAGAACTGCTGGATCAGGAAGTAGCCGATCCCCGCGGCGAGGACGTAGCCGCCGACGGCGTACACGAGCGCGAGTCCGAATCGTTGCATGGCGGCAGAGACCGTCGATCCCGATCATTGTGAAGAGCATAGGACGCTCCAGCGCCCTGAGGCAAGGTGTCAAGGCAACGGCCCGATGCGGGAGATCAGCGAACGGCGATTGCGAGCCCCGCTGTAGATTGCTTCGGCTCCGAGCCCGCCGATGACGGCGGCGGCGAGACACGCCGGCCATCCCGTGTCGGCCAGGAAGGCAATCGCAACCGCCGCTACGACCAGCAGCAATCCGAATCCCGCGGTGACGAGGGGGCTCTCCATGGCCGCGGCTTCAGGTTCCGGGCCTGGCGGATGCTGCTGCGCGCTTGAAGAACTCGTGGATGCCCGCCTCGCCCATCTTGCGGGCGTCGGCGAGCTCACCGGCACGGGTCGCGTAGAGCACCTCGTGGCGCGGCGAGAGGATCGCGATCGCGGGAATGCCGCTCTTCAGCGGCACGCCGTAGGCGGTCGCGAGGTCGACGTTGCGGTCGAAGCGGCCGACGTCCACCTTGACCACCTTGAACTCGCGTGCCACCCGTGCGGAGGTCGGGTCCTTCCGCATCGTCATGTCCAGGATCTTGCAGTCCGCGCACCAGTTCGCGCCGAACACGACCAGCACCGAAGCCTTGGCCACCGCGGCGTCCGCGAGCGCTCGCTGCACTTCGCGCCTCGCGTCGGCGGATTCGTCGTAGGGACCGTCCGCAGCAAGGGACGACGCGGCGAAGAGCATGAGGAGCAATGCGAGTGCAGTTTTCATGGGAAGGCCGCGAGTACCGTGGTCGATCCGTCGATGGGGAATCGGGCCACGCCCGGCCCGTCGCCCGGCCGCTGCGCGGACCGCGAAGCGCAGACATCGTAACCGTCGTCGAACACCACGCGCCAGCGGCCGTCGCCCTCCAGCCGCCAGGTCGAGTAGAAGCGCGCGACGACCTTGCCCGCGGGATTCGAGACGGGACCGACCGATTGCGCCAGCGTGCCGGACGCGAGAACGACCACGAGGTCCGGCTGCCAGCTGAACGGCGGGGTGGGATCCGCGTAGAACCGTGCCCAGTGCTTCCCGACGGCCTCGCGGCCGGCCAGCGGCTTGCCTCCGTTCAGGAATACCGCTTCCGGGGAGACGAAGCCGAGGAACGCGCGGTGATCGCGGTCGGCCATCGTGCGTGCGAAGGCCAACTCGGCGTCGGTGACGACCCGTTCCAGCTCCCGGTTCGATGCCTGCGGACCGAACGACGCGCAGCCTGACGAAAGCAGGCTCGCACCCGACATCAGGGCCATGCGGCGGTTCATGGGCAATCACTCCACTTGGGACGATGCAAAGCAGATCTCGTGCGGTACTTGCGCCTCGAAATGTCCCGGATGCCTGGCGACCACCGTGCTGAACGCCTTCGTCGTGCCCCGCGGAGCAGCGAATGCACTGTCTTCGTTCAACAGGATCTCCCAGCCTTCGAACAGGCGCGCGAGCTCGCCTTGTCGGAACAGGCAGTGACCCTCCGGAGAGAACATGTCCATGAAAGTCGTGTGCTCCGTCAGCACGTTGATCGCCGCTATTCCGCCGGGCCTCACGATCGACTTCAGGTAGTCGACCTGGCGGTGGGCGGTCGGGCAGTCGAAGAACATCAGCAAGCCAATCGAGACGACCGAGTCGAAGCCATGCGCTTCGCGGTAGCAGCGCAGATCCGCGCAAGCGGCCCGCAACGGCAGGCGTTCGTCGCGTGCGATGCGTTCCACGTGCTCGACGGCCGTGTGGCTGCCATCCAGGGCGAGCGTCGGGTGCCCGCTTCGGGCAGCCTGTATCGCCAGGTTGCCGAGTCCGCATCCGAAGTCGAGCACGCTGCCGCGCAGGTGGGGCAGCACCGCGGACTCGAATGGATTGAGCGCGAAGTCGCGTCCCGCCACCTGCTGCCTGAACTGGTTTTCGAAGAAGGCGACACTCCGGCTGCTGGGCATGTGCGTTGCTTCGGCTGCAGGTGGGCAAGGGAGAACGGCGTCCGCGATCAGCCGCGGCTCGTCGGGGGCGTCCGGTGCGACGTACGGGCGGGCGCCTGCAGCAGCACGGCGTCGACGGGCCGACGCAGGGACCGGGGCATCTCGGGCCCCCTGCCGAAGCGGATGACGAGATCGGGCCGCCGGCCGGGAATGCCGATCGAATTGGCGAACTGCGGCCGCAGCGCCGCGACCTCCACCGGCTGATTGAGATGGGCGGTCCGGACGTCCATTGCCGTCGCCTGCAGCGAGAACCGCTGGAACGCACGTCCCACCTCGATCCAGTGCGCCTTGTCGTCGAGGTCCGAGGCGAATACCGCGATGCCGGCGGAGCTTCGAACCTGCCGCGCGTACTTGTCGTTCTCGGTGTCTTCGGTGAAGAAGACGTCGAACATCAAACGGCCGAGCCAGCCGGGAACCACCGGGTTGCCGGACGAGCCTGCGAAGAGCCCGTCGCCCAGCCTCGCCGCCTGGGCGCCATCGAAGCGAATCCAGTCCTTGAGCTCGCGGACAAACGCGGGATCCCGCATCTGCGCGCTGTTGCCCTGCACCACGAAGTCAAGCACCGATTCCATGGCCTGCCTGTCCGTGAGCAGGTGAGCGCGAACGCCGTTTCCCGAGCCGGCTGTCTCCAGAAGCTTCAGCTCGTCGTTCGAAAGGGGCTTGGCGTCGAACTCCGTTCTCGTCGACTGCCGGCGGGGAATGGCCTCGAACAGGGCGGTTCGGCGCTCATCGTTTCGTACGAGCGAGACATCGATCGATTCCTTCGCCCCCGCGGCGAAGACGGCATCGCCTCGATATCCCATCGCCGCTGCAGCCTGCACGAGGTTCTCGGTGGCGCAGCCGAGGCTGACGAAGAGGTGGTGATCGTCCGGGTCGACGATCGGGCATCGGCGCTGGTAATCGGGAAGGATCGAAACCGATTGCTCGCCGAGCCGGAACTTCCAGCACTGTGTGTTGTGACTGGAAGGGGCGAGGGTTGCGTAGCGCACGAGCTCGAGCAGTGCGGCGGGAGCGTCGCGCCGGACGCCTTCTCCATGACGCCACGTCTGCCTCACGGCATCCTCATATTCAGTGCGGCCCGTGTTCGAGGCGTGCAAGACAAGGGCTCCGGCGGTGCCCAGGCCGCCCACCGCGGCCATCGTGATGAACGTCCTTCTCGACATCATTGCGTTACGTTCTTGGGCCATCTGTACCGGAGGCTCGAGCTACGCGGGAGTGGCCGTCTTGACGGCGCTTCTGTGTTCCAGCGATGGGTCGCGTGTCCGGCGTAGCAGCAGCTCCGCGGCCACGAGGTTGGGCACCCAGCAAAGCCAGGCGATGAAGGGGTAGACGCTCTCGAACGCAATGCCGGACGCGACGGATGCCGGCAGCCAGAGCCTCAGGGTGACCGCCGCGAACGTGAGTGCGAAGTTGCGCACCATCCAGCGACGATGTGAGGGGATGTCGCCGGCACGGATGGCCACGTAGGCACGGAACCCCGTGAACAACCAGACCATTGCCAGGCACGCGAAACCGAGGCGGGAACCTGCACCACCGGCAGCATGGAAGGCCATGAACAGGCCCGCCAGTCCGCCGACCAGGACGCCGACGCCCAGGTAGAGCCGACCGGACCAGCGGTGCAACCCGGGGCGTGCCGCGCGCAACCTCGACGAGAACTGGAGAGGTCCGAGCACAAGCGCCAGCGCGGAGGCGAACACGTGGACGTAGATGCCGTTGCGATGCGCTTCGAAGGTGGCGCGCATGACCGGGTGAACGGCCGCGCCCAGCGGCAGGAACCCGTAGACGCCCAGCGCGTACCCCGCCACGCCGAGCGACAGGACGACAAGCAATGCGAAGGCGGCGGGACGCATCACGTGCAAGGGAAGGCAAGCGGTGGTCGGAGGCAGGGGGAGCGTATCGGAAGCCCATCTGCCGCGGTTACCGCGCCGCGGACATGGTCCGGGGACCGTCCGCGGCGGGATCGGGCCACTCTGCGGACAGCAGTCCGTACATGTCGGTGTCGTACGCTGCGTCCTTGGCAACCCACCGTTTGCGCAGGGTCCCCTCGTGCACGAAGCCGAGGGAGCGAATCAGCCGGATCGACGCGACGTTGCCCGAATGCACTTCGGCCTCGAGGCGGCGGATGCCCAATGAGCCGAATGCATACGCACACACGGACTGCAGCGCCTCGCGCATGAGACCACGGCCCCAATGCGCCCGGCCGAGTACGTAACCCAATTCGAGGCGTGCGCTCGCGGGATCGAAATTGAACAGCAGCAGCGTTCCGATCACCTTGTCGTCGTCTTTCCGGACCACGACCAGCTGGCGCGCGTTGCCCCGTTCGACCAGGCTCGTCATGCGCGTCAACCAGGCGACGCCATCGTCGCGGGACTGCCACGTGGCGTAGGGAAGAAAGCGGGTGACCTCGTGGTCGCCGTTGACCTCGAACAGGTCGTCGAGGTCCGAGTGCCTGACCGCACGGATCACCAGTCGCGGCGTCGATAGCGGTCCGAATGCGGGGAGACTCATGGCGACGAACGCCGCCGCCTGACGTAACACGTGAGCGGGCCGTGGCTCGTCATGTAGCGCGATGTGCGGTTGTGATAGGCAATGACCTGGTCGGCGGAGAACACTCCCCAACGGCGTGCATGAACGAGACGTCAGGGGGCACTCGCGGGAAGGCTGGACTGGAAGGACGATCTGCGTTCCGTCGGGCAGCTTCAGGAAGTAGATCCGCTCACCGTGGGCGTCCATCGGGCCCTTCGGAGCCAACCCGTTTCGCGCCGCCTGTGAAGCGAAGGCGTCCGCATCGTCCACCACGACCTGAAGCATGGTCCCGGCCGGCATGCCTGGGCCTTCGGGCCACAGTTCGATCCAGCTGTCGCCTGCCGGAAAGATGGCGCCGACGAATCCGTCGGTCGGCTCCAGCCCCGGTAGGTCATCAAGCTTTCGCTGCGGCAACCCGATCGCGGCCAGAACGCCGGCCACGGCCTGAGCATCCCGGAGACCGAGCAGAACCTGATGCCGAGAACCTTCATCGAGGACCTCCATCACCTGTCCACGGCGTTACACGGTGGGTGATGGTACCGAGCACGAGGCCGGCAACGCAACCCGGTCCGGCCCACTGAGGCGTCCACCATGAGATTCCGCCGTGCCTGCGCGCAGTAATTGCGTCGCGCTCACAGATGGGAGACGCATGCTGGGGGCGCAAAGCGATCGTTGCGACCGTCGACGTACGTGACGGGAATGCGAGCAAGCTCTTCGTCCGCAGACGTCGTCGAGGCAGCCGAGGTTGACCCCGTACATCGTTCCGACGGGCGTCTCCGTGCCAACACCGAAGGGGCGCACGCCGCAGTGCCTGCAGAAGTAGTGGACGTTCTTCCTCGAGTTGAACAGGTATTGCGTCAACTCGGACTCGCCCGACAGCAGTCGAAACCCCTCGGGTGTCGCGACCGCCGGCCAGAAGCGCGTTCTGCGGCAGATCGAGCAGTTGCACCGGTAGGAGTCGCGCGTCAGATCGAGGTCGGCCTCGAACGTCACCGCTCCACAGTGACAGCTGCCGCGGTAGGTCTTCAGCATCGGGAACCTTTCGTCAATGCTCAGTCGGGAATCTCGGCCTCCACGAGCAGAGCCAGGAGTGCCAGCGACTCCTGCCAGCCCAGGTAGCAGGCCTCGGTCGGGATGACCTCGGGGATGCCTTCCTGCACGACGTGCAGCTCGGTACCGCACGACACCTTGGCCAGCCTGACCGTGGTGGTCATCTCGCCGGGAAGGTTGGGGTCGTCGAACCTGTCCGTGTACCGCAACAGCTCGCCCGGCACGAGCTCGAGGTACTCGCCTCCGAAGGCGTGGGACCGGCCCGTGGCGAAGTTCGTGAACGACATCTTGTAGGACCCGCCGACGCGCGCGTCCATGTGGCTCACCTTGCCGGTGAATCCATGCGGCGGGAGCCACTTGGCCATGGCATCGGGATCGAGGAACGCGCGATACACGCGCTCGGGCGTGGCGCGCAGGACGCGATGCAGTCGAACGGTACCTGCTGGCATGCTGGCTTCTCCCGGCAGTGGGTGGGGCGCGCAACCCTCGTCGCGCGCAGGGCGGGCGGCGCCGCAGGAGGTTCGGACCGCATGCTGGCAACTCGACCCGCTTGTACATGACCCGCTCGTCCGGTTCAACCGGCGCGAGCACAAGCCCTTCGGGAGGTTCCGACGCAAAGCCCAGGTGGCGGAGCAGCGCTCCCGAGCGGAAGTTCCGGGCCTTGAACACGGCCACGCAGGTGTGCACGCCGTAGGTGGACGCCAGTTCCTGCAGGACTGCAGTCACTGCCGCGCTGCCGATGCCTTGGCGCCAATGCCGGCTTGCGAGTTCGTAGGCTATGAATGCCGTGGACTCGCGCAGGACCGTCGCCTGGACGTAGCCCGCAAGACGACCCGACGGCAAGCGAATGACCCAGTTGAGCCAACGTTCGGAACCGTCGGGTGAGCGCCGGGTTTCGAGCTGTCGGTACCGGCGCTCCAGCCACTCGAGCGAAAGCGGCGGCTCGTTCTCGAATTCGTAGATGGCGGGGTCGCGGAGCACCTCGAACATTTCCCGGGCGTGGCGGGCCACCTGGGGTTCCAGACGGAGGTGCCCTGCGCACAGCGTGTTCACGGCCGTCGGATCCTGGAGGCTGTCATGGCTGCGGTCCGACCAGACACGTGTCCGCGTGTCAGTGCGATACCGTTCCCTTGACCGCCCAAGCCAAGGCCGCAAAGGATCGGGGCCCGTCAGGCTCGCCGTCCAGGTAGGCGGCCTTGACTGCGTCCTCGAGGCGCGCGCGTTCGGCATCACCCAGGGTTCCCACGTACTCTGCCCCGGGTCCGTCTCGTCCCAGATACGGTGCCCAGTAGTCGGCGAAGGACGTGAACTCCATCCGGATACAGAGAACAGTTTCGACGACATCGCGGAACCCCGCAGCGCGCCAAGCGTGGGCCAACTCGCCGGGCCGCGTCATCGGACGTGAGTAGTTTCGAGCGCGGCGCTCGCCGGCTTTGGGATCCAGAGCGGCAGCGGTGTCGAAGAACAACCGGTTCGCAACAAAGCCACCTCTGGCGTCCCACACGGCCGCGCCTGCTACCCCGCCGGGCTTCGTCACCCGCCTCATCTCCGCAATGGCGTCCTTCGCCCGAGGTACGAAGTGCAGCACCAGCAACGAGAGCACGCGGTCGAAGGCTCCGTCCGGGAAGTCCAAGGCGCAGGCATCACCGACGCGGAATCTCAATCGCGGATCCGGGTTGTGCCGCTTCGCGTGTTCGACATAGATGGGCGAGAGATCCACGCCGTGAACTTCGGATGCACCGGACACGGCGCACACCGCTGCAGCCAGATGGCCCGTGCCGCAGCCAACATCGAGGACTCGTTCCGCAGCAGCAGTTCCTGCGAACTCGAGAAACGGCGGGGCCAGGCGCCGGCTCCATCGGCCCATGTTCAGTTCGTAGCCGTCACCATCCGCGGCGAGAAAGGTCGAGGAGGTGCTCATCGATTGTCCCGCCGGTCAACGGCAAGGTCAGGACTCGTCATAGGTCGACACCTCGATCAGGTTGTGGTCGGGGTCCCGGAAGTACACCGACTGAATCGGCCCCGTGGCGCCCGTGCGGCGGACCGGCCCCTCGAGGATCTGGACCTCGCACCTGGCGAGGTGCGCGATCACTTCCGGCAGAGGGGTCGCGGAGACCAGGCAGATGTCGGCCGACCCGGGAGCAGGATGTCCGGCCTTGGGCTCGAATTCGTGCCCCGCCTGGTGCAGGTTGATCTTCTGCGCACCGAACGCCAGCGCCTTGCGTCCGGCACCGAATGTGACGACGTCCATGCCGAGCACGCGCGAGTAGAACGCGCAACTGGACTCGATGCTTCGAACCGTCAGCACCAGGTGGTCGATGCGGTCGATCCTCATCTCGTTCACGGCGCGGTCGCGCAGGGTCTGACGCAAGGGCTGGACGGATGGCCCAGGCAGCGTCGCCCAGCGCCGGGTCCGACCTCCGGGCCGCAGCACTACTTGCG
Source organism: uncultured beta proteobacterium (assembly GCA_963765065.1). Classification (GTDB taxonomy): domain Bacteria; phylum Pseudomonadota; class Gammaproteobacteria; order Burkholderiales; family Casimicrobiaceae; genus VBCG01. Next base: position 271,450 of record CAVXVH010000003.1, on the reverse strand, counting down.
GGTGTAGGCGCCATCGAACGCCGTGCTCCACTGACCCTTGCGATCCGTGGATTCCCAGTGCTGGCGGACGCTGCCATCGGCATTCGGCGTCCAGGTGATGCGATGCCGCCTGATCTCGCCGTCGGCCCCGACGCCTTGCCCCTCGAGCACCATGCTCGCGCCGCGAAGTCCGCCTTCGAGCAGGAGCAGCGTGCCCGCAGTGTCGACCCAGGTCTGGTGCCAGACCCTGCGCGCAGCGTCGTACATGTTGAGGCTCTCGCCGCTGTAGTCGCCGGCCGTGGAATAGCGCTCGTGCAACACGCAACCGCCGTACTCGCTCGCGATCCTGTTGACCCCGGCGAGCTTTCCGTCCGGCGTTCGGACACTCCACTCGCCGAGCCAGAAATCGAACTGACGATGCTCGCTTCCTGCGCAGGCGCCCGCGGCGATGGCGGCCGATGCGGCACAGGCAAGCGCAGCCACCGCGACAATCGTGGTGGTGACACGAATGGACACGATGCGTCCTTGGCTCGGAGGCATTGAACTCGACGGCAAATGGCAGTGTGCGGCGCGGGCGAGGTCTCGCTCACCGGGGTCCGGGCTGACCGACCGGTCTGTGGAGAGGCTACGCCGCAGAATCGTGGTGCGTCAACGGCGAGCCATTGATGGTGAAACGAATCTTGCGTTGGACTCGTCGCGACCTGCCGCGGTGCGCGGCGAACGAGGCGATCCCATCGACACCGCGGTCCGGTTGGTCGCGCCCGATCGCGGCGAATCAAACGCCCGCGTGGAACGGCTTGCCGAGTGACGCCGGCGCATTCAGCCGGATCGTCGTCGCGTCGCGCGAAATGACCGCCAGCACGGCGATCGTCGCGAGGTAGGGCAGCATGGACAGGAACTGCGACGGCAGGTCGAGCCCGAGCGCCTGCGCCTGGAACTGCGCGAGCGTCACGCCGCCGAACAGGTAGGCGCCCGCCAGGGCGCGCCAGGGCTTCCAGGTGGCGAAAACCACGAGCGCAAGCGCGATCCAGCCGCGCCCGGCGGTCATGCCTTCGACCCACAGCGGCGTGTAGGCCACGGCGAGGTACGCCCCGGCGAGCCCGGAGCACGCGCCACCGAACATCACCGCGAGATAGCGGATCGCGACCACCGGATAGCCGATCGCGTGCGCCGACTGCGGCGACTCGCCGACCGCCCGCAGCACGAGTCCGGCGCGCGAGTGGTAGAGGAACCCGTGCACCAGCGCGAACAGCGCGAGCGACAGGTAGACCAGCGGGTTGTGGGCGAACAGCAGCTTGCCGGCGAGCGGGAGGTCGGACAGGCCGGGGATCGCGAGCGGCTGGATGCCCTCGATCACCACCGACACGTAGTCGAGCCCCAGGAAGGCCGAGAGGCCCACGCCGAACAGCGACAGCGCGAGCCCGGTCGCCACCTGGTTCGCCATCAGGGTGAGGGTGATCACGGCGAAGATCACGGACACCGCAGCGGCTGCCAGCATCCCTGCCGCGACGCCGAGCCACGGCGACTTCGTGGTCGCGGCGACCGCGAAGGACGCCACCGCGCCTACCAGCATCATGCCTTCGACCCCCAGGTTGAGGACCCCCGACTTCTCGGTGACGAGTTCGCCCAGCGCGGCGAACACGAGCGGCGTTCCGGCGGCGAGCGTGAGTGCGACGAGCTGCAGCGCGGTGTCCACGTCAGATGACTTGCGACGAGTGCGCGGGCACCACGGCGTGCGCGCGGCGCAGGCGGTAGTGGATGAACACATCCGCGGCGAGCAGGCAGAACAGCAGCGTGCCCTGGAACAGGCCGGTGACCGCGGAGGGCAGGCCGAGGTTCAGCTGTGCCGACTCGCCACCCAGGTAGAGCAGCGACAGCAGCAGGCTCGCGAACGCGATGCCGATCGGATGCAGGCGGCCGACGAAGGCGACGATGATCGCGGCGAAGCCGTAGCCCGGCGAGAGCGTGGGCAGCAGCTGTCCGACCGGCCCCGCGGCTTCCTGGATGCCTGCGATGCCTGCGCAGGCGCCGCCGACCATCATGCCGATCCAGATCGTCCGCGTCGACGAGATGCCCGCATAGTTCGCCGCCGCGGGCGCGAGCCCCGCGACGCGCATCTGGAAGCCCAGCAGGCTCTTGCGGATGAACACGTAGCCGGCGGCGACCACGGCGAGGGCGACCAGCAGGCCGACATTGACGCGCGTGCCCAGGATCAGGGCGGGAAGCAGCGCCGCGTCGTGGAACAGCTTCGACTGCGGGAAGTTGAAGCCCTCCGGGTCGCGCCACGGCCCGTGCACCAGCCACGACAGCAGGTGACCGGCGACGTACACCAGCATCAGCGAGACGAGGATCTCGTTGGCGTTGAAGCGGGTGCGCAGCAACGCCGGGATTGCCGCCCACGCCATGCCGCCCAGTGCACCGGCGACGAGCATCGCGGGCAGGAGCAGCGGCGAGCTCGACTCGTGGAACGCGAGCGCCAGCCCGCCGCCGGCGATCGCGCCGACCAGGAGCTGTCCCTCCGCACCGATGTTCCAGACGTTCGCGCGATAGCCGATCGCGAGGCCCGTCGCGATCAGCATCAGCGGACTCGCCTTGAGCAGCAGCTCGGACACGCCGTACACGCTGTCGATGGGCTTCACGAAGAAGGCGTGAAACGCGTCGATGGGATCCTTGCCGAGCAGCGAGAACACCACGAAGCCGATCAGGAGCGTCGCTGCGGCGGCCGCCAGCGGCGACAGCCAGCTCGCGACGCGCGAAGGCTCGGGACGTGGCTCGAGGCGGATCATAAGTAGGGTCAGACTCGACTTTTCGGTCGGTGGCAGGGCAGAGGCGAAGGGGAACAGGAAAAGTCGAGTCTGACCCTACTTAAAGGCCGAGGGCGCCGGCCGGCGAGAAGTGCCGCTCGCTCGTGGCACCTTCGGCGATGAACGATCCCGCCATCAACTGCCCGATTTCCTCGGGATTGGTCGCGGCGACGGGTTTCGCATGCGACAGGCGCCCCTGCGCGATCACCGCCAGCCGGTCGCAGATCTCGAAGAGCTCGTCCAGTTCCTCCGAGACGACCAGCACCGCCACGCCCTGGTCGGAGAGGTCGATCAGCGCCTGGCGGATCTGCGCGGACGCACCGACGTCGACGCCCCACGTCGGCTGCGAGACGATCAGCACGCGCGGGTGCTGGCGGATCTCGCGTCCGACGATGTACTTCTGCAGGTTGCCGCCGGAGAGGCTGCGCGCCGCGGCATCCGGCCCGCCCGCCTTGACGGCGTATTCTCCGATCGTCGCGGCCGCGAAGTCGCGCACCGCGTCGTCGCGCACGAAGCCCCGGGTCACCATGCCCTGCCGATGCGCAGTGAGCAGGGCGTTCTCGGCAAGCGACATGTCCGGCACGGCGCCGCGCCCGAGGCGCTCCTCGGGGACGAAGGCGAGCCCGCGCATCCGGCGCTGCGCAGCGTTCTCGTGGCCGATCGGCGCGTCGTCGAGACGGATCGCCCCCGCGTCGGGGACGGTACGCTCGCCCGAGAGCACTGCCATCAGCTCCTGCTGGCCGTTGCCCGACACACCGGCGATGCCGACGATCTCGCCGTCGTGCACGTCGAGCGAGACCTCGTGGAGCGTGGTGCCGAACGGGTCTGCCGAGGGCACGGTCAGGTGGTCGATCGCCAGCCGCACCGCACCGACGCGTGCCTCGCGGCGCATCGGACGGGGCAGGTCGCCGCCGATCATCATCCGCGCGAGCGAGGCCGACGTCTCCTGTCGCGGATCGCACTCGCCGGTGACGCGCCCGGCGCGCAGCACGGTCGCGCGGTGGCACAGCGCGCGGATCTCGTCGAGCTTGTGGCTGATGTAGAGGATCGACACGCCCTCGTTCGCGAGCGTCTCCAGCGTCGCGAACAGGCTCTCGACCGCCTGCGGCGTCAGCACCGACGTCGGCTCGTCCATGATCAGGAGACGCGGGTTCTGCAGCAGGCAGCGCACGATCTCGACGCGCTGACGCTCGCCGACGGACATCGTGTGCACGTGCCGGTCGGGGGTGAGCGGCAGGCCGTAGCGCGACGACACCTCGCGGATGCGGTCGGCAAGGTCGTTGCCGACCCGCGCCGAGTCGAGCGCGAGCGCGATGTTCTCGGCGACCGTCAGCGTCTCGAACAGGGAGAAGTGCTGGAACACCATGCCGATGCCCAGCCTGCGGGCGCGTGCCGGATTGCCGATCTCGACCGCGGTGCCCTCCCATTCGATGGTCCCGGCGTCGGGTTTGACGACGCCGTAGATGACCTTCATCAGCGTCGACTTGCCGGCACCGTTCTCGCCCAGCACCGCGTGGATCTCGCCGGGAAGCACGTCGAGCGAGATGCCGTCGTTCGCCACCACCGACGGGTAGATCTTGGTGATGCCGTGGAGCGCGAGGCGTGGCCTGCGGGCAGCGCTCACGGGATCGCCTCGCGGATCGCGAGCATTTCCGCCGCGACGGCCACGGCGATCACGCCGGGCTCCTTGCTCTTCAGCGGGCCGTGTCCGATCGGGCAGGTGACGCGCGACAGGGCCTCCGGCGCGAGGCCGCGCGCATCGAGCCGCCGCTCGAACTGGCTGCGCTTCGCGCGCGAGCCGATCAGACCCAAATAGCGCCAGTCGTCGCGGTGCAGCGCGGCCTCGACGATGTCGAAATCGAGCGCGTGGCTGTGCGTCATCACGACCACGTACGCACCTGCCGGCAGGAGACCGACATCGCCGTCCGGTGCGTCGGTGACGATGGCTTCGACGTTGCCGGGCAGGTTCGCCGGGAAGTCGTGCTCGCGCGTGTCGTACCACTGCACCGCGGCCGGCAGCGCACCCAGTACCTGGACCAGCGCGCGGCCGACGTGACCATTGCCGAACACGCACACGGGAAACGTGGCCGGCCGGCAGACGTGCACGAACAGCGGGACGCCGGCGATGTCCGGCGCGCCGCTGCCGCCGGGTGCCTCGTCCGGCCGTTTCGCGAGTCGAGCGCGCGCGTCGGCGACGGCGGCGGCGTCGAGGCGGGCCTCGCCGAGCGTGCCGACGGCGTCGCCGGCCGTGACGAGCAGGCGTGCCGCCACCGCGTCGCCGTGTCCGAGGCGTCCGACCACCGCAAACGGCTGCCGAGGCGCCCGCGAGCGTGGCGGCGGTCTCCAGCCAGGTTGCGGCGGATGCGTCGACGACGGCGAACGCGAGCGTGGCGACGCCGCCGCAGCACTGGCCGAGCCGCGCGGACAGCGGGAAGCGCACCACCCAGTGCGCCGGCAAGCCGGCGTTGCCGTCCACCAGCGCCTCGCGCGCGAGTCGCATCGCCTCGTACTCGAGGTGGCCGCCACCGATCGTGCCGGCGATGCGGTCCCGGGTCACCACCATGGCGACGCCGCTTTCGCGCGGCGTCGACCCGGCCGCACCGGCGACCGCGACCAGCACCGCCCGCTCGCCGCAGGCGAGCGCCGCGCGCAGTGCGTCGGGCCAGGCGAGGCTGGCGATCATGCGCGTGCCTGCGACCGCAGCTCGTCGATCGCGAACAGGATGCGCTCGTCGGTGGCCGGCGCGTCGAGCCGGGGCGCCGACGCGTAGTCCGCGACGCTCGCGATCGCGTCGCGCAGCGCGTGGAACGCCGCGAGCGCGAGCATGAGCGGCGGCTCGCCGACCGCCTTGCTGCGGTAGATCGTGTCCTCCCGGTTCGGCTCCGGCCAGAAATCGATGCGCACCCGGTCCGGCCAGTCGCGGGCGGTGGGGATCTTGTACGTCGACGGAGCGTGCGTCCCGAGCTCACCGCGCTCGTTCCACCACAGCTCCTCCATCGCGAGCCAGCCCCAGCCCTGCAGGAAACCGCCCTCGATCTGGCCGCGGTCGAGCGCCGGGTTGAGCGAGTCGCCGACGTCGTGGAGGATGTCCACCGCAAGCAGCCGATGCTCACCCGTCAGCGTGTCGATCGCCACTTCGGCAACCGCCGCGCCGTAGGCGAAGTAGAAGAACGGGCGGCCCGACAGCGTCGTGCGATCGTAGTGGACCTTCGGCGTCGCGTAGAAGCCCGTGGCCGACAGCGGCACGCGCGCAAAGTACGCGGACCGCGCGAGCTCAGCGAACGTCAGTGACCGCGCGCCGGCGCTCACGACGCCGTCCCGGAACGTGATCGCGTCCGGCGCGCCGCCGAGCTTGCGTGCCGCGAACGCGGCGAGCCCGGCGCGCAGCTTGCGGCACGCGTCGCGCGCCGCCATGCCGTTCAGGTCGCTGCCCGACGACGCCGCCGTGGGCGACGCGTTCGGTACCTTGCTCGTGTCCGAGGCGCTGACGCGCACCGACCCGATCGGAATGCCGAGCTCGCGGGCGACCACCTGCTGCACCTTGGTGAACAGCCCCTGGCCCATCTCGGTGCCGCCGTGATTCAGGAGCACCGTGCCGTCGCGGTAGACGTGCACCAGCGCGCCGGCCTGGTTGTAGTGGGTGGCGGTGAAGGAGATGCCGAACTTGACGGGCGTCAGCGCAATGCCGCGCCGGACGACGGGGCTGGTCCGGTTCCACGCACGGATGGCTGCGCGCCGCTCGCGGTAGCGCGAGCTGGCAGCGAGCGCTTCGACCAGTGCCGGCGCGATATTGTCCTCGACCGTCATGCCGAACGGCGTCACGTTCCGGTCGGTCGAGCCGTAGAAGTTCGCGCGACGGACGTCCAGCGGATCGAGGCCGAGGTGCGCGGCGACCGCCTCGATCACCGCCTCGATCGCGAACATCCCCTGCGGGCCGCCGAAGCCGCGGAACGCCGTGTCCGAGACGGTGTTCGTCCGGCAACGATACGAGTGGATCGCGACGTCCGGCAGCCAGTAGGCGTTGTCGGCGTGGAACACGGCGCGGTCGTTGATCGGGCCGGACAGGTCGGCCGAGAAGCCGCAGCGCGAGGCGAGGGTGAGGTCGAGGCCGAGGATGCGGCCCGCGTCGTCGAAGCCGACGTCGTAGCGGTAGAGGAACGCATGCCGCTTGCCGGTCGAGCGCATGTCGTCGTCGCGGTCGAGGCGGAACTTCACTGCACGCCCGGTGCGCCGCGCGAGCACGGCGGCGACGCACGCGAAGAGCGACATCTGCGTCTCCTTGCCGCCGAAGCCGCCGCCCATGCGGCGGCACTGCACGACCACCGCGCTCGCGTCGATGCCCAGCGCGCGCGCGACCATGAGCTGCACTTCGCCGGGGTGCTGCGTGGACGCATCGACGTGCATGCCGCCGGATTCCTGCGGCACGGCGAGCGCGATCTGGCCCTCGAGGTAGAAGTGATCCTGCCCGCCGGAGCGGATCTCTCCCTGCGCACGGTGCGGGGCCTGCGCCAGTGCCTCGGCGGCATCGCCGCGCCTCACGTGGACCGGCGCAACCACGAACGCTTCGGCGGCGAGCGCCGCGTCGATCGTCAGGATCGCCGGCAATGGCTCGATGTCCATGTGCCCGAGCGTCGTTGCGCGGCGCGCGGCATCGACTGACGTGGCCGCGACCGCGAACACCGGCTGGCCCGCGAAGTGCAGCGTACCGTCGGCCAGGATCGGGTCGTCGTGGACGATCGGACCGACGTCGTTCACGCCGGGCAGGTCGGCGGCGACGATCACGTCGACGACACCCGGCGCCGCGCGTACGGCGGCGAGGTCGAGTCCCCGCAAACGACCGTGCGCGACCGGCGAGACGCCGAGCGCCGCGAACAGCGTGCCGCGCGGTTCGGGGAGGTCGTCGGTGTAGGCGGCGGCACCGCACGCGTGCAGCGCGGCGGATTCGTGAGGCACCGCCATGGTGCCGGCGGCGGACACCGGCACGGCGGCAGGCGGTGGGCGCACATCGTTCATCGCGTGCTCACTGGACGACCCTCCGCGCTGACGCGCTTCGGGGCGGATTCGCCCTCGGGGCGGCCCGTCGGGCTCATCGGGCAACGTCCGCCACCCGCACCGGTGCGCCGTGCGTCGCGCCGGTCTCGTGCCAGAAGCGGCGCAGCAGGTTGCCCAGCACCGTGCGCCGGTACCCGGCCGATGCGCGCACGTCGTCGATCGGCGCGAACTCCCCGGCGAGCACGTGCGCGGCATCCAAGAGGGTTGCCTCGTGGAACGGCCGTCCCGCCAGCGCGGCTTCGGTGCGCCGCGCCCGCACGGGGACGGGCGCGACGCCTCCGCACCCGATGCGAGCGCCGACGATGCGGCCCGCGTCGACCGTGATCGCGAAGCAGGCGAACACCGCCGAGATGTCCTGGTCGAAGCGCTTGCTGATCTTGTAGGCACGCAGCAGCACGCCTTCGGGCCGCGCCGGCACGCACACGGCGCGCAGGAACTCGCCGGGCTCGAGGGCCGTGCGGCGATAGCCGAGGTAGAAGTCCTCGAGCGGGAGCGAGCGCACGCGGGCTTCACGACGCAGCTCGACGCGGGCGCCGAGCGCGATCAGCGCCGGCATCGAGTCGCCGATCGGCGAGCCGTTGGCGACGTTGCCGCCGAGCGTCCCGCTGGCGCGGATCGCCACCGAGGCGAAGCGCGTCCACGCCTCGCGGAGTTCCGGGAACGCAACGTCGAGCGCAGCGAAGGCGTCGGCGAGCGTGGCGGCGGCGCCGATCGACACGCCGTCGGCCCCGTGATCGATGTGCGCGAGGTCCGTGGCCGCGCCGGTGTAGAGGATCGTGCCCAGGTCGCGATGCGCCTTGGTCACCCACAGTCCGACGTCGGTCGCTCCGGCGACGATCGTGGCATCGGGGCTGGCCGCGAGCGCCGTGGCGAATGCGTCCTCCGACGCGGGCGCGATCCAGCGCTGGCCGGACGCCAGGTACTCGAAGGTGCCGCGACGCTCGAGCGCGGCGAGCCGACTCGCGATCGCGCGTTCGTCACCGCTCGCGCGGAGCCCGCCGTCCCGGGCGACGCCCGGCGCGCGCCAGTCATCCGGCGCCGGCAGGTCGTACATGCGTTCGCGCCGCGTCGAGGATCGGCCGGTAGCCGGTGCAGCGGCACAGATTGCCCGACAGCGCGTCGCACACCGCTTCCCGATCGGGCCGGCAGGCGTTCTTGTAGAGCCCGAACAGGCTCATCACGAAGCCGGGCGTGCAGAAGCCGCACTGCGAGCCGTGGCACTCGACCATCGCCTGCTGCACCGGATGCAACGCGTCGGCCGTGGCGAGGCTCTCCACCGTGTAGACGGCCTTGCCATCCACGGACGGCAGCAGGCGGATGCAGGCGTTGACGCAATTCCACGCGAGGTGATCGCCTCGCGCTTCGGGCGATCGCCACCGTGCACGCGCCGCAGTCGCCCTCGGCGCAGCCTTCCTTCGTGCCGGTGAGCTGTCGGTGCTCGCGCAGCCACGCGAGCAGGGTGGTCTGCGGCGCCACGCCCTCGACCTCGACGGGCGCGCCGTTCAGCAGGAAGCGCAACGGGCCGGAGCCGGGATCGGGCATTGCAGCGGGGAAGCTCGTGCGGGCAGCGCGTCGGAGGGAGCAGCGCATCGTCGCGTCCGTCACCCCTGTTGTCAATCGGGCGCGAAATCCCGGTGAGCTCGGCGGAGACGAGCCCGCCGTGCCCGTCCCCCGGTGCGCTATTCCGGCGTGATGCTGAGCAGGTACATCGAGCCCAGCAGTTGCGACGGGCGCCCGAGCGTGCCGAACCACCGCGCAAAGATCCGGTCGAGCTCCGGGCCGCGGAACACCTCGCCGAGCGCGCCGTTGACCGTGGCACGCATCGCCGTGTCGTTGCGCGGCAGCGCGAACGCATAGGGCTCGAACGAGAGGTCGTCAGGGAGCAGCGCGAACAGCTTGGGGTCGCGGGCCTGTGCCGCTGCACCGACGAGCTTCAGCTTGTCGCCGGCGAAAGCGTCGGCGCCGCCCGACTCGAGGAGCGCGACGGCCTCGCCGGCCTCGCGCACCTTCACCACCACGGCGGTGATCGAGTGCTGCCTGAGCGCCCGCTCGAGCGACGCCTCGTTGGTCGTGCCCGCGATCACCGCGATGCGCTTGCCGCCGAGTTCTGCGGCACGACCGATCCGTGCGTCGCCACGGACGAGGAACCCGCTCGCGTCGACGAATATCAGGTGGGAGAAGTCCACGGACTTCATGCGCGACAGCGTGGGTGTGGTGTTGCCGCACTCGAGGTCCGCGCGGCCCTCGCCGACCATCGCGAGCCGCTCGGCGGTGGTCCCCACCTTCCAGTGGACGGCGAGGTTCGGCTCGCCGGCGGCGCGCCCGATCGCCGCGATCACGTGCTTGCACAGATCGATCGAGTAACCGGCGGGCTGGTTGTCCGGGCCGACGAACGAGAACGGCAGCGAGTCGCCGGCGAAGGCGACGTTGACCGCCTGCGCCGCCTTGATCCGGCCTAGGGTGTCGGTGGAGACGGGCGCGGCGGCCGCCGCCGCGGGCGGGGAGGGGGTCGCGCACGCGCCGAGCGCGAGGACGAGGGCGACGGCGACGGCGGGCACGGCAAAGCGGCGGATCACGGGAACTCCTTGGAGTGACGGCAACCGGTGATGGTATCGCACGCCTCCCGTCGGACTCCCGTGGGCCCCGAACGTGCGTGCTAAACTCGCCGCGCCGATTCCACACGCAAGCCGATTCCATGCTTCGCGCGCTCACTGGACTACCCTTCGCGCTGACGCGCTTCGGGCCTGATTCGCCCTCGGGGCGGCCCTTCGCGCTCATCCGCCTCGCTGGTGCCCTGTCGATCGCCGCCCTGTGTGCGACGGCTGCCGTGCCTGCCGCTGCGGCGGATGGACCGACGCTCGAGCGCGTTCGCTCGACGTCCGCGATCACGCTGGCCTACCGCGAAGGCGCCGCGCCGTTCTCGTTCAGAGACCGCGAAGGACGCATCCGCGGCTACTCGGTCGAGCTGTGCATGCTCGTCGTCGCGAGCATCCAGAAGTCGCTCGGCGTGCCGTCGCTCAGGATCGACTGGAAGCCGGTGGACGCCGCGACACGCCTCTTCACGATCGCGAACGGCGAGGCCGACATCGAGTGCGGCACGACCACGATCACGCTGTCGCGCATGGAGAAGGTGGACTTCAGCGTGCCGATCTTCGTCGACGGCGGCAGCGTGCTGGTGAAGCGCAGCGCGAAGCTCGGCAGGCTCGCCGACCTCAAGGGGCGCAAGGTGGCCGTGATCCCGGCCACCACCACCGAGCAGGCGCTGACGCGCGAGCTCGCGGCGGCGGGTGTCGCTGCGACACTCGTTCCGGTCACGGACGGCGCCGAGGGCATGGCTGCGCTGCAGGCCGGTCGCGTCGACGCGCTGGCCGGCGATCGCATCGTGCTCGCCGGGCAGCGCCAGCGCGCGCGCCAACCCGACGCGTTCGCGTTCGTCGCCGACGACTTCTCCTTCGAGCCGTATGCGCTGGTGATCCGCCGCGACGACCCGGACTTTCGACTCGCGGTCAATCGTGCGCTCGTCGGCGTCTACAAGAGCGGCGACATCGACGCCGTGTTCCAGCGTTGGCTCGCGCCGCTCGGTCGGCCCGGGCGCCTGCTGCACTCGATGTACTACCTGCAGCGGCTGCCGGAATGACCGTGCGACGCCTGCTGGTCGCCGCGATGTTCGCCGTCACCGCCGTGCCGGCGCTGGCGCAGGAGAAGTGCGCCAACTGCGGCCGCGTCGATTCGATCCGCGAGTCCACCGCCAAGACAAACTGGACGCCGCTCGGTGCTGCCGGGAGCACCGGCTACCGCGAGTCGGCCGGCGACGCGGGGCGCGTGTCCACGCAATACAACTTCTCGACCGGCAACGTGGTGCTGCTCGGCGCCGCCGGCGGGGCAGGGTACGCCAAGCGCCCGAACAGCTACGAGCGCCCGCGTTGGGAGATCGTGGTCAGGATGGACGACGGCAGCCGACGCACGGTCAGCCACGACTACGAGCCCACGCTGCGCGAGGGCGACCGCGTGCGCGTGTACGGCACGCAGCTCGAGCTCCTGTAGCCCGCCGGGCGCCCATGGCCGCGCTCGCGATCTCCGACAACCCCGACGGCCGCCGGGTCGTCGCGCTTTCCGGGCGGCTCGACGGTGCGGCGCTCAAGACGCTCTGGGCGCCCGTGCGCAAGGCGGTCGAGGAGGCCGCCTCGCGGCCGGTGACCGTCGATGCGTCCGCGATCGACTATCTCGACGGCGCCGGGGCAGCGCTCTTCGTCGAGCTGCTGCGGCATCCGCGCGAGCCGGCGGTCGAGGTCGCCAACCTGCGCGCGCCGTACGACGCGATGCTGCGGCAGTTCGACGCCAGGCGACTCGAGCGCGACCTCGACCCCGAGCCGCCGCGCGCGCCGGTGATCGAGGAGATCGGCAAGGCGGCCGACGCACGTCTGGCGCGACCTGCGCATCCAGGTCTCGTTCATCGGCGAGACCACCGCCGCGCTCTTTCACGCGTTCACGCACCCGCACACCGTGCGCTGGCGCGACGTCTGGCGCATCGCCGAGAAGGCGGGCGTCGACGCGCTGCCGATCGTCGCGCTGATCAGCTTCCTGCTCGGCATGATCCTCGCATTCCAGTCGGCGGTGCCGATGAAGCGCTTCGGCGCGGAGATCTTCGTCGCCGACCTGATCGCCCTGTCGATGCTGCGGGAGCTGGGGCCGCTGATGACCGCGATCCTGCTCTCCGGGCGCTCGGGGGCCGCGTTCGCGGCCGAGATCGGCACGATGAAGGTGAACCAGGAGGTCGACGCGCTGACCACGATGGGCCTCGATCCGGTGCGCTTCCTGGTCGCGCCGCGCATCATCGCCGTGCTGCTGATGACGCCGCTGCTGACGCTGTTCGCGAACCTGGTGGGCCTGCTCGGCGGTGCCGTCACGATGCAGACGTTCGGCATCCCGTTCCTCACGTTCTTCCGCGAGGCCGATGCCGCCGTGCAGCTGCGCGACTTCCTCGCCGGCTTCGTGAAGACGTTCTTCTTCGCGATCCTGGTCGGAGGCATCGGCTGCCTGCGCGGCCTGCAGACCAAGGCGGGTGCCTCCGCAGTCGGCGAGTCGGCGACCAGCGCCGTGGTCTCCTGCATCATCATGCTGGTGGTCGTCGACGGCCTGTTCGCGCTCGCCTACTACGTGCTGAACATCTGATGGCAACGGGCCCCGCCACCGCCACGCCCGGCAAGGGCGAGCCGATCATCCGCGTGATCGACCTCGACACCGGCTACGACGGCAATCCGATCCTCACCGGCGTCAACTTCGAGGTGCGGCGCGGCGAGGTGTTCGGCGTGCTCGGCGGCTCGGGCTCGGGCAAGAGCACCATCCTCAAGAACATGATCGGGCTGCTCGAGCCGATCCGCGGCCGGATCCTGTTCGGCGAGGACGACATCTGGGCGGCCGACCCCGAGGCCCGCCAGCGGATCCTCGCGCGATTCGGCGTGATGTACCAGTCGGGCGCGCTGTTCGGCTCGATGACGCTGCTCGAGAACGTGCGCCTGCCGCTCGAGACCGCAACGGCGCTTCCCGACGACGCGATCGACCTGATCGCGCGCATGAAGCTCGAGCTGGTCGGGCTCGAGGCGTTCACGGGCCACCTGCCCGCCGAACTCTCGGGCGGCATGCAGAAGCGCGCGGGCATCGCACGCGCGATGGCGCTCGACCCCGAGATCCTGTTCCTCGACGAGCCGTCGTCGGGTCTCGACCCGATCACCGCCGCCTCGCTCGACGCGACGATCCGCAGGCTCGCCGAGACGGTCGGCGTGACGTTCGTGATCGTCACGCACGACCTCGCCAGCATCTACACAGCCACCGATCGGGTCATCCTGATCGAGCGCCGCGCCAAGAGCATCATTGCCGAGGGCGACCCACGCAAGCTGCGCGACGAGAGCGACGACCCGCGCGTGCGCTCGTTCTTCCGTCGCGAGCCGGAGCCGGTCGGTGCCTAGCCAGACTGCCATCGAGCGCAGCGGCGCCGCCGCGGCGACGGGTTCGCTTCGCCATCCCCGGGGAAGACACGCATGAGCCTGCGAGCCAACTACTTCAAGCTGGGCCTGTTCGTGCTCGGCGCCGTCGCCTGCGCGGTGGCGATCCTGCTGGTGGTCGGCAGCGGGCGCTGGTTCACCGACAAGCTCACCTTCGAGACCTACTTCAACGAGTCGGTGCAGGGGCTCGACATCGGCAGCAAGGTCAAGTACCGCGGGGTCGTGATCGGCGACGTGACGAAGATCTCGTTCACCCACACCCGCTACCAGCAGGACCGGCCGATGACCGAGCGCGCCCGCTATGTGCTGGTCGAGGCCGCGATCCAGCCGCGACTCCTCGGCGGCCGTGCCGCGGCCGGCGGCATCACGCACCCGGCCAACGCCGCGCTCGAGGTCGAGCGGGGGCTGCGGATGCGCCTCGCGCCGCAGGGCATCACCGGCACCAGCTATCTCGAGATCGACTACGTCGATCCCGCCGCGAACCCGGTGATCTCGATCGACTGGACGCCGGAGAACATCTACATCCCGAGCGCGCCGTCGACGGTGACGACGTTCGTCAACGCGGCGTCGGAGATTCTCGCCCGGCTGCAGAAGCTCGACGTCGAGGGCACCGTCGAGAACTTCAATCGGCTGATGGCCACGACCAACGAACGCGTCGCGGCGCTGGACACGAAGGCGATCGGCGCGCAGACCGAGCGCACGCTGGCGCGCATCGAGTCGACGCTGAAGTCGATCGACACCAAGCGCCTGTCCGACGAGGGCACGGCGCTGCTCGCGGAGCTGCGCAGCAGCAACGCGGAGCTCAGGAAGACCCTCGCCAACCCGGCGCTGCAGAAGATCCCCGAGGACACGCACGCGGCGGTGCTGGAGATGAAGAAGCTCGTCAGCGACCCGCGGCTCGCCGCGAGCATCGTGCGGCTCGAGCGCACGCTCGCCCGGCTCGATCGCCTGACCGGGGGCAGCGAAGGCAACCTCGCTGCGACGCTCGAAAACCTGCGCGACATCTCCGCCGACCTGCGCGAGCTCACCGAGAACGCGAAGCGCTACCCGTCGAACCTGCTGTTCGGCGAGCCGCCCTCGCCGCTGGAGCGCGGGCGATGAGCCCGAAGGGCCGCCCCGAGGGCGAATCAGGCCCGAAGCGCGTCAGCGCGGAGGGAAGTCCAGCAAGCAACGAACGCGCCCGCCCTCGTGCCGCCCGCCGCGTCCAGGAAGGACCAACGATGAGCCCTGCCGTGCCGCCCCTCCGACCGCAGCGCCGCCGGGCGCTGGCGATGCTCGCGCCGCTCGCGCTCGCGCCACTCGTGCCCGGCTGCTCGTTCACCCGGCCGCCGCCCGCGAAGCGCCGCTTCCTGCTCGAGCCGCCGATGCCGGCCGCGGGTGCGCGCACGCAGCCGTACGCACTGCGCATCGGTCCGATCGGCGTCGCCGCGCCCTATCGCGACCGGGCGATCGTGTACCGCACGACGGACCTCAAGTACGAGTCGGACTTCTACAACGAGTTCTTCGTCTCGCCGGCGGCGATGATCGCCGAGGCCACGGCCCGCGCGCTCGTCGCGTCGCGGGCGTTCGCGCGCGTGATCCCGCCCGGCGTCGCGGGCGACGAGGGCGACTTCACGCTCGAGGGCTTCGTCGACGCGCTCTACGCCGACGGCCGGGCGGAGGGCAAGGCGGAGGCCGAGGTGTCGATCGGCTTCTTCCTCACGCGCAACGCGTTCCCGGGCGGCGTGGCGTGGTCGGGAAGCTATCGCGAGCGCACGCCGATCGCCGGCACCCAGCCCGACGCCGTCGCCGACGCGATGAACGCGTCGCTCGGACGCATCCTCGCCGCGCTGGCGCGCGATCTCGCCGGCGCCGAGTTGCCCAAGCCCTGACTTCCGGAGTGGATCATCGGGTGGGCAGTTGCTTTGGTGCCCACGCGCTGTGGGCGACACCGGGGTCGCCGCGCCACGCATTGACCTTCGCCACGGCGATCTGGCAGACTCGCGACTGCGAGCGAACCCCGGAGTCGCCGGGTTCCCCGCCCGTCCGTGTCACTTGCCCGCGGTACTATCCCACCCCACCGAACGGAGGCCCCATGACGACGATTGCCCTTGCTTCCGGTCGGCTGCTCCTCGCGATGCGCTCCCGCATCGTCGCCTGACCCGCTGCTGATCCGCGCGCCTTCGCGGCGCGCAGCCGACACCGTTTGCGAACCCGCCGCTCGCGCCGATGCGCGACGCGGCGTCACGGGCAGTGCACGCGCAGAGCGCGGTGCCGCCCGCAACGAACGTGGCGGACTCATCATGATCGAAGCCGATTTCGAGGCCCTCTTCAGCGTGGGCCTCACCCCGGTACTGGCGCAGCGCGCTGCCGGGCTCGAAGGCACTGTTCCGGGCGCGACGCTCGTCCGGGTGACCGAGGTGCACCGCGAGAGCGTGCGCGTGCACGACGGACACGCCGATGCCGCGGCGCGCGCGCTGCCGCGCCTCGCGCGCGAGCTCGCGGTCGAGGACGGGACGCTCGCCGTCGGCGACTGGACGCTCGCCCAACGGGACGCGCACGGCGACCTGTGGCTCCACGCGCGCGTGCCGCCGCTGTCCTGCATCGTGCGACGCGACGACCAGGGCCGGCGCCAGGCACTCGTCTGCAACGTCGACGTCGCGCTGCTGGTGATGGGGCTGGACGGAGACTTCAATCCCAGGCGGCTCGAGCGCTACCTCGCGCTCGTCCACGGCGACGGCATCCTGCCGGTGGTCGTGCTGACCAAGGCGGACGTCCTGGCCGCCGACGGCGCGACGCTCGAAGCGCGGCTCGACACGCTGGCGGGACGCGTCCCGCCGCACGTCGACGTCCTCGCCGTGAACGCGACCGAGGCGGCGACCGCCCGTCGACTTGCGCCCTACGTGTCGCCCGGGCGCACGCTGGTCGTGCTCGGCTCGTCCGGGGCCGGCAAGTCGACGCTCACCAACACGCTGCTGGGCGCGGTCACGCAGGACACGGGCGCGGTACGTGCAGCGGACAGCCGCGGCCGGCACACGACGACCTCGCGCTCGCTGCACCGGCTGCCCGGTGGCGCCTGCGTGATCGACACGCCCGGCCTGCGCGCGCTGCGCCCGGACCTCGACGAGGCGACGCTCGCCTCGACGTTCGACGACATCGGCACGCTTGCGGCACGGTGCCGCTTTCGCGACTGCCGGCACGCCGGCGAGCCGGGGTGTGCGGTGCGCGAGCGGGTGCCCGCCGATCGCCTCGACAACTATCACAAGCTGCTGCGCGATGCGCGGCGCGACACGATGACCGCGCTGGAACGCAAGGGACAGGTGGCGCTGTGGAAGGCGCGCGGCAAGGCCGCGCGCGCGTGGATGAAGCAGAAGCGCGGCGACGGCTGACCCGCCGCCGCGGAAGGTGCCGCGTCAGCGCGCGAGCGTTGCGACGAGGTCGTGCTCGCCTGCGGCGGTGACGGTCACGCGCGCGAACGTTCCCGGCGGCAGCTCGCCACCGCCCTCGACGTGCACGATGCCGTCGATCTCCGGCGCGTCCGCGCCGCTGCGCGCGACGGCGATCCGTCGTTTCGTCCTGCCGCGGCCGATCGTCCTCGATGCCGTCGACGAGCACGTCGAGCGTCCGGCCGACCTTCGCGGCGAGCTTCGCGGTGCTGATGCGCGACTGCACGTTCATGAAGCGCAGGCGTCGCGCCTCCTGGATCTCCGGCGGCACCGCGTCGGGCAGCGCGTTTGCCGACAGCCCCATCGACCGGCGAGTAGGCGAAGCAGCCGACCCGGTCGAGCTGCGCGTCCTCGAGGAAGGCGATGAGCTCCTCGAACTCGGCGTCCGTCTCGCCGGGGAAGCCGACGATGAACGTGCTGCGGATCGCGAGGTCGGGCTTGGCGGCGCGCCAGGCGCGCACCCGGTCGAGCACCTTCTCGGGTGCGGCCGGCCGCTTCATCAGCTTCAGGATGCGCGGGCTCGCGTGCTGGAACGGGATGTCGAGGTACGGCACGAGCCCGCCTCCGGACAGGTCGTCCGCCATCAGCGGAATCACCTCGTCGACGTGCGGGTACGGATAGACGTAGTGCAGGCGCACCCACGCCCCGCGCGTACGGGCCAGCGCGTCGAGCTCGCGGGTGAGCTCGGTCATGCGCGTCTTCACCGGGCGGCCCTGCCAGAAGCCGGTGCGGTACCTCACGTCCACGCCGTAGGCGCTCGTGTCCTGCGAGATCACGAGCAGCTCGCGTACGCCCGCGGCGAGCAGCCGCTCCGCCTCGGCGAGCACTTCGCCGAGCGGGCGCGACACGAGATCACCGCGCAGCGACGGGATGATGCAGAACGTGCAGCGGTGGTTGCAGCCTTCGCTGATCTTCAGGTACGCGTAGTGGCGGGGCGTGAGCTTCACACCCTGCGCCGGCACCAGGTCGACGAACGGGTCGTGGGGTCTCGGCAGGTGGCGGTGCACCGCGGCCATCACTTCGGCGGTCGCGTGGGGCCCCGTGACCGCGAGCACCTTCGGGTGGGTGTCGCGGACCAGCGCGCCATCCTTCTTGGCGCCGAGGCAGCCGGTGACGATCACCTTGCCGTTCACCGCCAGTGCCTCGCCGATCGCCTCGAGCGACTCCTCGACGGCCGCGTCGATGAAGCCGCAGGTGTTGACGACCACCAGATCCGCCCCTTCGTAGGTCGGCGCGATCGCGTAGCCCTCGGCCTTGAGCTGGGTGAGGATCTGCTCGGAGTCGACCAGCGCCTTCGGGCAGCCGAGCGACACGAAGCCGACGGCGGGCACGGCATCGGTGCCTGCTGCGTCGGGAGGGCGACTCGTCGATCGTCGCGGCGTGGTCACGGAAGCGTCACGATGGCATGGGGCCGTACGCGTCGTGCCGTCGCGCCCCGATGGGTCATGCGCCGCAGCAAACCCGCGCGAAGTCCGCGCGTTGTGCGGCGCATACGAGGCGCCTAGCGCTTCTTCTCGTCGTCGCCGCCGGTTTGCGGCGGTGCGAAGCCGGGGAAGGGGAACGCCGAGAACATGCCGCGCGTCTGGTCCTGCATGCGCTGCTGCATGTCCATGAACAGCTTCGCGCTCTGCTCGAGGTAGTTGCCGAGCATGCCCTGCATCGCCGGCGCCTGCATCTGCATGAACTGCTTCCACAGGTCGGGCGTGAGCAGCAGCTTGTCGCCGTAGATCTGCTTGGCCTGCTCCTGCAGCTTCTTCTGGATCGCCAGGAACGCCTTCACGTTCTGCTCCATGTACTGGCCGATCATCGTCTGCTGCGCCGTGCCGTAGAAGCGGATCATGTGCGACAGCATCTCTGCGCTGAACATCGGCAATCCGCCCGATTCCTCGTCGAGGATGATCTGCAGCAGGATCGAGCGCGTGAGGTCCTCGCCGGTCTTCGCGTCGACGACCTGGAACTCGATGTTCTCCAGCACCATCTGCTTCACGTCGGCGAGCGTGATGTAGCCGCTGTTCGCCGTGTCGTACAGGCGCCGGTTCGGGTACTTCTTGATCGTGCGGATCGCATCGGCCATGGCGGGGCTCCGGGGAGATTCGTCATTATAACCCGCTGATTTATCGGCGGTTCAGCGGCCCGGGCGGGCCATTGCTGCAGCGCACCAAAAAATCCTTGACGCGACGGTTTCCTGTACCTATACTCGGTTTGTGCGGTGCAGCAAATCGGCCTGGCCGGGGACGTTTCCCGGTGGGATTTCCGGTGTCACGGGAAATCCGAGGGGCCGCGGCGGCACCGGAGACCGGCCGATCCGAGCCACGCTGACAACCGAAGGAGCCATCCATGTACAACCCGACCGAGCAACTCGCCGAACTCAACAAGTCCAACGTCGAGCAGGCTACCCGCCTGGCGGCGATCGCCCTCGAGAACACCGAGAAGCTGATGAAGCTGAACCTGGCCACGGCCAAGAACGCCTGGGCGCAGAGCGTCGAGAGCGCGCAGGCCGTCGCCTCGGTGAAGGACGTGCAGGACCTCTTCGCGCTCCGCGCGAAGCTCGCCGAGGTGGGCGTCCAGCACGCGCTGTCGTATTCGCGCAACCTGTACGACCTCGCCTCGCAGGCCCAGGCCGACTACGCCGCAGCTTCCGAAGAAGTGTGGTCGAACTACACGAAGGGTGTCGCCAACTGGGTCGAAACCGCCACGAAGTCGGCGCCGGCGGGTTCGGACGTCGCCGTCAACGCGTTCAAGTCGACGGTCGCCGCGACGACCGCTGCGTTCGACCAGTTCCAGAAGGCCACCAAGCAGGTCGTGAGCCTGGCCGACGCGAGCGTCCGCGCAGCAGCGGCGCAGGCAACCAAGGCCGCCCCGGCCAAGGGCCGCAAGGCCGCGTAACGCGGCTGCAAGACGCGCCGTGCACGATGGCGTGCGCGGCGCGGGTTGTGCAGCAGGGGTGCGCCGCGCGCTTGAAAACGCCCGCGGGCGCCCCACTTGAGATTCGACTCCCTCTGTATCTATCCCCTCCTCCTGATAGGTACAGCCTCGAGCCCCGGCCTGGCCGGGGCTCTTTTTTTGCCGCAGCGGATGCGTGCGGACGCATGCGACCGTTGCGATCGCACCCCGGTGCGTTTAGTAGCACCGCTCTAATCCGCGTGCGGATAATCACCCTTGGTTGTCGGACGTGCGCCATTCCTCGCATCCCCTGCGACGGCGCGAAAGTCGGCAGCCGACTGTATCTTTGACCTCCTCCTGAAAGATACAGACCTTCGAGCCCCGGCCCTTCGCCGGGGCTTTTTTTTGCGCGGCGCAAGTGAAACGGCGGCCGCGCGGGCCGCCGTCGCGTCGTGCGGAACCGCGCTCAGAACATGTGTTGTCCGCCGTTGATCGAGATGTTGGCGCCGGTGACGAACGCCGCCTCGTCGCTCGACAGGTAGGCCACCAGTCCTGCGACCTCTTCGGGCTTGCCGAGGCGCCCCATCGGGATCTGCGGGATGATCTTGGTGTCGAGCACGTCCTGCGGGATCGCCATGACCATCTTCGTCCCGATGTAGCCGGGCGATATCGTGTTCACGGTGACGCCCTTGCGCGCCACTTCCAGGGCCAGTGCCTTGGAGAAGCCGTGCATGCCGGCCTTCGCCGACGAGTAGTTGACCTGGCCGAACGCGCCCTTCTGGCCGTTGACCGACGAGATGTTGATGATCCGGCCCCAGCCCCGGTCGACCATCGCGTCGCAGACCTGCTTGGTCATGTTGAACGCCGAGTCGAGGTTGGTGCGGATCACCGCGTCCCAGCTCGCCTTGTCCATCTTCCTGAAGGTCATGTCGCGGGTGATGCCGGCGTTGTTGACCAGCACGTCGATCGGGCCGACGTCGGCCACCACCTGCTTCGCGCAGGCGACGCACGAGTCCCAATCGGCCACGTCGCAGGGATAGGCGCGGAAGCCGTAGCCCATCTTGTTCATCGAGTCGAGCCACTCCTGCGACTTCGTGTTGCCCGGCGAATAGGTGGTCACGACCTTGTAGCCCAGCCCGGCGAGCTTGATGCAGATGGCCTCGCCCAGGCCGCCCATGCCACCCGTGACCAGTGCGATGCGTGGAATCTTCAACGGCATGCCGATCTCCTCCTCGTGTTGTCGTTCGCTGCAGCGGGTGGGCGCGCGCGGCCGCGTGGTTCGCGATCGGTGCGCGGCCGGACGGGTACGCCGCCCCGGCGCCGGCCGGGAGGACGTCCCCCGACCGCGCTGGCCCTTCGGCAGCGATGTTAGCGCAGACCGCTGTCGTTGCGTCCCGCCGGCGGAGCTGGTTGCCGGACCGGGGCACGTTGCCGGCACGGTCGGCCGGAGCGTGGGCGTGCGCCGGTGATCCCGTCAGGCCGGCAGTTCCCGCACGTAGCGACCCGGCGCGTCGTCCTGCGGCGGATAGCGCGTGTTGCCGAGCCCGGCGGGGGCGTCGCAGCGGGCCCCGGCGTGGCCGGCCAGCCACGCGTACCAGTGCGGCCACCAGCTGCCGTCGACGCTGCGCGCGCCGTCGAGCCAGGCGTCCGCATCGGCCGGCACGCGCTCGTTCACCCAGTGGTTGCGCTTCCGCGGCAGCGGCGGGTTGATGACGCCGGCGATGTGGCCCGACGCGCCGAGCACGAACGTGACGTCCCCGCCCAGCAGCTGCGTCGTGCGGTAGGCCGAGCGCCACGGCACGATGTGGTCGTCGCGCGTCGCGAGCACGTACGCGGGCGCGCCGATGCGCGTGAGGTCGATGCGCTCGCCCGCCATCGTCAGCGCCCCCGGCTCGCGCAGCCGGTTGCGGATGTAGAGCTCGCGCAGGTAGTACGCGAACATCGGTCCCGGCAGGTTCGCCGAGTCGCCGTTCCAGTGCAGCAGGTCGAACGGCGGGGGCGTGCGCCCCATCAGGTAGTTGCCGACGACGTAGTTCCAGACCAGGTCGTTCGCGCGGAGCGACGAGAACGCGGTGGCGAGCTCGCCGCCGTGCAGGCGCTGTCCGGCAAGCAGCGCCGGCTCGCGCGCCGCGAGGAATGCCTCGCTCACGTAGACGCCGATCTCTCCGGGGTCGGCGAAATCGAGCATCGTCGTCAGGAACGTCGCGCTCGCCACCGACGAGTCGCCGCGCGCGGCCAGCGCCGCCAGCGCACAGGCGAGCAGTGTCCCGCCGACGCAGAAGCCGAGCGCATTGATCGAACTGCTGCCGGTGATGGCTTTGGCCGCGTCGAACGCCGCGAACACGCCGTCTTCGAGGTAGTCGTCCCACTGCAGGTGCGCGAGGGCAGGGGGGATGTTGCGCCAGCTCGCGACGAACGTCGTGAAGCCCTCGGCGACCGCGTGACGCACGAACGAGTTCGACGGCTGCAGGTCCAGGATGTAGTACTTGTTGATGCACGGCGGGATGATCACCAGCGGGCGCGCGTGCACCGTCGGCGTCGTCGGCCGGTACTGGATCACCTCGACCAGCTCGTTGCGGAACACGACGCTGCCCGGCGTCACCGCGAGGTTCCTGCCCACCTCGAACGCTGCGTGCTCGCTCATCGAGATGCGCCCGCGGCGCAGGTCCGCGAGCAGGTTGCCCGCACCGCTGGCGAGGCTTTCGCCATGGGTCTCGAGAGCCCGCGCGATCACGTCCGGGTTCGTCGCCGGGAAGTTGCTCGGGCTCATCGCGTCCACGTACTGCCGCGTCATGAACTGCAGGCGGCGCCGGTCCTCCGGCGGCAGCGTCGCGGCAGCGGCAAGCTCGGCGAGGTAGCCCGCGTGCAGCAGGTAGGACTGCAGCAGCAGCGAGTGGAACGGCAGCTCGCGCCACGCCGCACCGCGGAAGCGACGGTCCTCGGCCGGCAGCGGCACGATCTCGGGGAACTTCTCGCCCGGGCGCGCCTGCAGCGCCGCGTGCCAGAGCCGGGCGAGCTTGTCCTGGTAGTCGCGGGTGAGCTCTGCCGCGCGCTCGGGCGGCACCATGCCCGGAGGGGCGGCCGCAGGGGGCGTACCTGGCGGCGCCTGCGGGGTCGTCGCTGCGGCATCTGCGATGGCGGCGACGGCCGGTCGGTCGGAGGGACCTGCGCGCATGGGGTTCGTCGAGGCGAGTGCGAGTCCGTCCGTGGGAATGCGATGGTATCGTGCGCGCGAAGGCCCTTCAACGCGCGTCATGCACATTGTCGTTCTCGCCTGGCTCTACGTGACGTTCGCGATGGCGCTCACGATGCGCCCGGTCGTGGTCGGCGTGGCGTTCTTCCTCGCCGTGGGGCTCGCACCGGTCGCGATCGTCGCGGTGCTCGCCGCGCGCCGGCGCCGCGCCTCAATGCGCGTGGCTCGCGTGGACCACGGCGATGATCGCGACACCGAGGCCGATCAGTAGCGCCTGCTTCGCCGTCTCGAGCGGCTCGGAGCGGCGGTGCAGGCTCGGGATCAGGTCGGCGACGGCAACGTAGAGCAGGCTCGAGGCGGCGATCGCCAGCACCGTGGGCAGGATCTGCTGCATGCCGGCGAGCGCGAAGTGCCCGGCCAGCGCGCCGACGAGCGTCGCCAGGCCGGCCGCGACGTTGTACGCGAACGCGCGCGAGCGGCGGTAGCCCGAGTGCAGCAGCACTGCGAAATCGCCGACCTGCTGCGGCACCGCGTGCGCGACGATTGCCACGGTGGACGCGATGCCGAGCGAGACGTCGGCAAGGAACGCCGCGGCGATCACGACCCCGTCGCAGAAGTTGTGGACGGCGGTGCCGATCAGGATCATCAGGCCGCTCCGACCCTGGTCGTGCGCGTGGAGCGCGTGGTCGTGCTCCGACTCGTCGATGTCGTCGCGGTGCTCTCCGTGACCGTGGCTGTGGCGCCACAGCACGAGCTTCTCCAGCAGGAAGAAGGCGAGGAGCCCGGCGAGCACCGTCAGCATCACGCGCTCGGCGCTGCCTTGCTCCAGCGCGTGCGGCAGGAGCTCGAGGAACACCGCGCCGAGCAGCGCGCCGACCGCGAACGAGACCAGCCGCTGCACCCACGACGCGTGCAGCGCCAGCGTGAACGCCGCCGCGACCACCGCGAGCACGCCCCCCGCGAGCGCGGCGGCAATCGTGTAGGCGAGCGGGGTCATCGTGGACGGCAATGCGCGGCGGGCGTCGGCCGCGACATGAAACCGAGTTGCATTATAACCTGCGCGGCGCGACCGCTACGGAGCCTGCCGCCACACGAACGCCCCGAGGCGGCCCGCGGTGCGGTCGCGACGAAACGAGTGGAAGCGCGCGGCATCGGCGTACGTGCAGAGACCGCCGCCGCCGATCCGCGCGACGCCGATGGCCGCCAGTCGTCGTCGCGCGAGCGCCGGCAGGTCGGCCAGCCACGTCCCCGCGCGGTGCGGCACGAAGTGCGCCGCGCTGCCACGATCGTGCACGACGAACGCGTCGCGGACATCGTCGCGCACCTCGAAGGCGCGCGGCCCGATGCCGGGACCGATCCACGCGGCGATCGCCTCCGCCGGCACGTCCATCGCGACGACGGTCGCCTCGAGGACGCCGGCGGCCAGGCCGCGCCAGCCCGCGTGCGCGGCACCGACGACCGAGCCCGTCGCGTCGGCGAAGAGCACCGGCAGGCAGTCGGCGACCCGAATGGACAGCGGCACCCCGGGCAGGCGCGTCACCACGGCATCTGCCACCGGCGGCGTGGCGCGCGACGCGTCGAGCGTGCGCTCGTCGATCACCGCGACGTCCCTGCCGTGCACCTGCTCGAGCCACACCGGCGGGGACGGCAGGAACGCGGCCACGAAGTGCCGGCTGGCGAGGATCGCTGCGCGCGCGGCCGCATCGACGCGCTCGGGATGCGCCGGGCCCAGATCGATTGCCGACGCGGCAGCGCAGCCCTGCGCCGCCTGCGTGCCGCCGCTTCGGGTCGTGACGAACCCCTGCACCGCGGCAGCAACGTCCCAATCGGGGACGATCCAGTCGAGGCCCGAGCGCGACAATCGCGCTGCAAGGTTCACGTGTCGCCTGCTTTGTGCGCGACGCCGCCCGCGTCGACCGCCGCGAGCAGGTCCGCGAAGTCGGGTGGCAACGGCGCGGTCCACGCGCATTCCTTGCCGGTCGCCGGGTGCACGAGCGCGAGACGCTGCGCGTGCAGCGCCTGGCGCGGGAAGGCGGCGAGGAGCGGCGGCAGCTTCGCGGACCGCCCGCCGCCGTACACGGGATCGCCGACCAGCGGATGGCCGATCGACGCGAGGTGCACCCTGATCTGGTGCGTGCGCCCGGTCTCGAGCCGGCAGGAGAGCAGCGTGACGATGCCGTGCCGCTCCAGTACCTCGACGTGCGTGCGCGCGGGCTTGCCGCGCGCCACCACCGCCATGCGCGTGCGTGCCGTCGGATGGCGGCCGATCGGCGCGTCGACGGTCGCGCCGCGCGCGAGGTCGCCACAGGCCAGTGCCAGGTACTGACGCGACACGCTGCGCGACTGCAGCTGGCGTACCAGGTCGGTTTGCGCCGTCGCCGTCTTGGCGACGACCATGAGGCCGCTCGTGTCCTTGTCGAGCCGGTGCACGATGCCGGCGCGGGGCAGTGCCACGAGCGCCGGCGCGTGGTGGAGCAGCGCGTTCAGCAGCGTGCCGCGCGGGTTGCCGGCCCCCGGATGCACGACGAGCCCCGCGGGCTTGTCCACGACCAGGATCGCCGCGTCCTCGTACACGACGTCGAGGGCGATCGCCTCGCCCGCATCGACGAGCACCCGGTCTTCGGGCGCGTCCCGCACGACGAGCACCTGCCCGCCGGCGACCTTGGTGCGCGGCGTCGCGGTCACGCCGGCGACGCTCACCCGGCCCGCCTCGATCCACCCCTTGAGCCGCATCCGCGAGTGCTCGGGCAGGAGCCGTGCGAGCGCCTGGTCGAGCCGCATTCCCGCACACGCGCCGGGGACGACGAACTCGCGCACGTCCCCCGGCGCGGGAACGCCCGCCGGTGCCGCTCGTCTATAATCGTTGTCCACCTGCAGAGGACGCCGTAACCGTATGCACGCTACGCGAATCGATGGCCCGCTCGAGGGCAAGGTGCGCCGCGCCGCCGGCGCGTGGGTCGCGCTCGTGTTCGGAGTGCTCTTCCTCGCCGGCTGCAACTTGCTGCCCGAGCAGAAGGACGAGACCGCCGGCTGGTCGGCCGAACGTATGTACGCGGCTGCGAACGAGGAAATGAAGTCGGGCAATTATACCCGCGCGGTCAAGCTGTTCGAGACGCTGGAGGCCCGCTTCCCGTACGGACGCTACGCCCAGCAGGCGATCCTCGAGGGGGCGTATTCGAGCTATCGCGCAGGCGAGACGCCCGCGGCCACCGCCGCCTGCGACCGCTTCATCCGCACCTACCCGAACCACCCGAACGTCGACTACGCCTACTACCTGAAGGGCCTCGTGCACTTCCGCGAGGACCAGGGCCTGCTCGGCTACGTGTACGAGACCGACCTCTCGGAGCGCGACCCGAAGTCGATGAAGGAGTCGTTCAACGCCTTCAAGGAGCTCGAGCAGAAGTTCCCGGACGGCCGCTACGCCGAGGACGCGCGCGCGCGCATGCGGTACCTGTCGAACGCGCTCGGCATGTACGAGGTGCACGTGGCGCGCTACTACTTCAACCGCGGCGCGTACGTGGCGGCAGTCAACCGCGGGCAGGCGGCGCTGGTCAACTACCCGCGCACGCCGTCGAACGAGGCTGCACTCGACGTCCTGGTGCGCGGCTACGAAAAGCTCGGCATGCAGAAGCTCGCCGACGACAGCCGGCGCATCCTGCAGGCCACGTACCCCGAGAGCGCCTACCTCGCCGCGGCACCGGCGAAGCCCTGGTGGAAGCTATGGTGACGCGCTGAAGAACGCCACCGCCTCGTCCACCTCGCGCGTGCGGCGCATCGGCGGCAGGCTGCGCCACAGCACCTTGCCGTACGGCTTGTCGACCAGGCGCGGGTCGCAGATCATCAGCACCCCGCGATCGGTCTCGGCGCGGATCAGCCGGCCCGCGCCTTGCTTGAGGCTGATTGCCGCCTGCGGCAGCTGGTAGTCGCGGAACGGATTGCCGCCCTCGGCCTTGAGCCGTGCCAGGCGTGCCGCCATCAGCGGGTCCTCGGGCGGCGCGAACGGCAGCTTGTCGATCACCACCAGCGAGAGCGCGGGACCGGGCACGTCCACGCCTTCCCAGAAGCTCGCACTGCCGAGCAGCACCGCGTTGCCGAGCCGCCGGAAGCGCTCGAGCAGCTCGGTCTTCGAGCGCTCGCCCTGCACCAGCATCGGAAAGTCGAGCCCGCGGCTCGCGAACGCTGCGCTCAGGCGCTCGCGCGCGGCGGCGAGCGCGCGCAGGCTGGTGAAGAGCAGGAACGCGCGGCCACCGGCGGCCTCGATCACCGGCAACGCCGCGTCGACCACGGCGTCGGTGTGCGCGGGCTGGTTCGGCTCGGGCAGCCCCCGCGGCACGCAGAGGAGCGCCTGCGTGCCGTAATCGAACGGGCTGTCCCAGCACCCGGCGGCGACGTCGCCGAGGCCGAGGGCGCTGGTGTAGTGCGAGAAGTCGCCGGCGACCGCGAGCGTGGCCGAGGTGAAGATCCACGCACGCGCCGAGGCGTCGAGCTGCCGGCGGAAGATCGGCGCCACCGAGAGCGGCGATGCGTGCAGCTGGAAGCTCGTCGCGGAGACGTCGATCCAGCGGATCCACTCGCCCGCCTCGGGATCGGGCGGCGCGTCGGCGGGACCCAGCCAGCGCGCGAGCCGGCGCGCAAGCTCGTCGGCGCGCGCGGCGAGGTTGCCGATCTCCTCGCCGCGCTCCGCGAACAGGCCGAGCTCCGTGGCGAGCCGGTCGAGCGCCGCCGAGAGTTCGCCCGCGGCGTCGGTGAACGACGGCTTCGCCAGCACGGCGTCGCGCGGGAACTTGCCGGGCAACTCGCCCGCCGCAAGCCGCAGTTTCCGAAGCGCGGGGACGATGCCCGCCGCGGCGTCCGGCAGCGCCGGCACGTCGCGAAGCTCCGTGCGTGCGAGCACCTCGGCGTCTCGCGCCAGGTCGGCGACCTGCCCCGCGGTGGTGGCCTCGCCGAAGAACAGCGTCGCGGTGTCCGGGAGCTGGTGCGCCTCGTCGAGGATCACCGCGTTGCACGCCGGCAGGAGCTCGGCCAGGCCCTCGTCGCGCAGCATCACGTCGGCGAAGAACAGGTGATGGTTGACGATGACGACGTCCGCGGCCATGGCGTCGGCGCGCGCCTTCATCACGAAGCAGTCCCGGAAGTGCGCGCAGTTCGAACCGAGGCAGTTCTCGCGCGTCGACGTGACCAGCGGCCAGATCGACGCGTTCTCGGGAACGTCGGCGAGTTCGGCGCGGTCCCCCCGGTCGGAGGTGCGCGCGAAGGCGACGATCTTGCGGAGGTGCCGGGCGTCCTCGCGCGAGGGCACGCGGTCGTCGCGCGACGTGCGCTCGAGGTGATAGTGGCAGACGTAGTTGCCGCGGCCCTTGAGCACGGCGATCGTCACCGGCACGCCGAGCGCATCGCGCACCATCGGCACGTCGCGCTCGAACAGCTGGTCCTGCAGCGTCTTGGTGCCGGTCGACACGATCACCTTGCCGCCGTCCATCAGCGCCGGCACCAGGTAGGCGAACGTCTTGCCGGTGCCCGTGCCGGCCTCGGCGACGAGGCGCCCGCGTGTGGCGATCGCGTGCGCGACCGCGCGGGCCATCTCGATCTGCTGGCTGCGCACCCGGAAGCCGGGCACCGCCCGGGCGAGCGCGCCACGCTCGCCGAAGATCGCATCGAGCGCCGTGTGCTCGGCGTGCGGCGACTCCGGCAGGAGCGCGGGCGGGGACGGGATCAGCGCGGCGCCTTCTCGGGCGCGTTCGTCGCGACCCGGCGGCCCGAGGGATTCGCCCGGTTGCCGGCGTCGGCGAGGGTCTGGCGGATCGCGGCGACGCGCTCGTCGATCGATGCGTACACGGCGGAGGTGCGCGACTTGTAGTCGTCGTCGCTCTCGCCGGGCCGCCACTTGAGCGCCGCGAGCGCAGCGTTCCAGAACTCGTGCAGCCCGCGCATGCCGTCCACCGCCAGCTTCGACGGCGTGGCCTCGCGCAGCGCCGCCTGGTACGGGCGCGTGATGTTCTGCTTCTGCTTGTCGATGCAGTACTCGCTCTTCGCGCCGTTCGTGCCCTGCTCGGCCACCTCGTAGCCGTGCTCGATGATCTCGATGCTCTTCACCTGCCGGCACATCGTGTACAGGTGCCGCACGGCATCGAGGTAGCAGTCGAGCGCCTTGCCGGCCGCGTCGACGTTGGGACAGACGTAGTTGTGCTGCGGGCCGGGGTTGCCGCCGATCATGCGGGCCTGCGGCAGGTAGCTCTGCGCTGCGGCGGGCGCGGCCAACGCGGCGGCCGTGGCGGCGACGACAAGAAGGCGGGTGGGCGAAATCGGCACGGTGTCCTCGGCGCATCGGCGCTCGGGGCGCGCCGCGGTGCGAATGTTACGCCGGCAGGCAAGCTGCGTGAAGGCGGCCGGATGGACGAGCCCCGGCCCCCCGCGGGCGGCGCGGACGCGTACGAGGGTGGCGTTCAGATGGTGACGCCGCCCGAGACCTCGATCACGGCGCCGTTGATGTAGGAGGCCTCGTCCGAGGCGAGCCACGCGTAGGCGTTCGCGATGTCCTCGGGCTTGCCGAGGCGCCCCAGCGGCACCTTGTCCTCCATCATCTTGATCACCTTCTCCGGCATCGATTTCAGGATCGGCGTTTCGATGAAGCCGGGGCACACCGCGTTGGCGCGCACGCCCTTGCGGCCGAGCTCGCGCGCCCAGGTCTTGACCATGCCGATCACGCCGAACTTGGTCGCCGCGTAGTTGGTCTGGCCGAAGTTGCCGTACAGGCCGACGATCGACGAGGCGTTGAGGATGCAGCCCGTGCCCTGCTCGAGCATGATGTCGACGACCGCCTTGGTGCAGTGGTAGACGCCCTTCAGGTTGACGTCGATGACCCGGTCGAACTGCTCGTCGGTCATCTTCTTCAGCTGCGCGTCCTGCACGATGCCCGCGTTGTTCACCAGCGTGTCGACGCGGCCCCAGGCCTTCATCACGACTTCGACCATCGCTGCGACGCTGGCCTTGTCGGTGACGTCGAGGTGCACGGCCATCGCGGTGCCGCCGGCGTCGGCGATCGACCTCACGACCCGCTCGCAGGCGGCGACGTTGATGTCGCAGACGGCGACCCGGGCGCCTTCCTGCGCGAACTTGATGGCCGTGGCTTCGCCGATGCCCGATCCCGCCCCGGTGACGATGGCGACCTTGTCCTTGAGACGCATCTCTATCCCCCGCCTTCCGCGCTGAACCCGCCGTCCCGCCACGGCGGCGGGTAAACCTTGCAAATCTAGCGGCTTTTTGTGCGACGCACAAGAGCGCCGGGCCGATCCGGAAAGTAGGGTCAGACTCGACTTTTTCGGCTGCAGCGTGATCGGCCCGGGAGCAACTGCGAAAAGTCGAGTCTGAAAAAGTCGAGTCTGACCCCACTTTCCAGTCTGACCGCACTTTGCTCTAGGCCGGCTCCCAGTACGCGAGCACGAGTTGCAGCGCCTCCGAGCCGCCCCAGGTGTCGATCTCCGGGCGGAACACGGCGCGAAGGTGCTTCGGCAGCGCATCGGTTTGCCGGAAAGCGATTGCATTGAAGCGCTCGCCGTCGCGCGCCAGCGTCACGCGCGTGTGGGCACCGCCGACGACGCGGCTGTCCACCACGTCGAACCGGTCGTCGAACGCCGGCGCGGGAAAGCCCTGTCCCCACGCCGTCGCGGCGACGCGCCGCGCGAGGTCGAGCGAGAGCTCGCGTGCGCCCAGGGTGCCGTCGCTCTCGACCACCCGCTCGAGGTCCGCAGGCGTGAGCCATTCGGTGGCGACCTTCTCGAAGGCCGAAGCGAAGCGCGCGAAGTCGGCCTCGGCCACCGTGAGTCCGGCGGCGAACGCGTGGCCGCCGAAGCGCCGGATCAGGCCGTGTTCGCGTTTCGACACCAGGTCGAGCGCATCGCGCAGGTGGAAACCCGCGATCGAGCGCCCCGAGCCGCGCAGTTCGCCCGCGCTGCCCGGCGCGAACACGATCGCCGGGCGATGGAAGCGGTCCTTGAGGCGCGACGCGACGATGCCGACCACACCCTGGTGCCACGTCGGCCGGTACAGGCAGAGCGTCGAGCCGCCGGCCTTCGCGGCATCGGCGGCGGCGCCGTCGAGATCGGCGAGCGCTTCCTCCTGCATCGACGCTTCCACCTCGCGACGCTCGCGATTGAGACGATCGAGGTCGGAGGCGATCGCGCGCGCCTCGAGCGGATCGTCGGTAACGAGGCAGCGGATGCCCACCGTCATGTCGGCGAGACGTCCCGCCGCATTGAGCCGCGGTCCGGCGACGAAACCCAGATCGCTCGCGGTTGCGCACGCGGGGTCGCGGCCGGCGACCCGGAACAGCGCGTGGACGCCCGGATGCGCGCGGCCCGCGCGAATGCGCCGCAGCCCCTGCTCGACGAGGATGCGGTTGGCGTGATCGAGCCGCACCACGTCGGCCACCGTGCCCAGCGCCACGAGGTCGAGCAAGGTCGCGAGATTCGGACCGTCGCCGATGCGCCCGACGGGCCGCCCCGAGGGCGAATCTGTCCCGGAGCGCGTCGGCGCGGAGGGTAGTCCAGTGAACACGCCCTGCTCGCGCAGCCGTGCCCGCGTCGCGGCCAGCACGTAGAACATCACGCCGACTCCCGCGAGGTGCTTCGACGGGAACGTGCAGCCGGGCTGGTTCGGATTGACGATGATCGCCGGCGCGGGCAGCGCATCCCCGGGCAGGTGATGGTCGGTGACGAGCACGTCGATGCCCGCGGCGGCGGCCGCGGCGACGCCCTCGATGCTCGCGATGCCGTTGTCCACGGTGACGAGCAGGCCCGGCTGCATTTGCTTCGCGAGCGCGACGATCTCGGGCGTGAGGCCGTAGCCGTACTCGAAGCGGTTGGGCACGAGGAAATCGACGTGCGCACCCATGGCGCGCAAGCCCCGCACGCCGACCGCGCAGGCGGTCGCGCCGTCGGCGTCGTAGTCCGCGACGATCAGGATGCGCTCGCGCGTGACGATCGCCCGGTGCAGGCGCGACGCTGCGGCATCGACGCCACGCAGCATCGACCACGGCGGCAGTGCGGCGAGCCCGTAGTCGAGCTCGGCGGCGGAGCGCACGCCGCGTGCGGCGAAGATCCGCGCCAGCACCGGATCGACGCCGCCCGCGGCCAGCGCCTCGAATTCCGGCGGCACGACGCGCCGGACGATCGCCGATGGCGTCGTCACTCGCGCCTCCTTCGGCCGGTGCGGCTGGGATGCGTGGAGCGTCGGCGCGGCGCAATCGCGCGGCGACGCGCCCTGCGGGCCTGGGCTTCGCCCGCCGCGCTCATGCGCTGCGCTCCGGTGGCGCGAAGCGCGCCGTGCGCGGCGCAATCCGCCGCCACAGCGACGGCCTGCCCATCGACCACGTCGCGCCCACGCCGCGGCCGTCGGCGACCAGGTCGAGGCGCTCGAGCTGTCCGCGGTCGAGCGCACGCAATGCCGCCGCGATGGGCGCGGCCGTCGTGGCGGCGTCGCCGTCCTCGTCGGCCCGCGGCTGCACGATCACCACGCGCGCGGCAGCGCCGGCCGCAGCGAGCGCGGCAGGAACGTTGGTGCCGGGAAGGGCGCCGGATCCCGCCAGCCGCGCGATGCCGCGCGCGACGTCGCCGTCGCGACCGGGTCCCGCACAGATGCGCGGCAACCCGCCGTCGCTGCCGGACACGCCGCGGCTCGCCTCCGGTACGCGCAGCATGCCACCGCCCGAGAACCACAGGCCGTTCACCGGATGCGCCCGCGAGCCCAGCGCGTGCTCGTGCAGCAGCATCTGCGCCTCGGTGAGCCAGCGCCGCCAGCGCCCCGCGTCGGTACCGGTGGGCAGGCACGGTCGCAGCGCGCGTCCGATGGCTGCGTCGAGCGGCGTTGCCGCGATTTCCTGCACCGTGTGGCAGGTCGCGAACCACGCGTCGCCGCGCGGCGCGTGGAACGTCAGTCCCTCCGCGGCGAAGTGCGCATCGAGCAGTGTCACCAGCGCCGCGGCCTCGCGCGCGTCGAGGTCGTCCACGCGCGCCGCGATGCGCACGTCGTCGTGCGTCACGCGCATCGTCACCGGGTCGGCACGGATCACGAAGCGTCCCGCCGGATCGATGCCGGCCCCCAGCGCCGCGAGCGGGGCTGCGGGCACCACCATGTCGAGGGCGCCGAGCAGCGCCTGATCGAGGTCGTCGACGACGATGGGCTCGGCCGCAGCGGCGATGCGCGAGAGCGTCGCGTCGCGGGCGAGCGCCTCGGGCGCGAGCGCGAGCAGGCCGGGGGCGACGAGGATGAGTTCCATGGGGACGCGGTGCGAAGCGGGGACCTGCGGCGCAATTATCCAACGTATGCCCCGGTGGGGGCGGACTGCCGCGCCTCGCGTGCGATAATCGCCGTCCTCCCGCGTGCCGGTCCGCGCGCGACCGCAGACTTCACGATCCCGCCCCGTGTCCCCGTACGAACTGGCCGTCGGCCTGCGCTACACGCGCTCGCGCAAGGGTTCCGGACGCAACACCTTCATCTCGTTCATCTCGCTGATCTCGATGGCAGGGATCGCGCTCGGCGTGGCGGCGCTGATCGTCGTGCTGTCGGTGATGAACGGCTTCCAGCAGGAACTTCGCAACCGCATCCTGTCGGTGGCCTCGCACATCGAGATCCGCGGCGTGCCCGAGCTCGCCGACTGGTCCGCGGTTGCGACGGTTGCGCGCGGCAACGCGCGCGTCACCGCCGCGGCGCCGTACGTGTTGGGGCAGGGGATGCTCTCGGTGGGCGACGCGAACCGCGGCGTGATCGTGCGCGGCGTCGATCCCGCGCTCGAGGACACCGTGGCCGACATCGGCCGCAGCATGCGTTTCGGCAAGCTCGCCGACCTCGTGCCGGGGGAGTTCGGCATCGTGCTCGGCGCCGAGCTGGCGCGCGCACTGGGCCTGCGCGTCGGCGACAGTGCCGTGCTGATCACCCCGCAGGGGACAGTCACGCCCGCGGGCACGCTGCCGCGCGTGCGCAACTTCAGGGTGGTCGGCATCTTCGAGGTAGGGATGTTCGAGTACGACAGCGGCCTCGCGCTGATCCACCTCGACGACGCCCGCCGCCTGTACCGCATGGAAGGCGTCTCCGGCGTGCGGCTGAAGCTCGACGAGCTGTTCGCCGCGCCGACGGTCGCGCGCGAGCTGCTGCGCACGGTGCCCGTCACCGCGGAAATCCGCGACTGGACGCAGAGCCACGCCAACTTCTTCCGCGCGGTGGCGATCGAGAAGCGGATGATGTTCATCATCCTGACGCTGATCGTCGCGGTCGCCGCATTCAACATCGTCTCCGCCCAGGTGATGGTGGTGACCGACAAGCAGGCCGACATCGCGATCCTGCGCACCATGGGTGCGAGTCCGGCCTCGGTGCTGACGATCTTCGTGATCCAGGGGGCGCTGATCGGCATCATCGGCACGCTGCTCGGCGTCGTCGCCGGCGTCGTGCTGGCGAACAACATCGACGTCGTCGTGCCGGCGATCGAGCGCCTGTTCAACGTGCAGTTCCTCGACAAGTCGGTCTACTACATCAGCGACCTACCTTCGGATCTGCAGTCGGCCGACGTGACGACCGTTGCCGGCATCGCGCTGGTGCTGGCGCTCGTGGCGACGCTCTACCCGGCGTGGAAGGCAGCACGTGTCAATCCGGCGGCGGCGTTGCGCTATGAATAGCGCCACGCCGGTGCTCGCCTGCAGCGGCCTGCACAAGACCTACACCGGCGGCCCCCAGGACGTGCCCGTGCTGCTCGGCGTGGATCTGGTCGTCGCGCAGGGCGAGCGCATCGCGATCGTCGGCGCGTCGGGCTCGGGCAAGAGCACGCTGCTGCACCTGATCGGCGGCCTCGATGCACCCACCGCCGGCGAGGTGCGCGTCGAGGGCCGGCCGTTCGCCGAGCTCTCCGAGGCCGAGCGCGGCCGCGTACGCAACCGCGCGCTGGGCTTCATCTACCAGTTCCACCACCTGCTGCCCGAATTCACCGCGCTGGAGAACGTCGCGATGCCGCTCGCGATCCGCCGCGAGACCACGGCCGAAGCGCATCGCCGCGCGAGCGCGATGCTCGAGCGGGTGGGCCTCGGCAAGCGCGTCGCGCACCTTCCGGGCGAGCTGTCCGGCGGCGAGCGCCAGCGCGTCGCGCTGGCCCGCGCGCTCGTCACCGAGCCTCGTTGCGTGCTCGCCGACGAGCCCACCGGCAACCTCGACCGGCGCACCGCGGCACAGGTGTTCGACCTGATGCTCGAGCTCAATGCCGACGTCGGCACGGCGCTGGTGATCGTGACGCACGATCCTGAGCTTGCCGCGCGCACCGATCGCACGCTGCAACTGGTCGACGGCAGGCTGTCGTAGTTCGTTGGCGGTCGACGTTCCTCCCGACCGGGACCACGCGGGACGCCATCCCGCGCGATGTTGTCCAATTATCGACAAGTGCCGTCGCGTTTGTCCCATGCCCGCCTCGGACAATCGATCCAGGCGCGTGGTCGGGGCACCAAAGTGTCGCAAATGGGCTTGCGTGGGGCGACGACATCTGGTGACATTTCCCGACACCCGACGACATGGAAGACGCTCCCATGCCCGTGGCGAGCGCCCGCGAGAACGATCCCGAATGCACCGACGAGTCGCCGGGCGACGCCGCCGCCGGTGCCTCGCTGTGCGTGCTCGTGCTGTGTGACGACGCAGACGAACGGGTGCAGCTTGGCAATGCGATCGGCGCGATGCGGGGTCTGTCGTGCTGCGTGTTCGCGGGCACGCCGGGACGGGACGCGTCGAGTCCTGTTCCCGACGTCGTGCTGCTCGTGCTCGACCCGAACGAGCCGGGCGCCGACGGCGCGTTGCGTGCGGCCCTCGATGCCTGGAAGCCCGCACCGATCCTCGTGCTGTCCGACAGCGACGACGAGCAGGCGCCCCTCGCGCTCGTGCGCAAGGGCGCACGCGGCGTCGTGCGGAAGCACCGCGAGGCCGACCACCTCGGCACCGCGATCCGCAAGGTGAGCGCCGGTGAGATCTGGCTCTCGCGCGGTTGCCTGTCGCGACTCATCGACGACATGGCGACGACGGCGGACGTGCATCCCCACCCGCCGCAGCGCGCCGGAGTGTTCTCGACGCTCACGGAACGCGAGCGCGAGGTGGTCGCGCTGATCGCCGAGGGACTGCACAACCGCGCCATCGCGCAGCAGCTCGGCATCACCGAGAACACCGTGCGCCACCACCTGACGGCGGTGTACGGCAAGCTCGGCGTGGCCGATCGCCTGGAGCTTGCGGTCCACGCACTGCGGCAGCGAGCCGCGGGGCGCGGCAGGAAATAGGCCCGCGCCGCTTGCGCTAATACTCGACGGGGACGGGATCGAGCGACCGCCAGAGGTACCAGGTGGCGACGCTGCGCCACGGTCGCCACGTTTCGCCGCGGCGGCGGATCGTCGACAGGGCGACGCGGCGGCCGCGGTGGTAGTGCAGTGCGACCGCGCGCTGCAGCCCGATGTCGTCCTGCGGCAGCACGTCCGGCCGCAGCTCGTGGAAGATGAGGAACATCTCGGCGGTCCAGCGCCCGATGCCCTTCACCTCGCAGAGCGCGGCGATCAGCTCCTCGTCGGGCAGGTCGCGCCAGCGGTGCGGATCGAGCCGGCCCAGAACGAAGTGCCGCGCGAGGTCGTGGACGTAGAGCGCCTTGCGCCCGGACAGGCCGCAGGCGCGCAGCGCCACGGGGTCGAACGCGGCCACGTCCGCGGGCGCGAGCGCAGGGAATGGTGTTGACGATTGATTCGGCGCGACCGCGGCGACGAACCGCCGCCACACCGCCTCGGCGGCCTTCACCGAGATCTGCTGGCCGCAGATCGCCCGAGCCAGTGCCGTGAAGGCGTCGCTGCGCCGCGCGAGGTGGATGCCGGGGTAGGCGCCCACGAGGCGCTGCATCACCGGGTCGACGTGCACGAGCGCGCGCGTCGCCTCGTCCCAGTACCGGGGCTTGTCCACCGAAGTGCGCACGGGACGGGCTCGAATTCGTGCTCGCGGTCAGTGCGCCGCCGCGGCACGCAGTCGTGCGCGCTTCCGCCACGCATGCACGACGTGCCAGCGCCAGCCCAGGCGCACGACGATCCAGCCGACGAGCGCGAGCGTCATGGCGAGCAGCACCACGCCCAGGATCAGCGGCTTGCCGAGCTGACCCATCCACAGCGCGAGGTCGCCGACGAACGAGGACGACCAGTTGAAGGATGGCGGCGCGATGTCCTTCAGGGAGTTGCTGCCGGGGAAGAACAGGCTGCCGTACTCGTAGGCGACCAGATAGAGCGGCACGATGGTCACCGGGTTGGTGTAGAGCGTCGTGATGGCCGCCAGCGGGAAGTTGGCGCGGAACAGGATCGACAGCCCCACGGAGCCGAGGACCTGCAGCGGACCGGGAATCAGCCCGGAAAACAGGCCGATCGCCACCGCGCGCGCCGTGGAACGCCGGTTCAGGTGCCACAGGTCGGGCTCGGCGAGCCGCGGCGCGTGGCGCTTGATCCACGGATTGTTCGTGACGTCGTCGACGAACGGCTCGAGGCGGCGCGTGAGCCGCTTGAACAGGTGGCGTGCCATGGCTTCCGTTGCCGTTTATGGTACATTGCGCGGCTTTGTTTTTTCGGGGTGTTTGCGACAGATGGGGTGCTTTGGTGCCGGACGGGCCGGCAATCCGGCGACGGCCGGCGCCCGGGCTCTCGCGTGGCTGCCGCGCATTGCGCGCGCCGCGGCCATCCTGTTGGTTTCCGGCAGCCTCGCGGCGGCCGTCCATGCCGCGGATCCGGCCAAGGTGCTGCGCATCGCCTTCCCGGCCGCCGAGACCGGCTTCGACCCGGTCCGCGTCTCGGACGCCTATTCGAACACCATCAACGAGGCGATCTTCGAGCGGCTGCTGGGCTACGACTTCCTCGCCCGACCGGCGAAGCTCGTACCGGAGGTCGCCGAGTCGATGCCGGAAATCTCCGACAACGGCAGGACCTACACGTTCCGGATCCGCAAGGGCGTCTACTTCACGCCCGACCCCGCGTTCGGCGGCAAGCCGCGCGAGCTCACCGCCGACGACTTCGTCTACACGTTCAAGCGCTTCGTCGACCCGAAGAACCGCTCGCCCTGGGCATTCATGCTCGAGGGCCGCATCGAGGGCCTGGACGAGCTGATCGAGGCCGCGAAGCGGCACGGCCGGTTCGACTACGAAGCGCGCGTCTCCGGCCTTCAGGCAGTCGACCGGCACACGATCCGCTTCCGCCTCAAACAGCCGAACCATGTGTTCCTCTACACGCTCGCCCACTCGCCGTTCGGCGCGATGGCGCGCGAGGTCGTGGAGAAGTACGGCGACGATCTGGCCGCGCATCCGGTCGGAACGGGCCCGTACGTGCTGAAGGAGTGGAAGCGCGCCTCGAAGATCGTGCTCGAGGCCAACCCCGACTACCGCGGCTTCACCTGGGACTTCGCGCCCGCGGACGCCGAGCGGGACGCGGCGATCGTCGCGTTGATGCGCGGCAAGACGATGCCGCAGATCGGCCGCGTCGAGATCGGCATCATCGAGGAGGAGCAGTCGCGCTGGCTCGCCTTCAACAACCGCGAGCTCGACTACGTCAACGTGCCCGCGACGTTCCGTCCCGAAGTCTTCGACGCCGACGGCAGGCTGAAGCCGGAGTGGCAGGCGAAGGACGTGCGCACGTTCAACCAGATCGAGCCGGACATCACCTACACGTTCTTCAACTTCCGCGACCCCCTGGTCGGCGGCTTCTCGAAGGAGAAGATCGCGCTGCGCCGTGCGATCATCATGGGCTACAACCTCGAGGAGGAGATCCGCATCATCCGCAAGAACCAGGCGGTGCGGGCGATCATGCCGATCCCCTACGGCGTCGTCGGCCACGACCAGAACTGGAAGCCGCTCAACAACCACGATCCGGAGCTGGCCAATCGGCTGCTCGACCGCTTCGGCTACAGGAAGGGCGCGGACGGCTACCGCACGCTCCCCGACGGCAAGCCGCTCGTGCTCCGGTACGCGACCGGCACCGCCGCGATCGACCGGCAGTACAACGAGCTGTGGAAGAAGTCGATGGACGGCATCGGCATCCGCATCGAGTTCCTGCCGGGCAAGTTTCCCGACAACCTCAAGGCTGCGAAGGCCTGCCAGCTGATGATGTGGGGCGCCGCGTGGCTCGCCGACTATCCGGACGGCGAGAACTTCATGCAGCTGCTCTACGGCCCGAACACCGGCCAGAGCAACAACGGCTGCTACGAGTCGAAGGCGTTCGACGCGTTCTACGAGAAGATGCTGACGCTGCCCGGCGGGCCGGAGCGGAACCGCCTGTTCCTCGAGATGACGCGGCAGGTGGAGGTCGACGGCGCGTGGGTGTACGGCGTCTCGCGCGAGCGCAACCAGATCCTCTGGCCGTGGGTGCTGGGCTACAAGAAGCACCCGATCATGAACGCCGACTTCATCTACCTCGACCTCGCGCCGCGCAAGTAGGGGCACGATGAACGCGAGCCACGCACACGCCGTCCCCGCGCCGCGCTTCGCGCGCGCCGCGGCCGTCGCGATGCTCGCCGTGACCGTGGCGGCGACGGCGCTCGCGTCGCACCCGGCCCGCGCGGCGGATCCGAACAAGGTGATCCGCGACGTCTTCCCGGTGGCCGAGACCGGCTTCGACCCCGCGGGCGTGCACGACCTCTACTCGGGCACGATCGTCCAGGCGATCCACGAGACGCTCTTCACCTACGACTACCTGGCCCGTCCGTCGAAGGTGGTGCCGCTGACCGCCGAGGCGCTGCCGGACGTCACGGACGGCGGCAGGACGTGGACGATCCGCTTGAAGAAGGGCATCCACTTCGCGCCCGACCCGGCGTTCAAGGGCAGGAAGCGCGAACTGGTCGCCGCCGACTACCTCTATGCGCTGAAGCGCCTCATCGACCCGAAGATCCGCTCGCCGTGGGCCTTCCTGGTCGAGGGCAAGTTCGTTGGCCTGGACGAGCTCGCGGCGGAGGCGAAGCAGTCGGGCCGGTTCGACTACGACCGCAAGATCGCCGGCATGGAGGCGGTCGACCGGCACACGCTGCGCTTCCGGCTCAAGGCCACCGACTACAACCTGCCCTACGTGCTCGCCCACGAGCCTTCGTCGGCCGTGGCGCGGGAGGTGATCGAGGCCTACGCGGGCGTCGACGGCCGCGCGATGGGCAACCCGGTCGGCACGGGGCCCTACCGGCTCGAGCAGTGGGTGCGCTCGTCGAAGATCGTGCTCGTCGCCAATCCCGAGTACCGCGGCTTCACCTGGAACTACGCGTCGTCCGACCCTGCCGACCAGAAGCTCGTCGCCGAGATGAAGGGCAAGCGGATGCCGCAGGTCGGCCGCGTCGAGATCTCGATCATCGAGGAGGACCAGTCGCGGCTCCTCGCCTTCCAGAACGGCGAGCTCGACCTGATGAACCTCGAAGGTCCGCTCGCGCCGAACGTGCTCGACGGCGACCGGCTGAAGCCCGCATTCGCGCAGAAGGGCGTGCGGCTGTCGCGCATCATCGACCCCGAGATCTCCTACCTCTACTGGAACATGCAGGATCCCGTCGTCGGCGGGACCGCAAAGGAGAAGATCGCGCTGCGCCGTGCGATGGCGATGGCCTATCCGGTCGACGAGGACATCAGGGTGCTCCGCAACGGCCAGGCGGTGGCGGCGCACTACCCGATCCCGCCGGGCGTCGTCGGCCACGACCCGAAGTGGCAGAGCTCGATCCGGTACGACCCCGCGGCGGCGAACGCGCTGCTCGACAAGTTCGGCTACCGCAAGGGCGCCGACGGCTACCGCACGCTGCCCGACGGCAAGCCGCTGGTCGTGCGCTACGGCTCGCGGCCGGACACCGCCGCGCGCCAGCAGGACGAGCTTGTCCGGAAGTCGATGGACGCGATCGGCGTGCGCTACGAGATCTTCAAGGAGAAGTTCCCGGAGCTCCTGAAGCTCGAGAAGCAGTGCAAGCTCATGAGCCGCACCGCCTCGTGGATCGCCGACTATCCGGACGGCGACAACTTCATGCAGCTGCTCTACGGGCCGAACGCGTTCCAGAGCAACAACGCCTGCGCGAAGATCCCCGAGTACGACAAGCTCTACGAGCAGTCGGTGCGTACGCCGCCGGGTCCGGCGCGCGACCGGCTCTACCAGGAGATGACGCGGATCATCGAGGCCTATGCGCCATGGCGGCTCGCGATCAGCCGCTACCGCAACCAGCTGGTGCAGCCGAGTGTGATGGGGTACCGAAAGCACCCCATCCTGCACGCGCACTGGCACTATGTCGACGTGGCGCCGGCCGCGGGGGGCAAGTGAGCACCCGCGCGGCTCGTCGTCGAGGGATAGCAGGAGGAGGGTGGTACCGCAGTACGGCAGCCAGAGGAGCGGCAGTCTGAAGAACAGGGGGCCGCCCGGCGAACCCGGGACGGCCCCCGTTGCCGTGCCAACGGGCCGCCTCGGGCGGCGCCGGGATCGCACCGAAACGCAGCACCTGACCGACCGCGGGGATCCCGCGCGAGGCCGCGGAGTTCCACGATGAGCGCGTACATCATCCGACGCCTGTGGCAGATGATCCCGACGATGCTCGGGGTGATCCTGCTCGTGTTCCTGCTGTTCAACTGGGTCGGCGGCGACCCCGCGTACGTGCTCGCCGGCAAGATCTCCAACCCCGAGCAGATCGACAACATCCGCACGCCAGCTGGGCGTGGACCAGCCCTACTGGGTGCAGCTGTGGATCTTCATCAAGCAGGTGCTGACCGTCGACTTCGGCGCGTCAGCTGGAGCACCAACGAGAAGGTGTCGCACATCCTCGCCACGCGCCTCGGGCCCTCGCTCACCATGACCGTGCCGCTGCTGATCCTCGATACGCTGATCGCGATCGCGCTCGCGCTGGTGGTCGCCTACGTGCGCGGCTCGCTCACCGACCGCGCGGTGATGATCGTCTGCACGATCGGGATGTCGATCAGCATCCTCGTCTACATCATCGTGTTCCAGTACTTCTTCGCCTACAAGCTCGGCTGGTTCCCGGTGCAGGGCTGGGGCGACAGCTTCTGGGAGAACCTCTACCGCTATTCGTCGCTGCCGATCCTGATCGGCCTGGTGGTCAGCATCGCGCCCAGCCTGCGTCTGTACCGCACCTTCGTCCTCGACGAGATCAACCAGGACTATGTGCGCACCGCGCGCGCCAAGGGGCTCTCCGAGAACCGCATCATGTGGGTGCACGTGCTGCGCAACGCGTCGATCCCGATCATCACCAACGTGATGGCCTCGCTTCCGGGCGCTCCTTCTCGGGATCTTCCTGATCGAGCGCTTCTTCTCGATCCCCGGCATCGGCCGCGAGGTGATCCTCGCCGTCGAGCGCTCCGACTTCCCGGTGATCAAGGCGATCACCGTGTACGTCGCCGTTCGCGACGATGCTCGTCAACCTGCTGGTCGACCTGATGTACAAGGCAGTCGATCCGCGGGTCCAGCTGAAGTAGGGGGCCGCCATGTCGACGACGTCCGCCGTCCTCCCGCGCGGTCGCAACGCATCCCCGGCGCCGCGCGACGTACCGCAGCACGTGTCGCCGGGCCTGTGGACGCTCGCCTGGCGCCGGCTCAAGGCCGACCGCGTCGGCATGGTCTCGCTCGCGATCGTCGGCGGGTTCCTGGTGATGATGGTGCTGTCGGCGACCGGCCTCGTCGCGAAGGACTGGTCGCGCGAGGTCGGCGTCTACTATGCGCCACCGACGTTCGTCGGGCCGGACGAGAGCTCGGCGCCGGGCGGCAACGCCGGCCCGTCCATCGCGCCGAGCGGGCCGACCGCGGCCAGCGAATTCCGCTCGACCGTCGTCGACCCGATCGGCGACGTGATCGCCGAGTTGAAGGGCGAGCAGCCTGCGGCAGGGAGCGGGGCCGCGCCGTCGCTACGGTCGACCCGCTCGCCGACGTGATGAAGGAGATCCATCGGGCAAGGGTGCGCCGGAAGATCACTGCGGCCCCGGCAGCGGTCCGCGCCGAGACGCTGCCCTTCGGCGGCGACAAGTGGGGCCGCGACGTGCTCGCGAAGACGATCAAGGGCTCCGAGATCTCGATCTTCGTGGGCCTCGCCGCGGCGCTGTGGCGACGCTGATCGGCACGCTGCTGGGCGCGCTCGCCGGCTACTGGGGCGGCAAGGTCAACGACTTCCTCGAGTGGTTCTACAACATCTTCACCTCGATCCCCTACATCCTGCTGATCCTCGCCTTCGCCGCGGTGCTGCAGCAGAGGGCTCGATGACGATCATCCTGATCCTCGCGCTCACCGGCTGGACGGGCGTCTACCGGCTGATGCGCGCCGAGTACATCAAGCACAGCGGGCGCGAGTACGTGCAGGCCGCGCAGGCCATCGGCGCGTCGCACTTCTCGCGCATGTTCGTGCACATCCTGCCCAACGCGAGCCACGTGATCCTGGTGCAGCTCTCGCAGCACGTGGTCGGCTTCATCAAGGCCGAGGTGATCCTCTCCTTCCTGGGCTGGGCGTGCCGGTGGACATGGTGTCCTGGGGCACGATGCTCGCCGAGGCGCAGAACGAGCTGGTCATCGGCAAGTGGTGGCAGCTCGTCGCCGCGACCGCCGCGATGGCGGTGCTGGTCACCGCCTTCACGATGCTCACCGACAGCCTGCGCGACGCGCTGGACCCGAAGCTCAAGTGACGCCGGGAACGACGAGCACGACGAACGACCAGAACCTGCTGCCAGATCGGGCACGCGACCTCCGCGTCACCTTCCGCGCTCGACCGCACTCGACACGTTCGACGCGGTGAAGGGCATCTCCTTCGACATCCCGAGGAACCGCACCGTCGCGCTGGTCGGGCGAGTCCGGCAGCGGCAAGTGCGTCTCCGCGATGGCGATCCTGGGCCTCCTGCCGCCGGAGAACGCCGATCATCCCCGGCGCAGCCGAGATCCTCTACGGCGGCGCAGACCTCCTCAAGGCGCTGCGACGCGGGAGCTGCAGGACATCCGCGGCAAGGACATCTCGGTCATCTTCCAGGAGCCGATGACGTCGCTGAACCCGGTGTTCCCGTCGGCGACCAGATCGGCGAGGTGCTGCGCTGCACATGGGGCTCGCCAGGAGCGCGGCGCGCGCGCGCGGTCGAGCTGCTGGACGAGGTGGGCATCCCCGACCCGCACTGCGCGTGATCGACGCTTATCCGCACGAGCTGTCCGGCGGCCAGCAGCAGCGCGTGATGATCGCGATGGCGATCGCCTGCGAGCCGAAGCTGCTCATCGCCGACGAGCCGACGACCGCGCTCGACGTGACCATCCAGAAGCAGATCCTCGACCTCATCCGCGAGCTGCAGCAGCGGCACCAGCATGTCGGTGCTCTTCATCACCCACGACCTCGGCGTGGTCGGCGAGATCGCCGACCACGTCGTGGTGATGCAGGAACGGCGAGATCCAGGAGCAGGGGCCGGTGCGCGACATCTTCGAGGACCCGCAGCACCCCTACACGAGGGCGCTGCTGCAGTGCCGCCCGCGGCTCGACCGCCGGCCGATGCGCCTGCCGGTGATCGACGACTTCATGAGCGGCCGGCCGGCCCGATGAATCTCGACGAGCGGCCGCGCGGCGTCGACGGCGGGCGACGCGGTGATCCTCGACGTGAAGAACCTCTCAAGACCTTCTGCCGCAG
Organism: uncultured beta proteobacterium; assembly: GCA_963765065.1. Classification (GTDB taxonomy): domain Bacteria; phylum Pseudomonadota; class Gammaproteobacteria; order Burkholderiales; family Casimicrobiaceae; genus VBCG01. The sequence continues at coordinate 226,476 of CAVXVH010000003.1, read as the reverse complement.
CGAGGGCCTCTTCGGCAAGCGCGCAGTGCCCGCGGTGAAGAACGTGATCTTCAAGCTCGCGCAAGGGCAAGACGCTGGGCCTCGTCGGCGAATCGGGCTCCGGCAAGACCACCGTCGGCCTGACCCTGATGCGACTGCACGAAGCCACGGGCGGCGAGGTGCTGTTCGAGGGCGACGACATCCTGAAGATGTCGCAGAAGCAGATGATGCCCTACCAGCGGCGCATCCAGATCATCTTCCAGAACCCGTACGCGTCGCTCAACCCGCGCTTCACCGTCGGCCACATCCTCACCGAGCCGATGAAGATCCACGGCATCGGCGCAAGCGGGCAGGAGCGTGCCGACCTGGCGTTCGAGATGCTCGGCGGTGGGGCTCCCGGAAGTCTCGTTCTACAAGTATCCGCACGAGTTCTCCGGCGGGCAGCGCCAGCGCATCGCGATCGCGCGCTGCCTGACGCTGAAGCCCGACGTCCTGATCTGCGACGAGTCGGTCTCGGCGCTGGACGTGTCGGTGCAGGCGCAGGTGCTGAACCTCCTGCAGGACCTGCAGGACGAGTTCGACCTGTCCTACATCTTCATCTCGCACGACCTCGCGGTGGTGAAGTACATCTCGGACGAGATCATGGTGATGAACGAGGGCGAGACTCGTCGAGATCGCCGACTCCGACGAGATCTACCGCGACCCGCAGCAGCCCTACACGCAGCGCCTGCTGTCGGCGATCCCGCGCGGGTGGCAGGGCCGCGCCGTGCAGTCCGGCGCGAGCGACTAGCGCGCGATCGGGTCCTGCCGGCAGTTGCCGCCGCATTCGCGGCGGACACCGCCGTTCACTGCCCTTCACGGGGCGCCGGGCTGGACTCCCCCACGGCTTCGGGCATCCCCGCGTTTGCCGAAAAGTCCCGGGAACGGGTGTGGTTTTGGCATCTCAATACCGGTCAATGCCGCCGGGTTCCCCAGTCAGGTTGATGCAGGTCAAGCATACCCTCGCTTTCGCGCGGAAACTGGTCGAAAACCTCGCGACGTAACGCAGCGATCGCCGGCCGGACGCACGCCGGCGGAGAGACGAGGACAGCAGGGGTGCAACCGCAGGCGACGCCCGTCGGCTGTGCCCTCTCGGTACTGAAGGGCATGCGCGAACGTACTCTTTGCGGGCCATCCTCGCCCCACCCCGTCCCTCGGGGGCTTCGCGCTGCCGACTGCAGTTCCAGTCCGTTCCATCGGGTCTGCCGCTCGGGACTAAAGCAAGCGAAAGGGAGCACCTCATGAGATTCAAGTCCACCTTTGCCGCGGCTGCGCTGCTGGCGGTCGCTGCGGCCTTCATGGCGTTGCCCTCGTCCGCGCAGCAGCCGCAGGCCGAACGCGTTGCACCCGTGTGCGCCAACTGCCACCCGCAGTCGCTCAACTCGATCCTGATGACCGCGCACGGCGCCGAGAGCGATGCCAAGGGCACCCAGTGCCAGGCGTGCCACGGCGACGCGACGCAGCACCTGCAGGATCCCAAGAAGTACAAGCCCGTGGGCGCGCTTGCCTCGGCGACCGCGACCGCGGCCGAAAAGTCCGCAGTGTGCATGTCCTGCCACGCCGGCCAGCGGCAACTCGAGAACTGGGCCGTCGGCAAGCACCGCAAGGTCGACGTGACGTGCGTCAACTGCCACAACGTCCACCAGACGCCGTCGGCGGCCAATACCAAGCAGATCCGCTCCGCCGGGTTCGCGGCGGCGCCCTACACGACGACGTCCCGCAGCCTCGCGTACAAGAACTGCGTCGAGTGCCACCGCGACACGCGCGCGGAGATCCTGAAGCCGTCGCATCACCCGATCGTCGAAGGCAAGGTCACGTGCCAGGACTGCCACGACCCGCACGGCTCGCTCAACAAGTACAGCATCAAGGCCGAGTCGACGCACGACCTGTGCGTCAGCTGCCACGCCGACAAGCGCGGCCCGTACATCCACGAGCATCCGCCCGTGATGGAGAACTGCGCCACCTGCCACACGCCGCACGGCTCGGCGCACCGCGGCCTGCTCGCGCAGAAGCCGCCGGCGCTGTGTGCCGACTGCCACCCCGGCGGCCACACGCACGGCATCTACGACGGCCGCGGCAAGCTTCCCAACACGCTGCCGTCCAACATCCGCTTCGAAGGCAGCGGCTGCGTCGAGTGCCACCGGCAAATCCACGGCAGCAACGCGCCGGCCTCCGCCTTCGGGCAGTGGTTCATTCGCTGAGATCAGGGGATCGACATGAGAAACAAGCGAGTCAAGCTGATCGCCCTCGTCGTGGCGAGCATGTTCGCGCAAGGTTCTGCGACGGCGGCCGACAACTTCCTGTGGGGCGGCCTGGTCGACCTCGGCTGGCGCTTCAGCAACATCGACGGCACCGAGCGCAACGGCGCCTATGGCACGGTGGGTTTCCCGAGCACGATCGTGCCGTTCACCGGCCCGCGTGACGAGGCCAAGGCACAGGAGTACCAGGACGTCGACAGCGGCCTGATCGGCGTGATCGACATCATGGGCGGCAACCGCACGTACTACTTCCGCGGCTACGGCGAGAACTTCGGCCGCGACGACCAGTACATCAATGTTTCCGGCGGGGCTTACCAAGCGTGGAAGGCGTCGATCTACAACGACCGCATTCCGCACAACCTGTCGTGGAACGCGCTGACGCCGCTGTGGAACACGGGCAGCACGCTGCTGCTCGAGCCCCGGCGGCGCCTATCCGCCGTCGCCGAATCCGGCGCAGTGGACGACGTTCAACTATGGCATCCAGCGCAACACGCTCGGCGGCGGCTTCGAGTTCTCGAACAAGACGCCGTGGTTCGTCCGCGCCGACTACAACGAGGTCGAGCAGACCGGCCTGCGTCTCAACAGCGGCGCGCTCGGCACCGGGTCGAGCAACGGCCTGATCCAGTACGGGGCGCCGGTCGACTACAAGACCAAGAACGCGTTCATCGAGGGCGGCTACAGCAGCAAGCAGTGGGGCTTCAGGCTCGCCTACCTCGACAGCAAGTTCACCAACGCGAACGACGGGATGCAGTTCACGAACTTCTACATGCGCAACGGCCTCGACGAGCAGCTGCTGCCGCCCGACAACGAGCTCAAGAAGTGGAGCTTCAACGCGTCGGCCAAGCAATTGCCGTGGGACTCGACGCTGCTGTTCCGCTGGTCGCAGAGCGAGCTCACCAACAACCTCGGCATCGCCTCGGCGAGCCTCAAGCCGACCAGCAACGCCTCGCCGCCGCGGGGCGTCGGCTACCTGGTGACGGCGCCGTACGACGCCGAGTCCGGGCAACCGCTGTCGACGTTCGACGGCGAGCACAAGACGACGACGGCCCACGTGTCCTGGAACGCGAGCCCGATGGCCCGGCTCGACACGCGCGTCTACTACGACTACTACGACCTGCAGAACGAGTCGACCAGCGTGTCGTACGCGGCGGGCAGCCTGGGGAGCAGTTGCGCGACGCCCCCGGTCAACAGCGCGACGTGCTACCGGATCGCCGCGTTGCTGGCCCCCGAGGCGTTCCAGTACACGAAGAATTCGGCGGGCTTCGACGCGTCCTGGGCGTTCACGCCGCGATCGAAGCTCCTCGGCGGCTTCGACTGGCAGGAGGTCGAGCGCGATCTCGATCCGGCGCCGAAGACCGACGAGTACCGCTACTGGGTCGAGTACCGCAACAGCGGCTGGCAGACGCTCTCCGGGCGCATCAAGTACCAGTACCTGCAGCGTCGCTCGGACCTCGATCCCAGCTTCAACAACAACGGCCAGTCCAACGTCCAGCCGACGGCCGTGCCCTACTACTTCACGGCCTACGACGTGTCGGACTTCGACCAGAACATGGTGAAGTTCACGCTCGACTGGACGCCGCTGCCGCTGCTGGCGGTCGGCGTCGGCGGGACGTGGAAGAAGACCGACTACCGGGACAACTACTTCGGCCGTACCGAGGACACGAGCCAGCAGTACGACCTGACGGTCGCGTACGGCGACGCCAACAGCTGGCGCGTCACGTTCCTCGGCAACTGGGGCGACGTCCAGTTCGACCAGGCCTATCGCAACATCGCGAGCGGCCAAAGCCCGGTCCCCGGCGGCACGCAGACGGCGACGACGTTCGACTGGGGCACGGAAAACACCCAGGACAACTGGCTGGTCGCGCTGATGGGCGACTGGGTGGTCAACGACAAGCTGGCCCTCTGGGCGTCGGCAAGCTGGGGCGAGACCGGCGGCGGCGTCGACTTCTGGTCGGGCAGCTACGCGGGTGCCGGCGGCTTCAACGGCGGCCCGCTGGTCAACTACGTAACCGACAACACGAAGACCACGCGCTTCCAGGTGAAGGGCACGTACACGCACAACAAGCACTGGAGCGGGACGCTCGGGTACGCGTACGAGAAGTACGACTACGAAGACGACCAGATGCGCGGCTACGGCGGCTTCTACCCGTACTTCCAGAACGCGAACACGTCGGCTACCGGCACGAACTACAGCTGGTTCACCGGCGCCTTCGCCGACCCGAGCTACAAGACGAATCTGGTCTACCTGACGGTCACCTATCGGTTCGATCCGCCGCCGCTCCCCGCCGCGCCCGTCGTCGCGCAGGCGCCCGTGCCCGCGCCCGCCCCGGTGGTCGCGGCGCCGAAGCCTGCTCCGGCACCTGCTCCGGCGCCAGCGCCGCAGCCGGCTCCGGCCCCGGCGGTGCAGAAGATCACGCTGCAGTCGAAGGCGCTGTTCGACTTCGACAAGGCGGTGCTGAAGCCGGAAGGCCGCGCGGCGCTCGACAGCGAAGTGGTCGCCAAGCTGCCGCAGGTGAACAAGCTGGAGATCGTGCTGGTCAGCGGGCACACCGACCGCATCGGCAGCGATGCCTACAACCAGAAGCTCTCGGAGCGCCGCGCCGACGCCGTGCGCGACTACCTGGTGAGCAAGGGCGTGGCGAAGGACAAGATCGAGGCGATCGGTCTTGGCGAGAAGCAGCCGGTGACGGGCGGCAAGTGCCAGCAGCAGAACCGCAAGGAGCTGATCGCGTGCCTGCAGCCCGACCGTCGGGTCGAGGTCGAGGTGAAGGGCGAGGCGGTCAGGAAGTAACGTCCGATCGCATCACCGCCGCAACGACGGGCCCCGCGTAGCGCGGGGCTCTTCGTGTTTACAGCGTGAACGTCATCTCCGAGACGAGGGCGCCCGGCAGCCGCGAGCTCGCAAGGCGCCGCGAACCGTAGCTCTCGGTGGCCAGCAGCAGCTCGGGTGTGTCCGACAGGGCCTCGAGCTTGCTGCCCAGCAGCCGGTAGATCGTGTCGTCGAAGCGCATCACGTTCACCGGCGCCACGATGCGCCCGTCCTCGACCCAGAAGCTCGCGAAGCGCGTCATGCCGGTCATGCGGCAGGCCGGGCGATCCGAGTAGTTGAGGTACCACAGGTTGCCGATCGCGAGGCCCGTGTCGAGCGCCGCGAGCGCTTCCGCATCGGGCAGCGTCCCGCCGGCCATCGACAGCGCCTCGGGCATCTCCCAGGCGTTCGCGCCGTTCGCCTCGAGCCCGAACTCGCGCGCCGTGCGCGGCGCGACCAGCGCGCCGGCGTGGCGACCGCGCTCGACCAGCGCCACCGACGGCGGGCGCGTGAAGCCGTCCGCCTGGAACGCCGGCGCGACGCCGGTCTCGATGCTCTCCGTGATCGTCACGCGCGGATCGAGGCGCTCGCCTTCCTGCATGCGCGCGAGCGGGCTCTGCCGGGTGGCCTGCGCGCGACCCGAGAAGCCGCCCCAGCAGAGCAGCGAGGCGATTTCCTCCATCGCCGAGGGCGCGAGCCACGCGCGGTAGCGTCCCGGCGCGATCGTCCGCGCCTCGCGCGTGACGAGGGCGAGGCGCGCGCGCGCATCCATCATGCGCGCGGCGATCTCCGTGTCCGACCAATCGAACCCTGCATAGAGGCTCTTCACCGCCTTGTCGGCGCGGTGGTAGAGGCTCCAGTCGAGATTGAACGTCGCCGCGGCGTGCCAGTTGCGCTGCCCCTCGGCATTGGCGAAGCCGCGGTACATCGGGCCCGAGGCGTAGAAGCCGACGAAGTCCGTGCCGCGCGCGAGGTCGAGCACGCGCTCGATCACCTCGCCGGACGGCGGCAGCGTGCCGGCACGGACGCTGCGGGTGCTCGACACGACGTCCGGAAGCATGAGGTGCGGGTCGTCGCCGAGCTCCGGCAGTGCGGCCCGCAAGCCCCGCGAGGGCGTCGACCGCCGCGCGGGCGTCGTCCGCCTCTGCACCGGTCAGCGACAGCGTGTGCTCGGCGTGGCGCGCGCCCCGGATCAGCCGCACGGCGATGCTCTGCTGGCGCACGCGACCGGCCTGGCGCACCTTGCCGCGGTTGAAGCGGACGAAGTCCGAGGCCTCGGCCTCGAACCACGCGGTATAGCGCTCGCCGGCTGCAGCTCGGCGTCGAGCGCCCGGCGACGGCCAGGAACAGTGCCTCGACGGCACGGTCGTCGCTGACGAGCGGGGCGAGGCCGGGGGCGGTTGCGTACGTGGTCACTGGGCTCCCCGCCGAAGACGTCGACGTCGCGGAACAGGCACGCCGGCGAGGCGTGGCCGACGCGGATGACCTGGTTGGGCTCGCCCTTGCCGCAGTACGGCGTGCCCAGCACGCGGCGCGTCGAGGCGTCGCCGACCATCGTGAGGCTGCGCCAGAAGCTCGCCGAGATGCCGCGGTAGTTCGGATTCTTGACCACCGCGCCGAGGCGTGCCGTGCTCGATCAGCCGGCCCCACTCGCAGCCGAACTGGAACTTGTTGCGCGAGTCGTCGATCGACCACGAGCTGTTGGTCTGCATGAAGACGCCGTGCTCGATCGACGCGACCATCGCCGTCGAAGGACGACGTCGCCCGGCTCGAGGTTGAGGTTGGCCATGCGGTCGATCGGCGGGCGGTTCCAGCTCGCCGCGCGCGAGTTGGCCACGCCCGGCAGGCCGGCGCGCGCCTGCGAGATCGTGCCGCCCAGCGGGCGCTTGAGGATGCCGCGCTCGATGAGGTGCACGCGCGTCGCGGGCGTGCCCGTCGTCGTCCCAGCCGTAGCTCGCGAACTCGCCCTCGACGCGTGGGGTCGAAGGTGATGTCCAGCAGCTCCGAGCCGTAGCGGTAGCTGCCGAACATGTCGAGCGTGACGAAGCTCGTGCCGGCGTAGTTGCGCTCGTCGCCGAGGATGCGGTCGAGCTCCAGCGGGTGCCCGATCGACTCGTGGATCTGCAGGATCATCTGGTCGGGCGCGAGCAGCACGTCCATCGTGCCGCTCGGGCAGTTCGGCGCGAGCACGAGCTCGAGCGCCTCCTCGGCGACCCGGCGGCCGCTGCCGACGAAGCCCGCGCGCTCGAGGATCTCGCCCGCACCCTGCTGGCACACCGCGCGGTCGCCGGACAGCGTGCGCCGCTGCGTGTCGCCGTCGGCGTGCGCCGTCGCCGATGTCCCGGCATAGAGGAAGCGGTAGCGCTGCACGACATCGGCGCCGGCGCTCGTCACCAGGCGATGCGTGGCGGTGCGCACGTCGACGTGCGCCTGCCAATCGACGATGCGCGGATCGATCGCGGCCGCATGCGACTCGGCGGCGAGCATCGCGTAGATGTCGCGGCGCGAGGGGCGCGGCGCGTCGAGCGAGGGCGAGCGGTACGCGCCGCGCGCATCGGGGCGCGGCAGCGAGCGCGTGTCGATCAACCCCATGCGCGCCGTCGCGCGCGCCCAGGCGAGCGCGGCGTCGAGGGCGTCCTGCAGTCCGGCGGGCGAGGTGTCGGAGGTCGCGGCGTAGCCCATGCCGCCGTCGGCATGGACGGTGGCCATCACGCCGCGGTCGGTCGAGACCTCGAGCGGCTGCGGCACGTTCTTGCGCACTGCGTAGCTCTCGGAGGCCTCTTCGACGAAGCGCAGCGACCAGAAGTCGGCGGCGACGTCGAGGGCGGGCAGGGGGCTTTCGAAGGGCATGCGTACCGTTGGGAGTTGATCCGGGGCCGCCGATTATCCGTCAGGCCCAGGGGAGCCGACAGCCCCCCGATCGGCCGAGCCGGCTGTTCTACTCCGGACGGTCGGACGACCTTCCCGCCGCCAACGCCTCGATGGCCGGGCCGGCGACGCGGGCGATGCGCCAGTCCGGCATGACCGTCGCGCCGAGGCTTTCGTAGAAGCGGATCGCGGGCGTGTTCCAATCGAGGACCGACCACTCGAAGCGGCCGCAGCCACGGTCGCGGGCGATCCCCGCGACGGCCCGCAGCAGGGCCTTGCCGATCCCCGCGCCGCGATGCTCCGGGTAGACGAACAGGTCCTCGAGCCACAGGCCGCGGCGGGCGAGAAACGTCGAGAAAGTGTGAAAAAACAGCGCGAAACCGACCGAAACGTCGTCCACGCGCGCAATCAGGACCTCCGCCGTGGGGTCAGACCCCCAGAGCGCCTGCCGCAAGTCCTCCTCGGTACCCACGCAAAGATGGGTGAGGCGCTCGTACTCGGCGAGCGCACGGATCATCGCGGCGAGCGCTGCCGCGTCCTGCGGCTGCCCCGCCGCGATCGAGAGCGCTCGCTCGCCCATCACCCCGCCTCCGGTTCGCGGAAGCCCAGGATCATCACGTCGCGCTCGATGCCGTCCAGTTCTGCCACACGCGGCAAGAGACCCCAGCGGACGAAGCAGGCACGCTCGAACAGTCGCCGCGACGGTTCGTTGTGCGCGAAGATGAACGCGAGCAAGGTCTTGATTTGCAACGAGGGCATCGCCTCGATCGCGTGCGCGAGCAGCGCGGTGCCCCGGCCCTGCCGCAGGGCTTCGGGTGCCGTATAGACGCCGACCTCGACGGTCGCCGCGTAGGCCGGGCGCCCGTAGAACGACCGCAGCGACAGCCAGGCCATCGGCACGCCGTCGGCATCGCAGTGCACCCACAGCGGTCGCCTGGCGGGATCGAAGTCCCGGAACCAACCCTGCCGCTCTGCCACGGTGACGGGCGCGGTGTCTGCCGTGGCCAGGCGGCCGGGAATGGAGGCGTTGTAGATCGCCACGACCCGAGGCAGATCGTCGGGCCCGGCGTGGCGAATCGTCACGATTGGCGCATTTGCAACAGATTTGACAGGCGCAGTGTAGCAACAGCAGGCATTCGTTGCCCCCAACTATGGCAGACGGGTAACTTTTGACCGTTGTGTGAATGCGGGCGATCGCCCGCGGCAAGCACCATTCTTTCTGGGAGTCCCAACATGGCATTTCAACGCAAGAAGCTCGCGTCGGCGCTCGCCCTGGCGCTGGGCGGCGGCGCGATCGTCGCCGCTGCGCCTGCGTTCGCGCAGGACATCCGCGTCGAGGTCACCGGCTCGAACATCAAGCGGGTCGACGTCGAAGGCGCGCTGCCGGTGACGGTGCTGACGCGCGAGGAGATCGCGCAGACCGGCGTCACGTCGGCGCAGGACCTGCTGCAGTACGTGACCGCCGCGACGAGCGCGGGCAACTTCAACGCCAGCACCGTGATCGGCGCGACGACCTTCGGCCTCAGACGGCCTCGCTGCGCGGCCTCGGCGGCCGCGCACGCTGGTGCTGGTCAACGGCCGGCGCGTGCCGGGCTTCGCCGGCGACCGCTGAACGGCCAGTCGATCAACCTGTCGACTCGATCCCGTTCGCGCGCGATCGAGCGCGTCGAAGTGCTGAAGGACGGCGCCTCCGCGATCTACGGTACCGACGCCGATCGCGCGGCGTGATCAACTTCATCCTGCGCAAGGACTACCAGGGCTCGAGGCTACCGCCTACTACGGCGCGCCGACGCGCAGCAGCGATGGCGGCGGCGACATCATCGACGTCACCGTCACCGGCGGCTGGGGCGACCTCTCCAAGGATCGCTGGAACGTCCTGCTCAACGCCAACTACCACAAGGAAGACGCGCTGTACCAGCGCGACCGCAGCTTCTCCAACACGTCGATCATCCCGTCGATCGGCCTGTTCGGCTTCTCGAGCAACACGTTCCCGGCGACCGTGACCACGCCGCCCGGCTTTCCGGCCAGCACCGGCAATCCGACGTGGCCCAATTGCACGCCGTCGGTACAGGGCCCGGACGACGTCTACGGACCGGGCAACGAGCGCTGCGTCTACGACCCGGCGGTCGACGCGCAATCGTACCCGGAAGTGGAGCAGTGGTCGCTGTACGGCAGCGCGCGCTACCAGTTCAACTCGAACTGGCAGGGCTTCCTGACCGGGCTGTACGCAAAGTCCGAGAACCACAACGTCATCCAGGCGGTGCCGCTGTCCGACGTCTTCAACGACCCGCTGATCCTGCAGGCGTCGAGCCCCTACTACCCGACGGCCTGGATGCAGCAGAACTTCCCGACGCAGGTCGGCAACCCGCTCAACATCCGCTACCGTGCGGTGCTGAACGGGCCCCGCGACGTCACCGACACCAACGAGTCCTGGCGGATCATCGGCGGCGTCGAGGGCACGTGGAAAACCGGCGACATCGTCTGGGACACGACCGTGGCGGGGTTCTACGGCGAGTCCGAAACGACCCAGAAGCTTAACGGCGGCTTCCCGGTGCTGTCGCAGATCGTGCCGCTGTTCAACAGCGGCGTGATCAACCCGTTCGGTCCCACGCCCGACAATGTCGTGCAGCAGGTGCTGGCGACCAACTTCAACGGCACCGCGTTCACCGGCACGACGACGATCTACGGCGTCGACGGCAAGGTGTCGGGCGAGGTGTGGAAGCTTCCCGCCGGCATGATGGCGGTCGCGCTCGGTGCCGAGTACCGCAGGGAGGAGATCACCAACGACCCGAGCCCGGCGCTGCAGACCGGCGACATCTCGGGCTACGGCGGCTCGTTCGAGTTCATCGACCGCGACCGCGACGTGTTCGCGGTCTACGCCGAGACGATCATCCCGATCATCAAGGGGCTCGAGATGACCGCGGCGGTGCGCTACGACGACTACAGCGACATCGGCGGCACGACCAACCCGAAGGTCGGCCTGCGCTGGCAGCCGGCGCGCGAGGTGCTGGTGCGCGCCAGCTGGGGCACGGGCTTCCTCGCCCCGTCGCTGCAGCAGCTCTGGCTGTCGCAGCGGCAGGGCGTCACGCAGGCGGGCCTCTCGGACCCGCTGCGCTGCCCGACCACCGGCGACACCACCGACTGCCTCACGCAGTTCAATGTCCTCTACGGCGGCAACCCGGATCTCGAGCCCGAGAAGTCCGACTCGCTGACCGCGGGCGTGATCTGGGAACCGAACCAGTACGTGTCGATCGGGCTCGACTGGTGGAAGATCAACCTCGAGGACACGATCGTCGCGGGCATCGATCCGTCGACGATCCTCGGCGACCTCAGCTCCTACGGCTACCTGGTCACGCGCGGCGCCGTGCAGCCCAACTTCCCGACGCTGCCGGGACCGATCACCGAGATCGCGCAGACCAACACGAACCTGGGCAAGAGCAAGATCCAGGGCATCGACGTCGACCTGAAGCTGCGGTCGGACCCCACCTCGATCGGGCGGTTCCTGTTCAACCTGACCGGCACGTACTACCTGCAGTACGACACGCAGAACCTCGACGGCTCGTACAGCGACAACATCAGCACGGTCTACGGGCAGGCGGTCACCGGCCTCATCCCGAAGTGGAAGCACTACGCGGCCATCACCTGGAACAACGGCCCGTGGAGCGCGACGCTCGGCAACCTCTTCCAGACGGATTACACCGACTTCCAGGAAGACCTCGACGGCAACCTGCGCACGGTCGATGCAATGTCGCTGTGGGACCTGCAGGGCACCTACACGGGCTTCAAGAACTGGAAGCTCACGCTCGGCGTGAAGAACCTGTTCGACAAGAACCCGCCGCTCAGCAACCAGCAGTACACGTTCCAGCAGGGCTACGACCCGTCGTACTACGACGCCCGCGCCCGCTTCCTCTACGGCTCGGTGACGTACTCGTTCAAGTAGCCGTTGCTGTACTGCAGCATCGAAACCGGGGGCCGGTGACGGCCCCCGGTTTTTATTTGCCGTGACGCTCCGGAATGCACCGACTCGCCGACGCGGCATTCGCGCAACACTCCCATGCGCGCCCGCGCAGCGGGTCGACACCGGCGTTGCCCTGCACCGTAACCGTGCGGTAACGTCCCCAAGGTACGCGTCAAACGCGCGTCCAAGAAGTCACCAATCCGAATCGTTTCCTTTCTGGGGGGTTCCAGCATGGCATTCCAGCGGCGCAAGGTAGCCGTCGGGGTCGCGTGTGCGCTCGGCATCACGGGCGGGCTCGCATTGACACCGGCAACGGCGCAGGACATCCGGGTCGAGGTCACCGGCTCGAACATCAAGCGGGTCGATACCGAAGGTCCCGCACCCGTCACCGTGCTCACGCGCGAGGACATCGAGCAGCGCGGCCAGACCACGGTGGCGGAAGTGCTGCGCTCGCTGCCGCAGGCGGGCGGCTTCACGTTCGATGACCAGTTCACCAACAGCTTCGCGCCGGGCACCGCCGGCATCGGCCTGCGCAACCTCGGCCAGAACGCCACGCTGGTGCTGGTCAACGGCCGGCGCGTCGCCAACTACGGCTTCGCGCAGAACGTCGACCTCGCGTTCGTCGACCTCAACTCGATTCCGCTCGGCGCGATCGAGCGCATCGAGGTGCTGACCGACGGCGCGTCGGCGATCTACGGCTCCGACGCGATCGCCGGCGTGGTCAACATCATCCTGCGCCGCGACTTCAAGGGCACCGAAGTGTCCGCCGGCTACGGCGTGACCGACAAGGGCGACGGCAACGAGATCCGCGCCAACGTGATCGCGGGCTGGGGCGACCTCGCCAAGGACCGCTTCAACGCGATGCTCGTCGCCGACTACTTCAAGCGCGACCCGATCAACCTCGGCGATCGCACCTACTCGCGCAACGCCAACATGGAGTCGCGCGGCGGCTTCGACTTCCGCTCGCCGTCGGGCTCGCCGGGCACGTGGGTGCAGCGCGCGGGAACGACCCCCGGGTTCGACCTGTCGCGGCCGTTCCCCGACTGCCCGGCGGAAAGTGTCTGGGTCGATCCGTCGGGTGGACCCGGCTGCTCGTTCAACTTCAACCCGTTCATCGACACGGTGCCGGAGACCGAGCGCTGGGCGGTGTACGGCCGCGTCACCTGGGACATCACCAAGGACTTCCAGTTCTTCGGCGAGGCGAGCTACAACAACACGGTCACCAACACCACCGCCGCACCGACGCCCGCTTCGTTCACGCTCCCCGTCGGGCACAACAGCAACCCGTGGTCGTCGCCGGTCACGATCCGCTATCGCTATCTCGACGCCGGCGCACGCCTGAACGAGATCGACACCGAGGCGACGCGCTTCCTCGCCGGCCTACGCGGCAACGTCAAGGGTTGGGACTGGGAAGTGGGCGCGCTGTACTCGAAGAGCGACTCCGTCAACACTGGCCGCAACTACATCTCGGCGACCGAGCAGTCGCAACTCGTCTCGCGCGGCGTCTACAACTTCCTCAATCCGTCGCAGAACGCGCCGACGCTGGTCGACGCCCTCAGGATCCAGACCACCCGCACGGGCGAGTCGGACATGCTGCTGATCGACGCCAAGACCTCCGGCGAGATCTGGAAGCTGTCCACGGGCTCGCTGATGGGCGCGTTCGGCGTCGAGTATCGCGAGGACGAGATCAAGGATACGCCCGACGCCAACTCGGTCGCGGGCAACGTCGTCGGCTCCGGCGGGACGGCCGCGGCCGGTTCGCGCGACCTCTTCTCCGCGTACGGCGAGCTGATGATCCCCCTGCACAAGACGGTCGAGATGCAGGCCGCGATCCGCTACGACGACTACAGCGACTTCGGCTCGACCTGGAACCCGAAGGTCGCGCTGCGCTGGCAGCCGGTGCGGGAGCTGGTGCTGCGCGGCTCGTGGGCGAAGGGCTTCCGCGCGCCGTCGCTGGTCGAGCTCTACCTCGGCGACACGATCTCGTTCCCGTCGTTCATCGACAATCCGCGCTGCAATGCGTACCGTGCCGGCGGCGCGCCGGCTGCGGATACCAACGCGATCTGCCGCAACCTGCAGTACCGCACGCGCAGCGGCGGCAACGCGGACCTCGAGGCCGAGACGTCGGAGAGCTTCTTCGCCGGGTTCATCTGGGAGCCGCTGGACAACTTCTCGATGAGCATCGACTGGTTCAAGATCGACCACCAGAACATCATCGACCAGCCGACGATCTCCTACCAGTTGAACAACCCGGACCTGTTCCCGGGCTCCATCAACCGCTTCCCGCAGAATGCGCTCGACGTGGCGATGGGCGCGCCGGGGGCGCTGCATGGATCTGGCAGCGACGAGGTCGTGGGGTTGAACCAGCAGTATTTCAACATCTCGGAGCAGAAGGTCCAAGGCATCGACTTCAACTTCACGCTGCGCAACAGCCTCGGCGAATGGGGCAAGCTGACGTCGAACCTGGCCGGCACGTACAACATGACGTACGAGCGTGCCGCCGCTCCCGGACAGCCGCTGATCGAGTACAACGGGACGTACCAGTACCCCCGCTGGCGCGGCAACCTGCTGTTCGACTGGGAACGCGGCCCCTGGAACTCGTCGCTGTTCGCGAACTACATCCACAGCTACTACCAGGCGAACGGCACGGCCTTCGGCGGTTCCACCGACTACGTGGACGCGTGGGTCACGTGGAACTGGTCGATCCGCTACCGGGGCTTCAAGAACTGGGAGCTCACGTTCGGCGTCAACAACCTGTTCGACGAGGACCCGCCGTTCTCGGACGACGAGACACAGGGGTACGACTTCACGACCCACAACCCCGTCGGGCGGTTCTACTACGGCCGCGTCAAGTACGCGTTCTAGGCCCGACGTCCGCAGCGGATCACAGGGGCCTTCGGGCCCCTGTTTGTTTTGCTACTTCAGCAGCGGCATCGCCGAGGCGTGCTCGTAGTCGCGGATCGCGCGGAGCTTGTTCTCGATCTGGATGTAGCGCACCGCCTTGTGCGCCGGCAGCGCGCGCATCGTGCTCTTGTGCATGCGCCGGAAGTCGCGGGCCTCGTCGTCGTGCGCGATCAGGTACTGCGCGGCGAGGTTCTTGGCGTAGGCGTCGCTGGTGCGGTCCCCCACGGCGACCACGTCCTCGACCATCCGCGTGAGGCGACGCGTATTGGCGGCGATCGAACGCTGGTAGGCATCGTAGATCGGCCAGAAGCGCTTGCCTTCCGCTTCGGTCAGCCGGAGCGCGCCGTTGACGTAGGCGCGCTTGTCCGCGCGGACCTCCGCGGCGAGCGACTGCATCGTGGCCTCGGCGGGTGCGGCGCCTTGCGCGAACGCGGCGGACGAGGCGAGCAGGGCGGTGGCGAGGACGAGGGCGGAGAGGTTGATGTTCATCGTGGCGCTGATCACGTGAGCGTGGACGGTGGAGAGGCCATTGCGCGCAGGGCCCGGCATCGGTCGCGCGTCATCCCGGCGCGTGGCCGAGTGCCCCGGGAAACGCCGACCCGGACCGCTGCCCGACCAAGGCGGTCCGGGGCGACTAGGTGCTTTGCTCTAAACCGGCAGCAAAAACTGGACAGGCCGCGGGTTGCGCGGGGATAATAACAGGCTTTGCTGATCGACCATCAAGCCCCGCTCTCCGGCGGGGCTGTCGCTTTGAGTCCGCGGTCGTCGTCGTGCCGGAGCATGGGCACGCGTGAGGCGCGGGTGCGTGCCGCCGTCGATCACTGAACCCAATCTTCTGTCTGGAGAGAACATGTTGAAGACGACCCGTTGGGCCACGCTGGCCGCGCTCTTCATGGTGGCCGCCGCGGCCGCGGTCACGCCGCTCGTGTCGCAGGCGCAGGGCCAGCCGGCGCCGGCGCCGGCGGCCACGCCCGCTCCGGCGACCGCTCCGGCCCCGGCGGCGGCACCTGCCGCGGCACCCGCGGTGACGCCCGCCCCGGCCGCGAAGACCAACGGAGCGAAGGGCACCGAGGTCGTCGAGAACCCGTACGGCCTCGACGCGCTATGGCGCGGCAGCGACTGGGTCGCCAAGGCCACGCTGGTGATCCTCGCCATCATGTCGATCGGCAGCTGGTACATCATCGTCACCAAGGTCTACGAGCAGTTCAAGCTCGGCCGCGAAGCCCGCATCGCCGAGAAGTCCTTCTGGAGTGCGCCGTCGGTGAAGCAGGGCGCCGACGGCCTGAAGGAGGGCAGCCCGTTCCGCTTCATCGCCGAGTCCGGGCTCGAGGCGCAGTCCAAGCACACCGGCCTCCTCGGCAACATCAACCTCTCGGACTGGGTGTCGGCGTCGATCCAGCGCGCGATCGACAACGTCGCGAGCCGGCTCGGCGACGGACTGGCGTTCCTCGCCACCGTCGGCTCGACCGCGCCCTTCGTCGGGCTGTTCGGCACGGTGTGGGGCATCTACCATGCGCTGACGGCGATCGGCATTGCCGGCCAGGCGTCGATCGACCGCGTCGCGGGTCCGGTCGGCGAGGCGCTGATCATGACCGCCATCGGCCTCGCGGTCGCGGTGCCGGCGGTGCTGGGGTACAACTGGCTCATCCGGCGCAACAAGCGCGCGATGGAGGACGTGCGGGCCTTCGGGGCCGACCTCCACGCGGTGCTGATGTCCGCGAAGTCGCAAGCCGCCAAGGCCTGACGCCATGTCGATGAGCGTCGGCCCGGCCGACGGCGACGAGGAGGAAGTCGTCTCGGCGATCAACACCACGCCGCTCGTCGACGTGATGCTCGTGCTCCTGATCATCTTCCTGATCACGATCCCGGTCGTCACGACGTCGATCCAGCTCGAGCTGCCGAAGCAGCGCATCGAGGTCCGCGAGACCAAGCCCGAGAACATCACGATCTCGGTGGACGTCTCGGGCAACATCTACTGGAACGACCTCAAGCTGCAGAACACGGCGGCGCTGATCGACCGGCTGAAGAAGATTGCCGTGCTGAACCCGCAGCCCGAGGTCCACATCCGCGGCGACAACCGGGCCGACTACGATGCCGTCGGCCGCATCGTCTACGCCTGCCAACGCGCCGGGATCGCCAAGATCGGCTTCATCACCGAGCCGCCGGTGCGCAGCTAGGCACCGCGCGACCGGCCACGAGGACTCGAACATGGGAATGAACGTTGGATCGGGCGGCAGTTCGAATGATCCCGACGTGATGATCGACATCAACACGACGCCGCTGATCGACGTGATGCTGGTGCTGCTCGTGATGCTGATCATCACGATTCCGATCCAGCTGCACGCGGTCAACCTGAACATGCCGGTCGGCAACCCGCCGCCGCAGCTCGTCAAGCCGGAGGTGGTGAAGATCGACATCGACCCGTCGAGCCAGATCTACTGGAACGCCGAGGTCGTCCCCGACCGCGCCGACCTCGAGGAGCGCCTGCGGTTGATCACCACCGTGGACCCGCAGCCCGAGCTGCACATCCGTCCGGACAAGCGCGCCAAGTACGACGTCGTGGCGGCGGTGCTCGCCGCGGCGCAGCGGCTCGGCGTCACCAAGCTCGGCATCATCGGCAGCGAGCAGTTCATCGAGTAGCTTCTCGCGCGCCCGCCGCGCGCGGCGGGGCACGGAGTCGACGAGCCATGGATTTCGCAAGACAGCAGAGAGACCCGACCCGGCACCTGATCGGGATCACGTTCGTCATCGTCCTCCACGCGCTGATCCTCTGGGCGATGGTGTCGGGGCTCGCGCGGAAGGCCGTGGAGGTGATCAAGAAGCCGATCACGGCGACGATCATCGAGGAGATCAAGGCGCCGCCGCCCCCGCCGCCCCCGCCGCCGCCGAAGAAGATCGTCGAGGCGCCGCCGCCGCCCTCGGCACCGCCGCAGCCCTACGTGCCGCCGCCGGACATCGCGCCGCCGGTGGTGCAGACGGCCCCGACGATCACCGCCGTGACGCCGGAGCCGCCGCCGAAGCAGGAATACAAGATCGAGCCGCCGCCACCGCCGGAGCCGCCGAAGGTCGAGGCACCGCCGGCGCCGCCGAAGCCTGCGATCCGCAAGGGCATCACGCCGGTCACGCGCGAGGATCCGGTCTATCCGCGCGCCGCGATCCGCGCCGGCATCGACAAGGGGCGCGTACTCGCGCGCGTCAACATCGACGAGAAGGGCAACGTGACCGACGTGATCATCGTGTCCGCCGATCCGCCGCGGCACTTCGACAGCTCGGTGCGCGAAGCGCTGTCGAAGTGGAAGTTCCGGGCCGAGGGCGAGAAGTACGTGGGCGAGATCGAGGTCGTGTTCACACTCAAGGACTGACGCGCCGCGCGTTGGCGCACCGCGTAACATCGTCGTTCCCGCGCATGCGGGAACGCGGAGTCGTGTGTGCAACGTCGTCGTTCCCGCGCAAGCGGGAACCCCGTGACTTCCGCTCGAACGACTCTAGGTTCCCGCTTGCGCGGGAACGACGACACGGCCGGCAGCTGCCCTCAATCGCTTCGCAGCGCCCAGGCCGCCGCGCTCCACGTCACCACGCCGAGCGCCGCGAGCACGGCCGCGATCTGCGGCAGCGATACCGGCTGCGCGGCGAGCAGCCGGAACGCCTCGCGGCCGACGTCGAGTGCGACCCCGGGCAATGCCGTCGCGGTACCGACGGCCGCGGCACTCCACAGTGCGACGAGCGCGGGCCTGCGCCAGCGCGGCACGGCAACGGGCGCGGGCAGCGCGGCCATCACGCGGGCGGTGAAGCCCTGGTCGTCGAGGTACGCCGAGCCGTGCTCGCGTGCGTCGGCGGCGAGCGCGGCGTCGAGCCAGTCGTCGTCGGGTGCAATGTTCGGCGCAGTGCGGTCGGCGGTCATCGTCAGGAATCCTGCCGGGGCGCCCAGGCGGCGAGCGCCGTCTTGAGCTTCTGCTTGCCGCGGAGGACGTGCGTCTTGACCGTGCCGACCGGCATGCCCAGGACGAACGCTGCCTCCTCGTGCGAGAGATCGTTATAGTAGCACTGCACGATCGCGGCCCTCTCGCCTTCCGAGAGCGCCGCGAGCGCACGTTCCAGGTCGAGTTTCATCGTCGCTCCTCGTGCGTGATCCGGGACCGCGGCGTTACCCGCGAACGCCGTGCCGGAGGCTTCGGCCAGGTCGTCGGCGGTGTCGCCGAGAAGCTCCTCCTTGCGCTTGCGCGCATCGGCGAGCCAGCAGTTGGTGGCGATCCGGTACAGCCAGGTCGAGAACCTGGCTTCCTGCCGGTAGCTGCCGAGGTGGCGCCATGCCAGCACGAAGGTCTCCTGCGCCAGGTCGTCGGCAAGCGCGTGGTGGCCCGCGGTGAGCCTGCGCAGGCACGCGCGAACCGCGGACTGGTGCCGGCGCACGAGCTCGGCGAACGCGTGACGGTCGTCCGAGACGACCGCGCGGGCGATGAGCGCGGCATCCGAATCCGGGGGCGACGCCATCGGGCGCCGGCTGCGGTCTTGGCGAACGCTGCGGGGCCGGGGTCCGTTACGCGCCTCCCGACCGGTTTGTGGGTGTTCCCTGCCGTTCCTCGTGCTGCCGGTCCTCGAGGTACCAGAGCACGACGAAACCGATGCCCACGAAGAGGAGGATCAGGCCGAGCCCGTTCGGCGAGCCGTCGTCGAGCATCGAGTAGGCGGTCATGCCGAAGCCGATCGCGCCCAGGATCACGCCCTTGCGCAGGTCTGACCAGGCGGCCTTGCGGCGCAACGTCTTTGCCTGCTCGTAGAGTGGCGCGATGGCCGGGTTGGACTCGAGCGCCTGTGCGGGACGACCGTTGGCGATCGCCTGCATCGCCTCGCCGGCCGGAACCGCGCCGCGCTCGGCGAGCTTCAGCATCGTCTCGTTCATCATCCGCGCACGTCGCATCTTGTACCAGATGACCAGGATGATCACGACCAGCGGGACCAGGAACACCAGCGCGGTGGTCATGAACACCAGGCCGGCAATCCAGGGGGCCTGCTCGACGAAGGCCTCGAACGAGTCGTACTCGTGGCCGCCGACCGTCACCTGCGGCGAGCCGCGGCCGGGCTTGGCGATGCGCACGCCACGCTCGTCGATCGTGATCTCGGCGTCGACCCTGGCGTTGCCGGTCGAAAGGTCGGCCCCGGGCTTCGCCTTGGATTCGGTGCCGGGCGGTGACGCCGCCTCGGGTGCGGTTGGCGTCGTCGCGGCCGGCGCCGGGTCGGCGGCGCGAGCATCGGCAACGACCTGCCAGGCGACAGGGTGCTCGCGCGCCGGCCGGCCGGGGCCATCGGTCGCTGCCAGCACCGCAAGCGCCATCACGAACGCGGCGCCGAGGACGACGGGCCGGGAGCGCATCGCGCGCCGGAACCACGGGAACGACAGGCTCATCGGTACTCCCTTGCGATGGACACGTGACCGTTGGATGCACCCGCGGGCCGCTTCGGATTCGCGGTCGCCGCTGCGATCCATGCGCGCGCAGCGCAAGCGACGACCGGTGCTTCCCGGCAGCCCGGCGTACCGGCCACGCGGCCGACCGCAACACGGGTGCGTGCTATTATCGATCGCGATCCCTCCCTCGCGCGCGCTTTGAACGAGCGTCACGCCCCATTCCCGCCGATGGCCCGTACCCCCGCCCGTCCGGGCCGCGGACACCCCGATCCACGCTGGCAGCACCGCCTGGTCACCGCGGTGATCGTCGTCCTGGCCATGTTCGTTGCCGTGGCCGCGCGGCCCGCATTCGCGCAGGCCGCCGACACCGTCACGCTCAACTTCGTCAACGCCGAGATCGACGCCGTGGTCAAGGCGGTCGCCGAGATCACGGGCAAGAACTTCATCGTCGACCCGCGCGTGAAGGGGACGGTGAACATCGTGTCCGCGCGCCCGGTGCCGAAGAGCCTCGTCTATCCGACGCTGCTGTCCGCGCTGCGGCTGTCGGGGTTCGCCGCGGTCGAGGCCGACGGCGTGGTGAAGATCGTTCCCGAGGCGGATGCCAAGACCCAGGGCGGGACGGTCGGGCAGGGCAGCGGCGACCGCCTGGTCACGCAGGTCATCGTGCTGAAGCACGAGGCGGCGGCGCAGCTCGTCAACGTGCTACGCCCGCTGATCACGCCGAACAACACGATCGTGGCGTTCCCGGCCAGCAACGCGCTGGTGATCACCGACTACGCGTCCAACCTGCGCCGCATCGAACGCATCGTTGCCTCGCTCGACCAGCCCTCGAGCGCGGAGACGGTCGTGGTGCCGGTGAAGCACGCGTCGGCGATCGACGTCGCCGCGATGGTGACGCGGGTCACGACCGATGCGCCGTCCGCGGCGGGGATCCCCGCCGACCCGTCGCAGCGCGTGATGCTCGTCGCCGACGCGCGCAGCAACAGCATCGTGGTGAAGAGCGACAACGCGGGCCGCGCCGCGCGCGCACGGTCGCTGATCGAGCAGCTCGACACGCCGGGGCGTCCCGGCGGCAACCTGTTCATCGTCTACCTCAAGAACGCCGACGCCGCGCGCGTCGCGCAGACGCTGCGCGCGCTCCTCACCGGCGGCGACGGGCCCGCGTCGACGCCGGGGCCGGCCTCGCTCGCGCCGTCCGGCGCGTTCGCGATGGGCGGAGGATCGGGTGGCGGGGCGATCGGGGCGGCGCAGGGACAGCCCGCGGCGCAGCCGTCGCTGCCGTTCTCGCCGCCGTCCTCCGGCGGCAGCGCGTTCTCCGCGAACGGCGTGACCGTGCAGGCGGACACGGCCAACAACGCGCTGGTGATCATGGCGCCGGAGCCGGTCTACAACAACCTGCGCGCGATCATCGAGAAGCTCGACGTGCGCCGCGCGCAGGTGTACGTCGAGGCGCTGATCGTCGAGGTGGCCGCCGACAAGGCCGCCGAACTCGGCATCCAGTGGCAGGCGCTGTCCGGCTACAACACGACGCAGACGCGCGTGGTCGGCGGCACCAACTTCGCGCCGCGCGGCACGGGCCAGAACATCATCGACGTCGCCGTGAACCCGGGCACCGTCGCGCCGGGTCTCAACATCGGCGTGATGCGCGGCACGGTCAACATCCCGGGGCTCGGCACGATCGCCAACCTGGGCTTCCTCGCCCGTGCGCTCGAGACGCAGGTCAACGCCAACATCCTCTCCACGCCGGCGCTGATGACGCTGGACAACGAGGAGGCGCGGATCATCGTCGGGCAGAACATCCCGTTCGTCACCGGCTCGTACGCGACCACCGGCGGCGTGAACACGGTGACCCCGTTCCAGACGGTCGAGCGCCGCGACGTCGGCCTGGTGTTGCGCGTGCGCCCGCAGATCACGGAGGGCGGCACGGTACGCCTCGCGATCTACCAGGAGGTGTCGCGGGTGCAGGACGCGAGCACGGCGAGCGGCATCATCCTGTCGAAGCGCGCGCTGGAGTCGACGGTGATCGTCGACGACAGCCAGGTGATCGTGCTCGGCGGGCTGATCGAGGACCGCATGACCGACGGTGCCGACAAGGTGCCGGGACTGGGCGACGTGCCGCTCGCGGGCCAGCTGTTCCGCTACGACGCCCGCAAGCGCGAGAAGACCAACCTGCTCGTCTTTCTACGCCCGACGGTGGTGCGCTCGATGGCCGATGGCCGCGAGATCACGTCCGAGCGCTACGACTACCTGCTGGGCGAGCAGTTGCGCCTCGCGCCGGCGCCAGTGCCGTTCTGGCAGGACCCGACGCAGCCCGAGTTGCCGCCGCCGGGCAAATTCCCGGGGGATGCCGGCGTGCTCGTGCCCGGCCCCGAGCCGTCGCCGCCGCATCCGCTGGTGCCGCGCCCGGCGGAGCCCGTGTCGCCCTCGCCGATGTTCCTGCCGCCGGCTGCGCCGCCACCGTCCCGGCCCTGAGAAGCTGTGAACGGATCCTGCACACCCGCTCGTGACGCGCAAAGGCGCCCACTCGGCGTTGCAAATGCTCGCCGTAGCACGAGCTACGGCTGTGCTTTGCGCCTTGATTGGGCGCCTTTGCGCGCCCCGCTCGGGCGCGCCGGATCCGTTCACAGCTTCTGACCGCCCCGCGGTCCCGCTAAGCCCGCGCCATGCCGACCGCCGCGATCGCCACGAGTCCAGCCCAGGGCATTCCCTACGCGTTCGCGAAGGCCAACGGCGTGCTCGTCGCCGGCGACGAAGGGGCCGCCGTCGTCGTGCTGGTGCGGCCGGATGCGTCCGTCGAGGGCCTGGCGGAGGTGCGGCGGGTGCTGCGGCGGCCGCTGATCACGAAGCCCGTGGACGCGGCCGAGTTCGCCGCCGCGCTCTCCCGCGCCTACGGCACGAGCGGCACGGCGCAGGCGATCCACGACGAGCTCGCGCGCGATACCGACCTCGCGCGCCTGATGCAGGATCTGCCGCCGGCGGAGGACCTGCTCGCCGACGACGGCGCCGCGCCCGTGATCCGCATGATCAACGCGCTGCTGCTGCAGGCGCTGGCGGAGCGGGCCTCCGACGTCCACTTCGAGCCGTACGAGGCGCGTTCCGTGGTGCGCTTCCGCGTCGACGGCGTGCTGCGCGACGTGATCGAGCCGCCGCGCGCGCTGCACGCGGCGCTGGTGTCGCGCGTGAAGATCATGGCCAGCCTCGACATCGCCGAGAAGCGCCTGCCGCAGGACGGCCGCATCGCGCTGAAGCTCGCCGGACGCAGCGTCGACGTGCGCGTCTCCACGCTGCCGACCGGCTCCGGTGAGCGCGTCGTGCTGCGCCTGCTCGACCAGGACGCCGCGCGTCTCGACCTCGCCACGCTCGGCATGAGCGCGACCACGCTCGATGCGGTCGACGGCCTGATCCGGGAGCCGCACGGCATCCTGCTCGTCACCGGGCCGACCGGGTCCGGCAAGACCACGACGCTCTACGCGGCGCTGTCGCGGCTGCCGCGCGGCAGCGTCAACCTGATGACGGTCGAGGACCCGATCGAGTACGCGCTCGACGGCGTCGCGCAGACGCAGGTCAACGCGCGCATCGAGCTCACCTTCGCGCGCGCGCTGCGCTCGATCCTGCGGCAGGATCCGGACGTGGTGATGATCGGCGAGATCCGCGACCTGGAAACCGCCCAGATCGCGGTGCAGGCCTCGCTCACCGGTCACCTCGTGCTCGCCACGCTGCACACCAACGACGCGGCGAGCGCCGTGACGCGCCTCGCCGACATGGGGGTGGAGCCGTACCTCCTCGCGTCAAGCCTGCTCGGCGTGCTCGCGCAGCGGCTCGTGCGCACGCTCTGCCCGGCCTGCCGCGAGCCCGTCGCGGCGACGCGTGCGGAGCGCGAATTGCTGGCGCGGATGGGACTGCCGGAGCTCGCGGCCCTGTACGTGCCGAAGGGTTGCGCATCGTGCCGCGACACCGGCTACCGGGGCCGCACGGGGATCTACGAGCTCATGGTCGCGGACGAGACGCTGCGGCGGCACATCCACGACCGCGCGTCGGAGGCGCATCTGCGCGCCGCGGCGCACGCGACGGGGATGACCGGCCTGCGTGCCGACGGTGCGCGCTGGCTCGCCGACGGCACGACCTCGCTCGCCGAGCTCGTCCGCGTCACGCGCGACGCATAGCGAACCGACGCGCGCGGCGCCGATGCCCGCCTGGGACTACGAAGCGGTCGATGCGCAGGGGCGCGTCGCGCGCGGGCGCATCGATGCCGACAGCGCGCGCGGCGCGCGCGACCGGCTGCGCGCACAGGGTCTCACCCCCGTCGACATGCGCGAAGGGCGGGCGACGTTCGATGCGCTGGCGACGTCCCGCCTGCCGGCGCGGGAGCTCGCGCTCTTCACCCGGCAGTGGGCGACGCTCGCGCAGTCGGGGCTGCCGGTGGACCAGGCGCTCGCCGCGGTCGCGGAGCAGGCCGATGCGCCGCGCACCGCGAAGCTCGTGACGGCGCTGCGCGGCCATGTCGAGGCGGGCGAGGCATTGCCGGCGGCGCTCGCGCGGTTTCCCCGCACGTTCGCGCCGCTCTATCGCGGTCTGGTCGCGGCCGGCGCGGAGAGCGGGCGACTGGCGGACGTGCTGGCCCGCCTCGCGGACTACCTCGAGGCGCGCTCGGCGCTGCGGCAGAAGTTCACCGTCGCGCTCATCTACCCGTCGCTGGTCACGCTGGTGGCGCTCGGCGTCATCGCGGTACTGCTGGTGTACGTCGTCCCGCAGGTGGTCGCGGTCTACGAGCACAGCCGCCAGTCGTTGCCCTGGCTCACGCGCGCGCTGATCGCGACCTCGCAGTTCTTCCGTGCCACCGCGTGGCTGTGGCTCGCGCTGGCGCTCGCCCTTCCGGTGGCGGGCGCGCTCGCGCTCTCCAATCGGGCCGTGCGCGCGCGATGGCACGCATCACTGCTGCGCGTGCCCGGCCTCGGCCGGCTCGCAGGCAGCCTCGACACCGCGCGCTTCGCGAGCACGCTCGCGATCCTGGTCGGCAGCGGCACGCCGCTGTTGCGGGCGCTCGACACCGCGTCCGGGGTGATGCGTCTCGACCCGCTCGCCGAGGCCGCGCGCGCGGCGGCGGCGCTCGTGCGCGAAGGCATGCCGCTGGCCGCGGCGCTCAAGGCACAGCGGCTGTTCCCGCCGGTGCTCGTCCACCTGGTCGCGAGCGGCGAGAACACGGGCCGGCTCGCGGCGATGCTCGAGCGCGCGGCAGGCGAGCTCGAGCGCGATGCCGAGACGCGCCTCGCCTGGCTCGCGGCGCTGATCCAGCCGGTGCTGATCGTGCTGATGGGCGCGATCGTGCTCGTGCTCGTGCTCGCGGTGATGCTGCCCATAGTCTCGATGAACCAGCTGATTCGCTAGCCGAAGCTGCTGCGGGGTCGATCTGCTTTGTTGCTCGCGGGCTCGAAATCCTCACGTACGCTTCCAGTACGTTCCGGTTTCTCGCCCGCTCGCGCCGCGCATCCCGACCTCCTCGCGACGCTTCGCTATCCCCCTTCACCGTGCCGTGCGAGCGCCCACGCGACGTGCTCGCGCACGAGCGGCGAGGGATCGTCCGCGCGCGAGCGCAGCGACGCGAGGATCTCGGCCGAGGAGGGCGCGTTGCCGAGCGCGACCGCGAGATTGCGCAGCCACCGTTCGTGGCCGATGCGGCGGATCGCACTCCCTTGCATCCGGGTATTGAAGGCCTCGCGCGTCCACGCGAACAGATCGACGAGCCGCGCGTCGTCGAGACCGTGCCGGACCGCCGCGAAGTCGGGCAGCGTCGCGGTGGCCGCGTCGCGGTTCCAGGGGCACGCGAGCTGGCAGTCGTCGCAGCCGTAGACCCGGTTGCCGAGCAGCGGACGGAGTTCTTCTGGAATCGCGCCGGGCAGCTCGATCGTGAGGTACGAGATGCACCGGCGCGCGTCGAGCTCGTACGGTGCGACGATCGCGCCGGTCGGGCAGGCGTCGAGGCACGCGCGGCACGTGCCGCAGTGCGCCGGGGCGGGTGCCGTCGTCGGCAACGGCAGGTCGGTGTAGATTTCGCCCAGGAAGAACCAGGATCCCTGCCGCGTCAGGAGCAGCGTGTGCTTGCCGCGCCAGCCGGTGCCGGCCCGGGCGGCGAGCGCGACTTCCATCACCGGCGCGCTGTCCGAGAACACGCGATGGCCGAACTCGCCGACCTCGTCGGCAATGCGCGCGGCGAGTTGCTCGAGCCGCTGCCGCATCACCTTGTGGTAGTCGCGGCCGAGGGCGTAGCGCGACACGTAGGCGCGCGCGCGGTCGGCGAGCACCGCGGAGGCATCGCGTGCGCGCGCCGGGAAGTAGTCGAGGCGCGCGGTGATGACGCGGACGGTGCCCGGAATCAGGTCGGCGGGCCGCGCCCGGCGGACGCCGTGCCGGGCCATATAATCCATCGCGCCGTGCCGGCCCGCCGCGAGCCAGTTCACGAGCCGGGCTTCCTCCGCGCCGAGATCGGTGTCGGCGATGCCCACCGCGCCAAAGCCGAGCTCGCGTCCCCACGCGACGATGCGGGCGGCGAGCGCGTCCCAGTCGTGATCGTCGCGCAGCCGCCGTTCCATCCTGCCAAGCCTAACCTGTTCCGTTGATGCGCCGATGAAATCCTGCACGCTGGCGTTGCCCGATGCCGCCGCCACCGAGCACGCCGGCGCGGTGCTCGCACGTGGACTGGCGGCGGGGATGGTGGTGACGCTCGCCGGCGACCTCGGTGCCGGCAAGACGACGCTCGCACGCGGCGTGTTGCGTGCACTCGGCTGGCGGGGTCCGGTGAAAAGCCCCACGTACACGCTGGTTGAACATTATCCGCTTTCGAACTTATACTTGTATCACTTTGATTTCTATCGGTTCGAAGATGTGGCCGAATGGGATGATGCGGGCGTGGCCGACTGCTTCCGCGACGACGCCCTCTGTCTCGTCGAGTGGCCGGAGCGGGTTGCCGGTCGCCTGCCTGATCCCGATGTCGCGATCACGCTCACCCACGCGAGCGTCGGCGCGACCGGCCGCACGCTGACTGCCACCGCGACCACGCGGAACGGGGAACGATGCATCGACGCCCTCGCCGGAGCCACGCTGCAGACACGCTGACGCGTGTGTCGATCGAGCGCCGGCGCGCGCTCAAGTGGCTGCTCGTGCCCGCGTCCGGGCTGCTGGTTCCCGGCGCGTTCGCCAATGCCGGACGCGTCGCCTCCGCGCGGGTCTGGCCCGCGCAGGAGTACACGCGGGTGATCCTCGAGGGTCCGACGCCGGTGCGGCACCAGGTGGCGACGGTCGCCAATCCGCCGCGTCTCGTGCTCGACCTCGACGGCGTCGAGATGTCGTCGGCATTGGCCGACCTGCAGTCGCTGATCGGCGCGAGCGACCCCTACATCGCCGGGGTGCGCATCGGACGCCCGACCGCGTCGGTGCTGCGCGTCGTCTTCGACCTGCGGGGCGACGTGAACCCGCAGGTGTTCCAGCTGTTGCCGGTCGCGTCCTTCGGCCACCGGCTGGTGCTCGACCTCTATCCCGTCAATCCCGTCGATCCGCTGATGGCGCTGCTCGAGCGCGAGGACGCCCGGCGGGTCGTCGAAGCGCCCCAAGGGACGAGCTCGCCCGCGATCGTGCCGCGCGAGTCGCCGCGCGTCGAGGTGCCGCGCGACCGCAAGTCGCGCCGCATCGTCGTCGCCATCGACCCCGGGCACGGCGGCGAGGATCCCGGTGCGGTCGGCCGGCGCGGCACCTACGAGAAGCACGTCGTGCTCGCGATCTCGCGCAAGCTGAAGCGCGTGCTGGAGGCCGATCCGAACATTCGCGTCGTGCTGACCCGCGACGACGACTACTTCGTGCCGCTCGCGCAGCGCGTCGCCAAGGCGAGGCGCGTGTCGGCGGACCTGTTCGTTTCGGTGCACGCCGACGCCTTCCGCGAGTCGCGCGCGCGCGGCTCGTCGGTGTTCGCGCTGTCCGAGAACGGCGCGACCTCGGCCGCCGCACGCTGGCTGGCCGAGAAGGAGAACGCCTCCGACCTGATCGGCGGAGTGAGCCTGCCGACGCGCGACCCGACGCTCGCGCGCACGCTGCTCGACCTGTCGCAGACCGCGCAGATCAACGACAGCCTCAAGGTCGGCCGCCACGTGCTCGCCGAGATCGCGGAGCACAACACGCTGCACAAGCCCGCGGTCGAGCAGGCCGGGTTCGCGGTGCTGAAGGCCCCGGACATTCCCTCGATCCTGGTCGAGACCGCATTCATCAGCAATCCCGAGGAAGAGCAGAAGCTGCGCAGCGCGCAGCACCAGCTGCGCTTCGCCGAGTCCATCGGCGACGGCGTCAAGCGCTACTTCGCGGGCAATCCGCCGCTGGCCCGCGGCTGACCGCCGCGCTGGGCAGGACCGCCGTCAGCCGACGGGCGTCGCGGCGAAGCCCGGGGGCGACCGGGTTAGAATCGCCCCCGTGCTGCGCTTCTTCATCCTGTTCGTCGTCATCCAGGCCGTACTCTTTGGGCTGGAGCTGACGCCCTGGGCGCAGACGCACTTCGTCGTGCCGTGGACCAGCACGCTGGCGGCGATTTCGACGTGGCTCACCACGGTGTTCGACCCGAACGTGGCGGCCGCGGGCAAGATCATGCGCAGCACGACGAACGGCTTCGCCGTGTCGATCGAGGCGGGCTGCAACGGCATCGAGGCGACGATCGTGCTGGTCGCGGCGATCCTCGCCTTCCCGGCACCCTGGATGCACAAGCTGATCGGGCTCGTCTCGGGCATCGTCGCGGTGCAGGGCCTCAACGTGGTCCGCGTGATCAGCCTGTTCTATCTCGGCCAGTGGGACAGGCAGTGGTTCGAGTGGGCACACCTGTACGTCTGGCAGGCGCTGATCATGCTCGACGTGCTGATCGTCTGGCTGATCTGGGTGCGCACGTTGCCGAGGAGCGGCGGCGGCGACGCCTCGCCGCCGGCCGCACCGGCGGCGGCAGCAGCGTAGCTCGTCGTGGCGGACACCGCGCCGCTGTCGCTGCCGCGCTTCGTGCTGCTCACGCTCGCGTGGCTGCCGGTGGCGTTCGCCGTCTGGTACTTCACGGCGCCGGTGCTGCTGTGGCCGGCGCAATTGCTGGCCGAACTGTTCCTGGGTACCGGCTTCCCCGAGCTCTTCCGGGGCTTCGAGGCCGACGGCGCGACGTTCCGTGCTCTGACCTCGCTGAAGCCCGGCCAGGCGGTCGCCGGCGGCACGGTCAGCGTCGACGTCAACATGCTGCTCTACGCCTACGGCCTGCCGATGTTCGCCGCGCTGGTGCTGGCCGCACGGGAGCCCGGCTGGCCGCGCATCCTCCTCGTCGGCTACGTCGCGATGCTGCCCTTCGTCGCGTGGGGCATCGTCGCCGACGTGCTCAAGAACCTCGCGATCACCGCGGGTCCGGCGGTCGCGTCGCAGGCGGGCTTCTCCGCCGGCGCGCGCGAAGTGATCGCGTTCGCGTTCCAGTTCGGCTCGCTGATCCTGCCCACCGTCGTCCCCGCCGCGGCCTGGGTGCTCACCCACCGGGCGTTCCTCGAACGGCTGCGCGTCGCCGGGTCGGGGCGCGTCGCCTAGGCGTTGTCCCGGCGCGCCGGCGGATAGGCGTCGATCAGCCGCGCGATCAGGATCGCCACGTAGAGCGTGCCGACGATCTGCTGGAACACGACGACGGTCTTCGCCGGATGGTGCACCGGCACGATGTCGCCGAAGCCGGTGCCGGTTAGCACCGTGAAGCTGAAGTAGAGCAGGTCGGCGCCGTCCAGATTGCGCGTCGTGCCGGCGACCGCGAACGATGCGGGCACGTGGTGCTGCACCAGCGCGTAGACCACCGCCCAGGCAAGACCGAGCAGCATGTACGCCGCCGCGGCACCCCACAGCTTGTCCATCGTCATCACGTCGCGGCGGAACACGTAGGCGAGCAGCAGCACGAGCACGGCGGCGTAATAGGCCGCGAGGCACACCATGTACAGCGTCCACAGCTCGTGGTCGT
This sequence comes from uncultured beta proteobacterium, assembly GCA_963765065.1. GTDB lineage: Bacteria > Pseudomonadota > Gammaproteobacteria > Burkholderiales > Casimicrobiaceae > VBCG01. The sequence continues at coordinate 196,260 of CAVXVH010000003.1, read as the reverse complement.
CGTGATGCGCGGCGAAGAACTGGAGCAGCATCGTCGCGGACGCCATCACCACCGCGAAGCCGAACGATACGGTCGTGCGTCCGACCGCGGCGGCGGCGGCGAGCAGGATGAACGCGTCGGCGAGGTTCAGCAGCGCCTGCCCGCGCTCGGTCCGGAACGCGATCGGCGCGACCGCGATCACGGCGAGCTGCGCGAGGAACAGGAAGAAGCAGCGCTGCGCGAACAGGCGCCCGAACGTGACGCGGGCGCGGGCGAGGGCGAATCCGAGGGCCATGAGCGCCGAGCGTATCGTTCCGGCAAACGGAATGCGCGAGGCGCTCAGGCCGCGCTGCCGTCCTTCGCGCGCTCGCGCAGCACCTTGCGCTGCACCTTGCCCGTGGTGGTCATCGGCAGCGCGTCCAGGAACTCGACCTGCCTCGGCACCTCGTAGGGCGCGAGAAAGCGCCGCACGTGGTCCTGCAGCGCCGTCACCAGCCGATCCGACGGCGCGTGGCCGGGCGCCAGCACGACGTAGGCCTTGACCACGCTGCCGCGCGTCTCGTCGGGGGCGGGCACGACCGCGGCGTTCGCCACCGCCTCGTGGCGGACCAGGCAGTTCTCTATCTCCGAGGGGCCCACGCGGTAGCCCGCGACCTTGAACACGTCGTCGGCGCGCCCCTGGTACCAGAGGTTGCCCTCGGCGTCCCGGGTGGCGATGTCGCCGGTGCGGCACCAGTCGCCCGTGAACTTCCTGCGCGTGCCCTCGGGGTTGCCGGCGTACTCGAGGAAGAACACGGGATCGGGCGTGGCGTCCGGCGCGACGCGGTGGACCGCGACGTCCCCGGGCTCGCCGGCCGGCACCTCGCGGCCCTCCTCGTCGATCAACGCGATGCGGTGCCCCGGGTAGGGTCGCCCCATCGAGCCGGGTTGCGCCGGCCACAGCGTGTGCGAGTTGCCGACGATGTAGTTCATCTCGGTCTGTCCGAACATCTCGTTCACCGTGATGCCGAGCGCCTCGCGCGTCCACTCGAACACGGTGGTGCCGAGCGCCTCGCCCGCGCTCATCGCGCTGCGCAGCCCGACGTCGAAGTGCTCGCGCGGCCGCGGGAACGCCTTCATCATCAGCTTGAGCGCCGTCGGGAACAGGAAGGTGTTGCGCACCTGGTAGCGCTCGATCAGGCGGAACGCGCGCTCGGGGTCGAAGCGGCCGCGATAGCCGACGATCGGCTGGCCGAAGTAGAGCGTGGGCAGCAGCGCGTCCATCAGGCCGCCGGTCCATGCCCAGTCGGCCGGCGACCAGAACACGTCGCCCTGCTGCGGGAACTCGTCGTGCGAATAGATGAACCCGGGCAGATTGCCGATCAGGCACGAGTGCGGCATCAGCGCCCCTTTGGGCGGGCCCGTCGTGCCGCTCGTGTAGACCAGGAGCGCCGCATCGGTCGGCTTCGTGTCCGCGGTCTCGAGGTGCCGCGCGCCGCGCTCGACGAGGGTCTCGAAGGGCGTGACGAACGACTCGCGCGCGCCGGCTACGCCGACCACCTGCGCGAGCCGCGGCAGGCGCGCGACCAGCGGCGCGAGGTTCGGCAGCGACTGCGGATCGACGAACGCGACCTTGGCGCCACTGTCGGCGAGGCGGTACTCGAGCGCGTCCGGGCCGAACAGGAACGACAGCGGCACCGCGACCGCGCCGAGCTTGTACGTTGCGAGGTGCGCGACCACCGTCTCCGGGCGCTGCGGCAGGATCAGCGCGACGCGGTCGCCGCGCCCGACGCCGCCCGCCCGCAGCGCGTTGGCGAGCCGGTTCGCGCGGCTGTCGAGGTCCCAGTAGGTATACGCGGCCGTGGCGCCGCCTTCGTCCTCCCAGTACAGCGCAAAGCGGGTGCGGTCGGCGGCCCAGCGCGTGCTGCAGGCGTCGGCGATGTTGAACCGTGCCGGCACTTGCCAGCGCCACGCGGCGCAGAGCTCGGCGTACCGGTCGACTTGTGGAGTGGGCATCGGCGGCGTGCGGGGCGGACGCGGCACTGTAGTCTGCGCGGCCTCCGTCGCGCAACCGTCACGGCAAGTGCGGCCGCTGCCGCGCCCGCCGTCCCTACGCCACGTCCGCGACGTTCGGCAGCGGCGAGCCCTGCTCGACCGCGTCGACCGCGGTCCACACCCAGTCGGGCTGCTGCTCGAGCAGCCGACCGAGCCGGATCGGCGTGATCGATCGGGGCGTCTGCAGCTTGAGCTTGCGCGACGGCTGGTACTCGACGGCCGGCAGCATCAGCGAGTGCACGGCCGCGTCGCTGCCCTTCTTGCGCAGCGAGAGGAACAGCCCCGGGAAGATGCGGCCGTTGATCGTCGTCGGCACGCCGTCGACCGAGTAGTCGTCGGCGAGCGAACGGCGCTGCTCGATCAGGTCGACGCCGGCGAGGGCGCTGGCAATGAGCTGCAGGCCGATCTCGGCACGCTCGCTGGTGAGCCGCTTCATCCGGCGCACGATGCCGAGCGTCCACACCGACTGGCCGTGCGGACGCAGCGCCACCACGGTGCCGAGGGTCACCGTGGTCGCGGCCAGCATGGAAGCGATGAGCCGGAAGCCGGTCTGCGAGACGTCCTTGACTTCCCACGGGCCGCCGCGCGCCGCGAAGGCGGCGAGCCGCCGGCGCGCCTGCTCGACCATCCGGTCTTCCTCGTTGCGCAGCCGCCCGAACACCGCCAGGTCCAACGTTCCGCCGTAGCTGTGCCCGGACTCGGCCGCGCGGAGCGGCGTCCGTTCCTCGTCGCGGAGGTAGCCGGCAATGCTGCTGAAGCCGACGATCGCGTCGACCGATCCCGCGGTCGCGATGCGCTCGCCCCGGCGCGCGAAGGGACGGAACTCGGCGTCGGCCTGCGCGGCGACCTTGGTGAGCAGGGCGAGCTGCTCGGTGCGCTTCGGCGTGCGCTCCGACAGCGGCTGCATGCGGATCTTCTGCTCCAGCACGACGATGTTCTGCATCAGCACCGCGTGCAGCGGCCGCGTGTCGAGGAACAGCACGTTGCCCTCGAGCGGTGCCGCGCCGCGTCGCTTCAGGCCGGCGCGTCCACCGAGGTCGACGTAGTAGGAAGAAGAGCCCGAGGAGGGCTCGAGCGCGAGCCGCAGCGGTTGGCACCACTGCCGGAGCTCGTCGTCGAGGTATTCGAGGTGCCTCACCGTGGTGTTGCCCGCGTGCACCAGCTGCAGTACGAGCACGCGCAGGTAGGCCTGTTCGATCGTCGTCGGTCCGCTCGCGGGTTCCAGCGTGACGAGCTGCCGCTCGAAGTGCTTCGACAGGGCGAGCGAGAACAGCGCGTGCAGTTCCGCCCACTTCGCGGGAATCCACTGCTCGTAGCGGTAGAGGCGGATCTTCGCGTCGAGCCCGAGGTGCACGATCTGGCGCAGCACGAGCTCGGGCTGCATCTCCTGCCACCGGGTCGAGGCGTGGAGCGCCACCTCGCGGGCGAACGCCTGGTAGGCGAGCAGGAAGGCCTGCGTCAGGTCGAACAGCGCCGACCAGATCTGGTTCTCTACCTTCGAGCTGCGGTTGGCGTGCTCGACGTACTGCGCAGTCAGCGTCGCCCGCAGCTCGTCGGTGCGCGTGTCGAGCGCGAACACCGCCTCGAGCTGCGCGGGCGTGCGGCGTGCGTCGCGCTCGGCGATGCGCCCGAGTTCGGCGAGGAGCTCGCCGTGCAGGGCGAGCGGATCGTTCGGGGGGAACGCGGCGAGCCAGCGCTCGACGGATTTGACGTCTGCGAGGGGTTCCTTGCCGGCCTTGCCGAAGCTGAACATCGTGGTCCGATGGAGTGAATGTCGCGCGAGCGGCTCGCAAGAAACGGGCCGGTCGTCCACGCCGCATGCCGCTCGTCCGGCTTGGCATGCTATCTGCATAACACAACCTGCCAACGGCTGCCGGGTGCCAGACCCCCGGACACCGATCGGATTGGATTGTGCAATACAAACTGCACGATATCGACTGCCGCAGAACGTACAGGAACGACAACAATGGGCATCCTGATCAATGCGCCGACCCGCCACCGCGAGCCCGGCGCACCGCCGGTGGAGGCGAACGACGCGTCGCCCGACCTGACCGGCGCACTGCACATCCGCGAGGTCGTGCGCATTACCGGCCTGCGCCGCGAGCAACTCTACATGTGGCAGCGCCGGTACGGATTCCCCGCGCCGCTGCGCGACCCCTTCGGCGATCGCGTGTATCCGCCCGACCAGGTGGCGCGTCTCAAGCTCATCAAGCAGCTCCTGTCGGAAGGCTGGCGTGCCGGTGCCGTGGTGCCGCTCGCCGACAGCGCGCTGCAGTCGATGCTCGGCCTCACCTCCGCCGAACCAGCGCCGTTGCCCGCGGAAATCGAGAATGCCGTGAAGCTCCTCGCGCAGCATCGCGTGGGCGAACTGCAGAACCACCTGTCCAAGCTGCTGGTGGGCCAGGGGTTGCGCAAGTTCCTCGAGCAGACGCTGATTCCGCTGAACGAGGCCGTGCACGAACGCGTGGTGCGCGGCGAGATGCAGAATTTCCAGGAGCTGCGCTTTGCCGATCTCGCCCAGCGCCTGCTGCGCGACGTGACGAGGCTGGTCCGGCCGACGCGCGACGCGCGCCAGATCCTGCTCGCGACGCCGCCGAACGATCCCAACCAGCTCGGCCTCGCGATCCTCGAGCTGCTGCTGTTCACCGAGGGCATCAACTGTCTGACGCTCGGCGCGGGGGTTCCCGCGCAGGAGATCGCCGGCGCCGCGCGCGCCTACAAGGTGCACCTGGCGCTGCTGCTGTTCGATCGCGGCATCTCGGGCAAGATCGCCGGCCAGGAGATTCGCGGCCTGCGCGCGGCGCTGCCGGCCGACCTGCCGCTCATCGTCAGCGGACGCGCGGTGAACCTGCTCGCCAAGCCGATCGCCAGCGTGCGCACCGCCGCCGACTTCAGCTCGGTGATGTCGACGATGCGCGAGCTGGGCGTGCTGCCGCTCGCCCCCGTGTCGCTGGTCGGCATGCTGCCCGATCCCCAGCAGCGCGTCTGACGCGGCCTCCGCGGCGGGCCACGCGAGTCGCGGGGTCGAGTCGTCGGCCGCAAGCGTCGACTCGCCTGGTCGCATCCCCGCACGCGGGGCCCCTGCTTCCCGGCTCGCGCCGCGCGGTAAACTCGCTGGGTGGAACCAGCCACCCTGCCCGAGGACGGCGCGGCGATCCCGCGCCGTCCGTTCGTGTCCCGCCTGTCGCTGCCCGCGGTGTTCCGCGTCGTCGCGGTCGCGATCGCCGCGCTGCTTGCGCTGCTGGTCCTCTACGCGTACCGGCAGCCGGAATTCCTGATCGACTTCGTCAACCTGCGGCTGTGCTGACCGCGCGCCGCGGCGTTGCCGCCTGACGTCATGCTGGTCACGCTGTTCCGGTTGTTCGGCATCGCGGGCATCGTGCTGATGGGTTTGGCGCTCGCGATCGCGCCGGTCGCGGCCTTCGAAAACCGCATGACGGTCGTCTCGGGCCTCGGGATCGTCGGCATCGCCTGCCTGCTGGTGGCGTGGGCGCTGCGCCGCATCGCTCCCCCGCCGCGGGACGACGACCGCGCGCCGTGAACGCGCGCCCGGTGCGATGCGGCGGCCTGGGCGCGGGCCAGGCAGGCGCTCACGGTTCGTCGAGGAAGTCCAGGAGCTTGCGCCGGTCGCGCTTGGTCGGGCGGCCGGGCAGCTGCGGCGCGCTCGCGGCGGCGCGGCGCCGCGCCACTTCCTCGTCGCGCGCTGTCCGGCTGTCCTCGCGTTCGCGGTAGAGCTTCGCGGCTTCGGTCGCCGCGCCGCGGCGATCGGCGATGCCGGTGACCTCGACGGTCCACGCGAGACCGGCCTTGCGCACCTCGATCGTCTCGCCCGCGTGGATCGCGCGCGACGGCTTGACGCGCTCGCCGCCGACCCGCACCTGCCCGGCCTCGACGGCCGCGGAGGCAAGGCTGCGCGTCCTGTAGAAGCGCGCGGCCCACAGCCACTTGTCGATGCGCAGGCGCTCCGTTCCGCCGGCGTCTTCGTCGGCGGGCCGGCTCACCGGACTTCCCTTCGCGCTGCGCGCTCCGGGCCGGATTCGCCCTCGGGGCGGCCCTTCGGGCTCACTGGGCTACCCTCCGCGCTGACGCGCTCCGGGGTGGATTCGCCCTCGGGGCGGCCCTTCGGGCTCACTGGGCTACCCTCCGCGCTGACGCGCTCCGGGGTGGATTCGCCCTCGGGGCGGCCCTTCGGGCTCACTGGGCTACCCTCCGCGCTGACGCGCTCCGGGGTGGATTCGCCCTCGGGGCGGCCCTTCGGGCTCACGGGCGCCTCGCGTGCGTGGTGCCGCACATCAATGTCGCGTTGGCGCGGCCGCGGCGCCGTCGGCGGGAAACAGCGCTCGCGCCTGATCGGGCGAAAACAGGTAGCGTCGCGCGCAGAACTCGCAGACCACCTCGACCTGCCCGTCGGCGGCGAGCGCTTCGTCGATCTCGACGCGGCCGGCGACGCGCAGCGCGCCCTCGACCCGCTGGCGCGAGCACCGGCACTCGAAACGGGGCGCGACCGGCGCGAAGACGCGCAGGTCGTCGTCGGGGAAGAGTGTCGCGAGGCCCTCGTTGTCCGCCGCCGCGGCGACCACGGCACCGACGCTCGCGTCGGCGAGCGCGCGGGACACCCGCGCCCACGTCGCGTCGTCGGCGTGGTGCGACGACGGCATCCGTTGCAGCAGCACGCCCGCGACCTCCCCCGCGGATGCGACGAGTCTTAGCTTCGAGGCGACCTGCTCGGACGTGGCGAGGTAGTGCTCGATCATCGTCGCGACCGACGCCGCCTCGAGCGTGACGATGCCCTGGTACATCGGCCCGCCTTCGCGCGGATCGAGCGTGATCGACAGCCGCGCCGCGCCGGGCGCGCCGGCGAGCGATGCGAGCGTCGCGTCCTCGGGCAGTGCCGCGAGGCGCGCCGCATCCCACTGCGCCATTGCGCGCAGGGTCGGCCCCGGGTTGCACTCGACCACGAGGAGCCGCACCGGTCCCGGGCCGACCATCTGGACGACCAGGCTGCCGTCGAACTTCAGCGCCGCGGCGAGCAGCGTCGCGGCCGCGCAGAGCTCCGCGAGCACCCGGGCGAGCGCCGGCGGATACGGGTGCGCGGCGAGGATCGCCGCCGCCGTCGCCACGAGGCGCACGCGCGCACCGCGCACCGCCGCGCCCTCGACCACGAAGCGGGACAGCGAATCGCCGGCGTCGGCACTCATTTCGCGCGCAGCGTGTACAGCGTCATCGGCAGCGCGGAATTGCGATCGAACGCGGCGCCGGCCTCGATGCCGACCTTGGCGATCGCCGCCGCGCCCTTCGCGCGGTCGTAGACGGCGAACATCGCCCCCAGCGCGACGTCCTTGCCCGAGCCCGCCGCCCAGAAGCGCGAGTACTCGAACACCTCGCGCATCGAGTAGATGCCGAAGATGCCGCCCGGATTCGCCACGAGCGCGGTGATCTGCGTCGACTCGTAGGGGTCGTCCTCCTCTTCCTTCGGATTGAGGAAGTGCTGCTCCTTCAGCACCGGGTGGATCTTGCGCAGCGTCTCGAAGATCGCGAGCCGCGACGAGAAGTCGTACTCGGGGTGCGCGGCGAGCAGGCTCTCGAAGACCAGGTGGTGCGCCGCGGAGCCGCACAGCCCGATGTAGTTGTCGCCGTGCTTCAGGATCTTGTCCGGGCTGCGGTCGTAGTCGGAGCCAAGGCGGATGTCGCCGAACGTGGTGAGCGAGTCGGCGGCGATCGTGATCTCATCGTGCTTGCGCACGGCGACGAGCGTGGTCATGCGAAGACGGGGGGGTTGAAGGCGGGAAACGACGCGCCGGTGGTGCGCGCAGCGGCGCGTCGCGAAGCGGCGGATTATACGCCCGCGACCGGTCGCTTCTGCTACGAGAGGCCGAGCGCCGGCGCCGGCAGCATCGGCACCGGCGGCAGCCGCGCCGGCGACCACGCGCCGATCGCGTGGCGCCAGAATTCCGCCGCGTCGCGGGGCGCGACGGGGGGCGCCGGCTGGTCGAGGAAGCGCCAGGCGGCGCGCAGCGCCGGCAGCGGGTCGTCGGGCAGCGGCGGGGCGTGCGTCTGCTTGGACAGCTTCTGCCCCTCGCGGTCGATCGCCACCGGCACGTGCAGGTACGTCGGCACGTCGCAGCCGAGGAGGCGCGCGAGGTGGATCTGCCGCGGCGTCGAGGCGAGCAGATCGGCGCCGCGCACGACGTCGGTGACGTACTGCTCGGCGTCGTCGACGACGACGGCGAGCTGGTAGGCGAACAGTCCGTCCGCGCGCTTGACGACGAAATCGCCGACTTCACCTGCGAGGTGCTGCCGCTGCGGGCCCTGCAGGCGATCGACGAACGAGACCTCGGCAGCACCGACGCGAACGCGATAGGCGCGCTGCGGCCGCCGTGCGAGTGCCGCCGGCACCCCTGCGCGGCACGTGCCCGGGTAGATGCGCTCGCCGCCCGGGCCGAGCGGCGCGTCTTCGAGCTCGCGGCGCGTGCACGCGCACGGATAGGCATGACCCGCGTCGACGAGACGCTGCAGCGCCGCGGCGTAGCGCGGCGTGCGCTCGGATTGGCGCTCGACCGGCCCGTCCCACGCGAAGCCGTAGCGCGAGAGCGTGCGCAGGATGTCGGCGGCGGCTCCCGGCACGCTGCGCGGGATGTCGACGTCCTCGATGCGCACCAGCCAGCAGGCGCCGCGCGCGCGGGCGTCGCACGCGCTCGCCAGCGCGGCGACGAGCGAGCCGAAGTGCAGCGGCCCGGTGGGGGAGGGTGCGAAGCGGCCGGTACGGCGCGCGTCGGTCGCGGCCACCCGGACAGGCGCGTCAGCGCGGGATCGAGGCGCCGAGGGAGACCGGCAGCGACGGCGTGCGCGCCTCATAGCGGCGCATGGCCGCCGCGACCGCGGCGGGATACTCGCTGCGTCCGAGGCTGCCGTTGTAGCGGCCGAGCGTGCGGAACAGGTCGCCGCGTTCGCGGTCGAGGTAGTGGCGCAGGATCACGCAGCCGTAGCGGAGGTTGGTGCGCAGGTGGAACAGGTTGTGCTCGGGGCTGCCGATCAGGCGCGTCCAGAACGGCATCACCTGCATGTAGCCGCGGGCGTCGGCCACCGACACCGCGTACTTCTTGAAGCCGCTCTCGTGATGGATCACGCCGAGCACGAGCTGCGGGTCGAGCCCGGCGCGGATCGCCTCGTAGTGCACGGTGGCGAGGAGGTCGCGGCGCTCGGCGGCGTCCGGCACGCGCGCGGCGAGCCGCGCCGACATCTCGGCAATCCACGGCGCGACGTCGCTGCGGTTTGCGTAATCGGGGGGCACCGGGCGGTCCGAGATCGCCCGCGACAGCACCGTGGCGACCGACGGTGCGAGCGCTTCCTCGGCCTGGGCGCCGGCGTGGCCGGCCAGCGGCATGCAGGCGAGCACGAGCGCGAGCACCGCGCCTCGCCACTGCCGCCGCACGTTGCCTCGTCTGCCCACGTCGTGCCCGATCCGTTGCGCCTACGGCCGCGCCGCGCCGATCCGCTGCCGCAGGAACGCGGCGATCTCCGCGACGGGCACGGGCGTGGCTGCAGTATCGCGCCGACCCTGATATTCGAGCTTGCCGTCCTTCAGGCCCCGCTCGCCGATCGTCACGCGGTGCGGGATCCCGATCAGTTCCAGGTCCGCGAACATCACGCCCGGGCGCTCGCCACGGTCGTCGAGCAGCACCTCGACGCCGGCCGCCTCGAGCTCGTCGTGGAGCCGGTCGGCGGCCGCGCGCACCGACTCGTTGCGGTCGTAGCCGATCGGGGCGACCGCGACGGCGAACGGCGCCATCGCCTCCGGCCAGACGATGCCGCGCGAGTCGTGGTTCTGCTCGATCGCCGCGGCGACGACGCGCGTGACGCCGATGCCGTAGCAGCCCATCTCGATCGGCTGCGCCTCGCCCTTCGCGTCGAGGTAGCTCGCGCCCATGTCCTGCGAATAGCGCGTGCCGAGGGCGAACACGTGGCCGACCTCGATGCCGCGCAGGATCTCGAGCGTGCCGCGGCCGTCGGGCGAGGGGTCGCCGTCGACGACGTTGCGCAGGTCGGCGACGAGTCCGGGCTCGCGGCAGTCGCGGCCGAAGTTGACGCCCGCGAGGTGGAAGTCCTTCTCGTTCGCGCCGCAGACGAAGTCGCCCATCACCGCGACCGAGCGGTCGACGATCAGGGGCACGTCCTCCGGCAGGCCCACGGGGCCGAGGTAGCCCGGCGGGCAGCCGGTGGCCGCGACGATCTCGGCGTCGGACGACCAGCGCCATCCCGAGAAGCCGGGCAACTTGCCGATCTTCACTTCATTGCCCATGTGGTCGCCGCGCACCAGCAGCATGTGCACCTTGTCCTCGACCGTGGCCATCAGGCACTTGACGCTCCGCGCCAACGGCAGGCCGAGGAGCTTCGTCACTTCCTCGCAGGTGGACTGGCCAGGCGTGGGCACCTTGCGCATCGCCTCGGCCGGCGCCGGGCGCGGACCCGGCGGGGCCACGCCTTCCGCCTGCTCGACGTTCGCGGCGTACTGCGACTGCGGGCACCAGGCGATCGCATCCTCGCCGGAGTCCGCGAGCACCTGGAACTCGTGCGAGGCGAAGCCGCCGATGGCGCCGGTGTCGGCTTCGACCGCGCGGAACCTGAGCCCGAGGCGCGTGAAGATCCGCGTGTAGGCGTCGTACATCGCCTGGTAGCTCTTCATCAGCGCGTCGCGGTCGACGTCGAAGGAGTAGGCGTCCTTCATCAGGAACTCGCGCCCGCGCATCACCCCGAACCGGGGCCGGATCTCGTCACGGAACTTGACCTGGATCTGGTAGAGGTTCACCGGCAGCTGGCGGTAGCTGCGGACGTCCTTGCGCACGACGTCGGTGATCACTTCCTCGTGCGTCGGGCCGAACAGGAAGTCGCGCTCGTGGCGGTCGCGGATCTTGAGCAGCTGCGGGCCGAACTTGTCCCAGCGGCCCGTCTCCTGCCACAGTTCCGCGGGCACCACGTGCGGCATGTAGACCTCCACCGCCCCCGCGCGGTTCATTTCCTCGCGCACGATGGTCTCGACCTTGCGCAGCGTGACGAGGCCGATCGGCATCCACGTGTAGATGCCGGCGGAGACCTTCTTGATCATGCCCGCGCGAAGCATGAGCTTCTGGCTCGCGACGTCCGCCTCGGCGGGGGCTTCCTTCAGCGTGGAGAGATAGAACCGCGAGACGCGCATCGGTGACAGGGGCGGAATGGCAAACCGTTGATTTTACCCCAGAAATCGGGCAGCTCCGGCGCGGAGCCCGGCGCGCGCGGGTCAGCGCGCCGCCAGCACGAGCGCGAGGGCGAGCGCCGCCGGGGCGGCCTGGACCGCGAGGATGCGCCGGCTGACGGTGAGCGCGCCGAACACGCCGGCGACGATCACGCAGGCGAGGACGAACACCTTGATGGCGTGACCGTCCTGGCCGAGCGCCAGTCCCCAGGCTAGACCTGCGGCGAGGAAGCCGTTGTAGAGTCCTTGATTCGCCGCCAGCGCCTTCGAGGCCCTCGCGAACTCGGCCGAGAGGCCGAACGTGCGCCGGCCGAACGGCGTGTCCCAGAGGAACATCTCGAGGACGAGGAAACCCGCGTGCAGCACGGCGACCAGCGCGACGGCGAGGTCGGCGACGATGTGCATCGCGAGCGAGTGCCTTGCGGGACCGCGGCGACGCCGCGGCTGCCCGTGCGCGGCGCAGCGCTAGCCGCGGCGAAGGGCTGGCGTCGGCTTCTTCGGCTGCTTGGGCTTCTTCGGTTCCTTGCGCTGCTTGTCGCGATTGCCCATGGCGGACTCCCCTTGCGTGCGGTTGGCGCCGGCGCCGTGCCGCGCCTGCGCCCGCGATGGTAGCAACATTGTCCCCGTCGTGGGGCGTGGCGTTGCCACGCACCGTGGACGCTACGCGTCGCGTGGCCCGGGCGCGAGCGGCATCGGCAGGGCGGGCCGGGCGCACCGGTCGACGAGCTTCAGGTACGACCGGTAGGCGAAACCCGCCTGCTCGGAGAGCCCGATCTCGCAGGTGCGCGACGACGAGTAGCCCAGCGCGCAGCCCGCGGGCAGCGATGCCTTGAGATGCCGGAGCGCGTGCTCGTTGAGCTCCGGGCGGGTGAAGCCCTTCTCGCCGGCGAATCCGCAGCACTGCACGGCGTCGACGGTGACCACCTGGTCGCTGCATGCGCGCATCACGTCGACGAGCGCATCGGCGAGGCCCATCTTGCGCACGCTGCAGACCGGATGCACGGCCACCGGGCCGGTCACGCGGTCGATGAGGACCGCGGGCAGCACCCGGTCGCGCACGAAGGCGATGCTGTCCTGCACCTCGAGCCGGCCGGCGAGGAAGCGCCGCATCCGGTAGGCGCAGGGGCTGGTGTCGAACACGATGGGCAGTCGGCCGCCTTCGCTCGCGTCGAAGAGCGCCGCTTCCAACTCGGCGGACTTCGCGTCGGCGGCCGCCATGAGTCCCTTCGACTCGAACGGCTGGCCGCAGCAGAGCCCGTCCATCCCGGACGGGTAGACAACGTCGAAGCCGGCCTTGCCGAACAGGCGCGCCGCGGCGACTGGCAGCGCCTCGGTGTCGTCGTCGCCGCGCTGCGCGCCCATGTTGCGGGCGGCGCAGCTCGGGAAGTAGACGATGCGATCCCGCGCGGTCGACCGGCTGACCGGGGGGGCGGTGAAGCGTACCGGCCGCGGCAACGCCGGCGACCACTTCGGCAGCGTGCCTCCGGACACCTTGCGCAGTGCGTCGAGCGAGCCCTTCATCGCGCGGCTGCCGATCACCGCGTGCATCGCGTCGGCCGCCGCGAGTCCGGCGCGCACCCCCGCCGAGAGCGTACCGTAGTGGCGTGCCGCGAGATCGGCGACGCGACGCGCCGTCGGCCCGGCGCGGCGGCCCCGCAGGCTCTTGATCAGCACGCCGGTCTCGATGCCGACCGGGCACGCGGTCGCGCACAGCCCGCACGCCGCGCACGTCTCGATGCCGTGGTAGTCGTAGAGCGCGCGCATCGCAGGCAGCATCGGGTGTGGTGCGGCGTCGCGCTCGAGCGCGGCGATCGCCCGCCATCCGACGATGCGCTGGCGCGGCGACAGCGTGAGTCCGCGCGATGGGCACTTCGGCTCGCAGAAGCCGCACTCGATGCACTTGTCCACCAGCGGGTCGGCGGCGGGCAGCGGCTTCAGGTTCCTGAGGTGCGCCTGCGGGTCGTCGTTGAGGATCACGCCGGGGTTGAGCAGGCCCTGCGGGTCGAACAGCCGCTTGATCGCGCGCATCAGCACGACGGCGTCGCGTCCCCACTCGAGTTCGACGAACGGCGCGATGTTGCGGCCGGTGCCGTGCTCGGCCTTGAGCGAACCGTCGTACTTCTCCACCACCATCCGGCACAGTGCGTCCATGAAATCGCGATAGCGGGCGACCTCCGCCGCGTCGTCGAAGTCCTGCGTGAACACGAAGTGCAGGTTGCCTTCGAGCGCGTGGCCGAAGATGATCGCGCGGTCGTAGCCGTGTGCGCGCAGCAGCCGCTGCAGGTCGAGCGTGGCCTCGGCGAGTCGCGGCACGGGGAAGGCGACGTCCTCGATGATCACGGTCGTCCCGGTCTCGCGCATCGCCCCCACCGATGGGAACATGCCCTTGCGCACCGCCCAGAAGCGCGCGCACTCGGCCGCATCGCGCGAGAAGCGCGCCGGCGCGGCCGTGTGGAGACCGGCCAGGGCCCGCTCGATCACCTCGATCTGGCGGTCGAGCGTAGCGGCGTCGCCGGCACGCGTCTCGACGAGCAGCGCCGCACCGTCGGTGGGGAGGGCCGTGAGGCCCTCGGGCAGGCCGGGCTTGCCCTCGACGGAACGCAGGGCCGCTCGATCGGCGAGCTCGGCGGCGTCGACGGGGCCGCCCTTGATCGCCGTGACGGCGCGACAGGCGGTTTCGAGGTCGTCGAACAGGATCAGCGCGCTGGCCTTGTGCGGATGCTCGGGCACCGTGCGGTACGTGAGCTCGGCGACGAAGCCGAGCGTTCCCTCGGAGCCGATCATCAGGTGCGCGAGGATGTCCAGCGGATCCTCGAAGTCGACGAGCGCGTTGAGGCTGTAGCCGGTGGTGTTCTTCATCCGGAACTTGTGCCGGATGCGCGCGGCGAGTGCGGCATTGTCGCGAGCCGACTGCGCGAGCGCGCCGAGCTCGCGCAGCAGCGCGCCGTGCGACTGCGCGAACCGCGCGCGGCTCGCCGGGTCGCCGGTGTCGACGACGCCGCCGTCGGCGAGCACCACGCGCATCGAGTGCAGCGTGTTGTAGCTGTTCTGCGCGGTGCCGCAGCACATGCCGCTCGCGTTGTTGGCAGCGATGCCGCCGATCATCGCGCTGTCGATCGACGCGGGGTCGGGGCCGATCTTCCGCGCATGCGCGGCGAGACTGCGGTTCGCTGCCGCGCCGAGGACGCCGGGGCCGAGCGTGATCGTCGCGCCGTCGGCGGCGACGTCGCAGCGCTGCCAGCCGTCGCCCATCACCATCAGCACCGAATCGCTCACCGCCTGGCCGGAGAGGCTGGTGCCCGCGGCGCGGAACGTCACCGGCGTGCCGAGCGCCGCGCATTCCCGGAGCACGCGGAGCACCTCGTCCTCGCGCTCGACGACCACGACGAGCTTCGGCACGAGGCGGTAGAAGCTCGCGTCCGTACCCCACGCGAGCAGGCGCAGCGGATCGGTGACCAGACGCGCGCGAGGCAGGTGCACCGACAGCCGCCGACGCAGCTCGTCCCAAGGGTGCGGCACCCCATCCCCGGCCGCGATCGCGGGGCGCGGTACGCCGGAGAGAGTCCCTGCTCGTCCCGTTTCGTGGCGTTGCATCGCGATGGCACTCCCGTCGGCGTCTGGTCCACGCGCCGAGGGCGCCCTTGCGGACGCCCTCGCGCACGTTGCGGGCCGTGGCGGGCCCGCGCGACCGGTCGGCGGGTCCTAGCGGACCACGATGACCGGGATCTTGCTGTGCGTCAGCACCTTCTGCGTCTCGCTGCCGAGGAGCAGCGCCGAGACGCCGCGCCGGCCGTGCGAGGCCATGACGATCGCGTCGGCCTTGGCCTTCTTCGCGGCGGCGAGAATCGCTTCCCACGGCGCGGGGGCAATCGTGTGGATCGTCGCGCACTCGAGCCCGCCGGCCTCGGCCTTCTGGGCGATCGCCGACAGGATCTTCTCGGCTTCCTGGTTCGCGAGCGCCGCGTATTCCTTCTTCGACACCGGCTCGTAGACGACGCCGTCGGCGTACGCGGGCAGCGGGTAGTCCGGAGAGGCGTAGAACACGGTCATCTTCGCGCCGAGCGCCTGGGCGAGCGCGATCGCGTGCGTGACCGCCTTCTGGGAGAGCTTCGATCCGTCGGTGGCGACCAAGATGTGCTTGTACATGCGTTCTCCTTCTCGTGGGAGTTCCTGCGGGTTTCATCGTAGGCCTCGTAAGGACGGGCGCGTTGATGGAAGTCAACCCGGTTGCCGGAAATCAAACAAGCCTGCCGTTTGCCTTGACCCTGCGGGCATCCGTTGCCTAGATTGACCCCATGCCGGCGACCGCGCGCACCCCGGCGGCGACCGACGTCGTGCGGGCTGCCGCCGCGGAGGCTTCCACCTGCTACCACTGCGGCCTGCCGAACCCACCCGGCCGGCGGTGGCAGGCCGAGCTCATGGGTGGCGAGCGCGCGTTCTGCTGCGCCGGCTGCCTCGCCGTCGCCCAGACGATCCACGCCGCCGGACTCGACGGCTTCTACGCCGCGCGCACGGCGGCGCTGGCGCGGCCCGACGAGCGTGCCCACGACGACGAGTGGGTCCGCCACGACGAATCGGCGGCGGCGGCCGGACTCGTGCGCGAACTGCCCGAGGGCCGGGTCGAGGCGTCGCTGCTGCTCGAGGGCCTCACCTGCGGGGCGTGCGTGTGGTTGATCGAATCGTGGCTCGCCCGCCAGCCGGGGGTGGAGCGCGCGCAGGTGAACTTCGCGACGCGCCGCGCGACGGTCGCCTGGCGCCGCGACGAGACGCGGCTGTCGGCGGTGCTGCGCGCCGTGGCGGCGGTCGGCTATCGCGCACACCCGTATGACCCCGCGCGTCGCGAGGCGCTCGCCAAGGGCGAGCGGCGCTCGCTGCTGCTGCGCATGTCGGTAGCGCTGCTCGGCATGATGCAGGTGATGATGCTCGCCCTGCCGACGTACGTGAGCGCCGACGGCGTCGCGCCCGAGCACCAGGCGCTGCTCGACTGGGCGAGCTTCACGCTGGCGTTGCCGGTGCTGTTCTACTCGGCGGCGCCGTTCTTCCGCGGCGCGTGGCGCGATCTGCGCATGCGCCGCCTGGGGATGGACGTGCCGGTCGCGCTCGGGCTCGTCGCGGCCTTCGCGGCGAGCGCCTGGTCGACCTTCGGCGGCGGCGGTCCGGTCTACTACGACTCGGTGACGATGTTCGTCGCGCTGCTGCTCGTCGCGCGGTACGTAGAACTGGTCGCGCGACACCGCGCGGGCGAGGCGATCGAGGGCGTGGCGCGCGCACGGCCGGCGCTGGCGGAACGACTGCCGGGCTTCCCCGCCGACGCGACGCCCGAAAGCGTCGCTGCCGCCAGTCTCGTCGCCGGAGAGCACGTGCTGGTGCGGCCGGGCGCGACGGTACCGGTCGACGGCACCGTCGCCGAGGGGCAGTCGCACGTCGAGGAGGCGATTCTGACAGGCGAGAGCTGGCCGCGGGCCAAGGCACCGGGCGACCCGGTGCTCGCCGGGTCGGTGAACCGCGACGGGGCGCTCGTCGTGCGCGTGGCTGCGGCCGGCGAGGCGACGCGGCTCGCCGCCGTGCTGCGCCTGACCGAGCAGGCTGCGTCGGCGCGACCGCGGCTCGCGCGCGTCGCCGATCGCGTCGCCGCGTGGTTCGTGGCAGCGCTGCTGGCGCTCGCGCTGGTCACGGCGATCGTGTGGTCGCAGGTCGATCCGTCGCGCGCGCTCGCCGTCACCTTCGCCCTGCTCGTGGTGTCCTGTCCCTGCGCACTGTCGCTTGCCACGCCGGCGGCGCTCGCGGCGGCGGCCGGCGCGCTGTCGCGACGACAGGTGGTGCTCGCGCGCGGCGACGCGCTCGAGGCGCTGGCGCGTACCACGCACGTCGTGTTCGACAAGACCGGCACGCTGACGCTCGGCGCGGTGCGGCTCAACGCGCTGCTCGCGCTCGACGGCGACGAGGCGGGTGCGCTCGCGCTGGCGGCGGCGCTGGAGGCGCGCTCGGAACATCCGATCGGCGCGGCGATCGCCAGCGCGGCGGGGGGGGGCGCGCCGGTGGCGGATGCGCTGCAGGTCGTCACGGGGCAGGGCGTCGAGGGCAGCGTGCAGGGCCGCCGGATGCGCCTCGGCCGGCCGGCGTTCGTGGGCGGGATCGCCGGTGCGCTGCCGCCGCGCGCGGCGTCCTTCGTCGCGCAGGCGGCGGAGACGGCGACCGTCGTGGTGCTGGGCAGCGAGCAAGGCACGCTCGCCGTGTTCGCGCTGGGCGACACCTTGCGTCCGGGCGCGCGCGAGGTGGTGCGCGCACTCTCGGTCGACGGCCTCGTTCCCGTGCTCCTGTCCGGCGATCGGGCAAGCTCGGTGGCGGCGATCGCGCGGCAGCTCGGCATCGAGGACGCGCGCGGCGACCTGACCCCCGCGGACAAGCGCGCGGCGATCGTCGAGCTGCAGTCCCGCGGTGCGGTGGTGGCGATGGTCGGCGACGGCATCAACGATGCGCCCGGTCTCGCCCAGGCCCAGGTCTCGGTGAGCCTGGGGAGCGCGACGCCGCTCGCGCAGTGGACGGCGGACGTGGTCGTGCTGTCGGATGCGCTGCCGCGGATCGGCGAGGCGATCGGCCACGCGCGGCGTACGCTGGCGGTGGTTCGACAGAACCTCGGCTGGGCGACGGTCTACAACGCGATCGCGATCCCCGCGGCCGCGCTGGGCTACGTGACGCCGCTGCTCGCCGCGATCGGCATGTCGCTGTCGTCGCTGGTGGTGGTACTGAACGCGCTGCGGCTGGCGCGCGTTGCCGGTACCGACGACGCGCCGGCGGCATGTCCCGTGCCGCCTGCAGCGCATGACGCGGCACGCATATGAGAGGCGGCGCATGGAAGTGCTGATGCTGCTGATCCCGATGTCGGTCGCGCTGGTCGCGCTGATCGGTGCCGTGTTCTGGTGGAGCGTCAGGAGCGGGCAGTTCGACGACCTCGAGGGACCGGCGCATCGCATCCTCGCCGACGACGACCGTGTCCACGCCGCCGCCGACGAGGAGATGAAGCGGGACGCCGAAGGCACTGAACAGCCTCCGGCGCTTTGATGTCGGTCAAGCCCGGTCGAGGTCCACACCGGTAGGATCGCGCACTGCAAAAGGCCTTTTTGCGCAACGGAGGGGTTGCGTCCGTCGTTTTCGCGCAAATCGGCAGGTCGGCGCGCCACCGGTCCGGGGGCGGGCTTCGAGGGAGAGGACCCAACGGGGGCAGCAACGATGGCAAGTACAGCCGCAGCGACGTTCAACTACAAGGTGGTGCGCCAGTTCTCGATCATGACGGTCGTCTGGGGCATCGTCGGCATGCTGGTCGGCGTGATCATCGCCGCGCAGCTGCTCTGGCCGGAGATCCTGCCGGCCGTGCCGTGGCTGTCCTACGGTCGCCTGCGCCCGCTGCACACGAACGCGGTGATCTTCGCGTTCGGCGGCTCCGCCCTGTTCGCGACGTCCTACTACGTGGTGCAGCGCACCTGCCACGTGCGGCTGTTCTCGGACGCGCTCGCCGCGTTCACGTTCTGGGGCTGGAACCTGGTGATCGTGCTCGCCGCGGTGACGCTGCCGCTCGGCTTCACGTCGAGCAAGGAGTACGCCGAGCTGGAGTGGCCGATCGACATCCTCATCACGCTGGTCTGGGTCGCGTACGCCGTCGTGTTCTTCGGCACGCTGGTGAAGCGCAAGACGCCGCACATCTATGTCGCCAACTGGTTCTTCGGCGCGTTCATCCTCACCGTCGCGCTGCTGCACGTCGTCAACAGCGCCGCGATCCCGGTGTCGCTGACCAAGTCCTACTCCGCCTACCCCGGCGTGCAGGACGCGATGGTGCAGTGGTGGTACGGCCACAACGCCGTGGGCTTCTTCCTCACGGCGGGCTTCCTCGGCATGATGTACTACTTCGTGCCGAAGCAGGCGGGGCGGCCGGTGTACTGCTACCGGCTGTCGGTGGTGCACTTCTGGGCGCTGATCTTCACCTACATGTGGGCGGGCCCGCACCACCTGCACTACACGGCGCTGCCGGACTGGACGCAGTCGCTCGGCATGGTGTTCTCGCTGATCCTGCTCGCGCCGTCGTGGGGCGGCATGATCAACGGCATCATGACGCTCTCGGGCGCGTGGCACAAACTGCGCGACGACCCGATCCTCAAGTTCCTGATCGTCTCGCTGTCGTTCTACGGCATGAGCACGTTCGAGGGCCCGATGATGTCGATCAAGACCGTCAACGCGCTCTCGCACTACACCGACTGGACGATCGGCCACGTGCACTCGGGCGCGCTGGGCTGGGTGGCGTTCATCTCGATCGGCTCGATCTACTACCTGATCCCGCGCATGTTCGGCCGGAGCAGATGTACTCGACGAAGCTGATCAACGTGCACTTCTGGATCGGCACGATCGGCGTCGTGCTCTACATCGCCTCGATGTGGATCGCGGGGGTGATGCAGGGCCTGATGTGGCGCGCGGTCAATGCCGACGGCACACTCACCTACGCGTTCGTCGAGAGCGTGAAGGCCACGTACCCGTTCTACGCGATCCGGCTCGCGGGCGGCACGCTGTTCTTCGGCGGCATGCTGGTGATGGCGTACAACGTGTGGAAGACGATCGCCGGCGGCCGCGCCTTCGAGGCGCAGATCCCGGCCGTGCCGGCGCACGCGTAAGGGGACGACATGAACTCACCCATGACAGTATCGAGCAAAGAGCGTCACGCTGCTGATCGTGCTGGTCCTGCTGGTCGTCAGCGTCGGCGGCCTGGTGGAGATCGTGCCGCTGTTCTTCCAGAAGTCGACGACGGAGCCGGTGGCGGGCCTCAAGCCCTACAGCGCGCTGCAGCTCGCGGGCCGCGACGTCTACATCCGCGAGGGCTGCTACAACTGCCACTCGCAGATGATCCGGCCGTTCCGCGCCGAGACCGAACGCTACGGCCACTACTCGGTGGCGGGCGAGTTCGTCTACGACCACCCGTTCCTGTGGGGCAGCAAGCGCACCGGGCCGGACCTCGCGCGCGTCGGCGGCCGCTACTCCGACGACTGGCACCGCGTGCACCTGAGCAACCCGCGCGACGTCGTGCCCGAGTCGAACATGCCGGCCTACCCGTGGCTCGCGAAGTCGCCCGTGGACGCCGCGACGATCCAGGCCAAGATGCGCGCGCTGCGCACGATCGGCGTGCCCTACGCCGACGAGCGAGATCGGCAAGGCGCCCGAGGAGCTGAAGGACCGCACCGAGCTCGACGCGCTGATCGCCTACCTGCAGGGCATGGGCCTCGCGATGCGCGCGGCGAAGTGAGGGTGGCCATGAGGAGATCAACTGGATCGGCATCTGGGCAGCGTCACCACGGTCGTCGCCTTCATCGCCTTCCTGGCCATCGTGGCGTGGGCGTACAGCGGGCGCCGCAAGAGGCGCTTCGAAGCGGCGGCCAACGCGCCGTTCGCGCTGCCCGACGACGAGATCGGTGGACGGGGGACGAAGCAATGAGTGACTTCACGTCGGGTTTCTGGAACCTCTACGTCATCGGCATCACGCTGGTCTCGATCATCGCCTGCGGCGGGCTGCTGTCGGCGCAGAGCAAGACCAGGTGCGGCCGGGCGGAACCACGAGCGAGACCACCGGCCACGTGTGGGACGACGACCTCGCCGAGTTCAACAACCCGCTGCCCAAGTGGTGGATGTGCCTCTTCTGGATCACGATCGTCTTCGCGTCCTGCTACCTCGTCCTCTACCCGGGCCTGGGCACCTTCCAGGGCGTGCTCGGCTGGTCGCAGGTCGGCCAGTACGACCGGGAACGCAGCGAGGCGGCGGCGAAGGTAAAGCCGCTCTTCGACAAGTACGCCGCCATGAGCATTGAGCCGGTGGCCGCCGA
Source organism: uncultured beta proteobacterium (assembly GCA_963765065.1). Lineage (GTDB taxonomy): Bacteria > Pseudomonadota > Gammaproteobacteria > Burkholderiales > Casimicrobiaceae > VBCG01. Next base: position 175,159 of record CAVXVH010000003.1, on the reverse strand, counting down.
CCCGCAGGGCCGCGCGATGGGCGAGCGCATCTTCCTCAACAACTGCGCGCAGTGCCACGGTTCGGACGCGCGGCGGCGCGCGGGGCTTCCCGAACCTGCGCGACGGCGACTGGCTCTACGGCGGCGACGCCGAAGACCATCGTCGAGACGATCACCGACGGACGCAATGGCGTGATGCCCCCGCAGGCCGCGGCGCTCGGCGAGGACGGCGTGAAGAACGTCGTCGCCTACGTGCTCTCGCTCTCGGGCCTGAACGCCGACCCGCTGCGGGCGCAGCAGGGCAAGGAGAAGTTCGCCCAGCCTGCGCCGCCTGCCACGGTGCCGAGGGCAAGGGCAACGCCGGCGCTCGGCGCGCCCAACCTCACCGACGGCGTCTGGCTGTACGGCAGCTCGGAGACCGCGATCACGGAGACCGTGACAAGGGACGCAACAAACGTCTGCCGAGGGTACGCGGCGATGCCGTCGTTCAAGGACACTCTTGGCGCGGAGCGGATCCACCTGGTCGCCGCGTACGTGTGGAGCCTGTCGAACAAGGGCGCCGCGAAGTAGCCGAACGACGGGCGGTGGCAGGGCGGGACGACGGCGCCCGCCGTGCACCGCCCGATGCTTTTCAGAGGTCACGAGAGTGAACGCTCCCGACAAGGTCGTCCCGATCGCGCCGGCCCCCGCGGAGGAGGTCTCGCTCTACGAGATCCGCCAGAAGATCCACCCGCGCGCGGTCACCGGTTGGTTCGCGACCTGGCGCTGGGCGCGGTGGCGTTCACGCAGGTCATCTTCTACGGCCTGCCGTGGCTCGTGTGGAACGACCGGCAGGCGGTGCTGTTCGACCTCGGCGCGCGCAAGTTCTACATCTTCGGCCTCGTCTTCTGGCCGCAGGACGTCATCTACCTCGCGGTCCTGCTGATCATCGCGGCGTACTCACTCTTCCTCTTCACTGCCGTCGCCGGGCGCCTGTGGTGCGGCTACGCCTGCCCGCAGACCGTCTACACCGAGATGTTCATGTGGATCGAGCGCAAGGTCGAGGGCGACCGCACCGCACGCATACGGCTCGACGCGGCGCCGCTGTCGGCGTCGCAAGGTCGGCAAGCGGGGCGGTGAAGCACGCGATCTGGATCGCGATCGCGCTGTGGACCGGCGTCACCTTCGTCGGCTACTTCACGCCGATCCGGGAACTGGTGCCGAGCATCCCGTTCGGCCTCGGCGGGTGGGAAGCCTTCTGGATCCTGTTCTACGGCTTCGCGACCTACGGCAACGCCGGCTGGATGCGCGAGCAGGTGTGCAAGTACATGTGCCCGTACGCCCGCTTCCAGTCGGCGATGTTCGACAAGGACACGCTGATCATCGCCTACGACACCGACCGCGGCGAGCCGCGCGGCTCGCGCCGGAAGTCGATCGACCCGCGGTCGAAGGGCCTCGGCGACTGCGTCGACTGCGGCATCTGCGTGCAGGTCTGCCCGACCGGCATCGACATCCGCCACGGCCTGCAATACGAGTGCATCGGCTGTGCCGCCTGCATCGACGGATGCAACCAGGTGATGGACAAGATGGGCTACCCGAAGGGCCTGATCCGCTACGTCTCGGAGCACGGCCTCGAGCAGGGCTACGACCGCGCCGCGATGCTGCGCCGGGCGCTGCGCCCGCGCGTGCTGATCTACACCGTCATCCTGATCGCGATCATCGTCGCCGCCGGGCTGTCGCTCGCGTCGCGCAACCCGCTGAAGGTCGACGTGCTGCGCGACCGCGGTGCGCTCGCGCGCGAAGCGGGTCCCGGCGTAATCGAGAACGTCTATCGCGTGCAGATCATGAACACCGACGAGACGCCGCGCCGGTTCACGATCGAGGCCTCGGGCCTGCCCGGGCTCCAGGTCGTCGGCGTCGAGCAGCCGGTGGCCGTCGAGGCCGCGGGGTCGAAGCTGCTCCCGCTGCGCCTCACCGCCGGCGCCGAGGCGGCACCGCCCGGGACGCACAAGGTCGAGCTCCACGTGCGCGCCGTCGAGGATGCGACCGTCGCGCGCGACGAGCACACCACCTTCATCCTGCCCAAACCGTGACCGACGCCTGGCCAGTGAGCCCGAAGGGCCGCCCCGAGGGCGAATTGGTCCCGAAGCGCATCAGCGCGGAGGGAAGTCCCGTGAACACGCGCACCATCGACGCAACCCCGTGGTATCGCCAGCGCTGGCCATGGATCCTGATCGCCGGTCCGGCGACCGTGGTGGTCGCCGGCGCCGTGACGGTCTGGCTCGCGATCCGCAGCGACGACGGGCTGGTCGCCGACGACTACTACAAGCAGGGACTGGCGATCAACCAGGTGATCGGACGTGCCGATCGCGCGCGGGCGCTCGGCATATACGCGAACGTCAGCATCGAGGCCGACGGACGCGTGCGGGCGACCGTAGACGCCGTGGGCTCGACCGCCGACGTGACGCCGGAGTCGATCACGCTGTTGGTCGCGCATCCGACGCGTGCCGGTGGCGACGTCCGCGGCGAGTTGCGACGTGCAGAGGACGGCTCGTACGCGGGACGCATCGCCCCGCCGGGGCCCGGCCGCTGGCGGGTGATCCTGGAATCGGCGACCTGGCGCTTGCCCGCCACCGAGATCGAGGCGCTGCCTACGACGGTGAAGCTCGAGGCCGGGACGCGGTAGGACCCCATGCAGCACGACGACCGGGCCGCGCGAGAGTCCGGCGCATTCACGCAGGAGGCACGATGACCGAGACCAACTCCTTCGCCCGGCGGCTCATGTGGGTACTCTGGCCGTCGTTCCTGGTCGCGGCGGCGGGCTGCGCGATTTTCTTCACCGTGTTCGACCCGCACGACCTCCACGTCTTCGGCCAGCCGGTCGAAGCCTCGCGCGAGGTGATCTACACCGTCGGCTTCTTCGTGTTCTGGGCGCTGGCAATCGCCTCGTCGGCGCTCACCGTGTTCCTGGAACGCTCGCCGTGGGAAGTGAATCGTTGAGGGTGCACACCCGGCGCGGCGCGACCCGTGCTGCAGCCCTCGAGGGAGGGCGCGCGACCGGGCTACTTCTGGCCGACGAGATGCCGCATCGCGGCCATGTCGACGATCTTGACCGCGCGGCCCTGCACCTGGATCAGGCCTTCGTCCTGGAAGCGCGAGAACAGGCGGCTCACCGTCTCGAGCTTGAGCCCGAGGTAGCTGCCGATCTCCTCGCGGGTCATGCGCAGCACGAACTCCGACGAAGAATAGCCGCGGCGCCGGTAGCGCTCGGAGAGGTTGAGCAGGAACGAGGCGAGGCGCTCCTCGGCGCGCATGCTGCCGAGCAGCAGCATGACGCCGTGGTCGCGGGTGATCTCGCGGGCGAGGAACTGGTGCAGGTTGTGCTGCAGTTGCGGCACGGAACGCGCGAGCTCCTCGAGCCGCTCGAAGGGCATCACGCAGACCTCGGTGTCTTCGAGGGCCACCGCCTGGCAGCCGTGGCGGTCGGTGCCGATGCCGTCCAGGCCGATGATGTCGCCCAGCATGTGGTAGCCGGCGACCTGCTCGCGGCCATCCTCCGCGAGCACCGTCGTCTTGAGCGAGCCCAGGCGCACGGCGAACAGCGCGCCGAACGGTTCGCCCGCCCGATACAGCGATTCGCCCTTCTTGAGCTTGACCCGGGTGCCGATGACGCTGTCGACCTGCTTCAGGTCGTCGCTCGACAGCCCGACGGGCAGGCAGAGCTCGCGCATGCTGCAGGTCGCGCAGTGCGACTTGAGGTCACGGATGGAAATGACGGGCGCGGTGTGGCCGGTCGTGTCCGGGTTGGCGCCTGCGCGAGGGTTGAGGGGAGTGGTCATGCGCTGTGGCGAGACGAGCATCGTTCGGAAACTTTGATCACGATCAAAATTGCCTCGAATATAAGCGAACTGGCCGGGACCAACAAGGACGCCGGTTGCACACGACGCGGCGGCGCTGGGCCGTCCGATGGCGCCCCATCCTCCGGACGCACCGGCACGTGGCTCAATCGGCACTGATCGCGGCCTTTCTTGCCGGGCTCGTCGGGGGCCTCCACTGCCTCGCCATGTGCGGCGGCTACGTGGCGGCACTGGCGGCGGGGCGCGAACAGGCACCAATCGGCATTCTACCTGCTCGCGCGCTGCTTATTCGGCAAATCGCTGCGCATGCCGGGCGGCTCGGCTCCTACGTCGCGCTCGGCGCGCTGGTCGGAGCGGCCGGCGGAGCAGCCCTTGGCACGGCATGGATACCGGTACAGCGCACCCTCTACGTCGCCGCCAATGCGTTGCTCCTGCTCCTCGCCGCAGGCGTCGCGCGCGGCGTTTCGCCGTTCACGTGGTTCGAGCGGGCAGGCCTCAAGCTGTACGCGGCACTGCTGCCCGCGGCCCGGCCGCTCGCTGGACGGACGTCGGCGGCGTCGCGGTTCGGGCTCGGCGTGCTCTGGGGCTTCACGCCCTGCGGGCTGGTCTACGGGGTGCTGCCGGTCGCAATGCTTTCCGGCAGCGCCGCCGACGGCGCGTTGGTCATGCTGCTCTTCGGCCTGGGCACGTTGCCCAACCTGCTCGCCGCCGGCATGCTGATCGGCCGCGGACAGCGCATCCTCGCGCGGCCCGCGGTGCGGTACGCGGCCGGCGCGGTGATCGCGGCGTTCGCGCTGTTCGGGCTCTATCGCGCACTGTTCGTGCCTGAGGCGCTTGCGCACGGCCCCTTCTGCATCGTCCCCTGAAAGCTGCGCTCTGCCGCAGCCTGCCGGTCGCGTTGCAGCGCGTGCGAGAATCGGCGCCCGCGGCCCTCGCGTCGCCGGCCCGCCGCCCCACGCATGATCGAGCTTCCCGACCCGCGTACCTTTCCAGATCCCTCGATCGCGCCGGCGGCCGCCGCGCGCGTGCACGCACTGGCGACCGCGAGCCTCGGCGCCGGCGCGCAAGGTGAGGCGGACGCGCGCGATTGCGAGATCGACGTGGATCTCTCGCGGCTCATCGAGGCGGGCGACGGCGACGCACTCGCCGCCGTGCTGGCGACGGCGCCGTCGGTCGCCGTCTACCGCCACGTGTGGCGTGCGCTGGCGCGACGCCTCGCGAAGCCCGCCGATGCGGAGACCGGGATCGGCGTCGCCCTGTTCGCGTTGCCGGTCGTGCTGGTCACCGGACGCCCCGCGGGAGGTACCGACCCCAGGCTTTCCGGCGTGCTGCACGACACCGCCGAGCTTGCCGCACACCTGCGCGCGCACGGGGCGCTCGGCGGCAGCCAGGTGTTCGCGCTCGCCAATGCGCTGGTCGCGGCCGCGGGCATCGATGCGCGCGCGCTGCCCGGGCTCGTTGCGGCGAGCCGGCTGGGCTCGTCGGACGCCACCTTCGCGCCGATCGCGCTGCCCAAGGCACCGGTGGACGTTCCCGAGGGCGAGGCCGCGCACCTGCGCTTCGTCGTGGGCAGCGCGCTCGCGGCGCCCGGCTTCGACGTCGGCCGCAACGCGGACAAGACGGCCTGGATGCGGCCCTTCGCGCTGTCGCTGGGGCGGCAGCTCGCCGTGCCCGGCTTCTCGGTGCTCGCGCTGCCGCGTCCGCCGCAGCCGCTGCCCGCGGCGTTGGCGAGCGGGCGCGCGGCACAGCGGGATGTCTCGGCGCAGCTGTTCGCGAGCAACGCGGTGCGGCAACTCCGCGCGAGCGTGGGCGAGCCGGCCGCGGTGGTCAGCTCGCACCGCGCCGCGGACGCCCCGGGTGGGGGGGAACTCCGGCTGTCGCTGTCGTCGCCGTTCGAACCGCGCGACGCGCAGGGCTTCCGGTGCCCGGTCTACCCCTGGGAGCGGGTCGTGGACGTCGCGACGATGCTGGTCGAGCTCCTGCACGACTGCCGCGTCACCGACATCCGGGCGGTTGCCGGCGTGCACGCGGACCGCGATGCACTCACCGGCGGACCGCTGCTGTTCAAGCCGGAGACCATCCCGCCGTCCTTCCCGGTCACGATCCACTGACGCGGCTGGTCGGCGCGCACGCCGCCGCCACCTGCCGTGCGGCGCGTGATCTTGCCGGCGCCGCTGATGCGGTCGCGCACGACCGGGTCGCCGATGTACTCGATCGATCCGGCGCCGGAGATCTCCGCGTCGAGGCGCTTCGCGACGCGCACCACGGCCCGACCCGCGCCGCTCACGGCGATCCGCGCGGTCTGCGACTCGAGCCCCGCGGCGCGGTAGTCGCCGGCGCCGGCGATGGCGATCGACTGGTCGTCGAGCGCACCGGCGAACTCCCCCTTCACCGCGCCGGACCCGGAGAAGCGCAGCGACTGTGCCCGCAGCGCGTCGACCTTCACCGAGGTCGCGCCCGACGCCTCGATGGCGAGCCGCTCCGTCTCGATCGAGTCGGCGGCGACCTTGACCGCGCCGGCGACGTCGAGCGACTCCAGTTTGCGGAAATGCACGGTGATCCGTGGCGGCCGGGGTGAGCCGTGGGCGAGGAAGCTCCACCACGGACGATCCTCGACCGCGTCGATCGACAGCCGCCCGTCCGCCGAGCGCACCCGGATACGCGCGGTGGCTCGCGGCGAGGACTCGATCGTCACCGACTCGCGGTCGCCCTGCACGAGCACCAGTTCGGCGTAGCCGTTCAAGCCGACCCGCGTGAATGGGCCGACGGGCGGCGCCTCGGTCGTGACCCGCTCACCGCCGCCACCCTTGCCGGCGAGCGTGAACCAGGCCGCCGCAAGCGCGACGAGCACCGCGGCGAGCAGTGCGAGGGGCAGGGCGAAACGGCGCATGACGGGCTCCGGGCGGGCGGACCCCCATTGGATGCAACGGGGACGGCGAATGGATTCTCGCCCGACCGCGCGGCGGACGCTCGCCCACCTTGACGATCCGCGCCTTGCGCGGCGGGAGAGACCCGCGATTCGATAGACTGCCGGTGTTGGCCGCCGCCTCGCTCGGCGAACGGGCGTCGCTCCCCGGAGCTGCATCCGACGCTCCGAACCGCGACGCAAACGATTTCCCCACGATGGCGGTGTCCCTCATGCGCCTGCGCTATCTCGAATTCACCCCCGACCTCGCGACCCCTTTCGATCTCGCGCCGATGTCCGCCGTGGCAGGACGCACCACGGCGGGTGCGGGCCTCGTCGTGCGCCCGTTCGCGACGCTGCGCGCCGACGGCGCGCCGGTGCGCGTCGGCAGCAACGTGTTCTTCGGCGAACGTGCGACCGTCCACATCGCGCACGACACGCTGCCCGCAATCATCGGCGACGACGTCACCGTCGGCCGCTTCGGGCTAGTCCACGCGTGCACGCTCGGCGCGGGCGTGGTGGTCGCCGACGGTGCGACCGTGATGGACGGCGCGGTGGTCGGGCCGTACGCGCTGGTCGGGCCGGGCGCGCTGGTGCCGCCGCGCAAGTCGCTCCCCGGCGGCTGGCTCTACGAAGGCAACCCGGCGACGCCAATGCGCGAGGTTGCGCGCGACGAGGTCGAGGCGGCGGCGCACGCGATACGCGGCGGCCTGCCGCACACCCTCGCGACGTTCGACGACCTGCCCCCGCTCGACATGGCGCCGTTCGTGCCCGAGGGCCCGTTCGAGGGCGTGCTGCACGCGCTGCACGGCCACGCGCCGCGCGTGGCGCGCGCGTTCGTCGCGCCGACTGCGGTGGTCGTCGGCGACGTCGCGGTCGAGGACGACGCCGGCATCTACTTCGGCTGCGCGGTCGCCGCAGGCGGCGCTCGCATCGCCATCGGCGCGCGCAGCAACGTGCAGGACAACTCGATCCTCGCCACGGACGCGAAACGCGGCGACATCGTGATCGGCCGCGGCGTCACCGTCGGGCACAACGTGCGCATGGGCGCGGGCCGCGTCGGTGACGGCGCGCTCGTCGGCATGGCATCGCAGGTGGGCGACGGTGTCGTCGTCGAGGAGGGCGCGTGCGTCGCGGCCGGGGCACACGTCGAGCCGGGCCAGGTCGTCCGGTCCGGGTGGATCTGGGCCGGGCGTCCGGCGCGCGCCTTCCGGCCGCTCAAGGACGCCGAGCGCGAGGCGTTCGCGCAGGGCGTCGAGATCTACGTGCGCTACGCCGCGGCGTTCCGCGAGGCGCTGCGCCGAACGGCGCGCGCGGTGCCGCCGGTATAATCGAAGCGATGCCCTGCATCGCCCGCAACCTAACGGCGTTCCCCATTCGATGAGCCTCGACCGCGTCCCCGCCGGCAAAGACGTTCCGAACGACTGCAACGTCGTGATCGAGATCCCGATGCGCGCGGACCCGATCAAGTACGAGGTCGACAAGGAGACGGGCGCCGTGTTCGTCGACCGCTTCATGTCGACGGCGATGCACTATCCGTGCAACTACGGCTACATCCCGCACACGCTCTCGGACGACGGCGATCCGTGCGACGTGCTGGTGCTCTCGCCGGTGCCGCTCATCACCGGCGTCGTCGTGCGGTGCCGCCCGATCGGCATGCTCAAGCTCGACGACGAGGCCGGTGGCGACGCCAAGATCCTCGCGGTGCCGATCGACAAGCTGTCGTCGCTCTACCGGACCGTGCAGTCCCCGCGCGACCTGCCCGAGATCACGACGCAGCAGATCGCGCACTTCTTCGAGCACTACAAGGACCTCGAGCCCGGCAAGTGGGTGCGCGTCGGCAGCTGGGTCGGTGCCGAGGAAGCCAAGCGCGAGATCGTCGAGTCGATCGAGCGCTACCGGGCGGCATCGCCGAAGCCCAAGTTCTGACCGCGCACGTCGTGCCGCGCGACGAACGGGCGAGGGCGCGCGTGCCCGCATGAACGACGCCCGTACCGCGGCTCTCGCGCCGTCGCTGTTCGTCCTGCTCTGGAGCACCGGCTTCATCGCCGCGAAGTACGGCCTGCCGTACGCGCCTCCGCTCACCTTCCTGCTGTACCGCTTCGTGCTGGTGGCGGCATTGATGGCGATCGTGTGCGTCGTCACCGGCGCGCGCTGGCCCTCGCAGCGCGTCGAGTACGCGAACGTCGCGATCGCCGCCTGGCTCGTGCACGGCCTGTATCTCGGCGGCGTGTTCGTGGCGCTGTCGAAGGGATTGCCCGCCGGCACGGCGGCGATGCTGGTCGGGCTGCAGCCGATCGTCACCGTATTCCTCGCCCGCGTGTGGCTCGGCGAGCCGGTGATCCCCCGGCAGTGGGCGGGCCTCGCGCTCGGCCTCGTCGGCGTCTGGCTGGTCGTGCGCCACAAGGTTTCGCTCGACGCCGACCCGATCGCGCTCGCGGCGATCGCCGTCGCGCTGGCGGGCATCAGCGTCGGGACGCTGTGGCAGAAGCGCCACGCGTCGCACGTCGACCTCCGCACGGGCGCGGTGATCCAGTTCGCCGCGTGCGCGATCGTCTACTTCCCGCTGGCACTCGCGTTCGAGGCGCAGGCGGACGTGCGCTGGACGCCCGACTTCGTATTCGCGCTCGGCTGGTCGGTGGTCGTGCTGTCCGTCGGCGCGATCAGTCTGCTCTACTGGCTGCTGCGCCACGGTGCTGCCGCGGGTGTGGCGCGCCTGTTCTTCCTCGTGCCGCCCGTCACCGCGGTGATGGCGTTCGCGATGTTCGGCGAGCGCCTCGACGCGGTGGCGATCGCCGGCATGGTGCTGATCGTCGTGGCCGTGGCGCTGGCCCGGCCGCCTGCTACCCGGTGACGACCCGCGTCCCCGCGACCCGATCGTGCAGGAACTGCCGTTCCGGATCGACGAACGCGGCGAGGTAGTTGAGCAGCAACAGCGGCAAAGCGATCGCGCCGAGACCGTGTGGCCGCAGCGTTGCGTAGGTCACGAGTCCCAGCGCCGGCCCGATCCACCACGCCACGTAGCGCACGAGCGCCGTGCGACGCGGCACCGACGCACCGTCGCGCGTCTCGAGCGCCAGGTGCCAGGTCTTCATCGGCAGCGTGCGTCGCCCTTCGCTCCAACTCCAGCCGTAAAAGGTCGCGCCGAGCAGGGCGAGCGCTACGAACGCGCCGACACGCGCGGGCGTGGTCGGCATGCCCAGCGTGTGGCTGGTCGCCGAACCCGTCGGGGACACGAACGGCGCGAGCGCGAAGCCCGCGATCAGCAGCAGCGCGACCAGCAGCAGTCCCTCGTAGAGCAGCGCGAGCAGCCGGCGCCCGATGCCGGCGCACGCGCTCGCTGAACCACCCTCCGCACTTCGTGCTCCGGGGCAATGAGCGCCTTGGGACGGCCCGGCGACGCTCATACCGCGGTCACCGCGCCGGCGGCGTTTCGCCGGGCTGCAACTGCGGCGGTGGCTTCATCGCCGGCGCCGGGATGCGCCCCGCGTTCGACGGCTGTCCGGGTACGGGCCTGCCCTGCGCGGGCGGCTGCGCGGCGAGCTCGCGCTTCTTCTCCGGCGGGAGCTTCTGGTACTCCTCCCAGCGCTGCCGCACTTCGTTCTTCTTTTCCGGCGGCAGATCCTTGATCGACTTGTACTTCTCGCGCGCCGCGGCGCGCTCCTGCGGGGTGAGCTGCGCCCACGAGCGCATCTGCTGCTGCACGCGCTGCTGTTCGGACGGCGACATCTGCGGGTAGCGCTGCGCGATCGCGCGCCACTTCTGCCTGCGTTCGGCGTCGAGGCGATCCCAATCCGGCGCGAGCGGCGCCAGTACCTGCCGCTCCTGGGGTGGGAGATCCGACCAGCGGGGCGAGGCAAGCGGAATCTGCGCTGCCACCGGCGGGACGGCGAGCGCAAGGGCCGCGGCGAAGGCCGCGGCCAGCGTCAGTTGTCTTCGTGAGCAGCCGAAAGCCAATTCTGGAATCCCCTGTCCAGATAGGCGTCGATGGGCAGGTCGGAGGCGAGGATCTCGGCGTCCAGGTCCCCCTTCTCCTGCGCGGCGGTCCAGACGGTCCACTCATGGTAGCCGAAGGCGGCTGCCGCGATCGCCAGGACGCCGATCCAGAACCGGGCCTGGCCCAGCAGCGACCGTTGCGGCCGCGGCGGCGTACCGAAGCTTGCCCCGCCCCCGGCGATCCCGTGGGCACCGGCCAGCCCGCCCATCGGCACCGTGCTGGTGCTTCCCTCCAACCGGGCGAGGGCTTCCGCCCGGGCCGCCTGCAGTCGATAGGCGAGGCCGGGCCGCAAGTCCTCGGCCGACCGGTCGAGTTGCCCCTTGAGCCTGGCTGCGAAGTCCTGTTCCCGGCTGCTCATAGCGTGATCCCTCGGGCCGACAGCATCTCGGACAGGGCATGGACCGCCCGCGAGCAGTGCGTCTTGACGCTCCCCTCCGAGCAGCCCATGGCGGCTGCCGTCTCCGCGACGTCGAACTCTTCCCAGTAACGCAGCAGGAACGCCTCCCGTTGACGGGCGGGCAGTTTGGCCAGGGATTCCTCGATCACGGCCATGGTCTGCCGCTGCTCGAGCTGGTCCGACGGATCCGACTTGTCGTTTCCGTCCGCTTTGGCGGCGATCGTCTCGAGCGGGTCGAAATCGTCGTCCTTGTCGTCCCGTGCCCCGAGCGCCGACAGGAGCACGGTCCAGGTCGACCGCACCTTCGAGCGCCGGAAATGGTCATGGATGGCGTTCTGGAGGATGCGCTGGAAGACCAGCGGCAGCTCGCCGGCCGGCCGGTCCGAATATTTCTCGGTCAGCTTGAGCATCGCATCCTGGACGATGTCGAGCGCGGCATCTTCGTTGCGCACCGCATACATTGCATGCTTGAACGCGCGCCGCTCCACTGCCGCGAGAAAGGCCGAGATTTCCTGACGGGTAGCCAGCGCGCATGTCCCGGACGAGGTAAGCCGGCGGATTATAGGGTGATTTGCCGCGCGCGCGCCCGGGCGCCCATTGTGCGCCGTAGCAAAGACTTGACCCGACAGGCGCCTTCCGGCTACCTTTCGCACTGCGGGTGCTCCCGCATGCTGTACTGCAAAAACGGCCGTTGGCGTCCCCTTCGCCTGCGTCACGAGCGCGGACGAAGCGCCCATCCGGGACGCGGCGGAACCGGCTTGACACCCTTGAGCCTCACCTCGGCGCCCACACCCCCGGCGTCATCGGTTTTGCAGGGCCCGGAACGCGCACGTCCATCGTCGGCGCTCGTCCGGGCGGCTCGCTTTCAACTGCAAGAGGGTTCGCCATGCAACAGATCACGGGTGCGGAAATCGTCGTGCGTTGCCTGCAGGACGAGGGCGTCGAGTACGTCTTCGGCTATCCGGGCGGCGCGGTACTCAACATCTACGACGAGATCTTCAAGCAGGACAAGTTCAAGCACGTGCTGGTCCGCCACGAGCAGGGGGCGGCGCACGCGGCCGACGGGTACTCGCGCTCGTCGAACAAGACCGGCGTCTGCCTCGTCACCTCGGGCCCCGGGGTGACCAACGCGGTCACGGGCATCGCCACCGCGTACCTCGATTCGATCCCGATGGTCGTGCTGACCGGCCAGGTGCCGACGCACGCGATCGGGCAGGACGCCTTCCAGGAGTGCGACACGGTCGGCATCACCCGTCCGTGCGTCAAGCACAACTTCCTGGTGAAGGACGTCAAGGACCTCGCGACCACGATCAAGAAGGCCTTCTACCTCGCGCAGACCGGCCGGCCCGGCCCGGTGCTGGTCGACATCCCCAAGGACGTCACGCAGGCGAAGGCCGAATACAACTACCCGAAGACGGTGTCGCTGCGCTCGTACAACCCCGTGACCAAGGGCCACGCGGGCCAGATCAAGAAGGCGGTGCAGCTGCTGCTCGACGCCAAGCGCCCGATGATCTACAGCGGCGGCGGCGTGATCCTCAACAACGCCGCGTCGCAGCTGACGCGCCTCGTGCGGCTGCTCGGGTTCCCCTGCACGAACACGCTGATGGGGCTGGGCGCCTTCCCGGGCACCGACCCGCAGTTCACGGGCATGCCGGGCATGCACGGCACGTACGAGACCAACATGGCGATGCAGAACTGCGACGTGCTGATCGCCATCGGTGCCCGCTTCGACGACCGCGTGATCGGCAATCCGGAGCACTTCTTCCGCGCCGACCGCAAGATCATCCACATCGACATCGACCCGTCGTCGATCTCCAAGCGCGTGCGCGTCGACGTGCCGATCGTCGGCTATGTCGCCGACGTGCTGGACGAGATCCTGCGCATCATCGAGTCGTCGCCGCAGCGCCCCGACCCCGCCGCGCTCAAGACCTGGTGGGCGGAGATCAAGGAGTGGCAGCGCAAGGACTGCCTGCGCTACGACCGCAAGAGCGAGCTGATCAAGCCGCAGTACGTGATCGAGAAGCTCTACGAGGTGACCGGGGGCGATGCGATCATCACCTCCGACGTCGGCCAGCACCAGATGTGGGCGGCGCAGTACTACAAGTTCGACAAGCCGCGGCGCTGGATCAACTCCGGCGGCCTCGGCACGATGGGCTTCGGGCTGCCTGCGGCGATGGGCGCGTTCCTCGCCAACCCGGGATCGACGGTCGCCTGCGTCACCGGCGAGGCGTCGATCCAGATGTGCATCCAGGAGCTCTCGACCTGCAAGCAGTACCACCTGCCGATCAAGCTGGTGAACCTGAACAACCGCTACATGGGCATGGTGCGGCAGTGGCAGGAGTTCTTCTACGGCAACCGCTACGCCGAGTCGTACATGAACGCGCTGCCCGACTTCGCGAAGCTCGCCGAGGCCTACGGCCACGTCGGCGTGCGCATCGACAAGCCCGGCGACGTCGAGGGCGCGCTGCGCGAGGCGTTCGCGCTGAAGGACCGCCTCGTGTTCCTCGACTTCATTACCGACCAGACCGAGAACGTGTTCCCGATGGTGCCGGGCGGCAAGGGCCTGACCGAGATGATCCTCGCGGAGGAACTGTGAGACATATTCTCTCGATTCTGGTCGAGAACGAGGCCGGCGCGCTGTCGCGCATCTCCGGGCTGTTCTCGGCGCGCGGCTACAACATCGAGTCGCTGACGGTCGCGCCGACCGAGGACCCGACGATGTCGCGGATGACGATCGTCACCAGCGGCTCCGAGGACGTGATCGAGCAGATCACCAAGCAGCTCAACAAGCTCGTCGAGGTGGTCAAGGTCATCGACCTGACCGAGGGCAACCACATCGAGCGCGAGCTGATGCTGGTCAAGGTCCGCGCCGCCGGCAAGGACCGCGAGGAGATGAAGCGGCTCGCCGACATCTTCCGCGGCCGCATCCTCGACGTCACCGACAAGAGCTACACGGTCGAGCTGACCGGTACCTGCAGCAAGCTCGACGCGTTCCTGCAGGCGATCGAGCCCGGCACGATCCTCGAGACCGTGCGCACCGGCGCGTCGGGCATCGGGCGCGGCGAGCGCATCCTGCGCGTCTAGCGGCCCACCGGGCACCAGCAACCACATCAGAGGGAGCGACATGAAGGTCTATTACGAGAAGGACGCCGATCTTTCGCTGATCAAGGGCAAGAAGGTCACGATCGTCGGCTACGGATCGCAGGGGCACGCGCACGCGCAGAACCTGAACGACTCGGGCGTCAAGGTGACGGTGGGCCTGCGCAAGGGCGGGGCGTCGTGGGACAAGGCGAAGAAGGCCGGCCTCAAGGTCGCCGAGGTCGCCGACGCGGTCAAGGGCGCCGACGTGGTGATGATGCTGATGCCCGACGAGCACATCGCCGCGGTCTACAGGGCCGAGGTCGAGCCCAACATCAAGAAGGGCGCGGCACTCGCCTTCGCGCACGGCTTCAACATCCACTACGGACAGGTGGCTCCGCGCGCCGACGTCGACGTGATCATGGTCGCGCCGAAGGCCCCGGGCCACACGGTGCGCTCGACGTACGCGGCAGGCGGCGGCGTGCCGATGCTGATCGCGGTGCACCAGGATGCCTCGAAGAAGGCGCGCGACGTGGCGCTCTCCTACGCGGCGGCGATCGGCGGCGCGCGGGCCGGCATCATCGAGACCAACTTCCGCGAGGAAACCGAGACCGACCTGTTCGGCGAGCAGGCCGTGCTGTGCGGCGGCACGGTCGAACTGATCAAGGCGGGCTACGAGACGCTGGTGGAGGCGGGCTACGCGCCGGAGATGGCCTACTTCGAGTGCCTGCACGAGCTGAAGCTGATCGTCGACCTGATCTACGAGGGCGGCATCGCCAACATGAACTACTCGATCTCCAACAACGCGGAGTACGGGGAGTACGTGAGCGGTCCGAAGATCATCACCCCCGAGACCAAGCAGGCGATGCGCGAGATGCTGACGCGCATCCAGACCGGCGAGTACGCGAAGGACTTCATCCTCGAGAACCGCGCCGGCGCGCCGACGCTGCTGTCGCGCCGCCGCATCATGGCCGAGCACTCGATCGAGGTCGTCGGCGAGAAGCTCCGCGCGATGATGCCCTGGATCCGCAAGAACAAGCTGGTCGACCAGAGCCGCAACTAGCCCGGCATGCGCAAGTCGCGCCGCGAGGGCGGGTGGGGACTGCTGATCGTCCTGCTCGCTCTCGCGATCGTCGCTTTCCTCGCGCGTGACGCGCTGACGGCCTACCTGGGCGGCGTGTCGCGCACCGCGGCGCCCGCGCCGTCCCGCGGCGTGCAGGACCCGCACCGCGAGGCAACTCCGTCCGAGCCGTCGATGCAGCGACCGGTGGAGCGTGCCCGCGGGGTCGAGGACACCGTGGCGCGCGGCGCCGAGGCTCGCGCGAAGGCGCTGGAGGAGCGGGAGCGCTGAACCGGCGGGCCGTGGGGCGGATGCTAGAATCGACGGCGTTCACGCGCCGTCACCCGATGTCCACCTACCCGCATCCGATCATCGCCCGCGAGGGCTGGCCGTTCATCGCGATCGCACTCGTGGTCGCGCTGGTCCTGTCATGGCTCGGCTGGAGCTGGCTCGCCGCGCTGGCCTGGCTCGCGGTGGTCTTCTGCGTGCAGTTCTTCCGCGACCCGGCGCGGGTCGTGCCGGCGCAGGCGAATGCGGTGCTTTGCCCGGCCGACGGCCGCGTGGTCAAGGTCGGCCCCGCGCGCGACCCGTACCTCGACCGCGACACGCTGATGATCAGCGTGTTCATGAACGTCTTCAATGTGCACAGCAACCGCAGCCCGGTCGACGGTGAGGTCGCCGGCGCCTGGTACAAGCCCGGCTCGTTCGTCAACGCCGCGCTCGACAAGGCCTCGACCGAAAACGAGCGCAACGCGCTGCACGTCCGCACCGCCGCGGGCGCGGACGTGACCGTCGTGCAGATCGCCGGGCTCGTCGCGCGCCGCATCCTCTGCTACGCGAAGGCCGGCGACCGGCTTGCCCGCGGACAGCGTTACGGCTTCATCCGCTTCGGGTCGCGCGTCGACGTCTACCTGCCGCCCTCGGCGCGACCGCGTGTCGCGGTGGGCGACAAGGTGCGTGCCACCGAGACCATCATCGCCGAGCTCGGCTGACGTGATGGACGACGACTACCAGAAGCGGCGCGTCCTCGAGAAGAACCGCATCCGGCGGCGCGGCATCTACCTGCTGCCGAACCTGTTCACGACGGCGGCACTGTTCGCGGGGTTCTTCGCCATCGTGCAGGCCATGAACCTGAACTTCGACCAGGCGGCGATCGCGATCTACGTGGCGATGGTGCTCGACGGCCTCGACGGGCGGGTCGCGCGGCTCACCCGGACGCAGAGCGCGTTCGGTGCCGAGTACGACAGCCTCGCCGACGTGATCAGCTTCGGCGCCGCGCCGGCGCTCGTGATCTACGAGTGGTCGCTGCGCGGCATGGGCAAGCTGGGCTGGATCGCGGCGTTCGTCTACGTCGCCGGCGCGGCGCTGCGCCTCGCGCGCTTCAACACGATGCTCGAGGTGCAGGACAAGCGCTGGTTCCAGGGCATGCCGAGCCCCGCGGCCGCCGCGCTGGTGGCCGGCTTCGTGTTCGTCGTCGACGACTACGGCATCGACCCCGAGAACGTGCGCTGGCTCGCGTTCGCGGTGACGCTCTTCGCCGGGCTCACCATGGTGAGCAACCTCAAGTACTACAGCTTCAAGACGATCAACCTGCGCAAGAGCTATCCGTTCGTCGCGATCCTGCTGTTCGTGGTGTTCTTCGCGCTGCTGTCCTACCAGCCGGCGACGGTGCTGTTCGGGATGTTCGTCGCCTACGCGATCTCGGGCTTCGCCGTCTCCGCATGGCAAGCGCTGCGCCGCCGACCCGCAGCGACGGGCTGACGTCGTCGCCCGCGGCCGCGGGGGCAACGCGCATCGCGGTGCTGGTGCCCTGCCGCAACGAGGCGGTGGCGGTGGGCCGCGTCGTCGCCGACTTCCGTGCCGCGCTGCCTCAGGCGACGGTCTACGTCTACGACAACGGCTCCGCCGACGACACCGGGGCGATCGCACGCGCCGCCGGCGCGATCGTGCGCCGCGAGGAGCGACCGGGCAAGGGCGGCGTGGTGCGACGCATGTTCGCGGAGGTGGAGGCCGACGTCTACGTCCTCGTCGACGGCGACGCCACCTACGACGCGTCGCGCGCGCCCGACCTCGTCGCACGGCTCGTCGACGACGGCCTCGACATGGTGACCGCGGTACGCGAGCACGACGACCCTGCCGCGTACCGGCGCGGCCACGCGCTCGGCAATCGCGCCCTGAACGCGCTGCTGGGCCTGCTGTTCGGCCACCAGCCGGCGGACATGCTGTCCGGCTACCGGGTGTTCTCGCGCCGTTTCGTGAAGTCGTTCCCCGCGCAGTCGCAACGCTTCGAGATCGAGACCGAGACGACCGTGCACGCGCTCGAGATGCGCATCCCGATGGCCGAGATGCCGACGCGCTACCTGGCGCGGCCGTCCGGTTCCGCCTCGAAGCTCGACACGTACCGCGACGGTGCGCGTATCCTCGTCGCGATGGCGCTGCTGTTCCGCGACGTCAAGCCGCTGCTGTTCTTTTCCTGGCTCGCAGCAGTGCTGGCAGCCATTGGCTTGGTACTCGGCGCCGAGGTCGTGCTGGAGTTCATGCACACCGGTCTCGTGCGGCGCCTGCCCACCGCCGTGCTCGCCACGGGTTTCGTCCTGCTGGCCGCGCTCTCGCTCTCCGCGGGGGTGATCCTCGGCAGCGTCGCCCGCGGCCGGCTCGAAGCGAAGCGGCTCGCCTACCTGGCGGTGCCGCCGACCGCGCCGCCGTCGGCGCAGGAGGGGCCGTCGACGCGTCCCTTGAACGTGACCAGCTCGAATACCACGATGCCGTCGGCCTGACGGTAGGGCCGCACGACCGGCGCATCCCACGCCAGTCTGGCCTGCCAGTCGTCGCGTCGAAGGGCGCGGTCGCCGTCGATCAACGCGATGGCGACGTCGCGCCCCTTGCAGAGCAGCCGGCGTCCCAGCTCGGGCGTGCCCTCGGACGTCGACGGGACTGCCGCACGCGTGAGGAATGCGAACGGCAGCGCGAGGCCCCAGTCGGCGAAGAACACGAACGGCCGCGGCGTCTGCGCCAGCAGGTCCGTGGCCAACCGGTTGACCGCGTCCGAGTAGAGCCCGGCGCCGCGCGTGGCGACGAGCTTCGCCACTTCCTGCCGATGGCCGTGGACGCTCTGCGCCACGAGCAGCGCGAATGTGGCCGCCGTGGCGAGTTGCACGGGCAGGCGGATGCGGGCGGATGCCGCGCCGAGGCTCGCGGCGCCGAGCGCCAGGGCCGCATATCCGAGGGGCAGCAGCGACACGAAGTGGTGGCCGCCGAGGCGCCCGCCGAAGACCAGCGCGACGAGGCAGAAGCCCGGCGCCAGCGCCACGACCAACCGCTGCAGCGGCGTCGCGATGCGCAGCCCCTCGGCGACGACGAGCAGCACGAGCGGCGCACCGAGGAGGAGCAACATCCTGGCCGGTGTGCCCGGAAGCAGGTAGCCCCACTCGGCGAAGACGAGCGAGTGGTGCCAGCCGTTGCCGAACACGCCGACGACCATGTCCGCGACGAAGCGGACGCGCTCGGCGAACGTCATCGGCGAGGCGAACGCGCCGAGCGTGCGCTGCTGGTCGGCGACATACGCGACGAGGGCGCCGAGCCCGCCTTCCTCGCGCGCGATCAGCGCGTAGCCGAGCAGGTACCCCGCGACGCCGAGCGCGAGGCCGAGGCACCAGCGGACGGCATTGCGCCAGGCCTGCCGCGAGCCCGACCGTGCCCTCGACCAGAGCCAGACGCCGGCGACGAGCGCGGGCACGAAGAACGCGTAGACGAAATAGCCCTGCACCGCCAGGCCGGCGAAAATGCCGCTGGCGAGAATCGCGCCGGGAGCGGGGCCGTCCCGCTGCGCACGCAGCAGGAACAACAGCGCGAGCAGGAGCCACGCCGCCGGCGACATGGTGATGTAGCTCTGGGTGCGGAACGCGAACAGGAACACGGGATCGACCGCCAGCGCGCCGGTCGCGAGCGTCGCGAGCCAGGGTCGCAAGCCGGCCGCCGCGAGCAGCGCGTAGAGCGAGGCAAGCACGCCGAGCCCGAACAGCGCGTGCACGATGCGCAGGCTCTCGACCGTGGTGCCGAGCAGCCAGAACAGCGGCAGGCCGAGCCAGAAGTGCTGCGTGCCGTGGTAGAGCGAGACGAGGATCGGGAAGCGCGCGCCCAACAGGTAGTTGCCGGGCAACACCCACGCGGTCATCGGTTCGCGCCGCCAGTTCAGCACGCGCGCGACCAGGTAGTCCGGATTGACGGCGTCCATGTAGACGCCCGGAAGCTCGATCGCGCGCGTCGCGCAGAAGGCCCACGCGGCGGCGACGATGGCGAAGCCCACGAGGTGCAATGACCGCGATGAGGGCTCGTCGTTCACGTGCGCGTCGGCGGGTGTCGAGCGGGCGGCCGGGGTGGCGCAAGCGTCCGTCGCGGGATGATTATCCCATCGGGCGCACGGGTGTCGCGCCTGGGAGACTTGCGGCGGCGGCGGAATTCCGGTAGGTTCTCCACGATGAGCAGCGCATTCCCCGCCGCCGCCGACCGTGCCCGGACCGAGTCCGTGGGCGCGCTCGCGCTTCTTCGCGGCCTGCTGCTGCTGTGCCCCGCGCACAGCTAACCTCCCCCACCCCCAATTCGAGCAGCACCCACAACGTCGGTCGGCAGCGACCGGCGGTGATTTCGCACCCACGCCACGTCCGGAGTCCGCCATGAGCGAGCAGCGCACCGAGCCCAAGCAACAGCACCTCTTCATCTTCGACACCACGCTTCGCGACGGCGAGCAGAGCCCGGGCGCCTCGATGACACGCGAGGAGAAGCTGCGCATCGCGCGTCAGCTCGAGCGGCTGCGCGTCGACGTGATCGAGGCGGGATTCCCGGCCTCGTCCAACGGCGACTTCGAGGCGGTGCAGGACATCGCGCGGGCCATCAAGGACAGCACGGTGTGCGGCCTCGCGCGCGCCAACGAGAACGACATCGCGCGCTGCGGCGAGGCGATCAGGCCGGCGCAGTCCGGCCGCGTGCACACGTTCATCGCCTCCTCGCCGATCCACATGCAGATGAAGCTCCGCATGTCGCCCGACCAGGTGCTCGAGCAGGCGATCAAGGCCATCGCGTGGGCGCGTCGCTACACGGACAATGTCGAGTTCTCGCCCGAGGACGCCGGGCGTTCCGAGCCCGACTTCCTGTGCAGGCTGCTGGAGGCGGTGATTCGTGCCGGCGCGAGGACGGTCAACATCCCCGACACGGTCGGCTACACGACCCCCTGGCAGTTCGGCGACCTGATCCGCAGCCTGCGCGAGCGCGTGCCGAACGCCGACCAGGCGGTCTGGTCGGTGCACTGCCACAACGATCTCGGCCTTGCGGTGGCGAACTCGCTCGCCGCGGTGATGAACGGCGCGCGGCAGGTCGAGTGCACGGTGAACGGCCTCGGCGAGCGCGCCGGCAACGCCTCGCTCGAGGAGATCGTGATGGCCGTGAAGACCCGGCAGGACGTCTTCCCCTGCACGACGCGCATCGACACGACGCAGATCGTCCCGGCGTCGAAGCTCGTCTCGTCGATCACGGGCTTCCCGGTGCAGCCGAACAAGGCGATCGTCGGCGCCAACGCGTTCGCGCACGAGTCCGGCATTCACCAGGACGGCGTCCTCAAGCACCGCGAGACCTACGAGATCATGCGCGCCGAGGACGTGGGCTGGACGACCAACAAGCTGTCGCTCGGCAAGCTGTCGGGGCGCAACGCGTTCAGGACGCGCCTCTCCGAGCTCGGCGTCGAGCTGGCCTCGGAAGAGTCGCTGAACGCCGCGTTCGTCCGCTTCAAGGACCTCGCCGACAAGAAGGGCCAGGTGTTCGACGAGGACCTGCAGGCGCTGGTCTCCGACGAGGCGATCACGCCCGATCGCGAACACTACAAGTTCGTCGCGCTGAAGGTGGTCTCGGAGACGGGCGAGGTGCCGCAGGCGCGCGTCGCGATGAGCGTGGGCGACCGCGAAGCCTCGGCCGAGACCGAGGGCGACGGGCCGGTGGACGCGACGTTCAAGGCGATCGAGCGCATGGTGTCGTCGGGCTCGAAGCTCCTGCTGTTCTCGGTGAACGCGATCACCACGGGCACCGATGCGCAGGGCGAGGTCACGGTCCGGCTCGAGCGCGACGGTCGCATCGTCAACGGCAACGGCGCCGACACCGACATCATCGTCGCCTCGGCGAAGGCCTACATCAACGCGCTGAACAAGCTCCACGACCGCGCCGAGCGGCTCAACCCGCAGCTCGCGGCGTAGCGGGGACGCGCCGCCCGGTATCGGGCGGCGCTACCTCGTTTCCAGTGGCACGATCGCCTCGCGCAGCAGCGAAACGGTGACGTCGCGTCCGACGGCGAGTGCATTGCGCTCGGCGACGTGCTGCGACACCTTGAGCGTGAGTCGCGCGTCCGGCATTCCGGCCGGCGCGAGACGGGCGATCACGTCGTCGCCCAGCACGACCAGGTCGGCGATGACCGCGGGTACGGGGTTCTCGCGTTCCCCGTGGGACGGGCGGTCCACCCGATGCAGCAGGACGCGCGTGGGCAGGATCGTCCACGCGATCGTGCGCCCCGACGCGAAGTCGCCGGTGTCCGGCACCTCGAGGTGGTGCGGGCCGAACGCCAGCCGGCGTGCCGCGCTGGTCCCCTCGATCGGACCCTCGAACAGATTGGGCAGGTCGAGGAGGCGTGCCGCGGCAATTGTCGCCGGCCGCGTCATCACTTCGCGCGTCGGCCCGTGCTGGACGATGCGTCCGCGCTGCATCAGGCACAGATGCGAGGCGAGCATCGCCGCCTCGTCGAGGTCGTGGGTGACGAGCAGCACCGTCGGCGAGAGCTCGGCGTGCAGGCGCTTCAGTTCCACGTACAGGCGCTTGCGCGTGCTGCGGTCCACCGAGGAGAACGGCTCGTCGAGCAGCAGTACGCGCGGATTGCGGGCCAGCGCGCGTGCCATCGCGACGCGCTGCTGCTGGCCGCCGGAGAGCTCGCGCGGCCGTCGCTCCTCGAGGCCCGCGACGTGTGCCTGCGCGAGCCGTGCCCGCGCCTGCGCGTCACGCTCGGCGAGTGGCCGGTCGAGGAGCGAGCACGCGACGTTCTCGAGCGCCGTCAGGTGCGGAAACAGCCCGTAGTGCTGGGACACGTAGCCGATGGGACGCTCGCGGGTTGGCCAGTCGACGCCATGTGCCGTGTCGAGCCAGACGTCGTGGTCGAACGCGACGCGACCACGGCGTGGCCGCAGCAGCCCGGCGATCGTGCGCAGCAGCGACGTCTTGCCGCTGCCCGACGGGCCGACGATGCCGACGATCTCGCCCACGGGAAGCGCGAGGTCGAGGTCGAGCGGCGGCCCGTCGTGGCCGAGCGCGATGCGCAGGCTCATCGCCTGACCGGCTGCAGCCAGCGCTCGGACAGCACGTAGGAGAGCGCTACGGTGGCGAACGAAATGACGACGAGCAGCAGCGCCATCGCGCCGGCGCCGGCGGAGTCGAACGCCTGCACGCGGTCGTAGATCGCGATCGCGATCGTCTTGGTCTCGCCGGGAATCGAGCCGCCGACCATCAGCACGACGCCGAACTCGCCCAGCGTGTGCGCGAACGTGAGCACCGCGGCGGACAGCACGCCCGGCCAGGCGAGCGGCAGCTCGATCCGCGCGAACGACTGCCATCGCGTCAGCCCGCAGCACTGGGCGGCTTCGCGCACGTCCGGCGGGATCGCGGCGAACGCGCGCTGCAGCGGCTGCACCGCGAACGGGATGTTGACGATCACGGACGCGACGACCAGGCCCGTGAACGTGAACGCGAGCGGGGCACCGAAGAGGCGCTCGAACGCCGGGCCGAGCGGGCTCCGCGCGCCGAGCGCGACCAGCAGGTAGTAGCCGACGACCGTCGGCGGCAGCACCAGCGGGAGCGCCGTCAGCGCCTCGAGCCACGGCCGCCCGCGCGAGCGCGTGGTCGCGAGCCAGCGGCCGGCGACGATGCCGAGCGGCAGCAGCACCAGCAGCGTGACCGCCGCGAGCGCGAGCGACAGGCGCAGCGCGACCCAGTCCACCGCTACGCCTCGCCCGGCAGGACGAAGCCGTAGCGCACGAAGACCGCCCGCGCGGGCTTGGTCTGCAGCCACGCGTAGAACTCGGCCGCGACGGGCCCGGCACGGGGCAGGAGCGCCATGCGCTGCCGCAGCGGCTGGTGCGTCGCTTCCGACAGCAGCGCCGCAGTGCCGAGTCGCGCGACCTCCGGCGCCTTGGCGAGCGACAGCGGGATGATGCCGCCCTGCGCCGCGCCGCTCGTTGCGAACTGCGTCGCCTGGGCGGCGTTCTCGCCCAGCACGAGCGCCGGCTGTATCGCGTCCCACAGTCCGGCGGCCTGCAGCGTCTCGCGCGCGGCGCGGCCGTAGGGCGCGTGCTCCGGATTGGCGATCGCGAAGCGCTTCACACGCCCGTCACCGATCGCCGCGCGCAAGTCGGCGAGCGCCGGGTCGGGCTTGAGCACCGAACCCTTGGGCACGAAGAGCACGATGCGTCCGATCGCGTAGAGCGCCCCCGCGTCGCGGGTCAGTCGTTGCGCCGCGAGGCGCTCGATGTAGCGCTCGTCGGCCGAGAGGAACAGCTCGAAGGGCGCGCCGTTCTCGATCTGCTGCGTGAAATTCCCCGACGAGCCGAACGCGATCCGGACCTCCCGCCCCGTCGTCGCCTTGAAGATCTGGGCGAGCTCGGCCAGCGCGAAACTTAGGTCCGCGGCTGCCGCGATCGCCGGCGCCTGCGCGGCAGCTGGCGTGGCGCCGACGGCAAGTACCAGGGAAAACAGGACGGGGAGTAGGCGACGTCGCACGGACGCTCCGTTGCAGTCGGTCAACTATAGCGAATCGGTATCTCCGGCCGCCGCAGCTGCCGTCGACATGGGCGATGCGGCGATGGTAGCGGCTTCCGGGGCGACCGTTGCCTGGCGGCGCCGCCTCGCGCCAGGGCCCGCCCCGGCAGCCTGCCGAAGATGTGGGTGGAAGGGGCCCCGCCTGGAGTAGAATCGCGTTTCTGAAATCCACTTTCACAAACGCTGCGGCCGGCCGTCCGCCGACGGTCCGACCGGCGCATCACCCACTCAAGCCATCGAGGGTTCCATGAGCACGCCCACCTACGGTCCCGGCATCGAGATCATCGGCCGCATCACGCCCGAGTACGCGGAAATCCTGACGCCTGCGGCCATCGCGTTCGCGGCGAAGCTGCAGCGCGCGTTCGGCGGCCGCCGCGCCGAGTTGCTGGCCCGCCGCCAGGCGCGCCAGGCCGATCTCGACGCCGGCAAGCTGCCCGACTTCCTGCCCGAGACGCGTGCGGTCCGCGACGGCGACTGGACCTGCGCGCCGGTTCCCGCGGACATCCAGGACCGCCGTACGGAGATCACCGGTCCCGTCGACCGCAAGATGATCATCAACGCGCTCAATTCCGGCGCGAAGGTGTTCATGGCCGACTTCGAGGATGCCAACACGCCGAAGTGGGACAACAACATCCAGGGCCAGATCAACCTGCGCGACGCGATCCGCCGCCGCATCGACTACGTCTCGCCCGAGGGCAAGGCGTACAGGCTGAACGAGAAGACCGCGACGCTGTTCGTGCGCGCGCGCGGCTGGCACCTGCCGGAGAAGCACGTGCGGGTGGACGGCCAGCCGATGTCCGGCGGCATCTTCGACTTCGCGCTCTACTTCTTCCACAACGCCAAGGAGCTGCTCGCGCGCGGCACAGGCCCCTACTTCTACCTGCCGAAGATGGAGAGCCACCTCGAGGCACGGCTGTGGAACGACATCTTCGTGATGGCGCAGGACGAGCTCGGCGTCCCGCGCGGCACGATCAAGGCCACCGTGCTGATCGAGACCATCCTCGCGGCGTTCGAGATGGACGAGATCCTGTACGAACTGCGCGAGCACTCGGCAGGGCTCAACTGCGGACGCTGGGACTACATCTTCAGCTGCATCAAGAAGTTCCGGAACAACCGCGACTTCTGCCTCGCCGACCGCGCGCTCGTCACGATGACCACGCACTTCATGAGGAGCTACGCGGAGCTGTGCGTGAAGACCTGCCACCGCCGCAACATCCACGCGATGGGCGGCATGGCGGCGCAGATCCCGGTGAAGAACGACGAGGCGGCCAACACCGAGGCGTTCGCCAAGGTCCGGGCCGACAAGGAACGCGAGGCGACGATCGGCCACGACGGCACGTGGGTCGCGCACCCGGGCCTCGTACCCGTCGCGCTCGAGGCGTTCGACCGGCTGATGCCCGGGCCCAACCAGATCGCGACCAAGAAGCGCGCCGACGTCCAGGTGACGGCCGCCGACCTGCTCAAGTTCGTCCCCGAGCAGCCGATCACCGAGAAGGGTGTCCGCCTCAACATCAACGTCGCGATCCAGTACATCGGCGCGTGGCTGGCGGGACAGGGCGCGGTGCCGATCTACAACCTGATGGAAGACGCGGCCACCGCCGAGATTTCCCGCTCGCAGGTTTGGCAGTGGATCCGCTCGACGAAGGGCGTGCTCGACGACGGCCGCAAGGTGACCAAGGAGATGGTCGCCGCGATGATCCCCGAGGAGATGGCGAAGATCCGCGAGCTGCTCGGCCCGGCGTTCGGTGACGGACGCTACGACGAGGCGGCGACGATCTTCGCCGACCTGGTCAACAACGACACGTTCGTCGAGTTCCTGACGCTGCCGGCGTACGAGCGGATCGACTGAGCGAGGCGCGCGTCGCCGAGCGATGGAGGACGGCCGACGCACAATGGTCGCGGCGTGCGCCTGTACTTCGCCCTCGAACCTGACGCATCCCTTTGTCATGCGGGTGCCGTCGAGAAGTCGAACATCCGCCTGCGCCACCGGGGCACTGTTAGACTACGTCACTATTGCGAAGGACACGCGCCGTGACGGACATCCTGCAGTGCCTGAAGAAGTACGGTCAACGCCTTGATCTGGAGATCGCCAAGGAGATGGGCATCCCTCTGGCGACGGTGCGGCAACGGCTGACCGACCTGGCCGCGACGGGTGCCGTCATCAAGTGCAACCTGACCCGGTACGAGAACGGCAAAACGATCGAGGCGTGGCAGTGCCGCGTGTCGGGGTACGTGCCGCCGCTCGCTCCCGGCCGCAAGCCGAAGCCGACGTCGACGTCTTCCTGAAGCGCATCGACGGCGCTGGCTACGGGAACGCATCGCCGCGCTGGTTTTCCGTGTGCGGTAGCCCGAGCGACTCCGCCGGCAGCCCCATCGCGACGCCCACGAGCTGCGTGACGAGCAGCGTGCGGATCGCCGGAGCGGGCGCGCCCGCCGGTATCGCATCGAAGCGCAGGTGGCAATGCGGGCAGGCGGTGCAGATCGCCTCGGCCCCCGACTCCTGCGCATCGACCAACTTGGCGCGCGTCATCCGCGCCGACAGCGGCGCATTGGCCTCGTGCGACGGGTCGCCGCAGCAGTCGAGGCGACGCGGCCAGTCGACCGGGATTGCGCCGGTCGCACGGATCAGCGACTCGAAGATCGTCGGCGCGACCGGGTTGTCGATGCCCGTCACGTCGCTCGGACGCAGCGCGTGGCAGCCGTATTGCGCGGCGAGGCGCAGCTCCGTGCGCGGCGCGCGCACCGCCGTGGCCAGCCGGTCGACGCCGATCTCACGGGCCAGCAGCGGCAGCACGTGCTGCACCCGCGTGCGTCCCGACCAGGCGAGGCCGTCGTCGGCGAGCGACCGCGCGACGCGCGCGCGGAGCCCGGCGTCCTCGGTCATCATGCGGATCGCGTGCCGCAGCGTGCCGAAGCAGCACATGCATAGCGTCAGCACGTCGAGCGCGTGGCGCTCGGCAAGCGCGAGGTTGCGGGTCGCGGCGACGACGAAGGCGTCGCGGTCGTAGTTCCGGGCCGGGTAGCCGCAGCACCGGAATTCCAGATCGACCAACTCGACGCCGAGGTGGCCGAGCACCGCGCGCGTCGACGTCTCGTAGGCCGGCAGGCCGGACGGGATCTTGCAGCCCAGGAACAGCGCGTATTTCATGCTTGTTCCGTAGCGTTCCTGACGGCGGCGAGCCGCCGTACCGACAGTGCGCGGAGCTCCAGCATGACGTCGGCCACGCGTATGCCTTCCGGGCAATGCTCCTGGCATTGGTAGCAGGTCGTGCAGTCCCAGACCATGCGCGAGCCGAGGGTCAGGTCGGGCAGGCCCAGCCGCAACAGGTTCATCACCTTCTGCGGCGTGAGGTCGACGCCCTGGTCGGCGGCGTTGCGCGGATCGGCAGTCATCGCGTGCGCCACGACCGGGCAGACGTTCGTGCACGTCTGGCACTGCACGCAACGGGAGAACGTGCGGCGGTCGAACGCGAGCGGCGCGTACGCAGCATCGTCCCCGGCCCGTGCGGCCCGATCGCCGCGGCTCGCCAGCGACTCTGCCCACGCGATCGCGGGGCGTTCGCGTACCCATGCGGCGGGCGCCGGCAGCTCGGCTGCCGCCAGATCGTCCCGACCCGCGTCCCACAGGTCGGCCAGGTCGAGTCCCACCGGACAGCGTCTCGTGCATCGACCGCAGTCGGTACACAGGAACGCGCCATCGGCGGCGCGGCGCGCTTCGGCCAGGGCACGAGCGTCCCGGTGCATTGCGTCCCGGCGCCGTGGGCTCGCCACCGCGTGCGTGGCGACGAGCTTGTGCGCAGGCAGCAGGTACCGGTTGTCGAGATGGCGCGCCAATGTCGCGACCGAGCAGTCGAGGTCGCACATTCCGCAGCGGACGCAGGCGTCGACCGAGAGCGCGCGTCGCGTCGCGCGCGCCTCGACCGGCAGCCGCGCCGGCACTGCGCTGTGGCGGGCGACCGCATCGAGCAGCAGGCTCGATGGCGCGGCCAGCACGTGGAGGAAGGTGGTGAACGGCAGCAGCGCGAGACCCGCGAAGCACGCGAGCAGGTGCAGGTGCAGCAGCCAGGCATCGGCGTTCACCGCATCGAGCATGCCGGTCACCGGCGCCAACATCCGCGCCAGCGGCCATGACACGAACGCGGACGCTGGTTTCGCGTGACACGATGCGCAGGACTCCTCGTGCAGCCGGCGGCCTGCCTCGGTGACGTCGGCGGCGACAGTGTCGGCGCGCGCGTCGAATGCGACGCCGTACTCGCGGGCCCAGAGTGCGCGCAGCGACGCGAGGGCGGCCGGATCGGCCGCGCCGGCAAACGCGTCGGTCATGCGGTGGAACGCACGCGGTGAGGCGATCTTGTGGGCCTCGAGCAGGAATCCGGTGGCGAGGACCACGCCGAGCAGCGCGGCGAACACGGCGGTGCGCGGGCGTGGCGGCAGTCCCATGCGCGACCGTGCGCGCCAGCGTGCGACAGCGAGCACGACCAACCCGCCCAGCGCCATGGCGCCGAGGAGGTTGCGCACGAACAGCCACGGTTCGAGCGTCGGCTGGTAACCCGGGAACAGGCGGGTAGTGACGAGCGGCGCGAGCGCATGCGTCGCCACCAGCAGCGTGAATCCCGTCACGACAGACAGATGCGCGAGCGCACGCCACGGCGCATGTGCGAACAGCCGTCGCAGCAGCAGGGCGTCGAGGCAGAAGCCACCGAGGACACGAAGGCCGTGCGGTCCGAAGACTGTCGGGACGACGGTCGCCAGCACCACGCGCACGCGCCGCCACGCCGTCGCGCCACGCGCGTCCGCACCGATGCGGAACCGGAACCACGTGGCGACGTGCCACGCCACGCCCAGCACGCAGAGGGCGAGCGACGCGACGAGCAATGCCTGGAAGAGCGTGGGCGACACGTCGTCTACGCCGATGCGGTCGCGCGCAGCTCGCGGGCGAGGTGATCGATGGCCGCCCAGGCGGTGGCGATCGCCAAGCCGGACCCGCACTTGGCGCGGATCCAGTCCTGTCTCGCGAGAATCGAACCGACGGCCACGAGCCGCGGCCAGGCGGGCTTTCCATTCGCGTCGAGCGGCCGCCAGATGTGATCGACGGCCAGGCCCGCGCGATGAACTGCGTGCCCCGCAGGATCGTGGAAGTCGCGCCGGTGCCAGTCCTCGCGCGACGTCGGCTGCAGGACGGGCAAGCCGAGGAGCGGCTCGCGGATGCGGTCGCGATCCGCCACGAGGCCGCGGCCGCTGAACCGGCCCGTCGCCAGCACCACGGCGCGGGCGACCACGGAATCGCCACGTCCGCCGTTCGGGTCGTCGCCGAGCTCGAGTGTGGCGTCGTCGTTGGCGGCGAAGGCAAGCCCGCGCACTTCGGTGCGCCGGAGCCGGTGCACGCCGCGCGTGGCGACGGCCGCCTCCAGCGCGGCCTGCAGGCGCAGCCCGGGGACCGAGGTCGGCATCGTCGGGATCTCGAACACCGGCACGCCAAGCCCGGCTTCGAACGCGGCGTGCACGTCCGCGGAGCGCGCGAGTCCGAGTACTGCGGGGAACCCGACCGCACGCGCATCGCCGACCAGCGGCTTCACGAGGCCGATGGCCTGCTCGCGCACCGCGCGCGTCTCGAGGCTGCCGGCGAGGTGGGCTGCGTACAGCTCCGCCGCAGCACCCGAACGCGGGAATTCGATCCGCCGATGGCGCAGGCCGGGCCACCCACCGGACAGTGTCGCGACGATCTGCCGCGCGCTGAACTCGCGCAGGCCGCGGAAGTCGACGATGAGGCACGGGGGGCGCGCGTCCAGTGCATCCGCACCCGCGGCCATCGAACGTGGCACCCCGAACGACGTCTTGATCGTCCCCATCGACGTGAGCACGCTGCGGTTGCCCTGGTCCAGCGGCGCGTAGGGAAGCCCGGCGGCGGCCAGCGCAGCGACGAACGACTCGAACGCGGTGCGGATCGATGCGGCATCGACGCGCGCCAGCGGGTGCTCCGGTTCGTCCCGCGCGAGTGCTGCCAGCGCCGCGAACGGATCGCGCCACGGGCGCCCCTCGACAATCGGGTGCACGCCCATGAGGTCGAGCAGCCCGCTCGCGAACAGGATGCCACCGCTGCCACCCACCTGGATGCAGGACAGTCCGCGTTCGCGCGCGAACAGTGACGCGGCCATGCCGGCGATGCCGGCACCGATGACCGCGACGTCGAAGCGTTCGGGGTGCTCGGCACTCATCGCCCGACCTCGTGCGGCCCCGGACTCGCCGCCTTGGCGCGATGGCGCACGAGCTCCTCGCCGAACAGTCCGCAATGCAGGGCCTCCGTCAGCTCGGCCTGAGCGAGTTGCTCTCCCCACAGCACGGCGCGCTGGCTGCGCCAGCGCTCGGCGACGAAGTCGAGGACGTCCGCGAGTCCGCGTGCGGCCGGGAAATCGTCCCGCCGGCAGAGGTGGGCCGCGGTGCGTACCGAGCAGAAACCGCCCTGGCACGCACCTTTGCCGACGCGGCTGCGCAGGCCGATTTCGGCAAGCGTCGGCGTGTCGCCGCCGGAGCGCAGTGCCGCGAAGATCGCGTCGACCGCGCTTGCCGACACCATTTCGCACTCGCACAGCAACGGATCGTCGAGCGGGCCGGAGCGCATCCATGCGTGCGGCGCGTAGCCCGGCTCGGTCCACGCGCACTCCGGCGCGATGGGCAGCGGCGTGACGGCCGTCAGGCAGGGTTTCGTCACCCCGAGCCGACGGCAGACCAGGTCCGCGGCGCGCTCCGCCATCAGCCGGCAGGTCGTGAGCTTGCCGCTGGTGATCGTCGCGAAGTTGTCGAGGCCGTGAGCCTCGTGGTCGAACAGGGCGAATCCGCGCGAGACGCTGCGGGCGTCGCCCGAGCCCGCCGAACCGACCAGCGGGCGCACGCCGGCGTACGCACGAACGAAGCGCGTCGTCCGCAGCGCCGGCATCATTCGCGCGGCTTCCTCGACGATCAGGTCGGCCTCGGCGGTCGTCGGAACCACGTCCTCCGGGTCGTCGACGCTCGTCGACGTGGTACCGACGATCGACACCGTGCCGCCGGGCATGACGATGTCGGCATTGCCCGGCCGCCGCAGCCGGTTGACGACACGTTCCGCGAGGCGCGAGTGCGTGATCAGCAAGGTGCCCTTCGCATAGGTCATCGCGATCGGCGCGCCGGCGAGTGCCGCGATGTCGCGCGCCCAAGCCCCGGCCGCGTTGACATACTGTGCGGCTTCGATGCGGACGTCTTCGGTGCCGGCATCCGGTCGCACGCGTGCCGCCCGGATGCACCGGCCGTCGCGCTCGAAGGCGACGACGCGCGCGTGCCGCAGCAGTCGGGCACCGAGGCGCTGCGCGTGGGCCATGGTCTCGAGCGACAGCCGGAACGGGTCGATCGAGGCGTCCGGCACCTCGAACACCGCGATCGCGCGATCCGAGAGGGCCGGCTCGTGCGCGCGGGCCGTGGCGACGTCCACGGCGCGGACCGCAATGCCGGAACGCTCGCAGTACGACGGGAAATCGGCGATGTAGCGCTCGTCGTCCTCCGGCACCGCGACGAAGTAGCCGCCGGTGTCCTGGATCGCCTGAGGGGCCATGCGCTTGAGGACGGCACCCTCGGCGCGGCACTCCATCGCGGCTTCGCGGTCGCTCGCCACGTACCGGGCGCCGCTGTGCAGCAACCCGTGGTTGCGCCCCGACGCGCCGGCGTTGATGTCCGACTTCTCGACCACGACGCAGTCGACGCCGCGCAACGCGAAGTCGCGCGCCAGCGCGGTGCCGGTGACACCGCCGCCGACGATCAGGACCTCGGTTCGGATCAGCGACGGGGAACCCAATGCGGCCTCGTTTGCTCGTGCGGGCGATCCGGCGCTGTCCCCGGTGGGGGCCGGACGCGGGTCGCAATCTGCAGCCGGGACTCGTGCCCCGGTGCCCGCCTTCGATGCTAGGCGCTTCGTCGCGGCACCCCTTGATCGCGATCAGAGCTGCCGGATTCGAGGGGCGTGCGGGTCGGGCGGTGCACCGCAAGCGCCACACGCGCCGACCCGACTGTGCGGCAGGTCAAGGTCCCGGCGCGCCCGCGGCCTATCATCCACCTTACGCCGTGACGCCTTCATGGCGGTCCATCGATGGGCCATCTCGTCGGCAAGGACGTCTACCGCGAACTCGGTCGCAAGATCGACGGGCTCACGGCGCGTGCGCCCTGGAACGAGGCGCTGCGGGCGCTTCTGGCCGAGCTCTACTCCGAGGACGACGCGCGTCTCGTCGCGGCGATGCCCTGGGGCTTCTCGCGCATCGGCCGCCTGGAGCGCGTGACCGGCATCGCGCGCGCGCAGCTCGAGCGTCAGCTCGCGAGCCTGTGTCCGCGCGGGCTCGTGATGGACGTGCACGTCGGCGGCGACTACTACTATGCGCCGTCGCCGATGGTGATCGGCATCTTCGAGTTCACGATGATGCGCACCGGCGGCACGTTGCCCTACGACCGCTGGGCACGCCTGTTTCGCGACTATCTCGACGAGGGCAGCCTGTACCGCGAGAACTTCGGCGACGGCCAGCGGGTGTCGCTGATGCGCGCGGTGCCGCACGAGGGCTCGATCGCCGCCGAGGACTACGTCGAGGTGCTGGACTACGAGAAGGCCGCCTCGATCATCGACCGTGCCGACCGCTTCGCGATCGGCATCTGCTCGTGCCGCCACGAGCACGAGCACGCCGGCGGGCGCCGGTGCAAGGTGCCGCTGGAGACCTGCTCGACCTTCGGCGCGACGTCGGTGGAGTTCATGGTGAGGAACGGCCTCGCGCGCGAGGTCTCGAAGGCGGAGATGACGGACAACCTCGCCCGCTCGCGCGAGCTCGGGCTGGTGCTGAACGCCGACAACGTGCAGCGCAACGTGAGCTTCATGTGCCACTGCTGCGGCTGCTGCTGCAACGTGCTGCGCGGCATCACGCGGCACGGCTACCCCAACGCGGTCGTCACCTCGAGCTACATCGCCGCGCCCGACACCGAGCGCTGCACCGGCTGCGGCATCTGCACGCGCAAGTGCCCGGTGCAGGCGATCGGGCGTGCGGACGATCCGGCGCCGCGCTTTCGCAAGTTCGGCCGCCCGGTCGTCGACCGGACGCTGTGCATCGGCTGCGGCGTGTGCTCGCTGAAGTGCAAGTCGGGGGCGATGCGGCTGCACAAGCGGGCACAGCGCGTGCTGCATCCGGAAACCACGTTCGAGCGGATCATCCTGCAGTGCCTCGAGCGCGGTACGCTGCAGAACCAGCTGTTCGACCATCCGTCGAGCCTGACGCACGCGTTCGCCCGCGCGTGCCTCGGCGGGTTCCTGCGCATCCCGCCGGTGAAGAAGGCGCTGATGAGCGACCTGTTGCGCTCGCAGTTCCTGGGGGCGCTGAAGCACGCGGCAGCGAGCCAGGGACAGTCGCAGTTCGCGGAACTCTGAGCGGGCTTGCCTGCCGGTACACTCCGGGCCTGTCCGCCTGCTCACGGCGGCCCCTGCGAGGACCCCCACCGATGCCCGTCCCGTCCGGTCTCGAAACGCCGCTGCTGCTCCTCGATGAGGCGCGCATGCAGCGCAACATCGCGCGCATGCAGGCGCGCATGGACGCGCTCGGCGTGCGCTTCCGCCCGCACGTCAAGACCAGCAAGTGCCCCGAGGTGGTCACGCGCCAGATTGCGGCCGGCGCCCGCGGCATCACGGTGTCGACGCTGAAGGAGGCCGAGCGGTTCCTTGCCGAGGACGTCACCGATGCCCTCTATGCGGTCGCGATCGTGCCCGCCAAGTTCGACCACGCGCTGCGCCTGTCGCGCCAGGGGTTGCGGCTGACGCTGCTGGTCGAGTCGGTGGCCGCGGCGGAGGCGCTGTCGCGTCACGGCGTCGAGCACGGTCATTGCCACGTGGCGCTGATCGAGATCGACACCGACGGGCACCGCTCGGGCGTGCGTCCCGACGACCCGCTGCTGCTGGCCGTGGCCGCGGCGCTCACGACCGATCGCGGCTGCGGCGCGCGCTTCGGGGGCGTCATGACCCACGCCGGCGGCTCCTACGCGCTGCACACGCCGGACGCGCTGGCGGCGATGGCCGAGCAGGAGCGCTCGCGTTGCGTTGCCGCGGCGATGCGTTTGCGGGCGGCCGGCCACCCGTGCCCGACGGTGAGCGTCGGCTCGACGCCCACGGCGCTCAGCGCGCGATCGCTCGACGGCGTGACGGAGGTTCGTGCCGGCGTCTACGTCTTCTTCGACCTGGTGATGGCCGGGATCGGCGTCTGCACGCGCGACGAGATCGCGCTGTCCGTGCTCTGCACGGTGATCGGGCACCGGCCCGACGCCGGCTGGATCATCACCGATGCCGGCTGGATGGCGATGAGCCGCGATCGCGGCACGCGCACGCAGGAACGGGACTTCGGCTACGGTGCGGTCTGCGACGTCGAGGGCCACGACATTCCCCATCTCGCGTTTCGCGACGCCAACCAGGAGCACGGCGTACTGCACTGGACCGGCGACGACGCGGTCGACCTGGCGCAGCGCTTCCCGGTGGGCGCGCAGCTTCGCATCGTGCCCAACCACGCGTGTGCCACCGGAGCGCAGTTCGACGGCTATGCCGTGCTGTCGTCCGCCGGGCCGCTCGTGCAGTGGCCGCGCTTCAGCGGGTGGTGATCGATCGCGTGGCGAGGGCGTTGCGAGCGGGCGTCGTCTACTTCCTCGCGGTCTTCGCCGCCGGGTTCGCCCTCGGCGTGCTGCGGACGTTGTTCGTGGCGCCGCGCATCGGCGTGCTCGCTGCTGTCGCCGTCGAGCTGCCGATCGTCCTGGCAGTGGCGTGGTGGGTCAGCGCGCGCCTCCAGCGCGCGCCGTCGCCGACCCTGCGCGATGCGGGCGTGATGGGCGGCACGGCGTTCGTGCTGCTGATGCTCGCCGAGGCGTCGCTGTCGATCGCGCTGTTCGGGCGCACGTTCGCCGGGCACCTGGCGCTCTATGCCGACGCCGACCATCAGCTCGGGTTCGCGGGTCAGGTCGCCTTCGCGCTGATCCCCACGGTGCAGGTGCGCCATCGGAGGCGCAAGGATCTGTCCTGACGGCGTGCGATCAGCCGCCTGGGCCGGCGAACCTCTTTCGCGACGGCTTGACCGCCCGGATCACGAACTGGAACGTGTCGCCGTCCTCGTGCACGTAGGTCGTGTCGAAGTCGCCGTCGAAGACGAAGCGGAAGTCCGACATCGCCGTCCTGCCGACTTCGTCGGTGTAGCGAGGCTGGTTGAGGAAGTACAGGTTCTCCTTCTGCAGCACGCGCGTGTGCGAGGGATCGCCCCATGCCCAGACCGACTGCCGCGACGGGCACGTCGCCAGCAGGTGGCCGCCGGGCTTGAGGATGCGGTAGAACTCGTTGAACTGCGCGAAGAAGACGCGCCAGTCGCCCTGTGCGCCGACGTGCTCCAGAACTTCGTAGGCGTGCACCTCGTCGAAGTGATTCTCGGGGAAGGGCAGCGGCAGATTGTGCAGGTCCCAGACGACGTCCGGCTTGTGGTCGGCGTTGTAGTCGAGGGTGGTCAGGCATTGCCACGCCGAAGTGGCGTCGCAGGTCAGGCGCTTGCCGTGGTTCGAT
The DNA here is from genome assembly GCA_963765065.1 of uncultured beta proteobacterium. Taxonomy (GTDB): domain Bacteria; phylum Pseudomonadota; class Gammaproteobacteria; order Burkholderiales; family Casimicrobiaceae; genus VBCG01. Next base: position 139,482 of record CAVXVH010000003.1, on the reverse strand, counting down.
CCGCATCCGATGAGCAGTTCCCGCTTCACCGAGCGCTTCTCCCTGGATGTGCACAAACGCACTTGTGCGGCGGCTCGCTGGTGCACCGGGGCATGGGTCAGTCGCGCCTGCTGACGCGGCGCACGAGGTCGGGCCGCCGTTCGACGTCCGGCAGGAGCTCGATGCCCAGTCCGGGCGCGTCGCCGATCGACACTTCGCCGTTGCGGACGACGGGCAGGCCGACGGCGAGCTCGTTGTACCAGCCGGTGTAGAACGCGCGTACCGATTCCTGGATCAGCGCGTTTCTCGCGTGCAGCGACAGGTGGCACGACGCGGTGTAGACGACCGGCCCGGTGCAGTCGTGCGGCGCCACCGGCACGTGCCAGGCCTCGGCCATCGCTGCGATCTTGCGTGCCTCGGTGATGCCCCCGCACCACGACAGGTCGAGCATCACCACGCCGGCCACCCCGGTTTCGAGGTACTCGCGGAACGAGTGCGTGTAGGCGAGCGTCTCCGACGCGCACACCCACGCCTTGCTGTGCCGCGCGTAGTCCGCGAGGTCGCCGATGTTGTCGAGCCGGAACGGGTCCTCGTGCCAGTAGGTGCCGAATTCCGCCAGCGCCTGCGCGAGCTTCTTCGCCATCGGCAGGCTCCACAGCGAGTGGAACTCGACCATGATGTCCATGCGGTCGCCGACCGCCTTGCGGATCTTCGCGAAAGGCTCGAGCGCGGCACGCAGCTCGGCCGGGCTGATGTCGTAGCCGCCGCTGCGCTCGGCGGCGATGTCGAACGGCCAGATCTTCATGCCCGTGATGCCCTGCTCGAGCAGCGACAGCGCGAGCTCGTCGGCGCGGTGCAGGAAGGCGTCGAGGTCCTCGTAGGGACCTGCGGTCGCGCCCGCGTGCCAGTTGGCGACCGACTGCGCGCGCGCGTCGCGGATGTACTTGTAGCCGGCGCAGGTGTTGTAGACGCGGATCGAGTCGCGCGAGCGCCCGCCCAGCATGTCGGCGACCGGCTTGCCGTGCGCCTTGCCGAACAGGTCCCAGAGCGCGATGTCGATCGCCGAGTTGCCGCGCGTCTCCACTCCCGCCGAGCGCCAGCCCAGGTAGTTCGACAGCGCGGCATTGATCGACTCGATGGAGAGCGGGTCGCGGCCGAGGAGCTTCGGCGCCACGGTCTCGTGCAGGTAGGCCTCGACGGCCTGGGGCCCCATGAAGGTTTCGCCGAGGCCGACCAGGCCCTCGTCGGTGTGGAGGCGCACCCACAGCAGGTTGGCGAACTCGCCGAGGCGCAGCGTTTCGAGCGCGGTGATCTTCATCGGGAATTCCGGATCGGGGTACGGCGTCAGGCGAGCGGCCTCGCGAAGCGCGCGAGCGCGTCGGCGGTGGGCGTCATGCCGGCGCCGGGCATCTGCGGCCGCACGAAGTCGCCGTCGGCCACGCGGATCGGTTCGACGAAGTGGTCCTTGATCCACGGGATGTATTCGAGCACGGCGGTAGCCGGGTGCGCGTAGGACAGGTGCACGTGCACCTGGCTCATGTCGCCCGCGTGTGCCGCCACCGGCAGCCGCCGCGCGTGCGCGGCGTCGGCGACCTGCAGGAACTCGGTGATGCCGCCGAGGCGCGTGACGTCGGGCTGGACGTAGTGCACGGCGCCGGCGGTCATGAAACCCTCGAAGGCGTCGGCCGTGTAGAGCTGCTCGCCCAGCGCGACCGGTATCGACGTGCTTCGCGCGAGTGCCGCGTGCGCGGCGACGTCGTCGTACCAGAGCGGCTCCTCGAACCAGTGCACGTCGAAGGCTTCGGCCCGCGCGCAGAACCGCTGGCAGGTCGGCAGGTCCCACTTGCCGTTGCCGTCGATCGCCAGCGTCACGTCCGCGCCGATCGCGCGGCGCACGGCCTCGAGGCGGCGCAGGTCGACGGCGGGCCGGTCGTGGCCGACCTTGATCTTGATGCCGCGGAAGCCGTCGACCTCGACGGCGCGCCGGCAGCCGTCGACCAGCGCCTGGTCGGGAAATGAAAGCCAACCGACGTCGGTGTTGTACGCGGGCAGGCGTTCGCGCACCGGGCCGCCGAGCAGGTGCCAAAGGGGCACGCCGGCCGACTTGGCGGCAAGGTCCCACAGCGCGACGTCGACGGCGGCGAGCGCCAGCTGGGTGATGCCGGCGCGGCCGACCCACTGCAGCGCGGGCGCGCGGGCGAGCTTCTGCCAGAGGCGGCGCCGTTCCCGGGCGTCCTCGCCCAGCAGCAGCGGCGCGTAGCAGTTGCCGATGCAGGCCGCGATCAGGCGGTCGGAGGGGAGGTCGGCGTGCGTGCCGGTGAAGCCGAAGCCCTCGCGGCCGTCGTCGGTCCGCAGGCGCGCGCCGACGACCCCCCAGTGGGTGATCTGGTGCGTCGAGTCCGCGATCGAGTCGCGGTTCAACGGCATGTGCAGGATCAGCGGCTCGACCGCGGTAATGCTCATCGCCGGTCCGTGGTGCGGGCGCCGGGACGCGCGGCCGCGCGTCCCGGCTGCCGATGCGGCATCAGCCGCGGATCTTCGCCAGTGTGGCGTTCATGCGGTCGACCGTTTCCTTGCCGATCGTCGTGGAGTGCTTCTCGTACACGGGCTTGACCGAGTCGCGCAGCCGCTTCTGCTCGGCCGGGGTGATCTCGTTCACCTGCATGCCCCGCTGCTTGAGCGCGGCGAGCGACTTGTCGTTGAGCTGGCGCGACACCTTGCGCTGCTCTTCGCGGCCGGCGATCGCGCATTCCTGCAGCACCTTCTGCTCGGCCGGAGAGAGCTTGTCCCACAGCGGCTTCGAGTAGAGCACCATGAACGGCGTGTAGGCGTGGCGCGTCACCGACAGGTACTTCTGCACCTCATAGAACTTCGACGTGTCGATGGTCACGAACGGGTTCTCCTGACCGTCGATCGCCTTGGTCTCGAGTGCGGTGAACAGCTCGCCGAAGGACATCGGCACCGCGTTCGCGCCCATCGTCTTGAACGTGTCGAGGAACACGTTGTTCTGCATCACGCGCACCTTCAGGCCCGGCATGTCCTCGAGCTTCGTCACCGGCCGCTTCGAGTTGGTGAGGTTGCGGAAGCCGTTCTCCCAGTAGGCGAGGTTGACGAGGCCCACCGCCGGCAGCTTGTCGGAGATGTACTTGCCGAACTCGCCGTCGAGCACGGCGTCGGCTTCCTTCTCGTTGGCGAACAGGAACGGCAGGTCGAACACGCCGAGGTCGGGCAGGATGCCGATCAGCGGCGACGTCGACGTCACCACCATTTCCTGCGTGCCCGAGCGCAGCGACTGCGTCGCCTGCAGGTCGCCGCCCAGCGCGCCGCCCCAGAACGACTGGATCTTCATCTTGCCGCCGGATTTTTCGCCGACGCAGGCGTTCATCTTCGCCACGCCGTTGCCGACCGGATGTTCCTGGTTGACGCCGTTGGAGAGGCGGATCGTGCGCTCGGTGAATTGCGCGGCGGCTGGCAGCGCAAACAGGGCGGCGGCGACGCCGGCCGCCAGGAGGTTGTGACGGAACTTCATTGCGTTCTCCTCAGAGGGGTTTCGCGCGCCCGCGCGCGCTTTCACCATTGGAAGGGTAGGCCCATGAAGGCCCGGAAGGGCCACATCACGAGCTGCGGGAAGACGATCAGCAGGAACAGGACGAAGACCTGTGCCACGAGGAACGGGTTGACGCCTCGAATGACGTCGCTCATCGACACGCGGGCAACGCCGCAGACCACGTTCAGCACGATGCCCACGGGCGGCGTGAGCAGGCCGATCGCGTTGTTGATGATGAACAGGACGCCGAAATAGATCGGGTCGATGCCGGCCTGCTTCACCAGCGGCATCAGCACGGGTGTCAGGATCAGCACCGTCGGCGTGAAGTCGAGCGCGGTGCCGACGATGACCACGAGCACCATCATCGCGACCATCAGCAGCGTCTTGTTGTCGAGCAGCGGCTCGAGCAGCACGCCGAGCTCGCCGGGAATGTTGGCCTGCGTGATCAGCCAGGACGAGATGCCGGCGGCAGCGACGAGGAACATCACCACGGCGGTCATCTTGGCCGCCGCCAGCACGACACCGTACAGCTGGGCGGGCTTGAGCTCGCGGTAGATGAACATGCCCACCACGCCGGCGTAGACCGCGGCGACCACCGCCGCCTCGGTGGGCGTGGCCCAGCCGAAGCGGATCGAACCCAGTACGAAGATGGGCATCACCAGCGCGAAGAGGCCGTCGCGGAACGTGCGCAGCCGATCGTGCCAGCCCTTGCGGGGCAGCGTGGAGAGCGTCTGCCCGCGCGACACCCACCACCACGCGACGACGAGCGACAGTCCCATCAGCACGCCGGGGACGATGCCGGCGACGAACAGCCGCGGGATCGACACGTTGGCGGCGACGCCGAAGACCACGAAGCCGATCGACGGCGGGATTACCGGGGCGATCACCCCGCCGGCCGCGATCAACCCGGCCGAGCGCGGGATGTCGTAGCCCGCCTGCCGCATCATCGGGATCAGGATGGCGGCGAGCGCCGCGGTGTCCGCCGCGGCCGAGCCCGACAGCGACGCCATGATGATCGCGGCGACGATCGCGACGTAGCCGAGGCCGCCGTGCTTGTGGCCGATCAGCGAGAGCGCGAAGTTGACGATGCGGCGCGACAGCCCGCCGGCGTTCATCAGCTCGCCGGCGAGGATGAAGAACGGGATCGCGAGCAGCACGAACGAGTCGGCGCCGTCGAGGATCTTCTGGGCGACGATCTGGCTGTCGTAGATGCCCAGGTACGCCATCAGCGCGATGCCGCAGACGATCAGCGAGAAGGCGACCGGGACGCCGATCGCCATCGCGCCCATCAGCGAAACGAGGAAGATCGTGACGGTCATGGCCGGCTCACTACAGCGCCCGACGCGCGCCGCGCTCGGCTTCGTCGTGCTCGAACGTGCCGGCGAACACCGCGAGCTCGTGGTCGGTGACCTTGCCCAGGGCCGCGCGCACGAGCCGCAGCAGCACCATCAGCCCGATCATCACGCTGGAAAAGTAGCCGATGCCGAACACCCAGATCATCGAGATCCCGGTGACGGGCGAGATGTTGGAAGCGTTGATCGCCTGCTGCTTCCAGGTGCCCCAGAAGAACACGGCGCAGCAGAGCAGGATCAGCGCGTCGGAGGCGATCAGGCACGCGAGCCTGCCGCGGCGCCCGAGTCGGCCGACCAGCGCGTCGACGCCGAGGTGCAGATGCTCGCGCATCACCACGACCGCCCCGATGAACGTGAGCCACACGAAGAAGTAGCGCGACAGTTCCTCGGAGACGTCGATGCCGGAATTGACCGTCCAGCGCAGCACGACGTTGCCGAACACCATCGCCAGCATCGCCGCGAGCAGGAACACCATCAGCCACTCGAGGAAGCGGAAGAACGCCGCCTCGACGCGTCCGAGCGTGCCGGGCAGGGGGTTCATGCGAGGGGGCTCGAGGGGCGCGCCAGGGTGCCCGCGACGCGGGACGCAACCAAGCGCCCGACGGCCGCGTCGCGTCGGTGGGGGCGGAACATGGCGGTCAGCATATTCATACGTCGATCGATGTCAACCGCGATGGTCAAAGTCCGTACCGGCCGGGCCGTGCCGGGCGTCGCTCGGGACGCCACGCGGTGCCCCGCCGGCATCAGCCCGCGGCACGACCCGGCGTCGGCATCGTGCCGAACATCCGCCGGTACTGGCCGGGTGAAAGTCCCGTGGTCCGCCGGAACAGCCGCCGGAAGAACGAAGCATCCTCGTAGCCCACCTCGGCGCTGACGTCCTCGGCGGGGCGCTCCCCGGCTTCGAGGAGCCGTTTCGCTTCCTCGATGCGGAGGCCCTGCAGGTAGTCGATCAGGGCGAGACCGGTCGCTGCCTTGAAGCGTCGCTTGAGCGTTCGTTCCGGTATCCGTGCATGGTCGACGGCCCGCGCCACCGCTCCAGGCTCGCGGAAGTGCTGCGCGAGCCAGCTCTCGCAGGCGCGGACGGCCGCGTCCGCGTGCGGCTGCGTGCGCACCAGCGGCGCGTACGGCAACTGGCCCTCGTCGTGCCACTTGAGCAGGTAGACCTTGGCGATGCGCATCGCCTCGCCTGGGCTCGCGTGGCGGGCAATGATGTGCAGCGCGAGGTCGTGCCAGCTGGTCGTGCCCCCGGCGGTGACGACGTGGCCATCGGCGTCGGCGAAGCAGAGCGTGGGTTCAGGGCGGAAGCGGATCTGCGGATAGCGCCGGCGGAACAGGTCCTGGTAGCCCCAGTGCGAGGTCGCCTCGCGGCCGTCGAGGAGGCCCGTTTCGGCGAGCATCAGCGAACCCGAGCACGCCGAGTAGATGCAGGCGCCGGTCCGGTGGCGGGCGCGGATCCAGGCGAGGAGGTCCGGATAGCGGCCGCCGAGGTGCTCGTCGGGCCCGAGCCAGAGCTCCGGCAGGATCACGATATCCGCGGGCGGGTCGTCGCGGACGGCGAGCTCGGGCGCGACGGGAATGCCGTTGCCGCACCGGAACGGGCGGGCGCGCGGCGACACGATGCGCACGCGAAACGGCACGCTGGTCGCGCCCGACCGCATCAGCGTCGGCCAGATGCTGCCGGCCGCCGAGAGCACGTCGACCATCCCGTACAGCGCCGAGCCGGCGGTCTCCGGGACGGCAACGACCAGCGTCTCCAGGGTTGGCTTCCGGCGTGTCGCGCGCATCGGAGCTTGTTTGGCACAAAAGAACCGATTGCGACAAGAATCCCGCTTATGCCGCCGCGCGTCAACACCTAACGTTGCAGGCACCGGCGACGACACCGGTCGGTGACCGAAGCCGGCGCTTCCAACCACCCAACCCAAGGAGACGACGATGGCCACACCAGTGTTGGACGAGATGACGACGGACGCGCAACCGGCCGGGCGCCTGAACGGGCTCGACCTCGATGCGATGATGGCGACGGTGCAGGCGCTGAAGGCCGACCCGACGCTCGCGAAGTTCCAGTTCCGGGCCAGGAACCGCTGGATCGACGGCGGCGAGAACCGCTCGACGATCAAGGACTTCCACGGTGCCGGCGCCGAGGATCGCTCGCGCAGCCGGCCGTTCGAATTCACGAACGGCGAGCCGCCGGTGCTGCTCGGCAACAACGAGGGCGCGAATCCGGTGGAGTTCCTGCTGCACGCGCTGGCGGGCTGCGTGACCACGACCACCGTGCTGCACGCCGCCGCCCGTGGCATCCGCATCGAATCGATCTCGACCGAGCTCGAGGGGGACATCGACCTGCAGGGGCTGCTCGGGCTGGACGACGCGGTGTCCGCCGGCTACCGCGCGATCCGCATGAAGATGGACATCGTGGCCGACTGCAGCGATGCGGAGTTGGACGACCTGCTGCAGTTCGCGCAGCAGCACTCGCCGGTGTGCAACACCGTGTGCCGGCCCGTGCCGGTGACCGTCGAGCGCGTCGTGCATCGTTGATCGCCTCGGAGAGCGGGTCGCGGGGCGTCGCCCCTCGGCCCGCAGCCGCGGCGGAGCCCCGGATTCGGCACGCCGCCACCGGGAGCACGGCGCGTGGAGCCGCGGTTCGCGGTTCCGCCGCTGCTCAGGCGAGGAGCATCCGCTCGGCCTCGGCGGTGTCTCCAGGCGAACCGAACAGCACGACGGTGTCGCCACCCTCGAGCGTCGTTTCCGGCGGTGGCGCTAGCAGCCTCCGGCCTCGACGAACGATCACCGCGACGACGACCTGCCGCAAGCCGAGGTCTGCAAGAGGACTTCCGGCGGCACTGCCGGTCGTGGGCACGACGACGGCGTGGAGTCGGTCCCCGGGGTCGGCCCCCGCGTCGGCCGGCGCGCCCCCGCCACGGAAGAACTCGTGCAACAGGCGGTAACGAGCCGACTGCTGGCCCTGCAGGCGTTGCACGACACGCCCGATCGGGACGTCGAGCAGGAGCAACGCGTGGGTGGCGATCATCAGACCGGCCTCCAAAGTCTCGGGAACGACCTCGGTTGCACCGGCGGAGCGGAGCGCCTCCACATGGCTCTCGTCGCGCGTGCGCACCATGACGGGCAGGTCGGTTCGGGCGTTGCGGACGTGCGCGAGCAGCCTCATCGACGCGGGAACGTCGTCGTGGCAGACCACGACGAGACGTGCCGTCGCGAGTCCCACGGCGTCGAGGATGTCGGGGTCGCTGCCGTCGGCGTAGAAAACGCGCTCGCCGACACGGGTCGCCTGCCTCACGCGCGATGGGTCGAGGTCGAGGGCGACATAGGGGATCTGCTCGTCCTCGAGCACGTGGCCGACGCTCTGGCCGATGCGGCCATAGCCGCAGATGATCACGTGCGCGCTCAACAGGGCCGCGTCGCCCGGCGGCATCAGCGGCACCGTGTCGTCAAGGTCGGGACGCGCCGGCACGAGGCGTCGCGCGATCGCGTGGTTGTGCCGAATCAGAAAAGGCCCGGCGATCATCGACAGCAGTACCGACGTGAGCGCCACCTGCGCCACGTTCGCGTCGATGGTGTTGGCCGCCACCGCGACCGCGACGAGTGCGAAGCCGAACTCGCCGCCGACGGCGAGGATCAGGCCGGTGCGCCATGCGGAGAGCGGATCGCTGCCTGCGACGCGGACGATGGCCGCCACCGCGAGTGCCTTGATCGCCAGCAGCATTGCCGTGCCGCCGAGCGCCCACGGCCAGATGCGAAGCGCCGCGGCCGGGTCGAACAACATGCCGATGCCGACGAAGAACAGGCCCAGCAGCACGTCGCGGAACGGCCGGATCGCACTTTCGACCTGGTGGCGGAACTCGGTGTCGCCGATCATCGTCCCGGCGAGGAACGCTCCGAAGGCCATCGACAGCCCCAACGCGTGAGTGACGGCGGCCGAGGCCAGCGACACGAAGAGCACGGCCAGCGTGAACACTTCTGCGGAGCGGCGCGCGGCGACGAGCCGAAACAGCGGGCGCAGCATCCAGCGACCGGCGGCGAACACGAGCGCAAACGCGAGCACCGCCTTTGCCACCGCGTAACCGAGGTGGCCGGCGAGTCCTTCGGGGCCGAAGGCGCCGGCGGCGGCGCCCAGCACGGGGATGACGACGACGAACGGAACGGCGGTGACGTCCTGGAAGACCGACATCGCGAGCGAAACACGGCCGTGCCGGCTTTGGTCCTCGCGCTGCTCGACGAGCACGCGATCGATGATCGTGGTGGAGCTTTGCGCGAACACCGCTCCGATCACGAATGCTGCCGCAGGCGGCGCTCCAGCCAGCCACGCGATCGCGCCGACGACCACCGCGGTCACGACCACTTGCGCGATGCCCATGCCGAACAGCCGGGGCCGCAGGGCCTTGAGCTTGGGCAGCGAGAAGTTGAGCCCGATGGTGAACAGCAGGAATACGACGCCGAACTCGGCGAGTTGCCGCAGCTGCGGCGCGTCCATCGTCGGGCCCGGTGTGTGGGGTCCCACGAGCACGCCCACGACGAGGTAGGCGAGTATCGTGGGAACGTGCAGCCGCTGCAGCGCGAGCACCACCGCGAGCGTGATGCCGAGCAGCAGCAGGGCCTGGCCCAGGAAACTTTCCATGCTGTGAGCCTGAGGCGCGCCGGGCACCGCGGCAGACTGCGCTAAACGCGCCCGGGGCCGTTGCGTCCTCGGTTAACCTGTAGTGCAAGTCGACGCGGGTGCGCGCGCAGCCTCATTTGCGGTTGCCATCGTTCATTCTCGCACACGCGCGCACGCGTGCGGGCAGGGAACTCGCCATGCAGGAGCGCTGTCGCACCAGCGGCCGGGAAAACGAATTCCGGGCGTCTGCGATGAGGAAGGAACAGCGGGCGATCCGTTCGGCACCAGCCGATCGTTTGATGCGTAGCGGCGGGTGTCGTGCTGCGGGAAAGGGCTGGCCATGGTGAGCGAAGCAAGGGCGCGCGTGGTCACTCCACCGCGACATCTGATCGCGGCGACCGACTTCTCGCCGGCAGGCGAGGCGGCAATCGAGCGCGCCTGCATTGTCGCGCTTGCAAGTGGTGCGCGGCTGACCCTCGCCCACGTCGTCCCTGCATCGCTGTGGGAGGACGTCGGCACGCAGCTCGCGACGCTGGTCGGGGTCGAGACGCCCACGCACGACGTGATGCGCGCGCAGTCGTTGGCGCAGCTCGAACGCCGTGCCGGCGAGCTCTCGGGGCGCTTCGGGCTCTCCTGCGACGCGCGGGTGGCCGAGGGCCGACCGGCCGCGGTGCTCGCGCAGGTTGCCGCGGACGCGCAGGCGGACCTGCTGGTCGTGGGCGCGCAAGGGATGAGCGCGATGCGCGCCGCGCGCGACATCCTCGTCGGCACGACGGCGCAGCAGCTGTTGCGCGTGGCGCCGTGCCCGGTGCTGGTGGTCAAGGGCGCGGGGTCCGCGCCATACGGGCGCGTGCTCGCGCCGTCCGATTACTCGACGCCGGCGCGTGGTGCGGTGCGCGTGGCGGCCGCATGGTTCCCGACCGCCACGCTGCACGTCGCGCACGCGTTCGAACTGCCCTACGACGGCATGCTGCGCCACGCGTCGATCGACCGCGAAACGATCGCGAGGCTGCACGCGACGGAACGCGAGCGGCTGATGCGGCGGCTCGTCGCGTGGGCCGACGCCTCGGGCGTGCCACCGGAGAGGCGCGTGTTGCACGTCGAGCACGGCTACGCGCCGAAGCGCATCGAGGACTGGATCGAGTCGACCGGCGCCGGGCTCCTCGTGATCGCGTCGCATGGCAAGTCGGAGCTCGAGGCGACGGTGCTCGGCAGCGTCACCCTGCACGTGGTGCTTTCCGCGAGCTGCGACGTGCTCCTGCTGCACTGAACCTGTGGCGCCGGATCGGGTCGCCGCAACGCGGGACCCACTGTCGCGGCCCGGAGGAGGCGACGCGCCGGGTGTTCGCGGCGGCGCGCGCGTCGCACGGCTCAGGGCGCCGGAGTCTTCCGGGCCCCGCCGAGCACATCCTTCAGGAGGTCGAAGGGCAGCGGGAAGACGATGGTCGAGCCGCGATCGCCGGCGACCTGCGTCATCGTCTGCATGTAACGCAGCTGCATCGCCTCGGGCTGCTGCGCGAGCATCCGCGCCGCCTCGAGCAGCGCCGCCGCCGCCTGCTTCTCGCCGTCCGCGTGGATCACCTTGGCGCGGCGCTCGCGCTCGGCCTCGGCCTGGCGGGCGATCGCGCGCACCATCGATTCGTTCAGGTCGATGTGCTTGATCTCGACGTTGGTGACCTTGATGCCCCAGCCGTCGGTCTGCGCGTCGAGGATCCTCTGCACGTCGAGGTTGAGCCGCTCGCGCTCGGCCAGCATCTCGTCCAGCTCGTGCTTGCCCAGCACCACGCGCAGCGTGGTCTGCGCCAGCTGGCTGGTCGCCATCAGGAAGTTCTCGACCTGGATGATCGCCTTCTGCGGATCGATGACGCGGAAGAACACCACCGCGTTGACCTTGACCGACACGTTGTCGCGCGAGATCACGTCCTGCGGCGGCACGTCCATCGTCACGACGCGCAGGTCGACCTTGGCCATCTGCATCAGCCCGGGCACGACGACGATCAGCCCCGGCCCCTTGACCTTCCAGAAGCGGCCGAGCAGGAACACGACGCCACGCTCGTACTCCCGCAGGATGCGCAGCGAGGAGACGACCACGGCGATGACGAACAGCAGCGCGATCGAGCCGAAGCCGAAGGGCAAATCGAATGGCAGCATCACGACCTCCTGTGCATCGCTAGCGGGCCTGTCGCTCGACGATCAGCGTCAGGCCCTCGATGGCGCGCACGCGCACGCCGTCCCCCGGCACGAGCTGCGCACCCCCGGCATCGCGCGCCCGCCACGATTCGCCGTGCACGCGCACCCACGCCTCGCCGTCGTCGATGATTTCGACCGTCCCCGCCGCGTCGACGAGTTCCTCGCGGCCGCTCACGACCTTCCTGTGTCGGGCCTTCATGGCGAACGTGCCGACGCCGATGATGAACGCCGCGCTGGTGAGGGCCATTGCGACCAGCGTGAGCGGCGCAAGCCCGAGTCCGGGAACCTCGGTGTCGATCAGCATCAGGCCGCCGAACACGAACGCGACGATACCGCCGACGCCCAGCACGCCGAAGCTCGGCAGGAGCACCTCGGCGACCATCAGCACCGTGCCCAGCAGCAGCAGGCCCACACCCACCCAGTTCACCGGCAGCAGCTGCAGCGCGTAGAGGCCGAGCAGCAAGGAGATCGCGCCGGCGACCCCCGGCACGCCGAACCCCGGGCTGGTGAACTCGACGAACAGACCGTAGATGCCGATCATCAGCAGCACGACCGCCAGCGTCGGATTCGACAGCACGGCGAGCAACCTGTTGCGCCAGTCGGGATCCAGCCGTTCGATCGACGCCCCGGCCAGGTCGAGCTTCACCTTGGCGCTCGCGAGCTGCACTTCCCTGCCATCGATCTTCGTGAGCAGGTCGGGGACGTCCACGGCGATCGCGTCGATCACGCCGCCCTCCTTCGCCTCCCTGGATGACAGGCTGCTCGCCCGGCGCACGGCCTTCTCGGCGAAGTCCGCGTTGCGCCCGTGCAGCTGCGCGAGGCTGCGGATGTAGGCCGCAGCGTCGTTCACCGCCTTGGCCTTCATCGGATCGGCCGGGCCCGCGGCGTCGTCGGGTACCGCATCCTTCGCCGCTTCCGGGCTCGCAGGTTCGCTGCCGCGATCCTTCGGCGCCGACGGTCGCGGCGCGGGCGGGGAGGGCGTCCCGGGTGCCCCGATCGCCACGGGCGTCGCCGCACCGAGGTTAGTTGCCGGTGCCATCGCGGCGACGTGGCTCGCGTAGAGGATGTAGGTGCCCGCGCTCGCGGCCCGGGCGCCCTCCGGCGCGACGAACGTCGCGACGGGAACCGGCGAGGCCAGGATGTCCTTGATGATCGCGCGCATCGCGGTGTCGAGCCCACCCGGCGTGTCGAGCTGCAGCACGACGAGGCGAGCACCGCGTTCCCGCGCCTTGTCGAGACCGCGGTGGACGAAGTCGCTGGTTGCGGGGCCGATCACCCCGTCGACGCGGAGCACAAGCACCTGGCCGCCGGTGCTTGCGATGGCCGTGGCGCACGCCAGGGCCCACGCGAACAGCCACAGCAGCAGGCCCGGCAACCCGATGCTGCGAGCGGCGTTGGCGCGCGGCGGCACGCCGGCCGTGGCTGCCTCCGTGGGGGTGGCGGCAAATCGGATCCAGCCATCGTTGGACGCCATGTCGTCCTCGCCTTTCGCCGCAGCTTCACGCGTCGCGGCCACCCTCGTGGTCAGCGTTGCACCATGCGACCCTGGCCATGTTGATCGAGGTCACGGAAGGGTCCCTGTCTGGCGGATGCGAAGCTCGGGTGCGGTGCCATCCTTCAGCGCCCCCGGGTAGACGGTGAGGTGGGGGAACGGAATCTCGATGCCGCGTTCGTCGAAAGCCCGCTTGAGGCGGCGCAAGAACTCGCGCCGCACGCCCCACTGCTCGAGCGGTGCCACCTTGAAGCGGCAGCGCAGTATGACCGCGGAATCCGCCCATCGCTCGACCCCGGCGATTTCGAGATCGGCGAGGATGCGTGGCCCGAACGCCGGATCGGCGCGCATTGCCGACGCGACCTGCCGCATGACGTCGAAGGCATCGTCGACGTCCTCGCGGTACGCGATGCCGACATCGATCACGGACTGCGCGAACCCGCGGCTCATGTTGGTCACGGTGGAGATCAGGCCGTTGGCAATGTAGTGGACGTTGCCGTCATAGTCGCGCAGGCGCACGTAGCGCAGCGTGATCTCCTCGACGAAGCCGCTCTTGCCGGCGATCTCCACGACGTCGCCGTGCCGGATCTGGTCCTCGAGCAGGATGAAGAAGCCCGCGAAATAGTCCTTGACCAGGCTCTGGGCACCGAAGCCGACGGCGAGCCCGACGACGCCGGCAGCACCGAGGATGGGCGCGACGGAGATGCCGATCTCGCCCAGCACGAGCATCCCGGCGATCAGGCTCACGACCACGGCGACCAGGTAGCGGAAGACCCTCCCGAGCGTCGCCGCACGCTTGACCGACTCGGGATCGGCCATCCGGCTGGCGAGTCGCTCGCGGAACATCCGGATCAGCCGCTGCAGCACGTAGATGGTGATCCACGCGGCGACGACGATCACGATGACGCGGAGGCCGACCACCGTACCGGTTCCCCAATGGCGTGCGTCGAGCAGGTCGAGACTTGGCATTCGAGGTTCCACGCAATTCCTCAGAGGGCGGTGCGCCGGATTTTGTTCCCCGGCCACGGCCGGGGAACGGAGTTGCCGGCATTGTGCCGGCGTGCGCGCCGGCAAGTTCAGTTCTCGTGCATCAGAAACTGCACGTCGCCCCCCGGCGCGACCTCCGCGGGTTCGTGCCCGTGGCGGAACACCCGGCAGCTGCCGCCATCCCCGAACAGGGACAGCCGATCGCCGTCGACACCGAGGCCCGTGCACTCGCGCAGGCCCGCGACCCACACGCGAGGATTGAGCGCACCGAACTCGCGGATGCGTTCCTCGCGCGTCTCGCCCTTGAAGCCCGGCGGATTGCCGTGCAGGTAATGCGGGTTGATCTGGAACGGTATGAGGCCCAGCGCGTCGAAGCCGCCGGGATCGCAGATCGGCATGTCGTTGGTGGTCATGATCGTGGGACACGCGAGGTTCGACCCGGCGCTCCAGCCCGCGTAGGGCATTCCCTGCAGGGCGCGCGTGCGCAGCGGCCGCAGCAGGCGGGCCGCGCGCACGTCGCGCAGCAGCTTCCACGTGCTGCCGCCGCCCACGACGACCGCCTCGGCGCGCAGCACTGCGGCCACCGGATCGTCGGTGGCGTGGACGCCTTGCACGGCGACGCCGAGCTGCGCGAACACCGGCGCGACGCGTGCGACGTAGTCGTCGGGGTCGAGCGTCGCGCCGGCGTAGGGCACGAACAGTGCCCTGCGCACGCCGGAGGAGCCGAAGAACAGGGCGAGGTGCGGCAGGGCCCACTCGAGGTAGCCCGAGCCCTCGCGCATCGAGTTGGAAAGCAGGAGCAGGCGCACGTGGATCTCCCGGGGAACGAATGCGGCGACGACGGCGGCGGAGCCGATCTCTTCTGTGCGCGGTCCGCTGCCGCTACGGTCGCCCGGTGAGTGCCGGCGTCAGCACCTTGCCCTCGCTGCCGCTGGGGGGGCGCACGTTGAGCAGGTGGGCGAGCGTCGGCGCGATGTCGACGGTCTCCGCGTACTGCCCGTAGCGGCCCGGCTTCACCCAGCGTGCCCCGTGCATCATCAGCGGCACATTGGTGTCGTAGGTGTAGGGCGTGCCGTGCGAGCAGGCGCTGGGCGACGACGTGTTGCGCGACTGGAAGTAGAAGAACGGCCGCGGCACCACGACGACGTCGACCGCCATCTGGCGGTGCCACGCACGCTGCACGAGCGTCGCCACGCGGTGCGCGGGTATCGACCCGCGCTCGAGCTGCGTGCGCGTGAAGGTGTAGCCGATGCCCGGCTGCTCCTGGGTCGTGCGCGCGACGAAGCTCTCGACCTCCTCGCGCGACAGCCCCTTGGCGTCGATCGCCGCGTAGTCGAGCGTGAAGCCCCCGGTCATGTGCTGCGTCGCGACCTTCGGAATGCCGAAGCGCCGCTCGGCCGCCGCGTTGACCGCACCGCGGACCTCGCCCGGATCGATGCGCCCTGCGTCGAAGCCGCGCGACGCGCTGTACTCCGGCACGTTCATGAAGCCGTGGTCGGCGGTGAGGACCACCAGCACGTTCCCGGTGCCGACCATGGCGTCGACCGCCTCGAAGAAGCGGGCGAGCGTGCGGTCGAGCCGGATCAGGTGATCCTGGGATTGGACGCTCTCCGGGCCGAAGCTGTGGTTGACGTAGTCGTGGGACGAGAAGCTCACCGCGAAGAGGTCGGGCGCGCCCGCCGGGTTGCGGCCCAGCTGCTCGTGGCGGATGACCTCCATTGCGAACTCGGCGGTAGCCTCGTCGCCGTAGGGGCCGGCAAGGAGCGTGCCGTAGTAGAGCGGCCCCGGCGCGGACTCGCCCAGCCCGTAGACCAGCCCCATGCGCGTGCCGAGCTTGCGGTAGCTCGTCGACCACGGCTGGCCGTCGGGCAACGAGCGGCGATAGGCGTCGGCGTCGAGCAGCGGGTCCCAGCGCTTGTGGAACCACTGGTGCTGCGGATTGCCGGCGTAGTAGCGCTCCCACCATGCCGGATGCGCCGTCATGTAGTAGCTGGTGCTCGTGAAGCGGCCGGTCTTCGACGAGTACATGTACGCGGTGCCGGTCTTGCCCGCGGGCAGGATCGCGCCGCGGTCCTTGCCCGCCACCGCGAACACGCGGCTCGCGTTGTTTGTCGCGTAGCGCAGCTCGTCGCCCAGCGTGCTCGCCTGCAGGTTCTTCGGGCTGACGCCGTCGCCCGGGCCGGCCGCGGTGCCGTCGAGGTAGCGGTGCGCCGGATCCGCCGTGTTGTAGACCTGCCTGCCGTCGCGCGTTCGCCACTCGTTGCCGATGATGCCGGTCTGGTAGGGATGCGCACCGGTGAATACCGAGGCGTGCCCCACCGCGGTGACCGTGAACGCGTGCGCCTGGTGCGCGTCGGAGAACCACGCGCCGCGGTCCATCAGCCGGCGCAGGCCGTTCGGCCCGAGGAGGTCGTGGTTGCGCGTCAGCTGCTCCTGCGGCAGGCCGTCGACCAGCACGACGAGCACCAGCTTCGGCAGGGGCGCGCCTCCGGGAACGGCCGCGTCGTTGCTCGGCATGGCCGCGCACGCGGCGAGCACGAGCAGGATCCAGAGGGAACGCAGGATCGGGCGAATCATGGTGTTCGTCTCCATCGGGAGCGCGCGGCAGCATGCTGTCGTCACCGCTGAGGGTCAGCCGCCGCCGGGTCCGATGCGGGAGTCTATCCGTACTGCAGGAAGGGCTGCCATCGCGCGGCGCAGCACGTTGCGCGGTGGCAGGTGCGCCCGGGTCCCGCGTTCGCGTGTGGCAAAGTGCGGGGAGGTGCCGGTCGACGGCGCCCGGGCACGTGGCGCGATCCGCGCCCAGAGGCGCGGTGCGCCCCGCGGCCCGAATGTGTTCCGTACTGGCCCCTCCTCGAACCGACGCCATGGACTGGATCCAGCAAGGGCTACTGATCGGCGCCGTGACCGTCTTCGGCGCGCTCGCGTTCGGCGCGCTCTCGCAGCGCGCCGGGGTGCCGCTGCTGCTCGTGTTTCTCGTCGTCGGCATGCTCGCGGGCGAGGACGGGCCGGGCGGCATCATGTTCGACGACCACGAGACCGCCTACCTCGTCGGCAACCTGGCGTTGGCGGTGATCCTGCTCGATGGCGGCCTGCGCACGCGCTTCGCCACGTTCCGGGCCGCACTCTGGCCGTCGCTCGCGCTGGCCACGTTCGGAGTCGCCATCACGGCCGCGTTGACGGGTGCGCTCGCCGTCTGGCTGTTCGGCTTCTCGTGGCCCGTCGGCCTGCTGGTCGGCGCGATCGTCGGCTCCACCGACGCGGCCGCGGTGTTCGCGCTGCTCAAGGCCGGTGGCCTGCGCCTCTCGCCGCGCGTCGGACAGACGCTCGAAATCGAGTCGGGCGCCAATGATCCGATGGCGGTGTTCCTCACCGTCACTCTGATTGCCGCGATCACGCGCCCGGAGCAGGCGGACGCCGTGTCGCTCGCGCTCGATCTGGCGCAGCAGTTCGGCATCGGCCTCGTGGCCGGGGTCGTGGCCGGGGAGGGCCTGAGCCGGACGCTGCTGATCCTGCGACGCCGGGGACTGCTCGGCGATGCGCTGCAGTCGCTGTGGCTCGTCTCCGGCGGCGTCGCGGTGTTCGCGGCGACCAACCTCCTCGGGGGCAGCGGTTTCCTCGCGGTGTACGTGGCCGGGCTCCTGGCCGGGAACCGTCGCACCGGCGTCGGCGAGGACACGCTGCGTGCGCTCGACGGCCTGGCGTGGCTCGCCCAGTGCGGCATGTTCCTGCTGCTCGGGCTGCTGGTGACGCCCCGGTACCTCGTCGATTCGCTGGTGCCCGCGCTCACGCTGGCGCTGCTGCTGATGTTCGTCGTGCGGCCGGCGATGGTGGCGGTGGTCCTGCCGTGGTTCCGGTTCTCGTTGCGCGAGGTCGTCTACATCAGCTGGGTGGGCCTGCGCGGCGCGGTGCCGATCGTGCTCGCCGTGTTCCCGTTGCTCGCGGGCGTCCCGGACGCGGCGCTGATCTTCGAAGTGGCCTTCGTCGTCGCGATCGCGTCGCTGCTGCTGCAGGGCACCACGGTCGCGCGCATGGCCCGCGCGCTGCGCGTGACGCTGCCGCCGCTCGCCGAGCCCTCGGCGCGCGTCGCGCTGGATCCGCTCGGCCCCGCGCCGGCATCGTTCGTGCAATTCCGCGTCGAGACGGCAGGGCCGCTGTTGGGCGTCGACGCCCGGTCGGTCGACTGGCCCGCGGGATCCCGCGTGGTCAACGTCGTACGGGCCGAGGCGTCGCTGCCACCCGCCGAGGCGGGGCCGCTCGCGCCGGGCGACCTGGTCGGATTCATCGCCACGCCGTACGCAGAGGCCGAGCTCGCACAGTGGTTCCGCGAGGACGCCGCGACGTTCTGGCACGCGGCGTTCGGCGACTTCGAGTTCGCCGGCGATGTGCGGCTCGCCGAGGTCGCGGGACTCTACGGCGCAGCAGGTCTGGACGGCGCAGCCGACGAACGCACCCTGGCCGAGGCGCTGCGGCAGGCGCTCGGTCGGGCGCCCGCCGAAGGCGACGTTGCCGTCGTCGGCGGGCTGCGCCTTTCCGTGAGCGAAATGGAGCACGGGCGGATCACCCGCGTCGGCCTGCATTTGCCGAGAACGCGGTCTCCGCGAGATTAATCCCGGCCTATCGTCCGGATTAGCGGAATCGATTGGACGTATCGGGTCTGCGGCAGGACAATGTTTAAGTCGCCGGAAGCCCGATCGGGCCGCCGGAGTCCCCTTAGTCACCGCCACCGCCATCGCCGTGGTCGGTGGCCAACCTCGAGAGGAGATGTCCGATGAAGTCGCTCAAAGGCACGAAGACGCACGACAACCTGAAGGCCGCGTTCGCGGGCGAGTCGCAAGCGAACCGCCGCTACCTGTACTTCGCAAACAAGGCGGACGTGGAAGGCCAGAACGACGTCGCATCGCTGTTCCGCTCGACCGCCGAAGGCGAGACCGGTCACGCGCACGGCCACCTCGACTACCTCGCGCAGGTGGGCGACCCGGCGACCGACCTGCCGATCGGCAGCTCGCGCCAGAATCTGAAGGCCGCGGTGGCCGGCGAGACGCACGAGTACACCGACATGTACCCCGGCATGGCGAAGAGCGCCCGCGACGAGGGCTTCGACGAGATCGCCGACTGGTTCGAGACGCTCGCCAAGGCCGAACGCTCGCACGCCAACCGCTTCCAGAAGGCCCTGGACGCGCTGGCCGATTGATCGGCATATCGTTGCCGCGCCCGGTGGCACGCGTCGTTTCGTGCCGTTCCCGCTCGGAAACCGAAGGGCCGCCCCGAGGTTTCCGAGCCAACTGTTCCCGGCCGAAAATCCCGCGAGTTTCCAGCGGGATTTTCGGACGATAAGGCTATGACCACCCGCGAAGGCAGCCTCGAGGCGCCCACGCGCCACCCGCTCGACTGGCGCAATCCCGATTTCTACGACGAGCAGTCGCTCTACAAGGAGATGGAGCGGGTGTTCGACATCTGCCACGGCTGCCGCCGCTGCATCAGCCTGTGCCAGTCGTTCCCCACGCTCTTCGACCTCGTCGACGAGGGCAAGACCGGGGAGATGGACGGGGTCGACAAGAAGGACTACTGGAAAGTCGTCGACCAGTGCTACCTGTGCGACGTTTGCTACATGACGAAGTGCCCGTACGTGCCGCCGCACCCGTGGAACCTCGATTTTCCGCACCTGATGCTCCGCGCGAAGGCGGTTCACTTCAAGCAGGAGGGCGCGCGCTTCCGCGACCGGCTGCTCACCAGTACCGACCGGCTGGGCAAGCTGGCGACGATCCCGGTCGTCGTGCAGACGGTGAACTGGGCAAACCGCACGCCGGCGACGCGTGCGCTGATGGAAAAGGCGCTCGGTGTGGCCAAGGAGGCCGCGCTGCCGCCCTACGCGACCAAGTCGTTCCGCAAGGGCTTCGAGAAGTCCCTCGCGTGGCCGGTGAAGAACGGGCAGCGCACGCCGGGCAAGGTCGCGATCTTCTCGACCTGCTACGTCAACTACAACGAGCCGGGCATCGGCCGCGACCTGACCAAGATCCTCGGGCACAACGAGATCCCGTTCACGATCGCCGCGGCGGAGGCCTGCTGCGGCATGCCCAAGCTCGAGCTCGGCGACCTCGAGCAGGTGGAGAAGCTCAAGGACATCAACATAGCGCAGCTCGTCGGCCTGGCGCGAGAGGGCTACGCGATCGTGACGCCGATCCCGTCGTGCACGCTGATGTTCAAGCAGGAGCTGCCGCTGATGTTCCCCGACGATGCCGACGTCAAGGCTGTCGCGGAGGCGATGTTCGACCCGTTCGAGTACCTGGTGCTGCGCGACAAGGACGGCCTGCTGAAGAAGGACTTCAAGCAGCCGCTCGGCAAGGTCAGCTACCACATCCCCTGCCACTCGCGCGTGCAGAACGTCGGGCAGAAGACCCGCGAGGTGCTCGAATGGGTGCCCGGTACCGAGGTGAACACGGTCGAGCGCTGCGCCGGCCACGACGGCACGTACGGCGTGAAGCAGGAGTTCTACGCGTCGTCGATGAAGATCGGCAAGCCGGTGTTCAGGCGGATGCACGAGACCGACCCCGACTACGTGAGCTCCGACTGCCCGATCGCCGGACGCCGCATCACCCAGGGGATCACCGAAGGCGGCACGATGCGCGGCCGCAAGGAGCACCCGATCACGCTGATCCGCATTGCCTACGGGCTCGACGCCTGAGATGAAACATCCCCCCACGCTCGCTCCGCTCGCTGCCCCCGGTGGGGGCAGATCAGTTCCTCGGGGCGGCCCTTCGGACTGACATGGACACGACGATGAGCACCGCAACGAAGGAGCCGACGATGCCGCGCATCACGCGGGAATCCCTGATGTCCCTCGAGGCCTACGCCAAGGCCCGCAAGGACTTTCGCGCGAAGGTGATCGCGCACAAGAAGGCGCGCACCGTGCACCTGGGCGAGCACGTGACGCTGGTCTTCGAGGACGAGCTGACGATGCGCTACCAGATCCAGGAAATGCTGCGCATCGAGAAGATCTTCGAGGAAGAGGGCATCCAGGGCGAGCTCGACGCCTACAACCCGCTGGTTCCCGACGGCAGCAACTTCAAGGCGACGATGCTGATCGAGTACGAGGACGTCGACGAGCGCCGGCGCGCGCTCGCGGGCCTCAAGGGCGTCGAGGACCGCGTCTACGTGCAGGTCGAGGGTTGCCCGCGCGTGCACGCGATCGCGGACGAGGACCTCGACCGGGAGAACGAGGAGAAGACCTCCTCGGTGCACTTCCTCCGCTTCGAACTCACGAAGGAGATGGTCGCGGCGCTCAAGTACGGCGTGGGCCTCGGCATCGGCGTCGACCACCCGAACTACCGCGCCGAAGTGCCGCGGGTCGGGGACGCAACGCGCGCGGCGCTTGCAGCCGATCTCAGCTGACTGCCCGCCACAGCCGGTAGCGGTAGTGGATGGTCGGCGCGCCGCGCAGCGCGCCGTGCCTGACGCGCCGCCGGCGCGCGAAGCCCAGCGACTCGGCGAGGCAGCGTGCCGGCACGTTGCGGTAGTCGGTTTCGATGCGGATCTCGCGGGCGTCGTAGGCCCGCCACAGGTGGTCGATCGCCGCGGTGCAGGCCTCGTGGCCGAAGCCCTGCCGCGCGTGCCGCGGGAACACGTAGCACGCGAGGTAGGCGACCCGGTCGTCGCGCAGCGTCACCTCGACGACGCCGACGCGCGCACCGTCGTCGCGGCGGGTCACGGCCCAGTTGAGCCACAGCTCGCCCGCGCGCCCATACGGATTGACGACGCGGGCGAAGCGCTCGGCCAGCTCGGCGACGTCGGCGGGCGGCGCCGCGTCCACCCACGCGTACATGCGCGCGTCGGCAAAGCCCTCGTACATCGACGCCGCGTGGACGACCGCGAGCGGCTCGAGTTCCAGTCGTGCGGTCTCGAGCTTCGCCGCGGCGTAGAGGAGTGGCGCCTTCATCGGCGGTCGGGTGGCGCGCGGCGCCGGGCACGCAGAGCCCCGGGACCGGGCCGCGCTCAGTCGCGGAAGTTCTCGTACTGCAGCGGGTAGTCGGTGATCGCCTTCTTCACCAGCGCGATCGCCGCCTGCAGGTCGTCCCGCTTGGCGCCGGACACGCGCACGGCGTCGCCCTGGATCGACGCCTGCACCTTCAGCTTGCTGTCCTTCAGCAGCTTGACGATCTTCTTCGCACGCTCCTGATCGACGCCGGTGCGGGCGACCACCGGTTGCTTCTGCTTGTTGCCCGAGATCTTCTCCGGGTCCTTGTACTCGAGCGCGCGGACGTCGACGCCCCGCTTGGCCAGCTTGGCGGTGAGCACGTCGGCGACCTGCTTCAGCTTGAATTCGTCGTCGGCAAAGAGCGTGAGCGCCTTGTCGGCCAACTCGACCCGGGCGTCCGATCCCTTGAAGTCGAAGCGGGTGCCGATTTCCTTGTTGGCCTGGTCGACCGCATTGCGGAGCTCGACGGTGTTCATTTCGGAGACGATGTCGAAGGAGGGCATGGCGGCGGTTCCGGGAACGTTCGTCGGCGACGCTAGCACGCCGCGGCGCGATGGTGCAAACCGCAGGCGCGGCGCATCGATGCGGTGCGGGGGCGCGGGCGGCACCGGCGACGGTCGCGTTGCCCCTGGCCGGCGGGACGGCCGTCGGGCACCTGTCCGGCCCCGCCCTCTTGAAACCCCGGCCCGGCTTTGGCATGTTTAGTGCATCGCTTCCGCCACGGAGGTGCGCGCGCATGGAACCCGTGATTCCGCTTGCCGACCTGCAACCCATCTACTCGGTCGCCGACGTCGACCGGGCGCTCGAGGACAGCGCGGCGAAGCGCAACGACGGCCTGAAGGGCTGGTACGACCGGATGCGGGAACTGGGCGGCTCGCGCTACATCATCAAGCCGTCATCGCACAAGGCGGTCGACGACCTCTACGGCGCCGCCCCCAATTTCGGCGACGTGATCGACGACATCCGCAAGTTCGTCGCCCTCGCGGTCGCCGGCCGCGAGGCGCTGCAGTTCACGCCGATCCTGCTGGTCGGCGAGCCGGGGCTCGGCAAGACCCACTTCGCCAAGCGACTCGCCGGGGCGCTGGGCACCGGCTACGAGTTCGTGTCGATGAGCTCGCTCACCGCGGGCTGGGTGCTGACTGGCGCGTCCGCGCAGTGGCACAACGCCCGGCCGGGCAAGGTCGCGCAGACGCTGATCGAGGGGGAGTACGCGAATCCCGTGGTCGTGCTGGACGAGATCGACAAGTCGGGCGGCGACCACCGCTACGACCCGATGGGGGCGCTCTACGCGCTGCTCGAGCGGGACACCGCGTCGCACTTCAAGGACGAGTACATCGACGTCGGCATCGATGCGTCCCACATCCTGTGGGTCGCGACCGCCAACGACGAGAGCGCGATTCCCGAGCCGATCCTGAACCGGATGAACGTCTATGCGATCGGGCGACCGGACGCCGAAGGATCGCGCCGCATCGCGCTCGCCGTCTATCGCGAGATCGTCGACGCGCACCGGTGGCCGTTTCCGCCCGAGCCCTCGGAAGCCGTGCTCGAGCGCCTGTCGGCCATCCCGCCGCGCGACATGAAGAAGCTCCTGCTCGACGCCTTCGGCACCGCGCAGCTCGCCGGGCGCGAGCAGCTCGTCGCCGAGGACATCGACGCGAAGAAGCTCTGCGGGCGCCGGGCGCGCGTCGGGTTCTAGGGGCGTGACGCTTCAATGCGCGTCGCGCCACTGCGCGAGCGCCGTGGCGGCCCGGTGCACCGGGTCCTCCCAGTGGCCGAAACGCTGCTGCCGGAAGATGCGCAGCGTGGGGTACCAGGGTGAGCCCGACGCGGACAGGCGCCAGCGCCAGCAGCTCGCGAACCGGTCGAGCATCCACACCGGCTTGCCGAGTGCGCCGGCGACGTGCACGACGGCAGTGTCGGTGCTGATCACGAGGTCGAGCGCCTCGATCAGCGCGGCGGTGTCGCCGAAGTCGGCGATCGACCGGCCCATGTCGACGACGCGCTCGCCGCGGGCACCCAGTGCGCCAGGAGCTCCGGCCGCACCCGGCTGCAGCGAGACGAACGTAACTCCGCCCACGTCGAGCAAGGGGCGCAGGTGGTCGCCGTCGAGCGTGCGCTGCCGCGCGACGTAGCCGTGATCGTCGCGCGCGCGCACCGACCAGGCGAGACCGACGCGTGGGGCCGGCAGTGCCGCTACGCGCGCACGCCACGCGTCCCGCCGCTCGGCGGGGACGGCGAGATACGGTGCCGCAGGCAGCGCGTCGGACCGCGCGCCGGCGAGATGCGGCAGCGACAGCACGGAGACGCGCGCCGACGCGCGGTCCGCCGGCAGCGCGTCCGGCGTCGTCGACACCGCGTCGACGCCGGCGAGCGTTGCGAGCAGCGGAGCGAGCGGGGCCCAATAGCCGTCGAGATGCACGACGATCCGTCCCGCGCGCGCCCGCAGCGCGGGCAGGAACCGCGCGAACTGGACGACGTCGCCGTAGCCCTGTTCGGGATACACGACGAGCGTACCGTCGAGCGGTCCCCCGTCCCAGACCGGCAGCGCACGAAGCCTCGGCGCGTCCGGGGCAAGCCCCGCGCGCGAGGCCTCGAATGCCGCGAAGCCCTCCGCGTAGCGCCCCCGTGACAGCAGCGTCGCGGCGATGCCGAACTGCGCGTCGCGATTGCCGGGCTCGAGGTCGAGCGCCTGGCGGAAGGCCGACTCGGCCTCGTCGTGCTGCCACGCCCAGTTGCGGACCGTGCCCAGCGTCTGCCAGAGCGCGGCGCTCCCGGGCGACTCCGCCACAAGCGCCTCGAGCGCGTGGCGCGCTGCGTCGAGCCGTCCGTCCAGCGCGTCGGCGAAGGCGAGTCCGGCGCGGGCCGGTAGCGGCGACGCGCCGCGGATGCGCAGGAACGCAGCACGCGCGGCGGCCGCGTCGCCGTCGCGGTTCGCGAGCTCGCCGAGGTTCGTCGCGGCATCGGGGTACGCGGGGACGAGCGCGAGTGCCCGCTCGAACGCCGCACGCGCCTCCACCCGTCGTCCGAGCCGTTCGAGCGCGATGCCGCGGTTGTTGTGCGCCTGCGCGAAATCGGGTTTGATCGCGACCGCCCGCTCCAGCGCGACGAGCGCTTCGCCGACGTGCCCGGCGGCGAGCAGCGCGAAGCCGAGGTTGCCGTGCGCGATCGCATTGTTCGGCACGACCTCCACTCCACGCGCGAGGCGCGCCAGGGCGCCCGCGACGTCGCCGCGCGACAGTGCCAGCACCCCGGCATTGATCAGGACGGTCGGGTCGCGCGGCGCTTGCGCCAGGAGCTTCGCGTAGACCGTCTCGGCGTCATCGAGCCGCCCGGACTGGGTCAGCTCGACGGCACGGGCGAGCGCCCGCAGCGCGGCGCCGGAAGGCGGCTCCGGCGCGGCGGCAGGGGTGCGGTCGTCGGTCACGAAGACTGGTCGCGGTTCTGCATCGGGCGATGTTAGCAAGCGCAACCGGGCGCCGTGCCGCCGGCTGCGACGGCGGACGCTGCCAGCCCGGCCGCGCAGCCGCGCCCGGAGCGCGGTACGCCTCCGCTAGAATGGACGCCATTGCGTTCCGGCCAGCCTCGACATGTCGCACATCCTGCAGGACCTGCCCGTCGGCCAGAAGGTCGGCATTGCCTTTTCCGGCGGACTCGACACGAGCGCGGCGCTGCACTGGATGCGCGCGAAGGGTGCGATCCCGTACGCGTACACGGCGCACCTCGGCCAGCCGGACGAGCCCGACTACGACGAGATCCCGCGCCGCGCGAAGCAGTACGGGGCCGAGGCTGCACGGCTGGTCGACTGCCGTGCGGCGCTCGTCGCCGAAGGCATCGCGGCGCTGCAGGCGGGCGCGTTCCACATCACCACCGCGGGGCTCACGTACTTCAACACGACGCCGCTGGGCCGCGCGGTCACCGGCACGATGCTGGTCGTCGCGATGCGCGACGACGACGTCCACATCTGGGGCGACGGCAGCACGTACAAGGGCAACGATATCGAGCGCTTCTACCGCTACGGCCTGCTCGCCAACCCGAGCCTGCGCGTCTACAAGCCCTGGCTCGACGCGAAGTTCATCGACGAGCTGGGCGGCCGCAAGGAGATGTCCGAGTACCTCGCTCGCGCGGGGTTCGGCTACCGGATGAGCACCGAAAAGGCCTACTCGACCGACTCCAACCTGCTCGGTGCGACGCACGAGGCGAAGGACCTCGAGTTCCTCGACAAGGGCATGAAGATCGTCGAGCCGCTCATGGGTGCGGCGTTCTGGCGCGAGGACGTCGCCATCCGGCCCGAGACCGTGACCGTGCGCTTCGACGAGGGGCGGCCGGTGGCGCTGAACGGGCAGAGTTTCGCCGACGAGGTCGCGCTCGTGCTCGAGGCCAACGCGATCGGCGGCCGCCACGGCCTCGGCATGAGCGACCAGATCGAGAACCGGATCATCGAGGCGAAGAGCCGCGGCGTCTACGAGGCGCCGGGCATGGCACTGCTGTTCATCGCGTACGAGCGCCTCGTCACCGGCATCCACAACGAGGACACGATCGAGCAGTACCGCGACCACGGGCGCCGGTTGGGCCGGTTGCTGTACCAGGGCCGCTGGTTCGACCCGCAGGCGATGATGCTGCGCGAGACCGCGCAGCGCTGGGTGGCACGCGCGGTCACCGGCGAAGTGACGGTCGAGTTGCGCCGCGGCAACGACTACTCGATCCTCGACACGACGAGCCCCAACCTCACCTACAAGCCCGAGCGCCTCACGATGGAGAAGGGCGACGAGGTGTTCTTCACGCCGCAGGATCGCATCGGGCAGCTGACGATGCGCAACCTCGACATCGCCGACACCCGCGAGAAGCTCGTCACGTACGTGAAGACCGGCCTGCTGCGCCCGGCCGAGGGCTCGCCGCTGCCGCAGCTCAACGACAAGTCCTGAACGGAAAGTAGAGGGAAAGTAGGGTCAGACTCGACTTTCCATCAGCGCAGCGGCCCGGCAGTCGTGAAATGTGACGGAAAGTCGAGTCTGACCCTACTTTCCCGAGTCTGACCCTGGTTTCAGTTGGCGACGATGCCGAGGCGCTTCACCACCGGCGTCCAGCGCGCCGACTCGGCGGCGATCAGCTTCGTGAAGTCCTCGGGCGTGCCGCCGATCAGGTCGAAGCCCGCGGCGTTCATCCTCTGCGCGACGTCGGGCAGCTTCAGGATCGCGTTGACCTCGGCGTTGATCTTGTCGATCACGGCGCGCGGCGTGCCCGCCGGCGCGACCAGTCCGTTCCAAGCGAGCGCCTCGAACCCGGGGTAGCCGGACTCGGCGATCGACGGGATGTCCGGAAGCAGCGGGAAGCGCTTCGGCGTCGTCACGGCGATCGCCCGCAGCTTGCCGGCCTGCACCTGCGCCTGCAACGGCTGCATCACCGCGAACATCATCTGCGTCTCGCCCTGCACGGTGGCAAGGACTGCCGGCGGCGAGCCGTTGAAGGGCACGTGCACGGCGTCGATGCCCGACATCGCCTTGAGGAGCTCGGCGTTGAGGTGCGACGAGCTCCCGTTGCCCACCGACGCGAAGTTGAGCTTGCCCGGGTTCGCCTTCGACCAGGCCACGAGGTCGGCCACCGACTTGATCGGCAGCGCGGCGTTCACTGCGAGCACGTTCGGCTGGCTCGACGTGATCACGACCGGCGCGAGGTCCTTCTGCACGTCGTAGGGCACCTTCTGCACCAGCGGACCCGTCGCGAGCGGGCCGTTGAAGCCGAGCAGCAGCGTGTGGCCGTCGGGCGCCGCCTTCGCGACCTCGGCGGTCGCCACCGTGCCGCCCGCCGCCGGCTTGTTCTCGACGATCACCGTGGCGCCGAACTTGTCCTTGAGCTTCTCGGCGATCGTGCGCGCGAGCACGTCGAGCGAGCTGCCGGCCGGCGCAGGCACGAGGATGCGCACCGCCTTGTCGGGCCAGCCCTGCGCCGTCGCGGCAGGGGCGGCGAGCGCAAAGGCGGCGGCGATCGAGGCGAGGCTGGCGAGCAGGCGGCGGCGGTGCATGGGCAGGGTCTCCGGAGGATTGCGGGCGGTGCGTTCAGGGGGCGCGGTGGCAGACCGCCTCGATGTTGTGTCCGTCGGGGTCGAGCACGAAGGCGCCGTAGTAGTTCTCGTGGTAGTGCGGGCGCAGGCCCGGCGCGCCGTGGTCGACGCCCCCCGCGCCAAGCGCCGCGCGATGGAACGTGTCGACCTCGAGCCGGCCCGTCGCCGCGAATGCGACGTGGGTGCGGGGCGTCGACTGCCCGGGGTCGCCTTGCATGATCCAGAATTGCGGCTGGTCGCGTCCGAAGGCCGCGGCGCCCTCGAATTCCATCAGCTCGCGGATGCCGAGCGGCGCGAGCGCGGCGGCGTAGAACGCGCGCGAGCGCCCCACGTCGCGCACCGTGATGCCCACGTGGTCGAACATCGCCTCTTCCATCGTCGTCCTCCCGGTCAGGGTTGCACGCGGCCGCAGACGAGGTACTCGAGCAGGGCCTTCTGCGCGTGCAGGCGGTTCTCGGCCTCGTCCCAGACGACGCTCTGCGGCCCGTCGATCACCTCGGCGGCGACCTCTTCGCCGCGATGCACCGGCAGGCAGTGCATGAACACCGCGTCGGGGGCGGCGACACGCATCATGTCGGCGTCGACCTGCCAGTCGGCAAAGGCCTTGCGGCGGGCCTCGTTCTCCGCCTCGAAGCCCATGCTGGTCCAGACGTCGGTGGTCACCAGGTGGGCGCCGCGGCACGCCTCGACCGGATCCGCGAACGACCGGTAGTGGCGCGCGTCGAGCGTCCGCGCGACGGCCTCCGGCACCGCGTAGCCCGGCGGCGCCGACACGTGCACGGTGAAGCCGAAGATCGCGGCCGCCTGCAGCCAGGTCATGCAGACGTTGTTCGAGTCGCCGATCCAGGCGACGGTCTTGCCGCCGACCGGGCCCCGGTGCTCGAGGAACGTGTAGAGGTCGGCGAGGATCTGGCAGGGGTGGTACTCGTTGGTGAGGCCGTTGATCACCGGGACGCGCGAGTGCGCGGCGAAGCGCTCGATGATCGACTGCTCGAACGTGCGGATCATCACGACGTCGACCATCCGCGAGATCACGCGGGCGACGTCCTCGATCGGCTCGCCGCGCGACAGCTGCGTGTCGTGGCGGTTCAGGTTGATCGCGATGCCGCCCAGCTGGTTCATGCCGGCCTCGAACGACACGCGGGTGCGCGTCGAGGCCTTCTCGAACACCATCGCGAGGGTCCGGTCGCGCAGCGGCTGGTAGAGCTCGTAGCGCTTGAAGCGCTCCTTGATCCACCGCGTGCGCTCGAAGAGGTGCTCGAACTCCTCGCGCGAGAAGTCGCTGAACTGGAGAAAGTGCGTGGGGGCGGGGGACATGCGTTGCGCCTCCGGCCAGCGCCGGCCGACGCTGGCAAAGCAAAATACTAGCATGCACACTGCGCAGGCCGTACCAAAGCAAAAGGGCGCCCGCGACGGGCGCCCTTCGGCGATGCGTGGCCGTGCGCCCTGCGGCGCAGCGCCATGCCGTCCCGGCGCTAGGCCATGCCCTTGATCGCCTGCGCGAGGCGCGACTTGGTGCGCGAGGCGGTGTTCTTGTGGACGATCTTCTTGTCCGCGATGCGATCGATCACCGACTGGGATTCGACGAGCTGCTTCGCCGCGGCGGCCTTGTCGCCGCCGGCGATCACCTTGCGCACTTTCTTCACCGCGGTGCGAAGCGCCGACTTGAGGCTCGCGTTGCGGGCGCGCGTCGCTTCCGACTGCCGGGCGCGCTTGCGGGCTTGCGCCGTATTGGCCATGATCCGAATTCCTTTGAGCTTTTGACGTGCAGGGAAAAAGACCAACGATAATACGCTGTTTCCAGCTCTCGGGCAAGCCGCCTCCTGCCGTCGGGGCCGGGCACCCGATTCCGACGTTGCCCCCACGCTTGCCGCACCCCGCCCCCCCGCCGACCGCACCGTTCCCAGCGGGCGCGGCCTGCCGCTCATGAACCTGCTGCGCGCCGCGACGACCGTCAGCGCGATGACGCTGCTGTCGCGCATCACTGGGCTCGTCCGCGAAAGCCTGAAGGCGGTGCTGTTCGGGGCCGGCGCGCAGATGGACGCCTTCGAGGCCGCCTTCCGCCTGCCGAACATCCTGCGCCGCATGTTCGCCGAGGGCGCGTTCTCGCAGGCGTTCGTGCCGATCCTGGCCGAGTATCAGCGGCAGCGCGGCCCGGACGCCACGCGGGCGCTGGTCGGCAGCGTGGGGACGCTGCTTGCCGTCGTGCTTCTCGTCGTGTCGATCCTCGGCATCCTCGCCGCGCCCTGGCTCGTCTACCTGCTCGCTGCCGGCTTCGAGAAGACCCCGGGCAAGGTCGACCTCACGGCGCAGATGATCCGCATCGTGTTCCCGTACATCCTGTTCGTCTCGCTCGTGTCGCTGGCGGGCGGCGTGCTGAACGTGCACCGCCGCTTCGCGATTCCCGCCGTCACGCCCGTGCTCCTCAACCTCTCGATCATCGGCGCGGGGATCTTCCTCGCGCCGCACGTGAACCCGCCGGTGCTTGCGCTCGCGTGGGGCGTGGCGATCGGCGGCGTGCTCCAGCTCGGGCTGCAGCTGCGACCGCTCGCGCGCCTCGGCATGCTGCCGAGCCCGTCGTTCGCGTGGCGCGACCCGGGCGTGCGCCGCGTGCTCATCGCGATGGGGCCGGCGGCGCTCGGCGTGTCCGCCGCGCAGATCTCGGCGCTCATCAATACCCAGCTCGCCGCCTGGCTCGGCGACGGCCGGATCTCCTGGATCACCTATGCCGACCGGCTGATGGAATTCCCGAGCGCGCTCCTCGGCGTGGCCATCGGCACCGTGATCCTGCCGTCGCTCGCGAAGCACCACGCCGACGCCGACCACGTGCAGTATTCGGCGCTGCTCGACTGGGGCATGCGCGTCGCGCTGCTGTTCGCGCTGCCGGCCGCGATCGCGCTCTGGCTGCTCGCGGTGCCGCTGATCGCGACGCTCTACCAGTACGGCCGGTTCACGCCGCACGACGTGTTCCAGGTGCGCACGGCGCTGATCGGCTATGCGGTGGGGCTCGCCGCGCTGATCCTGGTCAAGATCCTCGCGCCCGGCTTCTACGCGCGGCAGAACCTGAGGACGCCGGTGAAGATCGCGTTCTTCACGGTGCTGGTCACGCAGGCGCTGGCGCTGACGCTCATGTGGCCGCTCGGCCACGGCGGGCTCACGCTGGCGACGAGCCTCGGCGCCTGCGTGAACGCCGGGCTCCTCTTCACGTTCCTCTATCGCCGCCGCCACTACGTGCCGTCGCCGGGCTGGCTCGGTTTCGCGAAGCCGTCTCGTCGTGGCGCTGGGCGTGCTCGCCGCGGTGCTCGCCTCACTCGCCGGGCCGGCGAGCTACTGGATCGAGGCCGGCCTGTGGACCCGGGTCGGCCGCCTCGGCCTCGTGATCGCCGCGGCCGGTGCGGCGTACTTCGGCACGCTGTGGCTGCTCGGCTTCCGGCTCGCCGACTTCAGCCGCCGCGAGGCGGACCGCGAAACGGCGGGCCCACCAACATAGCGCGGTCAGCCGTTGGCTTTCCTGTGCGGGCAGCGGGGCTTCGTGCAGTCGGCGTAGAGGTAGAGCGCGTGCTCGGTGATCGCGAAGCCGCGCTCGGCGGCGATCTTGTGCTGACGCTTCTCGATCTCCGCGTCGTAGAACTCCTCGACGCGCCCGCACTGCATGCACACGAGGTGGTCGTGGTGCGATCCCTCGTTCAGTTCGAACACCGCCTTGCCCGACTCGAAGTGGTGCCGCATCAGGAGGCCGGCCTGCTCGAACTGCGTCAGCACGCGGTAGACGGTGGCGAGGCCGATGTCGAAGCCGTCGGCGCGAAGCAGCCGATACACCTCCTCGGCGGTCAGGTGCCGCTCCGGGGACGTCTCGAACAGGTTGATGATCTTGAGCCGGGGGACCGTGGCCTTGAGGCCCGCGGTCTTCAGATCCTGTGCATTGCTCATCGTCGGGCTCCGTCGCTGGTCGTCCCGGGGGATCGGGCGGTTGTCCGCCTATAATAGCCACTCCTCAACGCTCCTGCCCGCCGCTCCGTGAATGCCCCTCGCCTTGCGGTCGTCGCCGTCCTCGCCGTGCTCCTCGCCGGGTGCGGGACGTGGAAGACCTACATGCCCGACATCCAGCAGTTCGGCGTGTACAAGCTCGACATCAACCAGGGCAACTACCTCACGCAGGACCTGGTCGAGAAGCTCAAGGTCGGGCAGACGCGTTCGCAGGTGCGCCAGGTGCTGGGCACGCCGCTCCTCACCAGCGCTTTCCACGACAACCGCTGGGACTACGTCTACGAATACACGCGCAGCGGCAAGCGGGTCGAGCACCGCGCGTTCACCGTGTATTTCGTCGACGACAAGCTCGCGCGCTGGGAAGGCGACGAGCTGCCCGCGTCCGCGGCGCAGCTGAACCGCATTGCCGCCGACCGTACGCTCGCCCCCGAGCCCTCGGCGGACGACAAGGGCTACTTCGGGCGGCTGCTCGACATCCTGAAGGGCAACTGGTGAGCCTGCGCATCGCGGTGGCCGGCGCCGGCGGGCGCATGGGGCAGGCGCTGGTGGAGGCGGTGCTCGCCGCACCCGACCTCGCGCTGGCCGCGGCGCTCGACGTCCCGGGCAGTGCCTGCGTCGGCCAGGACGCGGGCGAGCGCATCGGGCACCGCACGGGCGTGGCGGTGACGGAGCGACGTCGACGGGGCGCTCGCCGTCGCCGACGTGCTGATCGACTTCACGCGGCCCGAGGGCACCCTTGCCCACGCCGCGGCGTGCGCGCGCCGACGCGTCGCGCTGGTCGCCGGCACGACGGGGCTCGCGCCGGCGCAGCGGGCCGAGCTCGCCACGCATGCGCGCGCCGTGCCGATCGTCTTCGCGCCGAACATGAGCATCGGCGTCAACGTGCTGCTGAAGCTGGTCGAGCTCGCCACGCGCGCGGCTGGGACCCGCCTACGACGTCGAGATCGTGGAGATGCACCACCGCCACAAGGTGGACGCGCCCTCCGGGACGGCGCTGCGACTCGGCGAGGCGGCGGCGACCGCGATGCAGACGACGCTCGCCGAATCCGCGGTCTATGCCCGCGAAGGTGTGACCGGGGAGCGCCGCGCCGGCAGCATCGGCTTCGCGACGCTGCGGGGCGGCGACGTGGTCGGCGAGCACACGGTGATCTTCGCCGGCGCCGGCGAGCGGGTCGAGCTCACGCACAAGGCCACGTCGCGCCAGACGTTCGCGGGCGGGGCGGTGCGCGCCGCGCGCTTCGTCGCCGCGTGCCTCGCGTCGAACCGGCCGGGTCTCTACGACATGGCCGACGTGCTCGAACTGAAGTGAGGCCTCGTTGACTGCCAATCCCTTCGCGCTGGATGGTCAGGTGGCGCTCGTGACCGGCGCCGGCAGCGGGCTCGGCCTCGCCATCGCGCGCGGGCTCGCCGCAGCGGGCGCACGCGTCGCGATCAACGGCCGCGACCGGGCGAAGCTCGACGCCGCGGCTGCCCTGTTGGCGGGCGAGGGCTGGCACGTGCACGTGGCGCCGTTCGACGTCGCCGACGCACGGGCTGCTGCCGCGGGCGTGGCGGCGGCGGCGGATGCGCTCGGCCCGATCGGGATCCTGGTCAACAACGCCGCCGTCAACAAGCGCGGCCCGCTCGACACCTACGCGGACGACGACTGGCGCGCGCTGATGGCAGCGAACCTGGACGGCCCGTTCTTCGTCACGCGCGCCGTGCTGCCGTCGATGAAGGCGCGCCGGGCCGGCAAGATCGTCAACATCTGCTCGCTCGCGAGCGACCTCGGCCGTCCAAACATCGTCCCCTACGCGGTGAGCAAGGGCGGCCTCAAGCAGTTGACGCGCGCGCTCGCGGTCGAGCTCGCCCCGTACGGCATTCAGGTCAACGGTATCGCGCCGGGCTTCTTCGACACGCCGATGAATGCTCCACTGGTCGCCGACGCGGAGTTTTCCGCGTGGGTGTCGCGGCGCACGCCGGCCGGGCGCTGGGGCCGGCCCGACGAGATCGCCGGTGCCGCCGTGTTCCTCGCGTCCGGCGCGGCCTCCTACGTCACCGGTGCCATCCTGCACGTCGACGGCGGGTTTGCGGCAGCGTATTGACGACGACGCCCGCTGTCGCGTCGCCACCGATGCGACGCCGATTGCCCGCAGGGGCCCGTCCGCGGTAGAATTCAAGGCCTTGCAACGGGGAAGGCAACGCGCCTTCCCCGTTTTCGCGTGCGCCGCCTGCGGGACGGGTCCCGTGTTCCGCGAGCGCCGTCGCGAAGCGCAAAGGCGTCGCCGCGATCGACGTGCCCGGCGGCCGTTCGGCACCCGCGGCGCCAGCATGTCGCGCTTCCGGATTCGCCCGCCATGAACGCCCCGCACGCCCCCGCTGACACCACCCACGCGCCGCTCTTCGCGGCGCACGTTCCCGCCCTGCTTGCGCTCGCCGACGGCACGGTGTTCCGTGGTCGCTCGATCGGCGCCACGGGGCAGTCGGTCGGCGAGGTCGTGTTCAACACCGCGATGACCGGCTACCAGGAGATCCTCACCGATCCGTCCTACGCGGGGCAGATCGTCACGCTCGACCTATCCGCACATCGGCAACGTCGGCGTGCAACCCCGAGGATGCGGAGTCGCGGCGGGTGTTCGCCGCGGGACTCGTGATCCGCGACCTGCCGCGACTCGTCTCGAACTGGCGCAGCACGCAGGATCTCGCCGCGTACCTGGCCGCGTCGAACGTGGTCGGCATCGCGGACATCGACACGCGCCAGCTCACGCGCATCCTGCGCGAGAAGGGCGCGCAGAACGGCTGCCTCGTCGCCGCCGCGGCGCTGACGATCGCGACGCCGCGGACGCCGTCGCGCCGCGCGCAGGCGGCGCCGGCGATGGCCGGCCAGGATCTCGCGAAGGTGGTCTCGTGCAGGACGCCCTACGAGTGGACGGAATCGACCTGGGCGCTCGGCGCAGGCTACCGCCGCCCGGAGGCGCCGCGCTGCCACGTCGTCGCCTACGACTACGGCGTCAAGCACAACATCCTGCGCATGCTGGCCGAGCGCGGTTGCCGCGTCACCGTGGTCCCCGCGCAGACGCCGGCTCGCGAGGTGCTGGCGATCGCGCCCGACGGCGTCTTCCTGTCCAACGGTCCAGGCGATCCGGAGCCCTGCGACTACGCGATCGCCGCGATCCGCGAGATCGTCGACGCCGGCATGCCGATGTTCGGCATCTGCCTCGGCCACCAGCTGCTGGGCGCTCGCGTCCGGCGCGCGCACGCTGAAGATGAAGTTCGGCCACCACGGCGCGAACCACCCGGTGCAGGACCGCGACACCGGCCAGGTGCTGATCACCAGCCAGAACCACGGCTTCGCCGTCGATCCGGCGACGTTGCCCGCCAACGTGCGGGTGACGCACG
Organism: uncultured beta proteobacterium; assembly: GCA_963765065.1. Classification (GTDB taxonomy): domain Bacteria; phylum Pseudomonadota; class Gammaproteobacteria; order Burkholderiales; family Casimicrobiaceae; genus VBCG01. The sequence continues at coordinate 103,925 of CAVXVH010000003.1, read as the reverse complement.
TGTCGCTGTTCGACGGCACCCTGCAGGGCATCGCGCGCACCGACCGGCCGGCATTCGGCTTCCAGGGTCACCCGGAGGCGAGCCCGGGCCCCACGACGTCGCGTACCTGTTCGACCGTTTCACGAAGCTCATGGACAAGAAGTAGGCCATGCCGAAGCGCACCGACATCGAGAGCATCCTGATCATCGGCGCCGGGCCGATCGTCATCGGCCAGGCGTGCGAGTTCGACTATTCCGGCGCGCAGGCCTGCAAGGCGCTGCGGGAGGAGGGCTACCGGGTGATCCTGGTGAACTCGAACCCGGCGACGATCATGACCGACCCGGAGATGGCCGACGTCACCTACATCGAGCCGATCACCTGGCCGATGGTGGCGAAGATCATCGAGCGCGAGCGCCCCGACGCGCTGCTGCCGACGATGGGCGGGCAGACGGCGCTGAACTGCGCGCTCGACCTCGCGCGCGAGGGCGTGCTGGACGAAGTTCGACGTCGAGCTGATCGGCGCGTCCAAGAAGGCGATCGACAAGGCCGAGGACCGCGAGAAGTTCAAGGCGGCGATGACCCGCATCGGCCTCGGCTCGGCGCGCTCGGGGATCGCGCACTCGCTCGAGGAGGCGCTCGAGGTGCAGTCGACGGTCGGCTTCCCGTGCGTGCTCCGGCCGTCGTTCACGCTGGGCGGCACCGGCGGCGGCATCGCCTACAACAAGGACGAGTTCGTCGACATGGTGGAGCGCGGGCTCGACGCTGTCGCCCGACCAACGAGCTCCTGATCGAGGAGATCGCTGCTCGGCTGGAAGGAGTTCGAGATGGAGGTGGTGCGCGACCGCAAGGACAACTGCATCATCGTCTGCTCGATCGAGAACCTCGACCCGATGGGCGTGCACACGGGCGACTCGATCACGGTGGCGCCGGCGCAGACGCTCACCGACAAGGAGTACCAGATCATGCGCGACGCGTCGATCGCGGTGCTGCGCGAGATCGGCGTCGACACCGGCGGCTCGAACGTGCAGTTCGCGATCGATCCGAAGGACGGGCGCATGGTCGTGATCGAGATGAACCCGCGCGTGTCGCGGTCCTCGGCGCTCGCGTCGAAGGCGACCGGCTTCCCGATCGCGAAGATCGCGGCCAAGCTCGCCGTCGGCTACACGCTCGACGAGCTCGCCAACGACATCACCGGCGGCGCCACCCCGGCCTCGTTCGAGCCGACGATCGACTACGTGGTCACCAAGGTGCCGCGCTTCGCCTTCGAGAAGTTCCCGCAGGCCGACGACCGCCTGACCACGCAGATGAAGTCGGTCGGCGAGGTGATGGCGATCGGCCGCACGTTCCAGGAGTCGCTGCAGAAGGCGCTGCGCGGCCTGGAGGTCGGCGTCGACGGCTTCAACCTGAAGAGCGTCGACCCGGACAAGATCGGCGACGAGCTCGCCTACCCGCGCGGCGAGCGGCTCTGGTACGTCGCCGACGCGTTCGGCATCGGCATGACGCTCGAGGAGCTGCACGGGTACACGAAGATCGACCCGTGGTTCCTCGCGCAGATCAAGGAGATCGTCGACCTCGAGCTGCGCCTCGAGCAGCGCACGCTCGCCGACCTGTCGCGCGACGAGCTGCGCGAGCTGAAGCGCAAGGGCTTCTCCGACCGGCGGCTCGCGTACCTGCTCGAAGACCGACCGAGTCGGAGGTGCGCGCGCGCCGGCACGCGCTCGGGCTGCGGCCGGTCTACAAGCGCGTCGACACCTGCGCCGCCGAGTTCGCGACGCGTACCGCGTACATGTACTCGACCTACGAGGACGAGTGCGAGGCGGAGCCCACCGACCGCAGGAAGGTGATGGTGCTGGGCGGCGGACCGAACCGCATCGGCCAGGGCATCGAGTTCGACTACTGCTGCGTGCACGCGGCGATGGCGCTGCGGGAGGACGGCTTCGAGACCATCATGGTCAACTGCAACCCCGAGACGGTCTCGACCGACTACGACACGTCCGACCGCCTGTACTTCGAGCCGCTGACGCTCGAGGACGTGCTCGAGATCGTGCACGTCGAGAAGCCGTGGGGCGTGATCGTGCAGTTCGGCGGCCAGACGCCGCTGAAGCTCGCCCGCGACCTCGAGAAGAACGGCGTGCCGATCATCGGCACGTCGCCCGACATGATCGACATGGCCGAGGACCGCGAGCGGTTCCAGCAGATGCTGCACCGGCTCTCGCTGAAGCAGCCGCCCAACCGCACCGCGCGCACCGAGGCCGCTGCGCTCGCCGCCGCGGAGGAGATCGGCTATCCGCTGGTGGTGCGGCCGTCGTACGTGCTGGGCGGACGGGCGATGGAGATCGTGCACGCCCCCGAGGACCTCGAGCGCTACATGCGGGAGGCGGTCAAGGTCAGCAACGACTCGCCGGTGCTGCTCGACCGCTTCCTCAACGACGCGATCGAGGTCGACGTCGACGCGATCTGCGACGGCCGCGAGGTGCTGATCGGCGGCATCATGGAGCACATCGAGCAGGCCGGCGTGCACTCCGGCGACTCGGCCTGCTCGCTGCCGCCGTACTCGCTGTCGCCGGCGCTGCAGGACGAGCTGCGCCGGCAGACCGTCGAGATGGCGCGCGGCCTGACGGTGGTCGGCCTGATGAACGTCCAGTTCGCGATCCAGGGCAACGAGCAGGACGGGCAGGTCGTCTACGTGCTCGAGGTCAACCCGCGCGCGTCGCGCACGGTGCCCTTCGTGTCGAAGGCGACCGGCCGGCCGCTCGCCAAGATCGCCGCGCGCTGCATGGTCGGCCGCTCGCTCGCCCTGCAGGGCGTGCGCGGGGAGATCGTGCCGCCGTACTACTCGGTGAAGGAGGCGGTGTTCCCGTTCATCAAGTTCCCGGGCGTCGACACGATCCTCGGGCCGGAGATGAAGTCCACCGGCGAGGTGATGGGCGTGGGCGAGACGTTCGGCGAGGCGTTCGTCAAGAGCCAGCTCGCCGCCGGCGTGAAGCTGCCGTCGTCGGGCCGCGTGTTCGTGAGCGTGAAGAACGGCGACAAGCCGCGTGCGATCGAGACCGCGCGCATGCTGCACGAGCTCGGCTTCCAGATCGTCGCGACGCGCGGCACCGCCGCGGCGCTGTCCGCCGCGGGCATCCCGGTGACCGCGGTCAACAAGGTCGCGGAAGGCCGCCCGCACATCGTCGACATGCTGAAGAACGACGAGATCGCGCTGGTCGTCAACACCGTCGAGGAAAAGAAGAGCGCGATCCACGACAGCTACATGATCCGCCGTGCCGCGCTGAACGACCAGGTGCCGACCTTCACCACGATCGCCGGCGCCCGGGCGGCCGTGATCGGGATGAAGGCGATGCGCGAGCTCGTGCCCTATCCGGTGCAAGGTCTGCATTCCCGTCTTTCGTAGCGCCGGTCTTTTCCACTACACTTGCCGGACCGGAAGCGCCGAGGCGCTTCCGGTTGCGCTTTTTCCAGCAGGCTTCGACATGAGCAGGATTCCGATGACGGTCCGCGGCGCCGAGCGCGTCAAGGCCGAGCTGCACCGGCTGAAGACCGTCGAGCGTCCGTCCGTCATCCAGGCGATCGCCGACGCACGCGCCCACGGCGACCTGTCCGAGAACGCCGACTACGACGCGGCCAAGGAGCGGCAGGGCTTCATCGAGGGCCGCATCGCGGAGCTCGAGGGCAAGATCGCCAACGCACAGGTGATCGATCCGGCGTCGATCGACGCCGAGGGTCGCGTCGTGTTCGGCGCGACCGTCGAGATCGAGGACCTCGACAGCGGTGAGCGCGTCGTCTACCAGATCGTCGGCGACGACGAGTCCGACATCAAGGCCGGCAAGGTCTCGATCAATTCGCCGGTCGCGCGCGCGTTGATCGGCAAGAGCGAGGGCGACACGGCCGAGGTGCAGGCGCCGGGCGGCGTGCGCGCCTACGAGATCGTCAACGTCGACTACGTCTGACGGCGGCGCGCGCCGCGTCGGTCCCGAGCATCGCCACGAACGCCCGCGCCGCCGGCGAAAGCTCGCGCCGCGCGCGCGTCACCAGTTCGTAGCGGCTTGCCGGTGCCGCCAGGTCGACCGGCAGGGCGACCACCATCCCGTACCGGGCGTAGTGGTCGGCGAGCGCTTTCGGCATCGCGGTCACGGCGTCGCTCTCCTGCAGGAGGGCGAGCGTGGCGACCACCGACACCGTCTCGACGACGCTGCGCGGCAGGCGCAGACCGGCCGCGGACAGCATCGCGTCGACGTCGCGTCGCAGCGGGCTCTCGGGCGTCTGCACGATCCACGGCACCCGGACGAGGGCGTCGGCGCCCGCGCGGCGCGCGCGTGCCAGCGGGTGGCCGGCGCGCGCGACGATCCGCAGCGGCTCGTCGCCCAGTCGCCGGACCACGAGGTCGGCGGTGTCGGCGTCCGCCGGCAGCGGGCACACGGCGACGTCGAGCGTGCCCTGGCGCAGTGCCGCCAACAGCACCTCGGTCGCGTTGACCAGCACGAACAGCGCGACGCCGGGGCGCTCCGCCTGCATCCGCCGGATGGCCGGCGCGAGAATTCCCGGCATCGCGCCCGTGACGCCGCCAATGCGCACGTTGCCCTGCGCTCCCTCGGCCTGGGCGGCGAGCTCGTGGCGCGCCTCCGCGAGTTCGGCGACGAGGCCGCGCGCGTAGCGGGCGAGCGTCTCGCCGTAGGGCGTCGGCGCCATGCCCCAGGCGTGGCGGGTGTAGAGCGGAAGGCCGACCGCCGCTTCGAGGTCACGCAGCAGCTTGGTTGCCGCCGGTTGCGTCATCGCGAGATCGGCGGCGGCCTTGCGCAGGGAGCGGCGCTCGTCGAGCGCGGCGACGAGCAGCAGCTGGCGGAGCTTCACGCGCGAGGTGAACGCGCGCTCGGAGGGGGGCAGGGACATCGCGGTGGGCAGTCCGCTTGGCGGGCAGTCATTCTATTCCGCTATCACGACATCGCAAAAGTCGATTGGCGGTTATCGGGAGGTGGCCCTAGCATCGGCAGTCGAACGGGCGCGACCGCCGCCCGACGATCGAGGAGGAATCATGCGCACCCTGCTTGCCGCCGCCTGCGCCGCGCTCGCGCTCGCCGCCGGTCCCGCGTCCGCCCAGGCGGACTACCCGCAGAAACCCGTACGCATCCTGGTCGGCGCCAACGCCGGCGGCGGCACCGACGTGATCGCCCGGATGCTCGCCGAGAAGTTCGCCGAGTCGCTGAAGCAGCCCTTCGTCGTCGAGAACCGGCCGGGCGCGTCGAATACGATCGCCGCCGACCTCACCGCCAAGGCGCCGGGCGACGGCTACACGCTGCTCGTCGCGACGAACACCGGGCAGGCGATCGCGCCGCACCTCCTCAAGCTCTCCTACGACCCGCTGAAGCAGCTGCAGCCGGTGGGGCTCGTGGTCGTCGTACCGAACGTCCTCGTCGTCGGCGACAAGGTGCCGGCCAAGGACGTGAAGGAGCTGGTCGCGATGGCCAAGGCCAAGCCGGGCGAGCTCCGCTACGCGTCGTCGGGCGTGGGCAGCACGCAGCACATCGCCGGCGAGGCGTTCGACCAGGCCGCGGGCGTCAAGATGATCCACGTGCCTTACAAGGGATCGAGCCAGGCGCACGTCGACATCCTCGGCGGCAACGTCGAGGTGATGTTCGACACCACGTCCTCGGCGATGCCGCACATCAAGTCCGGCCGCTTCAAGCCGCTGGCGGTCACCTCCACGCAGCGCTCCCCCGAGTTGCCGAACGTGCCGACGATCGCCGAGTCCGGCTACCCGGCCGCGGAGATGACCACCTGGTACGGCCTGTTCGTCACCGGCGGGACGCCGAAGCCCGTCGTCGACCGGCTCGCCGCGGAGCTGAAGCGCGCGCTCGCGCTGCCGGACGTGCAGGCCAAGCTCAAGGGCCTCGGTGGGGAGCCCGGCAACCTCACGGCCGAGCAGTTCGCCGAGATGAACCGGCAGGAATACGAGCGCTTCGGCAAGCTGATCCGTACCGCGAACATCAAGGCCGAGTAATGCCTGCACCTCGTCGACCGCGGATCGCGCTCACGCTCGGCGACCCGAACGGCATCGGGCCGGAGATCGGCGTCAAGCTCGCCGCGCGACCGGAAAACCGCGCGCGTGCCGACATCGTGCTGTTCAGCGACCCCACGATCGTCGCGGCCGGCGAGCGCGTCGCGACGGTCGCGCTCGGCCGGGGCGAAGCCGGCGGGCCGCGGCTCGAGGCGCTCGACCTCGTCGCCGCCGGCGACATCGAGCCCGGCAAGGCGACGCGCGCGGGAGGGCACGCCGCGCTGCGCGCGCTCGACGCCGCCCTCGCCGCGGCCGCGAGCGGTGCGGTCGACGCGATCGTGTTCGCGCCGCTCAACAAGCACGCGATGCACCTCGCCGGCCTCGCCGAGGAGGACGAGCTGCGCTACATGCAGCACTTCTTCGGCGTCGGCGGCTTCGTGTCCGAGTTCAACATCACCGGTGCGCTGTGGACGTCGCGGGTGACGTCGCACGTGCCGCTGCGCGAGGTCGCCGACGCGATCACCACGGACGGCGTCGTCGACGCGGTGCGCATCCTGCACCGGTACCTGGTCGCGGCCGGCACCGCGTCGCCGCGCATCGCCGTCACGGGCCTGAATCCGCACGCCGGCGACGGCGGCTCGCTCGGCCGCGAGGAGCTCGACGTGATCGCGCCGGCCATCGCGCGCGCGCGCGGCGAGGGCGTCGACGCCCACGGACCGTTGCCCTCCGACACGGTGTTCGTCGCCGCGCGCGATGGCGACTACGACGCCGTGGTCACGATGTACCACGACCAGGGTCAGATCGCGATGAAGCTGCTGGGCTTCGCGCGCGGCGTCACGCTCCACGGCGGGCTGCCGGTGCCGATCGCGACCTGCGCCTCCGGCACCGCGTTCGACATCGTCGGGCGCAACGTCGCCAACGTCGAGGGCCTGCAGAGCGCGTTCGACATCGTGGCGTCGATCGCCACGCGGAGCGGATCGGTCCCTGCCGACCCCGACGTCAGCGCGCGGCGGCCGGTGCCGGTGCCTCGGTGAGGAACAGCGCCGGGTCGACCATCGCGCGGTTGAGGCTCACCGACCAGTGCAGGTGGGGCCCGGTAACGCGGCCCGTCGCGCCGACGGTGCCGATCGACGTGCCCGTCGCCACCGTGTCGCCGACCTTGACCGCGATCGCGGCGAGGTGGCAGTACATCGTCAGCAGGCCGGCACCGTGGTCGATCCACACGGTGTTGCCGTTGAAGAAGTAGTCGCCGGTGTCGATGACCCGGCCGGGCGCCGCGGCCACCACCGGGGTGCCCAGCGCCGCCGCGATGTCCATGCCGCTGTGCGGGTTGCGCGACTGGCCGTTGAAGACGCGGCGCAGGCCGAACGAGCTCGACCGGGGCCCCGGCGTCGGTTGCGCGAGACGCAGCGTCGGCGGCGGCGTCTCGGTGAACGTCGCCGCGATCCGGGCGAGGTGCTCTCGCTCGCGCTCGTAGCGCGCGAGGTCCTCCGGCGCGAGCTCGACGTGCCCCGGCGCCACCTTGAGGCGCTGCTCGGCATAGCGCACCGGTGCGACGACGAACGTCCGTTGCTCCACCGGCCGGCCGGGACGCTGCACCTCGAGCGTCGCGCGGCCAGGCTTCGCCGCGAGCGTGATGCCGACCACCGCCACCCACCCGCTTGCAGCGCCGGTCACCAGCACCGGTACGCCGGCGTAGCGGACCTGCGGCGGCTGCGGCGCCGGGCCGAGCTGGACGACAGCCACGCCGCCGGGGACGATGCGTTGCTGCGGCAGATCGACGCCGAGCGCGTGCGATGCGGCGAGTGCGAGAAGGAGGCCCAGGGCAGCGCGCATCGTGTCGATGATCAAGGCGGGTGGGGTCGAATGGTACGTCTGTCCGTCGTGGCCGGGGAGGGACGCATCAACCCGGCTCCCGGTACGGCGTACGCAGGTTGACCAGCGCAATTCCGGCGCCGACCATGCCCGCCGCGAGGAGAAACGCCGGTGACAGCGGATCGCCGAGCACGAGATGGCCGAACGCGACGCCGTACAGCGGCGTCGCGAACGAGAACACGGACAGCCGGCTCGCGAGGTAGCGGGTCAGCAGCCAGAACCACATCAGATAGCTCGCGAAGGCGACGATCACCGCCTGGAAGGCGAGGCTCGCCAGTGCCGTCCCGGTGAGCTCGACGATACCGGGTTCGCCGAGCGCCAGCGACACGGCGAGCATCAGCGGCGCCGATACGCCGAGCTGCCACGCGAGCGTCTTGGCGGCAGTCACGCGGGCAAGCGACGTCGCGCGGATCAGCACCGTCGTCGCCGACCAGCCGAAGGCGGCCGCGACGCCGAGCGCGTCGCCCAGCCAGGTCGATGCGCCGTGGGCCGAGAAGCCGTCGCGGAACGCGAACACGATGCCGACGAAGGCGATCGCGACGCCGCTCCACTGCAGCGGCGTCAGGCGCTCGCCGGGCACGAACCAGGCGAGCCCGAGCGCCGTGAGGCAGGGCGCGAGGTACAGGAACACGACCATCCGCGCGGCCGTCGTGTGCGCGAGGCCGGCGTAGATCATCGCGAACTCGGTACCGAACAGGATGCCGGCGAGCAATCCGGGCACGAGCGTCCCGTCGCGCTCGAGCAGCCGGATCCGTCGCAGCGCCGCCCACGCGAGCAGCAACGCGAAAGCGATCGCCGAGCGTATCGCGCCCTGCATGACCAGCGACACGCCATCTGCGGCGAGCTTGACCGCGACCTGCTGGAATCCCCACAGGCCGCACAGCACCAGCATCGACGTCACGGCGAGTGTGTCGAGCGGGCGGCGCGTGTCGGGCATGGGGAAGGAGGCATCGCGGCAGACGCGCAGACGTCGTTGCCCCGCGCCATCGTACATGACCGCCCGACTCGAGCCGGAAGCCGACGGCGCGGCAGCGGCTGGCGGCGCCGAGCGTGGCGACGAGGGCAGCGTCGACGTGCCGAGGATCGGGTCGCGGCGGGCGAATCCGATTTCCTTAACGCGCATCATTGGGGTGGAACGGGCCCGCACCTTAGATTGCGTCGTATCGGACGACAGGGCCATCGCAGACGCCGGCACGGACCCGCGTACCCGCGACGTCGAGACCGGAGGAAGCGATGACGACCCGACCGGCGGGGAAGGCTGCCGCCGCCGCGCTCACGGTGCTCGCCGCGACGGCGCAGGCGGACACCGGCACGGAGGTCGTCCTGCCGCAGGTGGTGGTGACGGCGACGCGCAGTGCGATGGCGCTGTCGGAGTCGCCGGCCGCGGTGTCGCTCGTCACGCAGGAGTCGATCGACCTCCGCAACGTGTTCCGGCTCGGTGACGCGCTCGCCGAGGTGCCGGGGCTGTACCTGCGCGGCAGCGCCTTCGGCGAGTCGTTCCCCGCGTCGGGTGTCGGCGCGCTGACGCTGCGCGGCATTCCGCGCACGCCGCGCACGCTGGTGCTGATCGACGGGCAGCCGCTCAACAACGCGCTGTCCGGCGGCGTCAACTTCACCGGCATCCCGATGTACGACGTCGCCCGCATCGAGGTCGTGCGCGGGCCGTTCTCGGCGCTGTACGGTGGCCACGCGATGGGCGGCGTGGTGCAGGTCTTCACCGCCGCGCCGGCGGCGCGCGAAGTGTTCGTCGACGTCGGCGCAGGGGGAGGCGAACTGCCCCGGCAGGGTTACACGGCCGGGATGCGGGATCGACTCGACCACGGTCTCGCCTGGTCGCTCGGCGCCGGCTACCGCCGCAGCGACGGCTGGGACGGCAGCGACCTGGTCGTGAAGACGCCCGTCGCGGGGGTTGGCGCCGTGCCGGTGACCGGTGCCGTGCGCACCTCCACCCCCGACGCGCGCAGCGCCTGGCTCGTCGGCGACAAGGGGGCGCGGCCCTGGGAACAGTTCCATGCGACGCTGGCGCTGCGCCACGAGACTGCCGGCGGCGCCCGTCTCGCCGGCGGGTTGGCCTGGAGCAAGTACCGCGTCGGGGCGACGCCGCCGCGTTCGCTGCTGCGCGACGGCAGCGGCGCCGAAGTGATGCAGGGCAACGTCGGGTTCGTCGACGGCGAGCCGGTCCGACTCGCGCTCGTCGAAGCCGACTTCCTCACGCAGACTCCGTCGAGCGAGGAGGAGTGGCGCGCCTACGCCAGTGCGGAGGTGCCGGTGAGCGCCGGGGTCGTGCTGCACGCCAGCGTTGGCTGGCTCGACCACGCGTTCCGCTTTCCCCAGGCCGGCGCCACCGCGGGTTTCGAACGCGGACCGGGGGAATTCTTCGACCAGCCCAACCAGCGTGCCGACGCCGACGTGCACGCGCGCATCGAGCTCTCGCCCTCGTTCGCGGCGACGGTCGGAGGCTCGCTCAACCGCAACCGCCTCGACCGCTCGACGTGGCGCGTGTCCGACTGGCGCGACTACGACTCGCGGACGGTACAGACCAGTGCGTCCGACGGCACGACCTGGAACGCGGCGGCGCACGTCGATGCGCAGTGGTTCGCGCTGCGCTGGCTCACGCTGTATGCGGGTGCCCGTTACGATCGTTTCACCACCAGCGGTCGCATCGAGCAGAGCGCGCCACCCGCGTTCGTGGCCGACTACCCCGAACGATCCGAGGGCCAGCTCTCGCCGAAGCTCGCGGCGGTGGTCGCGCTCGGCCGCGACGCGACGCTCCGGCTGTCCTACGGCGAGGGCTTCCGCGCGCCGACGCTGCTCGACCTCTACTCGCGCTCGGTGGCGCCGGGTGCCTCGGCGGGTGCGCCGGTGGTCACGGAGCCGGCGCCGGACCTCGCCGCCGAACGGGTGAAGAGCCTCGAGCTCGGCGTCGACGCCAGGTTGCCGACGCGTACGCGGGTCGCGATGTCGCTGTTCGCGCAGCGGTTGAGCGACCTCATCTACCGGCAGCGCGTGACCCCGGTGCTCAACGTGGTCGCCAACGCCGGCGAAGCGAAGGTCGACGGCATCGAAGTCGAGGTCTCGCAGCCGCTGTTCGGCGACAGCGTTCGGCTGCACGGGGCGGCGACGCACCTGTTCCGCTACGACATCACGCGCAACGAGGCCGTGCCCGCGAGCGTCGGCAAACGCCTCACCGACGTGCCGCAGGCGCTCTATACCGCGAGCGTCGAGGGCAGGTGGGCGGGATGGTCGGGCTCGCTCGCGTGGCGTCACGCGGGCCACGTGTTCGGCTCGGGCGACGACCTGAACCGCAACACCGTGCAGCGGGTGTTCGGCTCGTACGACCGCTACGACACCGTGAGCGTCAAGCTGGCGCGCGACCTCGCCCCGGGCGTGACGGCGAGCGTCGCCGTCGACAATCTCCTCGATGTCCAGTACTTCCAGTTCTACCGGCAGCCCGGCCGCAGCGTCTACTTCGAGGTCGCGGTGCGGCGCTGAGCGGGGACGGCCAGCGCGGCCGGCGCGGACAGCGCGACGCGACCCTTGAGCGCGAGCGTTCCGGCGTCGACGCGAACGAGCCCCGGTTCCGGGCCGTCCAGCAGCACCAGCACGTCCGCCCCGGCGGCGGCGAACGCGACGTCGACGACTCGCGTGTGCGCGGGCAGTCCGACCTCGCCGGACGCGCGCTGCGGTTCCCGGTCGAAGCGCAGCAGCCGGTCGCCGGCATCCGCCGCGCCGCGCACGACCACCCACGCGTGCGGCGAGCCGCCGTGTGCGCGGACGCGTGTCACGGTGCCACCGAGCGGCACGTCGGCGCGAGCCCGCCAGGTGCGGGCATCGACGAGGCGCAGCGCCTCGCCGCCCGGCACCGCGACCACGCCCACCCAGCGCGCGCTCGCGCTTGCCGGCGCGGTGCCGTCGACGATGGCGATGCGGCGTCGCACGTGAAGATTGAGTACCTGCACGCGCGACGAGCCGTGCGCGCTGCCGAGCACGTCGGCGCCGACGGGGTCCGCGAGCAGGTCGTCGACGGGCTCCTCGAGCGGAACGCGCCGCGGATTCAGCTTCCCGGGGATGGCGATCGCCTCGCCGAAGCGATAGTCGTGGACGAGCCCCGGGAAGATGGGCGGTGCGTCGTCGTCGTAGCTCACTTCCCACACCTCGGGCAGCCCGGGGAGCGCGGCGAGGAAGCTGCTCCGGTTCGGCATGTCGATCACGGCCGTCACCGCCGAGGTCCGCCGGCCGTCGACGTCGAGCGCCGGCAGTTTCCGTTCGACGCGCAGGTTGCGGTCGAGTACGACGAGCGTCGGGGGCGAAGCCACGGCGATCGCGAGGTAGCGGCCGTCGGACGACGCGACGATCGCGGTGGCCTCGCCCCCGACGCGGGCCTCGCCTGCGACCGCGCCGCGCCGCAGGTCGATCTTCAGCACGCGCCCGTCGCGCATCGCGACGTACGCGAGCCCGTCCGCCGGATCGAACACCGCCAGCCCCGCGAGCGGCGCGCCGAGCACGACGCGACCGGCCTCGGCGAAGCGGTCGTCGAGCGCGACGATCTCGGCTCCCGCGGACGCGGCGACCGCGGCGGCGAGATCGCGTTCCGCAGTCGCGACGCCGGCCGACAGCCCTGCGGCGAGCAGCAGCGCAAAGCACAAGGGGGCCCTGCGGCCCCCTTGCGTGCGTTGCGCCGGCGTCATCCGCGCGCGGTGCGCGGCGTCAGCGCTTCAGGATCCACTCGATCAGCTCCTTCAGATCCGCGTCGCTGATCTTGTCCGGGCCGGTCGGCGCCATCGGCACCGGACCCCACACGCCCGAGCCGCCCTTGCGGACCTTGCCCGCGAGGGTGGCCACCATCTCGGGCTTGCCGGCGTACTTCTTGGCGACGTCCTTGTAGGCAGGGCCGACGCTCTTGGCGTCGACCTTGTGACAGGCCGCGCAGCCTGCCTTGCCCATCAGGTCGTTCGCCTTCTTGTCGTCGAGGCTGGCGGACGCGGTGCCCGCGAACGTCAGTGCGGTGCCGGCAGCGGCCAGTGCGATCAGCAGTCGATTCATGGTCTCGGTCCTTCCGTTCAGTAGACGTCGCGCGTCGTGTTGTAGACGTTGAAATGCCCGGTCGGCGTGATGATGCGCGGATCCTTGATCACCGCCTTCAGCTTGCGCGTCTTGTCGTCGACCACCACGAGCGCGGAGTTCTGGTTCTTGGCGCTCCACACCGCGAACCAGACCTCGTCGCCGGCCTTGTTGTACTCCGGCTGCACGACGCGCTTCGCGCCTTCGCCCAGGTTCGCCCACTCGGCGATCGGCAGCACGACGGGCTTCTTCGACAGGTCGTCGATGTCGAACACGGCGATCGACTGCGCGATCGCGGGGTCCGGGTTGAGCGGCGTGTCGACCCACAGGTTCTTCGACTTCGGGTGCGTCTTGATGAACAGGTTGCCGCCGCCCTGGCCGTCGAGCATCTGCACGACCTTCCACGCGTTGGCCTTGTGCTTCGCCGGGTCGGTGCCGATCAGCGCGATCTTCTCGCTGCCGAGGTGACCGGTCGCCCAGACGGGCCCGTGCTTCGGGTGCACGAAGTTGGCGCCGCGTCCCGGGTGCGGGATCTTGTCGACGTCGACGAGCTTGGCGAGCTTGCCCTCCTTCGTGTCGATCACCGCGACCTTGTTCGACTGGTTCGCCGCGACGAGGAAGTAGCGCTTCGACGCGTCCCAGCCGCCGTCGTGCAGGTACTGCGCCGCCTCGATCTCGGTGATCGCCAGGTTCGCGAGGTCCTTGTAGTTGACGAGCAGCACCTTGCCCGTCTCCTTGACGTTGACCACGAACTCCGGCTTGTCGTGCGTGCCGACGATCGACGCGACGCGGGGCTCCGGGTGGTACTCCTGGGTGCCGACGGTCATGCCGCGCGTGCCCACGATCTTGAGGGGCTCGAGCGTGTCGCCCTTCATGATCACGAACTGCGGCGGCCAGTAGGCGCCCGCGATCGCGAGCTTGTCCTCGAAGCCCTTCGCGCGCGAGGTCTCGACCGACCGGGCCTCGAGCCCGATCTTGATCTCGGCGACGTTGTCGGGCTTCTCCATCCACAGGTCGATCAGGTTGAGGCGCCCGTCGCGGCCGATCGTGTAGATGTAGCGTCCCGTGCCCGAGGTGCGCGAGATGTGCACCGCGTAGCCGGTCTTGACGATGTTGATGATCTTCTTCGTGTCGCCGTCGATCAGCGCCACCTCGCCGGTGTCGCGCAGCGTGGTCGCGAAGATGTTGTCGATGTTGTAGGCGTTCTCCTTCTTCTTCGGGCGCTTCTCCGGCGGAATCAGCACCTTCCACGTCGCCTTCATCTCCTTCATGCCCCACTCGGGCGGCTGCGGCGGCTCGTGCTGGATGTAGCGCGCCATCAGGTCGACCTCGGCGTCGTTGAGCTCGCCGGCCGTGCCCCAGTTCGGCATTCCCGCCGGCGAACCGTACTTGATGAACACCTTCAGGTATTCGGTTCCCGAGGTGATCGTCTTGTCCGTAGTCAGGGGCTTGCCGGTCGCGCCCTTGCGCAGCACGCCGTGGCAGCCGGCGCAGCGCTCGAAGTAGATCTGCCGCGCCTTGTCGAACTCCACCTTGGTCATCGGCGGCGACTTCGGATTGACCGCCGCCATCATCTCTTCCTGCGCGAGCGGCGAGCCGCCCGCCTGGTAGCGGATCTCCGGCTCGGTGACCGGTTGGCGTTCCGGCTTCGTCGGCTGGCCGTGCGCCGTACCGAGCGCCACCAATGCGACTGCTATCGATCCTGCGACGCGATACAGCGCGATGCTTCCCATGCCCGGTCTCCTCCTCTGGTGTGTCGCTCGGACGGCGATGCTGGTGGGACGGCAGCGTGAGGGACACGTGCGAGGACCGTCATTGACCTGCCTTAAGATTCGGGACGCACCCGCACGGCATATGCGCCACGGCCGGGTATCCGGCACTCCCGGCTGCGCCGGGCGGTGTGCGGCGGAGGCGTCGGCGCCGGCCCGGGATCCGCAGCGCACGCCATGGCTCGCGGTCAAGTGTTCGCCACGCGAACAAACGACAGTGCACGACGCCACGGATTTCCGAAAATCCGCACTGCAGCGCAATCGGGATGGCTCCCGGCGCACAAGTGCGCCCGATTTTGATCTCCCGCAATGTGTACGACTTGGCAAAGGGTACGTTGTGTGTGTAGGGAATTCACCGGCAAATTCGGCGCCGCAGGCCGAAACAGATCCAGAAGGGTCGCCGGTGTGGAACTGGAGTTCGCAATGCAAGCCGCCGTCAGAAAAGCCGGGATCTGCGCCACGCAGGGACCGGTGCTTGCATTCGAGGCACTGCCCTCGGCAACTCGAGTCCCGTCGCCGACGCGGCCCGCTGCGCGCGATCGGCGCAGCCGCGGTCGCTTCGCTTCAGCGCACCCGCTGCTCTTTCGCTAGGTCGTGGCGGTGCGGTCCCGCGAGGGACGCGCACCGCCTCCCGAATCGCCCTCCGGACGACCGCCACGAGGCGGGCGGGAGGGTGGCCGCGAGTTCGATCGCAGGAGCGTTGCAGGAGCCAAGACCATGACGACAACACTTCCCCTTCCGGTTGAGGTCGCTTACCGGCCCTCCCGTCCGGTGCGTTACATGCTCGGGGGTGCTGTTGTGGGCCTCGTCGCCGCCATCCTGATCACGTTCGTGATGGCGCTCGCCGACGGTCAGGCGCAGGGGATGTCGGCAGGGAGCTGCGTCGTCTACGGCTGCGTGCTGACGGTGCTGTTGAGCCAGATGGCGGGTTTCAGCGGCATGGCCGTGGGCGCCGGCGTGGGCGCGCTGGCCGGCGGCATCGTCCACCTCATCCGCGATCGGGTCCGGTCTCGTTGACGTCGGCATCCCGGGGAGAGTCGGGAGGCATCACGACAACTGGCTGACACCCCGGCACCGGCGTCGCTAGCGTGCGGTACGGCGGCGGCGTGGGTTCGGCGCCGACGGCCCCCGTGGCGCGCCGCGGTCCGGCGCACGGGGAGGTCGCGCGGCGCGTGGCGCGTCGGGGCCGTTGCGCGCGGCGGTTTCTTGCGCCCCCCGCGCACGCCGACCGACCCGTTCCTGGCCCTTCGTTGCCTTGCGGTCCGCGTCGCGCGCCTTCGCGGAGGGCGTCTTGCCGCGCTTCGGCCGCGGCACCTTAGCCGGCGCGGCGGCGGGCTCGGGCTGCGGGCGCCACAGCACGAACAGCTTGCCGATGTGCTGTACCGGTGCGGCGTCGAGCCCATCGGCGATCTCGGCGAGCAGCGACTCGCGCTCGTTGCGGTCCTCGAGGAACACGCGCACCTTGATCAGTCCGTGCGCGTTGAGCGCGAGGTCGATCTCGGTGAGCACGGTGGGCGTGAGTCCGTGTTGGCCGATGGTGACGACGGGATGCAGGTGATGCGCCTGCGCGCGCAGCGCGCGGCGTTCGTGCGGGGAGATTTCGAGCATGGTCGGCAGTTTACCGCCGCCGCCGTCCCTATAATCGCGCGATGGTGGCGGGAGCGCCGGGAGGGCGACGATACGTGGAGTGGCTGGTCGCGTTCGCGGCAATCCTCGTCGGCCTGCCCGCCGCGGCGTGGTTCGGGCAGGAGAGGCTCATCTTCTTTCCGCAGCCCGGTTCCGGCACGTCACACCTTCCCGTCGGCACCGAGGCGCTGCAGGTGGTCGCGGGCGACGGGACTCGGCTCGCCGGTTTCCTCGTTCCACGCGGCACTCCGCCCGCGCCGGTGTTGCTCTACTTCGGCGGCAACGCCGAGGAGATCTCCTGGTCGCTTGCCGACGGTCGCTGGCCGCGGGGCTGGACGGTCGCGGGCGTCAACTACCGGGGCTACGGGACGAGCGAGGGCCGGCCCGGCGAGCGGGATCTCCTCGACGATGGCCTCGCGGCGTTCGACGCCCTCGCGGCGCGCCCGGATGTCGACGCGCGCCGGATCGTCGTCGTCGGCAGGAGCCTCGGCACGGGTGTCGCGGTGCACGTCGCGGCTTCACGCCCGGTGGCGGGAGCGATCCTGATCTCGCCGTTCGACAGCCTGGTGGAAGTCGGCCGCATGCACTACCCCTGGCTTCCCGTCGACTGGCTGCTTCGGCATCGATTCGACAGTACGGCACTCGCCGCGTCGATCCAGGTACCGATGCTCACCATCGTCGGTGCGGCCGACGGGATCATTCCGCCCGTCCGGTCGCGTGCGCTGTTCGACGCGTGGGCGGGACCCACGACGTGGGTCGCCGTTTCGGGTGCCGACCACAACGACCTCGGCCGCACGCCGGCGTTCTGGGCACCGATCGCCACGTTCGTCGAAGGGCTTCCGGTGCGGCCGTGACCAAGCCGCTCAATCCGACCGGCAAGAAGCACCGCTTCGGCAAGGCGTGGATGCACGAGCACGTCACCGACCACTGGGTGCAGGAGGCGAAGCGCCGCGGCTACCGGTCGCGGGCGGCATTCAAGCTGCTCGAGATCGGTACCCGGGACAAGCTGTTCCGGCCGGGCATTCGTGCGGTCGACCTCGGGGCCGCGCCCGGCAGCTGGAGCCAGGTGCTCGCCGAAAAGCTCGGGCCGAGGCCGGCGATCATCGCGATCGACCTGCTGCCGATGGACCCGGTCCGGGGCGTGACCGCGATCGTGGGCGACTTTTCTACCGACGAAGGCCTGGCGGCGGTCGAAGCGGCCCTCGGCGGGGCCCCCGTGGACCTTGTCGTCTCGGACATGGCCCCCAATCTGTCGGGAATCGATTCCGTGGACCAGGCGCGCAGCATTCATCTCGGTGAACTCGCGCTCGACTTTGTCGAACGAAGATTGCAACCCGGCGGCGACTTCGCCGTCAAACTGTTCCAGGGCGAGGGCTTCGACGACTTCCAGCGGCAGGTGGCGACGCGTTTCGACAAGTCCTACGTGCGCAAGCCGGAGGCCTCACGCGACCGCAGCCGCGAGGTGTTCGTCGTGGGCAAGGGTTTTCGGGGGCGTGGGACGACGGTGTGAATGCGGTGTGGTGGGCGGACGGCGGGTTGGAATGGCGGTTGCATGCAATGCCCCGAAGCAGCCGTCATCTCGCTAAAATCACAGTTTTGCCCGGATTTCCGGGCGATCGAGGCGCCCGGGCCGGACGGGCGCGACCGCGATAGGCGCGGAGCGGTGGCCGGCGCGAAGGAGTGAATGTTGAACAACCTGCTCAAGAACATCGGTATCTGGCTCGTCATCGGCCTGGTGGTGCTGACGGTCGTCAAGCAGTTCGACTCGCGCCAGACGGTCCGTGACACGGTGCCGTACTCGGAGTTCATGGACAAGGCGCGCGCGGGCACGGTCGAGTCGGCGTCGGTCGAGGGCCGCAAGATCATCTGGGGCGCCACCGGCGGCGACCGCAAGAAGTACGTCACGTACAGCCCGGGCGACATCTGGATGGTCGGCGACCTCGTCAAGTACGGCGTTAAGGTCGAGGCCAAGCCCGAGGAGGAGCAGAGCTTCCTCGCGCAGATCTTCATCTCCTGGTTCCCGATGCTGCTGCTGATCGGCGTGTGGATCTTCTTCATGCGCCAGATGCAGGGCGGGGGACGCGGCGGCGCGTTCTCGTTCGGCAAGAGCAAGGCGCGGATGCTCGACGAGTCGAACAACACGGTCACGTTCGCCGACGTCGCCGGCTGCGACGAGGCGAAGGAGGAGGTGTCCGAGCTGGTCGAGTTCCTGCGCGACCCCTCCAAGTTCCAGAAGCTCGGCGGACGCATCCCGCGCGGCGTGCTGATGGTCGGTTCGCCGGGCACCGGCAAGACGCTGCTCGCCAAGGCGATCGCCGGCGAGGCCAAGGTGCCGTTCTTCTCGATCTCGGGCTCCGACTTCGTCGAGATGTTCGTCGGCGTGGGCGCCGCGCGCGTGCGCGACATGTTCGAGCAGGCAAAGAAGAACGCGCCGTGCATCGTGTTCATCGACGAGATCGACGCGGTCGGCCGCCAGCGCGGTGCGGGCCTCGGTGGCGGCAACGACGAACGCGAGCAGACGCTGAACCAACTGCTGGTCGAGATGGACGGCTTCGAGGGCAACTCGGGCGTCATCGTGATCGCCGCGACCAACCGGCCGGACGTGCTCGACCCGGCGCTGATGCGCCCGGGCCGCTTCGACCGGCAGGTGGTGGTGCCGCTGCCCGACATTCGCGGCCGCGAGCAGATCCTGATGGTGCACATGCGCAAGGTGCCGATCGCGCCGGACGTCAAGGCCGAGATCATCGCCCGCGGCACGCCCGGCTTCTCCGGCGCCGACCTCGCCAATCTCGTCAACGAGGCCGCGCTGTTCGCCGCGCGGGGCGCGAAGCGGCTGGTCGACATGGAGGACTTCGAGCGCGCCAAGGACAAGATCATCATGGGCGCCGAGCGGCGCTCGATCGTGATGCCCGAGGAAGAGCGCCGCAACACCGCGTACCACGAGTCGGGGCACGCGATCGTCGCGAAGCTCCAGCCCAAGACCGACCCGGTGCACAAGGTGACGATCATCCCGCGCGGGCGTGCGCTGGGCGTGACCATGCAGCTGCCGGAGTCCGACCGCTACTCGATGGACAAGGAGCGGATGCTGTCGATGATCGCCGTGCTGTTCGGCGGCCGCATCGCCGAGGAGGTGTTCATGCACCAGATGACCACCGGCGCCTCCAACGACTTCGAGCGGGCGACGGCGCTCGCGCGCGACATGGTGATGCGCTACGGCATGAGCGACGCGATGGGGCCGATGGTCTACGCCGAGAACGAGGGCGAGATCTTCCTCGGCCGCGCGATCACCCGCACCGTGCACATGTCGGAAGAGACGATGCGCAAGGTCGACGCCGAGGTGCGCAAGATCATCGACAGCCAGTACTCGGTCGCGCGGCGCATCCTCGAGGACAACCGCGACAAGGTCGAGGCGATGGCGAAGGCGCTGCTCGACATGGAGACGATCGACGCCGACCAGATCGACGACATCATGGCGGGACGCCCGCCGCGCCCGCCCAAGGCCTCGTCGTCGTCGTCGTCGCCTCCCGCGAGCGGTCCCGCCGCCGGCAGCGCCGGCGCCGAGCCGTCGGCGAATCCGGCGTAAGGCCGATCGCTGCCGCGAACGAAGGGGCGTGCCGCAAGCACGCCCCTTCGCGTTTGTGGCGACATCGAGGAGCGATCGGTGACGATGCTGCGCTGCGGCCCACACGTGCTCGACCTGACGCGGCCGCGGGTGATGGGCATCCTCAACGTCACGCCGGACTCGTTTTCCGACGGCGGTCGCTTCTTCGACCGCGAGCGCGCGCTCGACCACGCGCGCCGCATGCTCGCGGACGGCGCCGACCTGATCGACGTCGGCGGCGAATCGACGCGGCCCGGTGCCGCGCCGGTCGACGAGGCGGGCGAGCTCGCCCGCGTCATCCCCGTGATCGACGAGCTCGCGCGCGAGGGGGCGCTGGTGTCGGTCGACACGATGAAGCCGGCGGTGATGCGCGCCGCAGTCGCCGCAGGCGCGGCGATGATCAACGACGTCAACGCGCTGCGCCTCCCGGGCGCGCTCGAGGCGGCGGCTTCCACGAACGCCGCGGTGTGCCTGATGCACATGCAGGGCGAGCCGCGCACGATGCAGGACGCGCCGAATTACGGCGACGTCGCGGCGGAGGTGCGCGACTTCCTCGTCCTGCGCGCGCAGTCGTGCGAGGCCGTGGGCATCGCACGCGAGCGCATCGTGCTCGACCCCGGCTTCGGTTTCGGCAAGACGCTCGCCCACAACCTGGCGCTTGTGCGTGCGCTGCCGCAGCTCGTGGCGACCGGCTACCCGGTGCTCGCCGGGCTGTCGCGCAAGTCCTCGCTCGGCGCGATCACCGGCCGACCTGGCAGCGAGCGGCTGGCCGCGAGCCTCGCCGCGGCGCTGGCGGCGGTTGCGCACGGCGCGGCTATCGTGCGCGTCCACGACGTGCGCGAGACCGTCGACGCGCTCAAGGTCTGGACCGCGGTCCAGGGGGCCGACTGAGGGACCCGTCACCGCCCTCGGTCGGGCGCGTGTCGGAGCGAGTGGCGCCGCGCAAACCCCGGTCGCTACAATGGTCGCCTTTGCAGCGGGAAGCGGGGACGTCTTGAACACACGACACTACTTCGGCACCGACGGCGTTCGCGGACGCGTCGGCGAGCCGCCGATCACCCCCGAGATCGTGCTGAAGCTGGGCTATGCCGCGGGCCGCGTGCTCGCCGCCGGCGAGGGCGCGCGCACCGGCGAGGCGCCACGGGTGCTGATCGGCAAGGACACGCGCGTCTCGGGCTACCTGCTCGAAGCGGCGCTCGAGGCGGGGCTTTCCGCGGCCGGCGTCGACGTCGAGCTGACCGGACCGCTGCCCACACCCGCGGTCGCCTACCTGACGCGCGCGCTGCGCCTGTCCGCCGGCATCGTCATCAGCGCGTCGCACAACCCCTTCGACGACAACGGCATCAAATTCTTCTCGGCCGAAGGCGCGAAGCTCCCCGACGATATCGAGTTGGCGATCGAGCGGCACATGGCCGAGCCGCTCGTCTGCGTGCCCTCGGCGAAGCTCGGCAAGGCGCGCCGCGTCGAGGACGCGGGCGGGCGCTACGTCGAGTTCTGCAAGAGCACCTTTCCCAACGAGCTCGACCTGCGCGGCTTCCGCCTGGTCGTCGACTGTGCCCACGGCGCGGGATACCAGGTGGCGCCGGCGGTGTTCCACGAGCTGGGCGCCGAGGTGATCGCGGTCGGCGCGGCACCGGACGGCTTCAACATCAACGCAGGCGTGGGCGCAACGCACCCCGCGTTTCTCGTTGGCGAGGTGAAGAAGCATGGCGCGCACGTCGGCATCGCGCTCGACGGCGACGGCGACCGACTGATGGTCGTCGACGCGGAGGGTCGCACCTACGACGGCGACCAGCTGCTCTACGTGATCGCCACGGACTACAAGCGCCGCGGCGTGCCTGTGCCGGGCGTGGTCGGCACGCTGATGTCCAACCTCGGCTTCGAGCAGGCGCTCGCACGCGAAGGCGTCGCGCTCGAGCGCGCGAAGGTCGGCGACCGCTACGTGCTCGAGAAGCTGGTCGAGCGCAAGTGGCTGCTCGGCGGCGAGAACTCGGGCCACCTGATCTGCCGCGACCGCCACACCACCGGCGACGCGATCGTGGCCGCACTCGCCGTGCTGCGCGCGCTGATCGAGCAGGACACCACGCTTGCGCAGGCGACGGCGGCCGTGCACATGTTCCCGCAGCGCCTCATCAACGTGCCGATCACCCGCGGCTGGGACTGGAAGGCCAGCGCGCCGGTGCAGAAGGCCGAGGTGCACGCGAAGAAGGCGCTGGGCGATGCGGGGCGCGTGCTGTTGCGGCCCTCGGGCACCGAGCCGGTGCTGCGGGTGATGGTCGAGGCGAAGAGCCGCGAGCTCGCCGAAACGCACGCGCACGCGATCGCCGAGACGATCGCCCGGGCGGCGGGGGTGAAGCTGTGAACGGCCTGCCGCCACTGGTGTTTGCTGCGGTCGGCATCGACCACCGGCACAGCTACGACCAGGTGCAGAGCCTGCTCGACGTCGGCGGCACCTGCGTCGGCTGGTGGACCGAGGGCACGCCGAAGACGCTCGAGGGCTTCGCGCGGCGCTTCCCGCAGATCCCGCGCGTCGACGACCGGCGCAGGCTGCTCGAGGATCCGCGCGTGCAGCTCGTCACCTGCGCGGCGATTCCCTGCGACCGTGCGAGTCATGCGATCGAGGCGATGCGCGCCGGCAAGGACTTCATGTCCGACAAGCCGGGCGTCACCACGTTCGGGCAGCTGGATGCCGTGCGTCGCGGTCAGCGGGAGACGAAGCGCATCTGGACGGTGAACTTCACCGAGCGCTTCGAGGTGCGGGCGGTGACGCGCGCGCTGGACCTCGTGCGCGACGGCGCGATCGGTGACGTCGTGCAGACCGTGGGCCTCGGGCCGCACCGCGAGAACCGCGCGCTGCGCGACCCGTGGTTCTACGACAAGTCGAAGTACGGCGGCATCCTCGTCGACATCGCCTCGCACCAGATCGACCAGTTCCTGGTGTTCGCCGGGGTGACCGACGCCGAGATCACGCTCGCGCGTGCACAGAACGTCGCGCATCCGGACGACCCGGCCTACGAGGATTTCGGCGAGATCGCGCTCGCGTCGGGCAAGGCGAGCGCCTACATCCGCGTCGACTGGTTCACGCCCGACGGCCTGCCCACCTGGGGCGACGGGCGCCTGTTCATCTACGGCACCCGGGGCACGATCGAACTGCGCAAGTACGTCGACCCCGACGGCCGTCCTGGCAAGGACCACCTGTTCCTGATCGACGGCAAGGGCACGCGCCACGTCGACTGCAGCGACGCCGGCCTGCCGTACTACGCGAACCTGCACCGCGACATCGTCGAGCGCACCGAGACCGCGATGCCGCAGGCGCACGCGTACAAGGTGTGCGAACTGGCGCTGGCGGCGCAGGAGATGGCGGAAGGCTCAGCGGCGCGCGTCAGATAGTGCTCATATGTAGGCTGGCGCGTTTGGCGTGCTTGCATTGGGTGCCGTGTTGACGCAGGTGCGGCCTTCGCAGCGCCTCGGGGGGCGGTGTCGTCGATCGCGTGCATGCGGACCTTTTCGGGGCCGCTATCGGCTTGGCAACGATCAGTATCCCCAGACTTTGCCATAGCCGCCACCATTGCCGCCTCCCCATGTGTAGCCGAGTTCGATGATCGGATACTCGAGCTGGAATGTGTCAAGGAAAGACAACTCCGCCGTGATTGCCCCGGACATCTGGCCTGCTGACGGTTTTCCGCCGGCCTTGACGCCCGCCTTCATCGCGACCTTGCCGACTTCCAGCCCGCACCTCTTGATCGGGTCATCCCATATCTTCCATGATCTCGACCCGTACACTCCCTTCAGGCCGACACTCATTCCCCTGCCCGACCCATTGGCCAGCTTCAGGGAGATTGCAACCGCCCAGGGATAGTCCACGCGGAACTTGGCTTCCTTGACGTCGTCCCCGAACGCGGCCGGACTCATTCCGGCGAATGTAATGGCCGACTTTCCGGGAAGTCCGAGCGCGCCCGTCGTCGCGGCGATCGCCGACAACGACACCGAACTCCAAAGGACGATGTTGTTGACCAGCGACAGTCTTGAATACAGGTTGCAGCCCCCGTCGACGGCGAGGCCCAGGTCGTAAGTTTTCTGGAGAGCGTTTCCGATGCCTTGGAAGAGTGTGAGCGAGATCAGTGTCGGGTCCAGGCCTGATGGATCCGCCAAGTTGACAGGGTCGGCGTTGGCGTACAGGTAACGATGCAGCGAGACCGGAGATTCGATTCGCCCGCCGAACGGGTCGCGGCTGAGGAATCGTGCCTGCGCAGGGTCGTAGAAACGTGCGCGCAGGTCGACCAGTCCCGACGCCTCCAGCCGCTCGCCGCGCCAACGGTACGGATTGGGTGTCGCTCCCGTGACCGCCAGAGTGGTGCCGTAGGCATCGTATCGATAGCTGTCGGTAATCGTCCCCGAGGTGTTCGCCAGCGCACGCACGCTGCCCATCGGGTCGGCGAGATAGGTGCTGGACGCGCCTCCCTGTAGCATCGCCAACCTGTCGCTGCCGAGCGAGTAGCGTGCCGCGAGGCTGCCCGCGCCATTGCGCTCCTCGATCACCTGCGAAAGCCCGCTCGGGTTGCGCGTGTCGACAAGCAGGCGCGTGGCGCCGATGGGGCTGCTGGCGAGCACACGGTGGCCGTCTGCATCGTACGCGTAGAGCATCGCCACACCCGGTCCGTTGATGGCAACCAGCCGGTCCTCGGCGTCCCAGCCGTAGGTCGTCGTGCTGGCGCCCTGCGCGCGGCTTACCAGATTGCCGTTGGCGTCCCAGACGTACGTGGCGGTCCCGTCGGCGATGACGCGATCGTTGACGTCGTAGCTGAACGTCGTGGCCACGCCGTTGCGCACTGTCTGCGTGCGGTTGCCGACTGCGTCGTACGCATGGGTGATCGCAAACGGTCCGGTGCCGGTCCGGGTCTCGCTGGCGAGCCGTCCGCGGCCATCGTAGGTGTAGGTCACGGTCGAGCCATCGAACTCGGTGATGCCGGTGCGGCGGCTCGCCGGCGACCAGGCCAGTGCGTACGACTGCAGCGTGCCGGCACCCAGTTTGTGCGCCAGCGATGTCGGTCGGTTGCGCTGATCGAACAACGCATCGGTCACAATGCCGTTGGCCGTCGTGCGGCGCAGCCGGTTGCCGGCGAGATCGTAGGCGTCGGTCACTGCCCCCTCTGGCGCGGTTACCTGCGTCAGTCGGTCGAGCGCATCATAGGCGTAAGCGACGGCAGCGGCCGGCGAGGCAAGTGACGCCAAATTGCCGTTCGCGTCGTAGGTGTAGCTCACGACGTCACCGGTCGGGTGCGCCACGGAGGCGAGCCGGCCCGCAGTGTCGTAGGCGAACGTGGTCGCACCGCGCGGATCGATCACCGAAGCTCGCTGGTCGTCTGGCCGGTAGGTGGTGCTGATGGTTGCGCCGCCGGGCAGCAATCTGGTCACCGGTCGGTTCATCGTGTCGTAGTCCACGCTGGTGACGCGGCCGAGCCCGTCGGTACGGGAGACTTCGTTGCCTACGGCGTCGAACCCGTACCGCACGGCCTCTCCACCGGGGTAACGGCGCTCGACCAGCCGGTTGAGTGCGTCGTAGCGATGGTGCGTCACACGGCCGAGCGCGTCAGTCTGTGAGAGGAGGTTGCCCGCCTCGTCGTACGCAAGGTTCATGGTGCCAGCGTGCCCGCTGACCGCAATCAGCCGATTCAGGCCGTCGTAGCTGAAGGTCGTAATCTGCCCCTCTTCATTGGTGACACTGGCGCGGCGGCCCAGTACATCCCAGGTCTGCTGCACGAAGCTGCCGTCCGGGTGATTGGTGCGCGTCAGCCGTCCGCGGGCGTCGTGCTGGAAGGTAGTGACACGGCCATTCGGATCGGTGCGGCTGACCGGCAATCCGAGGCGGTCCACCGTCACGCTGACCTGCGGGCGAACCATGGATCCGCCTGGGCCGGTGGCGACGGCGGGGAGTCGCGTTGCGAGGCGCCGGCCGGCCGCGTCGTAGATGTAATCGGTGCGATTCCCGCGTGCGTTGATCGTCGCAGCGACCTGGCCCCCGGGTGTGTAGATCGTGCGCAGGAACGTCCCATCGGGCAGCGTGGTGCGCACGCGTCGCTGCAATTCGTCATATGTATGCGTCGTGATGCGGCCTGCGCGATCTGTACTGGCGACCTCGTTACCCTCGGCATCGAAGGCGGTGGTCTCGAAGGATCCGTCCGGGTGGGTCGTGCGGATGCGCTGCCCAAGTGCGTCGTAGATGTGTTCGGTACGGCGGCCGAGCGCGTCGATCTCGGCTGTCACGCGGCCGGCCGCGTCGTACTCGACGCGGCTGACGCCGCCCAGCGGATCGGTAGTCTGGATCAGTCGGTTGGCTGCGTCGTAGGCGTATCGCGTGGTGAGCGGCGTCGGCACGCCACCGATCGTGCGGTGCAGCGTTTCGCTGGTCTTGTTTCCGTTCGCATCCCAGGTGGTGTCGATACGGCGCAGCAGCGTCGGGCCAGGGGCAAAGACTTCCGCGCGCGTCACGCGGCCGGCGGGGTTCCGCGTCAGCGCCGTGCGCGTGCCAAGGGCGCCGGTACTCTCGATCGGCTGGCCGGCAGCGTTGTTGGTCACCGTGCTTGTCCCGGAGTCTGGCAGGTCGGCGGCGACCAGGTTGCCGGCAGGATCGTAGCCGAAGGTGAATGCCCGCCCGCCCGGATCGATGGCGCTCGTAATGTCATTGCCCGCGTTGTACGCCATCGTCGTCGAGAGATTGAGCCCGGTCGGGTCGACGTGTGTTACCTGTGGCAGGGTGCCGGTGTAAGTTCTTGTAGTTCGACGGCCGTCGGGATCGACGTTTGCAGTCTCGTTCCCCAGCGCATCGAAGGTCGAACTGGTGACAGCCAGCACCGATGTGCCATCGATCGTGACCGCGCGCTCCTGCCGGGTGACGTTGCCCTGCGCGTCGTAGACGAGCCGCGTCTGCCGCCCGAGCCGGTCGGTGATGGTGTCCTCGTTCGCCGCCTCGTTGTGCGTAAACGTGATCTGCTTGCCGTCGGCGTCGGTCATCGACACGAGCCGGCCGGTCGCGTCGTAGTCGTTGCGCGTGACGCGCACGCCGAGCGCATTGCGGATGTCGATCAGGCCGTGGTGGCGGTTGTAGGCGTAGCGCGAGACCGCCCCGGTGGCGTCGGTGTGCGACACGAGGTCGCCGTTGCCGTCGTAGGCGTAGGTCTGGACGTTGCCGTTCAGGTCCTTGATCGACGTGATGCGGCCCTGTGCGTCGCGCGTGAACACCACGCTGGGACCGGCGGAGTGGAGGATGCCGTTCGGCCCGTAGGTGATCGCATTGCCGTTGCGGTCGGTGACCTTCTTGACGCCTTCGATGCGGTGGATCTCGATCCGCGTCCCGTCGAGCGTCGTGTAGCGGAACAGCTTCGGGTCGTAGGGCTCCAGCGTGCCGTCGTCGACGAGCGCATCGTCGAAGCCCGCGTTGACCACGAACAGGTCGGGATTGTCGAGCCCTTCGAGCTTGCCTTGCGTACCCGGGCGCGGCGCGAAACCGGTCACCCGGATCGAGGTGAGGACCCCCAGTCCCGACATGGGCGCCAGCTGCAGGTCGAACTCCTCGACGCGGCCGTCCGGCAGCGTCAGGCTGACCTTGTGCGGTCCGCGTGCCTGCAGGCTGGACACGGCGCCGGTCTGTACGCGCAGCCAACCCGTACCCAGCACGCGGTTGGTGCGCAGGCGCAGTGTCTGCAGGCCCAGCCGCCAGCCGATGCCGAAATCACCCTTCGTCTTGTCGCGCGAGTCGTACGTACGGGTGACGGTGATCGGCACGCCGGTCAGTGCGACGTTCAGGTCCTGGAAGCCCAGCGTGAACAGTCCGACCTTGCGATCGCCGCGGACCTGCACGGTCGAGGTCGCCTCGCTCTCGTTGCCGCCGCGATCGTAGACGGTGAGCCGCACCGTGTACTGATCGTTGACCAGCACGGCCGGATCGAGCGTGCCAAGCGTTCCAGCGGATACGGGCGCCGTCCCCTCGGCGATCACCGTCCAGCTCGACTCGCCGGCCGGAGCGATCGCCAACTCGTAGCGGTGGAAGTTGGCGTCGGTCGCCGTTCCGATGACCGGCGTCGGCCCGAGCACGTCCGCGCCTTCGGCGGGCGCGGTGATCGTCGCGGTCGGCGGCGTGACGTCGGCGGTCTGCGCGGCGACCGTGAGCGTCGCCTGGCCGGTGACGCTGCCGACGCTGGCGCTGATCGTCGCTGTGCCGCCGGCGAGCGCCCGCACCGAACCGGTCGTGTCGACCGATGCGACTGCACCGGCACTCGACGACCACAGCGCGTTCAGCGTGACGTCGGTCGCCGTGCCGTCGGCGAACACGGCGGTGGCCTTCATCGGCAGCGTGTCGCCGACGAGCCGCGCTGCGCTGCCCGGTTCGACAACGACGTTCGCGATCGTGCCCGTCGGCGCGGCACCGGACGACACGGTGAGCGCGACGCTGCTGGTGGGCGACGGAACGAGCGCGGTGCCGCCCGCAGGGGTCTGCGCCATCACCTCGTTGCGGGGAACGGTGGCCGATGCCTGCGGCGTCACGGCCATGCCGAGTCCGAGTCCTTGCAGCGCGAGGCGGGCGGCGCCGAGATCCTGGCCGACGAGGAACGGCACGACGACGGGCTGCGGGCCCTTTGACAGCGTCAGCAGCACGTCGTCGCCTTGCGCGACGGTGGCGCCGGCACTTGCGATCTGGTTCAACACGGTGCCGACGGGTCGAGTGTCGTGCACTTCGGCGTGGCGCACGCCCTGCAGCCCCGCAGCCCGCAGCATCGTGTCGGCGGCATCGACCGGCTGGCCGACGACGTTCGGCACGGTGACGGAGGACGTGGTGAGGTTCACCATGAACGTCTGCTCGGCGCTGGCGCCGCGCGAGTCGGTGACGCGTACCGACACGTATGTCCAACCCCAGGGACACGGATAGCCGTACGAGCCGCACGTGGGCTCGAAGCGGATGCGCCCCGAGTTGACATCGATGGTCACGTAGCTTGGTGCGGAGGTGAGCGCGTAGGTCAGCGTGTCGCCGACGTCCGGGTCGTAGGCGGCGACGTCGTAGTAGTTCGTGACCAGTCCGCCGGGAGGCGTCGGCGCGAAGCGCTGCCACAGCGACCGTGGCGGCGTGGAGGTGATCACCGGGGGGCGATTGTTCGGCAGCAGCTCGATGAACACCCGGGCAGGTGCGGAGCTGGCCACGCCGTCGCTGGCGGCGTAGGTGAAGGACGTCCCAGCCGCGGCGCGCGGATCGCGCACGGTGCCCAGTTGCTTCGGATTGCGGAAGCTCGTCGGCACCGCGGCGTTGTATTGCACGCGGCCGTTGTCGGCAATGTCGCCGACCATGAAGTTCACCTGGTGGTGCGCCTTCGGACCGGGCAGCCAGTCGTTCGGCGCGCCCCGGTAGAGCGCATAGAAGATGCGGTCGGTCGCGGAGATGTTGGTGGCGAGGATATCGGCGTGGCCGTCGTTGTCGAAGTCCCCGATCTGCACGTTGTGCGCGGCGTAATAGCCGCCGTGGCGGCCGGCGCTCGGGAAGTTCGCCTTCACCGCACCGGTGCGGCCGTTCAGCACCACGACCTCGCTGTGCGAGTTGGTCACGACCTCGGGGATGCCGTCGCCGTCGAGGTCGTACACCTGCGCGTTGGCGACGCCCGAGCGCGCGCCCTCGACGAACCCGACCTGCCCCGGCGGGATCGCATACGTCCACTTGATGGTGCCGTCGGTGCCGATCACCATCACGGTGCCCTGCGAATTGATGACGAAGTCGGGCGTGCCGTCGCCCTCGGCGTCGGCGATGGTGAGCCACGCGGTCCAGTAGAACGGCAGCCGGATGCGCCGCAGCTCGGCGCCGGTGAGCCCGTCGAGGATCTGGATGCCGTTGAACTTGTACAGGCTGCCGCTCGGAGCGGCGGCGGAGCC
The DNA here is from genome assembly GCA_963765065.1 of uncultured beta proteobacterium. Taxonomy (GTDB): domain Bacteria; phylum Pseudomonadota; class Gammaproteobacteria; order Burkholderiales; family Casimicrobiaceae; genus VBCG01. Next base: position 74,104 of record CAVXVH010000003.1, on the reverse strand, counting down.
GCCGGCGCCGCCGGTCTTGTCGAAGGCGTGGAAGTGCACGATCTCGGGACGACCGTCGCCGTCGAGGTCCGCCGCCAGCGCCTGGACGGGCTCGTACTCCGACTGCCACGACAGCGACCACGCGCCGCCGACCTTCTTCCACACGTCGCTGCCCGAGACGATCTCGGGCGCCCCGTCGCCGTCCAGGTCGACGACGAATGGCCCGAGTTCGCGCCATGGGTCCCAGGTCGGCTGGTACGAGTTCGTCGGGTTCGGCGCGACGAGCATCTCGCGTACCGAACCGTCACCGTTCATCAGGATCGTCGTGCGACAGGCCTGGCCGTCGTCGACCAACCGCCCGGTCAAGCCGCGGCAACCGGCACTTCGGGCCGGACCGCTGACCGGCTGATAGTACGACTCGCCACGCGACACCATTTTGCGGAACAGGATCGTCGGAGGTTCGCCCGCCGAGAACCGTGCTACGGCCGGGCTGGCGTAGGCGGCGCCGTTGTACACGTGCTGGAAGCGAGCTTCGGTGGAGGGCGGTGTGCCCGGGGCGAGCACGTCGCCCATCACCGCGGAAATCTGCGTGCCCCACTTGATGCGGCCGGTGCGCGCATCGACGGCGAAGATCCGGTCCGGCGGTGCGTAACCCGGCGTGTTGACGCGCGAGTCGCGTTCGCATCCGGCGAGCGCACCCACGAACTCGAGCGTACCGTCGTCGTCGATGTCCGCGAGCAGCGGCGCATTCGTCGTCGGTACGAACGTGCAGTCGGTCCAGCCCGTGTTGTCGATGTTCCACAGCGTCGCGCCGGTGCGGCCGTCCACGGCACGATGGCCGACGAACTGCGACGACAGCAGGTAGTCGGGATAGCCGTCGCCGTTGACGTCGCCGATCACCGGGAACGAGGAGATGCTCTGCCCGGAGGCGTCGTTGCGCCATGCCTCGGCAAGCGCGAACGGCGCCGGCGGATTGGTCGGCGGGGCCTGGTAGGTGAACGATCCATCGGCGCCGAAGGCGGTCAGCGTTCCCTTGTCGGGGTCGGTGAGCTTGCTCGACGCGAGCGAGCGGCCGTACGCCGCGACGTCGTTCGCGAGCACGCCCGCGGCGGGAACCGCGAGCGTCTGCCCAAGCTGCACCCGGTAGCCGTCGTCGTTTGCGACCGGCGGCACCGACGCGACGACATTCACGGTGAACGATCGGGTGTCCGACGCGCCGTCCGGGTCGGAGACGCGCACGCTGACCAGGTAGTCGCCGGGGGTTGCGGGGGTCGTCCACGCGAGTGCCGTGCCACCGAGCGTCATGCCGGGCGGTCCCGCGACGAGCGCGTAGGTGAGCGGATCGCCGTCGGCATCGTCGGCAGCGAGCGTCCGCGCGAACGCACTGCCGGTCGCCAGCGTGACGTCCGGCTGTCCGGCGAGGATCGGGGCGTGATTGACGCGCACCACCGTGACGTTGAACGACACCGAGGCCGACCTGCCACCACTATCCGTGACGCGCGCGGTGAAGGCGTGCACGCCCACCTGTGCTGCCGTCGGTGTCCAGTCGACGAGCGGCGCCGGATCGAGTGCCGCACCTGTGGGCGCGGTGACGAGCGCGTAGGTCAGCGTGTCGTTGATGTTCCCCTCGATCGCCTGCAGCACCTGCTGGAAGCGGGAACCGAGCGTGATCGTCCGGTCCGCCACGGCGACGAGCTGCGGCGCGCCGTCGTTGACGGTGATCTGGACGCTGCTCGAGGCACTGAGGGCGCCATCGTCGGCCGTCAGGCCGAGGACGTAGACACCGGGCGCCATGAAGGTCGCGGTCGTGGTCGGCGACGCCGGATTCGCGAACGCGACGCCGGTGGACGGGCCGGAGATGAAGCTCCACGTCGTGGTCAGCGTTCCCGGGGGGTTGGGCAGGCCGTCGTCGCTCGCGCTGCCGGCCAGCGTCGCCGCCGCAGGCAGCGTGATCGTCTGCGCGGGACCGGCGCTCGCGGTCGGCGGCTGGTTGGGTCCGCCGCCACCGCCGCTCGTCACCGTGATCGTGACGTCCGCGGCAGCAGACAGCGCGCCGTCGTTCGCGGTGAGACGCAGCACGTAGACGCCGGCGGCGCTGAACGAGGCCGTCGTCGCCACGCTCGCCGGATTGGCGAACGTCACGGTGCCTGGGCCGGAGACCTTCGACCAGTTCAGCGTCAGCGCTGCGGGCGGATTGGGGAGGCCGTCGTCGGTCGCCGTGCCGCTCAATGAGGCCTGGGCGGGAAGGACGATCGACTGGTTCGGTCCCGCGCTGACCGTGGGCGGCAGGTTCGACGCACCTTGCGGATTGACGGTGATCGTGACGTCGGCGCTGGCCGACAGCAGGCTGTCGCTTGCGGTCAGCCGGAGCACATACGTGCCGGCGGCGTCGAACGAGGCGGTGGTCGCCACGCTCGCAGGATTCGCGAACGTCACGGTGCCGGGTCCCGAAACCTTGGACCAGGCCAGCGTCATGGCGCCGGGCGGGTTGGGCAGGCCGTCGTCGCTCGCACTGCCGGCAAGCGCCGCCAACGCCGGTAGCGTGATCGTCTGCGCGGGCCCGGCAGTGACCGTCGGCGTCAGATTGGTCGGCGGATCCTTGCGGAGGTCCGCGTCGAAGCGCAGGTACAACTGGTGGTCGTCCTGCTGGTGAAACACGGCCAGGAGGTCGGCGTTGACGGGCGCATCGCCGGCGGCATCGGTCACCGCCGGCGCGACGCCGGCCCAGTCGCCGACGTTGCCGTCGCGGACGGCCGTGGCCGCCCACGCGAGCCCGGAGCCGGCGAGCAGCACGAAGAGCACGACCAACCCGGTCTGTCCCGGATGCCGGCGATGCCACCACCACGCCACGCCGAACAGCAGCAAGGCGAGCAATGGCACGATCCACGGCGAAACCGGCACGGGCACGACCGGCACCGCGGCGGGGAACATCTGCACCGCGAACGCGGCCGTGCCGTCCTGCCCCGAGGCGCCGTCCGAGGACACGGCGACGGCACGCATCGTCCCCACCGCGGGCAGCGCGGTCCGTGGAATCGACGCTTCGACGACGGCACTCCCGCTCGTACCGTTGCCGAAGCCCGCGCTCCAACCGCCGTTGTCGTACACAAACGACGCGCCCAGCACGCCGGCAACGCACGTCTGTCGTTCGAGCCGCAGCACCGTGGCACCCGCCGGCGACGTGCTCGCCACCGTCGTGGCGGCCATGTCGACGCCGGCCACCGGGCCGCCGGGCGTGCTCACCGTGCAGCCTGTCGCCGGATTGCTGTCCGTGTCCAGCAGGACCGTGAACGTCGGCACTGCGGCGAGCGCCGGGGCGGAGACCATCCCGAGGGCGAGCGCGAGCGCGCCCGCGCATAGGAGGGATGAGAGGCTTGCCTGCGAAGAATGCGCGCGCATCGGGCTGCTCCGGAACGGGCCGAACTGGACCGCGTTTCGAGGTTACGGGCGGGCGCGCTGCGCGGCACGTAACAACACGTAACACCGGCTTCGCCTGTCGCACCGGCTCCGTTACAGTAGCCGCATGCCGAAATCCACCCTGCCGCCGCCCGCGCTGGTCGAGGAGGAGCTCGCCCGGCTGTGCGAGAGCGATGCGCTGCGCCGCTCGCCGAGCCACATGCGCCTGCTGCGCTACCTCGTCGCCAAGGGTGTGGCCCGCGACGAGCCGGCGCTGCGCGAGACGTCGATCGCGCTCGAAGTCTTCCGGCGCGATCCGGCCACCTACGACCCGCAGACCGACCCGATCGTGCGGGTCACGGCGAGCCGCCTGCGGCACCGCCTGGAGGCGCACTACGACGCCTTCGAGAATCCGCCGAAGGTCCGCATCGTTCTGCCCAAGGGCCGGTACGTGCCGGCGTTCATCGCGGTTGCGGACGATGCGCGGGCTCCCGAGGGTCTCGCAGTCATGGCCACGCGCAACGCGACCGGCGATCCCGAGTACGACGTGTTCTGCGCGGCGTTCGCGGAGGGCGTCGCCGACGGCCTCGCGAACCTCGGCGTGCCGCGCGTGATCGCCCGCGACTCGGTGGAGCGCGCCAGGGCGCGTACGAGCGCGGCGGCCGACGTCGGGCGCGAGTTGGCGGTCGAGTGGCTGCTCGACTCGGTGCTCGCCGTCGATGCGAACGGCGAGCTGCGGATCACGTTGCGGCTGATCGCCGTGCTCGACGCCGGCGTGCGCTGGATCGAGACCGCCGCGCGGGAGCCGGCCGCGCGATTCGCGATGCGCGATGCGGTGGCCGATCGCGTGTACGCGCGCTTTGCCGCCGTGCTCGCCGGTGCCGGACACGGGCCGCATCCGCACGACGACGTCCGCATGCCCATGCAGGCGCGCGCGTCGCTTGACCTCGCGCGGTTTCTCCTCCGTCAGCGCTCGCCGGACTCGGTGGCGCTCGCACTCTCGCACGCGGAGACGCTGACCGCCGTGCATCCCGAGAGCGCCGCGGCGTGGGCACTGCTCGCCGAGGTGCGTCACGCGGAGCGATGCTTCATGGACCGCGATTTCGTGCGCCTCCACGAGGACGCGCTCGCGGCGGCGCGCCGCGCCATCGAGCTCGACCCTGACGAGGCATCGGCGGGCGTCGTCGAGGCTTCGATCGTCGGGCAGTTCGGGTGCGATCCCGAAGCCGGCATCCGCCGCCTGCGCAAGCTGCTCCGGCGCGTTCCCCATCACTCCGACGCGCGATGCAGCCTTGCCGCGCTGATGCAGTACGTCGGTGCCTTCGACGACGCACTGGCCGAACTGTCGATCGCCCGTGCGCACGATCCGCTGTCCCCGTTTCCTCGGGCCCACGCCGCGAACGTGCTCGCCTACGCCCGCCGGCACGACGAGGCGCGTGACGAATGGAAGCTCGCGAGCGCGGCCGGAGCCCCCCGACTCACGACGGAGGTGCTCCGCGGGATGAACGAGCTCTGGGCCGGGGAGCACGCGCGCGCACGCGCACACTTCGAGTCCGCCGCCGCCGGCTTCCCGACCAGCGCGATGCCCGCGATCTGCGGGGCGATGGTCGACGCGGCGAGCGGCGACTGGAAGCGCGCGAACGCAACCATTGCAGACTGCCTGGCGCGCTTTCCGAGAGTCTCGTCCTACAACCGCGCCGAAGCGGCGGGCCTCGCGCGCAGGAAAGCCGATGTGCTGCGGCATCTGCGTGCCGCGCACGCGGCGCACGATGCGCTCCTCGTCTCGGCGTGCGCCGACCCGTCGTTCGACTGGCTCGGGTCCGATGCGGACTTCAACGACCTGCTGCGGTCATGGGGGCTGCCCGGATGGCGCGGCGCGCCGTCGCCGGCCCGGCAGGGCAGTGTCGGGGCAAGGCGCAAGACGCGCACTGGCAGCGCCGCGTAGCGTTTCGTTCGAGCGGTGGCGCCGAAATCTCGGGCGCACCGAGGTCGGGTCGGCTCGTATAATCGCCCGATGGTGGCGGTCCTCCATGCGGTGCCCGGCGCCGGCGCGCCGCAAGCGGTCGCCGAGTGGATCGACGGGCTGCGTCCGGTGTACGGCGACGATGCGGTCGCGGCGATCGCCAACGCGTGGAATCGCGTGTGTGCCGCGGCGGGCGAGACGCGCGGTGCCGACGGCGAACGCCTGCTCGACCGCGCGCTCGGCACCGCAACGATCCTCGCGGGACTGAAGCTCGACCCGGCGTCGATCTGCGCCGCGCTGCTCGCGCCGCTGCCCGCGCTCGGCGCGTTCGATGCCGACGGCGTCGCGGCGGCACACGGCGCCGACGTCGCGGCGCTGGTAGCCGGCGTCGCGCGCATGAACGACATCCGCGCGCTGCCGGCCGGTGTCGACACGGCGGAGCGCGCGGCGCAGGCCGAGAACCTGCGCAAGATGCTCCTCGCAATGGTCGAGGACATCCGCGTCGTGCTGATCAAGCTCGCCGAGCGCACGCAGGCGCTGCGCCACCTGATGAGCGGCGACGAAACGCTGCGCCGGCAGGCTGCGCGCGAGGTCACCGACCTGTTCGCCCCGCTCGCCAACCGCCTGGGTGTCTGGCAGCTCAAGTGGGAGCTGGAAGACCTCGCGCTGCGGGCGCTCGAGCCCGGCGTGTACAAGGAGATCGCGCGCTCGCTCGACGAGCGGCGGCTCGACCGTCAGCGCTACATCGAGGACGTGATCGCGACGCTTTCGCGCGAGCTTCGCGACGGCGGCATCGACGCCGACGTCACGGGCCGCCCCAAGCACATCACCAGCATCTGGAACAAGATGCGCCGCAAGGGCGTCGGCATCGACGAGCTCTACGACATCCGCGCGGTGCGCGTGCTGGTCGCCGACGTCAAGGAGTGCTACACGGCGCTCGGCATCGTGCACCACCTCTGGACGCCGCTGCCGGGCGAGTTCGACGACTACATCGCGAAGCCCAAGGCCAACGATTACCGGTCGCTGCACACGGCGGTGATCGGGCCCGAGGGCAAGCCGCTCGAGGTGCAGATCCGCACGCGGGACATGCACCACCACTCCGAGTTCGGCGTCGCCGCGCACTGGCGCTACAAGGAGAGCGGCGGGCGCGAGCCGCGGCGCGACCCGGGCTTCGACGAGAAGATCGGCTGGCTGCGGCAGGTGCTGAGCTGGAAGGACGCCGTGGCCGACGCCGGCGAATGGCTGACCGAGTTCAAGGAGAGCCTGTTCACCGACACGGTCTACGTGCTGACGCCGCAGGGCAAGGTGATCGACCTGCCGCGCGGCGCGACGCCGGTGGACTTCGCGTACGCGGTGCACACCAACCTCGGCCACCGCTGCCGCGGTGCGCGCGTCGACGGCGCGATGGTGCCGTTGAACTACGCGCTCGGCAACGGCCAGCGCGTCGAGATCCTGACGGTGAAGCAGGGCGGTCCGTCGCGCGACTGGCTCAACCCGGACCTCGGCTACGTCGTCGGCCACCGCGCGCGCGCCAAGGTGCGCCAGTGGTTCAAGCAGCAGCAGCACGACGAAACCGTGGCGCAGGGGCGGGCGCTGGTGGAGCGCGAGCTCGCCCGGGCCGGCGCGACTGCCGTGAACCTCGAGGCGGTGGCCGCGAAGGCCGGCTACGCGAAGCTCGAGGAGTTTTTCGCCGCGGCCACGCGCGACGAGCTCAACCTGCGCCAGATCCAGACGGCGATCCGCGCGGTCGCCACACCTTCCGCGCCCGCGCAGGTGGAGGACACGGATACCGTCGCGACCCGCAAGAGCCGCGCGAGCGGGGCGGGCAGCGGCATCCTGATCGTCGGCGTCGACCGGCTGATGACGGGCCTGGGACGCTGCTGCAAGCCCGCGCCGCCCGATCCGATCGTCGGCTTCGTCACGCGCGGCAAGGGCATCACGATCCACCGCGCAACGTGCGCGAACCTCGCCCGCGCGCGACGGGAGCAGCCCGAGCGGCTGATCGAGTCGCAGTGGGGGGCGCCACGCGACGAGGTGTTCCCCGTCGACATCATCGTCGAGTCCGGCGACCGGCCCGGCCTGCTGCGCGACCTGTCCGAGATCTTCTCCCGCGAGAAGATCAACGTGACTGCGGTGAACACGCTCTCGAGGCAGCACCTCGCGCGCATGTCCTTCACGCTCGAGGTGCACGGCATCGACGAACTGAAGCGGGCGCTCGCGCTGGTGCGCGAGGTGCCCGGGGTGCTGGCGGCGTCGCGGCGCTGACCGCCTACGCGGGCAGGAAGGTCAGCGCGACGCCGTTGTTGCACCAGCGCTCGCGCGTCGGCGGCGGACCGTCGTCGAACACGTGCCCGTGGTGGCCGCCGCAGCGCGCGCAGTGGTACTCGGTGCGCGGGTAGAGGATCTTGTAGTCGGTCTTCGTCTTGAACGCGCCCGGGATCGTCGTGAAGAACGACGGCCAGCCGGTGCCGCTGTCGTATTTCATCTCCGACGTGAAGAGCGGCAGGCTGCAGCCCGCGCAGGCGTAGATGCCGCGGCGCTTCTCGTCGTTCAGCTTGCTCGTGCCGGCGGCCTCGGTGCCCTCCTCGCGCAGGATGTGGAACTGCTCCTTCGACAGTCGGGCCTTCCACTCGTCCCGGCTGAGCGAGAGCGGCGGCGCGGCCGGCGGCAGCATCGCGCCCGTGGGCACGAAGCTCTTCCAGTCGCGGCGGATCTCGTCGATCGCTCGCGTGGCCGCCGGCTTCGGCGCCTGCGCCATCGCCCCTCGTGCGGCGACGAGCGGCACGGCGGCAAGCGAGAGAAAGTGACGTCGATTCATGCGGTTTGCTCCTCTGGCGACGCTACTCCCGCCGCGCGGCAGGGATGGAATTGATCCGCCGGAAGTCGGCAACCGGGGTCGCCGGTGTGGGGGAGCGCGCAAGTACATTCTAAACCGTGCGAAAAAAGCATGGCTGGACAATGGGTTAACAGTCATTCGCCGCACCGATGCCGCCGATACGAAGTTACGATTGGAAACCGGGCCACAGGTTCCCTATTCTCTGCTCATCGCGGCGCAGGATGCCGCAGTCGAGTTGCGCCCGGGCTCACGAGGCCCGGTGCCAGGAGATGCAAGATGCGACAGCACGCTGCCGCGGCCCCCTCGAACACTTGGTTCCACCCCACGGTGCGCGACGTGCGCCGCCGCGCGCCCCGTACGGTCCCGCCCGTCGCCCCCACAGTACGTATCGACCCGGCCGCGCCGGCGCAAGTCCGCACGGAGCCGGGCCTGTCCTGGCTCGAACGCGTCGAGCGGTGGCTCTGGCGGGTCGAGCAGAAGCGCGTCGAGGACTACCTTGCCCGATCGGTCGATCTGGCCGACCTGGAAATGCGGCTGCGACGTCTCGAGCAACGCGGCCCCTCGGGCTTCTGATTCTGGATCAGTGCTCCCGGGCACCCGTTCCCGGGAACGCGAGCTTTGCCGTGCCAGCCCTCGCGGGCCTGGCGCACGCGACACCGGAACTCCTCCCCGGGTCCGTCGACGCGGCCGCCGGACGCGACCCTCCTCCTCGCGTCCGGCCCGCGTCGGGCTCCTCCTTTCGGCATCGCAGCGCCGCGCCATCGGGCGCGACGTGCGTCGGCACGGACGTTGTCGCCTGCCGGGAGCGCGGCGTAGACTCGACGCGCGACCATCGACACCATGGCCCTCGACGACGCCCTGCGGCAGCGCGGCTTCCGGCGCTGGTACGAGCGCCAGCTGATCGAGGCGCACGCCTATCTGGTCACGGGCTTCCTCGCGCTGATCATGATGCTGGTGGCGCTGGAGGTGGTCGAGTTCCGCTCGTCGGCCGCCAACCTGCTGTTCCTCGTCGCGGTGGCCTGTGCCGGCGGCGTGGTCTGCGTGTTCGCGTGGCGCAGGTTCAGCGCGACGCTGTTCCGCGCCGAGGCCATCGCCGAGCAGGCGGTGTGCCCGGGCTGTGCGACCTACGGCCGCTTCGCGGTGGTGTCCGCGCACGACTCACCCGACACGGTGAGCGGACGGGTGGTGCACGTGCGCTGCAGGCAGTGCGCGCACGCGTGGCGGATCGGCTAGCGCGTGTGCGCACGCACCACGCGAAGCGACGCTAGACCAGTCCTTCGAGCAGCTGCACGTCGACCGCCTCGCCGGCAGCGACGTTGCCGCAGTGGTCGGGCAGCACGATGAAGCAGTTCGCCTGCGACATCGACGACAGGATGCCGGAGCCCTGGTCGCCGGTGGTGCGCACGGTGTAGCCGCCGGCGCCGTCAGGGGCGAGGATGCCGCGCTGGAATTCGGTGCGCCCGGGGGCCTTGCGGATCGGCGCGGCGAGCGTCGCCTTGAACGACGGCACCGGGGCGACCTCGCGCTGCCCCTGCAGCACGAGCAGCGCGTCGCGCACGAACTGGTAGAAGGTCACCATCACCGACACCGGGTTGCCCGGCAGGCCGAAGAAGTGGGCGTGCCCGATGCGGCCGTAGGCGAGCGGGCGGCCGGGCTTCATCGCGATCTTCCAGAACACGACCTCGCCCAGCTTGTCCATCAGCTGCTTGACGAAGTCGGCTTCACCGACCGACACGCCCCCCGAAGTGACCACGACGTCCGCGCTGCCGGCGGCAGTCGGCGAACGCGCGCTCGAGGAGCGCAGGGTCGTCGCGCACGACGCCCATGTCGATCACGTCGCAGCCGAGGCGCGTCAGCATCGCGTGGATGGTGTAGCGGTTGCTGTCGTAGATCTGGCCCTCGCCGAGCGGCTGCCCGATCGACACCAGCTCGTCGCCGGTGGAGAAGAACGCGACGCGCAGTCGCCGGTAGACGGAGAGCTCGTTGATGCCGAGCGAAGCGACCATGCCGAGCTCGGCGGGGCGCAGCGGCTGGCCCGCGCGGAACACGATGCCGCCGCGCTTCAGATCCTCGCCGGCGAAACGGCGGTTCTGTCCCGCCTTGTTCACCGCGCCCGGGGCGACCGCCACGCCGCCTTCGACCTCGCGCGCGCGCTCCTGCATCACGACGCTGTCGGCACCGGCAGGCATCACCGCGCCGGTGAAGATGCGCACGGCCTGCCCCGCGCCGACGCTGCCGCCGAAGGGCTTCCCCGCGAACGATTCGCCGACGCGGACGAGGCGCGTCTCGCTGCCCGGCACGAGGTCGGCGAAGCGCACCGCCCAGCCATCCATCGCGGAATTGTCGTGGCCGGGGACGTCGACCGGCGAGACCACGTCCTCGGCGAGCACGCGCCCGAGCGCCTGCCGCACGTGCACGCGCTCGGACACCGTGACCGGAACGAGGAAGCGCCGGATCAGCTCGCGTGCCCGCTCGACGGGCATCGAGTTCGGGTCGTAGTCGTCGGCGCACGAGGCTTCGTGGAGGGTCTGTGGCTTGGTCACGGCATCGACTCGGGGATCGCGGAAGCGCGCATTCTACGCACTGCTACGCACGCGAGGCGGCGTCGAGCTCGTCGCGCGTATTGATGTTGCGAAACGCGTCGGCGCAGTCGTCGAACGGCACCTCGACCACGGCGAGGCTCGCGTACCAGGCGTCGATCTTGCGCCCGCCGGCGTCAAGAAAGGCGGCAAGGTTCGGCAGCACGTCGCGACGGACCAGTGCGAACACCGGGTGGGGCTGGTCGAACGTCTTCGCAACGGCGAGCACCGCTCCGGCGTGCACGAGCCCGTCGGCGAGGCGCGCGACGAGATCCGGCGGCAGGAACGGCGAGTCGCACGGGACGGTGACGACGAACGGCGTCGCTGCGCGCGACAGGCCCGCGTGCAGCCCCGCGAGCGGGCCGGCGTAGCCACCGACCGCGTCGGGCACTACCGGGTGGCCGAGGGCGGCGTAGCGGTCGGCGTTCTGGTTCGCGTTGACGAGGATCGGTCCCACCTGCGGCGCGAGCCGCTCGATCACGTGCGCGGCCATCGGGCGGCCGTCGAGGAGCACCAGTCCCTTGTCGATGCCGCCCATGCGCCGTCCCTGGCCTCCGGCCAGCACGATGCCGGTGACGTCCGCGCGCGCGATCACTGGACTACCCTTCGCGCTGAGCGCTCCGGGCCTGATTCGCCCTCGGGGCGGCCCTTCGGGCTCATCCCGCGGGCACCTCGAACGGCAGCCACGCGACGTGCTCGGCGGCGAACGCGTGGCCCGACGGCGCGCGGTCGACGGACTCGTCGAACGCCGCGAGCGGCACGTGGATCTCGCCGGGCCAGCGCTCGGAGTCGAAGAACAGCTTCGTGCCGCAGTCGGTGCAGAAACGGCGCCGGGTTCCCGGCGACGACACGTGCGTCGCCAGCCTGTCGGCGCCGGCGGTGACCTCGACCTGCGCCGACGGGAACCCGATCCAGGTGACGAATGCCGCGCCGTGCGCGCGGCGGCAGCTCTCGCAGTGGCAGTGCGCGCAGAAGCGCGACGGGAAGCGGGCGACGAACTGCACCCGACCGCAGTGGCAGCGCCCGTGCGCCGATTCCGCGGCAGCGGCTTCACTCATCGGGCAGGAAGCGCTCGACGCCGGTGAAGAGCAGGTAGTGCTTGTTCGACGCGCGTCCGAGCATCGTCATGCCGACCTTGCGCGCGACGTCGTAGCCCATCTGCGTGAGCCCCGAGCGCGAGACGAGGCACGGGATGCCCATCTGCGCCGCCTTGATCACCATCTCCGAGGTGAGCCGCCCGGTGGTGTAGAAGATCTTGTCGCCGCCCTCGACGCCGTCGAGCCACATGAATCCGGCGATCGCGTCCACCGCGTTGTGGCGCCCCACGTCCTCGACGAAATACAGGATCTCCGCGCGCCCTGGCTCGTTGGTGGCGAGCCCGCAACCGTGGATCGCGCCCGACTGCTTGTAGATCGTGTCCTGCAGCCGCACGCGGTCGAGGAGGTCGTAGAGGGTCGAGCGGCGCAGTGGGGCGCCCTGCGGCAGCCGGATGCCCTCGACGTCCTCCATCAGGTCGCCGAACACCGTGCCCTGCCCGCAGCCGGTGGTCTTGGTGCGCTTCGCCGTCTTCTCGTCGAGGTCGACGAGGCCGCCGCGGGTCTTCACCGACACCGCATCGACGTCCCAGTCCACGTGCACGGCGGCGATGTCGTCGATGGAGCCGACCAGCCGCTGGTTGCGCAGGTAGCCGATCGCGAGCGCCTCCGGCGCGCCGCCCAGCGTCATCAGCGTGAGGAGCTCGCGCTTGTCGACGTAGATCGTGAGCGGGTGTTCGCCGGCGATGGACACCAGCCGGGACTGGCCGTGTTCGTCGACCGCCGGCACGTCGACCGTCGCCGGGCGGGCGGCGTTCGTGAGGTCGGGGCGATACATGACCTACCCCCCGATGTAGGACATCTCGACCTTCGGCACGCGACCGGTCGCCGCCGTGCGGATCTCCGAGTAGCGGTCGGCACGCTGCCGCCAGATCGCCGCGATCGCGCTGCGCAGCCCCGCGTCGGCGACCCCCTCGCGCAGCGGGCCCTTGAGGTCGAAGCCCTCGTTGGCGAACAGGCACGTGTAGACCTTGCCGTCGGTCGACAGGCGCGCGCGCGTGCAGTCGCGGCAGAACGCCTGCGTGACCGACGCGATCACGCCGATTTCGCCGGCCCCGTCGACGTAGCGCCAGCGCTCCGCGACCTCGCCCGTGTAGTTGGGCAGGACGGTCTCGAGCGGGAACTCGCGCCCGATCGCCGCCACGATCTCGGCGGCCGTGACCACGTCGTCCATACGCCAGCCGTTGGTCGCGCCGACGTCCATGAACTCGATGAAGCGCACGACGTGGCCGCTGCCGCGGAAGCGGCGCGCCATCGCCACGATCGAGCCGTCGTTCATGCCGCGCTTCACGACCATGTTGATCTTGATCGGCGCGAGTCCCGCAGCGGCGGCGGCATCGATGCCTTCGAGCACCTTGCCGACCGGGAAGTCGACGTCGTTCATCGCGCGGAACGTCGCGTCGTCGAGCGAGTCGAGGCTCACCGTCACGCGCTTCAGTCCCGCGTCCTTCAGTTCCTTCGCCTTGCGCGCGAGTCCCGCACCGTTGGTGGTGAGCGTGAGATCGACCTCGGGATCGATCGCCGCGAGCATCGCGACCAGCCGCTCGATGCCCCTGCGCAGCAGCGGCTCGCCGCCGGTCAGGCGGATCTTGCGCACGCCGAGCGCCACGAACGCGCTTGCCACGCGCGTGATCTCCTCGAAGGTGAGGAGCTCGCCGTGCGGAAGGAACGGGTAGTCGCGGCCGAAGACGTCCTTCGGCATGCAATAGACGCAGCGGAAGTTGCAGCGGTCGGTGACCGAGATGCGGAGGTCGTGCAGGCGACGGCCGCGCAGATCCGCGACGTCGGCCGTGTCCGTCGCCGCGCCGAACGCGGCGTCGCGCACGAACGCCTCGAGCGACTGTCCGCGCTGCTGCGCACGCACGTCGGCGAGAGGAATGACCTTGACCATGTGGGGCTTCGTCCGAGGCGAAGCATGTTAGCAGAGCAGCGCACGGGACGGCGCAGCGCGTGGTGTACCATCCGACGCTCTGCAACAAGCCCTCTGCGCACTCGCCATATCCATGCCGTTGCCGCGGTTTCCCGTCGATGTCCTGATGGAACGTGTGCCGCTCGCGAGCCGCTGGGCGAGCGAGAAGTGGCAGCCGGCGGCGGTCGTTCCCGCGGGCGTGCCCGCGCCGGACCTCGAGGTCCTGCCTGGCGCTCCCGAATGCCTGTGCGACGGTCCCGAAGGGTCGCGGTGGCGCTTCCCGGGTCTGTCGCTCGAGCTGCACCGCAGCGAGGCCGAAGGCTACTTCCTCAACCTGACCGCACCACTGCCAAGCGTGTTCGTGCTCTGGCGCACGTTCGACGACGGCGCGCCGGTGGCGCGACCGGTGCTCGCCACCGTGAGCTACAACGAGGCGGCCCGGATGATGGACGGGGGCGAGCAGGTGGACGCGGTCGCGATGCCGCTGCCGGTGCGCGAGTGGCTGGCGCCCTTCGTCGCCGAGCACTACAAGCCCGAGCCGAAGAAGAAGGTGCGTCGCAACGACCCGTTCGCCAACGATGCGGGCCGCGACCCGCGCCGCCGGGGCCTGTGACCATGGCTGGCCAGGCCCGGGACGGCGACGCGAATTTTCTGCGCCGCTGGTCGCAACGCAAGCTCGCGGCGGCGCGCCCGTCCGCGACGGAACCGCCACCGGTGACGCCCGCGCCCACGATCGCGACCCCGCCGGCAGCGGTACCCGCCGGCGCAGTGGCGGAACCCGCAGTCCCGTCGGGGTCATCGCTGCCGCCAGACTCGACGGGCGCCGCTGGCGACGAGGCGCCGCCGCTGCCCCCGATCGAGTCGCTCGGTTTCGACTCCGACTACACGCGTTTCCTCGCGCCGAAGGTCGACGAGGCGGTGAAGCGGCAGGCGCTGCGCAAGCTGTTCAACGACCCGCGCTTCAACGTGATGGACGGGCTCGACGTCTACATCGACGACTACTCGAAGTTCGAGCCGATTCCCGCCGACCTCGTCGGCAAGCTGCGGCACGCGCGCTACATCTTCGACCCGCCGAAGACGCGCGTGAACGAGGCGGGCCACGTCGAGGACGTGCCCGACGAGCCGCCGCCCGGCCCGGTCGCGACCACCGACGCGCAGGACTCGGCGCCGGGTACGGGGCACGCAGACACGCAGGCGGGCGCTGCCGCGCCCGGCGTCGACGTCGCGAAGCCGACGGATGCGCTGCCGTCGCCGCCGGAGGACGCGTTGCCGCCGCAGCAGGCGGACACGGCATTGCCCGGGCCTGCAGTGGACGGCGTCACCCGCGAGCGCGTCCCCGCAGCCTCCGACGATCGCGCTGACCCACGATGAGCCCGAAGGGCCGCCCCGAGGGCGAATCAGGCCCTGAGCGCGTCAGCGCGCGAAGGATGGTCCAGTGAGCATCGCCGACAAGCAGCTCTTCCTCTGCTCGTGCAACGGTACCGCACCGATCGACGCCGGCGCGCTCGCCGATGCGCTCGCGCTTGAGTCGAGGCTGCCGGTGCGCACCATGCTCTGCCAGAAGGAGCTCTCCGGTTTTGCCGAGCACGCGGCCGGTGACGTGATCGTCGCGTGCACGCAGGAGGCGAGCCTGTTCGCCGACATCGCCGGCGAATCGGCGCGAACGCAGACGATCCGCTTCGTCAACTTGCGCGAGGCGGGCGGCTGGTCGCCCGAGGCGCGCAGTGCGACGCCCAAGCTCGCGGCGCTGCTCGCTCAGGCGGCGCTGCCCGATCCCGACCCGGTGACGAGCGTCGGCTATCGCTCCGAGGGACAGACGCTGATCGTGGGTCCCGCGGATGCGGCGCTCGCCTGGGCCGACGCGCTCGAGGATCGCCTCACGGTGACGGTGCTCGCGACCGGCCGCATCACCGGTACCGAGCTCCCCGCGGTGCGCGACTTTCCGGTGTTCAGCGGCACGCTCACCGGCCTCACCGGCTGGCTCGGCGCGTTCGAGGCGACGTGGCGCCAGGACAACCCGATCGACCTCGACCTCTGCACGCGCTGCAACGCCTGCATCAGGGCGTGCCCCGAGCAGGCGATCGACTGGAGCTACCAGGTCGATCTCGACCGTTGCAAGTCGCATCGCGCGTGCGTGGCGGCCTGCGGCGACGTCGGGGCGATCGACTTCGGCCGTGCGGACGTGGCGCGCACCGGCCGCTTCGACCTCGTGCTCGACCTCTCGCGCCAGCCGTTTTTGCGCACCCCCGAGCCGCCGCAGGGCTACCTCGCGCCCGGCCCCGATCCGGTCGCGCAGGCGAAGGCCGCGATGGAGCTGGCCGGGATGACCGGCGAGTTCGAGAAGCCGAAGTACTTCAACTACAAGGCCTCGATCTGCGCGCACAGTCGCTCGCAGAAGGAAGGCTGCCGCAAGTGCATCGACGCCTGCGAGACGGAGGCGATCCGCGCCGACGGCGACAAGATCCACGTCGAGCCGCACCTGTGCATGGGCTGCGGCACCTGTACCACCGTCTGTCCCTCGGGCGCGCTCACCTACGCCTACCCGTCGTCCGCCCACCTCGGCCTGCGGCTGCGCACGCTGCTGTCGACCTATGCGAAGGCGGGCGGTCGCGACGCGTGCCTGCTGTTCCACGGGCGCCGCGGCGGCGAGGCGCTCGCGCGCTATGCGCGGCGCGGACGGGGCCTGCCCGCGCGCGTCATTCCGGTCGAGGTGCACAACATCGACGCGGTCGGCCTCGACATCTGGCTGGCGGCGCTGGCGTGGGGCGCGGTCGAGGTGATCTCGATGGTCGACGCCGACGACCTCGCGCGCTACGACCAGGTGGTCGGGTTCGAGATGCAGCTCGGCGACACGATCGCGCAGGCGCTGGGCTACCAGGGCCGTCACTTCCGCACGGTGGACGCGAACGCCCCGGCGGCACTCGACGCGGTGCTGTGGGGCGGACACGCGCCGCTCGGCGTACGCGTCGCCGCGACCTTTGCGGCCACGGCCGAGAAGCGCACGACGATCGGCCTGGCTCTCGAGCACCTTGCCGCGCATGCGCCGACGCCGCAGTCGACGATCGCGCTGCCGAAGGGCGCACCGTTCGGCGCGATCGCGATCGACGCCGCCAAGTGCACGATGTGCCTCGCCTGCGTCGGCAGCTGCCCGGAGAGCGCGATCCTCGACAACCCGGAGGTGCCGCAGGTGCGCTTCATCGAGCGCAACTGCGTGCAGTGCGGCATCTGCGAGAAGACCTGCCCGGAACGCGCGATCGCGCTGACGCCGAGGCTCGACCTCACGCGCGCAGCGCGCGAGCCCCGCGTGCTGAACGAGGCGAAGATCGTCGCCTGCGCGAAATGCGGCAAGCCCCTCGGCACCGAGCAGATGCTCGGCGCGATGTTGGCCCGGCTCGCCGGGCACTCGATGTTCGCGGCGCCCGGCGCGCTCGATCGGTTGAAGATGTGCGCCGACTGCCGGGTCGTCGACCTCTGGCAGACCGGCAATCACCCGGACGTCCGGAACCTCTGAACGCGAGCCGAACGTGGCATCCGCGCCCATTGCACTGCGCCACCCGCTCGCCCCCGAGGACCGGGCGCGCGCCGACTTCTACGCGATTCTGGCGGCGCTGTTCGCGGACGCGCCAAGCGCGCAACTGTTGGCCACGGTCGGTGCGACCGACCTGCTCGAGGACGCCGAGGCCGGGGAGTTGCCCCTGGCGTGGAACCGGCTGGTCGCCGCCTGTCGGGTGATGGATCCCGAGGCGGCCCGCCAGGAGCACACCGATCTCTTCGTCGGCACCGGGCGCACCGAGGTCAATCTGCACGGCTCGCACTGGCGTTCGGGATTCATGATGGAGAAACCGCTGGTGGAGCTGCGCCGGGACCTCGCGGCGCTCGGCCTCGGCCGCAAGCCCGAAAGCACGCAGGTCGAGGACCACATCTCGGCGTTGTTCGAGACGATGCGCCTGCTGATCGAGGGCGATTCGACGCGTTCACCGGTAAACTTGAGTGTACAGAGGGGTTTCTTCGAAACTCACATTGGCTCGTGGGTCTTCGATTTGTGCACTGCATTGAAAAATTGTTCGCTTGCCAACTTCTATCGTCCGGTAGCAGAATTTGCCGAATTGTTCATGGCGCTCGAACGTGACTCGCTCGCCATCGAGTAATAACATCTCGTCACGAAGATTTCTTCTGGAGGTTTGCATGCGTACTTCGCCGCCGCGTGAAGGTCACTTGCCGACGGACCCGTCGGCAGCTCCCGCCCCGCAAACCGACGTCAGGCGACGCCGTTTCCTGCTCGCGCTCGGTGCCGGTGGCGCGGCTTCGGCTGCGGCCGCGGCGCAGGCCGTCGCGTCGCCCGTGGTGCCGGCGCCCGCCGCCGCGGCGGACGGGAAGCCCTCCGGCTATCGCGAAACGGACCACGTCCGCACCTACTACGCCTCGACGCGCCTCTGACGGAGAGACTGCCATGCTGACCCGCAAGTCCGAAGTCACGCCGTCCCGCGCGCGCCTCGCGCGCCGCAGCGGCACCCCCGCGACGATGGATCGCCGCACGTTCCTCAAGCGCTCGGGCCTCGTCGCCGGCGCCGGCGCGGTGGCCACGCAGATCCCGTACGGCACGATCGGCCAGGCCGAGGCCGCGAAGGAAGGCGCCGCCGGCGGCGCGCAGACCGTCGCGCGCACCGTGTGCACCCACTGCTCGGTGGGCTGCGCGGTCGACGCCGTCGTCGAGAACGGCGTCTGGGTGCGCCAGGAGCCGGTGTTCGATTCGCCGCTGAACCTCGGCGCGCACTGCGCGAAGGGCGCGTCGGTGCGCGAACACGGCCACGGCGAGCACCGCCTCAAGTCGCCGATGAAGCTGGTCAACGGCAAGTGGCAGAAGCTCTCCTGGGAGCAGGCGATCAACGAAGTCGGCGACAAGCTGCTCGCGATCCGCAAGGAGTCCGGCCCCGACGCCACGTTCTGGCTCGGCAGCTCCAAGCACAACAACGAGCAGGCGTACCTGTTCCGCAAGTTCGTGTCGATGTTCGGCACGAACAACATGGACCACCAGGCGCGCATCTGCCACTCGACGACCGTCGCGGGCGTGGCCAACACCTGGGGCTACGGTGCGATGACCAACTCGTACAACGACATGCAGAACTCGAAGTGCGCGTTGTACATCGGGTCGAACGCCGCCGAGGCGCACCCGGTGTCGATGCTGCACATGCTGCATGCGAAGGAGAAGGGCGCGAAGATGGTGGTCGTCGATCCGCGCTTCACGCGGACGGCGGCGAAGGCCGACGAGTACGTGCGCATCCGCTCCGGCACCGACATCCCGTTCCTGTTCGGCCTCCTGCATCACATCTTCAAGAACGGCTGGGAAGACAAGCAGTACATCAACGACCGCGTCTTCGGGATGGAGAAGGTCAAGGAGGACGTGCTGGCGAAGTGGACGCCCGCGGCGGTCGAGGAGGCGTGCGGCGTGCCCGAGGCGCAGATGGCCAAGGTCGCCGAGATGCTCGCGAAGAACAAGCCGTCGACGATCGTCTGGTGCATGGGACAGACGCAGCACACGATCGGCAACGCGATGGTGCGCGCCTCGTGCATCCTGCAGCTTGCGCTCGGCAACGTCGGCAAGTCCGGCGGCGGCACCAACATCTTCCGCGGCCACGACAACGTGCAGGGTGCGACCGACGTCGGCCCGAATCCTGATTCGCTGCCCGGCTACTACGGCATTGCCACCGGCTCGTGGAAGCACTTCGCGAACGTCTGGGGCGTCGACTACGAGTGGGTGAAGAAGCAGTTCGCCTCGCAGGCGATGATGGAGAAGCCCGGCATGACGCTGTCGCGCTGGATCGACGGCGTGCTCGAGAAGAACGAGCTGATCGACCAGGACAGCAACCTCCGCGCCGTCGTGTACTGGGGGCACGCGCCCAACAGCCAGACCCGCGGCAAGGAGATGGTCGAGGCGATGAAGAAGCTCGACCTGCTCGTCGTCATCGATCCGTACCCGTCCGCGACCGCGGCCATGGGCGCGATGGTCCGCAAGGACAACATGTACCTGCTGCCGGCGGCGACGCAGTTCGAGACCTCGGGCTCGTGCACGGCGTCGAACCGCTCGATCCAGTGGCGCGAGCGCGTGATCAGCCCGCTGTTCGAGTCGCAGACCGACCACGCGATCATGCTCGCCTTCGCGCGCAAGTTCGGCTACGAGAAGGAGTTCCTCGGCGCGGTCAAGGTGCACAAGCCGGACGCCAACAAGTTCGACGAGCCGGTGCCGGAGGACGTGCTGCGCGAGATCAACCGCGGCGTGTGGACGATCGGCTACACCGGCCAGTCGCCGGAGCGGCTCAAGCTGCACATGAAGCACATGAACACGTTCGACGTGCGCACGCTGAAGGCGAAGGGCGGCCCGTGCGACGGCGAGTACTTCGGCCTGCCGTGGCCGTGCTACGGCACGCCCGAATTGAAGCACCCCGGCTCGCCCAACCTCTACGACACCTCGGTGCCGGTGATGCAGGGCGGCGGCTGCTTCCGCGCCAACTTCGGCGTGGAGCGCGACGGCGTCTCGCTGCTGGCCGAGGACGGCAGCCACCCGAAGGGCGGCGACCTCACCACCGGTTACCCGGAGCTCGACCACGTGCTGCTGAAGAAGCTCGGCTGGTGGGACGAGCTCACGGAGGCCGAGAAGAAGGCGGCCGAAGGCAAGAACTGGAAGACCGACTCGTCGGGCGGGATGATCCGCGTGTTCATGAAGAACCACGGCAACCATCCGTTCGGCAACGCCAAGGCGCGCGCGGTCGTCTGGAACTTCCCCGACGCGATCCCCCAACATCGCGAGCCGCTGTACTCGACGCGCCCGGACATGGTCGCGAAGTACCCGACGCACGCGGACAAGATGGCGTTCTGGCGCCTGCCGACGCTCTACAAGTCGGTGCAGGAGAAGAACAAGGACATCGTCAAGGACTTCCCGCTGATCCTCACCTCCGGCCGCCTGGTCGAATACGAGGGCGGCGGCGAGGAGACGCGCAGCAATCCCTGGCTCGCCGAGCTGCAGCAGGACATGTTCGTCGAGATCAACCCGCGCGACGCCAACGACCGCGGCGTCCGCGACGGCGAGATGGTGTGGGTGAAGACCCCCACCGGCGCGCAGCTGAAGGTGAAGGCACTGGTCACCGAGCGGGTGGCGAGCGGCACGACGTTCATGCCGTACCACTTCTCGGGCTGGTGGCAGGGCAAGGACATGCTCGAGTTCTACCCCGAGGGCGCGCACCCGATCGTGCGCGGCGAGGCCGCGAACACGGCGACGACCTACGGGTACGACTCGGTGACGATGATGCAGGAGACCAAGACGACCGTCTGCCAGGTCGCTCGGTTCACGGCGTAAGCGCGAGGGGATATCACCATGGCACGAATGAAGTTCCTGTGCGACGCCGAACGTTGCATCGAGTGCAACGGCTGCGTCACCGCGTGCAAGCAGGAGCACGAGATTCCCTGGGGCGTGAACCGCCGTCGCGTGGTCACGATCAACGACGGCGTGCCCGGCGAGCGCTCGATCTCGGTCGCGTGCATGCACTGCTCCGACGCGCCGTGCATGGCGGTGTGCCCGGTCGACTGCTTCTACAAGACCGAGGAAGGCGTCGTGCTGCACGACAAGGACCTGTGCATCGGCTGCGGCTACTGCTTCTACGCGTGCCCGTTCGGCGCGCCGCAGTTCCCGCAGGCGGGCGCGTTCGGCGTGCGCGGCAAGATGGACAAGTGCACGTTCTGCGCCGGCGGCCCCGAGAAGGACACGTCGGACGCCGAGTTCAAGAAGTACGGGCGCAACCGGCTTGCCGAGGGCAAGCTCCCCGCGTGCGCCGAGATGTGCTCGACCAAGGCGCTGCTCGGCGGTGACGGCGACGTGATCGCCGACATCTACCGCGAGCGCGTGACGACCCGTGGCCGCGGCGGCGACGTCTGGGGCTGGGGGACCGCCTACGGTCCCGCACCCGGCAAGGGGCAGGCGCCCGCGCCCGCGCAAGGAGGGCAGAAGTCATGACCAGGCAAATGGTGGCAGTCGCGCTCGCAGGCGTGTTCGCGCTCGGCCTCTCGGCCTGCGGCGAGCGTCCGCAGGTCGTGAATTACAAGCAGGGCGCCTACCAGGGCAAACCCGACAGCAAGCCGTGGGAAAGCGCCCAGTTCAACAACAACAAGGAAGAGTGGGAGCGGGCGATCCGCACGCGCGCCCAGGCGCAGAACGAGTACAAGCGCATCTGACGCGCGAAGGAGATTCCATGCGCAGCACCCTTCTCCGTGCGGCGGGCGCGTTCGCGCTTGCCGCCCTCGTCGCCTCGACGGCCATTGCACAGGCGCCGGCCGGCAGCGCCGCTGCCGGCGACCTCGCGAAGGAGCAGCGGCAGCAACAGGCGACGCAGCCCCTCAACAACCAGCCGGTGTGGAAGGAGGTCCGCTCCGGCTTGCCGCAGGTGACGAGCCTGCCGGGGCGCGAGACCAACGTCCTCATCCAGTCGGAGGGCCAGACGTGGCGTGCGATGCGCGTGCCCATTGCGACGGCGGGCGGCATCCTCATCGCCGCGGTGCTCCTGACGCTGATGGGCTACTACGCCTGGCGCGGCCCGATCACGCTGCACGGCAACCCGACGGGTCGGCTGATCGAGCGCTTCACCCCGGTGAAGCGCATGGCACATTGGTCGATGGGCATCACGTTCGTGATCCTGGGGATCACCGGCGTGATCCTCACGTTCGGCAAGTCGCTGCTGCTGCCACTGATCGGCTACACGCTGTTCTCGTGGCTCGCGACGCTCGCGAAGAACCTGCACAACTTCGTCGGCCCGATCTTCTCGGTGGCGCTGCTCGTCTTCATCGTGCTGTACGTGAAGGACAACATCCCGAAGGGCTACGACGGGCAGTGGCTGTCCAAGTTCGGCGGCATGCTCGATCGCTCCGGCGGCACCCATCCGCCGTCCGGCAAGTTCAATGCGGGCGAGAAGGCACTGTTCTGGATCCTCGTCGTCGGACTCTGCATCACGCTGGTGGTCACCGGGTACATCCTCAACTTCCCGAACTTCGACCAGACCCGCTCGACGATGCAGAACGCCAATCTGATCCACATGATCGCCGGGCTGATCGCCTTTGCGATGGCGTGCTTCCACATCTACCTCGGCACGGTCGGCATGAAGGGCGCGTTCGAGGCGATGCGCTACGGCTACGTCGACGAGACCTGGGCGAAGGAGCACCACGAGTACTGGTACAACGACGTGGTGTCCGGCAAGGTGCCGCGCGGCTCGCCGCCGCAGCAGCAACTACCGGGCGTCGCCCACCGGCCCGCGTGAGCGCGGACCGCAAGGACAACAGGAGGAGGGAGAGGAGCACCATGAAGACCCTGCGCGCACTCGTCGCGGCCGGCCTCGTCGTGGCGACCTTCGGGGTCGCCGTCGCCAAGCTGCCGCCGCCACCCCCGCTGACCGACGCACAGAAGCAGGCGGCCGAGGAGAAGAAGGCCAAGGACGCCGTCGCCGCCGAAGCCGCGAAGGCGGCGCAGGCGCGCGCGGAAGACCGTGTCGTAGCACGTTATCAGGCAGAGATGAAGGCCGCCGGCAAGTCGGTGCCGGCACCGCAGGCGGCGCCGGCATCGGCAACGCCGCCCGCGGCGGCAAAGGCACCAGCCGCACCCGCGCCCGCGCCCGCAAAGAAGTAGCGGCGGGCGCGAGGCGTGCGACAGGGGCGGGGCTTTCCGCCCCTGTCGTTTTCGACGTCGCCGGAGGCAGGCGACCACGCGACTCGGGGCGTCTTCGCCGTGCGCCGCTGCGCTATAATCCGCGGCGGAGAGATGGCCGAGTGGTCGAAGGCGCCTGACTCGAAATCAGGTAATCCGCAAGGGTTCGGGGGTTCGAATCCCTCTCTCTCCGCCAGATTCCGATTGCGCTCGTTCGACGGACACACGCGCGTCCGGGTGCATGCGGTCGGCGCGTCAGGGGCGCCGGCAACGGATCGCGTCGCCTTGCGCATCGCGATAGTCCAGCTCCATCAGCACGAGCGCGTCGAGCACGACGGTGCGTGAAGGCGCAGCCTCGTAGCGCCACGTCAGGCGGTTCCCATCCAGCGCCCATCCGATCGGCAGATCGGGTCGCACGATCGGCTTGTCGCCGTGATTGGCGTCGTCCCCGTAGTACGCCAGCGCGCCATCTTCGCCATAGACCCAGTAGGTCGACGCCCCGGTGTTCTGGTCCGTGCATCGCCACGGACCGACGATGTGGGCCGGCTTGAACGACGGCACCTCCGGCGGGGCATCGGCCGCCCTGGCGGGCCGTTTCACGATGGGGGCCTGCGCGGGACTTTGGCGCGCCTCGCGCAGCGTCTCCTCGTACTGGTAGGCCACGACCAACGCCCCGGCCAGGATCACGGCCGCCACCACTGCCTTGACCAGGCGCGTGGCGTGCCGCCGCATGGACGGACGGGCGGCCTGCTCCGTTGCGGGTGCTGGCGGTAGCTCGATCGCCGCCGTCGCCATCGGCAGGCCCGGCACCGTGACCGGATCGAGACCGACCGGCAAGGGCGTGTGGAACACCGGCTCGACGGTCACGTTCGCGCCGATGGCACGCAACGTCTGGCTGATGCGTTCGGCATCCGCCTGCGACACCTGCCGCTTGATCACGGTGGGAGCCGTGGCGAAAAGCTGTTCGGTGACGGTCGCCGGCAGGCCGGTCACGGACGAGAACTGGCGCTTGACCTCCTCGAGTTCGGCGCCTTGCTGCGCGTGGCTCTGCAGAACAATGCGATAGAACATCCACCACCCCCGGCCGGCGACTCTGCGCCAGTTTAGCGCGGGGCCGGGAGGACGCGTGCGATCGGCAGCGCCGCGATGCAGCGGGGTGGCGGTGAGCGGCGGCGCTGGGTTCGGTGCCCCGCGCCTATCCGGCCCGGGACCTCACCGCCACCGCCCACCGCTTCCGATTCTATGGAGAGTCTGCGGCGGGCCCGCGGTCATCCGACGACCGTCGCGCAACGGCACAAGTTGTGACGCACGCCGCGCAGGCGGCCGGTTGCGCGTCGGGCCGGATTCCCGCCCTTGGCTATAATCGGCCGTCGGCGCCGTGTTGCGGCGCGGTCGCGCCCCGCGCCCTTCACGTCCCCGCTCGCCACCTCCCTTGAAGCTGTACCGCAGGCTGCTCGGCTACGTCCGCCCCTACCGGGCGGTGTTCGCCGGCTGCGTGCTCGGCATGGTGCTGGTGGCGTCGACCGACCTGATGATGCTGCGGGTCGTGCAGCCGCTGCTCAACAACTTCGGCGCGATCGACGCCCAGGAGACGAAGTGGCTGCCGTTCCTGATCGTCGGCGTGTTCGTGCTGCGCGGCCTCGGCTCCTACGTCAGCGACTACGGGCTCGCGTGGATCGGCTCGCGCGTCGTCTACGACCTGCGCTGCGTCGCGTCCGACCGGCTGCTGCGGATGCCCACGACTTACTACGACGCGAGCTCGGCGGGCTTCCTGCTGTCGAAAGTCACCTACGACGCGCAGCAGGTCGCCACGGCCGCGTCGGAGGCGGTCACCGTCGCCATCCGCAACACGCTGACGATCGCGTTCATGCTCGGCTACCTGCTGTGGATGAACTGGCAGCTGACGCTGATCGCGTTCGCGGCCTTCCCCCTCGTCGCGTTCGCGATCCGCAAGGTGAACAAGCGCATCAAGCGCGTCAGCGTGATGGTGCAGGAGCGCACCGGCTCGCTCGCCCACGTGCTCGAGGAGGCGATCGGCGCGCATCGCATCGTCAAGGTATTCGGCGGCGAGGACTACGAGAGCCGCCGGCTGCGCACCGCGTCGGACCGCCTGCGCTCGGTGTCGGCCAGGCAGTCGGCGGCACTCGCGCTCGGCACGCCGATCAACCAGCTGATCATCTCCGTCGCGGTCGGCGCGATCCTCTGGGTTGCGATCCGCCAGAGCGTGGCGGGGCAGTACGGCCCCGGCGACTTCATCACCTACATCTTTGCGCTGCTCAACCTGATGAACCAGGTCAAGACGCTGTCCAACGTCACGGGTACGATCCAGCGCGGTACGACGGCGGCCGAGAGCGTGTTCGCGCTGATCGACGAGACCGTCGAGGAGGACCGCGGCACCGTCGAGGTGGGACGGGCCGAGGGCGCGATCCGCTTCGAGGGCGTGACGATGCGCTACGCCGCGGACGCCACGCCGGCGCTCGCGGACGTCGACCTCGCGATCGCGCCGGGGGAGTCGGTCGCGCTGGTGGGCCCGAGCGGTGGCGGCAAGACGACGCTCGTCAACCTGATCCCGCGCTTCTACACGCCGAGCGAAGGGCGCCTGCTGCTCGACGGCGAGCCGATCGAGCGCATCCGGCTCAAGGACCTGCGGCGTCAGGTGGCGCTGGTGAGCCAGGAGATCGTGCTGTTCAACGACACCGTGGCGGCCAACATTGCCTACGGCGAGATGGCCGGCGCTTCGCGCGAGGCGATCGAGGAGGCGGCGCGGGCCGCGAACGCGCTCGAGTTCGTCCGCGCGATGCCCGAGGGGTTCGACACGCACGTCGGCCAGCGCGGTGTCCGGCTTTCGGGGGGACAGCGGCAGCGCATCGCGATCGCGCGCGCGATCCTCAAGGACGCGCCGATCCTGATCCTCGACGAAGCCACGTCGGCGCTCGACAACGAGTCGGAACGGCTGATCCAGGCGGCGCTCGCAACGCTGATGCGCGGCCGCACCACGATCGTGATCGCCCACCGCCTGTCGACGATCGAGCACTGCGACCGCATCGTCGTGCTGGAGGGTGGCCGCATCGTCGAGCAGGGCACCCACGCCGAGCTGCTCGCCCGCGCGGGCGTCTACGCCCGGCTGTACCAGGCGCAGTTCCGCGACGACACCAACGGCGCGGGCTGACTTCCGGGCCCGAGTCGCTCAGCCGGCGCCGCCGGCCCGCGTCGCGAGCCACACGATGGCGGCGATCCAGAACGCCGCGGTGCCCGCAAAGTTCTGCCAGCCGTGGTTCTGGCGGAACAGCGCCCAATCCCAGACCAGCACGGGCTCGCCGCGATACGGCGCTCCGGGCACGAAACGGCTCGTTCCCGCGCAGTAATCGGCGTACGGTGCGCCCAGCACCTCGCGCAGCCTGCGCTCCTCGCGGCCGACGCGATTGACCATGTAGAACCAGTACACGACGGCGTACAGCACGAGCAGCCACGGCTGCCCGAGCAGCATCAGCGCACCGCCGAGGATGAAGAAGCGGCCCAGGTACATCGGATTGCGGACGATCGCGTACGGCCCGCGGCAGGCGAGCGACGAGTTCTTGTCGAGCGTGGCGAAGCACCACAACTGAATCAGCTCGCCCGCCATCGACACCGCCAGTGCCGGCCACAGCCAACGCGGGTCGGCATAGGCGATCACGGCCGCCGCGATCGCGATCGCGAGCGGTACGCGCATCCTGACCAGGAACGACCTCAGGCCGGGATGGTTGAACAACGCATTGACTGCCGACATCATGGCCGGGACTCCGATTCGGAACCATCCGCGTCGCGGTGGCGCAGGCGACGCAGCAGCTTGCGGGCCTTGCGCGGGTAGAACCACAGGCCCCGGAACACCCACATCTTCCGCCACCGGTTCATGCGCTCCAGCACCGCGAGACGCTGCGGGCCCAGCGACGCGGACTTGGCGCGGGCCCAGTGCTTGTAGACGCCGGCGAGGTCGAACGTCTCCAGCCGCTCGCGCTGGCTCGACAGCCAGCCGCCGGTGTCGAGATGGGACTCGAAGTCGATCACCACGGGCTCGTTGCGATCGTTCACGATCACGTTGCGGCAGTTGCGGATGTCGAGGTGCACGATGCCGCGCGCGTGGACGTCGCGGAGCGTCTGCTCCAGCGCCTCGAAGAGTTCGGTCGGCAGGAAGTCCTGGTGGATGCTCGCGAGGGGCCGCCCGGGCACGAAGCGGTAGGCGAACGCGTGGCGGTCGACGCGGAACACGTCGCTCGGCACGCCCTTGACGCCCGCCACGCGCTGCAGCGCCCGCAGTTCGCGCCGCAGCAACAGCTGCCCGAACAGATTGCGCGTCAGGACGTCGCGCTCGGCGAAGTCCTTGACCACCCAGTCCTCGTTGCCGATTCGACCCGCCAGAGCGTGGCCTTCGGCCAGCGGCCGCGGCCGAGCAGCACGCGCTCGCCGCGCGCGAGCTCGGCGCGGCCAAACGGCTGGGGCGATCGACGGCATGCTGGACTCGGCAATGAAGCTGGGACGCGTGGAACCCATGGCGAACGGGAATTCCTGCGCTGGCTCGACGATTATGCGGGAATGAGACGCCCGACGGGGCCGGTCGGGCGGGGTGGCGTGTCGACTGAATCCTCGGCACGCGCCTGGAATTCGCTGCAAGCCTACCATGACCCATCCGACCGGCCGATCCTGCGCGCTACTTGGCCATGGTGCATTTGAGCCATTGACGCCCGCAGGCGGCCTATCCTAGATTTTCGGCTGCTGTCATCGCTCTCCAGGGGGATCGCCATGAACGGATTGCGCCATGCGTTCGTGTTCGGGTGTGCGGTGGCGATGGCAGGAGGCGCAGGCGTAGTCGGCGCCGAGGGACCTCGCCCGGACGCGTTGCTCAGCGTCGATCAGCAGCGCGGTGCGATCGTCGAGCGCACGATCGCGACGTGGCCGGATGGAATTGCCGGCGAGCAGGCAGAAGCGCTGCGCAAGGTGCTGTGGGGTCTGCGCGCCGACCGCCTGCTCGCGGCGAGCCTGTCACCCGGACTCGACGGGCTGTTGTCCATGCTCGGTCCGGTGGATGCCGGCGTCGACCAGACGACACGGCTCTTGCCATTGGCAAAGGCGCTCGGCGACGCCACCGCTGATCTCGTCTACACGCCGGTCACGCCGTGCAGGATTCTCGATACGCGCGTCGCCGGCGGTGCGCTCGCCGCGAACGTTGCACGGACCTTCGATGGCTTCGCAGCGAGCTTTGCCACCCAGGGCGGCGCGCTCAGCAACTGCGCGCTGCCCAACGGGGTCGCTGCGCTCGCGATGAACGTGTACGCGGTCAATCCGACCAACCTCGGCTTCATCGCGCTGTGGCCGGCCGACAAAGTCGAGCCGCCGGTGTCCACGGTCAACTATCAGGCCGGCATCGTCGCGATCGCGACCGGCACGATCGTTCCCGTGGACGCGTCCAGCAACAACCGCTTCAGCGCGAAGAGTTCGGCGGTCGTGGACATGGTCGCCGACGTCGTGGGCTTCTTCAAGGCGCCCGGCGGCATCATCGGCGACATCACCGGCATCGCGCCCGGCGCGGGACTCGCCGGCGGCGGCACGAGCGGCAACGCGACGCTGTCGATTGCACCCGGCGGCGTCACCGCGTCGATGCTGGCGTCGAACGGCTGCGCGAGCGGGCAGATCCTGAAGTGGAACGGCTCGGCGTGGGCGTGCTCCGCCGATGCCATCGGGCCGACGAACACGTTCGTGCAGGGCGGCAACGACTTCGGCGCCGTGGCCACGCTCGGCACCACCGCGTAACCACGCGCTCGACATGGTCGTCAACGGCGCGCGCACGATGCGTTTCGAGCCCAATCCACTAAGTCCCAACGTCGTCGGCGGCTACCTGCTGCAACATCGTCAGCACCGGCGTGCGCGGCGCGAACGATCGCCGGCGGCGGCGTCTCGCCCGGAGATTCCGATCCCAACCACACCAACGAAGGCGTGAACCGTGTCACCGACAATTTCGGCACCGTCGGCGGTGGTTACAACAACCGCGCCGGGCGATGACACGGGGGTCACCTACGGCGCGCCGTTTGCTACCGTCGGCCGGCGGGCAGTCGAACGTCGCGAGCGGGGGTTTCAGCACCGTCGGCGGCGGCCAGTCGCAACGCCGCGAGCGGCCAGTGCACCGCGTCGTCGCTGGCGGCTCTGGGAACGTTGCCGGCAACGCCTCGTTCGTCGGCGGAGGCATCGCAGAACACCTCGAGCAGCTTCGCCGCGATCGCCGGCGGGCTACAGCAACGCTGGCCAGCGGCGCGAGCGCCTTCATCGGCGGTGGCTGCGGTCGAACACGCGCCACAGGTGGCTCATCGCCGTCGTCGCCGGGGGGCAGGGAAATCAAGCCAGCGCTGCCTGGACCACCGTGGGCGGCGGGTACGGCAATGTCGCGAGCGGTGAACGCAGCGTCATCATGGGTGGCTTCGCCGAACACGGCGAGCGGCAGCCGTAGCGCTGTCGCAGGCGGGCAGCAACAACTCGCGTCGGGAACAGAACGCATTCGTCGCCGGGCGGCTTCACCAACTATCGCCGCCGGAGACTACTCGTTTGCCGCGGGGCGAGGCGCGCAGGCGCGCAACGTCGCGCAGACGCCACACCACGGCGCGTTTGTCTGGGCCGACGATGCTGCCGGCGCCCCATTCTACTCGACCGCCAACAACACCTTCAGCGCTCGCGCCAAGGGCGGCTTCCGGCTTGATCACCGCGGACGACCTCTCCACCGGCTGTTCGATCGCCGCGGGCGGGGGCGCTTGGAACTGCACCAGCGCGCGCGCGACCAAGCACGATTTCGCCGCGATCGACGTGGGCGAGGTGCTCGCGAAGGTCGCTTCGCTGCCCGTCACGCGGTGGCGCTACCGCAACGAGGCGTCCGGTGCGTTGCACCTCGGCCCCACGGCGGAGGACTTCCGTGCGGCATTCGGGCTGGGCGACACCGACCATTCGATCGGCGTCCTCGATGCGAGTGGGGTGTCGCTCGCGGCGATCCAGGGGCTGAATGCGAAGGTCGACGTGGAGATTGCGGAGCTCCGTTCGCGGGTCAGGAATCGCGATCAGGAGGTTGCTCGGCTCGAACGGGAGCTTGCCGCGCTGCGCATGGCGATCGAGGTGCTGATGGCGCGTGCCAATGCCACGATGGCATCAGGTCACGCGCGCTGAAATCGCAGTCGATGTCGACGTCAGTGGCGAGGCATCGCGCACCGGCATCAGATGACGTTGCTCTCGACGAGCGGCGTG
The DNA here is from genome assembly GCA_963765065.1 of uncultured beta proteobacterium. GTDB lineage: Bacteria > Pseudomonadota > Gammaproteobacteria > Burkholderiales > Casimicrobiaceae > VBCG01. The sequence continues at coordinate 43,412 of CAVXVH010000003.1, read as the reverse complement.
CCGCTCAGGATGCGTTCGTACGCGAGCGGCGTGAGATCCAGCGTGCGATAGCGGCCGTGCACCAGCAGCTCGGCGATGCCACGGCCCACGGCCGGCGACTGCTGCATGCCGTGGCCGGAAAAGCCGTTGGCGAGCACCAGATTGCGTATCACAGGATGGAAGCCGACGATCCCGTTGTGATCGAACGTGTTGACCTCGTAGTAGCCGGCCCAGCTGCCGGTCACGCGCACCGCCTCGAAGGCGGGAACGCGGGCGGCGAGCAGCGGCCAGAGGACGTCGTCGAACAGCGCGTGATCGACCGTGAGCGGCGCGTCGTCCGGGTCGTTCGACGCATCGGGCGAGATGCCGCAGATGAACTGTGCGCGGCCCTCGGGTCGAAACCACAGGCCCGACGGGTCGATCACCAAGGGACAGCCCGGCAGCGGCGTCGGGCAGGTGAACGCGAACACCGATCGGCGCCGCGCTCGCACGGGCAGGTCGACGCCCGCCCAGCGCGCCACCTCGGCGGCCCACGGCCCGGCCGCGTTGACGAACACGTCCCCGGCAAGACGCGAGCCGTCGGCGAGCGCCACCGCGTCGATGCGATCCGTCGCGCGGTCGAAGCCGCACGCTTCGGCCGTGACGTAGTTTGCCCCGAGTGAGCGTGCCTTGCCGCGGAACGCCTGCAGCAGGCTGTAGCCGTCGAACCAGCCTTCGCCGCTCGTGCCCAGCGCACCGAGCGTGAGGTCGTCGACGGTAAGCCAGGGAAAGCGCGCCCGGAGCGCGCCCGGCGCGAGCAATGCAATGTCGGCACCCTGTTCGACCTGTACGCGGTGGTTGCGGTACAGCGTACCGGCACCGTCGTCGGTCGCGGCCAGATAGAGGTAGCCGGGCTCGACCAGGCCCAACGCGGGGCGATTGCCGTCGACGGCGAGGCGCTCCGCCGCCTCGCGCAGGAACGCGATGCCGTAACGGCTGATCGCGACGTTGACGGCCGTCCCGAACTGCTGCCGGATCGAGCTTGCCGACAGCGCCGACGAGGCCCTCGCGTAGCTCGGGTCGCGCTCGATGACGGTGACGCGGCCGCGGAACGACGTCTGCTGCAGCGTGAAGCAGGCAATCGCGCTGCCGATGACGCCGCCGCCGACGACGACGACGTGGAGGTCGCGGTCCTGGTGCATAGTTCGAGTCCGGATCATAAACTGCGCATTGCATGGCCGCCTCCCTGCCGTACATCCCTGCCGCGGAGGTCCACGCGGCGCTCGATTTCCCTGCGCTCGTCGACGCACTGCGCCTCGCGTTCGTCCACGGTGCGAGCGCGCCGGTGCGGGCGAGCCACGAAGTCACGCCGGAGGGCGACCGGCTGCTGCTGATGCCGGCGTGGGATGGCGACGGGCTGGGCGTGAAGATCGTCACCGTGTTCCCGCGCAACCGGGAACGTGGCCTCGCGAGCGTGGCGGCACTCTACGTGCTGATGGACGGCGCCACCGGGCATCCGCGCGCGCTCATCGACGGCGAGGCGCTGACGCTGCGCCGCACGGGCGCCGCGTCCGCGCTCGCATCCTGCTATCTGTCGCGCCGCGACGCGCGCCGGCTGCTCGTGGTCGGGACGGGTGCGCTGGCCCCGACGATGGCCGAGGCGCACTGCGCCGTGCGGCCCATCGAACGCATCGACGTCTGGGGGCGGTCGCCGGCACGCGCGGCCGCGACCGCGGCGCGGCTCGTCGCCCGCGGCTTGCCCGCACGGACCGTCGCGGACCTGGACGGTGCGCTCGCGGAGGCGGACATCGTCACCTGCGCGACGACCGCGACCGAGCCGATCGTGCGGGGAGCAACGTTGCGGCCCGGGACGCACGTCGATCTCGTGGGTGCGTTCACGCCGCGCATGCGCGAAAGCGACGACGAGGCCGTGCGGCGCGCGCGCGTGTTCGTCGACACGTTCGCCGGCGCGCTCACGGAGGCGGGCGACCTCGTGCTGCCGCTCGAGGCCGGGGCGATAGAGCGCGGGCACGTGCTGGCCGAGCTCGCCGACCTGTGCGCGGGACGCCATCCCGGCCGGGAAGACGACGACGAGATCACGCTGTTCAAGTCGGTCGGGACCGCGCTCGAGGACCTGTGCGCGGCGCGGCTGGTGGCGCTGCGCCGTGCTGTTCCTACGTCCTGACGAACGCCGCGATGGCCGGATCGGCGCACAGGCGCGCCAGGTCGTCCGGCGTCGGCAGCTGCGGCCGGTCGCGCGCGGCGTTGACCATGCACAGGAAGCCCAGCGGGGTGTCGGCCGCCGCGACGAACTGGTGCCAGGTCAGCGGCGGTACGTACACGAGGTCGTGCGGCGCGAGGTCGTGGATCGTGTCGCCGACGAGGACGCGGCCGTGGCCGCGCTCGATGACTACCGCGTGCGCGTGCTCGTGACGCTCGAGCGTCGTGTGTCCGCCGAGCCCGACCTCGAAGTAGCGCAGCTGGCATGCGAGCGAGGGCTGGTCGAACAGCACCTGCCTGGTGACGTCCCGGAACGGTGCGCTGGCGTCGCGCTTGTAGTCGAGCACGTCGACCTCGCGCCAACGCAAGGTGTCGATTTGGGGACGGATGGGCGTCGTGGCCATCGGTGCGAGCTGCTTCAGGCGGCGGGTGCGTTGGTCGCCAGCGATTCGTTCCCCAACGCTGCCGTGCCTGCGACCGCATCGACGAACGCGCGCGCGCGCTCGGCAAGCCGCTCACCGGCCGCGAGCAGCGAGCCCCCGACGAGCAGCATCGTGTCGCTGCCGTAGGCGCGGGCGACCTCGGCCGCGCGCTCGATCGACATGCCGCCCGCCGGAACCGGCAGCATCGCGCGCATCCCCGGCCACGGCCGCCGACCGCGGTCGGCGATGTCGGCGCAAGTCTGCGTACTGTAGGCGAAGCGCCCGCCGGCATTGGGAAAGACGACCGCGTCCGCACCCAGCAGCCGGAACAGCGTGCCGAGCAGCAAGGGTGGCGCGACGCGCACCGCCCCCGCGTACGCCGGATGCGCGAGCACCGGTACGTCCAGGCACTCGCGCACCAGCTCGTGGAAGGCGGGGAGGCCGACCAGCGCCGGCGCGACGAGGACCATCTGCGCGCCTTCGTCGCGCGCGATCCGCGCCTGCAGCGCGAGCGCATGCGGCGCGCCGACGAGGCTCGGCGCGTATAGGCAGGGCCGACCGGTCTCGCGCTCGGCCCGCTCGAGCGCACGGCGACACGCGGCGACCCGCGCGGCGAAGGGGCTGTACGACTGGTCGGCGAGGCCGTGGTCGTCCTTCACCACGTCGATGCCGGCGGAGGCGAACGTGTAGGCAAGCGTCGCGAGGCGATCCACCGGCAACCCCTGGGGCTTCAGCGCCGCGCAGGTCAGCGGCCGGCCGTGCGCGCCGGCGAGGCGACGGATGCCGTCGATACCGTGGCGCGGTCCTGCGAACGCTGCGACGAAGTCGGGAGGAAAGTCGGCGTCGACGAGCTCGACGTGCTCGTGCAGCGAACTGTTGCCGAACAGCATGTTGATCGCCTGCGCCGCGTCGTGACCGGTGGTGAGCGTCGCGAGGCGAATGCCGACGCGGAAGCGGTCGTCGCCGAGCGGCTCGATGCTCGCGACGCGGCCCATCACGTGCTCGCGCACCCAGGGGTCGCGGACGACCTCCGCGGGCACTTCCACGCTCTGCTCCAGTGCGAGCGCCGCCGCGGCCGACTCGATGTCGGCGGCGCTCGAGCGCACGTGGTAGGTGACGTCGATCCAGGACATGGCTTGGCCGCACCACCGAAGCAGTCCCGGCTCGGGGCGGCGTGCGCGATGTTACCGCACGCGAGGCGCTGGGCCGGCACGCATCGCATTCGCCGTCGGGCCGATGCTAGACTGCTTGACGGAGCCGCCACGCGATGATGCCCAGGCAGAGTACCGACCGTGCGCTCGCGCTTGTCGCGCTGGGCCTCATCATCGTCGGCTGCTTCCTCGTGCTGCGGCCGTTCCTGACGGCGATCCTGTGGGCGGCGATCCTCACGATCACGCTCTTTCCGCTGTACGAGCGGCTGCAGGCGTGGCTGTCCCCGGTGTTCGCGTCGCTGCTCGCGGTCACGCTGATCGCCCTCGGCATGATCGCACCGTTCGCGATCGTCGGCTTCGAGATCGCCGACAATGCCGAGCGCCTCGCCGCCTGGATCCGCGGGGCGATCGAGGCCGGTCCTCCCGCGCCGCCCGACTGGCTCGCCGGCGTTCCGGTAGTGGGGCCGCGACTTGCGGAGTACTGGAGCGGCTTGGCGCACGACACGGCGAAGGTGGTCGTGGAGCTGAAGCGCTTCGTCGAGCCCATACGGAGCTACCTCGTCGCCGGCGGCACGACGCTGCTCGGCGGCCTGCTGCAGCTCTCGCTGTCGGTGCTCATCGCGTTCTTCCTGTTTCGCGACGGCGCGGCGATCATGCGCCGCATCGAGACCGGCGTGGAGCGGCTGGCGCCAAATCGCGGCCGGCGCCTGGTCCGTGCGGCCGTCGACACGATCCGCGGCGTCGTCATCGGCATTCTCGGCACCGCGATCGCGCAGGGCGTCCTCGCGGCCATCGGCTTCTGGATCGCGGGCATCCAGGCGGCGCCGCTGCTCGGCTTCGCGACGTTCCTGCTGTCCGCCGTACCCGTCGGGCCACCGATCATCTGGGGCGCCGCGGGCATCTTCCTGATCCAGCAGGGCGACCTCGCGTGGGGCCTGTTCGTGCTCGCCTGGGGCACCCTGGTCGTGTCGACCGTGGACAACGTGATCAAGCCGCTCATCATCAGCAAGGGCTCCGACCTGCCGTTCATTCTCGTGGTGCTCGGCGTGCTCGGCGGCATCGTCGCGTTCGGCTTCATCGGCGTGTTCGTGGGACCGGTGCTGCTCGCGATCGGCTACGCGCTCGCGAAGGAGTGGTCCGAAGCGACGTCGGCATCGCCCGGGGACGACGAGACGCGGGCTTGAGCAGCGACCTGCCGGCAACGTCGCCGCTCGCCATCGTCCACCGCGACGCTTGGCTCTGTGCGATCCACAAGCCGTCGGGGCTGCTCGTGCACCGCACGCCGCTCGACCGCGGCGAGACCCGGTTCGCGGTGCAGTGCCTGCGCGACCAGATCGGCCGCCACGTGCATCCCGTGCACCGGCTCGATCGCGGCACGTCGGGCGTGCTGCTGTTCGCGCTCGATCGCGACGTCGCGCGCGCGCTCGGCGCGCAGTTCGAAGCAGGGCAGGTCGCCAAGCGCTATGTCGCCGTCGTGCGCGGGCACCCTGCGGCCGAGGGGACGATCGATTACCCGTTGCGTCGGGTGCGCGACGACGACGGGTTCGAGTCACCTGGCCCTACCGAAGGCGACCGGCAGCGTGCAGTGACGCACTATCGGCGCCTCGCCATCGCCGAATCGCCCCATGCCGTCGACCGCTATCCGACCAGCCGCTACGCGTTGCTGGAGTTGCGACCCGAGTCGGGTCGCCGGCACCAGATCCGCCGCCACCTGAAGCACATCGCACATCCGTTGATCGGCGACGCCACCTACGGCAAGGGCCGCCACAATCGCCTTTTCGCGCGGCTGTTCGGCAGCGACCGCCTGCTGCTCGCCTGCGTCGAGTTGCGCCTGACGCATCCGGAGACGGGGAAGCCGCTGGTGCTGGCGGCGCCGCCCGCGGACGACTTCCTGCGCGTCATCGCGGCGCTGGGGTGGGCGCAAGCGCTGGCGGGTTGCTGAGGGGTCGCTGCTGCCTGGATCGCGGCGGGAACCCCGACGTCTCACCCTGCCAGCCGGCCGACGCGGGATCCGGGCGTGAATCGGATGTCGATCACCACGCAGTTGCCGAACTCGGCGTGGTGCTCCGTGTCTCATCCACGCGAGTCGCCGCCGCCTCGACACACCTCAGGAGCCGCCCATGGAACCGACGCCGCCGCACATCGACCCGCGCATCTACGCGCTCTACGACGAATACTGCCACGGCCGGATCGACCGCCGCGAGTTCATGAAGCGCGCGAGCGCCCTCACCGTCGCCGGGGGCTCGGCGCTGGCGATGGCGCAGGCGCTGCTGCCCCGCTACGCTCAGGCGCAGACGATTTCCTTCACCGACGAGCGCATCAAGGCCCGTTACGTCGACTATCCGTCGCCGGGCGGCAACTCCGGGAACATGCGCGGCTACCTGGTGCAGCCGACGGGCAACGGCCCGTTTCCCGCGGTGCTGGTGCTGCACGAGAATCGCGGCCTCAATCCCTACGTCGAGGACGTGGCACGGCGCTTCGCGGCGATCGGCTTCCTGTCACTTGCACCGGATGGGCTGGCGCCGGTCGGTGGCTACCCCGGCAACGACGACGACGGACGTGCGCTGCAGGCGAAGCTCGACCAGGCGAAGCTCCGCACCGACATGCTGAACAGTGCGAAGTGGCTCAAGGCGCAGCCGCTCTCGAGCGGCAAGCTGGGCTGTACCGGGTTCTGCTGGGGCGGCGGCACCACCAACCAGCTCGCGGTCGAGATGGGCGGGGACCTCCAGGCGGCGGTCCCGTTCTACGGCGCCGCGCCGGAGGCGGCGTCCGTGTCCCGGATCAAGGCCCCGGTGATGATCCACTACGCCGAGAACGACGAGCGCATCAACGCGATGTGGCCGGCGTACGAAGCCGCGCTGAAGGCCAGCGGCGTAGCGTACGAGATGCACACCTACCCCGGGACGCAGCACGGCTTCCACAACAACTCGACGCCGCGCTACCACGAGCCCTCGGCGAAGCTCGCCTGGGACCGCACGGTCGCGCACTTCAGGAAGCACCTCGCCTGAACGTGCGAGTGTGCGGTCGCGGCTCCGTGCCGCATGAGCCCGATGGGCCGCCCCGAGGGCGAATTCGCCCCGAAGCGCGTCAGCGCAGAGGGTGGTCCAGTGAGCCCGATGGGCCGCCCCGAGGGCGAATTCGCCCCGAAGCGCGTCGGCGCGGAGGGTGTTCCAGTGAGCGCAATCGCCGGCCGCGGGGCCGGCGTTGCATGAGGCGCGGTGCGAGACGTCAGTACGGCGAGCAGAACGCCGCGCCGTTGGCACCCTTGCCGTCGGGCACCCAGGCGCGGTTGATCATCGCGCGCTTCACCGACAGGTCGACCGTGTGCCGCTGGTTGGCGTCGCGGCGGTTGTTGAAGAAGCGGTAGACGGGCAGCGTGCCCGCGCGGCACTGCCCCGCGAAGTCCGGCATCTCGACCCAGAACGCCGCGCTCGTCTGCAGCGCCCAGCCCGGGCTGAGTACAGGCACGGAGCCGCATTCGACGGGGTCGGCCGAGAACCAGTACGAGTCGATCTGCTGCGCGGGGCCGGCATAGAAGCGGCACACCGGCTGCGGAAACAACACGTCCGGCGGCGCTTGCGTCGGATCGCTCCACGCGTAGAAGACGTGACCGGTCCGCCGCCAGCGCATGGTGTTGGCGTCGAGCGTGGCCATCTCGAAGGGATCCGCCGTGACGAAGTAGTGGTCGAGCGTCGCGTCGTAGAACTCCACGACTGCCGCCGTTCCGGCCGGCGGGTTCGCCGAGGCGGGAATCGTGGTCTGCACCGCGAGGCCGGCGTCGAGCATGCCGGTGCCGCAGAAGGCGCCGATCGCGCACGGTGAGCCCGCCGGGAAGTCCCGCGACGTGCCCTGCAGGATCGACAGTGCCTGGCCGGGCGTGAGGTTCGGGTTGCGCGCGAGCATGAGCGACAGCGTGCCCGAGACCAGCGGCGCGGCGAAGCTCGTGCCGATGCCGCGCTCGTAGGTGGGCTCGCCCGGCGAGTTGCTGCCCGTGTAGTGCGTCGACAGGATCTGGCCGTCGTCGTCGATGTCGCCACCCGGCGCCGACACGTCGACGCGGCGGCCCCAGTTCGAATAGCCGGCACGATCGCCGCCGCGCGACAGCGCGCCGACGTTGATCACGCCGCTGCAGTTGCCCGGCGCGTAGTTCATCGCGTCGTCGGACTCGTTGCCGGCCGACGCGACGATCACGGTGCCTTGCGCCAAAGCTTCGTCGACCGCTTCCTGGATCGCCGCGGCGCACGTGCCGTAGCCGCCGAGGGACAGGTTGATCACCTTGGCGGGGTTCGGATTCGGCGGTACGCCACCGATCGGCACGCCGGATGCCCACAGCATGCCCTCGAGCACGTCCTCGAACGTGCCGCCGCACTTGCCCAGCACGCGCACGGGCAGGATCCTCGCCGACGGGTCGAGCCCCGCAATGCCCTCGCCGTTGTCGGCGTTGGCCGCGATCTGTCCGGCGACGAACAGTCCGTGGAAGAACGACGGTGTCGAGGGAAAGCCGCCGCAGTCGCCGTCGTCCAGCCAGTCGCCTTCGTCACGGGGATTCGGGTCGCGCGCGTCGCCGTCGCGGGCACTGTCCGCATCGCCGATGAAGTCGTAGCCCGGCAGCAGCCGTCCGGCGAGGTCGGGATGCGGAAGAATGCCGGTGTCGACCACCGCGACGGTCACGTCCGGGCTGCCCGGACCCTGCGCCCAGGCGGCCTCGGCGCCGACGTTGGTCAACGACCATTGCTGCGCGTACAGCGGGTCATTGGGCGCGGCCGCCGGGCGCACGCGGCGCACGGCGTCGGCGTAGCGCACCGCGGGGTCCTGCTCGAACTTGCGGGCAATTGCTTCCAGTGCGCCGACGGTCGTGGTCTGGGCGAGCGCGACGACGTGCACCGGGCCGATCGCGCGTTCGATCGTCACGGGGACGCCCGCGATCGCCGCGATACGTGGCGCGACGGCGACCGGATCCGCGCCGTCGGCAAGGCGCACCAGCAGCTTGCGGCCCGTCTCGCGCTCCGCGGCCTTCGACGACTTGGGCTGGACCGTGCGTGGCGCCCCGGCTTCGGCCCACAGCACCAGGCGATCGCCGCGGAGCCGCGCTGCCATCGCGTCGAGCGCCGCGACGTCCCGCGGCCCGGCCACGGCGAGCTCGAGCGCGCCCGTGCGCGTCGTGCCGACCAGCGCCACCGGCGCACCCGCGAGCGTGGTCAGTCGGGCGCGCGCCCCTTCGGACAGCGTCCCGCGAGGTGCCGCCGCGGGGTTCAGCATGACGCGCAGCGTCGGCATCGCCTTGGTCGACTTCGCTTCGACGGCGCTGGGCAGGCCGAGCGCGATCGCGCAGCAAACGGGCAGCGCCAGTGCCGCGAGCGCGGCGTGGCGGACGGAGTGGCGGGGCAAACGGTTCATCGGGGCTTCCCCTCGCGGGCAGATGTGGCTCGAAAATCCACAGTAAACAAGCAATTCGGGTACCACCCGACCGCCGTCGCCGGGTCGATGGGGTGGCCGGTGCCGCGCCCGTCATCCGTCAGGGCGGTCTCGCCCGGTGCCCGCGCCAGGTCAGCTGGCCGGCGGGGCTTCCTGCCGCTGCTGCCGGGCCTTGCCCCGATAGGGCGACAGTTCCTTGACCATCTGGGCGAAGATCTTCGGATTGGCTGCGATCACCTCGCCGCCCATCAGGTAGTCGCCCTCCCCGGCGAGGTTGCCGATCAGCCCGCCGGCCTCGAGCACCAGCAGGCTGCCCGCGGCGACGTCCCAGGGGTTGAGGCCGATCTCCCAGAAGCCGTCGTAGAAGCCGGCGGCGACGTAGGCAAGGTCCAGGGCGGCGGCACCGGGACGGCGGATGCCGGCAGTGTGCTGGATCATCGCCCGCATCATCTCGAGGTAGGTGTCGAGGTACGAACCGTCGCGAAACGGGAAGCCGGTGCCGATCAGGCAGTCGCGCAGGTGTTGCCGCTTCGAGACCCGGATGCGGCGATCGTTCAGGTAGGCGCCGCGGCCGCGCGAGCCGGTGAAGAGGTCGTTGCGCACGGGATCGTAGATGACGCCCTGCGTGACCACGCCGCGGTGCGCGAGCGCGATCGAGACGCAGTACTGCGGGAAGCCGTGCAGGAAGTTGGTGGTACCGTCGAGGGGATCGATGATCCAGACGTACTCGGAGGCCTCGTTGTCCCCCTTCGCAGTGCCTTCCTCGGCGAGGATTGCGTGATCGGGGTAGGTGCCGAGCAGCGTCTCGACGATCGCCGCTTCGGCAGCCCGGTCGATCTCGCTGACGAAGTCCTTCGGCCCCTTGGTGCTCACCGTGAGCAGGTCGAGATCGCGCGCGCCGCGATTGATGATGTTGCCGGCGCGGCGCGCCGCCTTGATGGCGGTGGTGAGCATCGGATGCATGGAGCGAAACCTTTCGGCGCGCCGGCGCCGAGGTGGCGCCCGGCCAACCGGTATTCTAATCGCCCACGTTCGCCCATCGCCGCATGACCGTCTCCTCCGACCTCTCGCCATCCGCGGCCATCGATCCGTTCGCCCGGATGCGCGTCGTCCTGGTGCGCACCAGCCATCCCGGCAACATCGGCGCGGCTGCGCGCGCGATGCTCACGATGGGCCTCGATCGGCTCGTGCTGGTGGCGCCGCGGCGCTTTCCGGATCCCGCGGCCGACGCCCGTGCGTCGGGCGCCACCGCGGTACTCGCGCAGGCGACGGTGGTCGAGTCGCTCGACGCCGCGCTGGCCGGCGCGGTGCTGACGATCGGGCTCTCGGCGCGGCCGCGCGAGTTCGCCGGGCAGGTGCTGCCGGTTCGCGCCGCGGCCGAGCGCGCCGTGGCCGCCGCGCCGCACGGCGACGTCGCGTTGGTCTTCGGCACGGAGATGTCCGGTCTCTCCAACGAGGAGCTCGCGCGTTGCGCGGTGGTCGCGACGATTCCGGCCAATCCCGGTTACGCATCGCTCAACCTCGCGGCGGCCGTGCAGGTCGCGGCCTACGAGCTGCGCGTCGCGGCAGGGCGGGGCGACGTGTGGACCGCACCACGCTTCGCGCCGGCGTCCCACGACGAGATCGAGGGCCTGCACGCGCACGCGGTCCGCACGCTCGCGGCGATGCGCTTCCTCGATCCCGCGATGCCGAAGCGGCTGATGCCGCGCCTGCGTCGGCTGTTCGCGCGCGCGGGACTCGAGCGCGAGGAAGTGAACATCCTGCGCGGCGTACTCGCCCGCATCGACGACCTCATCGATGGCGCGCGCCGCTCCTGACACTGCGGACGTGCGCCCGCGCGCGCTCGACGCGCACGAGGCGACCGCGACGCGTTGCCGCAACTGCGGCGCCTTCGCTCCCGATCCCTGGTGCCCGGCGTGCGGGCAGGAGACTTCGCTCGCGCTGCCGACCGCGCGGCAGTTCCTGCGCGAGGCGGCGGGCCGCTACGTCGCAGTCGACGGCCGGCTCTGGCGCACGCTGTGGGCACTCGTCGCGCGGCCCGGCTTTCTCACGCGCGAGTACTTCGCGGGCCGCCGCCGCCGCTACATCCGCCCGGCGCGACTGTTCCTCGTGATGTCGGTCCTGCTCTTTGCCGTGCTGCGTGTCGTGATCGACGTGCCGACGATCGCCGCCGACGATTCGCTCGTGCGCGTGGACTCCGCGCCCGCGACCAGCACCGCTGCGCCGCCGGCCCCCGCGAAGTCGGGCACGCCATCCGTCGCTGCACCTGCGCGTCCGCGCGAGGCGCTGGTGGTGATGCCGGGGTTCGAGCTGCGCGTGGACGACGCCGGCAACCTCACGGCCGACGGCACGCAGGGCCGTCTCGGCGACGAGTTGAAGCGCCGGCTCGACCGCTTCAACGCGATGCAGCGCCAGGACAAGATCGAGCACCTCCTGCTTGGTGCGCTGCGCTACGGGCCGTATGCGATGTTCGTGCTGCTGCCGGCATTCGCGCTGCTGCTGCAGGTGGTCTACGTCGGACCACGCAGCCGCTACCCGGAGCGCCCGCGGCGCTACGCCGAGCACCTGGTCTTTGCCGCCCACAATCACGCGTTCCTCGCGCTGATCATCGGCGCGGCGGCGGTCGTCGCGCAGGGCGCCGTCAACGCGCTGGCCGCGGCGTGGGCGCTCGCGTACTTCCTGCGCTCGATGAAGGTGGTCTACGGCGGGCGCTGGATCGGCGTGCTGGCGCGGGCGTGGCTGGTCGCCGTCGCCTACGTCGTGCTGTTTGCGTTCGCGACCGTCGGCCTCGTGCTCGCGGCCGTGATGATCCGCTAGCGCGGCTTCGGCGCCGCGCCTGCGGCAGCGCACAGGTCCTGCGCCTCGGCCTCGAGCCGGGCAAGCTGGCGTTCCTCGTTCCGTGCGCGCGCGTCGAGCGTGCGCTCGCGGTGCGACGCACGTTCGCAGGCGCGGGGACTGCCGCAGGTTGCGGCCGCCTTGCGCGTGGCCTCGTGGATGCGCCTGGTTTCCGCGAGCTTCTCCTTGTGGCGGTCGACGCGCCGCAGGCCCGCCTTGCAGCGTTTTTCTTCGCGCGTGAGGTTGCCCGGCGTGACCGGCGTGGGCCGCGTGGCGGTCGGCGGCGGCGAGGGCGGGTCCGCCTGTGCGCTCGCGGGCCCCGCCACCAGCGTGGCGACGAATGCGGCGACCCCGGCGAGGACGCGCCACGCGGGCGGCGTGACGACGAGGGCGGCGGAACGGGCCGGTGGCATCACGGTGCGAGCAGTCGCACAAGCCACAGCGACAGCACGGGGAAGAACAGCAGCAGCGTGACGCGCACCGCGTCGGAGATGAGGAACGGCACGACGCCGCGGAAGGTCTCGGACATCGGCACGTCGCGGGCGAGGCTGTTGATGATGTAGACGTTCATGCCGACCGGCGGCGTGATCAGCCCGATCTCGACCACCATCAGCGCGAGGATGCCGAACCAGATCGCCTTCTCGGTCGGGTCGAGGCCGAAGTAGTCGAAGCCCATCACGATCGGGCAGGAAGATCGGGACCGTCAGCAGGATCATCGACAGGCTGTCCATCAGGCAGCCCAGCACGACGTAGATCGCCATGATCAGCGAACAGCACGAGGAGCGGCGGACAGGCCGAGGCCGCCGACCCACTGCGCGAGCTCGGTCGGCATCTGGGTCAGCGCGAGGAACACGTTCAGCACGTCCGCGCCGAGCAGGATCAGGAAGATCATGCCGGTGGCCTCCGCGGTGCCGTACAGGCACTCGACCAGCCCCTGCCAGCGCATGCCGCCGAGCCACACCGCGAAGAGCAGCGCACCGACCGTGCCGATCGCCGCGGCCTCGGTCGGCGTGAAGATGCCGCCGTAGATGCCGCCGATCACCACCACGAACAGGGTGACCACGGGCCACACGTCGCGCAGCGCCGCGAGCCGCTTGGCCGGGCGAGGCACGGTCGCCCTGCGGGCCGGCGCTCGGCTTCACGCGCACGTAGATGGCGATCGCGAGCAAGTAGCCGAAGGCCGCGAGGAGTCCGGGCACGAACGCGGCGATGAACAGCTTGGCGATGTTCTGCTCGGCGAGGATCGCGTAGACGACGAGCACGATCGACGGCGGGATCAGGATGCCCAGCGTGCCGCCGGCGGCGAGCGTGCCGGTGGCGAGCGCGGGCTCGTACTTGAGGCGGCGCAGCTCGGGCAGCGCGACCTGGCCCATCGTCGCCGCCGTGGCGAGCGAACTGCCGCAGATCGCGCCGAACCCCGCGCAGGCGCCGACGGCCGCCATCGCGACCCCGCCGCGCCAGTGGCCGATCAGCGAGTTCGCGGCGTCGAACAGCGACTTGGACAGCCCGCCGCGGCTCGCGAACTGGCCCATCAGCAGGAACATCGGAATCACCGACAGGTCGTACACCGAGAACCGGCCGAAGGCGACGGTCTTGAGGTACGTCAGCAGCGGCGCCCAGCCGGTGATCGTGACGTAGCCCACGACGCCGGTGGCGAGCATCGCGATGCCGATCGGCACGCGTATCGCGAGCAGCACGAGCATGGCGCCGAACATCAGCAGGCCGAACTCGACGCCGCTCACTGGACTGCCCTTCGCGCCGAGCGCTTCGGGGGTGATTCGCCCTCGGGGCGGCCCTTCGCGTGTTTCATCGGTCGCCCGCTGCGCTCGCCAGCACGCGTTTGGCGTGCAGCCAGGCGGTGTAGAGGCCACAGACCGCGAGCAGGGCGAACGACGGCAGCATCAGTGCCACGGCGTACCAGGTCGGCACGCCGAGGATCGTGGACTGGTCGTTCGCTTCCCGGAGCGAGATCGCGCCGTGCGTCATGCGCCACGCGATCAGCGCGCCGGCGAGCCCGACCAGCAGGGCGCCGAGGGCGTCGAGCCATTCGCGTACGGAAGGCCGCGCGTGCGCGGTGAAGAAGTCGACGATGACGTGGCCGCCGCGCAGCTGCGTGAGCGGCAGGAAGCTCGCCACCGCGACCGCGCAGCCCAGCTGGATCAGCTCGTAGTCGCCCGGCACGGGCGTGTCCAGGAGCGCGCGTCCTGCGATCGACGCCAGCGACATCAGCGTCAGCGCGACGATCACCAGCCCGCCGGCGAGCGCGAGCGCACGCGCGACCAGGAACAGCAGGTGGCCGAACCGATCGGTCGGCACGCGCTGGATCAGCGGGCCCTCGGCCATGGGCGAACCTCCCGATGTGCTGCAACGACGCGGGCGCGGCGGCGCCGCGCCCGCGGAATCGCCGTCGAAACGACGCCTACTTCGCGGTCTCGTACTTCCTGATCAGGTCCTTCGCCGACTGCAGCAGGGCCTTGCCGTCCTGCCCCTTCGCGGTCATGTCGCGCACCCACTCGTCGTCGAGGTTCGCGGTGGCCTTCTCCCAGTTCGCGAGCTCGGTGGCGGGAATGACGTAGAAGGTGTTGCCGCGGTCGGTAGCGAGCTTGCGCGCGGGCGGTGCGGAGGCGTCCCACTTCTGGCCGAAGGACTTCGACAGCGCGGCTCCGGTGTTGGCGTCGATCACCTTCTTCAGGTCGGCGGGCAGGCTGTCGTACTTCGCCTGGTTCATCTGCAGCGTGAACACGGCGGTGTAGAGCGCGCGCGACTTCGGGTCGGTCTCGCTGTGGAACTTGGACAGCTCGTGGGCCTTGATCGACGGGATCACCTCCCACGGCAGCAGGTAGCCGTCGACGACGCCCTTGGACAGCGCGTCGGAGAGCGCCGGCAACGGCATGGCCACCGGTGTGGCGCCGAGCGCGGCGAGCATCTTGTTGGTCTGCCGCGTGGGCGCGCGCATCTTCATGCCCTTGAAGTCCGCGATCGTCTTCACCTGCTTGTCGCGGTCGTGCACGTAGCCGTTGTCGTGCACGTTGACCGCCAGCATCTGCACGCCCGGAAATTCCTTCTGCGCGTACTTCTTGTAGTACTCCCACGCCGCCTGCGACGTCGCCTCGGCATTGGCGGACATGAACGGCAGCTCGAACACCTCCATCAGCGGGAAGCGGCCGGCCGTGTAGCCCGGCAGCGTCCAGACGATGTCGGCGACCCCGTCCTTCACCTGGTCGACGAGCTGCGGCGGCGTGCCGCCGAGCTGCATCGCCGGGTAGACCTGGCACTTGAGCCGGTTGTTCGAGTCCTTCGCGATCTTGTCGCACCACGGCACGAGGAGCTGCGACGGCGGCATCGCGCCCGGCGGCCAGAAGTGATGGACCTTGAGCGTGACTTCCTGCGCTGCGGCGGGCAGTGCAGCCGCGGCGAAGGCCGCGACGACGATCGAGCGGGCGATGCGCATGTTTCCTCCGGGGTGCGGGACGCCGCTTCGCGCGGGGCGCGGGGTGTCGCCGGTAGTGAGTGCAGCCGGCGCAGTGTAGCAAACGCTGCCGCAACGGATGGCTGACACGAGTCCGGGGAGGCGGGCTGCCGCGGTTCGGTGCGCCAATAGTTGAGCGGGGGAGTCGGAAATGCGAAAATTGGCGGATGTTTGCACGCCTGCGCGAGGACATCGCCGTCGTGTTCGACCGGGATCCCGCCGCCCGAACGACGTGGGAGGTCCTGACCTGCTATCCGGGGTTGCACGCGCTGGTCTGGCACCGCGCTCGCGCACCCGCTCTGGCGCGCCGGCTTGCGGTGGCTCGCCCGGTGGCTGGCGCATTGGGGCCGCTGGCTCACCGGCATCGAGATCCATCCCGGCGCCACCATCGGCCGGCGCGTGTTCATCGACCACGGCATGGGCGTCGTGATCGGCGAAACCGCCGAGATCGGCGACGACTGCACGCTCTACCACGGCGTCACGCTGGGCGGGACTTCTGGAACAAGGGCAAGCGCCACCCGACGCTGGGCAACGGGCGTCGTGATCGGCGCGGGCGCCAAGGTCCTGGGGCCGATCGAGATGGGCGATGGCGCCAAGATCGGCTCCAACGCCGTGGTCGTGCGCGACGTTCCCGCCGGTGCGACGGCGGTCGGGATCCCGGCGCGCATCGTCACCCCGAGGATCAGGCGCGCCGCGAGGAGCAGGCCGCAAGGATCGGCTTCTCCGCCTACGCGATCTCGGCCGACCTGGACGATCCCGTGGTCCAGGCGATCCACCGGCTGCTCGACCATGCAGCGGCGACCGACGAGCGCCTCGGACGGCTGGTGGCCCAGTTGCAGAAGGACGGCCTGGAGATGGGCGACGCCAAGGCCACGGCGGAGCGGTTCGATCCGGCGCCGCTCAACAAATTGCTTGACTGAACTTATCGGACTTTTAGTTGACCAATTCAATCGGGTAAGGGAAAATCCCTTTGTCTTGGACAACCGGCCGCCGTCCCAAGGCGTGTGGCTCTTCGATAGGGGTATTGAACGATGCGACTCACCACCAAAGGCAGGTTCGCGGTCACCGCGATGATCGACGTCGCGATGCACGGGACGAACGGGCCGGTCACGCTCGCCGGCGTGTCCGAGCGGCAACGCATCTCGCTCTCCTATCTCGAGCAGCTGTTCGGCAAGCTGCGCCGCCACGGGCTCGTCGACAGCGTGCGCGGTCCCGGCGGCGGCTACAATCTCGCCCGGCCGGCCGATCAGGTCTCGGTCGCCGACATCATCCTCGCCGTCGACGAGCCGATCGACGCGACGCAATGCGGCGGCCACGAGAACTGCCACGACGACCATCGCTGCATGACGCACGACCTGTGGGCGGAGCTCAATGCCCACATCTTCTCGTTCCTGCGCGCGGTCACGCTCGCCCAGCTGGTCGCCGAACAGCGGCAGAAGCAGGCCGAGAAGCCGGACGTTGCCGTGATGCAGGACCACCGCGCGTCCCCCGGCCCGCGCGCGTGGAGCCGGCCGTCGTGTCGTGACCCGGCCCCCGATCGAAGACCAACCAGCGCCAACCCGATGCGATCAAGATTCCGATCTATCTCGACTACTCCGCGACGACGCCGGTGGACCCGCGCGTCGCGGAGAAGATGATCCCCTGGCTCACGGAGAACTTCGGCAACCCGGCGTCGCGTTCGCACACGTTCGGCTGGGACGCCGAGGAGGCGGTCGAGGAGGCGCGCGCCA
The DNA here is from genome assembly GCA_963765065.1 of uncultured beta proteobacterium. Lineage (GTDB taxonomy): Bacteria > Pseudomonadota > Gammaproteobacteria > Burkholderiales > Casimicrobiaceae > VBCG01. The sequence goes on along the minus strand of CAVXVH010000003.1, from coordinate 26,212 downwards.
ACGTCGCCGCGCTCGTCAACTGCGATCCGCGCGAGATCGTCTGGACCTCCGGCGCGACCGAGTCGATCAACCTCGCGCTCAAGGGCGCCGCCCACTTCTACAAGGACAAGGGCAAGCACCTCGTCACGGTCAATACCGAGCACAAGGCGACGCTCGACACGATGCGCGAGCTCGAGCGCGAGGGCTTCGAGGTCACCTACCTCGACGTGCTGCCGAACGGCCTCGTCGACCTCGCGGCGTTCGAGGCCGCGCTGCGGCCGGACACGATCGTGGCGTCGGTGATGCACGTCAACAACGAGATCGGCGTGATCCAGGACGTGGCCGCGATCGGCGAGATGTGCCGCAAGCGCGGCGTCATCTTCCACGTCGACGCGGCGCAGGCGACAGGCAAGGTGCCGATCGACCTCGCGACGCTCAAGGTCGACCTGATGAGCTTCTCGGCGCACAAGACCTACGGTCCCAAGGGCATCGGCGCGCTGTACGTGCGCCGCAAGCCGCGCGTGCGCATCGAGGCGCAGATCCACGGCGGCGGCCACGAGCGCGGCATGCGTTCGGGCACGCTGCCCACGCACCAGATCGTCGGCATGGGCGAGGCCTTCCGGCTCGCCCGGCTCGAGATGGCGACCGACAACGAGCGCATCCGGATGCTGCGCGACCGCCTGTGGACGGGCCTGTCGCAGATCGAGGAGGTCTACCTCAACGGCGACCTGGAGCAGCGCGTGCCGCACAACCTCAACGTGAGCTTCAACTTCGTCGAGGGCGAGAGCCTGATCATGGCGATCAAGGACGTCGCGGTGTCGTCGGGTTCGGCGTGCACGTCGGCGTCCCTCGAGCCGTCGTACGTGCTGCGCGCGCTCGGCCGCAGCGACGAGCTCGCGCACAGCTCGATCCGCTTCACCGTCGGCCGCTTCACGACTGCGGAGGAGATCGACTACACGGTCGACCTGCTCAAGCGCAAGATCGCCAAGCTGCGGGAGCTCTCGCCGCTTTGGGAAATGCACCAGGAAGGCGTCGATCTCGACACGGTCCAGTGGGCTGCGCACTGAGGGCTGCACACTGACGGCCGCGAACTGAGTCAGAAGGAGAAGCGGAATGGCATACAGCGAGAAGGTCATCGACCACTACGAGAACCCCCGCAACGTCGGCTCGTTCAAGAAGGACGACGAGGCCGTCGGCACCGGGATGGTCGGCGCGCCGGCCTGCGGCGACGTGATGAAGCTGCAGATCCGGGTCGGGGCGGACGGCGTCATCGAGGACGCCAAGTTCAAGACCTACGGGTGCGGCTCGGCGATCGCGTCGTCGTCGCTCGTCACCGAGTGGGTGAAGGGCAAGACGCTCGACGAGGCGCTGTCGATCAAGAACACGCAGATCGCCTCGGAGCTCGCGCTGCCGCCGGTGAAGATCCACTGCTCGATCCTCGCCGAGGACGCGATCAAGGCGGCGGTCGCCGACTACAAGGCGAAGCACGGCACCGTGGCCGGCGAGGCGGAGGCGTCCATTTGCGCGCCGGCGCCGCAGCGGGCCGCCGCGGACTGAGGGAGGCCGAAGATGGCTGTCACGCTTACCCAGAACGCGGCGAAGCATGTCGCCGCGCAGCTTTCGAAGCGCGGCCGCGGCGTGGGCCTGCGCCTGGGGGTTCGCACGTCGGGCTGTTCCGGGCTCGCCTACAAGATCGAGTTTGCCGACGAGCCGCGCGACGAGGACGTGCGCTTCGAGTGCCACGGCGTCACGGTGCTGGTCGATCCGAAGAGCCTCCCGTACCTGGAAGGCATGGAGCTCGATTTCGCGCGCGAGGGACTGAACGAGGGGTTCAAGTTCAACAACCCCAATGTCAAGGATGCGTGCGGCTGCGGCGAATCCTTCAACGTGTGAAAAGCTGCTGCGGGGTCCATCTGCTTTGTTGCTCGGGGGCTCGAAATCCTCACGTACGTCTCTAGTACGCTGCGGTTTCTCGCCCCCTCGCGCCTCGCATCTCGACCTCCTCGCGACGCTTTTCCCGCTTCGGTAGGCCGCACCGCCAGCCCTCCCCCAAGAGAGGGCATACGATGATCGACTTCTCCCGCAACCACTTCGAGCTGTTCGGACTGCCGGTGTCGTTCGCGATCGACATGCCGGCGCTCGATCGCGCCTGGCGGGAGCTGCAGGCGGAAGTGCACCCGGACCGCCACGCCGCGGCGGACGACGCGTCGCGGCGCCTGGCACTGCAGGCTTCCGCGCGGGTCAACGAGGCCTACCGAGCGCTGCAGGATCCGGTCGAGCGCGGCCGCTACCTGCTGCACCTGCGCGGCATCGACGCGTTCGACGAGACCGACACCCGGCTGCCCCTCGACTTCCTCGAGGCGCAGCTCGAGCGGCGCGAGCACGCGGCCAAGGCGGCGGGCGAGGGCGACGTCGAGGCGCTCGACGACATCGTCGCGGACATCCGCGCCGAGTCGCGCGAGCGCGAACGCGACCTCGCCGCGCTGCTCGAGCACCCCGGCGACGGCGCGCGCGCGACCGCCGTACTGCGCGAGTTGCGCTTCCTCTCGAAGGTCGCGCACGACGTCGGCACGATGGTCGAGGCGCTCGACGCGTGATGGTCCGCGAGCGCAGACGCACGGTGTTGGCAGTGGGCGCCGCTGCGGCGCTCGGCGGGTGCGCCGGCGTGCCGTTGCGCACCATGGTCCGGCTGCGCACGATCGGCGCCGACGACCTGCTGGCGGCCGACCCGCGCGACCTCGGCGTGGCGCTGGAGGTGCATGCGCAGGTGAGGGCCGCAGCGGGGCGCTCGCCGATCCTCGACCTGTCGCTGCGGCCCGTCGAAGACGGCGCCTTCCCGCCGGTCGTCAAGGCACTGGTATTCGAACCCGAGCCCGGCTCCCCGCGCGATCTCGGCCTGCCCGTCGCCCGCCCGACGCGACACTGGCTCGTCTACCGCCTGGCCGAGCCCTCCGCACGGGATCTCGTGCATGCGCAGGGGACAATCCGCGAGGCACGTGAGAAGAAGCGACGCGGTACGCTGAGCGTCGGCGTGCGCAATGACTGGATTGCCGAGGTGTATCCGGCGGCCGTCGGAACCGAGGCCGCAACCTGGGTCCGCATAAAGCGGGCCGAGGGCTACTTCGAACTGTGGTCGGGCCGCGTACCGGCGTTGCCCGCCCGGACATGATGGCGCTGTTCCAAATCTCCGAGCCGGATGCACCGGCGCCCGCGACCGAGCGCAAGCGCGCGATCGGCATCGACCTCGGCACGACCAACTCGCTCGTCGCCACGGTGCGCAATCGCATTCCGCAGGTGCTGCCGGACGCTGAGGGGCGTCCGCTGGTGCCGTCGATCGTGCGCTATGCCGAGGACGGGGTGGAGGTGGGGTACGACGCGATGGCGCACCAGGCGGCCGACCCGCAGAACACGATCGTCTCGGTGAAGCGGTTCATGGGGCGTGGTCTCGCGGATCTCGCCGACGACCGCCGCTTCCCCTACCGTTTCGTCGAAGGGCCTGGCATGGTGCAGATCGGCACGCGCGCCGGCGTGAAGAGCCCCGTCGAAGTGTCGGCGGACATCCTCCGCGCGCTGCGCATGCGCGCGGAAGGCGAACTCGGCGGGCCGATCGACGGCGCGGTGGTCACCGTACCCGCGTACTTCGACGACGCGCAGCGCCAGGCGACCAAGGACGCCGCGCGGCTCGCGGGCCTCAACGTGCTGCGGCTGCTGAACGAACCCACGGCGGCGGCGATTGCGTACGGCCTCGACAACGCGGCCGAGGGCGTCTACGCGGTGTTCGACCTCGGCGGCGGCACGTTCGACATCTCGATCCTGCGGCTGTCGCGCGGCGTGTTCGAGGTGCTCGCGACCAACGGCGACTCCGCGCTGGGCGGCGACGACTTCGACCACCGCGTGTTCTGCTGGGTGCTCGAGGCCGCGAAGCTGCCGCCGCTCGGGCCGGCCGACGCGCGCGCGCTGCTCGTCAAGGCGCGCGAGGCCAAGGAGATGCTCACCGGGCACGCGGCGGCACCGATCCTCGCACGGCTTTCCACCGGCGACGACGTCAACCTCGCGCTCACGGCCGAGGTGTTCGCCGACATCTCGCAGAACCTGGTGCAGAAGACGCTGCAGCCGCTGCGCCGTGCGCTGCGCGACGCCGGGCTCGCGCCCTCGGACGTCAAGGGGGTCGTGATGGTCGGCGGTGCCACGCGCATGCCGCGCATCCGCCGCGCGGTCGCCGAGTTCTTCGGCCAGCCGCCGCTCACCAACCTGAATCCCGACGAGGTCGTTGCGATCGGTGCGGCGATCCAGGCCAACGCGCTGGTCGGCAACCGCGATGGCAACGACGAGTGGCTGCTGCTCGACGTGATCCCGCTGTCGCTCGGGCTCGAAACGATGGGCGGACTCGCCGAGCGGATCGTGCCGCGCAACTCGACGATCCCGGTGTCGCGTGCGCAGGAGTTCACGACGTACAAGGACGGCCAGACGGCGATGGCCATTCACGTGGTGCAGGGCGAGCGCGAACGGGTCGCCGACTGCCGGTCGCTCGCGCGCTTTGAGCTGCACGGCATCCCGCCGATGGCGGCCGGCGCAGCGCGCGTGCGCGTGACGTTCCAGGTGGACGCCGACGGCCTGCTCTCGGTATCCGCGCGCGAACAGAACTCGGGAGTCGAGGCCGCGATCCAGGTCAAGCCCTCGTACGGGCTCACCGACGACGCCATCGCGCGCATGCTGCAGGACTCGTTCGCGCACGCGCAGGACGACATGGCGGCGCGCGCACTCGCCGAGGCACAGGTCGAGGCCGACCAGATCGTCGAGTTGACGCGCAACGCGCTCGCCGTCGACGGCGACCTCTTGTCGGACGCGGAGCGGGCGGCGATCGACGCGGCCCTCGCCGAGGTCTCCGTGAGGCGTGCGGGCACGGACGCGGCCTCGCTGCGCGCCGCGATCGGGACGCTCAACCACGCCACCGCCGAGTTCGCGGGCCGCCGCATGGACCGCTCGGTCACCCACGCGCTGTCCGGCAAGCGCATCGATACGGTTGTCTGACGGACCCCCATGCCGACCATCACCGTACTGCCGCACGCCGAGATCTGTCCCGCAGGCAAGACCTTCGAGGCCGAGCCCGGCACGTCGCTCCTCGACAGCCTGCTCGATCACGGCATCGACGTCGAGCACGCCTGCGAGAAGTCGTGCGCCTGCACGACCTGCCACGTGATCGTGCGCGAGGGCTTCGACTCGTTGCCGCCGTCGTCCGACGACGAGGACGACCTGCTCGACCGCGCGTGGGGCCTGACGTCGTTGTCGCGCCTCTCCTGCCAGGCGATCGTGCAGGACGCACCGCTGACGGTCGAGATCCCGAAGTACACGATCAACTACGCGCGCGAAGGCAAGTAGCTGCACGCGCGCTGCCCACGTATGTGCGGAGCCTGCCGATGAAGTGGACCGATTCCCGCGAGATCGCGATCGCGCTCACCGAGGCACACCCGGACGTCGACCCGCAATTCGTGCGGTTCACCGACCTGCACCGTTGGGTCTGCGAGCTGCCCGGGTTCTCCGACGACCCGAGCCACAGCGGCGAGAAGATTCTCGAAGCGATCCAGATGGCCTGGATCGACGAGGCCTGATAAGTAGGGTCAGACTCGACTTTCCCGTACGCATCCGCTCGATGCGCGCCGCGGCGTGGGGGAAAGTCGAGTCTGACCCTACTTATCAGAGTCTGGCCCTATTTATCAGGCGAAGAGATTCAGCGCCGCGTCGAGCCCGCAGTGCTCGATCGCGTGCGTGGCCTGCGCGCGCACGACCGGCTTGGCGCGATAGGCGATCGACACGTCCGCCTCGCGGAACATCGGCAGGTCGTTCGCGCCGTCGCCGAACGCGACCGCGATGCCCGCCGGGAGCGTGTCGCGCAGCGCACGCAGCGCCCCTGCCTTCGCCGCGGCGTCGACGATCTCGCCCTGGATGCGCCCGGTGAGCCGGCCGTCGCGAATCTCGAGCACGTTGGACAGCGCGTGGCCGAGCCCGACGCGGCGCTGCAGGCGATCGGTGAAGTACGTGAAACCGCCGGAGACGAGCAGCGAGCGCGCGCCGGCGCCGTGAAAGCCGTCGAGCATGCGCTCGGCTCCCGGCGACAACTGCAGCCGCTCGTCGTAGACGCGGGCGAGTGCCTCGACCGGCAGTCCGGCCAGCAGCGTCACGCGGCGCGTCAGGCTCTCGCGGAAGTCGATCTCGCCGCGCATCGCCGCCGCGGTGATCTGCGCGACCTGCGGCTTGATGCCGTGCATGTCGGCGATCTCGTCGACGCACTCGATCGTGATCAGCGTGGAATCCATGTCCATCGCCACCACGCGAACGTCGGCGAGCCGGCGCGAGCGCGGCACGAAGGCGGCGTCGAGCCGCCGCGCCGCGCAGGCTTCCGCAACACCTGCGCGGACGCCCGGCGACGCGAGGCGCCAGGCCGGCGCGGCGCCGCCGGAGAGCGGCACGATCTCGTCGCACCCCGCGATCGCGGCGATCGCGCGGGCGTCATCGATGCTGGCCGAGGGGCCCTGGACGACGAGATCGACGTCGCACTCGGCGATGCCCGTCACCGTACCCTCGATCAGGCAGTGGGCCGCACGCGCCGCGCGCACTCCTTCGCGCGATCGCGGGCCTCGTCGACCGTCTGTCCGGTCGCCAGCGCGACGCCCATGCGTCGCGTCCGATAGGCCTCGGGCTTGCCGAACAGGCGCAGATCGGAGTTCGGCACCTCGAGCGCGTGGGCGACGCCCTCGTACGCGATGCCGCGCGCGTCGACGCCCCCGTAGATCACGGCCGACGCGCCCGCCGGCGCGATCATGCGCGTGTCGACGGGCAGCCCGAGGATCGCGCGCGCGTGCAATTCGAACTCGCTCTGCACCTGCGTGCACATCGTCACGAGGCCGGTGTCGTGCGGTCGCGGGCTGACCTCGGAGAACCAGACCTGGTCTCCTTTCACGAACAGCTCGACGCCGAACACGCCGCGCCCGCCGAGGTCGGCGGTCACCTTGGTGGCGATGTCGCGGGACTTCGCGAGCGCGACCGGCGACATCGGCTGCGGCTGCCAGGATTCGACGTAGTCGCCGTTGACCTGCACGTGGCCGACCGGTGCGCAGAAGTGCGTGTCGAGCGCGGCCTCGGGCGTGCCGGCGCGGACCGTCAGCAGCGTGATCTCGTAGTCGAAGTCGATGAAGCCTTCGACGATCACGTGGCCGCCGCGCACGCGCCCCGCGCTCTCGGCATACTGCCACGCCGCGGCGACCTCGGCCTTCGAGCGCACCACCGACTGGCCCTTGCCGGAGGACGACATCACCGGCTTCACGACGCACGGGTAGCCGATCGGCGGCGCGCCGTCCTTGCCGTCGATCGCCGCCTGCAGCGCGTCGATGTTGCGCGCGAAGCGGTAGGGCGAAGTCGGGATGCCCAGCGTCTCGGCGGCGAGTCGGCGGATGCCCTCGCGGTTCATCGTCAGCTTCGCGGCGCGGGCCGTGGGGATCACCTGCGTCACGCCGGCGGCCTCGAGCGCGACCAGCGCGTCGGTGGCGATCGCCTCGATCTCCGGTACGACGATGTGCGGGCGTTCCTGCTCGATCAGACGCGTGAGCGCTGCGGCATCGGTCATCGCGATCACGTGCGCGCGATGCGCGACCTGATGGCCCGGCGCGTTGGCGTAGCGGTCGACCGCGACCGTCTCCACGCCAAGGCGCTGCAGCGCGACGATCACCTCCTTGCCGAGCTCGCCGCTGCCGAGCAGGAGGACCTTGGTCGCCGAGGGCGACAGCGGAGTGCCGATGCGCATGGGGCGGAGCGTCTTGGTGCGGCGCGGCACAGCCGCGGCCGAAGTCGTCAATTCTAGCAGTGGAGCGCTACCGATGCTGCAGTGCGAAACAGCATGCTTCCGTCATTCCGCCTAGCGACTCCGGCGACCCGCGCTGCGCGCGGGCGGCGCGAGCTCGCCCGGGGCGCGCGCGGAGGTCTCGTCGTCGGCGAGCGTGAAGTCGATCTTGCTGGTTTCGAGGTCGACCCGGGCGACGCGCACTCGCACGCGGCCCGCGAGCTGGAAGATGCGGCCGCTGCGCTCGCCGATCAGCGCGTGCCGGCCGCGGTCGAACTGGAAGTAGTCGCGGCCGAGCTCCGTGATGTGCACCAGGCCGTCGACGTTCATGTCGTCCAGCGTGACGAAGATGCCGAAGCCTGCCACGCCGCTCACCGTGCCCTCGAAGACCTCGCCGACACGGTCGCGCATGTACCAGCACTTCAGCCACTGCTCGACGTCGCGCGTCGCTTCGTCGGCGCGCCGCTCGGTCATCGAGCAGTGCGTGCCGAGCGCCTCCCAGGACATGCCGTGGGGCGCGTAGCGCTTGCCGTCGAGGCACGCGCGGATCGCGCGGTGCACGAGCAGATCCGGGTAGCGCCGGATCGGCGACGTGAAGTGCGTGTAGGCGTCGAACGCGAGGCCGAAGTGGCCGGCGTTGTCGGGGCGGTACTGTGCCTGCGAAAGCGAGCGCAGCAGCACGGTCTGCAGCAGCGCCTGGTCGGGCCGGCCCTCGATCGACTTGATGAGCTTCGCGTAGTCGGCGGCCTTCGGGTCGGCGCCGCCGGGGAGCGCCAGCGCGCAGCCGGCGAGGAACTCCTTCAGCACCGCGAGCTTGTCCTCCGGCGGCCCCTCGTGCACGCGGTAGAGCACCGGATGCTCGTGGCGCTGCAGGTAGTCCGCGGTGCACACGTTGGCCGCGAGCATGCACTCCTCGATCAGCTTGTGCGCGTCGTTGCGCGGCGCCGGGACGATGCGCTCGATCCGTCCGCTGTCGTCGAAGACGAGTGCCAGCTCGACGGTGTCGAAGTCGATCGCGCCGCGCTTCTCGCGCGCCTTCGCCAGCACCTTGTAGAGCGCGTAGAGGTTGTCGAGATGGGGCAGGAGCTCGCGCGCTGCCTTCGACGCGGCGCTGCCGGGCTCGGAGAGCCACTGCCAGACCTCGTTGTAGGTGAGTCGCGCGCGGCTGTGCATCACCGCGGGGTAGAAGCGGTAGTCCTTGATCGTGCCGGTTGCGCCGATCTCCATGTCGCAGACCATGCAGCAGCGGTCGACCTCGGGCTTCAGCGAGCAGAGCTCGTTGGAGAGCTCCTCCGGCAGCATCGGGATCACCCGGCGCGGGAAGTACACGGAGTTGCCGCGCTCGCGCGCGTCGCCGTCGAGGGCGTCGCCGTCGCGCACGTAGTGCGACACGTCGGCGATCGCGACGACGAGGCGGAAGCCGCGGCCCTTCTTCTCGCACCAGACGGCGTCGTCGAAGTCCTTCGCGGTCTCGCCGTCGATCGTCACGAGCGGCAGGCGGGTGATGTCCTCGCGTCCCTTGCGGTCGGCGGGCCGCACCTCGGCGGGCAGGCGCTTCGCCTGGCGCACGGCCTCGCGCGAGAACTCGAAGGGCAGCGCGTGCTTGCGCAGCGCGATCTCGATCTCGATGCCGGCATCGGTCGGGTGGCCCAGCACCTCCTTGATGCGGCCGGCGGCCTCGCGGTGCTCGGAGGGTTGCTCGACCAACTCGACGACGACCACCTCGCCGGGCTTCGCCTTGCCGCGCTCGCCGGGCGGGATCACGATGTCCTGGCTGATCCTGCGGTTCTCCGCCTCGACGAACCAGACGCCGCGTTCCTCGTGCACGCGCCCGACGATCTCGCGGTTGACCCGCTCCAGCACCTCGACGATCTCGCCTTCGGGACGACCGCGCCGGTCGGTGCCGGTGACGCGCACGGCGACGCGGTCGCCGTGCAGCACCTTGTGCATCTCGCGCGGGTTCAGGAACACGTCGTCGCCGCCCTCGTCGGGCACGACGAAGCCGAAGCCGTCCGCATGGCCCTCGACCTTGCCGCGCGTGAAGCCGAGCTTCGCGGCGACCAGCAGCTCGCCCTTGCGGTTAACGAGCACCTCGCCGGCGCGGAGCAGCGCCTGCAGCGCGGCGTCGAACGACTTCCGGTCGCGTCGCCCGAGGCGAAGGGACTGGACGAGCTCGTCGGGCGGAACGGGTATGCCGGCGTCGCGGAGTGCCGCGAGGATGGTTTCGGCACCGACGCCGGGAACGTCCGGCGCGTCGGTCCGGGCGGGTCGACGGGAGGAGGGCATGATCCCGCGATTATCCGCCACTGTGCCGCCACCCGGGCGGGCGTCGCGGCCAAGCCTGCGGGACGTGCGCGCGTCCCGGTTTGGCGGGGGAGGTAAGCGGTTGTATACTATGCGTTCCTCATCGCCCAGATGGCGGAATTGGTAGACGCACTAGGTTCAGGTCCTAGCGGTCGCAAGACTGTGGAGGTTCGAGTCCTCTTCTGGGCACCATCCCTTTCGCGGGCTTAGCACTGCCGGCGAAGTTCTGTCATTCGGCAGACGTACGCCGCGCGTCGCGGCCGTCCGGCGCCTCGGATTCCCCGCACGTTCCTGCTCGGTCGTGCCCGTTGACGCGCGTCAACGGGCACGACTTGGCGTGGGGCTATGCTGCAAAGCGACAAGGGCCGCGAGCGTGCGCCCCACCGTCGTCGGCCGGCGTCCAACGGGAAGGATGCGTGCCATGGATGCGACGGTTTCGAACGGCTCTCCGGCCAAGCCCCGCGACGATCGCGCCGTATCGGTGCCGACGGCGCAGCCGAAGACGGCCCCTGACCGCGTGATCCCGTTGCCCGCGCGGCGGGCAACAGAGACCTCGTCCGTCAACGGCCGCAACGGCGACATGCTGCACGCGGACAGCTTCGACCGCTGGCTGCACAGCAATCTGTCCCGCTTCACGCGCGCCATCTCTCCCGCGGCGTTGCTGCTCGCCTACGTCGACTGGATCGCGCACCTCGGGCTCTCGCCGGCCAAGCAGGCGGAGCTCGCGCGCAAGGCTTGGCGCAAGGCCTATCGCCTTGCGCTGTACCTGCCGCGGAGCATCGACAAGGACGCGCCCTGGTGCATCGAGCCGCTGGCCCAGGACCGTCGCTTCAGCCACCCGGACTGGCGTTCGTTCCCGTTCAACGTGATCGCGCAGTCGTTCCTGCTGCAGCAGCAGTGGTGGTACAACGCCACCTCCGAGATTCGCGGCGTCTCGAAGCACCACGAGGACATCGCGGTGTTCGTCGCGCGGCAGCTGCTCGACATCGTCTCGCCGTCGAACTTCCTGTGGACCAACCCGCAGGCGCTCGGCAAGACCTTCGAGTCGCGCGGGCTCAACCTGTGGTTCGGCTGGCAGAACTGGCTCGCCGAGTTCGAGCGCATCCAGGCGGGACGGCCGCCGGCGGGCGTGGACGACTTCCGGCCGGGCGAGACCGTCGCGGTGACGCCGGGCCAGGTCGTGTTCCGCAACCGCCTGATCGAGCTGATCCAGTACGAGCCGACGACGCAGACGGTGCGCGCCGAGCCGCTGCTGATCGTGCCGGCGTGGATCATGAAGTACTACATCCTCGACCTGTCGCCGTCGAACTCGCTGATCCGGCAGCTGGTCGACCGCGGCCACACGGTGTTCTGCATCTCGTGGAAGAACCCGGACGCGAACGACCGCGACCGCGGCATGGAGGACTACCTGCGCATGGGCATCGGCGACGCCCTCGACGCGGTCGAGGCGATCTGCGGGCTGCCCGGCGTGCACGCGGTCGGCTACTGCCTCGGCGGCACGCTGCTCGCGATCGCGGCGGCGGCGATGGCGCGCGACGGCGACACGCGCCTCGCCAGCATCACGATGCTCGCCGCGCAGACGGACTTCAGCGAGCCGGGCGAGCTCGGGCTGTTCATCGAGGAGAGCCAGATGATGTTCCTCGAGGACATCATGTTCGACCGCGGCTACCTGTCCGCGGGCGAGATGTCGGGCGCGTTCCAGCTGTTGCGCTCCAACGACCTGTTCTGGTCGCGCGCCGTGCACCAGTACCTGATGGGCGAGCCGTCGCCGATGACGGACATGATGGCCTGGAACGCCGACACCACGCGCATGCCCTACCGCATGCACGCCCAGTACCTGCGCCGGCTGTTCCTCAACAACGACCTGGCGCTCGGCCGCTACCGCGTCACCGGGAAGCCGGTCGCGCTGGCGGACGTGCGCGTGCCGATGTTCGTCGTCGGCACCGAGAGCGACCACGTCGCGCCGTGGCGCTCGGTGTACAAGATCCACCTGCTCGCGAGCGGCGAGATCACCTTCGCGCTCACCACCGGCGGGCACAACATGGGCATCGTCAGCCCGCCGGGCACGCCGAAGCGGGGCTACCGCCTCCTCACGCACAGCCACGAGGGCCGGTACATCGACGCCGACACCTATCTCGCGCAGGCCGCGCGACACGAGGGCTCGTGGTGGACCGCCTGGTTCGCGTGGCTCGACGCGCACTCGACCGGGGCCGAGGCGCCGCCGCGGATGGGCGCGCCGACCAAGGGCTATCCGCCGATCGAGCCGGCCCCGGGCAGCTACGTGATGCAGACGTAGGGGACGGCGGACGACGCCTGACCGGACCGCGCCCACGCGCGGCTTCGAGCCGGATCAGGTCTTCGCGCCGAGGCGCTCGCGCAGGCCCTCCGGCCGCAGGTTGTCGTAGACCTCGAACGGCTGGTGGATCCAGGGATTGTCGGGCAGGTAGTCGACGTGGAAGTCCGGCTCGTACACCGAGCAGGCCTTCCACCACAGCACCGCGGTCTTCATCTCGGTGACGTTCGGGAAGCGCTCCGGCAGCGTCTTCACGACCTTGGCGAGCGTGTGGCCGGAGTCGACCATGTCGTCGACGAGCAGCACGCGCTCGCCGAGGCGCGGCGCGGTCATCGTCATGTGCTCGGCGATCACCAGCTCGCCGCGTATCGTGCCGCCGCCCGAGGCGTAGGAGTGCGTGGACAGGATCGCGAGCGGGGACTCGAAGATCCGCGACAGCACGTCGCCGACGCGCAGGCCGCCGCGCGCGATGCAGATGATCTGGTTGAAGCGGAAGTCCGACTCGTGGACCTTGAGCGCGAGCTGCTCGATCAGCCGGTGGTACTGGTCCCAGGTCACGTGGAGGCTCATGCGCGCCTTCTCCCGTCGGTGCGTACTGGTCCGTTGGATGCTGGTCAGTGCAGGGGGTGGGCGAGCAGGATCGTGTCGTCGCGATCGGGACCCGTCGACACCATCGCGATCGGCACGCCGGTGAGCGCCTCGATGCGCGCGAGGTACGCGCGGGCGTTCGCCGGCAGCGCGTCGAGCGTGCGCACGCCGACGGTGCTCTCCTTCCAGCCGGGCAGCGACTCGTAGACCGGCACGCACTTGCCGACCGCGTCCGCGCCGCTCGGGATGCGGTCGACGCGGTGCCCGTCCACCGTGTAGTGCGTGCAGATGGCGATCGAGTCCATGCCGTCCAGCACGTCGAGCTTCATCACGCAGATGCCGTTGACGCCGTTCAGCTCGAACGAACGCCGCAGCAGCGGCACGTCGAGCCAGCCGCAGCGGCGCGGACGGCCGGTGACCGAGCCGAACTCGTTGCCCCGCTTCGCAAGGCCGGCACCGACCTCGTCGGTGAGCTCGGTGGGAAACGGGCCGCCGCCGACGCGCGTCGTGTACGCCTTGACGATGCCGAGCACGTAGTCGAGGAGCTGCGGGCCGATGCCGCTCCCGGGCGCGGCCGCGCCGGCGAGGCAGTTCGAGCTGGTGACGAAGGGGTAGGTGCCGTGGTCGATGTCGAGCAACGCGCCCTGCGCACCCTCGAACACCAGCGACTCGCCGCGCGCGCGCATCGCCTGGATGCGCGCCGAGACGTCGGCCACCATCGGCACGATCTCGCGTGCGAGCGCGAGCGTCTCGTCACGCGTCTTCTCGAACGGCACCGGCTCCACCTTGAAGTACTGCACGAGCATGAAGTTGTGGTAGTCGAGCAGCACCTTCAGCTTGCCGGCGAAGCGATCGGGGTCGAGGAGGTCCTGCACCCGCAGCGCGCGCCGCGCGATCTTGTCCTCGTAGGCGGGCCCGATGCCGCGCCCGGTGGTGCCGATCTTGCCGCCGGCGGTGCCCGATGCCGCGGCCTCGCGCGCCTGGTCGAGCGCCACGTGGCAGGGGAGGACGAGCGGGCACGCGGGGGAAATCGACAGGCGCGAACGGAGCTCGACCCCCGCGCCCTCGAGCTCGCGGATCTCGGCCATCAGCGCCGAGGGCGAGAGCACGACGCCGTTGCCGATCAGCACCGCGACCCCGGGACGCAGCACGCCGGAAGGGATCAGCCGCAGCACCGTCTTGCGACCGCCGATCACCAGCGTGTGGCCGGCATTGTGGCCGCCCTGGAAGCGCACGACGCCCTTTGCGCTCTCGGTCAGCCAGTCGACGATCTTGCCCTTGCCCTCGTCGCCCCACTGCGTGCCGATGATGACGACGTTCTTGCCCATGGGATCGCGATCGTGAAGGTGGGAAGGTCCGGAAGGGAAGTGCGGCCAGTCGCTCAGGCGCCGGCCGCCTCGGTCACGCGGTGCAGCTGCCGCAGGTCGAGCGTGAAGCCGGTCGCGGGCCGCGCGCGGCCGAACGCCCGACCCACGCCGTCGTAGCGGCCGCCGTTGCCGATGGCATTCGGCGCGCCCGCCGTGAACACCGAGAAGATCGGGCCATTGTGGTAATGATAGCCGCGAAGGTCGGCGAGATCGACGTGCAGCGCCTCCACCTTCGGCGCGAACTCGGCGGCGAGCGACAGCAGCGCATCGAGCGCGTTGGCGACCGCGGGAACGTCCGGCAGGCGATCGCGCGCGGCGCCGAGCACTTCCTGCGCCGGTCCGTAGAGGGTCGGCAGCACGCAGAGCGCGTCGCGCCACGCCGCGGGCAGCCGGGCGGTCAGCTCGCGCACCGAGGGCAGGTCCTTGGTGCGGATCGCCTCGAAGAGCAGCGCTTCCTCGCCCGATCCGGCGAGGCCCGCGCCGCCGGCCAGCGCGCGGTAGACGCCGACGTGCCCGAGGTCGAGGTGCAGCCCGGCGAGTCCCACCGCGCCGAGCGACGACAGCAGGAACCCGATCGCCTCGCGGTCGCCGGCAATGCCGGCCTCGCCGAACAGCTCCGCGCCGAGCTGGACCACCTCGCGCATCATCCCGGGCGGCGCGGGCGTCGCGCGCAGCACGCTGCCCGCGTAGCAGAGCCGGTTCACGCCGGGGGTGTTGAGGAGGTGCGCGTCGATGCGGGCGATCTGCGGCGTGATGTCGGCGCGCACGCCGAGCAGTCGCCCCGACAGCGGATCGACGACCTTGAACGTCTGCAGGTCGAGGTCGCGCGCGCTGCCGGTCAGGAGCGACTCGAGGTGCTCGACCAGCGGCGGCTGCACGAGCCGGTAGCCGCCGGCGACGAGATGGTCGAGCAGCGTGCGACGCAGGCGCTCCAGCGCTTCGGCCTCGGCCGGCAGCACGTCCTCGACGTGCTCGGGCAGGAGCCAGTTACGCATGGCCGAGGAGCGCCATGGCGACGACGCCCAGCAGCAGCGAAGTGAGGCCGACGAAGCGGATCTGCCCGTCGGACATTTCGGTCAGCTTGCGGAACGTGTCGCGCCACAGCCGCGGCGCGACGAACGGCAGCAGGCCCTCCACCATCAGGAGCAGCGCGAACGACGCCCACAGCCAATCGGGCAACGTGGCACCCCGTCCGCGGCCTGCGCGGTCAGCGCCCGCCGGAGGCGCGAGGCATGCCCGAGGCGCCTCCGCCCGACTGCTTGAAGTACTGGAAGAACTCGGAGGCCGGGTCCAGCACCATGACGTCGCCGCGGCCGCGCAGCGACCCCTTGTACGCCTCGAGGCTGCGGTAGAAGCGGTAGAACTCGGGGTTGCCCGAGTAGGCCGACGCGTAGATCGATGCCGACTTGGCGTCGCCCTCGCCCTTGATCTTCTGCGCCTGGCTGTAGGCCTCGGCGAGGATCACCTGGCGCTGGCGGTCCGCGTCGGCGCGGATCCGCTCGGACTCGGCGGCGCCCAGCGAGCGCAGCTCGTTCGCGACACGGCGCCGCTCGGACTCCATGCGCGCGTACACCGGTCCCGTCACGTCCGGCGGCAACTCGACGCGGCGCAGCCGGATGTCGACCACCTCGACGCCGATCGTGCGCGCATCGGCGTCGGCCTTGCTGCGCGTGACGCTGGTGATCCGGTCGCGCTCGGTCGAGATGGCCTCGTGCACCGTGCGCTTGTTGAACTCCTCGGCGAGATTGGCGCGCACCGTCTGCGACAGGCGGCGGCGTGCGGCCTCCTCGTCGCCCTGCACGGAGCGGTAGTACTGCGCGACGTCGATGATCCGCCACAGCACGATGAAGTCGACGAGCAGCGGCTTCTTCTCGGAGGTGGTGACGCGGTCGGGCTCCGGGTTGTCGAGCGAGAGGTTGCGCTTGTCGAAGTAGCGCACGTTCTGGATCAGCGGCACCTTGAAATACAGGCCGGCGTCCTTCTGCACCTCGACGATCTCGCCCAGCTGGAACTTGATCGCGTACTTGGTCTGGTCGACCGTGTAGACCGCCTGCGACAGCACGAGCAGCGCGGCGACGACGAAGGCGAGGATGGGCATCGTGAATCGCATGGCGTCCTCCTATCGATCGCGCGCGCGCAGCGACTCGCGGCCGCGCGGACCGTCGCCGACCTGCGGCGGGATTTCGGCCGGCGCGGCGCGGGTCGCGGGCACCGAGGGCGCGGACTCCGTCGGCAGCGCCGCTGCCGGGGCGCTCGCCGGCGCCGCCTGCTGCATCAGCCGGTCGAGCGGCAGGTAGAGCAGGTTGCCGCCGCCGCCGGCCTTCTGGTCGATCACCACCTTCGACGTCGAGCCGAGCACCGACTGCATCATGTCGAGGTAGAGGCGATCGCGGGTCACCGCGGGGGCCTTCTGGTACTCGACGAGGATCTGCCGGAAGCGCGACGCGTCGCCCTCCGCCTTCTGCACCACCTCGGTCGTGTAGCCGTTGGCCTCCTCGAGCAGGCGCGCGGCCATGCCGCGGGCGCGCGGGACGACGTCGTTGGCGTACGCCTGGCCCTCGTTCTTGAGCCGCTCGCGGTCCTGCCCGGCCTTGACCGCGTCGTCGAAGGCCGCCTGCACCTTGTCCGGCGGCAGCACCGTCTGCAGCGTGACCTTCTGCACGAACACGCCGGTGCCGTAGCGGTCGAGCATCTGCTGCATCAGCTGCTCGGTCTGCTTGGCGATCTTGAGACGGGTGACGCGCCGCCGAACCGGCGCCCGGAAACACCATCGCCCAGGGGACGTCGGTGACCCGGCCCCAGAGCTCTCCGTTCACGAAGTTGGCGAGCCTGCCAAAGAAGAAGCCGACGGGTGCGCCTACCGCCGCCATGTCCGCGAGCCGCAGGAACGGCACGTCGAAACGACGCGAGACCAGGATCCCGGCGATCACGATCCCAACGAAGCCGCCGTGCCATGACATACCGCCGTTCCATATCCGAAACACCTGGAGACGGGTCGGACACGAACGTGTCGCCGCCATAGAACACCGCATAACCCACCCTGCCGCCAATGAGTACGCCGAGGACGCAGTAGAGCACGATCGTCAGGATGTCATCGGTGGTGAGCTCGATCTCCCAACGCCGGTTGAGCCATGCGAACACGAGGCCGGCCGCGACGAAACCCGCGATGTAGGCGAGGCCATACCAGTGGACGGCGAACGGTCCCATCTGAAGAGCACTGGATCGATCGCCGGGTAGCTCAAGACGCCATATCACATTGCCTCCAGACGGCGGATACGCTCGTCAATCGGCGGATGCGTATTGAACAAGGCGTTCAGCCCCCTGCCGTCTCGAATGTCCTTGAGCGGATTGTAGATGTAGAGCGACTCAGTGGCCTTGTTCGCAACCGCCAGCTGATTCGTGTCAGCGGCGATCTTCCGAAGCGCCCCGCAAGACCATCGGGGTACCGCGTGAGGAGCGCCCCGTTCGCGTCGGCCAGGAACTCCCGCTTGCGGGAGATCGCCATCTGAATAAGCGCTGCGAAGAGCGGCGAGAGAGCAAGCGAGTGCAAGAGCCACGATCACTCAGGACTCTACCGAGGGACCGGAGTTCTCGCTGCTGCGACGGCGGCTGCCGCCCCAGAACCAAGCCCGCAGCACCCACTCGGAGAGCAGGTACGATAGTCCCTGCCATCACGGCCGCGAGTGTCTGCACCAACGTGTCGTAGTTCTTGATGTGCGGCCATCTCATGCGCGACCACGCCCTCGAGTTCGAGCCGATCGAGCTTCTCGACGAGCCCGGTCGTCACTGCGATCGCCGCGTGCTCCGGGTTGCGACCCGTGGCGAATGCGTTCGGTGCGGGATCGTCGATCACATAGGCGGCGGGGACCGGCAGTCCCGCGGCGATGGCCAGGCCCTCGACCACGTTTACCAGATAGGGATCGCGCTCTGCGTCCACCGGGCGAGCACGGCTGATCGCCAGCACGATACGGTCCGAGTACCAGTACGAACCGAACGTGGCCACAGAGGCAAAGACAAGTGCCAGGAGCCAGACCACCCGTGCCCCAGTCGGTGACTAGCCGAAGGCCCAGCCGACGGCCAACATCAGGACCACGAACACCAACACGAGCACTACGCTCTTGAGCTTGTTCGAGGTGATCTGGTCGTACATCTGTCATGGAGCCCTTCAAACACGCCGCCGCGACCCGTGAGGGCCGCGGCGGAATCGGTCACTGAACGTCGCGACTCGAAGGAAACCTGAGGCGTCTCCTTGGCGACTTCTTCGATCTCGAAGTACTCGCGAACCGCGAACCCGGACATCGGCGCGACACGTTTGCCGGGAAACTTTGTATCGCGGTATTGAAGCTCATCACGCTGTCGTTGTAGTACTGGCGCGCGAAGCCGATCTTGTTCTCGGTCGTGGCCAGTTCCTCCTGCAGCGCAGGAAGTTCTGGTTCGCCTTCAGGTCGGGGTACGCCTCGCCAGAGCGAACAGCGACTTCAGCGCGCCGGTCAGCATGTTCTCCGCCTGCGCCTTGTTCCGCACCCCCTGCGCGTCTCATCGCCCATGGTGCGCGCCTGGATCACCTTTTCCAGCGTCCCCTTCCGTGCGTGGCGTAGCCCTTCACCGTCTCGACGAGGTTCGGGATCAGGTCGTAGCGCCGCTTGAGCTGGACGTCGATCTGCGCCCACGAGTTGTCGACCTCGTTCTTCTGGCGCACCAGCATGTTGTAAATGCCGATCGCAGCGACGACAATCACCACCACCAGCCAGCAGCCACCAACCCGCCTCCACACAGGCAAAGCGAACAGCCTCCATCGCGTTCCTCCTCAGGTGTCAGCCGGCTCACCACCGGCTCGTGTTCCTTCCGAAGATACCCCAACCGCACTGCGCGTGCTCGGTCCTGCGATACACTCGTCCTCACGTTCGCCCGCCATCTGGCGAGGCGTGCGGCCGATGGAACGGAGTGGCACCGGGTGATACCGATACGCGACGACAACCCCACGCGACGCGTGCCGTGGGTGACCATCGCGATCATCGCGATCAACATCGCCGTGTTCGCATACGAGCTCACCCTGTCCCCCGCGGCGCTCGACGCATTATGGTTGCGGTGGGCGTTCGTGCCGGCACGGTTCGCAGCCAATCCGTTCGCACCTACCCAGATAGCACGGGCGTCTCACCGCGATGTTCCTGCATGCCGGGTGGCTGCACGTGGGCGGCAACATGCTCTATCTGTGGATCTTCGGCAACAACATCGAGGATCGATTCGGGCCGGTGGGGTTCACGGTCTTCTACCTGGTCTGCGGTGTCGTCGCGGCGTTCGCGCAGATGCTCGCCGCCCAACCGCGTTCATCGCTGCCCATGATCGGCGCGAGCGGGGCGGTTGCCGGGCGTGCTCGGCGCGTACATCATCGCTCTTCCCCGGCGCATCGGTGGTCACCGATCATACCGGTGTTCGTCTTCATCGAGGTAGCACGCGTGCCCGCGTACCTGGTCATCGGGTTCTGGTTCGTGTTGCAGGTAGGCAGCGGTCTAGCGGCCCTCGCGACCGATGCGTCGGCACGGGAGGGGTGGCGTGGTTCGCCCATATAGGGGGGTTCGCCACCGGACTCGTGCTCGCCCTACCCGCGGCCTTCGTGGAGCGAACCCGCCGAAGAAGCGGGGTCGCTGCACGACGCTAGCTCGCTACTCGAGCTCGGCCAGCAGGTCCTCCACGCACTCCACAGATGCAAGCTGACGGCGGAAATACTCGCAGTACGGCTCGCCGGCGCGCTCCCTGCGGGCGCGCAGCTCTGCTTCGGCGGCCTAGTCGTCGGCGCGATCTCCCCGTCTCGCGGGAGCGCGGCGATGCATCTCGTGGGTCCGCCCGCCTCCATGTCCTCGGCGTACCGCGCCAACTCCATAGCGGCCACGAGCAGGTTGGGGACGCGAATCGCGGCACGTAGTGAGGAGCCGCACTGCGGGCACACGAAGACAACCTCGACCGCTCCGGCCCACGGAAGATGACGGTCGAGATGTCCTCGAGACCGACTCGACACGACCATCGTTGGGGCAGATGAGTGTGAACTCCACCGGTCTCGCCTCCTCGCGTTCCGCGTCTATCATACCGCCGAGACGGCTCGGCATGCTGTGCTAGTATCACCGCATGCCGACGACCGACCTCCAAGCAAGTCGCATGCCCGCCGAGACGGGCACGTTTCATGCGAGGCCTCGCACTGGGGCTTCCCCATCTTCCTCGGCTACGTCCCATCGGTGCCGCGTTCGGTGTGGTGTCACGTGACCTCGGCTTCACCCCGTTCCAGGCGGTGGCCTGCTCGGCAACCGCGCTGGCGGGAGCCGGACAACTCATCGCCCTCCAGCTCATCGGCTCGGGCGCAGCGGTCCGCCGTCGCGGTGGTCCTCACCACAGCGGTGGTGAACCTCCGCTATCGTGCTCTTCGGCGCAGCGATGGCACCCCACGTGTCGGGTGTTGGTCTCCCGGCCAGGCATTCCTGGCCTTCACCCTCACCGACGAGACATTCGCCTGAACATCGACGATCACCGCCGGGGATCGCGGACGCGTACTCGATGGCCGGAGTGGGCGCGATGCCTGGACCGGTTGGGTGCTCGGAACCGCCCTCGGTGCGCTGGCGGCTGGAGCCATCGGCGACCCGACCCGTTTCGGCGTGCAGTTCGCGATGCCCGCGATGTTCACCGCGCTGCTCGTCGCCCAGGCCGAAGACCGACGGCACGTCATCACGGCCATAGCCGCGGCAGGCATTGCCGTAGTCCTCATGCTGCTGCTACCCGATCCCTGGTACCTCATCGTGGCGCCGATGCTCGCTGCCACCCTAGCGACGGTGATGACCCGATGACGACCGAACAGATCTGGGCGGTGATCGCGGGGATGGCACTCGTGAACTTCGCGATCCGCTTCCTCTCGCTCGGGATCATGTCCCGGATGGAACTGCCCGACTGGCTCCGGCGCTGGCTCTCGTTGATCCCGGTCGCGGCGATGGCGACGCTCGTCGTCGGCGGGGTACTGCGCCCGAACGGCAGCTGGTTCGCCGGTCACGAGCCCGTACCTGTGGGCATCACTGGGCACCGGGCTGGTGTACTGGCGGTACCGGAGCTTCCTCGGCGCCACGCTCGCAGGGGTCGTGCTTTTTGTGGCGCTCTGAGCGCGGCCCTCGGCTAAACTCCCTGCGTGAGACCACACGCCCGGGGAGGCCACATGTCGCTCGTTCGTCCGTTCCGCTGGCGCAAGAGTGTATCGCCATGAGCCGGGCGCGGACCGAGCGCACTCGACCGCGCCCCCGTACGACGTCGTGACGGCGGAGCGGCGGGCCGAGCTCCTCGCGGCCGATCCGCACAACGTCGTCGCGCTCGAGCTGCCGGACGGTGCGCTCGATGCGAGTCTCCCCGGCAACCGCTACGCCACCGGTCAGGCGTTGTGGAAGGCGTGGCGCGATGAAGGCGTGCTGGTCGATGACGACTCACCGGCGATCTACGTTCTCGAGCAGTCCTGGGAACACGAGGGCAGGCATATCCGCCGCAGGGGCTTCGTCGCGGCCGTCCGGCTTCACCCGTTCGCCGACGGCGTGGTCCTGCCGCACGAACGGACGCTCCCGAAGGCCCTTTCCGACCGGCTGGAGCTCACTCGCTCCACTGCGGCTAATCTGAGCCAGGTGTTCGGTCTGTTCTCGGATCCGGCAGGCGAGACCGACGGGATCTTCGCAACACATACCGCGAACGATCCGCTGTTCACCGCCACAGACGCTGAGGGCGTGTCGAGCAAGGTCTGGGCTATCCGTGATGCCGTGACGATCGATGCGGTCGCGGGAATCGTCGGCCAGCGACAGATCTTCATAGCCGACGGACACCACCGGTACACGACCGCGCTCGCGTATCGCGACGAACGTCGGGGAGCTGCTGCGGCGGATGGGGTCCCGCAGACCGATCCGGCGTACGACTTCGTGATGATGACGCTCGTGAACATGGACGATCCCGAGCTGGTCGTGCTCCCTACCCACCGCCTCGCGCGGGCGGCGGGCACCTTCGATCCGGCCGCGTTCTGGCAGCTACGGCTGCACGTTCGACCTCACCGAACCGGTCGGCCACCCTGCCTCATCGCTCTCCGGCGCCGAGCGCACGACCTTCGTCGTTCGAACGACTGATGGAACCACACGCATCGCGAGCCTACGCGCGGACGTGGATCCCGCGGAGGCCATCACGACGCCGCACTCCGATCACTGGAAGCGCCTCGATGTCACGGTCCTGCAGGAACTCGTGCTCAAGCCGCTCTTCGGCATCGATGCGGACGACCCCTCGACCCTCGACCGGCTCTCGTTCGCCAAGGACGCGCACGAAGCCCTTCGTGTGGAGAACGCCGACGTGGCGTTCATCGTGGCCCCCACGAGGATGGACCAGCTGCGCGCGGTGGCGCTGTCCGGTGAGACGATGCCCCAGAAGTCGACCTACTTCTACCCCAAGTTGCTGTCGGGTCTGCTCTTCCGGCCGCTGGCCTGAGGCCTGCGCCCGCCGACCCCTTCGGCATTCAGCCCCACGAGCCGGGACACGTCGCCCGGAGCCGACATTCCTCGCATCGGGGTTCTCGCGGACGACACCACTCGCGGCCGACGAGCCACGTCGCGAGGTCGAGCGTCCCCGGAGACTCCGGGCACACCCGGCGCGCCGCCTCCCGGATCGCCTCTGGTGAATCCTCCTCAACGAGCCCGGTCCGCAGAAACACCCGCCGTACGTGCACGTCGTACGCCACCGAACCCCACTCCACGCCTTCGAGCACGACACCGAAGTGCCGCATCAGTATCTCGACGGCCATGACCGCCTTCTTCTCGCCCACACCGTCGAACGCGAGGAGCCGCTGCGTGACATCGAGCACGTGAGAGCCGGGCGCCCAGATCATCTCCGATCGCCCCCCGTACTCGGTCACCACACCATGCCCGGCCGAGCTGACCCATCGCGGCATCGTGTGGACGAAACGGTGGAGCGCGGGAGGGTCCGCGACGGCCGCCGCAACAGAATCCGGTTCGGCAGCAAGCCGGCGCATGTCGAGATGCCCGAGACGTTCGGCAAGCAGGTAGGGTGCCGCCCAGGCGCGTTCGGCGGGCAATCCCCTGCGTGAACAACACGCCGAGGAGGAAGGCGTCCGCCGAGGTCTTGATCAGCGCGTCCGCCTCGGGGAAGATCCGTGAAGGTGCCGCCCACCTGAGCCGAACCCTCTGCCGCGAGCCCCTCGCCGAATGCCCGAAGCTCCTCGCCGACAGTGGGGACACCGGCTTGCATCAGCGGCGTGGTCCGTTCGCGAGGAAGAACGCGCACCGCGTGCAGATCTCCTTGCGTGCCGCGTTCCACTCGATCGTGGGATCGAAGATGAGGATCGGGTCCGATGTCAGCTGGTGCGTCGGCCTGTCGCACATGGCGTAATGACACCCGAGTGGGCACTGCTCGGTCGGGTCGATCGCGTGAGGGCAGTCGGCACGCATCTCGTCGTCACATCCGCGCTGGGACCAGCACGCCACCGCACACGCTCCTCGATATCGCCTTCACCGACACAGGCTGCTATTGTAGCCGGACGGACGCCGCGCCTGCAGCCCCACCTGCGCGTTCCGCAGGAATCGGCCCGGTCTGGCCGAACAGGACTATTCGGGGCTGAGTCCGGCCCGGAAGCCGACCCGTACTCGAAGGTGAGAGATGACCACCTGCCCGTGAGCACTACAGCACGATCGTGGTCGGCGCCGGCCCTGCCGGCGCTCTTGCGGCGTTCCACGCGGCGGAGCGGGGGCCGGTCCTGCTCGTCGAGTCAGGCCCGCTGCCACGCACGAAGAGCTGCGGCGGCATGTTGCACGAGCTGTCGCTCGAGACACTGCGGCCCTACGGCCAGGTCCCGGAATCAATCGCGAGCTCACCGCGAACCGTGAACTTCCGGTATCACGACTGGGACCGCACAATCCGCAAGGTCACCACGCTGGAGTTCCTCAACGTGAGCCGCGCCGGTTTCGACGAATGGTTACTCGGCCTCCTACCGGACACGGTCGAGGTGATGTCGCGAACCGCGCTCACGCACTTCGTGGAGGATGCGGAGCGGGTCACGGCGAACCTGCAGTCCTCCGGTGTCACGCTGACCGTGACGGCCGACCTCCTGATCGGCGCCGATGGTGCCCGGTCGCAGGTGCGACGAACACTCGGCATCCGCGAGAGCGCGAGCTACGTGACGCTGCAGGACTTCATCGCGATCTCCGAGCCCATCGAGCCGTACTTCGACTGCATCTACATGCGCGACATCGGCGACGAGTTCGCCTATGCCTACATCGTGCCGAAGGGAGATGTGGCCCTCATCGGCTCGGTCTTCTACCCGCGCACGAAGCGCCCGTGGGAGAAGCAGGACCAGGTGGTCGCGACGATTCGCGAGCGGGTCCCGCAGCTCGGCCACCAGGTCGGGCGTGAATCTGCAGCCGCGCTGTACCTGCGATCGCCAGAGGACATACTGCCCGGCCACGGGCGGGTGCTCCTGGCCGGGGAGGCGGGGGGGTTCATGTCGCCGTCGTCCGGTGAGGGTATCTCCTACGCGCTCCGCACCGGCCGCGACGCAGGCATTGCGGCGACAGGCGATCCCGCGACTGCGCTCGACCGCTACCTGGAGCTGACGGCCCCGGTGAGGCGAGACCTGCGACGACGCTTCCGCTGGCTGCCGTTCATGGAGTCCCGCACCGGCAAGTACCTTGCAGGATTCGCACCGGCCCCGCTGGTCAGCCGGATCACCCAGGGACTCTAGCGCCGGGGAAGCTGCGGTCGGCTCGGCGTGGGCTCCACCTGTCCCTGGTACCGACTTCCCAGGCCGGGCGAGCCGTACGGGCGGTCGACCGGCGTCGTCATCCGCATGAACGAGATCTGACCGACAGCCATACCCGGCGTGAGCACGATCGGGAGATTCGCCACGTTCGAGAGTTCGAGCGTGAGCGTTCCCTCCCAGCCCGGGTCGATGTAGCCGGCGGTCGAGTGGATGAGCAGGCCGAGACGCCCGAGCGAGGACTTGCCTTCAAGGCGCGCCACGATGTCGCGCGGGAGCCCCACGCGCTCGACCGTTGCGCCGAGGACGAACTCCCCGGGGTGCAGGACGAAGGGCTCTTCTGACGAAGCCTCGACGAGATCCATCAGGCCGAGTTGCTCGACAGCGGGATCGATATACGGGTAGCGCGAATTCCGGAAGACCTGGAATCGTGGCCCGAGGTGCACGTCGATGCTGGACGGCTGGATGTCCGCAGCATCGCACGGATCGACCACGATCCGCCCTGCGGCGATCTCTTCGGCTATGGAACGATCGGAGAGGACCACGCCCGACGCCCCTATGCGCACTTGCTGAAGCCGCACGCGCGACATACGGCGCAGCCGCTCTCATGCTCGAGCGCGCCGCCGCACTCGGGGCACGCACCCGCAAGGTTCACGAGGTCGTCGGTGTTCTTCGAGACCATCGTGGACGCGTGGCCGGTCTCCATCCACTCGATGTAGTGCTCCATGGCGATGCCCAGCATCGGCGCACGACAGCACCTTACCACCTTGTGCCCAGGCAGGACTCGGGCACCGGATCCCCCTCAGATGCTTGAGTATCGCCTGCGGGTCCACGCCGGCGCGCAGAGAGACGGAGATCATCCGTGAGAGCGCCTCGGACTGGCTCGCCGCGCAACCGCCAGACTTGCCCATCTGGGTGAATACCTCGCACAGACCCTGCTCGTCCGAGTTGATCGTCACATAGAGATTGCCGCAGCCGGTCTGGATCTTCTCGGTTCGTCCGATGGTCACCGACGGCCGCGGACGGGGCTCGATCTCACCATGGCGGGCCGTCTCGACAACGCCGCCCTTGCCCGTCTT
>CAVXVH010000002.1:0-26386 GCA_963765065.1 uncultured beta proteobacterium | reverse complement strand
GCCGCCGCTCATGACGCGCGGTCATGGCCGAGGCCGCGTTGCCGATGTCTATCCGGCCGCAGGCGATGCCGAACTCGCGCCCGTCGAGCGAGATGCTGCGCGTCAGCCCGGTGATCGCGTGCTTCGAGGCGGTGTAGCGGCCGAGCAGTAGCGCGGCACATGCGCCGAAATCGAGCCGTTGTTGATGATCCTGCCACCGCGCGGCGACTGCGTCCTTCATCGCCGCGGAAGGCCTGCCTGCGCGCAGCAGGAACGACGCCGCTGAGGTTGGCGTTCGACGACCGCCTGCCACTGCGGCGGCGGTCATGTTCCTCCAGCGGGACCGCCGGAGCGATGGCGCCGGCATTGTTGAACAGCAGGTCGAGGCGCCCGAAGCGCCGCCACGGCCGCGCGCGAACAGCGCGGCGACCGCGTCGGGATCCAGGCGAGACGTCCGAGGGGACGGCGACCGTCGCGACCGCCTGGTGCCCGCGGCGGCGATCACTCGCCGCGAGCGCCTCCTGGCCGGCGGCCCGTGACGAATGCCACGCGCCAGCCGGCCGCCGGCACAGCGCCGAGCGCCACCGCCTTGCCGATGCCCGTGCCTGCCCCCGTGACTACCGCCACCTTGCCGTTCGCCATCGCACTGCTCCTGTTCGTCGACAGCCCGCATTCTAGTGCGGATGCCCCCCGCGTCCGCCCGCGCAGGGACCGCAGCACCCCGCCGTGTGACGCCAACGGCCACTGCCGGTCGCGGCCGACGGACGTCGTCGGACGTTGGCGCGTTCTATGCTAATGTCATGAAGACCCCGATACCTGCGCCGGCCTGCGGCGCATGGCTCGAAGCCGCACGACGATGCACTGTCCGACCTGCCGTCACGACAATCCCGCGACCACGCGCTTCTGCAGCGCGTGCGGAGCGGTACTGGTGGAAAGCGCACCGGATGGGGGACGTCGCCGCGTGCTGCGGCCGTGGGGAATGCGGCGGACCGCACCGCCGACGATTTCCCCCGACATGCCCGACCTGGCGGACGCGGGGATACCAGACCCGCGGCACGCGCCTCGATCCCGCCGTCCGCTTCGATTTCTGGATCGTCGGCGGACTCGTCGCCGCCTTGGTCGCAGTGGCCTGGATCAGCGGCACGGCGCGGCCGGGCCACGATGCGCTGCACGACGCCGGCGCGCAGGTTGGCGCGGGGTCGGCGAACTCCATGTTTCCGCGACGACGCCGACGATCGTGCAGGAGGCCCGCCTCAAGGCGCCGCCGCTGGTCGACGTGTCGCCCGCGGCGAGCCTGCGCACCGAAGTGACGCCGCGCGTCGTTGCACCGGTCGAGGCCGCGCCACCCCCCGTGTCCGATCGCTGGCAACCCCTGCGCAGCGCACTCGCGCAATGCGGGTCCGTGAGCGCCACGATCGCGCGCGCGATGTGCGAGCAGGAGGCCCGGCTTGCGCACTGCGACGGGTTCTGGGGACTGGTCGCGGCCTGCCCGACCACTCGTTCCGAGTACGGCCAGTAGGCCGTTCCGGCGCTGTCGGCGCTGGCGGGCCGTCGGGGTACCGCGGATGCGGTCCGCTACGCCATCGCGCACAGCCGGCAGCCAGCAGATCGCGCGACATGGCCGTCGCGATGCCGCCCAACCCGACGCCGCCGACCTCCAGCGTGAAGATCACCGCGCCCGGCGCCAGCGTGACCGCCGCCACGATGAGGTTCGGTTCTCGCTGAAGTCGACCGGCTGTCGACCAGATCTCGCCCCCGCCGTCCGATCATCCCGAACACGACAATCGAGACGCCGCCGAGCACCCGGCCGGGCGTCGCGTCGACGGCGCGCCGAACCTCGGCGAGAGGCCCAGTAGCGATCGCGACCAGCGCGGCGACGACGAACACGATCGACGGTGGACCCGCGTCACGGCCATGACGCCGATGTTCGCGGTTACGTCGTGACGCCGGGAGCCACCACGCGCCGGCGACGACCGTCGCGAGGCCGTCGGCGAGGATGCGCGCCGCCCATGTAGCGGGTCGAGGTCGCCACCGGTCATCGCCGGCACGGCCTTGACGTGCCGGGTGTTCTCCGCGACGAGGATGCTGATCACGACGGGCGATGGCGCCGTCGCGCAGAAGTTCGGGCCGCGACTGCAGCAGCCCCAGCCGGCCGCGCTTTCAACGCCACCCAGAGTTCGACAGGCTTGCCAAGGCCCATGACGTCGGCGAGCGGCACGTACGCCGCGTAGGCGATCAGCGAGGCCGACGAGGTCGGCAGGCGGCGCGACATGCCCAGGGTGAACACCACGACCGCCGCCACCGCGACAATGAGGCGCCATCCACGTCGAAGGAGACGGCTCCGCGCCCTTCACAGCGATCGGCGCAAGGTCAGGCCGATGACCGCGACGACCGCCCCGGTCACGATGGGCGCATAGCCGGCGATCATCCAGTACCAAGCACCATCGCCACGAGGCCAATGACCGCGTACACCGCGCCGCAGGCGATGATGCCGCCGGCGCGCCACCATGCCAAGGGTTCGGATTCCCCGCTGCAGGCGTAGCCCGAGCCGCCGCGATCACCACGCCGATGAACGCGAGGAGCTCGATCCCCCAGGTCGCTCGGCACGCCGCCGCCGGTGACCACGAGAGGAGGTCGGCGTGCCGACGCCCGACGTCAGGATCGCGACGTTGGGATCGATCCCATCAGCAGCGGCGCCAGGCATGGCGCGACATGGCGCCGGAGCATTGCTGCAAGTCCCATCGCGACGGTCTGCAGCAGGCAGGCGCTCGTCGGCGCCATCGTCTTGACGGTCCAGCGGGTGACGATCGGTGCGCATCGGCGGATCAGCAGCCCGGCGTGCTGCGCCCTGACGGCGAGAGGGTGCGTTTCCATGTCGAACCAGTCGTGCGCGAGGGCAACTTCGCCGGGCGTACCCGCGCCATCAGCCCATCCTGCCCGCGAGCAGTTCCCGCTCGTCTCCTCCTGCGCTGTCGATCACCGCCTGCCGCGTCGCGAGCGCTGTCGGCGTTGCGCGTCCCGACGTCGAGCGCATCGCCGAGCCACCATCGAGTGCTGCTGTTCCTCGCCGACGGTGAACATCCCGCGGGCGGTGCCGAGCGCGCGGGTCGGCTACAGCCCCGGCCGCCGCGCACCAAGCTCGGCGACGCGTACGTGTCCACGTGGCGCTCCTCGTGTTCGCGGTCGCGGCGGGCAGGGCGTGCCGGCAGGGTTCGTCGCTGTCTCGCGCGCGCCTACACAGTCATGGGCGCCGGAACAGCTCGACCGACGCCGATGGCGCGCGCACGCTCTTGCCGCATGCGATCCTCCGGACCTTGACTTCGAGCGTCGAGCATGCCCGAAGCGCGCCTTCGTGAGTCCGATCGTCACAGCGCCTGGACCGCGACTCGCTGGTCCGGGTCAGCGCCCTGCATCGACACCGTCGTTCTTCAGACCGTCGGCATCTTCACGTCATGCTGATCGCTGGCCGGCAGCCCCTTCGCACCCAGAACGAATATGCGGGCGGGAGAAGTACGCGAGCACCTCGCCGACACGTTCCACCGTGAACGAGGGATCGAACAGGATCGGCGCAACAGCGACCGCGGATGCGCGTCCGCCGGGTCGATCGGGTCCAGGACGTCGGGATCGTTGAGTCGGCCGAGCAGCGCGTCCAGCGTACTTCGTTCGCAACGATGCTCACAGTCCCACGCTCTCCAAGTCACCGGTGCAACGGCACATGCCGTCGCGTCGAAGTCCTCGATCACTTCATCAGCCGCTGCCATCGGCATCGTGCAAGCGCACCGCCACCGCGCCTCACGTAGAATGCGAGCAGGCGCCGTCGCCGCTGCGCAGGTTCGACGATGTAGACCTTGCCACCGTTCGCTTCTTGTCGTGATGTTCTGGCCTGCTCGGGTCGTACCGGGCCATGTCGTCGGCGCATCCGCCCGCGCACGCTCTCCGGCGTCATTCCAGAGCAACCGCTCGAGCGCGCTGCTGTCGTCGTTCTTCGTCGTCGCTGGCCTTCTCGATCGCCCTCTGCTTGCCAGGTTCGGTCCGACGAAGGCACGGCGCTTCCACCGCGCTTCGCCGAGGGCCATGGCTGCGCGCTGCGCTGGTCGGCGGGTGTCATCGCCGCCGGCCTCCTCGTGGCGACGATCCGCTGCTGGAAGCGCGTGACGCACTGGAGGGATCAGCCATCCGCGCGCCAGCGGCGACAGTGCTGATCGCGATGGCTCGGCGCATCCGCGGCCCGATCTACGCTTCCAGGATCCTGCTGATGCTCGCCTCGCTCGCGGTACGTGGGCACCATGCAATGCTCATGGTGGCGGCGCTCGCCTCATGACCAGTCGCGCGACGAGGAGGCGTACCTGCTCGCCGCGTCACCGGCGAGGCTCTGCGACAGTCGCGGCGGGCTTCTTCCAGGAGTTCGCCGCGGTCGCAGCCCGATGGCGTGCAGACCACGACGGCCTGCTCGGCCGGGTGCGGTCCGGCGTCGCAGCGCGCGGAGGGGTACGCGTCGTTCGCGCGAGCGGTCTTGAGCCTGTTCGTGGTTGTGCTGGCGAGCATCGCCGCGCATCCACCCTCCGTCGCGCGGGCCGCCGACTCGCCGCGCTCGACTGCGCGCGCATCTGCCCGCCGATGTTGCCCAGGTCCTGTCCGGCGCCCGGCACCGCGGAACATCGCTGCAGGACGGCGTCCCGATCGTGACGATCCATGCCGTTCGCGAGTTCCTGGTCGCGATCAGGTACCCGGACGAGCGCGTGCGCAACCCGGTCGATGGCGCGCGTACCTACCGGAGCTTCGTCGACAGCCGGCGGCTCGCCGGCGAGATCG
Organism: uncultured beta proteobacterium; assembly: GCA_963765065.1. GTDB lineage: Bacteria > Pseudomonadota > Gammaproteobacteria > Burkholderiales > Casimicrobiaceae > VBCG01. The sequence goes on along the minus strand of CAVXVH010000002.1, from coordinate 21,595 downwards.
CCTGGCGTTACGAGCGGGACGGCGTCATGCCCATCCTCATCGGGCATTCGCAGGGCGGCATGGTGGTGATCAAGGTGCTGCACGACCTCGCGGGCGCCGCAGCGCAGTCGATCCCGGTCTGGAATCCCCGCGCGCGCGGAGCCCAGTCGCGAACGGCGATCGTCGACCCGCGGACGGCAGGACGCGGCCGGTCGTGGGCCTCGAGCTCGACTTCGCGGCGGCGCTTCCACGGGCTCGCTGCCCCGCGTCCTGCTCGGCCAATCGGGCGTGCTGCCGCTGCTGCAGGACGTTTCCCGATTCGGTGGTCGAGTTCACGAGATTCACGATCCCCTGGATCCGATCGCCGACGGGCCCGCGCCGGCAGGTTTCCACGCGACCGGCACGGCGCGGGTGCGCAACGTCGTGCTCCCCGGGGCTACAGCCACATCGGGCTGCCGTCGACGGCGCGCCTCGCGCGGCGGCCCGAAACGCGCGGCTGGATCGATGCCTGGCACCAGGATACAGCGCCGAGCAGCCGAAGACGTGGACGTGACCAACCTGCTGCACGCCGCGGACCTCTCGTACAGCGTGAAGCGTCACTGGTGCGAGGGCGCACAGCGTTCGCGCGTTCGGCGACGAATCGGGCTTCCCGCTGATGCAAGGGCGTCTCAATCTATTCCAGTGCGCGATGCTGCGATGGCGGCAGCTTCATCCCTACTGTGCGGCGCACATGATCCGCGTCGCGTCGCCGCTCGACGCCGCGCGGCTCGAGTCGCGCATCGGCGGGGCACTCGAGGCGATCGGCCTCACCGGATATGCGCTCGACGCCGGAGCCCGGCGTTTCGAGTGGTCAGGTGGTCCTGCACGGGTCGCCGTGCCGGTGCACGACGGTGGCGAGTCGCCGCTGGAACGCGCCGCTCTGGAGATCGAATCGCTGATCAACCGGCCCTTTCCCGAGAGCGGTGCCTTCGACCCGTTCCGCTTCTTTGCCGTGCGCAACGGCGATGGCGCGTTCCTGCTCGGCGTCGTCTACGACCACATCGTCGCCGGCGGCGACTCGATCGTGGTGCTGATGACCGATCTTGCCGATCGGTACATCGCCGCACGCGAGGACGACGTGCCGTTGCCGCGTCTCGAGCGTTACCCGGCGACCTACGGTGCGTTGGTGCGCAGGCAGTGGCCGCGCTTCCTGTCGACGCTGACCGCGCTGCCGGGTCAGCTGGCGGGTTGGCGGCGCGCACGCCGGCCGGGCATCAAGGACGCCGCCGACGGTTACAACGGTTTCGTCCACTTCTCGGTGCCGGCGGCGAATTACGCGCGCCTGCGTGCGGCGGCCAAGGGCTTCGGGGTCACGGTCAACGACCTGCTGTTCGCCCTCGTGCTGAAGGTGGTTGCCCCGCTGTGGGGAGGGCCGCGTGCCGCAGCGCGGCGCTGCGAGGTGGCGGTGGCGTCGGTCGTGAACGTTCGCGACGACTATCAGGGACCGGCGACCGAGGTGTTCGGCCCGTTCCTGGCCTCGATGCGCGTGCTGCACCCGGTTCCGGACGGCGTGTCGCTTGCCGACCTGGCGGCGTCGGTGCATGCCCAGACGACGCGCGCCAAGCGGCGCAAGCTGCACTACATGACCCTGGCCGGCCTGGCCGTGGCGGGCCTGTTGTGGCGCTATGCCGGACCCGCGCGGCGCCAGCGCATCTATCTCGCGTATCATCCGGCCTTTGCTGGACTGACCCCGCTCAACGTCAACCACCTCCGGCGGCGCGGCAGCATCCCGGACGGCGACTACCTTCGCGGGGCCTCGACCGGACCGATGTCGGCGATGGTGATCTCGGTCACCATCTCCGGCGCGGCCATGCGCGTCGGCATCACCTACCGGCGGGCGGCGCTCTCGCGGGGCGAGATGAACGGCGTTGTCGGCAACCTGATGCACCTTATCGAGCAATTGTGATGGCACGTACGAACTCACTTCCGGGCCGGCTGTTCGCGGTCATTCTCGCGGCACTCGTGGCGGGTTGCGCGGGACTGCAGTACTCGAACGGGCCCGCGGCCGTCGCGACGCGGCCGTCCGAGCCGGTCCTGAAGACCGTTGCGCTCGACCGCGCGCTCGAGGACCGCATCCTGGCACTCGACCCGGACCGCGTGACCCCCGAAGACATCCGCGACACGCTGTCGAAGGCGCCCGCGCCGCGCATCATCCTGCTGCACGGCGGCGTGTTCCCCGTGCACCTCGCGATGACGTCGTTCGCGCAGTTCCTGATCGCGATGGGCTACCCGGAGGCGCGCATCAAGCACCCCGGCGACGAGCGCTGGTCGCACAGCCCCTACGAGCCCTCGGAGCGTGTCGCGGGGATGATCGCGTGGTTCTACGAGCACGAGGGCGTACGTCCGATGATGGTCGGCCACAGCCAGGGCGGTATGCAGGCGATCAAGGTACTGCACGACCTCGCCGGGACGTTCGCGCCGTCGCTCGCGGTGTGGAACCCGATTGTCGAGCAGCCGGAGCCGCGCACGTCGATCACCGATCCGATCACCGGCCGCGACCTCCCGGTGGTGGGCAACAAGGTCTCGTACACCTCCGCGGTCGGTGCCGGCGGGCCTTCGGGCGTGCTGCCGAACCAGTGGTCGGTGATCACCCGCATCCGCGAGATCCCGGACACGACGGTCCAGTTCGACGGCTTCTTCATCGGCATCGACTGGTTCGCGATGACCTTCACCGAGACCGGCGTGCCGCGCTTCGCCAGCGCCAGCGGCAAGGTCGAGGTACGCAACATCGTGCTGCCGGCCGGGTACCTGCACGTCACCGTCCCGACGACCCACCACCTGCCGGGCAACCCGACGTTCCGCGAATTCCTCGACAGCTACCGCCCGATCGGCGAGCGGCCCGACGAGACCACGATGCCGGGGAGCTACAGCGACAACGTGCTCTACGCGGCCGAGAACTGGTACATGATCAAGCGGCACTGGGCGCGAGAGGCGCAGCGCTTCGTGCGCGCGCGGCGCGGGCTGACGGTACAGGACTGAGTAACCGTGTCCGTCGTCAAGCGATAGTGGTCTGACGTTGAGCGTTCAGGTGATCTCGGACGAGAGCGTTCAGGTGCGTGACGAGCTTGCGCATGCAGGCGATGAGCGCGACTTTCTTGAGCTTGCCGGCGGCCACCAGGCGTTCGTAGAAAGCTCGGATGGCCTCGTTGTGTCGAGTTGCGGTGAGCGTGGCCATGTACAGGGCCCGTCGCAGCTCGAAGCGTCCGCCGGAGATGCGTCGTCGACCTTTGCTGGCGCCGGAGTCCTTGGCGTAGGGGGCCACGCCCACGAGCGCGCAGATCTGGCGGCGATTGAGCCGCCCGAGCTCGGGCAGTTCGGCGATCAGGGTGGCAGCGGCGACCTTGCCAATGCCGGCGATGCTCTGCAGCAGCTTGGCCATGTGGGTGTGATGCTGCTCGACGTGGGTGGCCATCTCGGCCTCGACGTCGTCGAGCTGGCGGGCGATGGCTTCGAGCAGCGCTTCGATGCTGGGTCGGGTCACGGCCCGTGCCAAGCGCAGCCGCTGGCGCTCGGAGAGTTGCATGGCGACCAACTGGCGGCGTCGGGTCACCAAGGCGGCGAGGTCCTGTTGCTCGGGCACGGTGAGCGGGCGGATGAACCGTTCGCAGTCGGGCCGACGCGTCAGCACGCCGGCGAACTCGGCCAGCATTGCCGCGTCGATCCGATCGGTCTTGGCCCTCTTCTGCATTGCCTGGGCGAAGTGGTGCGTCATGCGCGGGTTGACCACGGCCACGCGAAGCCCTGCGGCCTGCAGCGCGCACGCCAGCGCCGCCTCGTAACCACCGGTGGCCTCCATCAGCACCAGTTCCGGCTTCAGGCGCACGAGGGCCTCGGCCAGCGTACTGTGGCCGTCGGCGTCGTTGGGAACCTGCCGCAGCGCAGCCGGAAGCTCGGCGCCGATTGCGGCCACTTCGACGTGCTTGCTGGCCACGTCGATGCCTACCATCACGGATGATCCAGACATGGTCTTCGTAACCCTCTCTTGTCCATGCGAGCCGGCACGCGGCCGCTCGGCTAACCGTTCGGGCATCAAGAAGACCAGCACGGGGTCCGCGCGCAATCTACTCAGTCACGGGCTTGCGAGCATGCTCGCCGGCCCAAGGCCGTACCAGGCTGCACGGTCCGGTCTGGCTGCCTCAGCGGCAGTCAGACTCTACCGCGCCGGTCTGGTCTGAACATACAAGGCCGGCGGGCGAAGCCAAGGCCCGATGGGCCCGACGCCGGACGATGGCGCACGGGGCCGACGAGGTGATGCGACGCAGATCCGCGGCGGGACACGGCGGCCCGACGGAGTCTCGCGCGGGCCGCGCGGTATAATCGAGCGCTTTGGACGCGGCGCGGCAGTGCCTCGCGTCCGCCGCCCAACCGCCCACGAAGCTCTCCGCATGTCGACTCCCCTCGCCGGCAAGGTCGCGCTCGTCACGGGCGGCGCCCGCGGCATCGGCCGCGCGTGCGTGCGCAAGCTCGCTGCCGCCGGCTGCGATGTCGCGGTCAACTACTACAACAGTCACGACGAGGCGGAGTCCCTGTGCGCCGAGGTGCGCGCGCTCGGCCGCACCGCGGTCGCGCTGCAGGGCAGCGCCGGTGACCCGGAGAGCATCGCGGAGGTGTTCGACGGCTTTCGCAAGTCCTTCGATCGCCTCGACATCGTGATCTCCAACGCGGCCTCGGGGGTGCTCAAGCCGGCCATGGAGATGAAGCTCAAGCACTGGCGCTGGTGCCTCGAGACCAACGCCTTCGCGCTCGCGCTTCTCGCGCAGCACAGTGCGCCGCTGATGCGGGAGGGCGGCCGCATCATCGCCATGTCGAGCCTCGGCTCGCTGCGGGCCATGCCGCACTACGGCTTCGTCGGCGCGTCGAAGGCGGCACTCGAGTCGCTGGTACGCACCTACGCGCAGGAGCTCGGGCCGCGGGGCATCCGCGTGAACGCGGTGTCGGCCGGCGTCGTCGACACCGATGCGCTCGCGTACTTCCCGAACCGGGAGCAGCTCCTCGCCGAGTTCGCGCAGCGCACGCCCGCGGGCCCGCGGCTCACGCCCGAGGACGTCGCCGGCGCCGTCTACCTGCTGTGCTTGCCGGAGGCTGCAATGATCAACGGCGCCACGCTGTTCGTCGACGGCGGCTTCGCCATCTCGGGTTGACGATGGCGCTGGACGGCGGCCTCTCGGGCAAGGTGGCGATCGTCACCGGCGGCAGCCGGGGCATCGGCCGCGCGATCGTCGAGCTGTTCGCGGCCGAAGGCGCGGACGTCACGTTCTGGTACCAGGGCAACGCCGAGGCGGCCGAGAAGGTGGTGGCCGCCGCCGTGGCGGCGGGGCAAGCGGTCCGGTCGATGCAGGTCGACGTGCGCGACAGCGAGGCCTGCCGCGCCGCCGCCGAGGCGGTGGCCGACCGGGCGGGCCGCATCGACATCCTGGTCAACAACGCCGGCGTGATCCGCGACAACGTGCTGGTCGGCCTCGAGGACGCGGACATTCGTACCGTGCTCGACGTCAATGTCGCCGGCGTGTTCAACGCGACGCGCGCGGTCGCGCCGTTCATGATCAGCAAGCGCGCCGGCCGGATCGTCAACCTGTCGTCGGTGTCCGGCGCCAAGGGCGGCCGCGGCCAGACCAACTACGCGGCGAGCAAGGGCGCGATCGACGCGCTGACCCGCGCGCTCGCGGTCGAGCTCGCCCCGCGCAAGATCAACGTGAATGCGGTCGCGCCGGGCGTGATCGAGACCGAGATGAGCGAGACGGTGCGCGAGCTCGCCGGCGACGAGATCAAGGGGCGCATCCTGTTGCGGCGCTTCGGGCAGCCCCGCGACATCGCCCATGCGGTGTGGTTCCTTTCTTCGAGCCTGGCCGACTACGTGACCGGCCAGGTGCTGTACGTGGACGGCGGTTTCAAGATGGAGTGAACGATGGCAGCGGAAATCACCAAGACGGATGTGGACGCGATCTACGGTACGGTCGCCAAGACGATCGCCGACGCGCTCGGTTGCGAGCTCGACGAGGTCAAGCGGGACGCCTCGCTGATCGACGACCTCGGCGCCGAGTCGATCGACTTCCTGGACCTCGTGTTCCGGCTGGAACGGGCGTTCAAGGTCAAGATTCCGCGCGGCAAGATCGTCGAGGACGCGCGCGGCGACCTGCCCGAGGCGGAGTTCGAGCAGAAGGGCGTCGTCACCGAAGCCGGGATCGCGCGGCTGCGCACGTTTCTCGCGGAGGTCCCGGCGGACCGCATCGCGGCGCCGCTGAAGACCGCGGACATCCCGCGGCTCTTCACCGCCGAGACCTTTGCGAAGCTGGTGATCCGGGCGCAGCGGGAGCAGGGCGCGGCGTAGCCGCCGGCGTCGCGGCGATGCCCGGACGCTACGCGGCGTTCACCTTCGTCGACCGCATCACCTCGTTCGAGCCGGGGGTCGCGGCGCGGGGATCGTTCCACATCCCTGCGGACGTGGGGCGCTTCCCCTCATCGCTGCTCGCCGAGGCCACCGGGCAGCTCGCCGCGTGGTCGGCGATGGCGAAGCAGGACTTCCGGGTGCGTCCGGTCGCGGGCGTTGCCCACGAGACGGTCTATCTCGGGGTGCCGCGTCCGGGCGACCTCGTCGAGACCGAGATCCGCATCGACAGCTGCGACGACGAGGCGGTGTCCTACCAGGGGACCGCTCGCATCGGTGGCACGACCGTGCTCGAGCTCCGCGACGTGGTGGGGCCGATGCTTCCGGCCGGAGACTTCGACGACCCGGAGGCGATGCGCCGCTTCCTCGACGTCCTGCTGGGCGCGGGCGCAGCGGCGGACCGGTTCCGCGGCGTGCCCATGCTGCCGCTGGTGCCGATCGACCGCGACGCCGGCCGCGGCGCTCGCGCCCGACTCGACGTGCCGGCCGAGGCGCCGTTCTTCGCGGACCATTTTCCGCGCCGCCCCGTGCTGCCCGGCACGCTGCTGATGGACTGCATGACGCGGCTTGCGGCAGGCGTCGTCGCCGAGGCGCACCCCGGAGGCACCGCGTTCGTGCGCAAGGTGAGCGACGTCAAGCTGCGCGCGTTCACGGAGCCGGGCGCCACGCTCGAGCTCCGCGCGACGCTCGAATCCACGGAGAACGACACGATGATTGCCACGCTGGAAGCGCGTGCCGAGGGCCAGCGGCGCCCCGTCGGCGGTGCGCACGCGACCTTCGAGGTCGCACGATGACGCGCCGCGTCGCGATCACCGGGCTCGGCGTGGTCACGCCCGCGGGCAACGACGTTCCGGCGATGTGGTCGCGCCTGCTCGAAGGACGCAGCTGCGGCGCGCCGATCACCAACTTCGACGCCCGCGGCTTCTCGACGCGCATCGCCGCGGAAGTGCGCAACGCCGACACGCTGCCGCTGCCGCCCGATCGCAAGCTGCTCAAGTTCGGCAACCGCTCGCACCGCTTCGCGCTGGTCGCCGCGGAGGAAGCGATGCGCGACGCGGGCATCGCGCCCACGCCCGCCGACCGGCATCGCTGGGGCTGCGTGGTCGGCACCGGCATGATGACGGTCTCGTTCGACGAGCTCGCCTCGGTGCAGCGCGAGGCGGCGCCCGAGGGCGAGCTCGATGCGGCCAAGGTCCTCGCCGAGGCGACCGCCAACGACCCGATGGCGTTCTGCCGCAGCCAGTCGACCGCCGGCGTGTCGCTGCTGATGCGCCGCTTCGGCATCGCCGGCTACGCGTCGTCGGTGCACACCGCGTGCGCATCGGGCGGGCAGGCGATCGGCACCGCGATGCGCGTGATCCGTCGCGGCGCGGCCGACCGCGTGCTGGCCGGCGGCTTCGACTCGATGGTGTCGCCGGTCGGTCTCGCCGGATTCTGCCTGCTGTCCGCGGTATCGCCGGACAACGACGCGCCCGAGCGCGCCAGCCGTCCGTTCGACGCGACGCGCAACGGCTTCCTGCTCGGCGAAGGCGCGGGCTTCGTCGTGCTGGAGGAGTGGCAGAGCGCGGTGCGGCGCGGCGCGCACATCTACGCGGAGCTGGCCGGCGACGGCAACTCGCTGTCGTCCTACCGCATCACCGACTCGCACCCGTCGGGCGACGGCCCGATCCAGGCGATGCAGCGCGCCTTGCGCGACGCCGGTGCGGTCGCGGCGGACGTCGACTACCTCAACGCCCACGGCACCTCGACGCCGATGAACGACCGCAGCGAAGCGGCGGCCGCCAAGGTGGTGTTCGGCGAGCGGGTCGGCACGGTGGCGGTGAGCTCGACCAAGAGCGTGATGGGCCACCTGATCGCCGCCGCGGGCGCGGTCGAGGCGGTGGTCTGCACGCTCGCGATTCGCGAGTCCACGCTGCCGATCAACGCTAACCTGCGCGACATCGATTCCGACTGCGCGCACCTCGACATCGTCCGCGACGCGCCGCGCAAGCAGCGCGTGCGGATCGCGCTGTCGAACTCGCTCGGCTTCGGCGGCAGCAACAGCTGCCTCGCCTTCCGCCACCCCGAGGAGACGGCGGCACTCATCGCGCAGGAGGGCGGGCGATGAGGATCGTGATCACCGGCGCCGGCGCGATCTGTGGCGCAGGCGCGAGTCCGGCCGCCATCGTCGACGCGGCGCTCGAGGGACGCTCGGCCATCGCCGCGATCGCTTCGTTCGACGCCTCGGGCTGGCCGCGTCGCCATGCGGCCGAGGTCACCGAGTACAACGCGGCGAAGCTGGTCGGCGATCGCAAGCTGCTGAAGCTGATCCGCCGTTCCGACGTGTTCGGCATCTACGCCGCCGACCAGGCGATCGCCGCGGCCGGCATCCCGGCGTTCCGCGACGCGCTCGACGGCGACGCCGCGGTCGCGTTCGCGGAAGCGACGGGCTGCTACGTCGGCTCCGGCGGCGGGGCGTTCAACGTCAACTACGACTACTTCCCGCTGATGGCGGAGACCCAGGGCGGGATGGAAGGGTTCGGCCGCGAGCTCGCCAGCACCGTGAATCCGATGTGGCTGCTGCGCACGCTGCCGAACAACGTGCTCTGCCACGTCGGCATCCGCCACGCGATCAAGGGACCCAACGCGTGCATCACCAATCACACGACGAGCGGCATGCTCGCGGTGATCGAGGGTGCCGAGGCGATCCGCGACGGCGAGGCCGAGCGGGTGGTCGCCGCCGGCCACGACGCACCGATCGAACCGCAGACGATCCTCTACTACCACCGCTGCGGTCTGGTCGCCGAGCGCGAGCTGCGCCCGTTCGACGCCGCGCGCGACGGCAGCGTGCTGGGCGAGGGTGCCGGCGCGCTCGTGCTCGAGACCGAAGCCTCCGCGGCCGCGCGCGGCGCGCGCATCCTCGGCGAGTATCTGGGCGGCGGCGACGCCGCCGAAGGCGAGGGCCTGCTCGCGCTGCGCGAGGACGGCGACGGTCCGGCCCGCGCGATCGAGGCGGCACTTGCCGATGCGAAGCTCGTGCCCGCGGACGTCGGACTGATCGTTGCGCATGGCAACGGCACGCCGCTGTCCGACGCCTCCGAGGCCGCGGCGCTCACGCGCGTGTTCGGCGCGTCGATGCCGCCGGTCACCGCGTTCAAGTGGGCGACCGGCCACCCGCTCGCGGCCTCCGGCATCCTCGACGTGACGCTCGGACTCGAGGCCGCGCGGCGACGTGTCGCGCCGGGTGTGGCCACGCTGCAGCACCTCGATCCGGCCTGCGCGGGCGTCGCGGTGGCCGCGCAATCGCGTGCCACGAAGGGCGACGTCGTGCTGGTGGTGTGCCGCGGCTTCGGCGGCACCAATGCCGCCGTGCTGATGCGCGCCCTGCCGGGCTGATCGCACCGCGATCGGCGCGGTCAGGCTTCGATCAGGAAGATTGCCGGCCGCTTTGCGTACGCGGAGAAGTCCTGCCCGCGCCAGTCGCGCGCCGGGCGCGTCGCGACCGATTCGGTCGGCAGGGTCAGGTCCACCGCCACGCACAGCCTGGTCGCCGGGGCGAGCGTGGCGGCCAGCGTCTCGAGCATCGCCGCGTTGCGGTAGGGCGTCTCGATGAACAGCTGCGCCGCACGGCGGCTGCGCGACGCGGTCTCCAGAGCGCGCACCGCCGCGACTCGCGCCTCGGACTTGACCGGCAGATAGCCGTGGAACTCGAAGCGCTGCCCGTTCATGCCGGAGGCCATCAGTGCCAGCAGCAGCGACGACGGGCCCACCAGCGGCACGACGCCGAAGGCCCTCCCCGTGGGCGGCCGCGACCAGTGCGGCGCCCGGATCGGCGACGCCCGGACAGCCGGCGTCGGACAGGACGCCGATGTCTTCGCCCGCACGCGCGGGGGCGAGCAGCGTGCGCAGGCGCCCGGCATCGGGGTGCTCGCCGATCTCGGCGATCGCGAGCTCCGCGATCGGCGGTCCGGCGCGATCGACTTCAGGAACGCGCGGGCGGGCTTCGGCGTCTCGACGATCCAGTGCCCGAGGCGGCGCGCCATCGCGATCGTGCGCATCGGAAGCACGTCCTCGGGGCCACCGCACCGAGGAGAGTGGGGACGAGGTAGACGGTGCCCGTCATCGGCTGTCGCCGACAGGCGCGAGCACGTCGATGCCTTCCTCGCGCAGCATGCGGGCCACCGCGATCAGCGGCAGGCCGACGAGCGCGGTGGGGTCGTCGCTGACGATGCGCTCGAACAGCGCGATGCCGAGGCCCTCGGAGCGCACCGAGCCGGCGCAGTCGTACGGCGTCTCGCGGCGCAGGTACTGCTCGATCTGCGTTGCCGACAGCGGGCGATACGTGCCGGCGACATCGACCATCGCCACCTGCGCGCGCCCCGTGGCGGCGTTGACGAGCGCGACGCCGGTGTGGAACACCACGGTGCGTGCAGAGAGCCGCTCGAGTCGCGCGACGGCACGCTCGTGCGTGACCGGCTTGCCGACCGGTTCGCCGTCGCACTCGGCAACCTGGTCCGAGCCGATGATCAGGCCTTCGGCGCGCCCCGCGGCGACGGCGCGGGCCTTGGCTTCGGCGAGCCGCCACGCGGTGGCGCGCGGCACCTCGCCGGCGACGGGCGATTCGTCGACGCCGGGCGTCGCCACGTCGAAGGCGATGCCGAGGCGCGACAGCAGCTCGCGCCGGTAGCGCGACGTCGACGCGAGGATGATTGGCGGGTTGCGCATTGTTTTTTCTGGGAATTTTTGACTAAACGCAGTGGAATCGCTATTATGCGGGGTTTTAGGCTTTTCGCCCCGGTCGGGACTTCGATGGGCGGCGGTCATGGGCAGCCAGCCAACCAGGTCGATGCGTTCAAGCTCGCGGCCCGCGGCGGCGAGCTTTCCGGCACGATCGATCCGGTTCGGCTGCCGCGGCTCGGCGACCAGGTCGCGGCAGAGGGCGGCAGTGTCGCCTGGCGGATCCGCGGCGGGGACGACGGCAGGGACGGCCGGCCCTGACCGTGACGGTCGAGGGCGACGTCCCGGTGACCTGCCAGAGGTGCCTCGGCACGCTGCGGCAGCCGGTATCGCAGGAAACGGTGCTGCTGCTCGCGCGGGACGAGGCGGAGGTGGTGCGACTCGACGGGGCGAGCGACTGCGAGGTGATCCTCGCGGCGGCGCCGGTCGAGGCGCTCGCGGTGGTCGAGGACGAGTTGTTGCTGTCGCTGCCGTTTGCGCCGCGGCACGAGCAAGGATGCGCGGCGGACGCTCCCGCGCCCGATTGAAGAGTTGAGTTGCCCCGGGCGGTTGTCCCATCCCGGGCGCCACGTGGAACGACAGGAGAAATGCCATGGCAGTCCAGCAGAACAAGAAGTCGCCGTCGAAGCGCGGCATGCACCGTGCGCACGACTTTCTCGGGGCGGCACCGCTCGCCGTCGAACCGGTGACCGGCGAGACGCATCGTCGCCACCACATCAGCCCGAGCGGCTACTACCGCGGCAAGAAGGTCGTCAAGACCAAGGCTGACGAGTAGCGAGCGCGGGCCGATGCGGCCCCGCGCGCACGCGCGTTCTGTTGACGCACAATCGCACGCGCAATCGCACGCACAATCGGTTGCATGCACGACACCGACGTGACGCGGCCGACTGCGATCCGCTGATGTCCGTGACCGTCGCCGTCGATGCGATGGGAGGCGATCACGGTCCCGCCGTGACGGTGCCCGCGTCGCTGCAGTTCCTGCAGGCAACCTCCGACACGCGGGTGGTCCTCGTCGGGCGGCCCGAGGCGATCGAGAAGGCACTGCACCGCGCGCCCGCCGCGCTGCGCGAGCGTGTGGTCGTGCACCCGGCCAGCGAGGTGGTCGACATGGACGAGCCGCCCGCCGACGCGCTGCGGCGCAAGAAGGACTCGTCGATGCGCGTGGCGGTCAACCTGGTCAAGTCGGGCGCCGCGCAGGCCTGCGTCTCCGCGGGCAACACCGGTGCGCTGATGGCCATCGCCAAGTTCGTGCTGAAGACCCTGCCCGGCATCGACCGCCCGGCGATCGCGTCGCAGCTCCCGGCGAAGCACGGCGAGGTCACCGTGCTCGACCTCGGCGCCAATGTCCAGTGCTCGGCGCAGCAGCTCGTGCAGTTCGCGGCGATGGGTTCCGCGCTCGCGTCGGCGGTGGATCACATCGAGCGTCCGTCGATCGGCCTGCTCAACGTCGGCGAGGAGGAAATCAAGGGCAGCGACGTCGTCAAGGAGGCCGCGGAGCTCCTGCGCCGCTCGGCCTCAACTTCCGGGGCGACGTCGAGGGCGACGACATCTACAAGGGCACGACCGACGTCGTCGTCTGCGACGGCTTCACCGGCAACGTGATGCTGAAGACCTCCGAGGGCCTGGCGCAGATGCTCTACGAGTTCCTGAAGGCCGAGTCCACGCGCAACCCGCTCACCAAGCTCGCGGCGCTCGTCGCCTACCCCGTGCTGGCGTGGTTCAAGCGCCGCATCGACCGCCGCTACAACGGCGCGACGCTGATCGGGCTGCGCGGCGTCGTGGTGAAGAGTCACGGCGGCACGGACGTGCTCGGCTTCCAGCACGCGATCGCGAAGGCGCACGCCGAGGTGGCCGAGGGCGTGCTCCAGCGCATCACCGAGCGCATCGCGGCGATGCCGGTGCTCGCCGTCGAGCCGGCATCCGCGACCGATGCGTAGCCGCATCGCGGGCACCGGCCGGTACCTCCCGGCGCGCGTGCTCGCCAACGACGACCTTGCCGAGTCCGTCGCGACCAGCGACGAGTGGATTCGCACGCGCACCGGCATCCGCGCGCGCCACGTGGCGGACGATGCCGAGACGACGTCCGACCTCGCGCTCGCCGCCTCCCGCGAGGCGCTCGCCGCGGCCGGGCTCGATCCCGCCGACGTCGACCTGATCGTGGTGGCGACGACCACGCCGGACATGATCTTCCCGTCGACCGCCTGCATCCTGCAGGCGAAGCTCGGTACGAAGGGGTGGGCCCGCGTTCGACGTCCAGGCCGTCTGCTCGGGCTTCGTCTCTGCGCTCACGCTCGCCGACCGGATGGTCGCCACCGGCGCCGCGCGCAATGCGCTGTCGTGGGCGCCGAGATCTACTCGCGGATCCTCGACTGGAACGACCGCGGCACCTGCGTGCTGTTCGGCGACGGCGCCGGGGCGGTCGTGCTCGTGCCCGCGCTCGAGCCGGGCATCCTCGCCTCGTGTCTGCACGCCGACGGCGCGCACGCGCCGACGCTGTGCGTCCCGGGCCAGGTGCGCAAGGGTGCGATCGCGGCTCGCCGTACGTGCACATGGACGGCGGGCACGTGTTCCGCTTCGCGGTGAAGGTGCTCGCGGATGCGGCGCTGGAGACGCTCGCCGCGGCGAATCTTGCGCCCGGCGACATCGACTGGCTGATCCCGCACCAGGCCAACCTGCGGATCATGGACGCGACCGCGAAGAAGCTGCGACCTGCCGCACGACAGGATGATCGTGACCGTCGATCGGCACGCGAACACGTCGGCGGCGTCGATCCCGCTCGCCCTCGACACGGCGGTGCGCGACGGCCGCATCCGCGCCGGACAGCACGTGATGCTCGCCGGCGTCGGCGGCGGGTTCACGTGGGGCGCGGTGCTGCTGCGCTGGCATCCTTGAGGTGAACGCAGAATGAAGATCGCATTCGTCTTTCCGGGGCAGGGCTCGCAGTCGGTCGGCATGATGAAGGGCTTCGACGGCCACCCCGCGGTGCGGGCGACGTTCGACGAGGCCTCGAGCGCGCTCGGCGAGGACCTGTGGAAGATGGTGACGAAGGCCCCGAGGAGGCGCTCGACCTCACGGTCAACACGCAGCCGCTGATGCTCACCGCCGGCGTCGCGGTGTGGCGTGCGTGGCGCGCCGCGGGCGGCGCCGTGCCTGCCGTCGTTGCCGGCCACAGCCTCGGCGAGTACTCGGCGCTGGTCGCCTCGGGCGCGCTGGCGTTCCACGACGCCGTGCCGCTGGTGCGCTTCCGCGCGCAGGCGATGCAGGAGGCCGTGCCCGCGGGTGCGGGTGCCATGGCGGCATCCTCGGCGCTGCCGACGATGCGGTCGCCGAGGCCTGTCGCGAAGCCTCGCAGGGTGCCGAAGTGGTCGAGCCGGTCAACTACAACGCCCCCGGGCAACTGGTGATCGCGGGCAGCCGCGCGGCCGTCGAGCGCGCGATGGTCGCCGCAAAGGCGCGTGGCGCGCGTCGGGCGGTGTTGCTGCCCGTCTCGGCGCCGTTCCACAGCTCGCTGCTCAAGCCCGCGGCCGAGCGGCTCGCGCAGCGGCTCGAAGGGATCGCGTTCGCCATACCCGCGATTCCCGTCGTCCACAACGTCGACGTCGCGACCCACGCCACGCCCGCGGCGATCCGCAGCGCGCTCGCCCGGCAGGCGGCCAGTCCCGTGCGCTGGACGCAGACCATCCAGTCGTTCGCCGCATCCGGCGTCACGCACGTGGTCGAGTGCGGTCCAGGCAAGGTGCTCGCGAACCTGGTCAAGCGCATCGACGAGCGCCTGAGGGCCTGGCCGTCACCGCGGGTCGATGCTCGATGTGACGCTGGCGGAGCTCGCCGGCGGCAACGCCTGAAGGACGACGTGATGACCTCGGCGAGCCTCACCAGCAACGTCGCGCTGGTCACCGGCGCGACCCGCGGCATCGGCCGGGTCATCGCGTCGACGCTCGCGCGCCAGGGCGCGATCGTGATCGGCACCGCGACCACCGACGACGGTGCCCGCGCGATCAGCAAGTACCTCGCATCCGCCGGCCACGCGGGTGCCGGACGCGCCTCGACGTGACCGACGCGGCCGGATGCGACGCGCTGCTGGCCGATGAGCAGGAATTCGGCCTCCGCACCATCCTGGTCAACAATGCGGGCGTCACCCGCGATAATCTGCTGCTGCGGATGAAGGAAGAGGAGTGGATCGCGATTCTCAACACCGATCTGTCCTCGGTCTACCGGCTGAGCAAGGCGGTGCTGCGGGGAATGATGAAGGCGCGGCGCGGCCGATTATCAACATCACTTCGGTGGTTGGGGTGACCGGCAGTGCGGGGCAGGCCAACTACGCGGCCGCCAAGGCCGGCGTCATCGGTTTCACCAAGTCGCTGGCCCGGGAAGTGGGTCGCGCAACATCACGGTCAACGCCGTAGCGCCGGGATTGATCGACACCGACATGACCCGGGCCTTGCCCGAGGCCCAGCGCCAGGCGCTGATCGAAACTATTCCGCTGCAACGTCCGGGCGCGCCGCGCGATGTCGCCCAGGTCGTGGCGTTTCTGGCCTCGCTGGACGCAGCCTACGTCACCGGTCAGACCTTGCACGTCAATGGCGGGATGTATATGGCTTGAGGCTGCGACCGCATTCCGGGTGCCGCGCCGCCATCGGCGTCGGGCGTGCCGCGGTCAATCTGGGGCATTCTGGAATTCGCGTGATTATGGTACCGTTGCGCCGGATTTCATCCGTGTCAGCGGATGGGGATTGAAACAGACCCCGCGAGGAAGCAAACCGTCATGACTGAGAACATGAGCCCCGGTGAAGAAAATCATCATCGAGCAACTGGGGGTCAAGGAAGAGCAGGTGACCAACGAATCCTCGTTCGTCGACGATCTCGGCGCCGACTCGCTGGACACCGTGGAACTGGTGATGGCGCTCGAGGAAGAATTCGAGCTGGAAATTCCCGATGAGGACGCCGAGAAGATCACTACGGTGCAGCAGGCCATCGACTACATCACCTCGCACACAGGAGTGACGTCCACGTCGGTCCCGGGCGGCATCGCGTCCCGTCCCGCACGGCCGGGTTCAGTGCGTCGCGCGCTTTCCGGGGTCGCGACGCGCTTAAATGCAGAGTAGAGGTCATCTCGTGGCCGCGGCGAGTGGTAGTGACAGGCATGGGTATTGTGTCCCCGGTCGGGAGCGCCGTGGAGACCGCTTGGCCCTGTATTTTGGCTGGCCGCAGTGGCATTGGGCCGATCACCACCTTTGACGCCAGCCATTTTCCGGTGCGCATTGGCGGGGCGGTCAAGGATTTTCAGATCGAGCAGTATTTACCGGTCAAGGAAGCCCGGAAGATGGATGCCTTCATTCATTACGGTATTGGTGCGCGTACAGGCCATTCGGGATTCGGGACTGGAAATCACCGAGGCCAACGCCGAGCGGATCGGGAGTGTCATCGGCTCGGCATCGGGGGTCTGCCGGGTATTGAAGAAGGCCACTCCGCATTTCTCAAGGGCGGGCCGCGCAAACTGACCCGTTCTTCGTGCCGCGCAGCATCATCAATATGGTCTCAGGCAATCTCTCGATCCTGTACGGGATCAAGGGACCGAATCTGGCGGCGTGACCGCCTGCACCACCGGTACCCACAGCATCGGCGTGGCGGGACGACTGATTGCCCACGGCGACGCCGATGTGATGGTCGCCGGCGGCGCGGAAGCGACGATCACCCCATCGGGTCGGCGGCTTCGCGCGATGCGGGCGTTGTCGACGCGCAACGAGGAACCGGAAAAGGCCAGTCGCCCTTGGGACAAGGACCGGGACGGTTTCGTGATCAGCGAGGGCGCCGGCGTGGTGGTGCTGGAGGAGCTCGAACATGCCAAGCGGCGCGGCGCGCGGATTTACGCGGAGCTGACGGGCTTCGGCATCAGCGGTGACGCCTATCACATGACGCTGCCGCCCGCGGATGGCGACGGCGCGCCGCGGGGCATGATGATCGCGCTGCGCGACGCGGAAATCGTCCCGAGCGGATGGACTACATCAACGCCCACGGCACGTCGACGCCGGTGGGTGACAAGATCGAGAGCGACGCCGCCCGGTGTTCGGCGACCACGCCTACCGCCTGGCGTGAGTTCGACCAAGTCGATGACCGGTCACCTGCTGGGCGCGGCGGGCGGCATCGAAGCCACCTTCGCAGTGCTGGCGATCCGCGACCAGATCGCACCGCCGACCATCAATCTGGACCAGCCGGAAGCCTTGCGACTTGAATTACGTACCGCACACCGCTCAGGAACGGCGGATTCGGGTGGCGCTTTCGAATTCCTTTGGCTTCGGCGGCACCAACGCGACCCTCATCTTCAGCAGGCCCTGACACAGCAGCGCCGGCCGGCAGCCCGGTCGGCCGAATCCCGTTCGACCCGACATGTCCCTCATCGTCCAGAAGTACGGCGGCACCTCGATGGGCAGCCCCGAGCGCATCCGGAAGTCGCGCGCCGGGTCGAGCGGTTCGTCGCAAGCAAGGGCCACCAGGTCGTCGTCGTGGTCTCGGCCATGTCCGGCGAAACGAACCGCCTCCTCGCCCTCGCGAAGGAGCTCACCGGCGACCCCGACCCGCGCGAGATCGACGTCATCGCCTCCACCGGCGAGCAGGTCTCCATCGGGCTGCTGGCGATCGCGCTGCAGCGCCTCGGCGTCAAGGCGAGGAGCTTCACCGGCTTCCAGGTGCGCATCCTCACCGACGACGCCATTCCCAAGGCGCGCATCCTCGCCATCGACGAGGAGAGCATCCGCCGCGACCTCGCCGACGGCGAGGTCGTCGTGGTCGCCGGCTTCCAGGGCATCGACGACAAGGGCAACATCACCACGCTCGGCCGCGGCGGCTCGGACACGACGGGGGTCGCGCTCGCGGCCGCGCTCACGCGCCGACGAGTGCCAGATCTACACCGACGTGGACGGCGTCTACACGCACCGACCCGCGCGTGGTGCCCGAGGCGCGGCGGCTGGACACGATCACCTTCGAGGAGATGCTCGAGACTCGCCTCGCTGGGCTCCAAGGTCCTGCAGATCCGCTCGGTGGAGTTCGCCGGCAAGTACAGCGTGAAGCTGCGGGTGCTGTCGTCGTTCACGGACGTGAACTCACCGACATGGGCACCCTCATCACCTTCGAGGAAGACCAGAACATGGAACAGGCCATCATCAGCGGCATCGCCTTCAACCGGGACGAGGCCAAGATCACCGTCGTGGGCGTGCCGGACCGTCCGGGCATCGCGTTCGCGATCCTCGGCCCCGTCGCCGACGCCAACATCGAGGTGGACATGATCATCCAGAACGCCTCGATCGAGGGGCTGACGGACTTCTCGTTCACCGTGCACCGCAACGACTTCAAGCGGCCATGGAGATCCTCGAGGAGCACGGTGAAGCCCGCATCGGCGCGCGCGCATCGTCGGCGACGACAAGATCGCGAAGGTGTCGCTCGTGGGCATCGGCATGCGCACCCACGCCGGGATCGCCTCGAAGATGTTCCGGGCGCTGGCCGACGAGCGCATCAACATCCAGATGATCTCCACCTCCGAGATCAAGACCTCGGTGGTCGTGGACGAGAAGTACATGGAGCTCGCCGTGCGCGTGCTGCACAAGGCCTTCGAGCTCGAGAAGCGCCGGCCTGAGGTCGACGGTTCCGTCCGGGCGGCGCGAGAGCCCGCCGCCGCCCGCCCGCGGCGAACGCACGCGGCGCACGCACCTGCGCCGTCTCCTGCCTTATCATCGCTGTTCCACGTCGGGAACGGTCCGGGAGCGGTCATGAGCTACAAGGTGTACGTCGACGGCCAGGAAGGCACCACCGGCCTGCGCATACACGAGTGCCTCGCGGGACGCGACGACATCGACGTGCTGCGGATCGATGCGGACAAGCGCAAGGATGCGGCCGAACGCGCCAACCTGCTGAACGCCGCGGACGTCGCCTTCCTGTGCCTGCCGGACGCGGCCTCGCCCGAGGCCGCCGCCCTGGTCACCAACCCGTCGACGTGCCTGATTGATGCCAGCACAGCGTTTCGAACTGACCCAGTCCTGGGTGGGGTTCGGTCTCCCTGAACTCGCCGTGGGACAACGTGCGCTGATCCGCGGTGCCAAGCGGATTGCCAACCCCGGATGCCACGCGTCATCGTTCATCCTGCTGGTGCGGCCGCTCGTGGATGCGGGCCTGATTCCGCGGGTGCGCTGCCACTGACGGC
The DNA here is from genome assembly GCA_963765065.1 of uncultured beta proteobacterium. Classification (GTDB taxonomy): domain Bacteria; phylum Pseudomonadota; class Gammaproteobacteria; order Burkholderiales; family Casimicrobiaceae; genus VBCG01. The sequence continues at coordinate 2,282 of CAVXVH010000002.1, read as the reverse complement.
GACGTCGCTGACCGGCTATTCGGGTGGCGGGCGGAAGATGATCGAGCCGTACGAAGCGGGTGGAGACCCGCGATTGCTGTCGCCTCGTCCGTACACCCCCTCGGGCTCGCGCACGAACGTCTCCCGAGATGGTCGCGCACACGGGCCTGGACGTCGCCCGTGTTCATGCCCATCGTCGGTAACTTCTACCGGGGGATGGCGGTCACGATCCCGCTGGCCTCCCGACGCTCGGGAACCAGCACGACGGCGCGGCGGGCGCTCATTCATTCCTGGCGGGCACTATGCATCCGAGCGGTTCGTCCGGGTGATGCCGTTCACGACCTCGATGGAACACAGAGGACGGTCTCTTCGATATCGAGGGCTGCAACAACACGAACCGGGTGGATCTCTTCGTCTTCGGGAACGACGACCGGATCGTGCTCCTACGGTCCGGATCGACAACCTCGGCAAGGGGGCCTCCGGCGCGGCGATCCAGTGCTTGAATATCACGCTCGGCCTCGACGAGGGGCTGGGACTCTGACAGGAGCCCCCGACAATGCCTCGGCGAGTACCTGGCCAGGACATCTCCTCTTTGGCCGCCCTGGCGGACCGTCTCTTCCGCTGTCGTGCCCAGACAACCGCCTTGACGGCGGGTCTCACTGATGCCGATGCGACCGTCCAATCGATGGAGGACGCCAGTCCCACGAAGTGGCATCTGGCGCACACGACCTGGTTCTTCGAAGAGTTCGTGCTTGCCCCTTACGTGCCGGACTACCGCCCGGTCAACCCGCAATACCGCTACCTGTTCAATTCGTATTACGACGCGGTCGGCCCGCGTCACCCGCGCCCGTTGCGGGGATTGCTGTCGCGTCCTACGCTGGTTGAAGTTGCTGACTATCGGCAACGCGTCGACGACGCGCTCGGTGGACTACTACGCGGCTCGCTGCCACAACCAGCACTCGACCTGCTCGAGCTTGGCATTCAGCACGAGCAGCAGCACCAGGAGTTGTTGCTGACCGACGTGCTCCACCTCTTTGCCCAGAACCCGCTGCGACCCGTCTATCGCGCGACACGCGACGCCGACAGTACCGACACGGCCCCGGAACTGAAATGGATCGACTTCCCGGGCGGGCAATCCGATGTCGGGCATCCGGGGCCAGGCTTCGCGTTCGATTGCGAGAGGCCACGCCACACAGTTGTGCTTGAGCCCTACTTGCTGGCCAACCGGCCGGTCACCAATCAGGAGTGGATCGAGTTCATTGTCGACGGCGGCTATCGATCACCGCGTTTGTGGCTGTCAGACGGATGGGGACGGGTGCAGGCTGAGCAGTGGCAGGCGCCGCTCCATTGGCAACAGCGTGATGGAACCTGGTGGCAGATGACGCTGTCGGGGGACCGTCCGGTGGAGCCCGGGGCGCCGGTATCGCAGATCTCCTACTTCGAAGCCGATGCCTTTGCGCGCTGGAGCGGCGCCCGCCTGCCGACCGAGTTCGAATGGGAAGTGGCGGCCCGCGCCCAGCCGATTGCGGGTCAGTTTGCATCGACGGGTCGCTTGCGGCCATCGCCGGTGCGTCGTGATGTGCAGGCACCCCTGCGGCAGGTCTATGGAGATGTCTGGGAGTGGACGGCGAGTGCGTACAGCGCGTATCCGGGTTTCAAGGTTGCGGCGGGCGCCGTCGGCGAGTACAACGGCAAGTTCATGTGCGGCCAATACGTGCTGCGCGGCGGCTCTTGCGCGACGCCAGCGGGGCACGTCCGGCCCACCTACCGCAACTTCTTCCATCCGCACCAGCGCTGGCAGTTCGCGGGGCTCAGGCTGGCGCGCGATCGAACGTAAGCCCACGCACGGGTTGAAGCTTCTGAGTGGAGGACCCGATGCTCGACCAAGCTCCCGTTACGACGATGCTGCCCGTGATCGACCTGAACCGGGCGCGACACTTCTACGAAACCAAGCTGGGGCTGCGGCCGCTCGGCAGCTCGCCTGACGGCAAGTTCAAATATGCCTGCGGTGACGCGACGCTGGCGCTGTTTCCGAAGCCGGGCGGGACGAAGGCGGAGCATACCGCCGTCAGTTTCCGCGTTGCGCGGTTGGAAGCCGAGATCGCCGACCTCAAGGCACGGGGAGTCGTGTTCGAAGATTACGATTTTCCGGAACTCACGACCGTCGACCACGTGTGCGTGCTCGGCTCCGAAAAGGCCGCGTGGTTCAAGGACACCGAGGGCAACTTGCTGTGCATCCACGAGGACCTCGGCTGAGGTCGGCGCAAATCGCCAGAGAATCACTGGCGGAGACGGAGGGATTC
>CAVXVH010000001.1:0-30503 GCA_963765065.1 uncultured beta proteobacterium | reverse complement strand
CGCCGCGGCCGTCGAGCTTCTTGAACTTGCCCGCGCCCTTGGCGACGTCGTCGAGGTACTTGTCGCTGGCAGGGAACTTGGCCGTCGGCGCGCTGCTCGACTGCCAGACGCCGCCTTCGGCGTCGATCGAGCCGAGCGACGCCGTTCAGCGCGTGCACCGCCATGGCCGCGTAGGTGCCGCGCGGATGCATCGCGGCGCCCGGGCCCATCCAGACGGCCGTCCTCGGCGCGGCCTTGCCCATCGCGCGCGCGACGCGCACGATCTGCGCCGCCGGGATGCCGCGTCTCCTTCTCCGCCCACGCCGGCGTGCGTGTCCTTGAGCTCCAGGTTCCACCACCGGACCACGCCGAAGGTCTCCTTCTCCGCGAACGACGGCTTCGTCCACGGCCTGTCCCGGCCACGAAGCCGTTCCTCCCGTCCTTGAAGTCGCCGACGAACTCGCGGCTCCACAGCCCTTCGGTCAGCAGGACGTGCGCCATGCCGCGCCGGCCAGCGCGCCGTCGGTGCCCGGCTTGACCGGCAGCCACTCGTGCGCCTTGGCGGCGGACGTTCGACAGCCGCGGGTCGACGGCGATCACCGTCCCGCGCGCCACGATGTCGCCGAAGCGGTGGATCGCGTTCGGCACCATGCGGTTCGACGCCAGCGGATCGCAACCCCACACCACGAGGCAATTCGTCTTTTCGAGGTCGTAGTCGCGGTAGCCGAAGAAGCCCTGGGTCAGCCCTGGCCCCATCTTCTCCGCCTCGGCGCAGATCGCGCTGTGCGAAGACTTTTCCGTCGTGCCGTAGATCTTCGGCAGCGCGCCGTAGAGCAGTTCGGTCGAAAGTCGCCGAATAGCGCCCGCGGATGTAGACGAACTTGTGCGCTTCGTTGTTGCGGCGTAGCTCCATCATCTTCGCGGCGACGGTGTCGAGCGCTTCGTCCCAGGTGATCGGCACCCACTTCGGGTCGACGCCGCGGCCCTTGACCGGATTGGTGCGCTTGATCGGCACCTTGACGCGGTCGGGGTCGTACACCTGCTGCGGGATCAGGTGCCCGCGAGGGCAGACGTAGCCGTGGTTGGTCCGGAGAGCGGGTTGCCGCGTACGCGCACCGCACGCCCGTCCTGCACGAAGAGCTGGATCGCGCACCACTGCGTGCAGCCTTGGCAGGTCGAGCCGACCCACTGGCCCTTGGCGGGACCGGCCGCCCGCGCCCTGCGCGGGGCCATGGCCGCGGTGACCGGTGTGCGCCGCCGCCCGGCCGGGTGTGCGCACAGCCGCCCAGCACGATCGCGGTCGTGGCGGCCGAGGCCTGGATGAAGTCACGTCGCGTCAATCTCATGTGGCCCTCCTGGCCATCGCGCCGCGGTCGGGACTGGCGCGTCCGATTGACGGCAGTCGCGGAGCGCGTTTGCCGCTAGGATTGCGCGGCATTGGAATCCAGCAGCCCGTGTGGTTGTTGACTACCGTCAATCGCCCCGATAGTTTTGGGAAGATCGAAACGACGGATGTCCTCGCGGCACTCGCGGCGCTCGCGCAAGCGAGCCGCCTCGCGATGTTCCGCCTGCTCGTGCAACACGCACCGGACGGCCTGTCGGCGGGAGTGATCGCCGAGAAGCTCGACGTGCCCGCCGCCACGCTGTCGTTCCACCTGAAGGAGCTCCACCGCGCGGGGCTCGTGACGCAGCGACAGGACGGCCGGTTCCTCTGGTACAGCGCGAATGTGGACGCGATGAACGCGCTGATCGCCTACCTCACCGACAACTGCTGCGCGCTGGGGTCGTGCACGCCGGTCGAGTGCACGCCCCCCATCGTGGCGGTGCCGGTGCCGAACGCCGAAGCGCCGAGCGCGCTGACGCCGCTCAGAATTTCAGACGAGGAACAGGATCGCTGCGACCGACACTAGCCCGACGACCAGGGCGCGCCAGGCCCGCTCGGCGAGTGCCGAGGCACGCGGCAAAGGCGGCAGCAGGTCGTCGTCGCGCAGCGTCTCGGGGAACGGTCGGGGAGGCACAGGCACGATCTGGTGCTGCGCAGGATCGCGCGGCACGCGTGCGCGATACCCGGCGAGATCGCGACAGGGGCGTCGCCGGACACGCGGCTGACCGCAACTGTGGAATGCGCAGCAATACGATCGCGCGCACGTCCGTGCGGAGCCACTGCGCGAGGCGTCCCCCGGCGCTGCCGCGCCGGTGATGCACGCGCGCAGCGCCGCGAAGACGTCCTCGGTCGCGACCGCCGGCAGCAGGCGCGTCAGGTCGGCCGTCGCGTAGTCGTAGGACGTGCGCGCGGCGGCCAGCGAGCGGCGGCGCAACGCGTCGATCGGCAGGTACAGGAACGCGCGCGACCGAGGTCGGCCCGCGCGCCGGCACCGGCAGGCCGAGTGCGCGCAGCACGTCGACGCTCATGCTCGTGCAGTTGTCACGCGGATGGTCGTAGACCAGCTGGTGCCTCCAGAACTGCTGGAAGAGGCGCAGCAGCGCCGACTGGACGAAATGCGCAGCGCGCGCATCGTCGAGCACCGTGACCAGCACGTGCGTGGGCCGGTACCACGACTGCCCGGCGTTGAGATCGCCCTGGTAGTTGTCGAGCGGCGCGGGCGCGGCGAGGATGCCTTTCTCGCTCTCGACGTCGAGCGAGTAGTAGTTGTTGACGAGCCAGTCGCCGATGTTGCCGTGAGCGTCGATGCGGCCGGTGGCGATCGCGAAGTGCCCGGCGTGCGCCTCGTCGTCGTCGCCCTGTGCGCCGTTGCACAGGAACGCGAGCACGGGCAGTCCGGTCCAGTCGGCGGACGCACCCGGTCGCTGCCACAGCGTCTCGGCGGTGAACGGCGCCTCCGCGCCGCCGCGTGGCACCTCCCGCATCCGCGCGCGCAGCGCGTCGCCCGGCGGCAGATTCGCGGCGACCGGCCGCTCCGGCGGCGCTGCGGGGCCCAGGCGGAAGTCGGAGGGCCACAGCGTGCGAGCCGTGAATCCGATGGGCCGAGCGTGCCGCGCGCACGCAGTGTGCGCTTGCGGAAAAAGGCGACCGACGAGGAATCGAAGTACGAGCGATTGAGCGGGATGCGCGGCACGAGGTCGAGCGCAACGCTGCCGCTCGCGGTTTCCAGGCGACGGCCGTCCTCGGCGATGCGCGCGTCACGCACGACCTCGGGTGCTGCGACCCACACCAGTGGCGGATAGTCGGGGGGCGCGCGCCCGTCGCACTCGCGTGCCCAGCGCTCGACGTCGGCGAGCGGTCGCGTGCGCCGCGCGAAGCCGGCGACCGGCAGCCCGGGGCGTGGCACGGCGATGACCTCGCGCTCGAAGTACCAGCGCGCCGCGGCGGTGGCCGGCGCCGTGTCGTCGCGGCCGTCGGTCAGCCGGAAGTCGCGCGCGTCGAACAGTCCGAACAGTCCGGAACCGTTCGCGGGTTCGGAAGGGAAGCCGCCGTTGTCCATGGATGCCATCGGGCGCCTTGCGGCGGTCGCCGATTATCGCAGGACGGGATACGATGTCCCTCGGTCCCCATGAGGCTGCGCGTGGGTATGCGCATCGTCGAACGCATCCGTACCGCCCCGGGCGAGGCGCGCGCGCGGCTCGTGGCGGGGCTGCGCGCGTCGCCGGCGTCGATTCCGCCCCGCTACTTCTACGACGCGCTCGGCTGCGCGCTCTACGGCGCGATCTGCACGCTGGCCGAGTACTACCCGACCCGCACCGAGGCCGCGATCTTCGACGCCCACCGTGACGCAATCGCCGCGTCGATCGCCCGTGGTGGCCAGTGGGTCGACCTCGGCGCCGGCGACGGGGCCAAGTCCGCGCGCTGGCTCGACGTCGTGGGGGCATCGCACTACGTCGCCGTCGACGCCGCGCGAGGCGCGCTCGAGACGACGCTCGCGCGGCTGTCGGCGCGCTTTCCCGCGATCGCGATGACAGGCGTCGTCGCGGACTTCGACGAGGGGCTCGACCTCGGGGACGTCCTCGCGCCTGTGCCGACCACGTTCTTCTATCCCGGTTCGTCGATCGGCAACTTCGCGCCGCCGGACGCGACCGCGTTCCTGCGCGCGATTGCGGCGTGGTGCACGGCGCGGCCGGGCAGCGGCCTGCTGATCGGCGTCGACACGCACAAGGACCGGGCGCGGCTCGAGGCCGCCTACGACGACGCGCTCGGCGTCACCGCGCTCTTCAACCGCAACGTGCTGTCGCACGTCAATTGCCTGCTCGGCACGGCGTTCGAAGTCCGCGACTTCGGTCACGTCGCCTTCTACGACGAGGCCGCGGGCCGCATCGAGATGCACCTCGAGGCGCTGCGCGCCGTGGACGTGGCGATCGACGGCGTGCCGCGGCGTTTCGCGAAGGGCGAGCGAATCCACACGGAGAACTCGTACAAGTATCGGCCCGAGGCGTTCGACCGGCTGCTTGCCGACGCGGGTTTCACGCACCGCCGCGCGTTCCTCGATCCGGCCGGTGACTTTGCCGTGTTCCACGCCCGCTGAGGCCGAACCAAACGTGCGCACGTCGCGGCCGGCGGCCTCGTCAGCGCGGCTGGCAGCGCGGACAGAAGTAGATGGCGCGGCCGGCGTCGACGCGGCGGATGCGCGTCCCGCACGTCCAGCACGGCTTGCCCTCGCGGCCGTACGCACGGAAGCGGCGCTCCTCGAAGGTCGCGCCGCGGTCCGCGAGCGCGCGGACCAGCGCGCGCTCGTTGGTGATGCCGCCTGTCGCCAGGCTCTGCCGGGGCACGGCCAGCGTGGCCCGCGCGAGGCGGTCGAGCGCGTCTGCATCGAGGTCGCAGGGCCGCGCGTCAGGATGAACGCGGGCGACGTGGAGAATCTCGCTCCTCAGGTAGTTGCCCGGTCCGGCGAGGAAGCGCTGGTCGAGCAGCAGCGAGGCGAGCGAGCGCCGAGCGAAGGCGGGAGATGCGAGCCGCGCGCGGACCATCGGTACCGCTGTCGTGCCGTCGAGCACGTCGGGGCCGAGGCGCGCGAGGAACGGATGTGCGTCCACGGCGCTCGCGTCGAGCAGCTCGACCGTCGTCGCCGAGAGCAGCACGGCCGCGCGCCGTGCGGTGGCGATCACGACGCGCATCGATGGTCCGCGCTCCGCTTCGAGGCGCGCCAGCGCCCGTGGCGACATCACGCGCCACTTCCCGTAGAGCTGGTTGTGGCTGAAGTGGACGAGTCCCGCGTCGAAGGCGATCAACAGCGCCTTGCCGCGCGAAGTGACGTCGACGATGCGTGCGCCGTGGAGGCACCGCGCACGGTCGGCGAGCGCGGGCATGCGGTAGTCGATGCGTGTGAGCGGAAACGCCTGGAGCGCGCGCGCGATCGCCCGTGCTTCGCGGCGAATCTCCGGGCCCTCGGGCACTACGAACTCTGGTACCGCTCGCGCGCCCTGCGGCAGGCCTGCCCGTCGAAGTCGAGCGTGCAGGCATCGCGCAACGCGCCGCAGGCGGCGTCGCCGACGCTGCCCGCGAACTGGTCGATCACTTTGCCGAGGCCCGCGGAGATGTCCTTGACGATGCCGGCGGCCGGATCGTCGCGCGGGACCGCCGCGGCACCCTTGTCGAGCTGCGACTTCACGCGGTCCTTGCCGGTTCTGAACTCGACGAGGCAGGCGCGATGCATCGCGTCGATCTGCGCGGCGTGAGAGAAGAAGCGCTCCCAGATCCAGTATCCCGTGCCGGCGATCGCCAGCACCAGCACGACGAGCAGCACGTCGCGGTTGGAACGGCTCATCACGCGCGCACGTCGACGCGCGGGAGGCCGGCGACGCACTCGCCGATCACCGCCGCCCGTGCGAAGCCGTCGCGACGGAAGACGTCGAGCACGGCGTCGACGGCATCGGGGGCACATGCGACCAGCAGGCCGCCGGACGTCTGCGGGTCGGTCAGGAGTGCGCGCTCGGCGTCGCCGAAGTCGGCGGGAAGGTCGACGCTGGGGCCGCAGCTGATCCAGTTGCGGCCGGACGCGCCCGTGAACACGCCCTCGCGCGCGATGTCGAGGACACCGGCGTGCAGTGGCACCGAACGCCAGTCGATACGTGCGCCGACGCCCGAACCCCGGCAGAGCTCGAGCAGGTGCCCGGCGAGGCCGAAGCCGGTGACGTCGGTCAGCGCGTGGACACCCTCCATGCGGCCGAGGCTCGGGCCCGGGGTATTGAGCCGGGTGGTCGAGTCGAGCATCGCACGGTAGCCCTCGGGCGAGAGGCGATCCTTCTTCAGCGCGGCGCTCATCACGCCGACGCCGATCGGCTTGCCGAGCACCAGCCGGTCGCCCGGACGCGCGCCGGCATTGCGCTTGAGATGGCGCGGGTCGACGACGCCGATCGCGACGAGGCCGTAGATCGGCTCCACCGAATCGATCGTGTGGCCGCCTGCGACGGGGATGCCGGCCTTCGCGCACACCGACTCGCCGCCCTCGAGCACCTTGCGGATCGTCGAGAGCGGCAGCTTGTCGACGGGCATGCCGACCAGCGCCAGGGCGAAGAGCGGCGTGCCGCCCATCGCGTAGACGTCCGAGATCGCGTTGGTCGCGGCAATCGCGCCGAAGTCGAACGGGTCGTCGACGATCGGCATGAAGAAGTCGGTGGTCGCGACGATCGCCTGCGTGTCATTGAGCTGCCACACCGCGGCGTCGTCCGCGGTCTCGATGCCCACCAGGAGCTGCGGCGGCACCATGGACGGGCCGCTCTTCGCGAGGATCTCGGAGAGCACGGCGGGGGCGATCTTGCAGCCGCAGCCGCCGCCGTGGGAAAACGAGGTGAGGCGGAGCGGGGGACGTTCGGGAGCGTTCATGGGGCGCCGTGATAGGAACTGCGATGGTTCATTCTACCGGCCGCGACCGCAGCGCCGCCTCGACGGCGCGGCCGAGGGCCGCGCGCTCGGCGGCGGGGGTGAAGCGATCCGCGCGGGCGCGGCCGGCCGCTTCGAGACGTTCGAGGAACGCGCGGTCCGCGCACGCCCGCGTCACCAGTGCGGCGAGCGCGTCGGCGTCGCCGACGGGAAAGTACCCGGGATGGTCGTCGCCCAGCATGCCGATGTTGCCCGAGACCCTGCTCGCGATCACCGCCGTGCCGGCGGTCACCGCCTCGACGACCACGTTGGCCCCGCCTTCCATGCGCGACGGCACGATCAGCACGTGGGCACGTCGGATCGCCTGCCGTGTCCACGCGTGCGGCCGGGCGCCCAGGCAACGCACTCGCGCATCGGCGTGGGCGAGCGCCTCGGCGTCGGCGGCGATCGCGGCGTCGAGGGGGGCGCCGATGATCGCGAGCCGTGCCGGCAGCGACGCGGCAAGCCGCCGCCACGCCGCGAACACGGTGCGCGGGTCCTTTTCCTCCCGCAGGTGCGCGACCAGCACGGCAGCTAGGCGGCGCGGCGACTTCCCGGCGAACGGGACGAGGGACCGCGCCGACTGGAACACCACGTGGGCCTTGGCGCGTACGCGTGCGGGCAGCGCGGCGAGTGCGTGCTCCTGCAGCACGATCAGCGAGTCTGCGTCGTCGAGCGAGCGCAGCGCGTCGGCGTCGCCTTGCGCGACGTCCCGGTACAGGTCCGTGCCGGTCAGCGCCACCACCAGGGGCCGGCGCGGCAGGTGCCGCGTCCACGCCTCGATCGCCGCACGGCTGCGCCGTGCGTGCAGCGCGATCATCAGCGCCGCCGCGTCGCGACCCTCGCCGGTCACCGGCGCGTCGGGGGTCTGTAGTAGGCTGCGATATGCGGGCGCGAGCAGCCGTGCCCAGCGCGAGGCGGTGCGCCAGTTGCCGTTGTTGGCGCCCGCCCCGAACGGCGTGACGAGAACGAGCGGCGTGGGGGTCGGCACGGACATCGGCAACGGCGGGGCACGCGCGCCGCGCTCCGCGGGGGAGATCGCGGCGGCGCTGGTCGACGCGCGCGAGTATACGCTCGGCGTGTACGCGCATCTCGACGCGACGCAGGAGCACTTTCCGCGACGGCGCGAGGTGAACCCGCCGCGCTGGGAGATCGGCCACATCGGCTGGTTCCAGGAGTTCTGGTGCCGACGCTACCGGCCCGACGATCCGGCGGGAGCGCGGTCGCCGCCGCGGCTGCCCGAGGCCGACCGCTGGTGGGATTCGCGACACGTGCCGCACGACACACGCTGGGACCTGCCGCTGCCGGATTGGGACCACGTCCACGCCTTCCTCGCGGAGACGCTCGACGACGCGCTCGCGCGCCTGCCCGACGCACCCGATCGGTACTTCCACGAGCTCGCGCTCTACCACGAGGACATGCACGGCGAGGCGCTGCTGATGACGCTGCAGACGCTCGCGCTGCCCGCACCGGCGTCGTGGCGATCGCCGGCGGTGGCCGCCGCGGCGGCTGCCGTGGACATCGCGTTCGACGGCGGCCCGTGCGCGATCGGGTCGTCGCCGATGGGCGCGCGTTCCCGCTTCGTCTTCGACAACGAGCAGTGGTCGCACGAGGTGGCGCTCGCACCTTTCGCGATCGCGTCTCGCCCGGTGACGCAGGGCGAATTTGCGGCGTTCGTCGACGCGGGCGGCTACGTCCGCGATGCGTTCTGGGCGGCCGATGCGCGTGCGTGGCGCGACCGCGTCGGACGCACGCTGCCGGCCTACTGGCGGCGGGGGGCCGGCGGTTTCGAGTCGCGCGTGTTCGACACCTGGCAACCGATCGATCCGCATGCGCCGATGTGCCACGTCTGTGCCCACGAGGCCGAGGCGTGGTGCGCCTGGGCCGGCCGGCGCCTTCCCACCGAGGCGGAATGGGAGCGTGCCGCCCTCGCCGGCGTCATAGCCGTTCCTTGCGGCGTCTGGGAGTGGACGGCCACGGCATTCGAACCGTACCCGGGCTTCGTGCCCGGACCTTACGCGGAGTATTCCGCGCCGTGGTTCGGCGATCACCGGGTGATGCGCGGTGGCTCGTGGGCGACCCGTACGCGCCTCGTCCACCCGCGGTTTCGCAACTTCTACACGCCCGATCGCCATGACGTCTTCGTGGGATTTCGTACGTGTATGGCCGGTTGAGCGTGGGGCGCTGCATTGCAGCAATCGTGACCAAACCGCGACACGAGGCGCGTCCGAGGCGACGCATGCGCCTTTGCGCACGTCCCGAGGAGGCGTAGCATCCTTGGGCGAACCCGCACCGGGACTTGGCGCGCAGCGCCGCGTCCCGGCATGGCCCCGTTCGAACGAGAGCGAGAAGGCGATCACGCGGGCAGCGCGCCACCAGGAGCGAGAGGCTTGAAGCCCACCGATATCGCGAACCCCGACTACTTCCACAAGGTCGTCGACTGTCAGTGGGCGTGTCCCGCGCACACGCCCGTGCCCGAGTACATCCGCATGATCGCGCAGGGTCGCTACGACGACGCCTACCTGATCAACTGGAAGTCCAACGTCTTCCCCGGCATCCTCGGGCGCACGTGCGACCGTCCCTGCGAGCCCGCGTGTCGCCGCAGCCGGGTCGAGGAGGGCTCGATCGAGCACCGCAAGGCAAGTGCCAAGCCCGAACCGGTGGCGATCTGCAGGTTGAAGCGCGCCGCCGCGGATTTCAAGGGCGACATCCGCGAGCGGCTGCCGCGGCCGGCGGCGCAGAAGAACGGCAAGCGCATCGCGCTGGTGGGGGCCGGCCCTGCGTCGCTGACCGTCGCGCGCGACCTCGCGCCGCTCGGCTACGACTGCGACGTGTTCGATCGCGACGCCAAGCCGGGCGGCATGATGCGTACGCAGATCCCGAAGTTCCGCCTGCCCGATTCGGTGATCGACGAGGAGACGGGCTACGTGCTCGGCCTGGGGGCGACGTTCCGGCCCGGCGTCGAGATCAGCAGCCTGAAGTCGCTGCTCGCCGAGGGCTACGACGCGGTGTTCGTCGGCAGCGGCGCGCCGCGCGGCCGCGACCTCGACGTCCCCGGTCGCAAGGAGGCGGCGAAGCACATCCACATCGGCATCGACTGGCTGTCCTCCGTCTCGTTCGGGCACGTGACGAAGATCGGCAAGCGCGTCGTGGTGCTGGGCGGCGGCAACACCGCGATGGACTGCTGCCGCAGTGCGCGCCGGCTGGGCGGCGAGGAGGTGCACGTCGTCGTGCGCTCCGGGTTCGAGGAGATGAAGGCATCCCCGTGGGAGAAGGAGGACGCGATGCACGAGGGCATCCCGATCCACAACTTCCTCGTGCCGAAGGCGTTCCTGCACGACGGCGGCCGGCTCACCGGCATCACGTTCGACAAGGTGGCGGCCCGCTACGATGACAAGGGGCGGCGCGAGCTCGTCCCGACCGGCGAGCCCGAGGTCAAGTTCGACTGCGACGAGGTGCTCGTGGCGGTCGGGCAGGAAAACGCCTTCCCGTGGATCGAACGCGAGCTCGGCATCGAGTTCGACCGCTGGGGCATGCCGGTCGTCGACCGCGTCACGATGGCCTCGACGCGACCCGGCGTGTTCTTCGGCGGCGATGCCGCGTTCGGCCCGAAGAACATCATCTGGGCCGTCGCGCACGGCCACGACGCCGCGATCTCCATCGACAAGTTCTGCCGCGGCGAGGACCTGCGGCAGCGCCCGCCGCCGACGTTCGAGCTCATCTCGCAGAAGATGGGCATCCACGAGTGGAGCTACGACAACGCGATCGCCGTCGATCGTCGCCACAAGGTGCCCCTCAAGGACACGGTGATCGCGCTGAAGAGCATCAAGGTCGAGGTCGAGCTGGGCTTCGACGCCAAGCTCGCCTGGCAGGAGGCGCAGCGCTGCCTCAACTGCGACGTGCAGACGGTGTTCGCGGACCGGCTGTGCATCGAGTGCGACGCGTGCGTCGACATCTGCCCGATGGACTGCATCACCTTCACGGGCAACGGCGAGGAGCCCGACCTGCGCCAGCGGCTGCGCGCGCCGGCGGTCAACCTGGCGCAGGACCTCTATGTGTCGGGCGGCCTCAAGACCGAGCGCGTGATGGTCAAGGACGAGGACGTGTGCCTGCACTGCGGGCTCTGTGCCGAGCGCTGCCCGACGGGCGCCTGGGACATGAAGAAGTCGTTCATCGACATGACGCACGCGGGCATGGTGCCCCAGGTGGGCCGGCCGGTGCCGACCGCGACGAGCGCGGTGGCCGTCGCTGCCGACTGACGGGTCCGTCATCATGCAACCCATCGAACGCGTCAACGACTTCGTCGTCAAGTTCGCCAACGTCAACGGCTCGGGTTCGGCCTCGGCCAACAACCTGTTCGCCAAGGCGGTGCTGCGCATGGGCGTGCCGGTGGCGGCGCGCAACATCTTCCCGTCGAACATCCAGGGCATGCCGACCTGGTACGAGGTGCGCGTCGTCGAGGCCGGTTGGCGCGGGCGGCGCGGCGGCGTCGACCTGATGGTGGCGATGAACGCCGAGACCTGGACCGCCGACGTCGCCGAGATCGAGCAGGGCGGCTACCTGTTCTACGACTCGACCAAGCCGCTGCCGCACAGCCGGATGCGCGAGGACATCACCGCGATCGGCATGCCGCTCACCGGCATCTGCCAGGAGATGTACGAGGATGCGCGGCAGCGGCAGCTGTTCAAGAACGTCATGTACGTCGGCGGGCTTGCGGCGCTGCTCGACATGGAGGCCGGTGTCGTCGAGGCGCTGCTCGCTTCGCAGTACGGCGGCGAGCGCAAGGCGCCGCTGCTCGAGGCGAACCGCGGGGCATTCCGTCGCGGCTACGACTACGCGAAGGAGCACCTGCCGGCGATCGGCTTGCGACTCGCCCGTCGGGACGCCGTGGGCGAGCGCATCTTCATCGACGGCAACAGCGCGAGCGGACTCGGCGCGGTGTACGGCGGCGCGACGGTGTGTGCGTGGTACCCGATCACGCCATCCACGTCGGTGGCCGAGGCATTCCAGGGCTATTGCAAGAAGTTCCGCGTCGACCGCGAGACGGGCCTGAACCGCTACGCGTTCGTGCAGGCCGAGGACGAGCTCGCCTCGATCGGCATGGTCGTGGGCGCGGGCTGGAACGGCGCGCGGGCGTTCACCGCGACCTCGGGTCCCGGCATATCGCTGATGCAGGAGTTCATCGGGCTCGCCTACTTCGCCGAGATCCCGGCGGTGCTCTTCGACGTCCAGCGCGGCAGCCCGTCGACGGGCATGCCGACCAAGACGCAGCAGGCCGACGTGCTCTGCGCCGCCTACGCGTCCCACGGCGACACCAAGCACGTGCTGCTGTTCCCCGAGGATCCCACCGAGTGCTTCGCGATGGGCGCGCAGGCCTTCGACTTGGCCGATCGCCTGCAGACCCCGGTGTTCGTGATGCTCGACCTCGACATCGGCATGCAGGACTGGCTCACCGCGCCGTTCGAGTGGGACGATGCGCGGCGCCTCGACCGCGGCAAGGTGATGACGGCCGCCGAACTGGAGGCAGGGCACGAATTCGGGCGCTACCTCGACGTCGACGGCGACGGCATTCCCTACCGCACCTATCCGGGCACGCATCCGAAGCGCGGCGCCTTCTTCACCCGGGGCACGTCGAAGGACCGGCACGCGCGCTACACCGAGGAGGGTCCGGCCTACGTCGACAACATGCAGCGGCTGCTGCGCAAGTTCGAGACGGCGAAGTCGCTGGTACCCGCGCCGGTGCAGGAGCGGGCCGCGCAGCCGACGCGCGCCGGCGTGCTCTGGTACGGCTCGACCGGCGCGCCGATGGCCGAGGCGCTCGCCGCTCTCGCGGCGCGCGGCGTCCACCTCGACCGGCTGCGCGTGCGCGCGTTCCCGTTCGCCGACAGCGTGGCGGACTTCGTCGCCGCGCACGACCACGTCTTCGTCGTCGAGCAGAACCGCGACGCGCAGCTGCGCACGCTGCTGATGACCGAGTGCGCGATCGCCCCGGAGAAGCTCGTGTCGATCCTCCACTTCGACGGCAACCCGCTGACCGCGCGATTCATCGAGCGCGAGATCGCCGAGAAGGCTGCGGCCTTCGGCCTTGCCTTCAGGGAACAGGGAACAGGCGTCAGGTATCAGAAGGCGGTCGGCGAATGAGCGCGGACCGATGCACCGTGGCCCCTGTTACCTGTTGCCTGTTACCTGACCTCCGACAATGACCTTTCTCGCCAAGCCGAAGCTCCACCACCCGTCGCTGCCGACCAACGCGCTCGGCTTCACCCGCCGCGACTACGAGGGCCCGGTGTCGACGCTGTGCGCGGGCTGCGGGCACGACTCGATCAGCGCGGCGATCATCCAGGCGTTCTTCGAGCTGGCGATCCCGCCGCACCAGGTGGCGAAGCTCTCCGGCATCGGCTGCTCGTCGAAGACGCCGACCTACTTCCTCGGCCAGTCGCACGGCTTCAACAGCGTCCACGGCCGCATGCCCTCGGTCCTGACCGGCGCGAACCTCGCCAATCGCGACCTGATCTATCTCGGCGTGTCCGGCGACGGCGACTCGGCGTCGATCGGCATCGGCCAGTTCGCGCACATCATGCGGCGCGGGGTCAACATGACCTACATCGTCGAGAACAACGGCGTGTACGGCCTCACCAAGGGTCAGTTCTCGGCTACCGCCGACAAGGGCAGCAAGAGCAAGCGTGGCGCGTCCAACGACGACGAGCCGATCGACCTCGTGATGCTCGCGCTGACGCTGGGCGCCACCTTCATCGCGCGGGGCTTCTCGGGCGACAAGGCGCAGCTCGTGCCGCTGATCAAGGCGGCGGTGCAGCACAAAGGGGCCGCGCTGATCGACGTGGTTTCGCCCTGCGTCGCGTTCAACAACCACCCCGGGTCGACCAAGAGCTACGACTACGTGCGGGCCCACAACGAGACGGTGAATTTCCTCGACTACATGCCGCTACGCGACGCGATCACGGCCGAGGGGCCGCCGGGCAGCGTCGAGACCGTGACGTTGCACGACGGCGGGCAGATCCGCGTGCGACGCGTCGACGACAGCTACGACGCGACCGACAAGGTCGCCGTGATGGCCTACCTCGAGGCGCACCGCGCGAAGGGCGAGGTGGTGACGGGGCTCCTCTACGTCAACGAGTCCGACGAGGACCTGCACAGCGCGCAGGGGACGGTGGCGCGGCCGCTCAACGCCCTGTCCGACGCCGAGCTCGTCCCGGGCGCGGCCGCCCTCGAGTCGGTCAACGCCAGCCTGCGTTGACTCCCGTCGGGCGCTTGCCGCCCGATGTCCCTGCGCAGGTCCCGGACAAGTTGTGCATGCAGGAACGCGGCGGGTACGTCGCGGCGCATCCTCCCACTCCTTGCGTCAGATCAAGACCGCCGTCGCCGGTCCACGTAACTTTGCCGGTTACAGGCAGCCCCTGAGGATCACGCGCGGCACCCGCGACGCTCGACGTGCGTCCGGATCGCGGGGCCCGCAGCGCCACAGCGCGAGGAGAGGCATGACCCCCGATCGAGGCGGTGCGTTCGAGATCGTCGCACGCGAGGACTATTCCGACGTCACCTACATGCTGGAGATTCGCCATCCGATGATGGCGAAGGCGGCAAAGGCCGGCCAGTTCGTGATCGTCATGGAGCACGAGCACGGCGAGCGCATTCCGCTCACGCTTGCGGACTTCGACGCCGCGAAGGGCACGATCACCCTCGTGATCCAGGCGGTGGGCAAGACTACCCGCGAGATGCAGCAGAACTGCCGCGTCGGCACGTACCTGCACGCAGTGGTCGGCCCGATGGGCATTCCCAGCCACATCGCCGGCGCGAAGAAGGTGATGTGCGTCGGTGGCGGGCTGGGCGTCGCACCGGTGTTCCCGCAGGCGCGTGCCTATGCGCGCAACGGCGCCGAGGTCTACGGGGTGCTGGGCTTCCGCAACCGCGACGTGATGTTCTGGGAGGATCGCTTCCGCTCGGTCTGCGACGAGGTCGTGGTCTGCACCGACGACGGCTCGGCGGGCATCAAGGGCCTGGTGACCAAGGGCATGGAGCAGGTCCTTGCCGCGCACCCGGACATCGACGAGGTCATCGCGATCGGTCCGCCGATCATGATGAAGGCCTGCGCCGAAGTGACGCGCCCGCGAGGCATCAGGACCGTGGTGAGCCTGAACCCGGTGATGGTCGACGGCACGGGCATGTGCGGTGGCTGCCGGGTCAAGATCGGCGAGGGCATCAAGTTCGCGTGCGTCGACGGCCCGGACTTCGACGCCCACCAGGTCGACTTCGACGACCTGATGGCCCGCCTCGGCCGCTTCAAGCCGACCGAGCAGGAGGCGCTGAAGAAGTGGGAGGAGAGTTGCCGCCTGGGCGGCGCCGAGGTCGGTCCCGCCGACCGCGAATGAACACACGCGCAGCCGCGAGCACAGCCATGGCCAAGAAGAAGACCATCCGCACGATCCCGCAGGAGCGCACGCCCATGCCCGAGCAGGATGCCCGGGAACGCGCGCGCAACTTCAAGGAGGTCGCCTGCGGGTACACGCTCGAGAACGCACTGCGCGAGGCCGACCGCTGCCTGCAGTGCGCCGACGAGCCGTGCGTGCGCGGCTGCCCCGTCGGCATCGACATCCCGGCATTCATCCAGAAGATCACCGAGAAGCACTTCCACGGCGCCTACGACGTCATCACCGACACGAACCTCCTGCCGGCGGTGTGCGGCCGCGTCTGCCCGCAGGAGAACCAGTGCGAGGGCGTCTGCACCGTCGGCGACTCGCTGGAGCCCGTGGCAATCGGACGCCTCGAGCGCTTCGTCGGCGACATGGCGATCCGCGAGGGCTGGGTGAACCTGCCCTACATCGAGCCCTCCGGCTTCCGCGTCGGCATCGTCGGATCGGGTCCGGCCGGCATGGCGTGCGCCGCCGACATGGCGAAGGCCGGTTGCGAGGTGGTCGTCTACGAGGCGTTCCACGAGCCGGGCGGCGTGCTCAAGTACGGCATCCCGGACTTCCGGCTGCCCAACGAAGTGATCGACGTCGAGATCGACAAGCTGAAGCAGCTCGGCGTGCGCTTCGAATGCAACACGCTGGTCGGCCGGCTCTTCACCGTCGAGCAGATGCTCACCGAGATGGGCTACCACGCGGTGTTCATCGGCACCGGCGCGGGGTATCCGAGCTTCATGGGCATCCCCGGCGAGTCGCTGAACGGCGTGCTGTCGGCGAACGAGCTGCTGACCCGCTGCAACCTGATGCGTGCGCGCGACTTCCCCAAGTACGACACGCCGCTGCAGCCCGGCCGGCGCGTCGCGGTGATCGGTGCAGGCAACACCGCGATGGATGCGCTGCGCGTGTCGTTGCGTCTCGGCGCCGAGAAGGTCACCTGCGTGTACCGCCGCAGCAAGGCGGAGGCCCCGGCGCGGGCCGAGGAGATCCATCACGCCGGCGAGGAAGGCGTCGAGTTCCACTGGCTGACGAGCCCGGTCGAGCTGCTCGGCGACGACAGCAAGCGCGTGCGCGGCATGCGCTGCCAGAAGATGGAGCTGGGCGAGCCCGACGCCTCCGGGCGGCGGCGCCCGGTGCCGATCGCGGGCAGCGAGTTCGAGTTCGAGTGCGACAGCGTGGTCTACGCGATCGGCACGAACGCCAACCCGATCCTCGGGCAGACTTCCAAGCTCAAGCTCAACAAGCGCGGCTACATCGACACCGACGACAGCCTCGCGACCTCGATCGCGGGCGTGTACGCCGGCGGCGACATCGTGACGGGCGCGGCGACCGTGATCGAGGCGATGGGTGCCGGCCGCAAGGCCGCGCGTGCGATGAAGGCTTACCTCGGACTGCGCGACACCGACGTGGTCTTCGAGCCCGAGGCGCCCTGGCAGGGCCGTCGCTTCGGCATCGCCCCCGGCGAGCACGGCTACGCGCGGCTGCGCGTCGTCTGAGCCCCCCTACGAACCCGAGCCCGGGCCGCGACCCGCGACGCAGGCAAGACGTACCCGGAAAGGCAAGCACCCCATGAACGAAACCGTCACGCCGGCCAGGGCCGCGAAAAGCGGCACCGAGAAGTCGTCCGCGGCCGTCGCGCGCGAGGCCGCCGTCCTCGACGAGCACATCGTCGAGGTCATCAGCGACTCCGGCGAGGGCGCGCAGCGCTGCGGCCAGTCGCTCGGCGCGATCGCCGCGCGCACCGGCAACGGCATCTGGACCACCGAGATCATCCCGGCCGAGATCCAGCCACCGGCGCGCAGCGTCGCCGGTGCGTCCGGGATCCGCATCCGCATCGGCACCCGGCGCGTCACCAACGGCGGCGACGAGACCGACCTCGCGGTCGCGTTCAACGAGCAGGTGCTGATCGGCCGCGTCAAGGCGGGAGAGCTGAAGCCCGGCGCGCAGATCCTGCTCGAGAGCATGTGGCGCGAACACCGCGATCCGAAGATTGTCGCCTCCTACCGCCAGACCGTCGAGTCGCTGCAGAGCGCGGGCTTCCGCGTTTACGAATGCGCGTTCGAGAAGGAGTGCCGTGCGCTGGTTTCCGACCCGCGCAAGGGCAAGAACATGTTCGTGCTCGGGGTGCTGTGCAGCATCTACAGCTTCGATCCCAAGCTCGGCCGCGAGCAGGTCAGGCTCACTTTCGGCAAAAAGGAGGCGAAGGTCGTCGAAGTCAATCAGGGCCTGTTCGACGCGGGCTACGCCTGGGCCGAGCAGAACCTGGACTTCCGCTACCGCATCCCGGCGACGCGCTCGACCGAGCCGCAGATCGTCGTCAACGGCAACACCGCGCTGGCGCTTGGCGTGCTGGCCTCGGGCATGGACATCTGCGCGATGTATCCGATCACGCCGGCGACGTCGGCGTCGCACTACCTGTCCGACGTCTTCGAGCGGGTCGGCGGGCTCGTGCACCAGGCCGAGGACGAGATCGCCGCGTGCGCGTTCGCGATCGGCGCGTCCTACGCCGGCAAGTGCGCGGTGACGATCACCTCCGGTCCCGGTTTCTCGCTGAAGCAGGAAGGGATCGGGCTCGCCGTGATGGCGGAGATCCCGCTGGTCGTGGTCAACGTGCAGCGCGGCGGACCGTCCACCGGCCAGCCGACCAAGGTCGAGCAGGGCGACCTGCTCACCGCGATCTACGGCAGCCATGGCGACGCGCCCAAGGTGGTGATGGCGGCCTCCGACATCGAGGACTGCTTCTACTCGATCATCACGGCGCGCAAGATCGCCGAGGCGTTCAACATGGTGGTGGTCGTGCTGTCGGACGCGAGCCTCGCCACCGCGCAGCAGCCGTTCCCGCGGCCCGTGCTCGATTCCGACTGGCTCGCGCCCCCGGTCGACCAGACGCCCATCGCCGCGGGCGCCAAGCCCTACGACTGGGATCCGGTGACCGGAATCGCGCGGCGCTTCGTGCCTGGTCAGCCGGGCGGCATGCACACGGTCACCGGGCTTGCGCACGACCGCTCGAGCAAGGTCGCCTACGACCCGGAGATCAACGAGGAAGGTCTTAAGCATCGCAGCCTGAAGCTCGCGGCGCTGCAGAAGACGCTGAAGACGCCGGAGGTGTTCGGCGACCCCGACGGCGACCTGCTGGTGGTCGGCTGGGGCAGCACCAAGGGCGTGATCGAGGAGGCCGTCGGCCGCCTGCGCGACGAGGGGCGGCGGGTGTCGTCGCTGCATCTGAGGTTCATCCAGCCGCTGCCGTCGGGCATCGGCGAGATCATGCGCCGCTTCAAGCGCGTGATGACCATCGAGGACAACTGGTCCGACCGGCTCGACGACGAGCTGATCGACGCCGACAACCGCCGCTACTCGGCGCTGGCGATGATGCTGCGCTCGCGCTACCTGGTCGACGTCGACTGCTGGAGCCAGTCGCGCGGCCAGCCGATCAAGCCCGGCACCGTCGTCGCCATGCTGCGCGGCAAGCTCGCCGAGCGCCAGGAAAAGTAGGGTCAGACTCGACTTTCGCGCCCATCCGTCCCGTCGACCCAATCCCCTTCCACGACAAGTCGAGTCTGACCCCACTTATGACGATGCCCGTCACGCAGTCCCTGATCAAGCTGCACGAAGCCCACCACCAGCTCGAGGACTACCAGGGCGGCGTGCCGCGCTGGTGCAGCGGCTGCGGCGACAACGCGATCCTGTCCGCGGTGCAGCGGCTGTGCCGCGACGAGAACCTGGCGCCGGAACGCACGGTGTTCGTTTCCGGCATCGGCTGCTCGTCGCGCTTCCCGCACTACATGAAGACCTACGGCTTCCACGGCATCCACGGCCGCGCGTTTCCGATCGCGGAGGGCGTGAAGATGGCGCGGCCGGACCTCGCGGTGTTCGTCAACACCGGCGACGGCGACTGCTGCAGCATCGGCGCGGCGCACTGGATCCACGCGATCCGCTACAACATGAACCTGACGGCGATCCTGCACGACAACCAGGTCTACGGCCTCACCAAGAAGCAGGCGTCGCCGACCTCGCCAATCGGCCTCAAGAGCAACACGACGCCCCGCGGCAGCTACCTCGATGCGCTGAACCCGCTGACGGTCACGCTGGGCGTCACCAACGCGTCGTTCGTCGCGCAGGCGGTCGACTGGATCCCCGAGCTCCTCTACGACATCATCCGCGCCGCCTACCTGCACCGCGGCTTCTCGTTCGTACGCATCATCCAGCGCTGCCCCGAGTGGCTGCCGAAGATGTTCGAGCCGTGGCTGCACGACCCGGGCAAGACGCTGCTGCTCACGCACCGGAACGGCCTGTCGGTCTCGCCGGAGCTCTCGCGCACCTACCGCAACCAGATCGAGCACGACCCGATGAACCTCGACCGCGCGCGGGAAATCGCTTCGACGACCGATCCGATCCCGGTCGGAATCCTGTACCACAACCCCTCGATACCCTGCTACGAGGACATCCGCCACGCCGGGCAAATGCGCACGGCCGAGCAGATCCGCGCGGGGATCGAGTCCGAGTTCGACAAGGTCACCGTGTGGCCGCAGGACGACTCGCCGTCGCGGGTCGTCGCCTGACGGCACGGCATCCCGGGAAACCCCAACTCACCACCACGATGGGCCATGGACAACGTCGCCCCCTTTGACGAACAGCGGCTGTTCTTCGCGACCGGCAAGCGCCACGGCACCGGCCTGCAGACGATCGAAGGCGCGCGGCTGCGGCCCGCGCTCCTGGCGCGCTACCGCGACCTCACCAGGCTGCGCTACGACTTCCCGCTCGTGCTGATCGACGAGGGGCCGGAGGCGGGATCGACCCGCTCGCTGTCGTCGATCGTCGACGAGATGCTGGGCGAGGTCGCGCCCCGGGGCATCGAGGGCGAGCGCCTGCGCAAGGCGGCGCTGCGCCTCGAGCGCGAGATCCGCGCACTCGTCGCCGGGGGCGAGCGCGGCACGTTGTCGGAGTTGTGGGCCGCCGCGGTGGCGCGGGTCGCGTCGCCGAAGGACCCGTCGGTGCGCGAGGTGCTCACCGGCATCGGCGAGAAGCTGGCGCTCGAAGGCCGCGTCGTCGACTGCGACGCCGCGATGCCCGCGGCCTTCGTCACGCACGCGTGGCAGGCCGCGCAGGCACACAAGGCGAAGGCCTTTCGGGCGCTCGTCGACCGGCTCGCAGTGCGGCTCTCGGACATCCTGCGCGCGGCGTTCATGCACTCCGAGGCCGGGCAGCGGCCCGACAGCCTGCGCACCTCGCTCGGCGGTTCGCATCGCGACGCGTTCGACTTCGACGCGATGTCGCGCCTGCTCGTGCGCAACGTGCCGAAGGACGAACTGCCGACGGCCCGACGGCGCCGCATCGAGTGGGCGCTCGACGTGCTGCGCAAGCAGGCGTTCTATCCCGATCCGCGGCTTGCCGACCGGCCGGACGCGCCCGCGGCGTTCACGTTCCGCTTCACCGACTGCGCATCGGCGGCGGCGGCCTATCGCGAGCGGCTGCCGAAGCTCGCCCAGGTGGCGAAGGCAATTGCCGTCGCCGAGCTCGAGGCGGACGGGCGCTACGTCGACGCTACGGACGACCCGGTGTTCGCGCACTACGACGAGTCCGCGCTGTCCGCGGACGACATTGCGCTCTTTCCCGACTATCTCGTCGCCATCCCGGCCGGCCAGAACGACGCGCCGCAGAATGCGGGCCTGATGGACATGCTGTCGGCGGGGCTGCCGGTGAAGGTGCTGGTGGAGATCGACGACCTGCTCGAGGAAGCCTCCGTCGGCACCGGGCACTTCGCGTTCGGCGTGCGCAGCGCGCGGCTGGGCAATACCGCGACCGGCCTCGGCGGGGTCTTCGTCGTGCAATCCGCCGGCGCCAACCTGCACGCGCTGCGCGAGCGCGTCGCGAAGGCGTTCGCGCACCGCGGCGCCGGGCTCGTCACCGTGTACGTCGGGACGCGCGAGAGTGAGGCGCAGCTTCCCGCCTACCTCATGTCGGCAGCCGCGATGGAGTCGCGCGCCTTTCCGGCGTTCACCTACGACCCCTACGCCGGCGACAATCAGGCCGCGCGCTTCGACCTCGAGGACAATCCGCAGCCCGAGGCCGACTGGCCGGTGGGGCCGCTCGAGTATGCCGACGGCAATCTGCAGCGTATCGTGCAGGAGATGCCGTTCACCGTGGCCGATTTCGCGCTGTGCGACCGCCGCCACGCCGCGCACTTCGCACGGGTCCCGAAGGACGGATGGCACGACGGGATGGTCCCGGCCGACGAGTGGCTTGCGCTCGACGCGAAGAGCGCTGCCGACAAGGTTCCCTACGTGCTCGCCGCCGATCCCGACGACGTGCTGCAGCGGGTGATCGTCGACTCGCGGCTCATGCAGACAGTGGTGCGCAGCCGCACCTTCTGGCATCGGCTGCAGGAACAGGGCGGCATCCACAACTCGCACGCCGAGATCCTGCTGGCACGGGAGCGGGCGAAGTGGCAGGAGGCGCGGGCGCAGGAGCTCGAAGTCGCCGCCGCAGCGACGGCAGCCGGCGCCCAGACGCCGCAAGTCCCGACCCCACCGACCGACAAGGCGGTGC
Source organism: uncultured beta proteobacterium (assembly GCA_963765065.1). Lineage (GTDB taxonomy): Bacteria > Pseudomonadota > Gammaproteobacteria > Burkholderiales > Casimicrobiaceae > VBCG01. The sequence goes on along the minus strand of CAVXVH010000001.1, from coordinate 8,744 downwards.
CGTCGCCAGCTGCTCCCGAAGCATCGGCGGCGCCGGAGCGCAACCCCGACGAAGCGTGGATCGAGACCACGCGCTGCCCGACCTGCAACGAGTGCCAGAACATCAACGACAAGATGTTCAAGTACAACGACAACAAGCAGGCGTACATCGCCGACATCAATGCCGGCACTTACCGGCAGCTGGTCGAGGCGGCCGAAGCCTGCCAGGTCTCGATCATCCACCCGGGGAAGCCGCGCAATCCCAACGAGCCTGGCCTCGAGGAACTGCTCGAACGCGCGAAGCCGTTTCTCGACCGACCACAGCGAGCGGCGTCCCGCGCGTCGCACGCGGCGGCGTTGCGGATAGACTGTCCCCGGAAGGGGTCGCAATCCGATGCATCTCGATTCGGTCCTGCACCTGATGCCGCGCGAAGGCGCGCCGTCGCCGCTCTACGTCTACCTGCACGGGGCGGGCGCGTCCGCGCTCGCGATGGTGCAGGTCGCCGATCGGTTCGCGCAGACCTATCCGCAGGCGGCGCACCTGATCCCCGACGGCTTCGTGGCGGAGGACGCCGCGCCAGGCATGCGCGGGTGGTTCCCGGGCGAGGCCGGCGACGCATCCGGTCTGGCAGAACGCGTGGCGGCGTCGCTGCCGGCGCTGGTCGAATTCGTGCGCGATGCGCAGCGTCAGCTCGGCGTCACGCCGCTCGCCACGGCGCTCGTCGGCTTCTCGCAAGGCGCGGTCGTCGCGCTGGAAGTCGTGCAGGCGCATCCCGATCTCGTCGGGCGCGTCGTGGCCATCGGTGGCCGCTACGCGACCCTGCCGTCGGCATCGCCCAAGGCAGTGATCCACATGGTGCATGGCAAGGACGACGCGACCGTGCCGGCCCGGCATGCGGTCGAGGCCGCGACGCGGCTGCTGGCGCTCGGTGCCGACGTGACCGCCGACGTGGTGCCGGGGATCGGCCATGCGCCCCACCCCGCGCTCGTCGAGCGGGCCCTCGGGCACCTGCAGACGTTCCTGCCGCGGCGCATCTGGGCCGAGGCGCTCGCCAGCGCCCCACTGATGGGCACGCGCGCGGACAGCCGCGACCTCGGGCGATCGACGGCCCCGCCCGCCGCGAACGATTCGACCTGAGCCGCGGGACGGATATCCGGGGTTCGTTTGCGCGTGGGCAGGGGTCGGACAGGCAATGGACCCGGGTCCATTGACACGCGTCAAGACTCCGCCGGTCGCGAACCCATTAGGATTCGTTCTCGATTTCCGGCACAATCGCTCCATGTCCCTGTCGCGGCGCACCTCACGCCCCATCGCCTGGCTCGTGGCGGCCTGCCTGCTGTTCGCGCAGACCGCCGCGGTGGCCTTTGCGTGCTCGCGTGGCGAGGCCGCGGTCGCCGCCGAGGCCGCTGCCGCGACGCCCTGCGCGGCGCACCTTGCCGCCGGCGACCCGGCGGCTGAAGATGCCGATGGCCTGCTCGCGCAGGGCAACGTTTGCGAGGTGCACTGCCAGACGGCATCGCTGCCCGACGGTGGCGCCTTCGACCTGCCTTCGATCGTCGTGGTCGCGCGCTGGGAAATTCCCGCGTCCGCGAAGGCATCCGATCCTGCCCAGCCGGCGTCGGAGATCGAGGCCCGCAGCGCCGCACCGCCGCTGCTCGCACTGCTGCCCCGCCTGCTCATCTGACCTTCGGCTGTCGCCTCGCGCCGGTGCGACGATCGCACCGGCTTTCGATCGTTGACGCCGGAGGTTGCAGATGTTCCAGTTCGAGACCTTGCCCCGGGCCGCCGTGAAGTCGCCACGGCGCGCCGCGAGCGTTTGCAATCGCGCTGCGACGCTCGCGGCGTGCGCCCTGTTCGCGTGCACCAACGTGCCCGCGTTTGCGCAGGTCGGCGCGCCGCTGTCGCTTGCGGAGGCGCAGCGCATCGCCGTCGACCGTTCCGCCCAGATCGCCTCCCAGCGCACGATGGTCGAGGCGGCACGCGAGATGGCCGGTCCTCTCGCCGAGTTGCCGGACCCGCAACTGTTCTTCGGCGTCGAGAACGTGCCGACCGGGGGCCCCGATCGCTGGAGCCTGACGCGGGAAAGCATGACCATGACACGCGTCGGCCTCATGCAGGCGTTCCCGCGCGAGGCGAAGCGCGAGCTCCGCGCCGAGCGCGCGCGGCGCGATGCCGCCCGCGGCGAGGTCGCGGCCGAGGCCGCGTCGCTCGCGGTGGCGCGGGAGACTGCGACCGCGTGGTTTGCGCGCCACTTTGCGCGCCAGGCCGAGCGCACGATCGCCGCGCAGATCGCGGAGGCCGAGCTGCAGCTCGCGATGGCCGAGGCCGCGTATCGCGGCGGCCGCGGCGGGGCCGGCGAGGCGCTGGCCGCGCGGGCCGCGATCCTCGAGCTCAGGAACCGGGCGCTGGAGGCCGAGCTCGCGAGCGAGCGGGCGCGCCTCGTGCTCGCGCGCTACCTGGGCGAGGCGGTGGCCGAGCGGCCGCTCGCCGATCCCCCCGACATCTCGACGCTTCCCCGGGACACGACCGCGCTGGTCGACGTGAATGCACAGCCGGAGGTGCGGCTCGTCGAGGCACAGGCGGCGGTGCTGGACGCCGAGTCGGAGCTCGCGCGCGCCGGCCGGCTGCCGGACTGGAGCGCCGAGCTCTCCTACGGCATCCGCGGGTCCGACTACTCGAACATGGTGTCGCTGATGGTGCGCGTCGACCTGCCGTGGTCGCCCGGCACCCGCCAGGATCGCGAATACGCGGCGAAGCTCAAGGAACGGGATGCTGCGCGCGAGATGCGCGAGGACGCGCGCCGCATGCGCGAGTCCGAGGTGAAGCAGATGCTCGCCGAGTGGACGTCGGCGCGCGCACAGGCCGCGCGCATCCGCGACGAGATGGTGCCGCTCGCGCGCGCCCGCACCGAGGCCGCGCTCGCCGCCTACCGCGGAGGCGCCGCGTCGCTTGCGACGGTGCTCGACAGCCGCCGCGCGGAGCTCGACGCCGAGTTGGCGCTCGTCTCGATGGAGCAGGCCGCCGCCCGTGCGTGGGCCTGGCTCGCCAACACCGTCTACTCCCCGGGGCAATCATGAACTCGACCGCACGCCAAGGTGGCGCTGCCGCGCCGACGGTCATCGTCGCGCTGGTCGTCGCCGTGCTCGCAGCGGCGGCTGGCTTCTGGTTCGGCGCGCGCCAGGGCGCGCACGAGTCCCCCACCGCGGATTCTGCTGCCGGATCGTCCACCCCGGCAGCGACGGCGGACGCCGCGGGCAACAAGCTCCTCTACGATGACAAGGGCCGGCGCGTCCTCTACTGGCACGACCCGATGGTGCCGGGCCAGAAGTTCGACAAGCCGGGCAAGAGCCCGTTCATGGACATGCAGCTCGTTCCGGTCTACGCCGACGAGGGCGTGGACGAAGGCACGGTGAAGGTGAGCCCGCGCCTCGCGCAGAACTTCGGCGTGCGCACCGTCGAGGCACGCGAGGGATCGCTCGCCACGGGTTTCACCGCGGTCGGCGCAATCGCGGTCGACGAGCGCACGCTCACCGGCGTGCAGTCGCGCGTGCAGGGCTTCGTCGAACGGCTGCATGTGCGCGCGACGTTCGACGGCGTGCGCGCCGGGCAGCCGATCGCCGACCTGTTCGTTCCGGAGTGGGTCGCGGCACAGGAGGAGTACCTGGCGCTCAAAGGCTCGTCGCAGCCCGGTCTCGCGACGCTGGCCGACGCCGCGCGCGGCCGCATGAAGCTCCTCGGCATGCCCGATGCGGAAATCGCGCGCGTGGAACGCGAAGGCCGCACCTCGGGTCGCGTCACGATCACCGCGCCGCAGGGGGGCATCGTCTGGGAGATCAGCGCTCGCGACGGCATGGCGGTGATGCCCGGCACGAACCTCGTCCGCATCGCGGGCCTCGGCAGCGTCTGGCTGATCGCCGAGGTTGCCGAGGCGCAGGCCGGCGAGATCGCGGTCGGGATGCCGGTCGAGGTGCGCACGAACGCCTATCCCGACCGCGTGTTCAAGGGGCGGATCGAGGCGCTGCTGCCGGAGGTCAACGTCGCGACGCGCACGGTGCGCGCGCGCGTCGTGCTGTCGATCCGGCGGTGCGTTGAAGCCCGGGATGTTCGCGAGCGCGACGTTCCGGGGGCCGCGGCGAAGCCGGCGGTGCTGGTGCCGTCCGAGGCGGTGATACGCACCGGAACGCGCAACGTGGTCATCGTCGCCGAAGGGGAGGGCCGGTTCGCGCCCGTGGACGTCGAGGTTGGTCGCGAGGCCGGCGACCAGACCGAAATCACCAGGGGCCTGTCCGCCGGACAGCGGGTGGTCACGTCCGGGCAGTTCATGATCGACTCCGAGGCGAGCCTGAAGGGCGTGCTCGCGCGCATGAACAACGCCGGCGAGGCACCCGGGCCCGCCGCGGCCGGCGCCGTGAAGCACAAGGCGTCCGGGATCGTGCGCGACGTCGGCGGCGGTGAAGTGTTCGTCGAGCACGGGCCGATCGAGTCCGCCGGCATGGGCGCCATGACGATGGGCTTCAAGGCGCCTGCCGCCGGCGTGCCGCCCGGTGTGAAGGAGGGCGTGCGCGTCGACTTCGAGTTCGCGATCACGCCGAAGGGCGAGTTCCAGCTCTCGTCGATTGCGCCTTCCGCCGCACCGGCGACTGCGGCGAAGGGCAAGTAGGCCATGGTCGCGAACCTGATCCGCTGGTCGGTCGCGAACCGGTTCCTCGTGGTCCTCGCCTCGCTGGGCCTCGCGGCGTGGGGCATGTGGGCGGTGTGGCGCACGCCGGTCGACGCCATTCCCGACCTCTCCGACGTGCAGGTGATCATTCGCACCACCTACCCGGGACAGGCGCCGCAGATCGTCGAGAACCAGGTCACCTATCCGCTCACCACGACGATGATGTCCGTGCCGGGTGCCAAGGCGGTGCGCGGCTACTCGTTCTTCGGCGACTCGTTCGTCTACGTACTGTTCGAGGACGGCACGGACCTGTACTGGGCGCGTTCGCGGGTGCTCGAGTACATGAACCAGGTGCAGTCGCGGCTGCCGCCGCAGGCGAAGGCCGCGATCGGCCCCGACGCGACCGGCGTGGGCTGGATCTACCAGTACGCGCTGGTCGACCGCACCGGCACTCACGACCTCTCGCAGCTGCGCGCGCTGCAGGACTGGTTCCTGCGCTACGAGCTGAAGAGCGTGCCGAACGTCGCCGAAGTAGCGACTGTGGGCGGCATGGTGCGGCAGTACCAGGTGGTGCTCGACCCGAGCAAGCTGCGGTCCTACAACATCCCGCATGCGAAAGTCATCGAGGCGCTGCGGCGTGCGAACACCGAGGTCGGCGGCTCGGTGCTGGAGCTGGGCGAGGCCGAGTACATGGTGCGCTCCAGCGGCTACCTGAAGTCGCTCGCGGACTTCCGCGACACGCCGCTTGCCCTGTCCGAGGCCGGCGTACCCGTGCGGCTCGGCGACGTCGCGCGCGTGCAGGTCGGCCCGGAAATGCGCCGCGGCATCGCCGAACTCGACGGGGAGGGCGAGGTGACCGGCGGCATCATCGTGATGCGCAGCGGCAAGAATGCGCTCGCCACGATCGACGCGGTGAAGGCGAAGCTCGAGCAGTTGCAGCCGGGGTTGCCTGCCGGCGTCGAGATCGTGCCGGTCTACGACCGCTCCGATCTCATCGGGCGGTCGATCGCCACCGTCGAGACCACGCTGCTCGAGCAGTTCGCGATCGTCGCGCTGATCTGCATCGTGTTCCTGTTCCACCTGCGCAGCGCCTTCGTCGCGATCGTCGCGCTGCCGCTGGGCGTGCTGGTGGCGTACATCGTCATGTACTACCAGGGCATCACCGCGAACATCGTCTCGCTCGGCGGCATCGCGATCGCGATCGGCGAGATGGTGGACGCGGCGGTGGTGATGGTCGAGAACGCGCACCGGCGCATCGAGGCCTGGCAGGATGCGCATCCGGGGCGGTCGCTGGAGGGCGAGGAGCGCTGGAGGGTGATCACCGACGCCGCCGTCGAGGTCGGGCCGGCGCTGTTCTCGTCGCTCCTGATCGTGACGATCTCGTTTGTCCCGGTGTTTGCGCTGGAAGCCCAGGAGGGGCGCCTGTTCGCGCCGCTCGCGTTCACCAAGAGCTACGCGATGGCGGCAGCGGCGGGCATCTCGGTCACGCTGGTGCCAGTGCTGATGGGCTACCTGATCCGCGGGCGTATTCCCGCCGAGCAGAGGAATCCGATCAACCGCTTCCTGATCTGGGCGTATCGCCCGCTGCTCGAGGCGGTGCTGAAGGCGCCGTGGCTGACCATCGGGCTGGCGCTGGCGCTGGCGGTCGCGACGCTGTGGCCCGCCGCGAAGCTGGGCGGCGAGTTCATGCCGCCGCTCGACGAGGGCGATCTCCTGTACATGCCCACCGCGCTGCCGGGGCTGTCGGCCGGCAAGGCCGCGGAACTGCTGCAGCAGACCGACCGCATGATCAAGACCGTGCCCGAGGTCGCGCGCGTGTTCGGCAAGGCCGGCCGTGCGGAGACCGCGACCGACCCCGCGCCGCTCGAGATGTTCGAGACGGTCATCCAGTTGAAGCCTCGCGACCAATGGCGGCCGGGCATGACCACGCCGAAGCTGATCGAGGAGCTCGACGCGGCGGTCAAGGTGCCGGGCCTCGCCAACGTGTGGGTACCGCCGATCCGCAACCGCATCGACATGCTGGCCACCGGCATCAAGAGTCCCGTGGGCATCAAGGTGTCGGGGACGAACCTCGCCGAGATCGACAAGGTTGCCGCCGAGATCGAGAAGGTGGTGAAGAACGTGCCCGGCGTGTCGTCGGCGCTCGCCGAGCGCTTGACCGGCGGGCGCTACATCGACGTTGCCATCGATCGGCCCGCCGCGGCCCGCTTCGGGCTCTCGGTCGACGACGTGCAGTCGGTGATCGCGGCCGCGATCGGCGGCGAGAACATCGGGGAAACGGTCGAGGGGCTGCAGCGCTTTCCGATCAACGTGCGCTACCCGCGCGACTATCGCGACTCGATCGGCAACCTGCGCGACCTGCCGATCGTCACCGAACGGGGCGCGCAGATCCGGCTCTCGGACGTGGCGACGATCCGGGTGAGCGACGGTCCGCCGATGATCAAGAGCGAGAACGCGCGGCCGTCCGGCTGGGTGTACGTCGACATCCGTGGCCGCGATCTCTCCGGTTCGGTGCGCGCCATGCAGCGGGCGGTCGCCGAAGGGGTCAAGCTGCCGCCGGGCTACTCGATCGCGTGGTCGGGGCAGTTCGAGTACATGGAGCGCGCCGCGGAGCGGCTGAAGATCGTCGTGCCGGCGATGCTCGCGATCATCCTGGTGATGCTGTACCTGACCTTCCGGCGCGTCGACGAGGCGCTGCTCGTCATGGCGATCCTGCCGTTCTCCGTGATCGGCGGCGTGTGGCTCCTGTACGCGCTCGACCACAACGTGTCGATCGCGAGCGCGGTGGGCTTCATCGGACTCGCCGGCGTCACCGCGGAGTTCGGCATCGTGATGCTCGTGTACCTGAAGCAGGCCTGGGACGAGCGGGTCGCGCAAGGCGAACGGAGCGAGACCGCGCTGCTGGAGGCGATCCGCGAAGGGGCTGCGCTGCGCGTGAGGCCGAAGGCGATGACCGTCGCGACGACGGTGATCGGCTCATGCCGATCCTGTGGGAAACGGGCACCGGCTCCGAGATCACGCAGCGGATCGCAGCGCCGATGATCGGCGGCATGATCACCGCGCCGCTCCTGTCCATGTTCGTGATCCCGGCGGGGTACCTGCTGATGCGGCGGGCCGGCCTGCGCCGCCGCGCCAGGGCCGAGGGGCCCGCCGCCGAGCCGTCGTCCGGCGTGGTGTAGCGGCGCGGGGCGTCCGCGTTCGGGAACGTGCGCCGAACGCGGGCACCGTCATGCGGCGAACGCTATTCTTGCGCCGCGGAGACGGTGGCGCAGACTGGTCGTGGAAGGTGAGCGCCAGGTCGAAGGCGGCCCTGACGAACGCGAGCACGGCGGTGAACTCCTCGTCGTCGAGGCGCCGCGCCGCGTCGCTCGCGCGGTAGATGTTCGCGAACTCCCGTTCGCGGCCGGCCTGCACCGCGAGCCGGCCGATGCCGAGCCGCTCCAGCGTCTGCCAGGTGTCGGGGTTGTAGGAGCGCGTGAAGCGCATCACGAACGAGATCGGGATCGTTGCGTCCGAGCACCGACGCGAGGCGCAGGATGACCTCGAACGGCAGCGCGACCTTGCCGCCTTCGACCAGCTCCAGCAGCGTCGGGTCCTTGAGGTTGATCGCCTCGCCGACCTCCTTCAGCGACAGTCCGGCGGCCTCGCGCATGCTGCGCAGCACCGAGCCGGCGCGCGCGAGCGTGGCGCGTTGCTCGGGACGCACCAGCAACGCCTTCGCCGCACCGATCGAGACGTCTGCGGCGGCGCCCGCGATGCCGAGCACCGAGTCGGACCAGGAGCGCACCTGCTTCGCCATGCTGACCAGGCTCGAGTCCTCCTCGGCACTTGCGACAGGCGGTGCGTCGGCTCGCGTCGTCGTCCGCTTGCGGGCGACGCGCTTCCTGGGCTTCAGCGTCGGGTCGAGACGTGGCCATGGACCGGGTTCCTCAGAGTGTGGGGTACCGACGATGGTAGCGGCGGCGGGTGTTGCCCGTCTACGCGCTGCCCGGCAATTTCTCGGCGAGGCGAGAGGCCGCGATGCGGGCGATCTGGGAGAGCGCCTCGGCGAATTCGGCTGCCGGATCGCGCTCGAGGCGCCGTGCGAGTTCGGCGATGGCCATGG